>CAVPDP010000001.1:0-172901 GCA_963702665.1 uncultured Chloroflexia bacterium
CGGCTCATCGGTCTTCTTTACTGGCCGACTCGCCGGATGCAACAGCGTGCCGTGGTGCCACAAATCGAGTGCGAAGGCGATAAAGGGTTCAGACGACCTCATATCTAACTGCGTCCTGGTCAGAGTTCTATGGCGCCGCGCTGACCTTGTAGCGCACGTCGACGAGCACATCCAGCAACTGCGCGAGGTCGAGCACGATCGCGCCTCCGGGCGGCGGCTTGACGTTGAGGTCGCCGATATCCGTCAGCGTCACCGTGTGCGCTTTGCCAAACCAGCCGCCCACTGCAGTCGTGAGCTCAATTGATTTGAACAGTGTGTACTGCTGGCCTGCTCCAGCGCCCCGGCTGTCTTTCTCGAACGGACCTGCGACGGTGCCATCGAGCGTGACGGCAAGTGTGGGGATGGCGGTTCGCTTGGACGTTCTGAGAATCACGCGGACTGACGAGATCGTCGTCGTCCTGGTGTTCAGGAACCAGGGGAGGCGCCGGAGGTCGATATCGAACGGGATGACTGTTCCTACAGCGTCGCGCGTGAGCCTCGCGAACACATCGGGGATGTCCTGGCGCAGGCTCACCACACTCTGAAGATCCTTTGCGGCCAGTTGTGTCTTGATGGCGCGGGACAAATCGGTGAGTTCGCCCTCAACCGAGGCGCGGAGGTTCTCGTCGCTCAGAGCGGTGTAGCTGATGCGGAGAATCACATCGGAAATCGTCGCGTAGTCGAACATCCGGAAGGCCTTCGGCAACGTCAGCTTCCAGCGGCTGGCTGCGCCATTGCCCTCGAAGGGCATGTAGCGCTCGTCACGGAACGAGAATTCAAAGACTCCCGCATCGTTCTGGCCGCTGCTCGCCGCAATCGACACTTCGTGGCGCGCCGCCACCGGCGTGACCTGCGCGCTCGTGGCGGCCATCCGGATGTCGCTGCTGACGAGCCTCAAGGTCGCGCTTGCGTTGGCAAACGGCCCGACGACGCACGGAATCGACAGCCGGACCGCCCTGATCCGACGGCGGTAGTGTCCCGGATAGGAGAGGTCGAAGAACAGCTCGGGGACGGTGATGTCGCACTCGCCAGATTCGCGCAACGTCATGAGCGCGCTGGGTCGAACTGCGCCAGAGAAGGATTGCTCGATCTCCAATTGGCGGCAATCGGTTTCCAGATATTTCTGTTCAAGGGCCTGAAGGTCCAGTAGCAGCTGCTCGCCGGCGAGCAGTCCGCCGGTGGCGGCGTCCCGGTCCGGGCCGTTCAAATGCGGTCCCGCATCGTCAGGCCGCTCGAAGCGATAGGCCTGATCCGCCAACGCTGTCATCGACTCGCCGAGTTGAACGCAGTGCGGTAGAGTGTCTGGAGCGTCCTGGCCAGCTGCTTGTACAAGCCGAGGCTCGTGAAGCGATCCTGATAGAACTGAAACACCTCTTCGATCTGCGAGATGCTCTCGTTATGTACGTCGAGGTTCTGTTGCGCCAACTTGACCCGAATATCCGCCGCCGTCACCTGTCTCTTCAGCTGATCGACTTCGCGCTGCGCGAGGGCGGCCTGGTGCTTCCATTCTTCGTCCCGCCGCTGGAACGACGCTTCGATGCCGGCGGACTTTCCAACCAGCTCGGCGACCTCTCCGAGCAGCTTGATAGCACCCGCGAAATACCAGCTCGCGTGGCTCGTTTCCTGGCCGCCGTAACTCATCGCTGTGGGAGCGCCGATTTGCGGGAGGAGCGCAAGGCCACCGCCGACAAGCCCCAGGATGCTCGCGGCCTCCACGGAGGCATTGGCCACATGGGTGGAGACCTGCTGGGTAATTTCCAAAGGGAGTAAACCGGTTTGCGAGAGATTCGAGTAGTAGTCGTGCCGGAACTGGGCGGCCTCCTGCTGAAGCTGCAGGGCTTCCAGCGTCTGCTGCGCGCTGGTCACCTCAAATTGCTGCACCTGCACGCGCATCTTGAGCAGATGCTGTTCGTGCACCGTTCGCAGCTGTGTCAGGCTTTCGGTGTCGCGTTTTTCCAGCGCGCTCAGCAGGGCTGAGCCGAAGCCCTGCACCGTCCCGGCATACTGTCGGGCTTTTTCGAGCAGCATCGGGAAGCGATACGGCGGCACGCTCCCCGAGGTGACGTTCAACACGTCATCGAGGCTGAGGCCTTCGGCTTGCATTTTCACCAGCAGGTGCGGATCGATCGGTGGACCGAAGAGATCGGGCTGCCGGCGGACGCCGGCGATGTCCATGCAGTTCCGAACTTGGTACAGACGAAGCTCCACGCGATCCCACAAGGCCAGCAACTCGTCGTTGTCGGGAATGCAGAACGCAAGGCTCGTGTCGAGGATTTGCCACGGCTGGGCGTTGGTGACCGGACCATGATCAACCGGCCCACGTCCGTAGTTGTTGATGTTGAGGCCGGGTTGCGTGTCGATATCCTTCGGGACGAAGCCGCCCGGGACAAGCCCGCCACCGGCGAGTCCTCCGCCCACTCCGGGCGGCGGGTTGTCCGGCGGTCCGATCGGATCCGGCTGCACCCCGAGCGACGTGCCGCCCTCCCCGAATGTCCCGCCGAGCTGAAAACCGGCGAGCGGCGTTCCGCTGGACCTGTTCCAGAATCCCGGCGTCTGCTGCTGCCACGCGTACGGACGGCTCAGACCATAATTCCCCGCGGGTGGGCCGGCAGCCCATTCGGCCGTCGCGGCATTTCGACTGAACGCCACGACTCCAGCCGCGTGCACGGATCCATCCTGCAGGGTTCCAGTGTAACCACCGCCGATGTTGCCACCGATCCAGAGATTCTCCAGTTCGAGGATGAACTCGTGGGAATTTCGCAGCAGCGGTGCGATCGTCTCGTACGTTTTCGGGTGCTGGCCGTCGGCGACCATGGCGCCGCAATCGCCGACCGCGGGCGGACGCGGTCCGAGGATGTCGGACGCCAGGATGTACAGCATCGTGGCTTCATTGATCGACTCGGCGGTGAACTGCATGAACAGCGAATCGCCCCACTCGAGCAGATTGCCGACGTATTGCATGACCATGGCCTTTTCGTACGCGCCAGGCCGTAGACGTGCGATGGCGTGCGGACTGAAAGGATCGTCCCTGTAGACATCCAGCGCGGCGGCGTTGTCCAGTGTGTCGCGCATGTCCTTGATTGGCTCGGTCCGGAACTTCGAAAACTGCCAGACGCGTTTGAATTCGGGGTTGGCGGCCGGAATGTTTTCGCCTGCCGGGTCGAAGATGAAGTGGTACCAGCGCTTCGCGCTGTCGAACTGCCCGTCGGTGCGAAGGTGATCCGCGATACGCCAGGGATGTGGCAAATATTCGGCGTAGTAGGTCCCCGCCGCTCCGTCAAAATCGAGCGTTGCCGGAAACCGTGCCGGCGTTCGGCATCGTGAAGGCCGGCGGTCGTTCCTGCAGCGCTGTCGGCCCAAGCTGCGTCGTGACAGAAAGGAGCGTTTCGAGGTTGCCGGTAAACAGCGTCTGCGCCAGGGCCGGGGCGATGCTGCTACTGAGGCGGCAGGCGAACACCGGATTGAGCCGGCGTTGATAAGAAATTGTCGCCGGCCACGCGCAAGACCACGCGTTCTGTCGCGCCCTCGATCGGCGTGAGGCCCAGGACGCCAGACCAGGCGTGATCAGCAGCGCGGTCTGCGGTGCCGGGACGCCCTCAAACAGCACTTCGGCGCTTGAGAAATACGGATTCTGTCCCCACAGTGCGTCCGCCTGGACGTCGGCGAGGCCACGGACGCCGCCCTGCGCATCAAGGAGGACCGCCGCGGCGGGCAGCCGGGAGACTGGAATTGATTTCCGCGTTTCCTTCCCAGCCCGGGTAAGTCTGCGTCGCGATGCCGTTCAGGAGATCAAGTGTGTACTTGTGACTCCGTGCATCAGGACCAAGTCGGTCCCTTCCTCGGTGGGAAAGGGCGTCACCCACCGGAAGCCTTTAAGTGTGTAGTCGTCGTGCGGCTCGGTGTGCTCCTGCCGGGTGAGACCCAACGCCGGCACGAGCGGGATGGTAAACGGAAAATCCGGGCAGCGCATCACCGCGCTTGAAAATGAGCGGGGGTTGCGGATGCCTCCGGGCGGGGGCGGATAGTCCATAGGGCATGGTTCGCCCTTCTTGAACAGGTGCGGCTGCGCCGTGCCGTCTGCCTTGACCGCCTGCGTCAACGGATCGTCCACGATCGCTCGATCCACCAGCCCATTCGCCGAAGGAATGCGAATCACCTGCGGCGGCGTCCAGCGCCCGTTCAGTTTCAGGGAGCTGTATTCAGCGCCACCTTGTGCCGGTATCCAAGGAACACCGAGGCGCCGCCCGAGAGCATCGTCCTGGGCTGCGTCACGATCTCCGCCAGAAATGTACAGCGCTCCAAGATGGACGATGGCGGAGCAGGTGGCGAAAGGAATCGTCAGATCGAGGGGACGCCACGAGCCAAAGTGCACTCGCCCTGACCGTTGCGTGCTGGATGTTCTCGATCGCCGGTGTAGTATTGCGGCGGGTCGGCCGCCGTTACGCCGAACAAATGCAGAATGTCCGATGTGGTATCCGGATCCGGTTGGTACAGTCTGGCTGCACGCGGCGGCAACGCGGAGTCCGGAGATCTCCGTGAAGCCTGCAGGGTACTCTGCGTAACCGTCGCGGACGTTCTGCTCGTCGATTTTCTGTTGGAGCAGCGTGTCTTCGAGTGTCTTGAACAGCGGTTTCTTGTCGTCGCGAAGGTCCGGCTCCAAGTGTTTTCAGTAGAGATAAACCTTACGATTCGCCTGCCACAGGCGGAACTCACGCAGCCAGGACCATTCGTCCCTGGGGATGACGGCGGACGAGACGAGGAAGTCTGGCGGCGACGCACGTTCCAGGTGCAGAAGCACCGCGCTGGACGTAGAGCTGCAGCGAGAAGACGGCTGCCGCGACGCGCGTCGTCCTGGCGCAGCCCTCGAGCTGTAGTCAGCAGGAAATATGGATAGAGATCGTCGGCGGTTGGAAACTTGGCGGGTTCGGTGAAGCGGAGGAGGCTACCAGGCCGTCGCGGCGCCGCGAGCGCAGCTTGTCTTCGTAGGGCTCCACCTTGGTCGGGAACTCGTCTACGCTGGCGTCCTTACGCGAAACGCGGCAAACAACCCGTCGGCCGCCCGGCGGAACCGCGCGTATTCAGCCTCGGGCGGCGTCGACGTCGACGGCAGTGCCAGGTCGGTCAGCGTTTCGCCGCTCATTTCCAGCAACGCCATCAGGTCCAGGCATTCCGCAATCTGACCGAGCTGATAGCGCGATCCCGCCGGCCGGCAATTGCGCCGTCAAGTGCGGCAGAGGGCATCAACGCGCGGCTGATCGGTGCGCAGGGCGCGCGCAATGTCGGCGGACGACGCGTTCAGGAGTCCGCCGGCTGTGCAGCACGCTGCGCAATGCGACCACGTCCGGGGCCTGGCTCGTGTAGCCGTACGCCGGATCGGGGCGCTTCGCCAGATCGCGGAAGCGCGCCGACAGCCGGACCGACGCAATCAGGAGCGCCCGCTAGACCGAAGGCCGTCCGCGTCTGCGTCGACTGACCGATGAAGTCGAGCGTCGCCGCGTCGTACACATCATCGCGATAGAGGAGGTCAAGCGGCAGGACCGACTTCAGGACATTTATCAACGCCGTCTGGTCCGTTCCCGGTGCGTACAGCAGCGCAGCCATCGCCTGGAGAAACGGGCCGGCGTCGAGCGTGGCCGCTTGTCCAGACGCCGGCAGAGTGCGTCGGCCTGTCCCGCGCCAGTCCCACGGCGTTGGCAAGCGCGGCTTTGACGAGTTGGTGGATGGACGACTTCGCCAAACGTACCGCCACGTCGCCTTTCGAGACCGTGATCTCGGGATCGTCGGGCAGCAGAATGGACGCCGCGGTGGGTTCGGGCACGATCGACGCTTTGAGGCGAAGTTTGGAACCGTCGGCGGCCGGCTCGAAGAGCATCGAGTTGAGCGCCACGATCGTTCTGGACTGGGCTTCGGTGAGCGTCGAGGTGCCGTTGGGCAGGCCGCTCAGGATCGTGTCGGCAAACTCAACGCGTGGTCCGACTGAAGCTGAGCGACCGTCGCGGTGGCGATCGTCGGTGCGTCGGGCAGCAGGCTGGCATCGAGCGGAATGCGGCCGGTCACAAATGCCATCTCATCACCACTGAAGCCGCTGGCCGACGTCCAGTCGCGGGCGTCCAGCAGGGCGGCCAATGTGTCGATGACGTGCACGACCGTTGGCGCCGCGGGTGGAGTGGGCTGAATCGGAGGCGGCGCCAGCAGGTCCACCGGCACGTTGGCGGCGGTGATGAGCTGGAACAGCTGCAGATGGACAGGCCGAGCACTCGCGCCAGCGTGGCGTGGCGGTCGACGGGCTGAAATTTCCGATGGACACAGCGAACGCGTGCGCACTGGCTGGGCCGTGAGCGTAATTCCCAGCGGCGCCGCAAGATTTGTGAGCAGCTGGACCAGTTCCTGGTCGCTGATGCGAAGGCCGGTCAGCGGCGGCGCGAGTGTGTTGTCGCGTGGGTTTGACGTGCCTGGCGCGCCGGCGCCGGTGTTCCATGAAGGATGAAGGAATGTCGCGGTCGTCGTCTCGACATAGGCGATAGGGGTGCCCAGGCTGGCGAGCTGGGTTGGGTTGAAGAGTGAGTCGAACAGTCCCGGCGTTCCGTCAATCGCATCGTTCGGGATCGCCGCCCACAGGCCGCTGAGCTCCTGAATCGAGATATCGTCCAGACGCTCCTGCAGCGACAGCAGCCGGGCAATCTGCACGAGCGCATTCAGGTCGATCCCTGCGCAGAGGCCGTTGCGCTGAAAATCGCGTGAGCACGAGATCGAGCTCGGCGATCGTCCACGGCAAGCGGCGAGACAGCCGGAAGAAGCGATGGAGACGGATCGAGGTGTTGCGCTTTGATGCCTTCGATAATCTCGATGTCGTTCTGCACCGCCGCCTGGGTGCTTCGGCCCGCGTGTACAGTCAGGCGGTGGCCCAGAACGAACGGCGTATTCAGCAGATCTGTGGCACTGCTGGCGCGTGGCGCCGGTGGCGCTGAGCATGTTCTGCACATAGACGAGGCTCAGACCGTCGCGGAAACCTGTAGCGTTGCCCGCGACATGCAGGACGAAGTTGTACAGCGTGATCAAGGCTGACTGCTCCGTGGCGGTCGGCTGAGCAAAATTCGCGGCGATCGGCTGGACGATCAGGGAATACTCGACGTCGGACAGCCCCAATCTGGCGCGGGTCGTGGGCGCGCCTCATCGCTGATCTGGAACGCTATCTCACGGAGCGAGAGGCAGACGGCGCGCAACTCGTCACGTTCTACCATCGTCAGTTGCTCGAGGAGGCGGCGCGGCGCTACCTGGATGGAACCGAACAGATGGCGCGGCACGCTGATCTGGCGGCATATTTCGGTGAGCAGCCCTATCAACTGAGCGCGGATACGTCAGCTATTTGGAATCGGCGCAAGTTAGCGGAACTTGTTTTCCAGCAGGCGGAGGCAGGATCAACAGCCCGCGAGGCTTTAGAGACAACACTCACTGACGGGCGCTTTCTGGAGGGGAAGCTGACTGTCGAGGGTGTTACCGCCGCGCTAGACGACTTAACGCTTGCTCCGGGCGACGCTGACATTGCTAAGATTGCGACTGTGGTGCGCTCGGGAGCTGTTGTCCTTACCCACGCGCCATCCGAATTGTTAAACCAGATCATTGGCCGTGTTGGTCAGGTGACGCGGCTGCACGGTTTGCCAGAGCAAACGATCCCCTTGCTGCGACTGCGCTCACAGTCGCTCAAAGCACCTGATCCTGCACTGCTACATATCCTGCAAGGCCACGACGGCGTTGTGTATGCTTGTGCGCTGAGTGCCGATGGACGGCTAGCGCTCTCCGCCTCAGCTGACCTGACGTTACGACTCTGGGATACGACGAGCGGCGGAATGCTGCGTACACTGGAGGGCCACACAGATACAGTGAAAAGTTGCGCGTTGAGCGCCGATGGACGGCTAGCGCTCTCTGCCTCCGAAGATCGTACCTTGCGGCTCTGGGATACCACCACTGGGCAGACGCTGCAACAATTGGATGTTGCCAGAGGGCGGCTCAGCGCGTGGGAGAAGAGCGGATTCAGCTCACTAGATTGCGCGCTAAGCCCAGACGGGCGACTGGCGCTTTCATTTACTTCATGGGAAAGCGTGTTGGCGTTGTGGGATACCTCCAGCGGTGAGTTGTTGCGTACGTCCAGAGGCGACCCATACTCGGTGAGAGGTTGTGCATTGAGCGCGGACGGGCAACTAGCTCTCTCTGCTATTAGATGGAATCGAAAGCTAGCACTGTGGAACACAATTAGTTTCAAGACACTTATGACGCTGGAGGGCCACACAGATACAGTGAAAAGTTGCGCGTTGAGCGCCGATGGACGGCTAGCGCTCTCTGCCTCCGAAGATCGTACCTTGCGGCTCTGGGATACCACCACTGGTAAGTTGCTACGCGTGTTCACGGGGCACACTAAGGGAGTCTATGGCTGCTCGTTGAGCGCCGATGGGCGGTTGGCGCTTTCAGCTTCCTGGGATCAGACTCTGCGGCTCTGGGATACCGCCACTGGTGAGTTGCTACGCACATATGCTGACCATCAATCTGCGATATATAGTTGCGCATTGAGCGCCGATGGACGGCTAGCGCTCTCCGCTTCCGGCGATGCCACGCTACGACTTTGGGATACGGCGAGCGGCCGTTCGCGGCCAGTGGCGGTCGGCAATCGCAGCGAGGTTCACCACGATAGGGTAACAGGATGCGCACTGAGCGCCGATGGACGGTTAGCGCTCTCTGCCTCCGAAGATGCCACGCTACGACTCTGGGATACGGCGAGCAGCACAACGCTGCGCACATTGGAGGGCCATAGTAAGGAAGTACGCGGTTGCGCATTGAGCGCCGATGGACGGTTAGCGCTCTCTGCCTCCGACGATGAAACACTACGACTTTGGGATACAACCACTGGGCAGACGCTGCGTACATCCAATCGCAACATTCTCGTTGCTTGCGCGCTAAGCGCGGAACGGCAACTGGCGATCTCCACCTCCGGGAAAGACCTCGTTTTTTACGATATCGCTACTATGAGCTGGCCGCACGTACACTTCGCCCACGCTGGGATTGTGCGGAGTTGCTCGCTGAGTGCCGATGGGCGGCTAGCGCTCTCTGCAGCGGATGATAAAACGCTACTGCTCTGGGATACCGCCACGAGAAAAACGCTGCGCATATTCGAAGGACACACCCGGGGAGTCTATGGCTGCTCGTTGAGCGCTGATGGGCGGTTGGCGCTTTCAGCTTCCGGAGATCGGACTCTGCGGCTCTGGGATACCGTTGCTGAGAAGTTGCTAGGCATATTTGTAGGACACACCCGGGGAGTCTATGACTGCTCGTTGAGCGCTGATGGGCGGTTGGCGCTTTCAGCTTCCGGAGATCGGACTCTGCGGCTCTGGGATACCTATCGAGGACAGGAGATTGCACGTTGGACGCATGACGCTGCCATCAACTGTTGCGCACTTAGCGCTGAGGGAGACCTAGCTGTGACAGGCGATATGGCGGGCGGTTTCCACTTTTTGGAGGTGTTGGGTGTAGTAAGAAGGGAGTATGGGGTCGCCGTACGTCCAACAATGAGCTGGTTGGAGAAGAGACAGCCCTACAGGCCCAGCATTTTTCGACGGCTATTTGGAAGAAGATAGCCACAAGCGAATCAGGGAGATATGGCTTATTCCATTGCTACAGAGGAGACAAGTGAGCTGCTGCCCATGTTCAGCACTCCTTCCCTGCACCCAGGCGAAGAGCCATGCCTGCCCATTGCTGCATTGGGTTATCCGCGCTAAATTGAGCATATCCCAGACGGCAGCCAGCGGGCATGCAGTGATGCTATCCCGATCCACGCGCCTCGAAATGTCTTGGAGTCGAAACCACAAAGGCACCAAATATGCCAAGCCGACAAAGGAGTATGCGATGATCGAGCAGGTAGGCGGCGCACCAGCGGCCACGCATGTTGCGATCTCTCCGTCACGAAGCCGAAAGCGCGGCAACAATGAAGGCAGTATCGTCAAACGAAGCGACGGGCGCTGGATGGCACGTGTCACGCTCGACGATGGCAAGCGCAAGAACATCTACGCCAAAACGAGACAGGAAGCGGCGCGCCTGCTCACCGAAGTCATGCGCGACCGCAATACGGGACTCCCCATCGTAGGCGAGCGCCAGACAGTTGGAACATATCTTCGGAAGTCGCGGAGCGTGATGTGAGGCATGCTCTTGTCGGGTTGGGACAACCGGGACAAAGCGCGGGCTCAGGATTTAAGCATCCTGAGCCCGCGTGGTGGAGATGGGGGAGAGTCGAACTCCCCGTCCAAACAAGCGCAATGAACGATATGCTACAGGCGTATCCGGCGTTTTGATGACGTATGGCTAGCCCCCACCGGCGGGGTCAAGTCACACCTGCCCGCTGGCTCTTGGCAGCGACTAGCGGGTGTCCGCGCTGCCCAGCCTCATTGTGTTACACCCGTACCCGGCTCATGAGACGCAAGTCGGACGGATGCGCTTCGACCGTTTTTAGGCGGCGAGAGCGAGAGAAGGCTGCTTGTCGGCAGTCATAGTTTTGCCGGTTGTTTTACGAGATGTGTGTACCGGCACCTCGGCCTGCAAACGCTCACCTCTCCTGCCTGTCGAAACCCGACATCCCCAAGAGGTGGTACGCACCGATTTGACTCGCCGCGTGCCTCTCAGTATACCATATTTCGGCTGATTGCGCCCTATTCCGCCCGATTGTCCCCTAGACGCCTCAGATGCCTCACCCGATATCCCAGTCGCTCGCATACCACTCGGCATGCGGCATGCCACTCTGCCGCGCCGCCGCCAGCAACGCCGCGACATCGAAACGGACGCGTCGCAGCTCGATCCGTAGATCGCCGTCGCCACACGTGAGCACGGCGAACTCCGCCCACGACGGGTTGCGCGTACCGGGGCCAGGTGGCACGCGATCCATCGGCAGGCCGACGCTTCCCGGATTCAGCACCAGCGCCGTCCGATGGCGCCGCAGCATCTGCTGGTGGGTGTGCCCGCCCGCGAACACCGTCGCCGTCGTCTCGCCCAGCAGCGTATCCAGATCCTCGGTCGTGGTGGTTGGCAACACGAGATCGTTATACGAACGCGGCGACCCGTGATAGCAGAGCAGGCTGCCGCCATCGGCCAATGGTAGCGTCACCGTCGGCGCGAAACTCGCCACGAATGCGCGCTCATCGCTGGCAAGCTGCGCCGCGCTCCACTGGTCTATCTCGCGGATGCGGACGGTATTCTCATCATCGGACTCCGGCTCCGATGGCGTCAGCACATGGTCATCGGTATTGCCCATCACCACGGGGCAATTCAACTCGCGCAGCCGCCGCACCACCTCGCCGGGCTGTGGCCCCGTCGCCGCGACATCGCCCAGGCAGACGAATCGCTCGACGCCCTCCACACGCAGCGCCGCCAACACGGTCTCGAAGGCGACCGCATTCCCATGCATGTCGCTGAAGATGCCAATACGCTCCTGCGCCATCGTATCCTCCTCCGCTGTGGTTGCTCGCCGCTATACCGGGCTATACCGATGCCTGTTGCGCGGCATGCCAGGCGGCCAGCGTCTCCGTCTCGCGTTCGGGTGTCAGGCCAGCTTTCCAGGCGTAGTCGGCGGGACGCGTGGCCAGCCAGTCCAGCGTGGCGCGAATCGTCTCCGCCAGCGGACGGAACGTTAGCCCAGCGGCGATTGCCCGCGCGCAGTTGACATCGCCGACACCTGGCCCCTCCTTTTCGGGGATCCAGAGCGGTAGCTCCACCCACTCACCTATCTGCTGCTGCTCCAGAAAGTCATCTGTGACCCAGGTGATGGTCGTCTCGCTGCCGCTCACACGCCGCGATTCCGCCAGTAGCGCCGCCATCGTCAGCGGATAATCCGGCCCGGTCGCGTTGTATGTGCCAGTGGCGCGCTCGGTCGCCATCCGCAAAATCCACTCGGCCAGGTCACGCGCGTCGATCACCTGGGTCAGACCCTCTGGCCTGCCCGGAGCCAGCGCCTCGCCGCCACGCGCAATCCGATATGGCCAGTAGCTAAAGCGGTCGGTCGGATCGTATGGCCCGACGATCAACCCCGGCCGCACGACCAGCGCTCGTCCCGGCAGCGTCTCCAGAACAGCCTGCTCGCAGAGCGCCTTCAGTGGGCCATACGACTCGCCACCCACCTCCTCCACGGTGGGATCGGCCAGCGTGGCGACGGGCGAGTCTTCTTCAATACGCGATAGCGCTGGCCAGCCCGCGTACGCCGAGATGCTGGAGACGAAGCTGTAATGCTCGACGGCGTCCGCCAGCAGTTGCGCCGATGCGCGCACGACGCGGGGCACGTAGCCGCTGGTGTCTATCGCGACATCCCATGTGCGCCCGTGCAGCGCGGTCAGGTCGCCGTCACGGTCGCCGCGCAGATGCTCCGCCTCGGGATACAGCCCCGCACTCTGGACGCCCCGGTTGAAGAGGGTCACACTATGGCCCTGCGCCAGCGCGGACTCCGCCAGATGACGCCCCAGAAACTTTGTGCCGCCGAGAATCAGTACGCGCATCGCATGCTCCTTGTATCAAACCGCATGAGGCATGGCGGGTGATCTGGGGCTGACCTCACGCCCCAGCCCGCTCTCGGCTACCGAGGAGAGGGGTAGCGGCAGAGCAGGTCTGGCGGCACGCACCAGTCGCTGCGCTGGTCGCCTGGTCCCTCCCCTCGTAGGGGAGGGTGGCCGATAGGCCGGGAGAGGTTCGCGCCCACGATGACCCGATCAACACAGGAAACACCATCAAGGCCGAGGCCGCGCATTCGCCGCTACCGTTCCAGCGCTTTCTGGTCTTTCGTGCCGCGCGCGTGCCAGTCCTCCAGTTGCAGCACCTCGTCCACGATACCATAGTCGCGGGCGGACTCGGCGCTCATGAAGAAGTCGCGCTCGGTGTCGTGGCGGATGCGCTCCAGCGACTGGCCGGTATGCAGCGCCATGATCTCGTTCATGACATCGCGGGTATGCAGCAACTCGCGCGCGTGGATGTCGATATCAGTGACCTGGCCGCCCAGCCCGCCGCCGGCTAGCAACGGCTGGTGAATATGGATGCGCGAGTGGGGCAGCGCATAGCGGCGACCGGGATCGCCCGCCATCAGCAGCACGGTGCCGAAGCTGGCGGCCATGCCAACGCAGGTGGTGGCGATGGGGCTGCGAATCGAGCGCATGGTGTCGTAGATCGCCAGCCCAGCGGTGATGACGCCGCCTGGCGAGTTGATGTACATGTTGATCTCGCGCTCGGTGTTCTCGCTGGCCAGAAAGAGCAGCTCGGCGACGACGAGGTTGGCCATCTGATCCTCGACCATCCCATTGACCAGCACGATACGCTCGCGCAGCAGCCGCGAGAAGAGGTCGTAGGCGCGCTCGCCGCGTGACCCCGACTCGATGACGGTGGGAATCACCAGACTGGCGGCGCTTGACGCCTGCGGAATGGGTACTTCATATGACATGGTGTGTAATCCTCCTGCCCACACGCTGGCGGGCTTCTACTGTGGTGTTACTACTCGGCCTGGCGCACGAAGTAGTAGTAGATGCGTGAAATGGTCTGGCCGCTGGGCAGCGTCAGGATGTTGGCGAGCAGCCAGCCCTCGCCACCCAGCGCCGCGAGCGCCGTTTCGTCGAGCGGCTCATCCTCGCGTGGGTCGATGGCGACGACGTGATACTCCCAGCGGGTGGGGGCGGCGCGCTCGAAGACAATCGGCGTCGGCGGGAATGATGCGGGTCGAGCCTCGTCGGCCAGATACGGTTGAAAGTACATCATCGGCGGAGTCTCCCTGAAATCTTCTCTAGAGCGTCAGCATGAGACGCCTGTTGGCGTCGCTGACATTCCAGCGGTACGATCTTGCTTGAACGGTACCCCGCTGTGGCGTAGAATTGAAGGGCAAAGCGATGCTCTCAGCATAGGCGCGCTGGCGGTATATGCTGGCAGCATATGTTTCAGGCTATTCGGGGATACTTCGGGGTTATCGAGAGGGATAGGAGGCGACCGTATGGCTGACTTGCAGGAAACCGTAGGCGCGGTCGTCCGGCGCGAACGCTCGGTGCGCCACCTGACGATGAAGGAACTGGCCGAGCGTTCGATCATCTCGGTCGTCTACCTGGGCGAGATCGAGCGCGGCAAGAAATATCCGTCGCCGGTCGTGCTGGAGCGGCTGGCCGAGGCGCTGGAGATAGATGTCTCCGACCTGCTCTGGCTGGTCGCCGAGGAGCTACGCGCCGCCCAGCAGCCGCAGATGCTGAAGGCCATCGGCTTCTCCACCCGCACGCCCACGAACTCCGGCGGCTCGCGCATCGTCAACATGCTCGATAGCGGCGAGCCGATGCTGACGCTGGTTCGCCCGCGCGGCGCCGTGGCGTAGCGGGGATGCGATAGCAGGGTCACAGTACGACAAGTTGCTATCCTTATCGTGCATTGCCGTGTTCATGCTTCATGATCTGCGATTCGCGATATGGGGACCGCGTTACCTCAAGCAATTAGAAGGCGCTGAGGCAGCCTGCGTCGAGACAGCCAATGGTCTGGTTCTTAATCTGCTGGTGAGGTCGTCTGGGTTGTCTGCAATAATTGACGATTAACAGATATCTGGTTTCTGGCCAGAGCAAGACATACCTCTGGTCCTGTCATGCTCTGCGGGGATACTACTGCTTGCAGGATTATGGCTGGATATGTTCGTGGCTGCTGATAAGATATATCGCCTGCAAAATGGGACCTGACATTGGGGCACTAGAAACGGCGCAGCGCTCTATTGCTTAACGCGATTGCGAACGGATCAGCGTGACGACATCGTGGATGATGAGCAACTCGTCGAGTTGATGGCGCTCCTCCGCGCTCAGCGTGCCTTCATCTTCCTTGTCGAGAAGTTGGCTGATCCATTCCTGTGTCTCATCAGAAAGTTGAAACTGTCGAATCTCCTCGCGCGATGGCCCACGCCCAAAGAATTCTGCTACCTCTTCGATAGGGCTATGTGAGGGGGCGCTCTGGCTCATGATGTTCTCCTCCCTGGGAGATACTTCTGAATCTCACCCGCAGTATAGCATTCCCTCATCCCCGCTTGCGCCTCCCGTTGCCGCCGCGCAGCAGCACCGTCCGCTCGATGCGGCTGACCACGTCGAAGAGCATGCGCAGCGGATGACGCGGGGGCAGCAGCAGATTGGCGACGAAGATACCGTAGACCAGCGCAATCGCCGTCAGGAACATCTGGAAAGCCGCCTGGATACCCACAACCGTCTGCGCGGTGAAAAGCGCCTGGAAGCTCTGCAAGCCGATGCTGCCCGGCACCAGCAGAATGAGGCCCGGCACCTGCATCACCGCCGCTGGCCGTCCCGTCGCCAGCGCGAAGAGATTGCTGGCCAGCCCAACCACCAGCGCCGCCGCGAACGCGCCAAGCTGCGCCCCCAGCAGCAGCACGCCCACGCGCGCCGCCGTCGCCGCAATCAGGCACGCCAGCACCACCCAGACGATATCGCGCCGCTCGACCCGCAGCCACAGCGTATACGCCAGCCCGGCCACCAGCGCCGCCAGCAGATACGTCCACGCGGGCAGCTCATCGGGCGGCGCCAGCCGCGCCGGGCCAAACAGCCGCACGGCAAGCTGGCTGCCGAGCGCGACCCCCAGAATCAGCCCAAAGAGCGTGATGAAGGCCGAGGTGAGACGTACCGTGCCGGAGACGAGATCGCGGGACGCAAGCTCCTCCAGCGCGACGGTCAGCGTGAAGCCAGGGAGCAGGACAAAGAGGCCCGCCAGCGTCACCAGGCTTCCCGATACTGGCGTCACCTTCGCCGCCCATGCCGTGACCAGCAGACTGGCGACAAACGCGGCCAGCGGCGGGAAGATACGCTGGATGCGCGCGAAAAGCTGGGCTAATACGGCGAGGACGCCCGTCACACCACCCACCAGCGCCGCCACCAGAATCTCGCGGACACCGCCGCCCAATGTGCGGGCGAAGGCCGCCGCCGTCAGGGCGTATGAGACGCCCACCAGCAGCGCGCTGCCCAGCGGCGGGGCATCTGAGAGCGCCTCTAGCCGGGCGAGGCCGTCGTGCGGGGTGAGCGTTCCGGCGGCGACGGCGCGGGCGATGGCGTCCAGTTGGGTGAGTTGGCCGAGGTTGATGTCGCCCGGCGTGGTGACGAGCAGCGCGCGATGCTGGCGCGACAGCGGGCCAATAGTGACCTCGATGACGGTGGGCGTCACATAGATCTGCGGCTGTGGCAGTTCCAGCGAATGCGAGAGCGCCAGCAGCAATTCGACGATCTGATTGATGGGATAGCCCGCCTGCAGCAGCGCATTGCCCAGCCGCAGGATGAACTCCGCCGCCTCGCGCTGCCGCCCATCCTGAGCCACCACGCCCACATCATCAGCACTGATCTCTGCCATGCCGCTCCCTCCACGCATCATTCGACGCGCCTGTCACCTGTTAGCCTCCCTCATGGTAGCCTATGCGGCAAGACACCTGGTCAGATTTTCGCCTGCTGCTCGTATGCCGTTGCGCGGTATCATGTAGGGAGGCAGGGCGGGATACCGGTCACGCGAAGCATGAGATGGGACTGACATGGCAGACACAGCAGGGACGGACAACGAGAAACAGGCCGGTGAGCGCCTGCAAAAATATCTGGCGCATGCGGGCATCGCATCCCGCCGCCACGCGGAAGAACTGATCGAGGTCGGCGTCGTCTCGGTCAACGGCGTGATCGTGCGCGAGCTGGGCGTGCGCGTGAACCCGGCCAGCGACGAGGTGCGGGTGCGCGGGCGGCTGGTGCGTCCCACGGCCAAACATCTCTACATCCTGCTCAATAAGCCGCTGGAGACGGTGACGACCGCGCACGATCCGCAGCGGCGGCGTACGGTGCTCGATCTGCTGCCCGCCGAATGGGTCGCGCAGCGGGTCTATCCCGTTGGGCGGCTGGATGTGGACACCGAAGGGCTGCTGCTGCTGACCAATGATGGTGAACTGGCGCTGCGGCTGACGCATCCGCGCTATGCGCTGACCAAGGAGTACGAGGCGCTGGTGGCGAATCGGCCATCGGCGGCGGCGATGACAGCCATCACGCAGGGCATGATGCTTCCCGGCGAGACTCGGCCCACCGCGCCCGCCCGCGCCTGGATTGTGGACGACACCTCCGACGATGGCATGAATGGCATGGACGGCATCTGGCTCGGCGTCGAACTGCACGAGGGGCGCAAACGCCAGGTGCGGCGGATGCTGGCGGTGGCAGGGGTACGCGTGCTACAACTGCGACGGGTGCGCGTCGGGCCGCTCACCCTGGGATCGCTCGAGCCAGGCGCGTCGCGGCTGCTGACCGAGCAAGAACTGGCGACACTGCGCAAAGCGGTGGGGGTTGAATGAGGGCGAGTTGATGGCTGAACTGGACGCGAGGGTGGTGGTTATCGCACTTCGCGGCATGATGGTGTTTCCTTTGTTGATCGGGTCATCGCGGGCGCGAACCTCTCCCGGCCTTCGGCCACCCCCCCTACGAGGGGAGGGACTAGGCGACCGTGCGGCGACCAGGCACGCTTCTGGCTCCCCTCCCTTTTAGGGGAGGGGCGGGGGAGAGGGCCGTCCAGACAACAACCATCTCAACGGGCTTTGTTATTAGACGCCTATTGCCACGCGATTCACCGCCTCAACTCACATCGAATAATACACGATACATAGAGGAGCACGCCGAAACCATGGCTGATTCGCTCGCGCCGACCATCTGGGGGCGCCATACACTCGCCTGGGGCACGAAAACCTGGGTCATGGGCATCCTCAATATCACGCCCGACTCGTTCTCACAGGATGGACTGGCGGCCGACGGTATCGCCACCGACGCGATTGTGGCGACGGCGGTTGCCCGCGCGCGGCAGATGGTGGCCGATGGCGCGGAGATGCTGGACATCGGCGGCGAATCCACCCGGCCGACCACCGAGGATCAGCCACCGCTGGACGCCGCCATCGAGCGGGGGCGCGTTGTCCCGGTGATCGCCGCGCTCGCCGCCACGTTGCCGCCATCGGTCATCCTCTCGATAGACACCTATAAGGCGAGCGTCGCCGAGGCCGCGCTGGACGTTGGCGCATCGCTGGTCAACGATATCACCGGGCTGCATGCCGACCCGCAGTTGGGGCGGCTCGTGGCCGCCCGGCGTGTGCCCGTCGTGCTGATGAGCAATCTGCGTGGCAAGCCGCGTCACGAGCCAGTGAGCGATGTGCTGCGCCAACTTTCCACCAGCGTCGAACTCGCGCTCGCCGCCGGGATTCCCTGGGAGCATCTGATTCTCGACCCCGGTTTCGGCTTTGGGCTGGCGGGCGCTGAAAACCTGCGGGTGCTGTCCCGGCTGCATGAGGTGCGCGCGCTAGGGCGTCCGCTGCTGATCGGCACATCGCGCAAGGCGCATATCGGGCTGGTGTTGGGCACACCCGTCGATGACCGCGTGGAGGGCACGGCGGCCACCGTCGCGCTTGGCATCGCCCAGGGCGCCGATATCGCCCGTGTTCACGACGTGCGGCAACTGGCGCGTGTCATCCGCATGAGCGACGCGGTGGTGCGCGGCTGGCAGGAGGGGACGAAGTGACCGAGCAGCAATCCGGCTGGCCCGATGGCCGACCCGCAACCTGGGCCGAGGCGCTGGCCTGGATCTATAGCTTCAGCGATACCGAGCATACCGGCGTGTTCGTCCACGACCGCGAAGACAACCTCGCCCGCGAGCGCGAACTGCTGGCGCGGCTGGGCGATCCGCAGCGAACCTATGGCGTCACCCACATCGCCGGAACCAAGGGCAAAGGCTCGACCTCGGCGATGCTCGAGAGCATCCTGCGGGCGGCGGGCCAGCACACCGGACTCTACACGCAACCCGACCTGCACACCTTCCGCGAGCGCATCCGCATCGATGGGCAGGTGATCGCGGGCGAGCGGCTGATCGCGCTGCTGCCGAGGATGCGTCAGGCGCTGGCTGACATTGGCGATACGCAGGGCACATACATCACCTACGAAGTCTCGACCGCGCTGGCGTTCCTGGCGTTCCGCGCTGCGGGCGTTGACCACGCGGTGATCGAGGTTGGGCTGGGTGGCCGACTGGACGCCACCAATGTCGTCGAGCCGATGATGACGGCCATCACATCGATTAGCTACGATCACATGGCCATCCTCGGCAACACGCTCGGCGAGATCGCCGGGGAGAAGGCGGGCATCATCAAAGAGGGCGTGCCTGTCGTCTGCTCGGCCCAGGCGCCCGAGGCGGTGGCGGCCATCGAGCGGGTCGCCGCGATGCGTCACGCGCCGCTGGTGCGCATCGGGCCGGTGGGCAGCAGCTGCGACTATACCTGGTCGCCCGGCGCGGCGGAGCAGACACGGCAATTCTTCGATGTCACGACGCCAACGGGAAGCTATGCCGGGCTGGAGCTAGCGCTGCTCGGCGAGCATCAGATCGAGAACGCGACGGTGGCGCTGGCGTTGGCGGAGGGTCTGCGCGCGCGCGGGCTGGCGCTGGATGAGGCGGCCATTCGCGCTGGATTGCGCACGGTGCGCTGGCCGGGACGGCTCCAGATCGTCGGGCATGAGCCGCTGGCGGTCGTGGATAGCGCCCACAACGCCGACTCATTCGCCCATCTCTTCGCCGCGCTCCGCCGCCACTTCACCTGGGATCGCCTCTTACTGGTAATTGGGCTGATGGCCGACAAAGACCTGCGTGGCGTCGCCGCTGAGATTGCCCGTTCTGGCGCCGCGCGCGTCTATACCACCGCTGCGGCGATTCCACGGGCCGCCGCGCCGGAACAGCTAGCGTCCATACTTGCCGAGGCGGCGCCCACGCTCGATGTCATTCCCGCCATCAACACGGCGCAGGCGTTGACCGCCGCTCTTGCCGACGCTGGCCCGCGCGACCTCGTCTGTGTCGCGGGGTCGGTCTATCTGGCGGGCGAGGCGCTGCGCTGGTTCGCCACGCGCCCGACGGATGAGGCGCACGCCATCGAAATCGCGGGCGTCGATCACCCTTGATACAAGGAGATATGCATGGCTGACACTCCCGGATTCTCCATCCGCGCATGCGTCGCCCGATGACCGCGACGCGATTATGGCGCTGATCGCCACCTGCGAAACCGAGGAGATGGGCAGCCCCGACCCCGCGATGCTCGATGGCGTCAGCATCGTCTGGCAGCGCTCCGACTTCGACTGGGGCAAGAATGCCTGGCTGGCGGTCGCAGCCGACGGACAGGAGGCGCTGGGATTCGCCCATCTGCAGCCCGTCGAGCGCACCGACCTTCAGGCGTTCGCCACTGTCCACCCCGATGCGCGTGGGCGAGGCATCGGCTCCGCGTTGCTCGCGCGGGTCGAGCAGCGCGCCAGCGAAGCGCTGGGACGATTCGCGCCCGCTGATCGCGTCGTCCTCCAGCAATGGATCGCTGCCGCCAATGCAGCCAGCGCGCCGCCTGCTGGAGGGAGCGGGCTATCAGGTCGTCCGCCATATGTGGGGCATGATCGTCGAACTGGCCGAGGAGCCAGCGGCGGTTGCCTGGCCAGATGGCGTCACTGTGCGCAATCCCAGCGGCGACGCCGACCTGCGCGCCACCCACGCCGCCTTGCGCGAGGCGTTCCAGGATCACTGGGGATACGCCGAACAGTCTTATGAAGACTTCTCCCGCGCGTCCATCGAAATAGACACCTTCGATCCCAGCCTCTGGTTTCTGGCGATGGATGGCGACGAGGTCGCTGGTGTGGTGATGGGCGAGATACTGCCTGATCGCGGCTGGGTGAACGATCTGGGTGTCCGGCGTCCCTGGCGCGGGCGCGGGTTGGGCGCCGCGCTGCTACGCCACGCATTTGGCGAACTCTATCGGCGCGGGCTACGCGCTATCGCGCTGGGGGTAGACTCACAGAGTCTCACTGGCGCGACCCGGCTCTACGAGCGCGCGGGCATGCGCGTCGAGCGGCAGTATGATATCTGTGAGAAGGCGCTGCGGGCAGGGGACGTGGCGAATGATAAGAAGGCTAGCAGCATAATGGTGATGAAGAACTTCATTGGGTGATAGGGGCAGACCTCACCCCCAACCCCTCTCCTACGAGGAGAGGGGAGCCAGAATCACGCGCGCCTACCGCCGCGCTGGTCGCCTGTGCCCTCCCCTCGTAGGGGAGGGTGGCCAAAGGCCGGGAGAGGTTCGCGCCCATGGTGACCCGATCAACAAAGGAAACGCCATCATGCCGCGGCTAATCCTGGGGCGGCGTACTCTTTCGCCATCCCAGAGAATCCCGAACGATCAGGATTAGCCGTAGGTCTTCAGCCTACGGCGTGGTAGCCCCAGGCATATGCCGCCATTCTCTGCTCGACACCACCCGCGAATAGGAGACCGCCCATGCTGCTCTGGCTGGATTGCTTCTCAGGCATCAGTGGCGATATGCTGCTGGGCGCGCTGGTAGACGCTGGCCTCGACCTCGACGCGCTGCGGGCCGGGCTGGCGACGCTGCCACTCTCAGGCTATACCCTGGAGGCGACCCGCGTCACCGAGCATGGCATCAGCGGCGCGCGGCTCCATGTCCGGCTGGATGAAAGCACACCCCACGCGCATCGGCGGCTGGCGGACATCACCGCGCTGCTGGATGCCGCATCACTGCCGCAACGGGCGCACGAGCGGGCGCGGGCGATCTTCCGGCGGCTGGCGGAGGCGGAGGCCGCCATCCACGGTACGACGCCGGATGAGGTCACGTTCCACGAGGTTGGCGCGGTCGATTCGATTGTAGACATCGTCGGCGCGGCGCTCGCCCTCGAGTCTGCTGGATGTCGCGGATGTCTACTGCTCGGAGCTGCCGCTGACGTCGGGTCGGGTGCGCTCGGCGCATGGCGCGCTGCCCGTGCCCGCGCCCGCCACGCTCGAACTGCTGCGGGGAACAGGCGCCGTCTGGCGCTCCGTCCCCACAGAGGGCGAGCTTGTCACCCCAACCGGAGCCGCGCTGGTGGCGACGCTTGCCCGCTTCGAGCGCCCGACGATGCGGCTCAGCGCCGTGGGCTACGGCTTTGGCGCGCGCAAGCTGCCCTGGGCCAACTGCCTGCGCGCCCTCATCGGCGCGGCGCCCGAACAGCGAGCAACGGGCGGAGGCGGGATTCGAGCGGGATGAGGTCGTCGTCATCGAGGCCAACATCGACAACATGACCGGTGAGGCGCTGGGCTGGCTGATGGAGCATCTGCTGGCGAACGACGCGCTCGACGTGAGTTATACTCCCTTGCAGATGAAGAAGAATCGGCCCGCCACACTGCTGACGGTGATCGCGCGCCCGGAAGACGCCAGCCAACTCGCGGCGCGGATGCTGCGTGAGAGCGCCACGCTGGGGGTGCGCATGCATCACGCCGAGCGGCTCAAGGCGGGACGCGAGGTGCGCGAGATCGAGACGCCACTGGGGCCGGTACGCGTCAAGCTGAAGACGGTGGGCGACATGGTCATCGGCGTGGCGCCCGAATATGACGACTGCCGCGCGCTGGCGCAACGCCTGGGGCTGCCAGTGGAGACCGTCATGGCGCGTGTGACGCACGCCGCGCGAACACACTTCAAGCTGGACGATGCCAACCAGGAGGAATAGCCGATGCGCGACGGTGAATCGCCAGAGTCGCCAGAATCACCGATGATTCCGCCTGACGACGCAGCCGATGATGCGCTACACGTCTCATCGCTTCGGGCCGCCTCCCGCAGCTTCTCACAGCGCCGCCTGCTCAATGGGGTGTCGCTGGCCGT
The DNA here is from genome assembly GCA_963702665.1 of uncultured Chloroflexia bacterium. Lineage (GTDB taxonomy): Bacteria > Chloroflexota > Ktedonobacteria > Ktedonobacterales > JADMIN01 > DAHUXT01. The sequence continues at coordinate 22,740 of CAVPDP010000001.1, forward strand.
AGCGGGTGTGCTGTTAGTGGCGCTGGCGCTTCACTGGCTGCCGAATGTTCTGTCGGGGCAATTGAACGCGCATCCGACCGGGGGCGGCCAGACGATACAACGCGACGCTCCCACTCGCGCGCGGCACAAACTGGCGCACTATCGGACCCGACTGGGCGCAGGATATCTCGTTTACATCCAATGGCGCGCTGGGGTATGCCTGCGGCGCCTATCCTCCCAACCCTATCGTGTTCTTTGGGGTCTACGACGTTCACCAGAACACCTGGAAGCAGACTCCGACGCCTGCCACCGCTGGCCGTGGCTGTCAGGTGTTTGTCTCGCCAGATGCTGGCAATTACGTGGTACTTTCCGTTGGACAATTGTCTTCCTGCGGTGGGCTGCTCCGATAGTTATTCCGCGTCACAGCTCTATGACTCGTACGATGGTGGAGAAACCTGGACAGCGCTTCCCCTGCCAGCCGTGCTGAACGTCTATGGCGCCGCCTGGGCGAATGCGACACTGTTTCTGGCCGCACGAGGCGTCATGGCCACCGGCAACACATCGATCCCCCCCAATGCGCCCAGCCATCTGCTCGTCAGCCAGCGGGATGGAACGTTCGCAGAGATCGATGCGCGGCAACTGGTGGGCAGTTCCACGCAGTTCAGCAACATCTCACTGATTTCCAGCGGAGCGACGCTCTATGCCTCGCTCGATGGGATGTCGTGCGCCAGCTACTGCACAATACAGGTACGAAGCACTGATACTGGCGCGCACTGGACGCCGTTTTCCGCGACCTATAAAGGTAGCCCCGTCACTCCGGAGACGACACAGCCCTATAGCCATATCCTCGTTGGCTGGGCATTTCTGCCAACACATGGCATACTGACGCCACTCCAGTCAGTCGATAATGGCGACTCCTGGAAGGAACTGCCAGCGTTCCCCACCAATCCTTCGACCGGTGGCGCAGCAATGTTCGCCCTGTCAGATGGCTCGATCTACGCCTTTTGTTTTGGGGACGCCAGCGTTGTCTACGCGCTGCGCGGTGGCGTGGGCAACTGGCAGACGATTGCGCCGCTGCCCACAGGCATCCCGCTGGTCGTTCAGTATGACGCCACCGGGCATGCTGTGGCGCTCTGGGGGCGCGGAATCCTACGCCTTTTGCTATGGAGATGCCAGCGTTGTCTACGCGCTGCACGATGGCGTGGGCAACTGGCAGACGATTGCGCCGCTGCCCGACGGTACCCCGCTGACCGTTCAGTATGATGTCTCGTAGGCATGCTGTGGCGCTCTGGGGCCAGGCGCAACGTGGAATGCCGGCAGTCTCGCGCCCGGCCTGGAATACAATCCCCTGGTGGGCAGCGCGCGGTAGCCTACTCCGCCAGCGGAGAGCGCGGCGCTCATCGTGGCGAGTGTGGTGATCGTGCGCCAGTTGCGCGAGGTCGCGGGGACGCCGAGCTTGTTTTCGAGCAGGTTGTTTGTCATCAGGCTCAGCCGCATATTCTGGCGGTAGAGCAGATAGACCTCGCGTCCCATGATGTGACACTCGTCCGGCGCGATTTTGCTGGCCAGCAGCCGCTCGATCCCATTTTCCGCAGGCGCCTCGGTCAGCAGCGCGACATACAGGCGCTCGTCTTCCCGCAGGGCATCCGGCGCATACGGGCTAGCCGCGATGAGCCGCGCCAGTTCGTCCGCCGTGCGCAGGGCAACCGTGACCGGGAAGCCAAACGTCGTCTCGATCCGCTGCTCGATGCGCTGGCGTAGCGGCTGCTCTGGCTCCGCCGCCTGAAAGACGACATTGCCGCTCTGGATGTAGGTCTGCGCCGCGCCAAAGCCCATCGCCGCGAACATGGCCTTGAGATCGGCCATCTTGATCAGCCGGTGGCCGCCCACGTTGATGCCCCGCAAAAGCGCGATATAGGTCGTCATGATAACGCTCCCTCCGTTTTGGAGGCAGCGTATCACATTGCGCCATCAACCGGGTTGAGCGCAGGTGTCGCTGCTGTTCAAGCGGCGCAACAGTTCCTTGCCGCGCGTCTGGACGAACGCCGCCTGCGCCTTGCGTCCCAACACCACCGCACGCGTCGCGAACAGCCGCGCATCGGCGCGCATGCCCAGCGTCTCGCTATAGCGCGCCTGCTCCAGCAGCAAGTTGGCGGCGCTCAACAGATCGCACTCGCCCTGAAAGTACGCCACGCTCTTCTCGGTCGCCGTCACCGAGCGACGATAGACGCCCTCCACACGCGCCATCTCAGCCTCGATGCACGGTCGCAGGCCAGCGATCAGCTTGGCGGTCGGTCCCACCTCCAGGTGCGTGGTCTTCAGGCGGCGACATGCTTCGAGATCGGCTCTGGCGGCGTCGAGGTCGCCACGGGCGCGCGCAATCATGGCGCGTGTCAGCAGCGAAGGCAGCACCAGCGCCGAGCAATGCTCCTGCGCCAGGCGAAGACATGCCTCAGCATCCTGTTGCGCCGTCTCGAAGTCGCCCAACTCCCAGGTAAGCTGGGCCAGATTGTAGAGCGGATACCACATCAATCCGCTGCACGAGACGCCGCTGGCTATCAACTCCGCGCAGACATTGGCGCTCGTCTCCCATGCCGCGCGCGCCTGGGTCGTCGTGCCATTATAGTAGTGAAGCAGCCCAAGTCGGTTGAGCAACCGCGCCTCAGATTTGCTGTCTTGCAATAGGCGGCTGCTACGAATGGCGAGGGCGAACAGGGGTGCGCTGCGCTCGCGCAGATTGAGGATGTTTTCCTGTGTGGCGGTCAGGCCAAAGACAAACTGCTGCACCTGCACATGCTGTCCGCGACGCGCGGCGCGGGCGAGCATCGCCAGCAGAAAGTCGCGCTGGCGCGCCAGCGCCGCTGGATGCTCCTGATGGCGACCGAGATAGCCGAGCGCATAGCGTTGGGCATTCAACTGCGCGCGCTCGCGCGAGCCTGCGTCCAGTTGCTCCAGCCGCTCGCGGGCGCTGGCATAGACCAGCGGATGCAGTTGATAGCGGACTCCGGCGCCGCCAGCGCCGCTTATGCCACCAGGCCCACCGTCATCATCGTCACCACCGTCATCACCATCGTCTTCGACGTGCAGCAGCGAATGGCGCACTAGCTGGCCCAACAGTGCGGCGGTTCGCGCCAATTGATCCTCCGCCGTCGCCATATCAACGCTCTCATTGGGGGACAGCGCCACCAGTTCCGGGATAATCTCACTGGTGATCGGCTCTGGCCAGCGTTCGTCGCGCAGGGCCGCCGCCGCTTCGAGCGTAAACACCGGAGTCCCCAATGACGCCACCAGCGCCAGCATCTCGCGCGCCTCGGCATCGAGCGCATCCAGCTCGCGCTCCAGCCGCCAGCGTAGCTCGCGACTGCTATCGGTAGAGATATCGAGCGCATGCCGCGCCAGCCGCGCCGCCAGCAATGACAGCGGGACGCCTTCGGAGAGCGCCGCCGTCGCCGCCAGTTCAATCGCCAGCGGCAGATTACCCACCGCCATGCAGATCGCACGGGCATGCGGCAGTTCGCCCGGCCCCAGTTCGCGCTGGAGCAGTGACGTGAAGAGCGCCAGCGCCGCGTCGGCGTCGAGCGGCGGAATGTCGTCATGGACGCGGATCAGCGCCGCCTCTGGAACATAGCGGCTCGTCACCAGCACCACCCGTCGCTCCGCCTCTGGTGTGCCAGCGACGCCAGCGGCGTGGCCCGTCGCCAGCACCGCATCGAGCGCGTCGCGCAATGGAAAGCGCGCATCCATATCGTCGAGCAGCAGCAAGAAGCGCTTTCCGGCAACCAGCGCGCGGGTGCGATTGAGCATACCTGCCATATCTGGCCGCGCCATCCGATCACCCGATACCGCTGGCTTGTCGCCGCGTCGCGCCGGGGCATGTGTCGTCGACGGCTCTGCTGTAAAAACCGCGTGTAGTTCGTCCAATAGCGCGAACAGCCCCCCCATGCCACGTCGGCCCGCGCCGCTGAAGGTCATGATGCCATCGGGGAAAAGCTCGTTGCGCGCCCGCTCATCGGCGGCCAGCAGATGCAGCGCCTCGGCGGCGAGCGCACTCTTGCCTGACGCCGGGCATACCCGTCACGACACACAACCCTGTCTCCACCGTGCGCAGCGTGCGCAACAGTTCGTTGAGCGCGGCGGCTCGACCCAGCAGGCGCGGTGGGCGCGCTGGGAGCAGCAGCGGCGGAGTGGCAGGGGCGGTGGCAATGAACGACGCCAGCGCCGCCCGCACCATTTCCTGCTCCTCGACGCTCAGATCAACCAGTCCGGCCAGCCGCAGATAGTCACGCGTCTGTCGCTGCGACTTGCACAACAGCCAGATCAGCGCCAGCACCCGCCGCCGCACCGCGCCACGGAAGGGATAGGCCAGCAATCCAGCCTCCAACCGCGCCAGAAACGCCTCAGAGATTCCCAGATCGCGCGTGTGTGGATGCTCCAGCGCGCTGTCCATCAGCGCACGCTGGCTGGTCCAGCCGCAGGCACGACGGCGCTCTCCGAGCCACCGTCCAAATTGCACTACGTCCATGGGACTCACACTTTCTGCAATGCCTGCCGCAAAGCCTGTCTCGATGCTCGTGCCGTGTCGGCTCGTCTCGATGCCCAGATTCAGAGATGTGGGCTATCCCCCCTGAAAGATGATGGCGGCGTCCCTGGCGTCTCATCTGTCTGCTAGTGGGACGCCTGACGCCCCATTATTCTTTCCGTGGAATAGCAATTGCGGAACAGCGCACCGCCATAGCCCGGTCTCTGGCAACCCACGGCGTGGGAAGCTGTCGGGCTTCTGCGACTCTCATCCTCTCCACATTCTGCGCACATCCTGCGTAATTGCTGCGCGCTTCCTGCGCCAATTGCTCGGAGCGCTGCGGCGTCATCAGGCGCGATGGGTTATGCTACCAACCCACTCTTGCGCCATGCTGGCGCCAAAATGACGGTTTTGACCATTGCACTCCATTGCAAGTTACGAGCCGCTAGCGTTCCCATCCGCCACATGTCCGGCTTTCATAGTCGCCATCGGCCAGACCAGATCGTATTTCCACGTCTAAGCGCCTGGAAAGATTCCACCATGACGCGGTAGAGAGTATAATGGGGAGTGATATGCTCGCCAGCGTGCCGCTGATGGGCGCATCCTGCTATTTTCCCTGCATCACGCAGTGTCCTCGCTGTCGCGGATGGCGCCGGGGGGAGAAGGACAAGAACTTCCAATGAATCGAACGACATTTCGCGGCCAGGGCAACGCCGGTCAGGTGCCCGCAGGCGCGCTGGGCCGGGCCAAGCTGGCGCTGGCCAACGGCGACGCGGTGGAGGCCGAGCGACTCACCCGCAAACAACTTGAGCGTCGCCCCGATGATGGCTCCGCGCGGCTGCTGCTGGGGCAGATTCTGTTGCAACTGCGGCAAAACACCGAGGCGATTACGGAGATTCGCCGGGTGGTGCGCGAGCAGCCCAAGAATGTTGACGCGCTCCTTTCGCTCTCCGCCGCGCTGACACAGCAGGGCGGATTCCGTATCCCCGCTGAGGCCGAAGCGACGGCCCGCCGCGCGATCCAGCTGGCCCCGCGCAACGCCAACGCGCATGTGCAACTGGCCGAGGTGATGGCCGCGAAACGCGACTTCAAGGTGGCGCGCGCCGAGATCGAAGAGGCCTGCCGCCTCGATCCACGGTCGCCAAACGCCCACCTGATGCGCGCGATCATCCTGATGAGCGACAAAGACCCGGCGGGCGCGGTTCAGGCGACCGATTCCGCGATTCGCTATGGCCGGACGACGCTTGGCCCCGCCGCGCTGGCGCAGGCTGACGTCATCAAGGCCAACGCGCTGGTAGAGGTGCGCCGCTATGACGAGGCGCTCGAGGCGCTCGATTCCGCCGAGAAGCAGAATCCGCTGCTCAGTTCCGCGAACAACCATAGCCTGCGCGGGCGTATCCTCTTCAAGAAGCGCCAGTGGCGGCAATCCTACGGCGAGTATCTCGTGGCGCAGCGGCTCAACGGGCGGCTGCTCTGGGCGGCTCCGGTGCTGGCGGGCGTCAACATGGCGCTCAGCATCTTTGGCTCGCGCGCGCCCTACGTGCTGGTCGGCATCCTCGTGGTGATCGTCTTCGCGATCCTCTTCGGGATCGGCAACATTCCGGCGGTGGGCAGTTGGCTCGTCGCGGCGCTGGTGCTGGCGATGGTCGGCTTCTTCGCCTTCTTCTCGGTGCGCACGCTCCAGGGATCGATCCTGCCGAGCGATTCGCAGGCGCGGCTGACCACTATCGCCGCCATCGGCTTCGCGGTGATCGCGGGCTTTGCGCTGGTGCTGTGGCTCTATCAGTTGCTCACGGTCAACGTGTTTCACAACCCCAACTGGTTCGCCCCGGACGCCATCTCTATCGCAGGCGCTGCTGGCGCTCATCCTGGGCGCGCTTGCGGCGTATGGCTTGCCGCGCCTGCTAGGGCGCTTCGTCGGCACGAGCGCCAGATAACACCAGCTACCTGATCGTTGTTGATACAGCGATTGCTCCTGGCCTTCACCGGTCGGGAGCAGCGTTCTTTTCCAGGCTATGCGTGGATAGCGTACAGCAACGCAAAATACCCCCTGCCATATCGGCGGAGGGTATCGCGTTCCAGTGCGCCAGGCGGCAATTAGCGCTTGGTGTACTGCGGAGCCTTGCGGGCGCGCTTGAGGCCGTACTTCTTACGTTCCTTCATGCGCGGGTCGCGCGTGAGGAAACCAGCCTTGCGCATCGCGGGCTTGTTCGCCTCGTCCAGCCGCACCAGCGCGCGCGCCAGCCCGTGGCGAATCGCGCCAGCCTGGCCGCTGACACCACCGCCGACGACCTTGATCGAAAGCGTGAACTGGCTGCCAATCTCCAGCAGACGCAGCGGCGCGCGCACCTGCATCATCAGCACGTCACGGCCAAAGTATTCGTTGGCGTCGCGTCCGTTGACCACGATACGCCCGTCGCCATTCGGGTGCAGGCGCACACGCGCCACGGCAGTCTTCCGCCGCCCCGTGCCGTAGAAGTACGGCCCAAGATGTTCTGCCAAGTTCTGATCCCTCCAGATGGGTCATCGCGCGTTGCGGCGCTGATGTACGGTATGGTTGTTCTCGCGGCTATTTCTTCGCGGTGGCCGTCGCCTCAGCGGCTGCCTCGGCGTCGGCCTGCCGCTCGGCGAGGATAGCCTCCGCGGTCGGGCGTTCCCAGGGCTTTGGCTGTTGCGCTTCGTGCGGATGATCTGGGCCGCCATAGACCTTCAACCGGCGCAGCATATCGGCGCCCAGATGGTTATGAGGCAGCATGCCCTTCACCGCGCGCTCGATGACGCGCTCGGGATGTTTCTCAAGCGCCTGGCGCAGCGTCTCTTGCTTGAGGCCGCCGGGATACTGTGAGTGGCGATAATAGATCTTCTTATCTTCGCGACCACGCGTCACGGCGACCTTCGCGGCGTTGACGACGATCACGAAGTCACCACCGTTCATGTGCGGGGTAAAGGTTGGCTTGAATTTGCCGCGCAATACCTGCGCAATCTCGGTGGCCAGCCGACCCAGCACCTTGTTCTCGGCGTCGACGATATACCAGCGCGGATCGAGGTCATCGAGCTTGGCGCTATACGTCTTCGGATTCATTTTCTCATACTCTCCATTCGCACATGTTTGTGCTCCCACCAGCTACGAGCCTGGCTCATCTGGATCTTCCGGTAACGCCACGGTGGCGCCACCCCAGTCAATCAGGCCCGCAGGGTAGTGAACGCCCGTCAGGCAAAGTCCCTGCGCGGGCGCGAGAATCCCCGGATGCGCCTTCGCGCGCGCCTCCAGTATCCGCTGGAAGTCATCCACTGATAACCGCCCGTCGCCGACCAACACGAGAGTGCCAACCAGCCGTCGAACCATACCCGTCAAAAACGCATTCGCCGTAAAGCGACACTCCACCTCATCCGGTCATGTCCCGGTTCATGCCCCAGCCCATGCTCTGGCTCACACCAATCGCACTCCGCCTGGAGCAACGTCCGCACCGTATGCCCACGGTAGCCATCTTCACGGCTATCGCGCGGGCTGGAGCCAAACGCGCCAAAGTCGCGCTCGCCGAGCAATCGCCCGGCCGCCTCAGCCATCGCCGCGACGTTGAGCCGCTGACGAACGCGCCAGGCGTACCGCTCGCGCAGCGGCGCACGCACCGGATCGCACAGGATGCGATACCGATAGCTACGCGCCAGCGCACTCTTGCGCGCATGCGCGCCGTCATCCACCAGCCGCACCGCCCGCACCGCGATATCCGCTGGCAAGAGCGCATTGAGCGCCCGGAGCCAGGTGGCCTCGCTGTGGCTGGCCGCCGACGAGAAGGTAATCACCTGCCCGCTGGCATGCACACCACTATCGGTGCGCCCCGCGCCCTCCACGGGTGTCGCGGCGCCGGTCAGCCGGGCCAGCGCGGCTTCCAAGTGTCCCTGCACCGTTCGCCCACGTTCGGGCGCCTGGCGCTGAAACCCTTTGAAGCACGTGCCATCATAGGCAACGAGCGCAGCCAGCCGCATGCGATGGCAGACCTCCTGAACAGATCAGACCAGAACTAGACCAGGACTAGACCAGGTCGAGCCGGACGATATGCGCGCCATCGCCGCGCCGGGTACCCAGCTTGGTGATACGCGTGTAGCCGCCCTGGCGTCCGGAATAACGCGGCACGAACTGCTCGAAAATCTTCTTGACGGTTGTCTCACGCGGCAGGCGTTTGAGAATCATGCGCCGCGCATGCAACTCAAGCGCCATCGCCTCGCGCGCGGCGGTCAGCGCACTCTGCGCCTCGTCGTGATCTTTGATGATGCCGAGCATCTCTTTTTTGAACGCGGCCAGGCGGTCTTCTTTGCGCTTGCGCGCCTCCGGGCCAAGCGGATACTTGCCCTCTTGGGCGCGTTCCTCGTTGCTCGGAATCGACTCGTCGAGCGAGAAGCGTGCCCGGCGAGCGAGCGCCAGCACCTTCTCCGCCGCCTCGCTATCTGGCACCGCGTTGTTCAGGTGCGCCCAGGCGCGCTTATGGCCACGAATAGCCAGGGCGATCAGCCGTTCGGCCTCGCCCTGCGCCACCTTGGCGCGGGCGTCGGTGGTGTTGATGTGTTCCCAGATGAACAACCCATCCACCATACTCCGAACCGCCGCACGCCGCCGGGGTTCAGGCATATTGATGCGGTTACCCGCCATCCGATGTCTCACGCTACTTACTCCTGCACAACAGGCGGCGATCTGGCCGAACCAGGTCGCCGTCAGGAAGGCGCGTTACGCGCTATGCGTCGTCGTCGTCCTCATCCAGATCATCATATCCGTGCGCGCCGTTGAGGTTGCTCTCGTTGAACCGCTCCAGTTGCGCCGCTGTGGGCAAGAGGCCGCGCTCCTTCAGGCTATCCTTCAACTCGTTCAGGCTCTTCTCGCCGAAGTTGCGCACGGCGAGCAGATCCTCCTCGGACATGGTCAGAATCTGGCCAACTTTGGTGATGCCACTGCGCTTGAGGCAGTTGTACGCCCGCACCGTCAGATCCAGCTCTTCGATAGGCATATCGAAGATACGCGGCGAAATGGGCAACTGGTGCTTTCCGCCCAGCTCCGCGCCACCTGTCAGATAGCCGTTATCGTCGGGATAATCGCTATCGCATGATAGGCCCAGGCTTGATGTAATCGGCGATCAACTGGAAGTGGCGCACCAGGATATCAGATGCCTGCCGCAGCGCCTCGTCAGGTGTGATCGTGCCATCGGTCCAGACCTGGAGAGTGATGCGGTCGTAGTTGGTCATCTGGCCAACGCGGGTGTTCTCGACCACGTAGTTGACACGCTGCACGGGCGTAAAGATGGCATCCACCGGGATTTGCCCGATAGGCTGGCCTTCTTTGGTTTCCGCAGGAACATAGCCCTTGCCGGTTTCAACCACCAGCTCCATCTCCAGATGGGCATCGGGGCTATCCAGCGTGCAGATGTAGACATCCGGCGTCACGATTTCCACCGTGCTTGGCACCTGGATATCCGCCGCCGTCACCACACGCTCGCCACTCACCTCGATGCGCATCGATACCGGCTCTTGCTGGCTGGAAATCGTACGCAGGCGAATCTTCTTGATGTTCAACACGATATCGGTCACATCTTCCTTGACGCCCGGAATATCCTGAAACTCGTGCTGCGCGCCTTCGATCTTGATGGCGGTTATCGCGGCTCCCGGCAGTGACGAGAGCAGCACACGACGCAGTGCGTTGCCCAGGGTGCGACCGTACCCTGCCTCCAATGGCTCGATATCGTAGCTCGCGAAATTTTGCTCGGTTTCTGTGGATTTGATACGAGGCAGAGCAATATCTAGCAAGGGAATCCCCTCCTCTTACCGCTGGTAGTACTCGACGACCAGCGCCTCATCGAAGGGCAGTTTCAGCTCTTGCCGGGTCGGCAGAGCGAGAATTCGGCCCGAGAGCGTATTGGCATCCAGACGCAGCCAGGGCGGAATACCCTTCTGAGCCAACATCAGCGCGCGTGTCTTGAAGTATTCCAGATTTTTGCTGCCCTCGCGCACTGCCAGTTCCATCTCAGGGCGCAGGATCATCGAAGGAATATCAGACTTGCGTCCGTTGACCTGAAAGTGTCCATGCGCGACGAGTTGACGGGCCTGCGCGCGCGAATCGCCAAAGCCCATACGATAGACGACATTATCGAGACGCATTTCAAGCATTTGCAGCAGGTTATCGCTGGTCTTGCCGGGGCGCCGCGCCGCGATATCGAAGTAGCGCTGGAACTGGCGCTCCAGCATGCCATAGGTGCGGCGAACCTTTTGCTTCTCGCGCAGTTGGAGCGCGTAGCCAGATTGCTTGCGCGCGCGCGCCTGGCCGTGCTGACCGGGGCGCGTATTGCGCCGCTCGATGCCACACTTCGGCCCCAGGCAGCGCTCACCCTTCAAAAATAGTTTGACGCCCTCACGCCGACACAGGCGGCAGACAGGGCCAGTATATCGAGCCATAGTAGTCCGTTCGTCCTCCTCAGGCAGCGCCTGGGTCTGGAGTGCCTCTATAGAACCTATCCGCCTGACATCAGAACGATGCCCAGCGTGGTTCATACGCCATCTGGCCCGTTGCCAGAGAGCGTCGCGCACTGTTCGTGATGTCGCCATCACTGTCTCGCCGCTCGTGACGCCAGCCGCTGCGTCTCGTGCCCGAAAACAGTCGCTTCATCCGAAAGGCGCCATCGCGCGCTTCCTCGCGCGGCGTGAAACCGAGAGGCTATCGGGTACATCGTGGGCTATACACGACCCCTCAAGACCGGCCAGAGGGCCAGTCTCGAACCGCCCAGGACGAAGGGCGGGCCTCACGAACACGCACTCCAGGTCGCTTCACGCGCATCTTTCGTGCCGTTTCGGCGATCCGAAGACTGCCGAAATCCGTCATACAGGTATATTGGTCACTATGCGGCGACGCCTGAGCGCCACCCGCGAGAAAATCATCCAGCGCCACATCATGCCATGACAACGGCCATGACCATGACCACGGCCATGCTAGACGCGGCGGCGCTTGGGTGGCCGACACCCATTATGCGGGATCGGCGTCACATCGGTGATCGAGACCACCTGAAGGCCAGCGGCCTGTAGCGAGCGAATCGCGGACTCGCGGCCCGCGCCCGGCCCACGTACGTAGACCTCGATCTGGCGCACGCCATGCTCCATCGCCTTGCGCGCGGCGGTTTCCGCAGTGATCTGCGCGGCATAGGGAGTGCTCTTGCGTGAGCCTTTGAAGCTCGACGCCCCGGCGCTGCTCCAGGAGAGCGCGTTGCCGTTGGGGTCGGTGATGGTGACCATCGTGTTGTTGAACGTCGCCTGGATGTACGCCTTGCCGCGTGGCACCGACTTGCGCTCACGCCGCCGCTGACGTCCGACGGCCCGTTTGGGCGTCTTTTCCGCCATGCTGGATGCTTCCTCCTGAGATAGTGGCCGTCAGGGAGACGAGCCGACACCTGATTACTTCTTCGCTGCCTTCTTGCGCCCGGCCACCGTCTTGCGCGGACCCCGGCGTGTACGCGCATTCGTGCGCGTGCGCTGGCCATGCACCGGCAGATTGCGGCGATGCCGCATCCCGCGATAGCAGTTGATCTCGATCAGCCGCTTGATATTCATATCGACCTCACGCCGGAGATCGCCCTCGACCTTATAATTGCGGTCGATGAATTCACGCAGCCGCGCGACCTCTTCTTCGGTCAGGTCTTTGACACGCGTATCGGGATTCACGCGCGTCGCCGTCACAATCTTCTTGCTGAGTGTCTCTCCGATACCAAAGATGTATTGGAGCGCGACCTCTACACGCTTGTCGCGGGGAATATCTACCCCGGCGATTCTGGCCATGCGCCAGCTCCTCCTCGCTGTCTGGTGAACGCTGCATACAAGAACGCTATAGCCTGGCTACTCCATCGAGTAACCAGGCGCGAGAAACAATGTGCGGGTGTCTTAGCCCTGGCGCTGCTTGTGCTTGGGATCTTTGCTACAGATCACCATCACCACACGCCGACGCCGGATGACCTTGCAGCCATCGCAACGGGGCTTCACCGATGCCTGTACCTTCACGCGAACCCTCCTCCAACCAACCGCTACCACCCAGGCTGAGCCAGTCGCCCAGTCAGCCTCTCGTGGTCACAGACCTCTATTGTACGCTATGCCCGCCTGCCCGCCAGACCTGCCCGGACGTGCCCGGACTGGAATGCTGCGGTACCCTCTGTATGTTGGACGCATGCGCCATGCCCGCCGTCTCGCACCTTAGTACTTCGCCGCTCGGCAACAGGGTATTTTGGCCGCTCGCCAGCGCAGACACGCTACGCCAGCAGAGCATCCGTGCGCAATGGGTTTCAGCATCACCACATCGCCAGTCGCGCATGCTCTCAGCCATCCCTGTTACTTCCGCAACGCACTCCGCGCCAGCATCGGCCAGCACGACAGCGCCAGCGCAGTACATGCTAGCGGCGATCACGCCAGGTAATGCGCCCTTTGCTCAGGTCGTAGGGGGAAAGCTCCACCTGCACCCGATCTCCCGGCACCACACGCACAAAATTCAGGCGAACTTTGCCTGAAAGATGCGCCAGCACCATGCGCCCACCATCCAGCGTTACGCGAAACATCGCATTGGGTAGAGCCTCGGCAACGACGCCCTCGACCACAATAGCATCACGCTTGGGCATAACATCCTTTCTCTGCTGCCATCGCCCGTGTTTCCCGCATTTCGCGGGCTTTCAACCATCACTTACATGATCGGGCGAGGCCTCCCAAACACCCAGAAATCCCGCCCTCAGACACGGGCAAAGATGGCACGAGTGTGCAGGGAAGCAAAAAGCCGCAGCCAACTTCTAAGTATAGCATATGCCTCCTGCACTGGCAAGAGGCTTTGCGCCATTCCAATCCATTCACACGACCGCTATCATGGGCGCTACGACCATGGGCGCTCCGACGCATCACGACTGCCCCACCGATGCGGAGGCCGTTGTGCCCGCTGTATCCTACGCCTGCTGCGGCAACGACCCCATGCGCCGTCAACACCTCTGGGGCGCCTGCCGTAATGGCGACGGTATGCTCGAAGTGCGCCGCCAGGCTGCCGTCGGCGGTCACGACTGTCCAGCGGTCGGATAGCTCGCGCGTGCCGGGCCTGCCGACGCTCACCATTGGCTCGATGCACATCACCATGCCCGGCCGCAGCAACGGGTTGGCGATTTTCGGATCGACGTAATTGGGCACGGTCGGATCTTCGTGCAATGCGCGGCCAATGCCATGGCCGGTATAGCGGCGAATCAGCGAGAAGCCCTCGCCCTCCACATACTCCTGGATGGCGCGGCTAATATCCATCACCCGGTTGCCACCACGCGCCGCGGCGATCCCCCGGTCGAGCGCCTCCCGCGTCACATCCAGCAGGCGTTGCGCCTCAGCCGAAATCGCGCCCACAGGCACGGTGATCGCCGAGTCGCCATGCCAGCCATCCACCACCGCGCCAAAATCAATCGAGAGAATATCGCCCTCGCGCAGCGCATAGCGGCCAGGAATGCCGTGGACAATCGTCTCGTCAACCGAGGCGCAGATGACACCGGGAAACGGCTTGATACCCTGGATGGGCGTATAGCCTTTGAAGTTGGAGGTCGCCCCATGCCGCTTCAGCTCACGGACGGCGAGCGCATCGAGCGCGGCGGTGGTGATCCCTGGCCGCACTGCCTGGCGCAGTTCTTCCAGAATCGCCATCACGACCTGGCCCGCGCGGCGGATGCCCGCAATCTCTGTTCTGCTGTAATACTGAATCGACACGCCGCTATTCTCCGTCAACCATGGGTCGCTCCTCGCGACGACTGGCGCCTACAGTTCCGACACATCCAGTTTTGTCAAAATCTCGCGGGTGACATCCTCGATGGATTGCGTTCCGTCTATCGTCACCAGCTTGCCCTGCTTCGCATAGTATTGCGTCAGTGGCAGCGTATCGGCGAAGAATATCTCCAGCCGATGCTGAATCTTCTCGCCGGTATCGTCATTGCGCTGGAACAATTCGCTCCCATCAATATCGCATATGCCCGGCGTCTTGGGTGGGTTCGTCTTGATGTTATAGACGTGCCCATGAGCGCGGCAGATGTAGCGCCCGCTGAGGCGCTCCAGCAAGATATTGCGCGGCACTTCGAGATAGATGACTTCCGAGATCTCGTGGCCCAACTCCGCCAGGCGCGCGTCCAGCGTCTGGGCCTGCGCGAGATTGCGCGGGAAGCCATCCAGAATGATGCCGTGAGCGTCTCTCAGGCTGGTCAGGCGTTCGAGAATCATGCCCACCATCAGCGCATCAGGCACCAGATCGCCACGATCATAATAGGGGCGTACCTGCTGCCCGACCGGGGTTCCCTGGGAGATCGCTTCGCGCAGCAGTTCACCACTGGCGCACGGCGCAAGCCCGAACCGCTCTGCGAGTCGTTCCCCCTGCGTGCCCTTGCCAGCGCCCTGCGCGCCGAGCAGCATGAGATTCATGGAAAGCGCCTCCCATCGCGCCCGATCCAATGACCGGGGTATGCCCGCTGCCCCATTGCGGCGGACGTTCATCGAGCGTTGCCCGCTCGGAAGAAGACGGCGATACACTATAGGCGCGATCGGCGCGTCAATAGGCACGTCAGAAGCGCGCGAGCCTGCCCTCACCGGACGACTCGCGCGCCTCACGACAGTCTCGACAGCTAGCTAGCTCAGGAAGCCTGAGTAATTACGCATCACCATCTGCGCCTCAAGCTGCTTGATCGTATCGAGCGCCACGCCGACGATAATCAGCAGCGAGGCCGCCTGGAAGGGCAGGTTGTTCTGGTTGGTGGTAATCAGCGCCGGAGCCACCGCCACGATGCCCAGGAAGACGGCGCCACCAAACGTCAGGCGATGTAACACGCGCGTCAAATACTCATTGGTGCGCGGCCCCGGACGGATGCCTGGAATGAACGCTCCCTGCTTCTGCAAGTTCTCTGCCAGGTTCTGCTGTTCCCAGAGGACGGTGGCATAGAAGAAGGTGAAGAGCGCGACCATCACGCCAAAGATCACCCAGTAATACCAGTTGGTGCTATCGAGCCAGGTGCGAACGCCGGTAAAGAAATTATGCAGCCCGGTATTGGTACTGGTCTGCATAAAGTTCGCAATGACCGTTGGCAGCAGCAGCATCGAACTGGCGAAGATGATCGGAATCATACCCGCGCTGTTGACCTGCATGGGGATGTAGGTGGTCTCTTGGCCGGAGCGCTCCATCGAGAAGAGGCGCCGCTTCGAGGGATACTGCACCGGAATACGCCGCTGCGCCAGATAGACCATCACCATCACGAAGGTCATCGCCAGGCCAAGCGCAGTGACGAACAGGATGCTGATGGCGCCGCCCGTGCTGAGGCTGCCGCCCGTGCCATTACTGTTGCTGATGAGCTGCGAGCCAATCTGCTGCGGGATGCGCACCATGATATTGGCGAAGATGATGAGCGAGATGCCGTTGCCAATGCCATTCTCGGTGATGAGTTCGCCGATCCATACCAGGAACATGGTTCCGGCGGTCAGGCTCACCAGCGCCGAGAGCGTCGGGATGAACGAGGCGCCATTGAAGAGATTGAACTGTGACGGCTGGATCGCGCCCAACTGCACCAGCAGCGCCATCTGGCCGAATGCCTGAAGCAATGCCAGCGGCACGGTGATGTAGCGGGTGATCTGCGCCAACCGATTGCGCCCCGACTCCCCCTCGCGGCTCATCGCGCCAAGCTTGGGGACGATACCCTGCAAAAGCTGGACAACGATGCTCGCGGTGATATAGGGGTAGACGCCCATCGAGGCAATACCAAAGGTATAGAGTGAACCGCCGGTAAAGACATCGAGCAAGCCAAAGAATTGCTTCAGGTCGCCACTACTCTGGCTACTGGCATTGCTCAGCGCGGAAGGATCAATTCCGGGCACTGGCACAAAGGCCACAACGCGAAAAACGAGCAGCATGGCTATCGTAAAAAGGATCTTGTTCCTCAGATCCGGGATAGTCCAGATGCTGCGCAGGCGGTTCCACATGCTCGCCTCCAGAAACAGGTCATCGGTGATGCAGGGTCATGTATAAATGCCGACTATATGCCGACTGCCAGAACATCCCATTCTGAACAGACATAACCGCATTGTACACGAACGATGCGCTTATGTCATCTCTGCCAGCGGATGACCTATCATCATCCCCTCCCCGCGTCGAGGAGGGGCGAGGGAAGAGATTCGACTCTCCACCTGGGCGTCGGGCGTAGATGTTGGGATCAGGCGTTAGGCGTTGGCGCGGGTCTCCCCGAGCGCTTGGTCTGCGGCGCCTTACGCAGCACAATCAGGGTCACAGCGCCACCAGCCTGCTCGATTGCCTCGCGCGCCGAGGCCGACACCTTGTGCGCCTTGACACTGAGCGCGTGATCGAGCTTGCCATTGCCCAATACTTTGAGCATACCTTTGGTCTGTGACGCGCGGATGAGTCCGTGCGACGCCAGGGTCTGGGTATTGACCGCTTCACCAGCGGCAAATACCTTGAGGTCGCTCAAGTTGACGACGATATATTCTTTGCGGAAGGGGTTCTTGAACCCACCCAGATACGGCATGCGGGTCGCAAACCGTGTCTGGCCGCCCTCGAAATGCGCTGGAATGCTCGAACCAGTGCGGGCTTTCTGGCCCTTCTGGCCGCGCCCAGAGGTCTTGACATGGCCTGAGCCATGGCCACGACCAACGCGTTTGCGCCGATGGCGCGCCCCAGCGGGAGATCGCAGTTCGTCGAGTCTCATTGCGCTGCTACCTCTTCCACCCGCACGAGATGCGAGACTTTATTTACCATGCCACGGATGACTGGCGTGTCTTCATGCTCGACCGCCTGGTGCAGCTTGCGCAGTCCCAGCGCCTCGATGGTGCGTTTCTGTCGCTCGCTATAGCCGATGGCGCTCTTGGTATAGGTTATCCGAAGCTTTGCCATATGTTTCTGCTCCACACACGCTCACCAGTTCTCCAGCCATGCCCAATATGCCCCGGCTGAATCACCGCGCGCGACCTCCGCGCGCTCGTATCGCGCTAGAACCACGCTAGCGACGCGGGCCACCTGGCCGATTGCCACCGCCGCCGCCACCACCGGGACGACCGCCACGGCCTGGGCCACCGCGATCACCACCACCACCGGGGCCGCCACGATCACCACCGCCTGGGCCACCACGACCACCACCACCACCGCGACGACGATCACCGCCGCGCTCCTCGCGCTCCTCGCGCACTGGTGGGGTATAGATCGCGGCTGCGGCAGCCTCATCGGCGATCCGCTGCGCCTGGCGCGCGCCGACCAACTCGGCGACTGTGCGCCCACGCCGGGCCGCCTCGGACTCGAAGGACGCCAGCGAGCGCAGGCCATCCATCGTGGCCATCACCGTATTGAGTGAGGTCGAGCTGCCGAGCGACTTCGTGAGAATATCGCGGATACCAGCGGCCTCAACCACCGCGCGCACAGCGCCACCGGCAATCACACCGGTGCCTGCGGCGGCGGGTTTCAGCATCACCTCAGACGCGGCAAACAGACCCTGCGCGAGGAATGGGATCGTGGTGCCCTGCAATGGCACCGCAATCAGATGCTTCTTGGCGTCTTCGACGCCCTTACGAATGGCCTCGGGCACCTCACCGGCTTTGCCCAGACCCACTCCAACATGGCCGGCGCGATCCCCGACCACCACCAGCGCGCGGAAGCTGAAGCGACGTCCGCCCTTCACTACTTTCGCCACGCGAGCGACCTGAACCACGGTCTCTTCCAGGTTCAGCCGCGATGCGTCAATCTTTGGCATGTGCTCCCCCGCGCCCTAGAAGTCCAGGCCGCCTTTGCGTGCGCCTTCAGCCAGCGCCGCGACGCGCCCATGATAAATATAGCCGCCGCGGTCAAAGACCACCGACGTAATGCCCAGCGCCTTCGCACGCTGCGCGATAACCTGGCCAACCTGCCACGCCTGCACGACGCGCTTGTTGCTGGTCAGCCCCTTGATCGCCTGCGCCGTCTCGTCATTTTCGGCGAGCGACTCGGCCTTCTTCGCCTCGGCGGCGAACTGTGGATCACGCGAAGAGGCCGCCACCAGCGTATGGCTCCGCGTATCGTCGATCACCTGCGCATAGATGTGCGTGGCGCTTCGGAAGACGGCAAGACGCGGCCGTTGGGTCGTGCCTGAAACCTTCTTGCGCACGCGCTGGTGCCGCCGCAGGCGCGCCTGGTTGGAATACTGTTTCTTAATCATCTCTCTGCTCCGTGCGGAACTTCGCAAAATCTCAACGACACACTCCCCGGTCGGAACACGTGACGTGGCTGGCACTACGTCCACCCACGACCGGACAGCGTATCACGAATGAGCGATGCTCACTCGGCGTGGCAAGGTCTGAGCAGCTACGCGCCGCTACTTCTTGCCGCCGACTTTCCCGGCTTTCCCGGCCTTCATACGAACGCGCTCGCCCGTGTAGCGAATGCCTTTGCCCTTGTATGGCTCAGGCTTGCGGATCGAGCGAATGTTGGCCGCGACCTGGCCCACCAGATGCTTGTCGATGCCAGTGACACTCAGCTTCGTGACACCATCGACGGCGAATGAGATACCGTCAGGCGGATTCACCTGTACCGGATGCGAGTAGCCCACCTGAAAGATCAGGTTCTCGCCCACCTTCGCGACGCGATAGCCCACCCCCTGCAATTCGAGGGTCTTGGTGAAGCCGTCTTTGACACCCAGCACCATATTGTTAATCAGCGAACGCGTGAGTCCGTGCAGCGATTTGTTCTGCTTGCTGTCATCAGGCCGGGTGACGGTGAGTGTATCACCATCCTGGGTGATGGTCAGCATCGCAGGGAAGGTGTGAGTCATGCTGCCCTTCGGGCCAGTGACCTTCACGGTATTCTCTGACCCCACTTCCACCTTCACACCGGCTGGCACCGTAATGGGCGCCCGTCCAATGCGCGACATACCATACCCCCCTGGCTACCAGACGTAGCAAACCACTTCGCCGCCAAGCCCCTGCTGGAATGCCTGGCGACCCGTCATCAAACCGCTGGGCGTCGAAATGATCGCCGTGCCCAGGCCACCACGCACGCGCGGAATCGCGTCGCGGCGCGTATAGACACGCAGGCCGGGCTTGCTCACGCGCTTGAGCTGGGTGAGCACCGGGCGCTTGTCGACATAGCGCAGGGTGATGCGAATCGTGCCCTGCGGATTGTCCTGCATCACTTCAAAATCTTTGATATAGCCCTCGTCTTTGAGGATACGCGCAATCGCGACCTTCATATTCGAGGCGGGAACGATCACGCGAGTATGACGCGCCATGATCGCGTTGCGGATGCGTGTCAGCATATCCGCGATGGGATCGGTCATGTTCATTGCAAGCCCTCCTCGCAGTCCTACCAGCTCGACTTGGTGACGCCGGGCAGCTCACCCCGCAGGGCGCGCTCACGGAAGCAGATGCGGCACAGGCCGAACTTGCGCATATAGGCGCGCGGTCGACCACAGACACCGCAACGGTTGTGCTGGCGAACTTTGAACTTAGGCTTGCGCTGGGACTTGACGATCATCGAAGTCTTGGCCATCGTTGCCCCCTCCAGGGCGAGGAACCGGGCTTCGGTGCGACAATTCACACCGGTTTCCGGGCCTTAGTCCCGCATATCGCGGTACTGAACAGAAATAAAACAACCTTCATGGAATCATGGGTACTGCATGGATACGGCGCTCTGTTGCGAGCGTCTACGCTGGCTGGGCCAGATGCTTGAACGGCATGCCCACCAGTTGCAACAGCTGGCGCCCTTCTTCGTCGGTGTGGGCGGTGGTCACGATAGTGATCTCCATCCCGCGCACCTTGTCGATCTTGTCGTAGTTGATCTCCGGGAAGACCAGTTGCTCACGGATGCCCAGGGTGTAGTTGCCGCGCCCATCAAATGAGTCGCGCGAGACGCCCTGGAAGTCGCGCAGGCGTGGCAGCGCCACATTCACCAGCTTATCCAGAAAGTCATACATGCGGGTTCCGCGCAGCGTCACAGTGCAGCCGATGGGCATGCCCTCGCGCAGCTTGAACGACGCGACGGAATGCCGCGCCTTGGTGATGACCGGACGCTGGCCCGTGATGTCGCTCAGATCGCGCACAGCGTTATCCATCGCCTTCGCGTTCTGGATCGCCTCGCCCATGCCGATGTTGATCACGATCTTATGGACAGCAGGCGCCTGCATGATGTTGGCGTAGCCGAACTCTTTTTGGAGCGCCGGGATGATCTCCTTGAGATAGCGCTCTTTGAGCCTCGGTGTTTGGAGTGTCGTCACGGCTTAGTCCCTCGTATGTTCCTGAATGGGCTGGCCGCACTGCTTGCACATCCGGCGTACCCGCTCCTTCTGATCCGTCCCCTGGGGCACGCGCTCATGGCCAATGCGCGTCGGCTTGCCGCACTCGGTGCAGACAACCATGACATTGGATGCATGCAGCGGCATTGCCTTCTCGATAATCCCCGCCTGCATGCCCCGACCCGCCTTCATGTGCTTCTTGGCGATATTGACGCCCTCCACGATCACCTTGTTCTCGCGGGGCATCGCGCGCTGCACCGTTCCGCGCTTGCCACGGTCTTTGCCCGTCAGCACCAGAACGGTATCGCCTCTATGCACATTCAGCTTGGCCAGGTGCAGGGGCTTCTGCTCATACTTATGAATAGCCACGTAATTCCGCCCTTTCCCTTGCCCTTTGGCCTCTTCGCTCGCTGCTCTGGAACGCCTGGAATGCTTAGAGCACTTCCGGCGCGAGCGAGATAATCTTCATAAAGTTGCGTTCACGCAGTTCGCGGGCAACCGGCCCAAAAATGCGGGTGCCACGCGGATTGTTGCCCGCCGAGATGATGACCGCGGCGTTCTCATCGAACTTGATATAGCTGCCATCGGCTCGCCCGTATTCTTTGGCGACGCGCACGACCACCGCCGTGACCACCTCGCCCTTTTTGACGGCGCCGTTGGGCTGCGCCACTTTGACAGACGCTTTGATCAGGTCTCCGACACTGGCCCAGCGCTTGTTGGGCGTCATGACGCGGATGCACATGATCTCTTTTGCGCCGGTGTTATCGGCCACCTTGAGCCGAGTCTGCGGCATAATCACGCTGCTACTCCTCGCCTTGACTCTCTGGTTCAATATCGGGCGCGAGCTGGGCCACGACTTCCTCGACCGGCATCGTCTGCACCGCGCGATTGAGGATCTTGACGAGCTTCCACCGCTTCTCTTTGCTGAGCGGGCGCGTCTCCTCGATCACCACGATGTCGCCGATATGGGCCTCGTTATATTCGTCGTGCGCCTTGAATTTGGTCGTGTAGCGATAGGTTCGCTTATAGACCCGGTGTCGCTTCAGCTCCTCGACCGCAACCACAACGGTTTTCTGCATCTTGTCGCTGGTGACACGCCCTTGTTTGCGCTGGCGGCGATGCGGCTTCGGCTGCTGCTGGGCGACCGGAACCGACCCACCTGGAGTCTCCGTTGTCATCGCCTATTTCTCCTCATTGGCATCAGCAGCGTTGTCTAGCGCACCCTGTGCCTCTAACACGGCAGCATTACGCAACTCGCTGAGGTGAAACATCAGCCGTGCGATATCTACCTTCACCTGCGAAAACTCGCGGTTATTCTTCATCTCGCCGCGCTCTTTATTCAGGCGCAATTGAAAAAGATGACGTCGCAGGTCGTTCAGCTCGTGCTGCGCGTCCTGCTGATTCATCGCCCGAATCTCGCGGCGGCGATCATTAAGCTTCGACACTTTCCGCCTCCTGCCGGACGATGAATTTCGTCTGAATGGGCAGCTTGTTCGATGCCAGGCGCATGGCCTCTTTGGCAATGTCCTCGCGGACACCGCCAAGCTCGAACAGAATGCGCCCGGGCTTGACCACGGCAACCCAGTGGTCGGGCGCGCCTTTGCCAGAACCCATCCGGGTCTCGGCTGGCTTGGCGCTCACCGGCTTATCGGGGAAGACGCGAATCCAGACCTTGCCACCACGTTTGATGAAGCGGGTCATGGCGATACGCGCCGCCTCGATCTGGCGGGCCTCCAGCCAGACAGGCTCCAACGCCTGCAAGGCGAACTCACCAAAGGCGATGGTGCTGCCACGATAGGCTTTGCCCCGCATACGCCCGCGGTGTTGTTTGCGATATTTGGTTCTCGATGGCGCCAGTAACATGGCAGATGCTCCAGTTCGCCGGCCGCCGCCATCTCGCCAGGATGTTCTACGTTGGCGATGCGCGGGCGGCCACAACTATGCGACAGATGGACGCGAATTTCAGGTGCTACGAGTCGGATTCGTTGGTTTCAGGCGTCGTAGCTGAATCCGCCGACTGCGTGGGCTGGTGGGTGATCGTTGGCGGCTGCCGAATCCGCGCTATTGGCTGTGTGGCGCGCTCGCCTCAGGCCTCGGCCCACCCGCCGCTGGACGTGGCGTGCGTGGGCCGCGCGGTGCGCCGCCAGCGCCTGGGCCACCGGAACGTGGGCCACCGGGACCGCCAGAGCGCGGGCCACCAGGGCCACCAGAACGTGGACCACCGGGACCACCAGAACGTGGGCCACCAGGGCCGCCAGAGCGCGGGCCACCACGACCCTCACCGCGCTGGTCGCCGCGTCCACCATCGCGATCACCACGCCCGTCGCCGCGTCCCTCACGCGGGCCACCACCACGGCGGTCGCCGCGGCTCACCGCGATCATGGCGTTCGGCGGCTGGCGCTGAGGAACCCTGAGAACTCACACGCTCTCCCTGGCGCTCAGGCAACACGTCGCCATGATAGATCCAGACCTTGATGCCGATGACACCATAGGTCGTATGCGCCTCAGCCAGGCCATAGTCGATGTCGGCGCGCAGTGTCTGGAGTGGCACACTGCCCTCAGACTCCTTCTCGACACGCGCGATCTCAGCGCCGCCGAGTCGGCCGCCCATCACCACCTTGATGCCTTTGGCGCCAACGCGCATCGTCTTCTGCACGGCCTGCTTCATGGCCCGCCGGAACGAGACACGCTTTTCGAGTTGATCGGCGATGCTGCGCGCCACGAGATAGGCGTCCAGTTCGGGCGTGCGAATCTCGACGATGCTCAGGCGCACCTTCTTCTTCGTCAGGCGCTCCAAATCCTGGCGCAGCCGCTCAACGCTCTCGCCGCTCTTGCCAATCACAATGCCCGGCTTGGCCGTGTGGATGGTGACGGCGATCTGCGTCCCGGCGACACGCTCGATCTCGATGCGTGAGATGCCCGCGTTGGCCAGACGCTTGCGGATGCTGTCGCGCAGCTTGCGATCTTCCGCAAGCAGGTCTTTGTACGTCTTATCGGCGTACCAGCGCGAGTCCCACCCTTTGATGATTCCCAACCGGAAGCCGGTCGGATGAACTTTATGCCCCAATCGAGAGCCTCCTCTGCCGCAGCCTAATGCCGACGAGCATTCTCACGCGCCTTGCGCGGCACGTCCATTGGATCATCCGAGACGTAGACGGTGATATGCGTGCTGCGCCGCAGAATGCGCGAAGACCGCCCATGGGGACGAGCGCGGAAGCGCTTGATCTTCATGCCTTCATCGGCCTGCGCATTGACCACCCAGAGTTCATCGGGATCCATGCTATAGTTGTTTTCGGCATTCGCTGCCGCCGAGGCGACGACCTTATAGACATCACGCGCCGGCATATTTGGCAGGAACTTCAGGATAGCGAGCGCCTCACTTACGCGGCGCCCCTTAATGGCGTCGGTCACGCGCCGCACTTTGCGGGGCGGATGACCCACGTTTTTGGCAATTGCCCGTGTCTGCATACAATCCCCCCGCTAGCGTACACGCCCCGTTTTCTCGTTCCGGTCGCCAGCGTGCCCGCGAAAGTGGCGGGTGGGGGCGAACTCGCCGAGTTTGTGGCCGACCATGTTTTCGGTGACATACACCGGCACATGTGTCTTGCCATTGTGAACCGCGATGGTCAGGCCGACCATCATCGGCAGAATCGTCGATGCGCGTGACCACGTCTTGATAACGCGCTTTTCGCCGCCCCGCGCCATCCCCGCAACCTTCTTGAGCAGGGAGGGATGGATATAGGGGCCTTTCTTTGTCGAACGCGACATAGAATCCTCTTTCCGTTCCGACTACCGGCCCCTGCCGGCGTTACGACGTCGCAGAATAAACTTATCGGTCCGCTTGTTGTGGCGGGTGCGATAGCCCATCGCTGGCTTGCCCCAGGGAGTCTGCGGCTGGCCGCCGATTGGCGCGCGCCCCTCACCACCACCATGCGGGTGATCCACCGGATTCATCACCGAGCCACGCACATGCGGGCGGCGCCCCAGATACCGCGAGCGACCAGCCTTGCCGATGCGCACGTTCTCGTGATCGAGATTGCCCACCTGGCCCACCGTCGCGACACAGTCGAGATGGAAGCTCCGCTGCTCGCCAGAAGGCAGACGCACCACTGCGTAGTCGCCCTCCTTCGCCATCAACTGAGCCGCCGTGCCTGCGCTGCGGACGATCTGGCCGCCGCGCCCGATATGCATCTCGATGTTGTGGATGACCGTGCCGGTTGGGATGTTGCGCATCGGCAGCGAGTTGCCCACGCGGATATCCGCCTCGGGGCCGCTCATCACATGGTCGCCGACCTTCAGGCCGTTCGGCGCGAGGATGTAGCGCTTCTCGCCGTCAACATAGTGCAGCAGCGCGATACGCGCCGAGCGATTCGGGTCATACTCAATCGAGAAGACCTTCGCCGGAACGCCGAACTTGTTGCGCTTGAAATCAATGATGCGATAGCGGCGCTTCACACCGCCGCCACGATGGCGGGCCGTGATGTGGCCCTCGTTATTGCGACCAGCACGACTGTTCTTTTTCGCGACCAATGAGCGCTCCGGATGGGAGCGTGTAATCTCATCAAAGGTCGAGACCGACATGGCGCGTCGTCCTGGTGACGTCGGCTTATACACACGAATTGGCATGCTTGCGTCCTCCCAGAACGTCGCTTATGGCTGCAACTGTGCGATGCTCTCGCCCTCAGCCAACGTGACGATGGCCTTCTTCCAGGGGTGAGCCTCGGTACGATAAATGCCCTTGCGCGTCCGAATCTGGCGCGCCTTGCCGGGCACCCGCATGGTATTGACCGAAACAACCTTCACGTTGAACATTGTCTCGACGGCCTGCTTGATTTGATATTTGTTCGCCGCCAGCGCCACCTGAAAGGTGTACTGGGGGATGACCTTGCCACGTCCGTTGTCAAGCTGCTGCAAGGCGGACGATTTCTCGGTCAGAATACCGCGACGAATAACCTCGGTCAGTTCCATCGTTTATTCCTTCCCGCCTTTGTCAGTTGTATCAGCAGCACGCTTACGGGTGCGCTTCGGAGCCTCTTCAGCGGCGCTGGGCGCCTCGGTCGCGGCTTTCTCGGCTTTGGCCGCCGTGGCCCTGGGCGCCTTCGCGGCCTTAGGAGCCTTCGCCTCCACCTTGGCGGATGCGCCAGCCTTTGCCGCAGCGCGCGCCTCGCGAGCCTTGCGGCGCAGCACCACATTCGGATGCCGCTTGAGCTGCAGGCGGTCATCGGCATCGCGGCCAAACAACTCGACCAACCGATTCACCGTCGCGAGCGGCATCAGCACGTGGTCATACTTGAGCAACTCCACGACATTGGTAGAGTCAACATGCCCAAGCTGGATCGACTGAATATTGCGCGCCGAGAGAATGACGTTCTCATCGCGCTCCGGCATCAGGAACAGCACCTTCCGGGTGACGGGCAGATTGGCGAGCAGCGCCTCCATGTCTTTGGTGCGCGGCTGGCTGATCTCGACGCTATCCATCAGCAGGATGCGCCCGTTCGCCGCCTTATCGGAAAGCGCCGCCCGCATGGCCAGGCGCTTCACCTTGCGCGGAATGGCGCGCTCGTACGGATGTGGACGCGGGCCAAAGACCGTGCCACCGCCACGCCACTGTGGCGCGCGCGTGGAACCCTGGCGAGCGCGGCCCGTGCCCTTCTGACGATAGGGCTTCTTGTTGCCGCCACTCACCTCGGCGCGCGTCTTGGTCGAGGCCGTACCCTGGCGCCGGTTTGTCAACTGAGCCGTCACCACCTGGTGCAGCACTGCGGTATTGACCGGCGCGCCGAACACATAGTTATCCAGATATTCTTCTCGGACGATCTGGCCGTCCATATCGTAGACGTTCGCGGATGGCATTATGATCTCCTCATCCTCGTCTAGCCACGCTGCCGCGCGGCGATTGCCATCTGCACGGCGCTCTTGCGGATTATCAGCAGGCCGCCATTTGGCCCGGGCACCGATCCGTATACCACGAGCAGATTGCGCTCGGAATCCGCCTGGACGACCCGCAGCGCCTTCACCGTCACGCGGTCGCCGCCCATGCGGCCAGCCATGCGCGTCCCTTTGTAGACGCGACCCGGCGTCGTGCCTGGGCCAATGGAGCCTGGCGCGCGGGCGCGGTCGGACTGGCCATGCGTGCGCTGGCCACCATGGAAACCATGGCGCTTCATGACGCCGCCAAAGCCTTTGCCCTTCGAGGTGCCGATGATATCGACCTCTTCGCCCTCGGTGAACATATCCACCGTGATCGAGGCGCCCACCGCCGGTAGCTCCCCGACGACCTTCACTTCGCGCAGCACCGCAAACGGGCCAAGCGCTTTACCAGCGCCGCCACGCCGCTTCGCGCCACCCTTCGCGGGGGCGGTGGTCGTCGCGGCTGCCTCAGCCTGGTCGGCCTCAGCCTCGGTGGCGTCTTTCTTCTGGCGCGCGGCCTGTCGGGCCTTCGCCTGATCCTTCTGCTGCTCGCGGCGCTGGCGCTCGGTTTGCTTCAACTCGTGCCCCAGGTGGCCAAGCATCGGGCGTGTCGTGTGTTTCAGCTTGATGGTCTCGAAGCCGATCTGAACGGCCTCATACCCATCGTTGGGTTCTGTTTTGACCTGCGTCACTGTGCAGGGTCCGGCCTCGATAATCGTGACAGGAATGACAGCGCCACTTTCTCCGAAGATCTGCGTCATCCCTACCTTGCGGCCGAGCATTCCACTCAACATCATGTTTCTCCATGCGGCGTCCTTCACGAGGCGCCAGATGCTTGTTGCACCCGTTGGTTCGCGGCGCGCTAGCCTGCGAGGTATCTATACCATTGGGTGACGTATCCAGGGATAGCGTCAAAGCTCTCCAGATACGCGGCGCGTACTGCGCCATCCGAGCGTCTTGTCCCGCGTGCCGACGCTGCCATCGGCAACTACAGCAGTCTCCTGCTACAACTTGATCTCGATATCCACACCCGCCGGAAGATTGAGCCGTGTCAGCGCCTCGACCGTTTTCGGCGTTGGCTCGACAATGTCGATCAGCCGCTTGTGGGTGCGAATCTCGAACTGCTCACGTGAATCTTTGTCAATGAACGGGCCGCGCAGCACCGTGAACTTCGCGATCTCCGTCGGCAGCGGCACCGGGCCTGAGACGCGCGCGCCCGTATTTTGCGCCGTCTCGACGATCTGTGCCGCAGACTGATCCAGAATCCGGTGGTCATACGCCTTGAGCCGGATGCGGATCCGCTGCTTGGATGCGGTAGCCATTTCCACTCACTTTCTTTCGTGGCGCAGAGCCACTTATTCCAGACGAATGGCCCCGCTCCCTGGGGAACGAGGCCTGACTGATAGCTTATTCGGTGACCTTGGTGACGGCGCCCGCGCCGACGGTGCGCCCGCCCTCACGAATGGCGAAGCGCGACCCTTCCTCCAGCGCGACCGGCGCATGCAACTCCACCGTCATCGTGATGTTGTCCCCCGGAATCACCATCTCCACGCCCTCGGGCAGCCCAATCGCCCCCGTCACATCGGTCGTGCGAATGTAGAACTGCGGCCGATAGCCATTGAAGAACGGCGTGTGCCGTCCCCCCTCTTCCTTCGAGAGCACATACACCTGCGCCTCGAACTTCTTATGCGGCTTGATCGACCCCGGCTTGGCCAACACCTGCCCCCGCTCGATCTCGTTGCGCTCGACCCCGCGCAGGAGGCAGCCCACGTTGTCGCCCGCCTCCCCCTGATCCATCGACTTCTGGAACATCTCGACGCCCGTCACCGTCACCGCGCGTGGCGCCTCGGTGAACCCGACGATCTCCACCGTGTCGCCCACCTTGACCGTGCCGCGCTGGATGGCGCCCGTCACCACCGTGCCACGCCCCTTGATCGAGAAGACATCCTCAATCGGCATCAGATACGGCTTGTCCACCGGGCGCGGTGGCGTCGGGATGTAGTCGTCCACCGCATCCATCAACGCCCAGATCGGCTGCGCCGCCGGATCCTCACGTGAGAGGTCGCCCGTGCTCTCCAACGCCTTCAAGCGCCGAGCCACGCACCACCGGGATGTCGTCGCCGGGGAAGTTGTTCTTGCTCAAGAGTTCGCGCACCTCGAGTTCGACCAACTCTAAGAGTTCTTCGTCGTCGAGCATATCGACCTTGTTGAGAAAGACGACCATCGCCGGCACTTCCACCTGCCGCGCCAAGAGGATGTGCTCGCGGGTCTGCGGCATCGGGCCGTCAGGCGCCGAGACCACCAGGATCGCGCCATCCATCTGGGCCGCGCCGGTAATCATGTTCTTGATGTAGTCGGCGTGTCCGGGGCAGTCGACGTGGGCGTAGTGCCGCTTCTCGGTCTCGTATTCGACGTGGGCGATGGCGATGGTGATGCCGCGCTCGCGCTCCTCGGGCGCTTTGTCGATCTGGTCAAACGCGGTGTATTTGGCCTGCCCCCGGCTCGCCAACACCTTGGTGATCGCCGCGGTCAGGGTCGTCTTGCCATGGTCAATGTGCCCGATGGTGCCCACGTTCACGTGCGGCTTCGTCCGCACATACTTCTGCTTCCCCATGCTCTCTATCTCCTGAAACACCCACCAGAATAACTGAATCGCTCCGCGACAGCCCTTCTGGTGGGTTTACCGTCGCACGCAAACTTCCTGGCGCGCTATGAGGCGCGTGGCTTACCAGCGCGGCCCGACTTACTCTTGATTTCCTCAGCCAGGCTCTTTGGCACCTCTTGGTAGTGCGAAAATTCCATCGTATATGATGCGCGCCCGCTCGTCATCGACCGCAGCTCGTTGACGTAGCCGAACATCTCGGCCAACGGCACATGCGCCCGCAAGACCTGCGAACCGCCGCGCTCGTCGGTGCCGCTGATCTGGCCACGGCGGCGATTGAGATCGCCCAGCACATCGCCAAAGAAGTCCGGCGAGGTCGTGACCTCAACGCCCATGATCGGTTCGAGCAGCACCGGCCCCGCCTTTTCAGCGGCGCTACGGAAGCCCATCGAGCCAGCCGTCTTGAAGGCCATCTCCGAGGAGTCCACCTCGTGATAGGAGCCGTCATAGAGCGTCGCGCGTACGTCCACCATCGGATAGCCCGCGACGACGCCGTTCTCCAGCGTCTCACGGATACCTTCCTCGGTCGGCCTGACATACTCACGCGGCACGACGCCACCAACGATGCCATTGACGAACTCGAAGCCCTTGCCGCGCTCCAGCGGCTCGACCCGAATCCAGACATCGCCAAACTGGCCGCGTCCACCGGACTGGCGGATGAAACGCCCCTCGGCCTGCGCCGTCTTCGTGATCGTCTCACGATAGGCGACCTGTGGCCGACCAACATTCGCCTCGACCTTGTACTCACGCGACATGCGATCCACGATCACATCCAGATGCAGTTCACCCATGCCAGCGATGATCGTCTGGCCGGAGTCCTGATCGGTATGGACGCGGAACGTCGGATCTTCTTCGGCCAGGCGTTGTAGGGCAATGCCCATCTTATCCTGGTCGGCCTTGGTCTTCGGCTCGATGGCGATCTCGATCACCGGCGTCGGGAAGACGATATTCTCCAGCAGAATGGGATTATCCTGCGCGCAGAGCGTATCGCCCGTGAAGGTATTCTTCATGCCAACGGCGGCGCAGATGTCGCCTGCGTAGACGCGCTCAATATCTTCGCGGTGGTTCGCGTGCATCTGCAAGAGACGCCCGATCCGCTCTTTCTGGCCCTTCGTCGCGTTGTAGGCATAGGAGCCAGCCGAGAGCGTGCCCGAATAGACACGGAAGTAGGTCAGCCGACCAACAAACGGATCGGCGACAATTTTGAAGGCCAGCGCCGCAAACTCAGCATCATCCGAGACGACAAGTTGCGTTTCTTCGTCGGTCTTGAGCGACTTGGCCACCGGCGCGGGAATATCGAGCGGCGACGGCAGATATGCGACGACCGCATCGAGCATCGCCTGCACACCCTTATTCTTGAGCGCGGTTCCGCAGAGGACAGGGATGAGTTTGCCATCGATAGTCGCACGACGCAGCGCGGCGCGCAACTCATCCTCGCTGATTTCCTCGCCCTCAAGGAATTTGAGCGTCAGGTCTTCATCGGTCTCGGCCACCAGTTCGATCATCGCCTCACGATGCTTGCGCGCCTCATCCGCCAACGCTGCGGGAATCGCGCTGGTCTCGGATGTCGTGCCCAGATCATCGGTGAAGATGACACCCTGGTTGGTGATGAGATCAATATGGCCCTTGTAGTCGCTCTCACGGCCAATCGGAATCTGTATCGGCACGGGATTCGCATTCAGGCGGTCGGTAATCATCCCGACGGTTCGCCAGAAGTCGGCGCCGATGCGATCCATCTTGTTCACGAAACAGATGCGCGGCACGTGATATTTATCAGCCTGACGCCACACCGTTTCGGACTGTGGCTCCACGCCCGCGACCGCGTCGAAGACGACCACGCCACCATCCAGCACACGCAACGACCGCTCAACCTCAGCGGTAAAGTCTACGTGTCCAGGGGTGTCGATGATATTGATCCTGTGGCCAAGCCAGAAACACGTCGTCGCGGCAGACGTAATCGTAATGCCGCGCTCCTGCTCCTGGGGCATCCAGTCCATCGTCGCGGCGCCCTCGTGAACCTCGCCGATCCGGTGAATCTTCTTGGTATAGAAGAGAATGCGTTCTGTTGTTGTCGTCTTCCCTGCGTCGATATGCGCGATAATACCAATATTGCGCGTTTTTTCGAGGGGATATTCTCTAGCCATAACTCCTCGACCGCTTCTCTAGAAGCGGTAGCTGGCGAATGCCTTGTTGGAATCCGCCATCTTATGGGTTTCGTCACGTTTGCGAATCGTCGCGCCCTGCCCGGCTGCCGCATCCATCAGCTCAGCGGCCAGCTTCTCGGCCATCGAGTGGCCACCGGCGCGGTTGCGCGATGAATTGATCAGCCAGCGCATCGCTAACGCTGTCTTGCGCTCTCCGCGAATCTCGACCGGCACCTGATACGTAGCGCCGCCAACCCGCCGGGGCTTGACCTCGATCACGGGTGTCGCCGCACGCAGCGCCTGCTCGAAAACCTCGACAGGATTGCGTTTGCTGCGCTGCTCCACGATGTCGAGCGCCTCATAGATGATGTGCTCGGCGATGCTGCGCTTCCCATCCCACATCATGCGGCCAATCAGGCGCGTGATGTTGCGATTGTTGTACTTTGGGTCCGGTAGCACGACCCGATGCTGAACCTTCGTTCGTCGAGGCATGTGCTCGATTCCTCCTCCAGAACGCCAGACAACGCGAAGGGCGCCCGAGACATAACGCCTCGGCGCCCCACTCGTCGGACGCCTTTCCGTCGCCCGCCACAGTGGCCCCCGAAGGGCGCCTCTTGTGGCCGGTGTGTGGCGAGAAACATGCTCACCACACGCGGAGAACGTCTAACATCGCTGGCGCGACCGGCGCGACCAGCCGTGGTATTTGTCGACCTGATGATCCCCCGCGCACGATACGCGTAGCATCATTGGTTTCGGCTGAAACTACTTATTCTGAATAGCTGATAACAGACGCGCCGCTACTTGCCCTTCGGGCGTTTCGCGCCGTATTTCGAGCGCCCCTGACGCCGTTTCTCGACGCCCTGGCTATCGAGCGTGCCACGCACGATGTGATAGCGGACACTCGGCAGGTCCTTCACACGACCACCACGAATCAGCACCACGGAGTGCTCTTGCAGGTTGTGGCCCTCGCCCGGAATATAGGCGGTGACCTCATACCCATTCGTCAGACGGACGCGAGCAATCTTGCGCAGCGCCGAGTTCGGCTTCTTTGGCGTCATCGTACGCACCTGCGAGCAGACGCCACGTTTCTGTGGCGCGCCACGCATTTTCTGCGTGCGGTTCTTGAGCGCATTGAAGGAGAACTGCAGTGCAGGCGCCTTGCTCTTACGAACCTTCTTGCTCCGGCCCTTGCGCACCAACTGATTAATCGTCGGCAAGGAATACCCCTTCACTTCAACTTCTGGTTGGCCAGATACACTCGTCACGATGCTCATCACGCCGTGCGTGGTCGCATCACAAGCGTACCTGGCGCACAATACGAAATATTATCACTCCTCAGGCGGGCTGTCAACTAGGCCTAGTTCACCACCCAGATCGTTGATGAACGCGCCATTGCCCTCTTCGAGCCGATGATCGCCGTCATCCAGATCGCCGCCCATCCCCAGCGCGCCAATTCCAGAGGTCGACATCGCCGCCGCCAGGCGCTCGGCACGCTGCTTATCGCGCAGTTGTTTACGCTGCTCGAGACCCGTGCCCGCCGGAATCAGCTTGCCGATGATGACGTTTTCCTTCAGGCCGCGCAGATGATCGGTTGCGCCCGTGATGGCCGCCTCCGTCAGCACACGCGTCGTCTCCTGGAAGGAGGCCGCCGCCAGGAAGCTCTCGGTGTTGAGCGATGCCTTCGTCACACCCAGCAACACCGTCTGCGCGGTGGCTGGTTCGCCGCCCTCCGCCAACACGCGGAGATTCGTCTCCTCATAGATGAAACGATCCACGAGGTCGTTGGGCAGCATATCGGTATCACCCGGATCGTCGATACGCACCCGCCGCAGCATCTGGCGCACGATGATCTCGATGTGTTTGTCGTTGATATAGACGCCAGTCGAACGGTAGACCTTCTGCACCTCTTTGACGAGATACAGATGCACCGCCTCGCGCCCCTGAATCCGCAAGACATCCTGCGGGTCGATCAAGCCGCCAGTCAGCGCCTGTCCAGCCCGCACCTCTTCACCATCTTTGACCGTGATGATGGTCGCCGCTGGCACCGGATACTCGCGCTCGTCGCGCGCCTCGAAATGCACCACAACCTGGTTCTTCGCCAGCGTGGCTTTGCCGCTGGTGCGCGCCAGAATCTCGACAGCGGGTTGCGACTTCTTGGTCGGACCCTGCGCCAGCACCTGGCCCTCTTTCACCTCATCGCCATCGCTGATGAGCACCTCGCTCCCCTTCGGCAGCGGATACTCGTCGGCAAACGCCTCAGCCATCACGATGCGCAGCTTACGGGCGCCGTTGTCCTCGATGTGAATCGCGGCCACGCCGTCGATCTCGCTGACAATGGCCTTGTCTTTTGGCACCCGCGACTCGAAGAGTTCTTCGACACGCGGCAGACCCTGGGTGATGTCATCGGTCGCGCCCGCGATACCACCGGTGTGGAAGGTACGCATGGTCAACTGCGTGCCCGGCTCACCGATGGACTGGGCCGCGATAATGCCCACCGCGTCGCCAATATCCACCAGCCGACCCGCCGCCAGATTGCGTCCGTAGCACAGCCGACAGACACCATACGGCGCCAGACAGCCCAGCACCGAGCGGCAGTAGACCTCTTTGACACCTGCGGCGATCATCGCGTCTACAATGGCTTCTTCCAACTCCGTGCCAATGGGATACTGCTCGAAGCCCGGCACGACTGCCACCAGGGTACGCCCGGTCAGGCGCGCTCGGAATGGCTCGTTCATGTCTTTGCTGTCTGTTTCAGTGATCCAGATGCCGTCGGTCGTGCCGCAATCGTCGGTCAGCACGATGACATCCTGGGCCACGTCAATCAGACGACGCGTCAGATATCCGGACTCAGCGGTACGCAGGGCGGTATCGGCCAGACCCTTGCGGGCGCCGTGGCTGGAGATGAAGTACTCCATCACGTTCAGGCCATCGCGGAAGTTACCACGTACTGGAATCTCCATGATGCGCCCCGAAGGATCAGCCATCAGACCACGCATACCCGAAAGCTGGCGGATCTGCTGGAACTTCGCCTTGGTCGCGCCGGAGTTCGCAATCGTATAAATTGGGCCATAGGGATCGAGCACCCGCTGCACGAGCTTCTGAATCTCGTCGGTGGTGTCGTTCCAAATCTTGACCGCCTGGCGATAGCGCTCCTGATCGGTAATCAGGCCATCACGGAAGTCATCGACGAGATGCTCGATCTTCTCGTCGGCGACCTTCAGAATCTCCTCGCGCTCTTTCGGCACAGGCACATCGCTGATGGCGATACTCGCGCCACCCTTCGTCGCATAGGTGAAGCCGAGCCGCTTGATATCGTCGGCCAGCGTCGCCGTCGCCGCGCGCCCATAGAACTTGAAGCACTCACCGACGATCTGCCGCAGGTTTTCCTTCTTCATCGAATAGTTCTTGAAGCGGATACCCTCAGGCAGCGCATCGTTGAAAATGATACGCCCGACCGTCGTCTCGACAAGCTGTGTCGCCGTCAATGGCTGGTCAACACCTGGCTCGTTAAACAGCTTGCCAGCCTCCAGACGCACCTTGATGCGCGCATGGAGCGCAATGACCTCGGCGTCATAGGCCAGCAGCGCCTCAGTGGTGTCGGTGAAGACACGTCCCTCGCCGTGCAGACCAACCCGATCCATCGTCAGGTAGTACGCGCCCAACACCATCTCCTGCGAGGCGCCAATCGTCGGCTCGCCGGTGGCTGGTGTCAGAATGTTGTGCGACGAGAGCATCAGCGTGCGCGCCTCATCCTGCGCGCGCTCCGAGAGCGGCACGTGTACGGCCATCTGGTCGCCATCGAAGTCGGCGTTGAACGAGGAACACACCAGCGGATGAAGCTGAATGGCGTTACCCTCGATCAGCACAGCCTCGAACGCCTGAATGCCCAGGCGGTGCAGCGTCGGCGCGCGGTTGAGCAGCACCGGGTGATCTTTGATGACCTCTTCGAGGACATCCCAGACCTCCGGGCGTACGCGCTCGACAAAGCGCTTGGCGCTCTTGATATTGTGCGCATGCTGATGCTCGACCAGCTTGCGCATCACGAACGGCTTGAACAGCTCTAGCGCCATCTTCTTGGGCAGACCACACTGGTGCAGCTTGAGGTTCGGGCCAACCACAATCACCGACCGGCCCGAATAGTCCACGCGCTTGCCCAGCAGGTTCTGGCGGAAGCGGCCCTGCTTGCCCTTGAGCATGTCAGAGAGGCTCTTGAGCTTGTGGTTGCCAGAGCCAGCCACCGCGCGCCCACGCCGCCCGTTATCGATCAGCGCGTCGCAGGCTTCCTGCAGCATGCGCTTCTCATTGCGAATGATGATTTCCGGCGCGCCAAGCTCCAGCAGCCGCTTGAGGCGGTTGTTGCGGTTGATGACGCGGCGGTAGAGATCGTTCAGGTCGCTGGTGGCGAATCGCCCGCCATCGAGCTGCACCATCGGGCGCAGATCCGGCGGCAGCACTGGCAACACCGAGAGGATCATCCACTCGGGGCGATTGCCAGACTTGCGGAACGCCTCGACGACATTCAGGCGTTTCGTCGCCTTCTTGCGTCGCTGGCCGCTGGTCGTCGCAGATCTCGGCGCGCATCTTCGTCGCCAGCTCTTCCAGTTCGATGCCTTCGAGCAACTCCTGGACAGCCTCGGCGCCCATCCCCGACTCGAAAATGTCGGGCAGGTCTTCGTTTTCCTGGCGCAGACGGAATTCGAGGTCGCGCAGTTCGCGATAGCGCTGCTCCTGGAGCAGATCAAGCCGCTTGAGCGCCTCCAGATCGCGACGCGACGTCTCGAACTGGCTCTCGATGTCCTTCACCTGCTTCTGCAGGTTGTCCTGAATGGCGGTAATCTCGCCCTCGGCATTCATCCGGGCGCGCTCGCTCTCGCGCTCCGTTTCGGCGGCGAGGCGATCAATCTCCGCCTGCGCCGATGTGCCGATCAACTCGCGATGCTCCTGCACCAGATGTTCGAGCTTGCTCTGATGGATATCGTCGGCGACCTCGCCCATCTGCGCGATGCGCTCACCGGTTGGCAGATAGACGACATCCTCGGCGAGCGCCTGCCCCTTATTGGTCTTGAGCAGCGCCTTCAGTTGGCTCTCGACCGTGCGCGCCTGCATCAAATCCTGCGAGCGCTGATCTTCGAGTTCGCCACGGCGCTCGACGGCCTTCTGCTCCAGCGTTGCGACGGTATTGTCGCGCTTATCCTGAAGCGCCTTAATGTTTTCGACGACACTATTTTCGTGATCAGAAATGCGCCGCTGGATGGCCTGGTCGATATAGGAAAGCGCCTGCCCACGCGCCTCTTCGTTCACCGCAGTGACGACGTAGAGGGCGAAGTAGAGAATGCGCTCAAGATTACGTGGCGAGAGATCAAGCAACAGGCCGATGCGGCTCGGCGTGCCCTTGAAATACCAGATATGGCTGACAGGCGAGGCCAGTTCGATGTGTCCCATGCGCTCGCGGCGCACCTTGGAACGCGCGACCTCGACGCCGCATTTATCACACACAATACCCTTGAAGCGGACACGCTTATATTTGCCACACGAGCACTCCCAGTCCTTCGTGGGGCCAAAGATACGCTCGCAGAACAAACCGTCTTTCTCCGGCTTGAGCGTCCGATAATTGATGGTTTCCGGCTTCGTCACCTCACCATAGCTCCACGAGCGAATCTGCTCTGGGCTGGCAAGGCTGACACGAATTGCGTCAAAATCGTTGACTTCGAGCATTGGTGGAGCGGAGAGCGTTTCATCCAGCATCAGTCGCTGTATGTCGCCCGCGCCCATCTCCTTTCCGAATGCCTTCAACAGGCTCTGTCAACAGGCTAAGTAAGCTTATAAATCAAACGTATGACTTGCGGGGATGGGAGGCCGCGCACAACACCGATCACGCGCGCCTCCCCACACAACCGGGACTACTCGCCGCCCTCGTAGCCGCTGATGTTAATGCCCAGTTCCGGCATCACATCAGTGCCCGCATCTTCGACGAACTGAATCCGCTGCTCATCTTCGTTGAGCACCTCGACATTGATGCCCAGGCTCTGCAACTCTTTGACAAGCACCTTGAACGACTCTGGCACGCCCGGCTCGACGATGGGATCGCCCTTGACGATGGCCTCGTAGGTCTTCACGCGCCCCGTCACGTCGTCCGACTTGACCGTCAGAATCTCCTGAAGGATGTTGGCGGCGCCGTAGGCTTCGAGCGCCCACACCTCCATCTCGCCGAAGCGCTGACCACCGAACTGCGCCTTGCCACCGAGCGGCTGCTGGGTGATGAGGCTGTATGGGCCAGTGGAACGCGCATGCACTTTGTCCTCGACCAGGTGGGCCAGCTTGAGCATATAAATGTAGCCGACCGTGATCGGCGCATCGAACGCCTCGCCAGTGCGACCATCGAAGAGGGTGATCTTACCCTCGCGCGGCAGACCCGCACGCTCCAGCAAATCTTCGATCTTGTCCTCAGGCGCGCCGTCGAAGACCGGCGAGGCGACCTTCATGCCGAGCGCCTGCGCGGCCCAGCCCAGGTGCGTCTCCATAATCTGGCCGATATTCATGCGGTGCGGCACGCCCAGCGGATTCAGAATGATATCCACCGGAGTGCCATCCGGCAGGAATGGCATATCTTCGATCGGCAACACGCGACTGATAACGCCCTTGTTGCCGTGGCGACCGGCCATCTTGTCGCCCGCGCCGATCTTGCGCTTCTGCGCAATCGCGACCCGCACCAGATGGTTGACGCCCGGCGGCAATTCATCGTTATTCTCGCGTGAGAAGACCTTGACCTCGACCACCTTGCCACGCTCGCCATGCGGCACACGGAGCGAGGTATCTTTCACCTCACGCGCCTTCTCGCCGAAGATCGCGCGCAGCAGCTTCTCTTCCGCCGTCAGCTCGGTCTCGCCCTTTGGCGTGATCTTGCCGACGAGGATGTCGCCAGGGCCAACTTCCGCGCCGATGTGAATGATGCCATGCTCATCCAGATGGCGCAGCCCCTCTTCACCAACGTTGGGAATGTCGCGGGTGATTTCCTCCGGGCCAAGTTTCGTGTCGCGCGCCTCCACCTCGTGCTTCTCGATGTGGATGCTGGTGAAGAGATCTTCACGCACGACGCGCTCACTGATGAGAATGGCGTCCTCGAAGTTGCCGCCCTCCCACGTCATGAAGGCCACCAGGATGTTCTGGCCAAGCGCGAGTTCGCCGTCCTCCGTGGACGAGCTATCGGCCAACGGCTGCCCCTTCGCCACACGGTCGCCCTTGTTGACGATGGGCCGCTGGTTGATGCACGTGCCCTGGTTCGAGCGCACAAATTTGCGCAGCCGCATATCATACTCGACGCCATCATCATCGACCATGATGATCTGGCGCGCCGTCACGCTGGTGACCTCGCCATCAGCAGGCGCGACCACCACCTGACCGGAATCCACCGCCACCTGGCGCTCGATGCCCGTGCCGACAATCGGCGACTGTGGCCGGAGCAACGGCACCGCCTGGCGCTGCATGTTCGCGCCCATCAGCGCGCGGTTCACGTCGTCGTGCTCCAGGAATGGAATCAGCGCGGCGGGCACGCTCACCGTCTGACGTGGCGAGATATCCATGTAGTCGATGCGGCGATCTGACTCCTGGACGAAGTTGCCGTTGTAGCGAGCCAACACGCGATTGTCGAGGAAGTGTCCCTCGTCGCTCAGCGGCGCATTCGCCTGGGCAATGACGAACTTCTCTTCCTCATCGGCGGTCAGGTAGTCCACATCCATCGTGACCCACGGCTCGATGTCCACCTTGTTCGCGCCGAGTTGCTTCGCCAGGGTCGCGGCGACTTTGTCGTCAACCCGCGTGCCTTTGGCGACCAGCACGGCGCCCTTCTTATCCACCACCTCGCGCGCGAGCGTCTGGCCGATCAATTCAGGGTTATCGGCCCCAATCGAGTGCAGCACCTTGCGATAGGGCGTCTCGATGAAGCCATACGAGTTGATCTGCGCATAGGTCGCCATATTGCCGATCAGGCCGATGTTCGGGCCTTCAGGCGTCTCAATCGGACAGATGCGGCCATAGT
This sequence comes from uncultured Chloroflexia bacterium, assembly GCA_963702665.1. Lineage (GTDB taxonomy): Bacteria > Chloroflexota > Ktedonobacteria > Ktedonobacterales > JADMIN01 > DAHUXT01. Next base: position 62,266 of record CAVPDP010000001.1, read on the forward strand.
GCGAGTGGTGTACGTCACGCACGTCGAATCCGGCGCGCTCACGCGAGAGGCCGCCTGGGCCAAGCGCCGAGAGACGCCGCTTGTGGCCGATCTCCGCCAGCGGATTCGTCTGATCCATGAACTGCGAGAGCTGGCTGCCGCCGAAGAACTCTTTCATCGCCGCCACAACCGGACGAATGTTGATAAGCTGGTTGGGCGCCGCCTGCGACGGATCCTGCACAATCGCCATGCGCTCTTTGATGACGCGCTCCATCCGCAGCAAACCCACACGGAACTGCTGCTGAATCAACTCGCCAACGCTGCGCACCCGGCGGTTGCCCAGATGGTCGATATCGTCTTTCTTGCCGTGGCCCTCGTCGAGCTGCACCATACGCCGCAGAATCGCCACCACATCATCCTGGGTGAGCGTGCGAATCGTCTGCGGAATCGCCAGGTCGAGCTTGCGGTTCAGCTTGTAGCGCCCCACGCTGCCCAGGTCATAGCGACGTGGCGCATAGAACAGATTGTTGACAAGCTGGCGCGCGTTGTCGATGGTCGCCGGGTCGCCCGGGCGCAGCTTGCGATAGACCTCCAGCAGCGCCTCTTCCGGCGTCTTGACGGCGTCTTTCTCCAGCGTCGTGCGCACGAACCGGCTGACGAACGGATTGCCCGCCTCGTCGACCATCTCGAAGGCTTTCAGAAGGCCCTCGTCGGTCTTCATGTCGGGCGTGGCGCTGGTCTTGCCAGGGTCGCGGTCGCCAATGGCCGCCATCGCGCGCAGCAGGGTGGTGATCGGAATCTTGCGCTTGCGGTCAATCTTGACCGAGAGAATATCACGGTTGCTCGTCTCGAACTCGAGCCAGGCGCCCCGGTTCGGGATCAGCTTGGCGGCGTAGAGCAGACGGCCCGTGGTTGGGTCGGCGTCGGCGGTGTAATAGACACCCGGCGAGCGCACGAGCTGGCTCACCACCACGCGCTCAGCGCCGTTGATGATGAACGTGCCCTCTTTGGTCATGAGCGGGAAATCGCCCATGAACACTTCTTTTTCCTGAATCTCGCCGGTTTCTTTATAGGTCAGGCGAGCCTTGATATAGAGCGGCGCGGCATAGGTGGCGTCGCGCTCGCGGCATTGATCTTCCGTATATTTTGGCGCGTCAAAGGGTTCCTTGTCGTCGTCAAAGAGAAACTCGAGCTTAAGGTTTTTGCCAGTGAAATCCTCGATGGGAGAGATTTCCGCAAAGAGATCTTTTAACCCCTCGCGCTTGAACCACGCGAACGAATCGAGCTGAACCTGAATAAGGCTGGGCATTGGGCGGATATCCGGAATCCGCGCGAAGCTCACACGCTCAGGGAGGGAGACGGCTTTGCTCAGTGCCATGCGTGAATAACTCCTCTCGCCAGTCGCCCGTCTCGTGCGGGACACAATGCGCCCGGTGCGTTTTTCCGAATCGGCGGCGGCGTTGAAACGTCGATCTGCATCGTCTGCATTGCCTGGTTCGGCCAGCGCCCCGGCCCACACGAAAATCTGTTTGGGAAAGCTGGAATAAAAACTGACAGTCGTCAGTGAGGCCAGATCGTCTGTCGCGCAGAGTGCGCGCCAGTCATCTAGCCGGGATACCCGCAATCCGGTAGCGGCGCGGCGGGCGACATCCGCGACGGTGGGGATGAAGCGCCGGAGCGGGTCAGGTTGTGGAGCGCCTCCAGGGTGTGTGTCGCCTGTATTGCCAGTGTCGCTAATGAGGCAGGCTGCGCCAGACAGGAATCTGGTCGGCCCTGCGAAGAAGAAACGGCGTGCCAAACGCGATTGCCAGCCATGAGGCTGACGAGATCATCCATCTGAAGTGTGTCGCTCATCGCGCCTGTTTTCTGTGCTGTGTTAGAGAACGTCGTTTCATGCCGCCACATCGTCGCATCACCATCACCAGGAATGGAGAGAACCTTCACGCCATCGTCAGACACAGGTTTTCACACACGCAAGACCAGCAGGCCGCAATTTTGGGGAATTGACACGGCATGCTGGTTCGTTTATGATGTGTGCTGACGATTGATGTTCACGGTCCTCGCCTGGGCAGGTCACATGCACATGTGGCGGGCTGCCGGCGAATGATGCGCTCACCCCATCTGCGCCAGTGCGATATGATGGAGTAGAGATACGCCGTTCGAGGTCGCCGGAGAACGAACAGCGCGCAACATCTGAAATACGCCTGGAAGATGGCCCTAAAAAACTCCGCAGGTTATGAGTATATCACTGCGCTTATCACCGTGTCAAGGGGCAATTTTCGCCCCGTAGAGCCACCATGTCCCCTATCCGCAAGTACTATAGCATCTGCGCCAAAAGCCCTATGCCAGACCCGTAGACATCCTGCCACCCGACCGCTACAATAGTGGATGGCCGCATGACAAGTTCCTTGCGACACGTTTGCGACAACTTCTTATCAACTTCCGGTGCGGTACCTCGTATCTGAGAATAGCGTACAGCAGGTAGCACACACTGCGCGTTGCGGATCTCCGACTGGGGAGGTCTGAGATAGTTCGTGGTATTCCTGGCAAACATTCTCGCCAGGCGACTCGGCAGAGTTGAGGTGACAGAAGATGACCACCGTGGGGGACAACGAGCGCATCGCGCAGGCGCTGGAACTGCTCGGCAACCAGTTTGATCCAGAGATCGAGGAGAGCTTCGATACCATCTCTGAACGCATTCTGGCCCAGGCGCTCGAAAACGTCGAACTGGCCGAACGCCGACTGCGCAAGATTCAGGAACTCGTCGGCGATGTCGCGCTGGCTGGCAGCTACTAAGCAAGCCCAGCCACCCGGCGCCCCGTAGCGGATACATCTCCGCCACGCCGCTTCTCGTGCGCGCGCCTTGCGCTACGCCCCAGCGCCCGCGAGATACTCCCCGATCAGGGGCAGCGCGCGCCGCACTACCTCCGCCTCATTCACATAGGCCAATCGCGCGACCACGTCTGTGAGCGCAAACCAGCGCGCCTCGTCGTATTCAGCATCGTGCAGCGTGACATGCCCCCCGGTCGCCTCCATCAGAAAGTGGCGCACCTCTTTATTGAAACGCACACCTCGGCGCGCAAAACTATACTGGATGCTGCCCAGATCAGCCACGATACGCGCCTGTATGCCGGTCTCCTCCCGCACCTCGCGCAGCGCCGTTTCCTCCACGGTTTCGCCAGTCGCGGGGGTGCCTTTGGGCAGTGTCCAGGTGTCATCGCGCAGAAACCCCACCAGCACCACCTCGACGCCCTCCGGGACGCCAGTCGGCGCCGTCGCGGGGGTATTGTCTGGCCATGGCAGGCTTGCGGGTTGTCGGGCAGTGAAGCGGCTTCCGTGACGCGAAAGACAACGCCGCCCGCAGAGAATGCATGTACTATTCTGGGCCTGGGCATCTCGTCATCCGTCACCAGTTCTTTGGGCCTATCTTGGGCCTATCTGGGCCTATCTTGGGCCTGTGCCGCCGCGAGCGCCGGGAGGAGACCGGGTTCGCATGTCCCCAGAGATCCCCAGAGATAGGCAAAGAGCCGCCGCGTGTTCGGGGCGACGGCTTCTCAATCGGCGCTTCGACCATCCATGGGATAACTACGTATCCGGGCTACCCCACCGCGTGGGGCGCCTAGACGGCTACGACGCGCCCCTTCTCGCGATTCACCCGCAGAATCTTGAGCAGGTATTGCTCTGAGTTCAGGTAGTAGGGGTTGCGCTTGATGAACTTGCCCACGACTGCGATGGGATGAAGTTTGAGCAGTTCGACGACGAGGCCACCGGGAAGTTTGGAGTAATCGTAGTGCATCAGTGCGATGATCGGGGCATTCTGGAAGGTGAAAACGGCATCGGAGGCGGCTTCATACTTGAGGACTTGCTGTGGAACCTGGCCCGCGTTGGCGGCGCCCTCGGTCAGCCAGTTCATATCCATCGAGATACGCACTGCTTTCCAGCCTTCACGCATCGCCTGCGCAATAAAGGTCTGGTGGGTCGAGAGCAGGTGATAGGGATCGAAACGACTATTGACCAGCAATGGTTCCCGATCAGAGGTCAAGAGCAGCTGACCTGATTGCTGTGTCGCGGTAACATCTATCCCCAGCTTTGTCAGCGCCTGTTCCATATCATTGACTGAGGCGGATGTTCCCGCAAATAGACATTTTTCTGAGGAGTTCAGCCCGACTTCAAGGAGGCGAGCCGTTACACCGGCGATTTCGTTGACTTTGTTATAGAGTTGCACAATATGAGAACCTGGTGGAATCCGCTCGGATTTCCCCTCGACACTCAAATCCATTCTTGTACCTCCGCTTTCGAGGGTCAGGGACAAACCGCGCCGCATGACACTGCGTAACACAAGCTCAGCACTTTGAACTGGACGGTGTATGACGGAAGCGCATAACCTGAAGCGCATGCCCTGGCACGTGAACTCATGAGGAATACACAAGCCTGGCGCGCCAGGACAAACGCGAGCGCACGGAAATCCGCTCCGAGCCTCTGTTTGATGCTGGTCTGCCTGTTGGCGTCTGGGGAGAGTATATCCAAGGCTGGGGTGAGTGTCAAGGGAAGCGCGCACTTGATCCAGGAAATTTCAGGCATTGTGCGATTCGCCACACGCGGCGCTCCCGCTATCTCCGGCTCCCACTGCCCGCGGGAAGAGGAAGCCAGAGATGTCAGGCAATCGAGCGCGAGTACGCAATTATACCAAACCACGTCAGGTGTTTGGCGTATGCGCGTGGCCCTGACCTCACCCCCAGCCCCTCTCCTACGAGGAGAGGGGAGCCAGAGCCAGAGGGCGGGCGCACACCAGCGCCAACAGGCTGCCCTGTTTTATGCTATTCGTGCTGCTCGCGGAGCGCGGGGAAGAGAATCACCTCACGGATCGTCTCCTGGTTGGTGAGCAGCATCGTGAGTTTTTCGATACCGCCGCCCCACCCTCCCGTGGGTGGCATGCCCACCTCTAGCGCCTCAATGTAGTCCTCGTCGAGCACCTGCGCCTCTTCGTCGCCACGCGCTCGCTGGCGCGCCTGATCCTCGAAGCGCACCCGCTGATCGAGCGGATCGTTCAACTCGGAGAAGGCGTTGCCCATCTCCAGCCCGCCCGCAAAGAGCTGGAAACGCTCGGTGGTCTCTGGCTCATCCTGGCTTGCGCTTGGCCAGCGGCGAGATGTCATACGGATAGTCGTAGAGAAAGATCGGCCCGGTGAGCTTGGGATGACGGCCACGGGTGATGCTATCTTTCAGGTCGTCGATGAGCTTGCCACGACCCAGCTTCGCATCAGCGGTGTAGCCCTTGGCCCGCATCGCCGCCGCCAGCGCGTCACGCTCTGGGTAGTCGTCGTAGTCGATGCCGGTGTGTTCGGCGATGGCCGCGCGCAACGTCATCCGCTGGAATGGCGGCGTCATATCCAGTTCCATGCCGAGATAGCTGATCTGCGGCGCGCCACAGACCGCCAGGGTGATGTGGGCGTGCATCTCCTCGACCTGCCGCATGACCTCCTCGAAGTCGGCGTAGGCCTGATAGAACTCCATCGTCGAGAACTCAGGATTGTGCTCGCGATCCATCCCCTCGTTGCGGAAGCTGCGGCCAATCTCGTAGACGCGCTCGAAGCCGCCGACGATCAGCCGCTTGAGGTATAGCTCTGGGGCGATGCGCAGATAGAAGTCGCGATCCAGCGTGTTGTGGTGCGTCACGAAGGGCCGCGCCGTCGCGCCGCCATAGAGCGGCTGCAGAATCGGCGTCTCGACCTCCATGAAGCCGCGCCCATTCAGAAACTCGCGCATGGCCGCCAGAATCTTCGCCCGCGCCTGAAAGATCGGGAACTCGACCTCGCGGTTGGCCAGCAGGTCCAGATAGCGCTTGCGATGGCGCACCTCGGGATCGAAGAGCTTCATGTCGCCGCCCGCGCCCTTGGCGGGCAGCGGCGTCAGCGACTTGGAGAGCAGTTCGTACTGCTCGACCTTCAGCGTCTTCTCGCCGGTTTTCGTGGTGAAGAGCGTGCCTGTCACCTGCAAAAAGTCGCCGAGGTCGAGCAGCTTGATGCGGCGGAAGGCGTCTTCGCCGATGGTATCACGCTTGAAGTAGATTTGGATACGCGCGGAGCCATCCTCGATATGGGCAAAGACGGATTTTCCCATCTCGCGCAGCAGCATCAGGCGGCCAACCAGCGTGATCTGTTCGCCTTGAAGCGCATCGAAGTTCGCCAGTGTCTCGGCGGCGGTGTGTGTGCGGTGGCTGCGTGCGGGATAGGGATCGATCCCCTCGGCGCGCAGGGCGGCCAGCTTCTCCAGTCGGGCCTCTCGCTCATCCGACATAATGTCGTCTCGTCCTCCTCGGTCATCGGGGTGCATTAGGGTGCAAACGAGCGCATTGTACCACGCGGACCCTCTCCCCCGGCCCCTCCCCTCAAGGGAGGGGAGCCAGAGGCAGAGCCAGGCGGCCACTCTGGTCGCCTGGTCCCTCCCCTCGTAGGGGAGGGTGGCCGATAGGCCGGGAGAGGTTCTGGCGCCGGAACCTCTCCCCCAACCCCTCTCCTACGAGGAGAGGGGCAGAGCAGGATGAGCGATGGGGCTGCTATTCTTCTGCCTTGGGGCGCAGGGCGGCGACGACGAGTGTGGCCAGGCCGACAATCGCGAGAATCAGCCCCAACAGGGTGATCCAGACGCCTGATGCCGCGCTCCAGGCGCCCGCGACGAACCCATAGCTCGTGGGATGCGCGATGATCGCGCCAACGCCCGAATACGCCACCGCGACGAGCGCGACCGCCAGCACCAGCCAGAGAGTTGTCCAGATGCAGAAGGTGCGTGTCACCGCGCGCAGCCAGACGCCCAGGAAGATCAGCGCCGCGCCGACGCCCAACAGAATCCCAATCGCATTGCGGGCGATGTTTGGGTCGAGGAAGAGCAACATGCCCGGATCACTTGCCGAGGCGATGACGGCGCCGCTGGTCGCCTGTGTCAGCCCGGCGAAGAGCGCGCTAGAGGCGGGCGCGCCCTGGCAACTGCTGAAGAACAGCGGCGTCTGGGTACAGTTGACCGTTGCCCAACCCGCCATCAGGAATCCGTAGGCCCAGACGATGAGACCCAGGTTGAGCACACTGGCGCCGGGAAGCTGTATGAACGACCGGGGCGTGTCGGCGTCGTTGCCGGGGAGATGCCAGAAGGCATGCCGTCGCCACTCAACAATCAGCAGCGCGATCACCGCGATCCACATCGGGATCAGCGCCGCCGCCGCCACCCAGAATCCGAGCGCCAGGTGGCCGGTGATAGTCGCATTGGCTAACACTCCGGTGTTAAGGACGGGTTGCGGCGTGCCAGAGACGAGCGGCGAGATACCGAACGCGATGACGAAGACGGTGGCAAAGATCAGCCAAAGCCCGAAGATGTGGGTGGCAATCGCGCCGAGCAGCGAATCGGCGGGCCGCCAGAGCAGCGGAGCGAGCAGCAGGCCGAGCACCGAGAACGCCGCCACCTCGAACGCCGTTGGCGCGAGGCTCCCCAGATTCACCAGATGCGATGTAAAGGCAATGTTTGGGTCAACAAGCTCTGGAGGACTCTGCCGCTCGCCAAGAGCAGCCGCGATGGTGGCCCACGGCACCCATACAGCATAGGCGAAGACGAGCGCCCCCACCGTGGCCAGCAGACGAATCCATCGACCGCTATGGCGTGGTCGCGTCTCCTCCGCCACCGACGGCTTCGGCGCCAATGGGGCTGTGTGTCGCTCTGCTCCGAGACTCCCTGCGCATCGCTCATCTGCGCGCTCCCTTTCCCAATCCTTCACGATTCCTGGCAATCCGCCGCATGATGGTATGGATAGTATGGATGAATATCCGCCAACTTGTGTGATTGGCTTCCCCAGTGTACCTGAGTCGCGGCAATCGCGCTAGAGCGAAGATGGGCCGCCCCTCCTCCGCTGGGAGACCTCTCCCGGCCTTCGGCCACCCTCCCCTACAAGGGGAGGGCCTCGGCGACCAGCGCGGCGCACGGCACGGATGCACTTCCCTCTCCTCGTAGGAGAGGGGCCGGGGGTGAGGTCTGGGGCGAACGACAACAACCTACCCGGAGATAGCCGCTAATGCGCGGCGAAGTTGCGCCAGAAGAGGAAGACACGCTCACGCAACGCCGCGTGTTCGAGCGCGCGCAGATAGGGGTCGCGCTCCCAGAGCCATTCCGCCGTGGAGCGGGCCTGCGCCAGCAGCGGCGTATCGGCCATCGTCGCCACCTTCAGTTCCGGCAGACCGCTCTGCCGCGTGCCAAAGAAGTCGCCGGGGCCGCGTAGCCGCAGATCGGCGTCGGCCAGCGCGAAGCCGTCGGTCGTCTGCTCCAGCACGCTGAGGCGCTCGCGCGCCGTCATGCCCGCGTCCTGGCTGAGCAGGTAGCAATACGACTGGTGCGCGCCGCGCCCGACACGCCCACGAAACTGGTGCGACTGCGAGAGGCCAAAGCGCTCGGCGTCCTCGATCAGCATCACCGTCGCATTCGCCACGTCCACGCCGACCTCCACCACCGCCGTCGCCACCAGCACATCGATCTCGCCATCGCGGAAGGCGCGCATCGCGCGATCTTTCTCCGCCGGGCGCATCTGCCCATGGACCAGGCCCAGCCGCAGATCGGGGAAAACCTGCGTCCGCAGCCGCTCATACTCCTGCGTCGCGGCCTTTGCCTCCAGCTTCTCCGACTCCTCGACCAGCGGACAGATGATGTACGCCTGCCGCCCCTCCGCGACCTCCTGGGCCACCAGCCGATAGGCCTCCTGCCGCTGCGTGCCGGAGCGCCAGCGGGTGATGATGGGCAGGCGTCCGGCGGGCATCTCATCGAGCGTCGAGACATCGAGATCGCCATAGAGGGTGAGCGCGAGCGTGCGCGGGATCGGCGTCGCCGTCATCACCAGCATATGCGGGTTGTAGCCCTTCTGCCGCAGGGCGTCGCGCTGCTCCACGCCGAAGCGGTGCTGCTCATCCACCACCGCCAGCCCCAACTTCGCGAACGTCACGCCCTCCTGAATCAGCGCATGCGTGCCGACGGCCACGGCGGCCTGCCCGTTGGCGAGGGCGTCGCGGGCGGCGTTGCGCTCTTTGGCGCGCTGGCTGCCCGTCAACAACACCACATGCAGCCCGAACGGCGCGAGCAATGCGCTCAGGCCGCGATAGTGCTGCTCGGCCAGAATCTCCGTCGGCGCCAGCAGCGCGCCCTGGTAGCCATTGGCGGCGGCGGCCAGCAGCGCGGCGGCGGCCACAACCGTCTTCCCGGAGCCAACATCGCCCTGCAAGAGGCGGCTCATCGGATGGGTGTCGCGCATGTCGGCCAGTATCTCGCGGATGGTACGCCGCTGGGCGCCCGTCAGCGTGAAGGGCAGCGTGCGCTCGAAACAGGTCGCCGTCAGCGGCCAGAGTCCCCCGCCGGGATTGCCGGGGATGTTGGCGGCGGAGGGCGGCTCGCCGGATTCCGCGACGGGCGCATCGGCGAATATCAGCGCGTCGGGCACCGGCATCGCCGCAGCGGGTGGGCCATCCTTCCAGTTGGCCCGCCGGGTGAGCATCCCCAACTGGATGAGGAAAAGCTCATCAAACGCCAGCCGCCGTCGCGCCGACTCCAGCAACTCGCCATTCTGCGGGTAATGCATCTCGGCCACCGCGTCGGGCAGCGGCATCAGCTTGGCCCGCGAGCGCACCTCCGGCGGCAGATGCTCCGGCACGAACGGCGCGCAGCGATCCACCGCCCACTTGGTGAAGCGGCGCATCACCTTCGGGCTGAGTCCCTCGGTCAGGCCATAGACAGGCACCAGCCGCCCGGTGTTGATCAGATCGCCCTGCTCCGGCAGTTCGTGGCTCTTCACCGCGAACTCGACCCGGTTGCCGAACCGCTGCTTCACGCCCGTCATCACGATGTGGGAGCCACGGGGCAACTGCTTGAGCAGATAGGGCTGGTTGAACCACGTCGCGTAGACGGCGCCCGTCTCATCCGAGACGCGGGCGACGGTGCGGGTGCGCCCATTCTTGGTGCGTTTATTCTCCACCTCCCAGATCAGGCCCAGCGTCGTAGAGACCTGATCGAAGGGGAGCTGGCCAATCTTCTGGAGCGTGCTGTAGTCATGATGCTCGCGCGGGAAGGTGAAGAGCAGGTCGCGCACCGTCTCGATGCCCAGTCGCGCCAGTCGCGCCTCCTGGGTCGCGCCGACGCCCGGCACGGCAGTCACCGCCGCCTGGAGCAGATAGACATCTTCGGGGCGCGGCTCGCGTGGCGGCTCGGCGGATCGTGGGCGCTGCGCGGGCAGGATGGGCGGCTTGGGCAATGGCTTGGCCAGCGGCCACGACTCTTCGGGCGAGGACTCCGCCGGGCGTGAGGCCGGGCGACCATTGGCGGGCTGGCCAAAGCGCGGCGCGGGGGCGGGTGGCCGTACGGATGGCCGGGGGCTGGGCGCGGCAGCGGTCGTTCGGGGTTGTCCGGCGACTTCAGGCGTATCGAAGGCGTCGAGCAATGCCAGTGCGGCGCGAATCTTGGCGGCGCGCTGCATCGGATCGAGCGCGCGATAATCCGTCAGCAGGTGGAGGATCGCGACCTCGGGGAATCGCCCCGACGCGCCCGCTGGTGGCGCGGCAATCTCGCCACGGTCACGGGCGGCGCGCATCTGCGTGGCCCAGCGCTCAATAAACGCCGCGATACCGCCGGGTTTGACGACGGTATCCTGGTGGCCGCTACGCTGCTCATAGGCCAGAACGTGCTGCGCACGCTCGATGATCTGGCGCGCGCTATCGGTCTGTTTGCCCGTTCCCGTCGGAATATCCCGCACGATGCCGCCTCGTTCTGTACGCCGCGAAATGCCCAGCGCCGCCTCATCAGTATATGCCTGCTGCGAGCGATGCGGCAACCGCATAGCCCGACCAGACGCCTGTCTGCTCGCGCTTCGCGTGGTATAGTAGGAGGGAAAGCTGAGATGAACCTGAGAGGACACCTCCATCAGGGACGTAATTCAGGGGCGTACTCTCTCATGAGATTCTCATGAAGAGATGGTATCGCTTCGTATAGTATCAGGTTGTTGTTGCAGTGGTGAGGAGGCCATAGGATGCCCCGCGCGATAGACTTCCATGTCCACCTGCCCATTGCCGAGTTTATGGATGGCGCAATCGGCAAATACCGCGCCGCCGTGGAGCAATACTTTCACGTCGATGTCAAGCTCCGCGACATTGAGGAAATCGCCGACTACTACGCCGGGCAAGACATCGTCGGCGTGCTGCTGGCGTGGGATGCCGAGACGGCGACTGGGCCAGAAGCCGCTGCGTAACGATACCGTCGCCGAAATCGTGCGCCGCTACCCACAGCAATTCGTGGGTTTCGCCAGTGTCGATCCCCTGAAAGGCGACCGCGCCATCGCGGAGATCGAGCGGGCAGTCAAAGACCTGGGACTCTCTGGGGCAAAGTTCCACCCTGGCATCCAGAACTTCTACCCCGATGACCCACGCTACCTGCCACTCTTCGAGCGCATCGCCGCGCTCGGCATCCCGGCGCTTTTCCATACGGGGACATCTGGCCTGGGCGCGAACATGCCCGGTGGCGGCTCCGTCAAGCTGGATACGATGCGGCCCATCCATCTGGATAGCCTGGCCGCGGATGTCCCGAACCTGACCATCATTGGCGCGCATCCCTCCTGGCCGTGGGAACAGGAGATGATCGCTGTGCTCCAACATAAACCGAACGTCTACAATGACCTTTCCGGCTGGTCGCCCAAATACATCCCACCCGCGCTACTCAAAGAAGCTGCCGGGCGTCTGAACGGGAAGTTCCTGTTCGGCTCGGACTATCCCTTCATCCCGCCGGATCGCTGGCTGGCAGACTTCTTCAACCTGGATGGCTGGAGCGATGATGCTCGGCGCAATGTTCTCTGGCGCACAGGAGCGCGACTGCTGGCGCACACCGCCGTCGCTGGCATGACGTTTCCTGGCGCAGAAAATGCGGAGTGAAACACGGCTCGCCGATTACGGTGGGTCTGTTGGCAAGAGGCCACTGTGCCCGATATAGTAACGAATATATGCGTAGCCAAGAGATAAAAAGACCGGTGGGCGAGCGCTGGCTGGCAACCATTGCATCTGTCGCTCCCGCCGCGCGTGCGATGGTGTCTCCCTCGGCGTTAAGGACGCGGCTGGAGCAATTCTGGGCAACAGCGCCCCAGATACTTGCGCGCCTTTTTCAGAGTGATCGCGCCTTCGCCGGTCTACTCGTGGTGTGCTATGCCTTTTATCTGACGCCCTCTGGCACCAACACCCTCAGTCGCTACGACATGGTGTATGCGCTCGCGCATGGCACCGCGATTATCGATATCCACGCGGGCAACACCATCGACGTCAGCTACTATCAGGGGCACTGGTATTCGCCGCGCTCGCTCGGCCTCTCGCTGCTGGCGACGCCGCTGCTCTGGCTGCTCGGCCTCGTCTTCAATATCGATGACCCGACACGATTTACGCTGACCCAACAGATCGCGGTGCTGAACGCCTTCACCGTGGTCCCGGTGGCCATCATGGCCGCGGTTGCGCTGCGGCGCTTTGTCGCGCACCTGCGCCCATCGCTGGCGTCGACGCCGCTGCCGATGGTGGTGGCGGGCGCCTTTGCGCTGGGCACGCTGGAATACCCGTTCTCGACGACACTCTTCAGCCACGCCTTCGGGGGTGGGCTGGCGTTCATTGGTTTCTACCTGATCTATCGCGCCCGCGAAAAAGAGAACGCTGGCACTTGGGTGATACTGGCTGGCCTGCTGCTGGGTCTGGCGGTCATCAGCGAGTATCCCATCGGCGTGGTCGTCGTCGTGCTGTTCGCCTATATCTGGCTGGTTTTCCCCCGGCAGCGCCTGCTGATCCTGGGCGCCTTCATCCTTGGGATGATCCCCAGTGTTCTGCTGCTCGGATGGTACGACTGGTTCGCCTTTGGGAATCCCTTCCATCTGAGCTATGCCTATGTCAGCGACGCGGCCTTCGCCGGCCAGCACGAGGGCTTCTTTGGCATCACGACGCCTCATCTGGATAGCCTCTGGTCAACGGTGGCTTTCCCACGGGGATTGTTGATGGAATCGCCGTTCTTGCTGTTACTCCCATTTGGCCTGATTCGCCTGCTGCGCGCCAGCCACAAGGCAACGGCGGCCGCCGCTCAAAAGGCCAGCGGCGGCGCCATACCACCGCCAGCCCTCAGGCGCAGATTGGGCGTGCTGTGGACAACGATACAGGCGCCAGGCGTGCCCGAGGCGCTGGTATCACTGGCGGTGATACTCCTCTATCCGCTGGCGATCTCGTCGTACTTCCTGCCGATGGCGGGCGAGAATCTGCCGGGGCCACGGCTGCTGGTGCCGATGTTGCCGTTCGCCTGTCTCGCGCTCGCCTGGGTGGTGGATCATCCACGTCGCTGGCTGCGCGTGACGCTGGCGGTCTCGCTCATCTTTGGGGTGGCGATGTCATACCTCTTTGTGGCGCTGGGCGTGCGCATCTATCACACGTATGTCGCGTTCCCCTGGAACGATCTGTATTGGCCGCTCATCCAGAGTGGCATCGTGCCCGCGAAAAATGGCGCGACCCCGCAGAGTGTCTTCTCGCTGGCGCTAGGGCATCTCGAACAACATCGCATTCTGGTTCCTGCCCGCGCTGCTCGCGGTCTGGACGACCATCGCCACGCGCGCGCTGGTGGCCCGTCGCCAACATCGTTCCGCGCAGCCAGCCGCTCCCACGTCCGGGGCGGAGCAAGAGGCAGCGCTAGAGCTAGACTAAGGATCCCTCACCGCTGGATATGGTGGCGGCGACGCGGTAGCCGCATTGCGGCCCGCAACTCGTGTACCACCATAGCCTAGTCACCATCGACTTTTTTGGCGGTGAGGGCTTTGACGCCATCGCTCTTGATGTATTCCCAAATTTTATTCACAGCCGCCGCAGAATCGTCATCCTTTATGGCGCCGTAGATATGATTTTCCGAATCGAGATGCACATACGCGCTTGGATAGGTGTCGTCGAAGCCGTAGTATTCAATCTCCTTCTTCACCTCCAGGCTATAAAAGTCAACGCCATCTGGAGCGTCTTTGACCAATTGCTCCGCAATCTTCTGACCGCCTGTGCCCTGGATATGCGCGTCCTTCACCGAGAGGTCCCGGTTCATGCGGATGACGACACTCGCCTCTTTCGTTGCCCAGCCTTGCTTGACCGTTGATCCGCGAATCCATTCTTCGGTCAAGACCCGAAAAATACTCTCAGGCGTGGAGAATTGGACCCGCCCTTGTAAATCGGTATATGCGTCACTCAAGACCATCCTCATCGTCGTATACTTGTCGGCGGCGTCGTTCAATGCCTCCGTGGCCGCGCCCTTTTTGGTATCTGTGGCTCTGAACATCGCGTCACGGATCTTGCCGACGCGATCGACCAACTTCGGCGTTCCTACCTGCGCTGCCGCCGTCATCTTGCCGATAGCTGTGTTATGCTGGACATAGAAATCGCGTAGTGTACCGGACTCCTTGGCTTCCTCCGCCCGCTTGACCTCTTCATTCAATGTCTTCAGCGCCTCGATTCCCACATCCACAGGCTTCATGACTCGTTCGGTCACCTCTTCAGAAACCCACTTGGTGACTGCTCCAATCTTCCCCAGCGCCTGGTCGCGGAAAAACTTGCCCATCGCCTTCTGGAAATCGGGACTCGCTTCTTTGTCCGATTTGCTCTCCAAGACGACGAAGAAATTATCGAGCGCAGTCTTCCACCCGGTAAGAATTCCGAGCTGAGCGCCCATTACGGCGGCTGCAAGGTTCTCATCTTCAAGTTCACCAGGGCCTCCGCCCGCACCCTCCGTGTACTCCTGCACGCCCGCTGGAAGGTCCTTGGCAACTTGTGGTGGCCCATGCGCCCCCTCTGGCTCGCGCTGCACCGTCGCGGCTGCCGTCGCGTCGCCCTCCTGCTGGACGACGTGGGTCAGCTCGTGCGCCAGCAGATGCTGCCCGGCGGACGTATCGGGCGCGTACTCCTGCGCGCCGAAGACGATATCGCTGCCCACGGTGTACGCCCGCGCGCGATACCCCGACGCCGCCTCCGCCGCCTGCTCATCCGTATGCACCCGCACATGGCCGAAGTCGTGGCCGAAACGCGGCTCCATGAACGCGCGCGCCGTCGCATCGAGCGGCTGGCCGCCGCTGGGGATCGTGTCTGCCGTGGCAGATTCGGGCGTGGGGGCGTGTGTTGGCGCGTCGCCGCCAGAGGCCGCCGCCGAATCAGGCATACGCATCACCTGCTCGGCCACCTGATCCGCCTCCCGCTCGTGGACATCGCCCGGCTGGCTGACCCGCAGTTTCATCTGGGGCGCTGCCGTCGGCGCGGGCTGAATCGCGATCTGGCCGAAATCGTGGCCCGTGTTCAGCGGAGGGGCGCTCTCGCTGGTGTTCGCTGGAGGAGTGTGGTCAACCGCCGCAAAAGGATTCTGGGGAAGGCTGGTCGCCTGTTCGGAGTCAGCCAATGGCTTTCGTCGCGCCTGCTCCCGCGAGTATGCTTGTTTGCTCATGATGGCCCCTCACTCATGTGCTCAATCAGCGTATCAGGGGTATAGCCATGTTATTTTCCATAGTACGCGATTATTGCGGATTTTGGAAGGCCTCTATGGTTCATTTAAGAGCGTCAGAATAGTAATCCTGCGACGAAATGGAGCAGTTGACACTCCACACGGGCTAAAGCTCTTTTCTAAAATACTAAGGACAGGCGCCACGACGGCTGGCGGCTGAAGCCGCGCCTAAGGGCTGCGCCGCAAAGCCCGCCGTCGCGGGCTGCAGGACGTGCGCCAACGGGGCATCCGCTGGGCCGCCTTCCGGCAAACCTGCGCAGGCAGGTTTCGTGGCCGCAGGCCCAAGAGGCGCGGTTTTAGTCGCCCGCGCTCCACAGCGCGCTGTCCCTACTATTCGGGAAAACTGCATTAAGATGGCTTTTTCGATTGTTTGCTGAGCACATATTGTACCGAAGGGCTAATGGGCTTATCCGGGCGGTGAATGCAGCCATACCAACAGCACGGCCGGCGCATGCCCTCTTTGAGTTCTGTGCGCACCCTTTCAACGTGCTGCCTTCTGGTTTCTGGTCTTTTCACGGAGATCGTCCAGCATATCCATTCATTACGCGCAAGCGGCGTAAGATCCTCCCATATCGCGAGCGCCTCCGCGTCAGAAGCGAGGGTTTGCTGTAAGTCCTCTGGCGCGTCGTGGACAATACCACCGGAGATTTCGTTGTTGGTCATAGACAACATGGCCCTCTCTCGCACGGATTGCAGGGACGAACGGCGTCTCCAATTTGCCTCTCTGTCTTCTGCCATGACGAATTGTAGCACGTCAGGATGAGCGGCTGGCTGGTATCCCGCCGCCTACCGCGCGCGCCGGATCATCGTGCCCGCGCCTTCGAGCGTGAATAGTTCACGGATCAGCACGTGCGACTCGCCGCCATCCACGATATGCACGCGCTCGGTTGTCTCCAGCGCACGCAGCGCCGCCTCCGCTTTGGGAATCATTCCGCCGGAGATAACACCCTGCGCGATCAGCGTCCGTACCTCGTGGTCGCTTAGCTCCGAGAGCAGCCTACCCTCTGGATCGAGGATGCCAGGGACATCGCTCAGATACAGCAGCTTGGTGGCGCTCAGGCCACGCGCCAGATCGGCGGCGGCGTCATCGGCGTTGACATTGAGCACGCTGTCGCCATCGCCCAGCGCAATCGGCGCGACCACCGGAATGAAGCCCGCCGTGCTCAGCGCGGTGATAACCCCCGCGTCCACCGTCGTAACCGCGCCGACATATCCCAGGTCGGGCGCAACCTGGCATGCGCGCAGCAGGCCGCCATCCAGGCCGGTGAGGCCAACCGCCCTGCCACCCAGGTTCACCAGCAGCCGCACGAGGTCGCCGTTGATCTTGCCCGCCAGCACCATCCGCACGACATCCAGTGTCGCGGCGTCGGTCACGCGCAGCCCACGCTCGAAGCGGCGCGGCAGGTCTACACGCTCCAGCCACTCGTTGATCTCTGGCCCGCCGCCGTGTACCAGCACGGGATACGCGCCCAGCCCGCGCAGCCAGACGATATCTTCGAGCGCGTCGCGTTGGTTATCGAGGGTGCTGCCCCCCAACTTGATGACCAGCGTGCGCCCGCGCAATGACTCGATATACGGCTGCGCCTCACGCAGCACCTGCGCGATGACGGCATGGCGCGCGACCTGGCTGGCCGCCGCCAGTTCGTTCACCGTTGCGGTTACTTCCGCCATCAGGGGTACACTCCTTCGCACGGCAGTCCCGCCGTCTCCTCGAGTCCATACATCAGATTGGCGCACTGAATCGCCTGCCCCGCCGCGCCCTTCACCAGATTGTCGATGGCGCTCACGAGAATCAACCGCTCGCTCTCCGCGTCCCATGCGGGCGCGATATAGCACAGATTCGCGCCAAGCGTCCATTTCGTATGCGGCGGCTGCTCCACCACCCGCACGCACGGCGCATCGGCGTAGGCGTCGGCCAGGGCGGCGCGCACGTCGGCGAGCGTCACGCCGGGGCGAGGCGTCGCGTAGCAGGTCGCCAGGATGCCGCGTGTCATCGGGACAAGATGCGGCGTGAACGTCAGCCGGATCGCGCCACCCGCGACGTGTTCGAGTTGCTGGCGAATCTCTGGCAGGTGGCGATGGCCCGCCAGCCCATAGGCGCTCACATCTTCGTTCGCCTCGCTGTAATGGCCGCTCAGACGCAGTGTACGACCCGCGCCGCTCAGGCCAGACTTCGCATCCACGATGATATCTGGCGCGATCAGGTCGCCAGCGAGCAGCGGTAACAGCGGCAGCAGCGCGGCGGTGGGATAGCATCCCGGCACGGCGACCAGTCTGGCGTCGGGCAGTTCGGCGCGCGCCCACTCCGCCAGGCCATAGACCGCCGATTCGAGCAGCGCGGGCGCGGGATGCTCGTAGCCGTACCAGCGCGGATAGAGCGCCCGATTGCGCAGCCGGAAGCCCGCCGAAAGATCGACCACCCGGCGGCCCGCGCGCAGCATATCGGGCACAGACTCGACGGCGGCGTCATCTGGCAATGCGACGAAGACCAGTTCCGCCCGCTCGACCTGCGCGCCAAACGCGAGATCCATCCCCGCCAACTGTGGAAAAACCTCGGCGACCCGCTTGCCCACCTCCGAGCGCGCCGTCACCTCGACCACCTCGAAGGCGGGGTGGCGCCGCAGCAGCCGCAGCAATTCGACGCCGCCATAGCCGGTACCGTTGACGACCGCCACCGGAACGCGTGAAGAAATTGATGTCCATTATACCGCCTGCTTAATAGTTGATTATCACGAGAGATGGGAGGTGTCAGGCGCAAAAAAGCCCCCGCCCGCGCATACCTCGCGCGGAATCCGGGGACACCTGTCGTTGTGTCTTCGTTGTGCGATCTGGCGGCGCCAATGCGGCCATCACCCATAGTGCTTACAGTATAGCGGGATGGCGCAAGCGCCGCACCCTCGCCAGTACCAATCAGCGCCAGCCAATCAAGGCCGCCCATGCGCGATTCGGGCAGAAATCCCCAGGCGGGCCGCGCTGCCGATATGGCATACTGAAGGCATGCCCGGGATGGGTCGGAGTTGAGAAAAGGATTGCGTTGTGTCTTCTGGGTCAATAGTTGTGTCGCTCGCCGACCCTGCATACCAGCGCGCGCTGGGTGATGGGCTGGTCGTGCGTTGGTCTACGCCGAAGGACGCCGAGGGGTTGGCGCGGCTCAGCGCCGAGGCTTTCCGCGATGAGGAGAGCGATCCGCCGAATAATTACTTTGGCAATTGGATCTACGATCTGATGAGTGGCAGGCATCCACTCGCCGGGCCGGGCGACTTCGCGCTGGTGGAGGATACGCGCACTGGCGAGATCGTGGCGGGCGCGGTGTTGATGCGCCAGACATGGGAGTACGACGGCATTCCGTTTCCGGTGGGACGGCCCGAGGCGGTGGCGACCAAAGTGGCCTATCGCAATCGCGGGCTGATTCGCGCCATCTTCGGCCTGCTGCATGCCCGCTGCGACGAGCGCGGCGATCTGGCGGTGGGCATCACCGGCATTTACTACTACTATCGCCAGTTCGGCTACGAATACGCGCTCGATCTCGGCGGCAGTTGGAGAATTCCCATCAGCGCCATTCCCGCGCTCGCGGCTGGCGCAACCGAGCCGTATACCCTGCGCGCCGCCACACTGGACGATCTGCCGCGTGTGATGGCGCTCTATGACCGTGATCGCGCGCAGCGCCCTCGTCTCGGCTGCGATAGACGAGCCAACCTGGCGCTGGATCATCGCTGGCATGCATCCCGATACCGATGAGAACTGGCTGACACAGCTCATTCTCGACAGTGATCGGCGTATCGTCGGCTATGTGCTGACGGCGCGCGCACGCTACGACAACATGTTCAGCGTGCGCGGGCTGACGGTAGACACGGGCGCGCCACTGACCGCCGTGCTGCCGTCGCTGCTCCGGGCGCTCGCCGCGCAGGCTCCCAGCGTGCCCACGCCCCATCCGCGCACGCAGCCCGCCACCCTACTGGCGCTGGGACTTGGCCGCACGCATCCCGCCTACGATGCGCTGCCGTATGACTGGCCCATCGTGAAACTGCCTCCCTACGCCTGGTATGTGCGCGTGGCCGATCTGCCCGCGTTGGTCAGGCATATTGCGCCCGCACTGGAGCGGCGGCTCATCGGCAGCATTGCCGAGGGCTACACTGGTGAGATGAAGCTGGGCTTCTATCGCGGCGGGCTGCGGCTGGTCTTCGAGGCGGGCCGACTTACGAGCGCCGAAGAGTGGACGCCGACCACCTGGGACACCGGGCATGCGGGTTTCCCGCCGCTGGTCTTCCTGCGGCTGCGTCTTCGGCTACCAGAGTGTCGCAGAGTTGCGGGCAGCGAATCCTGATGTCTGGGTGAACCATGCGCTGCGCCCGCTGCTGGAGGCGCTTTTCCCCGCCCGCCTCTCGTGGGTGTTGCCACTGGATTAGCGTCCGCATACAGGAGAGTAGGCCGAGATGCTCGAACCACAACGCGACGACATCGAGGCGCTGGCGCGTTCGGTCTTTGGGCCGAAGTGCCGCGTGCTGGCGTGGCATCCGGTTGATGAGTCGCGATGCTGACCTGGTGATCTTCGCCACGCTGGTCTTTCCGGCGCGCGTCGTCGTGCTGAAGCTGGCCGAGCCGCAGTCATCACGAGCGCCGTTTGCGCGCGCCGCCGCCATGCAGCAGCGTGTCGCCCGCGAGACGGCCGCGCCGGTCTGCGAAGTGCTGGCGGTAGACGATTCGTGCCAGCGGTTCCCCTGGCGCTACCTGATGACCGCGCACGCGCCGGGGATGGACTGGCGCGCCGGGCTGGCGCGCATGACGCCGCACGCGCGACGCGACATCTTCCACCAGTTGGGGGCGGCCACGGCGGCGCTGCATAGCCTGAGCTATCCGCGCTTTGGCGACGCGGAGGAACAGACCTCACCCCCAGCCCCTCTCCTGCGAGGAGAGGGGAGCCAGACATACCTCAGCGCCCTGATGGCTCGCGCCCGGCGGCGCATCGCCAATCCGCAGCACGCCGACCTCTTCGCCGCTGTGCTGGAGGCGCATGCCAGCGACTTTGCGGGCATCATCGAGCCACGGCTGACGCACGAAGACCTGAATCCGAGCAATCTGCTGGTCGTGCCGGGGGAGAATGAGGGCGACGACTGGCGCATCTCGGCGGTACTCGACTTCGAGAGCGCGTGGGCTGGCTGCCCTGAGTCGGATATCGCCCGGCTCGAACTCTGGCGCGACATGATGGACGATGGCTTCTACGAGGGCTACACCGCGACCCAGCCCATCGCCGATGACTACCCGACGCGCCGCCCAATCTACCAATTGCTCTGGTGCCTGGAATACGCCCGCCCAACCGCGCAGCACCACGCCGACACGGCCCGCGTCTGCGCCGCGCTGGGGATACCGCCGGTGACGTTTGGGTGAGAACTTCGTCCTGGCTCCTCCCTCTGCCGGGGAGAGATTAGCTGCGGCATTATGGTGTTTAGCGACTTGATCGGGTTATCGCGGGCACGAACCTCTCCCGGCCTGTCGGCCACCCTCCCCTAGGAGGGGAGGGATCGGGTGACCACGCGTGGCGCACGGCGCAGACGCACTCCCCTCTCCTTGCAGGAGAGGGCTGGGGGTGAGGTTTCCTACGGCGTTGCGGTCGCCACAGGCGTCGCGGCGGGCGTACTCTGCGCCCCGCCGACGTGGATGCTCGCATCGCTAAAGGCGGTCAGCGTCACCACCGTCTCCTGCGTATCGAGATAGGTGACTGTCACCGTGTCGCCCGGCTGCACCAGCGGCAACTCTGGGCTGAGCGCGAGGCCCGCCTTGAAGATGCGCGTCTGGCCATCCAGCAGCATCGAGTAGACCGTCGTGCCGCGTTCGGTCGCCGCGTTGATGCGTGTCACCTGTCCGGTGATCGTCACACTCTTGCCAGTTGGCGTCGGCGCGCTCCCCGCCACGTTGTTGTCGGCCAACCACTGCGCGTACTGCGCCAGCGCCTCCGACTTCGTGGACGCCATGATGACGTTCGCGCCGCTGAGATGCCGCGCATCGACGATGCCGACCGCCTGGAAGCTGCCGCCGAAGTCGTTCTTCTGCACGAAGGTCGCCACCCATGTCGGCTCGTTGTAAATCTGGTAGAGCTGGACGGCGCCCACATCATAGTTGCGGATATTCTGCGGATTCGACGTGAAGGTTGATTCCACATTGTTGGTGGCGCCCAGCCCACTGAGTGGATAGAAGCGGCCCGTCATATCTTTGGTGTCGAAGAGCATGACACCCGTGCTGGAGTTATCGCTGCCATTATTCGAGGTCATCGGCTCCAGCCAGACCGGCTGATCCACCTGGTTATAGACCAGTTCGGGCATATCGGTCGCCGGAACCTGCTGGCCCTGGCCCGACGGATTGAACCACGGCGCATTGATATATTTGCCCCACCACGTCAGGTAATCGTTCACGCTATCCGCCGGAATGACGCGGTCGATCCACGATGGCACGTTATTGGGGGCATAGGACGTGATGCTGCCGCTCTGGGGATCGACCAGCAGCACCTGTTTCACCACCTCGCCCGAAAAGCCACGCGTCGGCTGCATCAGCGAAATCGTGAAGTAGGGCGTGCCACTGTCATTCACCTCCAGCGTGGGATCGGCCAGATCGCCGTTGGTATAGCCACTCAGATAGACATGGCGAATCAAATCCTGGTTGAGAATGGCGTCGGGCAGGTAGCGCAGATGATAGCCTGTCTTGAGTTGTGGCGGCGTGTTGGGGTCTTCGGCGTCCACCTCGACATAGCCGGGCGTTTCCCAGCGGCCAATGTTCGCCCAGACGTTGTTATAGACCAGCGGCGCGATCCAGTAGAGGTGGCCCTTCACCGATTGCAGGGTGTATTCTTCCTCGTTGGTGTGATAGACCGAGCCGAGATTCTGGCCGTTGCCCGCGAGCACCTGCTGGCCCAGATACGAGGCGACACCCTGCGTCACCAGCACGATATGGTTCACATCGGTCGGCGGCAGCGGCGTGGATGATGGCTCCGTGACGATATGGGGAATCGCGGCGAGCGCTTTGGCGTTGCCGTCGAACCAGGTGGTGCTAATGGTTATCAGGCCGTTGACGAGCAGCGCGATGACCAGCGCGAGGGCGATGGCAGTCGTGCCCGCCGCCCCACTCGACGGAACGCCAACCGTGGCGGGCGCGTCCTGGTCAACGACGTGGAAGGGCGACCGCCGCTGGCCACGTGGCGAGAATGTGGTGGAGAATGTTCCGTTGTTGATGCGCTCCGTAAAGGTCTCAACCGCCGCGCGCACCCGGCCAACGCCGCCGCCAAAGAGCGCGAACACGCCCGTCAGCAGCAGCGGCCAGATCAGCCACTGACCGCCCCAATACGGCCCGGTGATCGCGGGTTCGGCCAGGTAGAGGATGAGCAGATTGAGGATGAGGTTGAAGATCCAGAGCCGCAAGGCCCAGAGCGCCAACTCCCGTGGCGCCGCCTTCGCGCGACGCCCGAAGAACAGCGCCAGCGCCACCATCACCGCAGTGACAATGCTTGCGCCCAGCACGGCAAGCCACACAATGATCATTCGGCGCCCCCAACGTCTATACGTTCGCGTTCACTCGGCTGCATCTCTCTTTTGAACAGGCCCACATAGTATACGCCTGGGCGCGGCGGCGCGGTAGATGGCAATCCTATCGGGCATAGGTGGCTGGCTAAAGCAGTTTTACAAAATACGAGGGACGGACGCTGGGGAGCGCGGGCGGTTAAAACCGCGCCTGAAGGGCTTGCGGCCACGAAACCCGCCGTCGCGGGTTGCAGAGACCTGCCCACGGCGGGCGCGGCTGCGCAGGGTCGGGGTCTGGGTCTGGGCAGTCCGCGCAGGCGGACTTCGTGGCGGAGCGGAGCGCGGCCGTTCAGGCGCGGTTTATGCACTTTTACAATTTACGACGGACACCATGCATCATCGTGAGGGCGGCAGGCCGTAGCGTGAACCGCTCAGCTGGCACGCTCGCCCCAGCACACTGTACGGCGTTATTTCCAAAACTGCATTAACCGCCAGCCGCTCTGGCCTGTCCGCACTATTTATATCAACTGCCAGCCCCCATCGCCGCCATTGACGCCGTTGCGCGCCACGCCTACACTGGAATCGCGGATGCCCTGATCTGTCTCGGCATCTAGAGTTATGCGCTACCACGCGCCGCTGCCGATGAAGGATTACCTGTTGATTATCACCACCGATACCCCTGGCGCGCCGCGCATCGCCTTTGGTGTGCGTGTTCCCATGCGCGACGGCGTCCACCTCGCCGCCGATGTCTACCTGCCGCCGCTCGTCTCGGGTGAGGCGGATCGCTGGCCGATCATCCTCATGCGCACACCCTATCTCAAATCCAGCGAAACCGCGCTCGATGTCGCCCGCTACTACACCAGCCACGGCTACGCCTACGTCGCGATGGATGTGCGCGGGCGCGGCGACTCTGAGGGGACATTCGTGCCCTATGTCAACGATGGCCGCGACGGCTACGACGCCATCGAGTGGCTGGCGGCGCAGCCCTGGTCGGATGGCGCGCTGGGCACGGTCGGCGGCTCGTATCCCGGCTGCATCCAGTGGCTGACGGCGCTGGAACAGCCGCCCCATCTGCGGGCGATGATCGTCGCCGTCTCGCCCTCTGATCCATTCGTCGAGAATCCGACGGGCGAACACAGCCCGATGGATCTCTGCTGGCTGCACTTCGTCAGCGGGCGCACCCTGCAGCCGATGGCATCCGTCAACTGGGAGGATGTCTATACCCATCTGCCACTGCTGACGATGGACGAGCGCGCCGGGCGCGCCAACGAACACTGGCGGGCCGACCTCGCCCATGCCCAACTCGACGACTACTGGGAGCCGCGCCGCTATCAGCACGCCTTCGAGCGCGTCAACGTGCCCGTGCTGCATGTCTCTGGCTGGTACGACGACGAGCAGATTGGCACCCCGCTCAACTTCATCGGCATGACCACCCGTGGCGCAACGGCCGAGGCGCGCGCCAGCCAGCGGCTGCTGATGGGGCCATGGGGCCACCAGATCAACACCAAATCGAAGCTCGGTGAGGTGGACTTTGGCCAGAATGCGCTGATCGACCTGCGCGGCGAGCAGGTCCGCTGGTTCGACCGCTGGCTGAAAAGCGACGGCTGATGACGACGCTCCTGAGGCTCCCGTGCGCATCTTCGTCATGGGCGCGAACGAGTGGCGCGACGAACAGCAGTGGCCGCTGGCGCGCACCCAGTGGACGCGCTACCACCTGCACAGCGGCGGACGGGCGAACAGCCGCTTCGGCGATGGCTCGCTCGCGCCCACGCCGCCCGACGCCGAGCCAACCGACAGCTACCGCTACGATCCGGCGCGCCCGGTACCCTTCCTGACGGAGCCAACCTCGGCGCAGATTGGCGGGCCAGACGACTACGCGGCGGTCGAGCGGCGCGACGATGTGCTGGTCTACGTGACGGAGCCGCTGGCGCAGGATGTCGAGGTGACTGGGGCCATCACGGTCGATCTCTATGCCGCGTCATCGGCGCCCGATACCGATTTCACCGCCAAGCTGACCGACATCTGGCCGAACGGCTTCGTTCAGCGGCTCTGCGATGGCATCGTGCGGGCGCGCTTCCGCGAGGGGATGGCGTCGCCAACGCTCATCGAGCCGGGAAAAATCTACCAGTACACCATCGATTGCTGGCATACGGCGCAGGTTTTCAAGGCGGGGCATCGCATCGGCCTGGAAATCGCGTCGAGCGCGTTCCCGAAATTCGCGCGCAACCTGAATACCGGCGCGCCACTGGGGATGACCAGCGAGATGGCGGTGGCCGAGCAGGTTATCTATCACGACGCCGAGCATCCATCGGCGCTGATCCTGCCGATCATTCCAGTCGTCTCAGGGAAGACGTCGGATGCCTGACGAGCGCATAACCATCCGCATTGCGACGCCTGACGATGCCGCGAGCAGGGCATCGAGCGTATCGCGCTGCACGCTTCGAGCATGGGCCGCCCACTCTATGAGTCGTTGGGCTTCATGCCCAGCAACGAACTGGTTCTGTACGTGAAGTGATAACAAGTCCGTTCAGGGTGTTGGCGTTCGCCCCGGACCTCACCCCCAACCCCTCTCCTCGGAGGAGAGGGGAGTCCATTGATGGCCATTCGCCACAGCTGGTCGTGCAGTCCCTCCCCTCGTAGGGGAGGGTGGCCGATAGGCCGGGAGAGGTTCTTCGCACGCCAACAACCCAAACAGACTTAGTATGAGACCGGAAAACACCAGCCCCGGCGGGGAATGACTCCCAACCGGGGCTGTGCGCTACCAGGGCTAGCCAAACGCCCTACGGGTTGTTCGGGTCGACCAAATCTTCTTCGACCGTCGTGACCTCTTCGGCAATTGGCGTGCGCTGTCCCGTGCGCGGGTCTACCGCGTCGATATTGCGCTGGACGTACGCCTGACCGCTGCCAGCGCCGCCCTGATTCGGGGCAACCACGACCGAGTCATTTTCCTGGACAGTGACCGGATCGTCGTCGCGACGGCGGCGCGCCAGCAACAGCAGGAGCAGCAACAGCAATAGCAGCAACAGCAGGCCAACGAGGCAGTAGACGACTGCCCATGGGCCACTCGGCGGCCACGTCGGCGGCCAGACCAGGCCGCGTCTCGCCAGGGGTGGCTACCACGGCAGCCGGAGAGGGAGTCGCGGCTGGTGTAACAGTGGCCGTCGCGCCGCCCGTCACATTGAGATTGCCCTGCGCCTGGAGCGTGGGCGAGCCACCGCACGAGCCTTCGGGCACGACCGCCGTCACCACAAACGTGGTATCAGACGTGACGAACGGCGCATTGAAGGTAAACGTGAACGAGCCATCGTTGTTGATGGTTGTGTGGCCAGCAACCGTGCCGCAGCCATTGCTGCCGCTTGCCCCATATAAGATCTGCACGGTGCCGGGAGGCGTGCCCGGCTGGGTCGCGACAAAGTGCGCGCCCGTCACCGTCACTGGCTGACCAGCCGCCACCGGGCCAGAAATCGTGATGCTCGGCGGATTGCTGTCGGTGACCGTAAACTTGTTGCCCGACGGATAGGTCGTGCCAGAATTCGTATCGGTGGCGCAGACCGTGTAGGCGCCTTTATCTGTCTGCGGCCATTGGAATGAGAACGAGAACGAGCCATCACTCCCGACGGCGCCGCCAGCGCCACTGATCGTGGTGACGCCACTGGCGCAACTGCCGTTGCTATAGCCAATCGTGATCTGGTCGCCCGACGGAAAGCGCGTCCCGTTGAGCGTTACCCGCGTGCCAACGCCGCCCTGGGGTGGCGAGACCGAAATACCCGGCCCGGCGCCGGTAGCCGTTGCGGTGGCCGGCATAATGAGTAGCGCCATCAGCGCCAGCAGCACGGCCAGCGGAAGAGAGCCGAGCAGACTCCGGCGCACGCGGACTCCGCGCGCATCCGACGTTCCGTCTCTTCCGGTATTCTGCGTCTGAGCTACATTACTTCTCGCCATGTGCAGTGGCGCCTCCTTTGTACTTCTTCCACCAAGTCCCACCAAACCACTGAGCGCGTTGCCCGCCGCATGCGCCAAAGCTCCACGGCGAACGAGATGATACCAGACGAATAGGTGTGCCGGGGAGAACGTCTCAGTCTGCTTCCCATGAACAGGGATGCATGCCGGACGAGTGTATCATTGGCCATGATACCTGTCAACGGGCGTTTAGTCCTGTTCACGGCAAGTGGCGCTGGCAAAAGGGCGCACTACTCCCCCCTCATGTGATGACGAACGAGCGTCGCCAGAGTATTGCCAGTATGCCCGTATGCGCCAAATGGAATCGTGGTGGAAGCGTCAGCCCATCACAAAGGGGCGACCTGCAGCTCGTAGTAGCCATAGACGGTGACATCATGAAAGCCAACCGCGCGGTACAGCGCCTGGGCGGGCGTGTTATCGGCGTCGACTTCCAGCCCCACCGCTACCCAGCCCTCGGCAAAGAGCCGCGGCAGAATATCTTCGAGGATTTCGCGTCCGTAGCCATGCCGCCGATATTCTGGCAGCACGCCGAAGGCATAGATGTAGGCTTTCGGCTTGTCGATAAAGACCTTGAATGCGCCGACGGGTAGGGCGCCCAGACGCGCCAGAAAGTACCGCTCGCCTCCCACTGTCATGTCACGGAGGATTTCGTCGGCCATGTGATCGTCCGCCTGCCCGAAGGACGCGCTGATGGTGCGCGCAAGGTCGGGCGCGTCGGATGGCTCCGCCGGGCGGACATCGAGCCGTGCCGGTGTGGCGTGCGCTGGCGGCGGAGTGGTGGTTTCCATCCGGTTCTCGCTGAAGTTGTGTTTCGCGCCAGCCGCCGCGACGAAAGCGCGCCCGTCCGCCGAGGCGTCTTCGCAGATCACCAGCACGCGAATCGCCGCGATCCGCCTGCGCGCCGAATCGAGCGCGGCGCGCAGCAATGCCCGCCCGATGCCACGTCTGCGATAGGCGGGATGCACCATGCCGCACAGTTCCAGTTCGGGATCATCTCCGCCCTCCAGCGTGCAGAAGCCGACCAGCGTGTCATCTAGCGTACAGAGAAAGGCGTATGGTTCAGTTGACTGGGTGTCAGATGTCGTGGTAATGCCCAATTTGAGATCAAGCCCATCGGCGCGGTTGCACAGATCGCGTAGCGCGCGCGCCTGCTCCGCCTGTTCGTCGGTCAACTGGGCAAGGCCGACCACTTCATACGCCACACGATCAGGGTGTTCGTCAGACATCGCGGCGACCTCCTCCTGCGATACTCTATCGATAGACTATATGCTTCAATGGTGAAATTGCCACGGGACATACGGAACATTGAAAGGCACGGCTATCACCATGCGGCAGACAGACGAACCAGCGGCCATCTGCTACTCCTGCCAGGCACTACGGGGCGAGAGACACATTTCTCCCGGCGAGCGCGCTACACGGGCAGCATTGGTGGCTGGACAAGCCGGCCGGCGCTGAGGTTGAATCGCGCTGCAGCGGCCTTCGGCGACGAAGACCTGCCTTCGCGGGCTGCAGGACGCGCTGCGCCCACGCGAGGCGTCCTGCATGGCGCAACGTCTCCATGCAGACCCGCGCAGGCAGCGTTTCTGTGGCCGCAGGCCCTAGGCGCGCTTCAGCGCCAGCGTCCCTGTACGAGGATGAACGTGCTTCAACCGCTCGCGCACTCTGCGCCGCACGGAAAACTCTAGCCCTCGAGCGCGGGGAGGGGCGGTCAACGCAGCTCACCCCGCGCTCATGGCGGCGATCAGATCGGGCAGCAGGTATTGCGCGTTCGGCGTGCCCAGGCCGGTCATCGGATCCCATCCCGTCACGGCGTCATATCCCGTCACATTGACACCCAGGTCATTGGTGCTGTTGTTGCCAACGGTGATGTCGTGGAAGTCACGCGCATAGTTGGCGCCACTCGCGACTTTGTAGAACGCGGGATTGAGATAGCCGAGCGAGTGGCCCGCCATCTGGTTAGCGATGGCCGTCAGTCCCGCCCAGAGCGGTGAGCCTGCGCTGGTGCCGTTGCCGACAAATTTCTGCTGCAGGATGCCGCCGAAGAAGCAGCCAAGGCCGATGCCGGGATCAGCCGTCGAAGAGACATCGGGCACGCCGCGCCGAT
Source organism: uncultured Chloroflexia bacterium (assembly GCA_963702665.1). GTDB lineage: Bacteria > Chloroflexota > Ktedonobacteria > Ktedonobacterales > JADMIN01 > DAHUXT01. Next base: position 91,363 of record CAVPDP010000001.1, read on the forward strand.
GGTTGAGTTGCTGCTGATCGCTGGACGGGAAGCCCCTGCTGGAATGTTGGCTCTGGATAGAAGCGACTGAAGCCGCCGCCGCTACCACTCCAGCCGACCTCGCTCAATTGGGAGCCATTCTGCTGGATGGTCGTGCCGCCCACCGATGTGACCCACGGATCGCTGGTTGGGAAGCTGGTGGTGGCCACCGCTGAAAGCTGCGTGGCGTTCGGGTCAATATAATCGGTCGCGCCGTTATCACCTGACCCGGCAAAGAAGGTCATGCCCTGCTGCATCGTCGCGGTGTGGAAGAACGTATCCCACTGCGCGATCTCCGCCTGGCCCGCGCTATTCGCCAGCGAAACCTCGGAGGCCGCCCAGCTCTGCGAGACAATCGAGCCCAGTTGATGCTGCACGGCGTACTGCTCCAGTTGCAGGAATTCTGGCAGGCCAGCAACGCCCTCCGTCTCGTCCACCGGGCTGGTCAGCACGACGATATTGGCGTCGGGCGCGATGGCGTGGATGATCTGCACATCCTCGGTCGTCTCGATGGCCCAGCCAATCATCTGCTGGTCGCTCGAATTGAACGGCTTCGTACCCAGCGGCGCCATAATCTGGAGCTTGACGCGGGGCAGGCCGTAGTAGTCGCTGAATTGGTCGATGTCCTCCTGGAGCGTCGGGCTGCCAAATGAGTCGATCACCACGACCGTCTGGCCCTTGCCGGTGTAACACTGTTTCAGCAGCGGCTCGACGCCATAGAGGGTCCACAACTGCTTCGGCGAGAGGTAGGTATACTGGCCATCGCTCGAACCGTTGTCGTGCTTCGTCTGCGGCACACAGTTCCCCTGGCCGCTCGTCGTCGGCGTTCCCGCCGCTCCCGTCGCCGCCTTGTCTGGCGAGATGGGGGTACCAGTAGTCCCGGCGCCGAGGCTGACATTACAGGCTGAAAGCGCCAGCGCCAGCAGCAGCGCCGGAATGATAGCAAGAGAACGCCAGGAGCGATGGCCAGTGCGCATACGAATAACACCTCCGATTGGGCAGGCACGATAGAGCGATGCCAGACACCAATACGTATCATCGCTACGCATGGCGGATGCCCGCTGTGTATTGTATACGCGCATATGGCCGATTGCGTCTCATCTCAGGGAACGCAATCGCGGCGCCATCCCCACGCCTGGCGCTTGCCGCAGCGTACCCCAGGCTGCTATGCTGGACTACGATAGACAGCGAATAGATCGTGACACAGCCAGGGGAAATGATACGTAGATGGAAGACGCAAACAGTTCCGCGAGCGATACGCGCCCGCGTGTGATGGTCATCTTTGCCCACCCCGACGACGCGGAGTTTCTCTGCTCCGGCGCCGTTGCCCGCTTCACGCGGGACGGCTATCGGGCGCAGTATGTGCTGGCGACCAGCGGCGACAAGGGCAGCAATGATCCCGCCGCCACGCCAGAGCAACTGGTGGCCACCCGCGAGGCCGAACAGCAGGCGGCGGCTAAAGTATTGGGCATCGAGGAAGTCACCTTTCTGCGCCACATGGACGGCGAGCTTGAGGTCAACATCGCCTTTCGCCGCGAGATCGTCCAGGTGATCCGCAGGGGCAGGCCCGATGTCGTGCTGACGTTCGATCCCTGGCAGCGCTACCAGATACATCCCGACCATCGCGCCATTGGCCAGACCACCCTCGACGCCGTAGCCGCCGCGCGCGACCGCCTCTATTATCCCGAACAACTGACCGGTGGACTGACGGAGCATCGTGTCCACAACGTCTATTTCTTTGCGACCGATGCCCCCAACTATTACGTGGATATCACCACCACCATAGAGCAGAAGATCGAGGCGCTCCTCTGTCACGCCAGCCAGATCGGCGGGCGCGACATTGGCGAGTCCGTACGGGCGCGGGCGCGGGCAGCGGGAGCCGAGATGGGGGTCGAATACGCCGAGGCGTTCCACTATCTGCCGATGATGCGCCCGCCGGAGTTGGTGCGGCTTCCGACCTGGTAGTAAAAAGAGGCGAGGGACGAGCATGCGCGTTCTGGTGATCGGCGGGGGCGCTCGCGAGCACGCCCTCTGCTGGGCGATCAGTCGGTCGCCGCTCTTGACGACGTTGTATTGCGCGCCCGGCAATGGCGGCACGGCGGCGCTCGCCGAACACGTCGCGCTCGACCTGACGAACCTGGCCGCCTGCGCGGACTGGGCCACGCGCGCACGCGATTGACCTGACGATTGTCGGGCCAGAGAACTATCTGGCCGACGGCATCGCCGATGTCTTCGGCGCGCGTGACCTGCGGATCTTCGGCCCAGCCGCCGCCGCCGCGCGCATCGAGAGCAGCAAAGCGTTCGCCAAGCGGCTGATGGTTGGCGCGCGAGGTTCCCACGCCCCATGCCGCCATCTTCGACGGCTACGATGAAGCCATCCAGTATCTTGAACGCTACGAGGCGGCGGGCAACGCCTATCCGCTCATCATCAAAGCGGATGGGCTGGCGGCGGGCAAGGGCGTCGTCAAGGCTGAAAACGGCGACGAGGCGCGCGCGACGCTCCACGATTTCATGGTGAAACTGACGCTGGGAGACGCAGGCAAGACGGTACTGATTGAGGAGTGCCTGACGGGAGCTAGAACTCTCGCTCTTCGTGCTCTGTGACGGCGAGCGCATCTATCCGCTGGCGCCCGCCTGCGACTATAAGCGCGTCTTCGATGGCGACGAGGGCGGCAACACCGGCGGCATGGGCGCGTATTCGCCGCCAGCCTTCGCGACGCCGGAACTGCTGGACGACATCATGGCGACGATTGTGCAGCCCGTGGTCGCCGCGCTGGCGCAGCAGGGGTCGCCCTTTTGCGGGCTGCTCTATGCGGGCCTCATGATCACCCAAAGATGGGCCACAGGTGATCGAATTCAATGCGCGCTTTGGCGACCCCGAGACCCAGGTGGTGTTGCCGCGCCTGCACAGCGACCTGCTGGAACTCTGCGCCGCCGTCGCCGATGGCGCGCTCGACCGCGTGGCGCCGCCGATCTGGAGCGACGAGGCGACCTGTGGGGTCGTCGTCGCCTCACGGGGCTACCCTGGCTCGTATGCCACGGGCTTCCCCATCACCGGGCTGGATGCCCTCGACCCTGATATCATCGCTTTTCACGCCGGGACTGCCCGCGAGCCAGATGGCCAACTCGTGACGACCGGCGGCCGCGTGCTGACACTGGTCGCGCGCGGAGCCACCGTCGCCGCGGCGCGGGCGCACGTCTACGCCAACATGGCGCGTGTCAACTTCGAGGGCGCGCACTGGCGCAGCGATATCGCCGCTCGTGAAGAATAACCACGCCGCTCGGCCCCCGCTCTACGCTGGGAAGGGGCCGAATGGTTGCGAAAGTGAGGCGTCACATGGCGGCTAATCGCTGCACCATCGGTATGGATCTCGGCACTACATCGCTCAAAGCAGTGGCCTTCGACCTGGATGGCCATGAAATCGCGCGCGCCAACCGTGAGGTCGAGCGGACATCGAGCGAAGAGGGCGCGGCGGAGGAGGATCCACAGGCGGTCGCACAGGCGGCGACCGACGCGCTGGCGGAGGTGGTGGCGGCGGTCACGCGCCAGGGCTTCTCAGTGGGCAGCGTCGGGTTGAGCGCGGCGATGCACAGCCTGATTCCCGTGGCCGCCGATGAGAGTCCGCTAGGGCCTGCGCTGCTCTGGATGGACACCCGGCCCGAGGCCGAGGCGGATGCGCTCTGGAAGACCGCTGATGGCAAGACCGCCTACGAACGCACCGGCACGCCGGTCTCCGCGATGTCGCCGCTGGTCAAGCTGCGCTGGCTGCAGACCGCACGCCCAAATATCATGCAGCAGGCGGCGCGGTTCGCCTCGCTCAAAGAATGGCTCTGGCATCGCTGGTTCGGCGTCTGGGAGGTTGATACCTCAATCGCCAGCGCCACCGGCCTCTACAATCTGCGCAACCAGGCGTGGGACGCCGACGCGCTCGCGCTCGCCGGGATCGACGCCACGAAGCTCTCGAAGCTGGTGGAACCGACATTCACGCGGCAGGCGCGACGAGTCTGAGATGCTGCGCGCGGCTGGCCTGCCCGATGATGCGGCCATCGTCATCGGCGCGGCGGATGGCCCGCTGGCCAATCTGGGGGTCGGCGCGGTCGATGCCAGCTCATATGGCGCTGACCATCGGCACCAGTTGCGCCGTGCGGATGGGCTGCGGCGAGCCACTCACCGATAGCGGTTCGCGTAGCTTCTGCTATGTCCTTGCCGATGGACGGTTCATCGCGGGCGCGCCGGGCAACAGCGGCGGCGTGGTGCTCGATTGGCTCGCGCACTCGTTATTTGGCGGCCAGCCATCCACAGGCGATGACACACTGGTGACGTTGCTCGCCGCAGCGGCCACCGCCCACGATGACCATCTGCTCGTGCTGCCCTATGTCGCGGGCGAACGCGCTCCCATCTGGCGCGCCGACGCCAGCGGCAGCGTGGTTGGCCTGCGGCTGGAGCATACCGCCGCCCATGTGCTGCGCGCCACCATCGAGGGTATCCTCTTCAACGCGCGCTGGATGTCGGAGCGGCTCTTCGAGTTGCTGGGCAGGCCAAACGAACTCATCACCACTGGCAAGGTGCTGGAGATCGACTGGATACGCCAGCTCGCGGCGGATATCTTCGGGCTGCAGGTACGCTTCCCCGGTGGCGCGGACGCCTCGGCGACGGGGGCGGCGACCCTCGCCAATATCGCCACGGGCCAGTGGACATGGGATGCGGCGATCCAGCGGCAGCGCGCCCGCAGCGCCGCGATGATTCAGCCCTCGGCGGCGAGCAGCGGCTATCTCACGAAGTATCACGACTACCGGCGGCTGGCCAGCGTGTTACTATGGGCGCCCGTCACCCTCTCCCCCTAACCGTTACAAGCGTAGGTTTTTCGCCTGGCGGAGAGGCGCGGGCGGTTAAAACCGCGCCTGAAGGGCCTCCGGCCACCAAGTCCGCCTGCGCGGACTGCCCAGACCCTGCCTGGCGTCGTGGCCTGCTGGTCAAAAAACCTACCCTTGAAAGCTCCCCCTAACCCCCTCCCCTAAAAGGGAGGGGGAACCAGAAGCGTGCCTGGCGTCGCACTGGTCGCCCAGTCCCTCCCCTCGTAGGGGAGGGTGGCCGAAGGCCGGGAGAGGTTCTGGCTCCCCACTACCCAATTTAGGTATTTAGGTATTTTGCGGGTCAACGGAGTTGGCCGCCATCCAGGCCGCGCCGACGATGCCGGAGTTGTCGCCTAGCCCGCTTTTCGTGATCTTCAACGGACGTGTCGCTGCGGGCAGCGCAGCCTCGTGGGCGCGTAGGGTAGCGCGTTCGAGCATCAGCGGCGCCGCCTCGATCAATCCGCCACCGAGAACGATACACTGCGGATTGTAGAAGGTGGCCAGCGAACCCAGGCCCGCGCCCAGGAAATCCGCCGCCTCGGTCACGGTCTCGATGACCAGATCGTCGCCATCATCGATGCAGCGCGCGATCATCTTCGAGCGAATCGCCGTCATCGCTATCCTTGAGCAACTCGGTCAGTTTCGAGGTTCGGCCACGCTGTAGCTCCGCCAGCAGCACACGTGTCACCGCCGAGCGTGAGGCGTAGGCCTCCAGGTGGCCGCGCCCGCCACAGCCGCAGAGCCGTCCGCCGTACTGCACGATGGTGTGGCCAATCTCGCCCGCCGTGCCGGTGGCGCCGCGCCGTATCCGCCCGCCCTGCATGATGGCGGCGCCGATGCCAGTGCCGACGAAGACGCAGACGAAATCATCATAGTCGTGGCCCGCGCCGAAATGATGCTCGCCGTAGCTGGCGACCTCCACATCGTTGCCGACGACCACGGGTACCTGGAACTGGGTACGGAGCAGATTGCCCAGGTCAAGATTCTGCAATCCCCGCGCCAGATTGGGGGAGGAGAGCAAAATGCCTTTGGCGCGATCCACCTGGCCAGCGATGCCGATGCCGACGCCGACAATGGCCGCTGCGTCTGTCAGGGTCGCCGCGGCGAGCGCCTCCTGGCCGACATCGAGCAGGCGCTGGGAGAAGAAGTCCACACCCCGCTCTGGATGGGTACGTTTGCGGGCGGTGGCAAGCACCTCGCCCGTGTCGGCATTGACAACGCCCGCGAAGATTTTGGTTCCGCCAACATCAATACCCAGTGCATAGCGTGCCGCCATCGGTGTTCGCTCCTCTCGCCCCGCTGCTCTCTCACATGTGTGCGCCCGCGTCAGAATATCATATCTCGATAGAGACGGGCATGGCGGCGCGGTGATTACACGCGTTAGCGAGCGTTACGAGGGCAGCGCGGTCGGAGCGCTTTCCACCGTCACTGGTGGCGCGGACGACTGGAGTACGAATGGCGCCTGCGGATCGGGCGGCTGCTGGCCCTCGCTGGCGAACCACGCCTGCACATCGAATGCGCGCTCGCCACGCGCTGGCTGGAGCCGCTGGTACGAGCCATCGGGCAGGAGCATGCGGGCGTTGGCGGTATCACGCAGGTAGATGGGCAGCACCTCATGGGCGATATGCGTGCGGAGGGCGACATCTTCGATGGGGAACAACAACTCAATGCGGTGATCCAGGTTGCGCTGCATCAGGTCGGCGCTGCCCATCAGCACCTCTTCCTGCTCCTGGCCGCCGTTGGCGAAATAATAGATGCGGCTATGCTCCAGGATGCGTCCGACCAGGCTCACCACCCGAATATTCTCGCTGACGCCGGGAAGGCCGGGACGCAGCGAACACATGCCGCGCACCACCAGGTCAATTTCGACACCAGCCTGCGACGCGCGATAGAGCGCCTGGATCATTGCGGGATCGACCAGCGAATTGATCTTGAAGATAAGCCGACCAGAGCCGGTTTCTTTCTTGTGGGCAATCTCGCGCTGAATACGGGAGACCAGCCCGGCGCGTAGCGCGCCCGGCGCAACGAGCAGCTTACGATAGCTGATGCCGCGCGCGAAGCCTGTGAGCGCGTTGAACAGATTGGTGGCATCCTCACCGATATCTCTACGGCAGGTCAGCAACGCGAAATCTTCGTAGACACGGGCCGTCGAGGCGTTGTAGTTGCCGGTGCCCAGGTGAACGTAGCGGCGAAGGCCATTGCTTTCGCGGCGCACCACCAGCGCCACCTTCGCGTGGGTCTTCAGATCCACCTGCCCATAGACCACATGCACGCCCGCGCGCTCCAGCATGCGCGCCCACTCGATGTTATTCTCTTCGTCGAAGCGCGCCTTCAACTCCACCAGCACCGCAACCTGCTTGCCGAGGTTGTTCGCCTCCAGCAGCGCCTGGACGATCTGCGAATTCGCCCCGACGCGATAGAGTGTCTGCTTGATCGCCAGCACCTGCGGGTCATGCGCCGCCGCCTCGATGAAGTCGGTGATCGTGCTAAAGGCGTCATAGGGGTGATGCAGCAGCAGATCGCCGCGTCGAATCGCCGCGAAGGGATCCTGCCCACGACGCAACTCTGGCAGCGGACGCGGTATCAGCGGCGGATTTTTGAGATCGGGACGTTCGATATCGGCAAGTTCCGCGACATCGCTCAGGCCAAGCGGCCCCTCGACCTCCCAGACATCATCGGGGGACATTTCCAGGTTGGCGCGCAGCAACTCGCGCACCTTCTTCGGCGTGCCCGGCTGGATCGTCAGGTTGACCACGGAACCGAAGCGGCGCTGGCGTAGCCCCTTCTCGATGCTTTCGAGCAGATCGCCCGCCTCGTCGCTCTGAATCTCGATATCGGCGTCACGCAAGACCCGGAAGGGATAGGCGCCCGTAATCTCCAGGCCGGGGAAGAGCAGGTCGAGATGGGCGGCGACCAATTGCTCTAGCCAGACAAAATCACTCGAATACGACTGTGTCTCCGTGCGGCTACGGCTGCGGCTCTTTGACGGCACGGGCACGAAGCGGCGGATCGTCTCAGGCAGCTTGATGCGCGCGAACAACGACGCCTCAACCGGGTCGCGCAGGGTAACGGCAAGGTTCAGGCTGCGGCTGGAGATGTGGGGGAAAGGGTGCGCCGGATCGACGCCGAGCGGTGTCAGCACGGGCATAATGTCAGAGCGGAAATAGCTATCGGCGGCCTCGCGCTGGGTGCGTGAGAGGGCCGTATAGTTGAAGAGATGAATGCCAGCCTCGTCCAGATGTGGCTGTAACTCATCCTGAAAGTAGCGGCGCTGTTCCCGAATGAGATCGAGCAGCAGCGGGCCAAGCACCTCGATTTGCTGCCCTGGAAGCAGCCCATCGGGTCCGGCCTCCTTCACCTGCGCGGCCAACAGATCGTGCAGACCAGCCATGCGCACCATCAGAAATTCATCGATCTGGCTGCCCACAAACGACAGGAAACGGACACGATCCAGCAGGGCATGGCGCGGCGACTCCGCTTCTTCCAGCACACGGCGGATGAACGCCACCGTCGCTACCTCGCGGTTGATGTAGAGTTCAGGGCGCGCGAGCTGCCGGTCTTTGCCTTTGTGGGCATTTCCGTTCGGGCTGAGGCCGTTCGCAGATACCTGTGCGGACTCGCCGTGATCTGGCTCTAGCTTTACTGTCGCTTTGCGCGGCATGGTGGGGTCCATTCCGGTGACATGGTGAGCGATTCGATCAGTGATTCGATCAGCGCTGGGAACTTTTCACTTATGTTATACAACGACTGGAGAGGCATTATCGACACGAATCGTCACAATTTATCTGACATTGATGACATTGATGACGGTGAGAGAAATCGCAGATGCTTGTCTGCGCCGCGACGCCATGCTACACTCTGAGAGTACGGTAATCTGGCAGTATTGCGCCTGATGCGCGCCACCGATCAGCGGAAGATACACGGCAGTTGCGTCGGTTGCGTCGGCTGCGCCAGCGAAGCGCTAGAGGATAGAGAGAACGCATGCAGACATCCACCCCCCAATTCGTCGCCGTCAGCAAGTATCGTTTCGGCGCGCCCGTGCTGACCGATGATGGCGAAGAAGGATCGCTCGATTCTCTCATCGTGGATGCTACAAGCCACGCGGTCACTGGCATGCGCGTGCGCTTTGGCCTCTTTGGCCGCGAACTCTATACGCTGCCCATAGGCGCCATTCGCCATGCCACGCCGGATCGCGTGGAACTGCACAAGGCTCTCGAAGATCTGAAGCGCGATTATAGCAAGGTGACGGCGGTACAGCTCCTCACACCGGGCACTCAGGTGATGGTCGGCGCCAAATCGGTCGGCAAATTGACACAGGTGACGGTCAATCGCGAGACACAGGTATTGCGCCATCTGGTGGTGCGCAGCCTGCGGGCGGAGTCGCTGGTGTCCGCGCGTGGCATTACCACCATCGAGGGCAGGCGCGTCGTCATTGGGTCGGGCAGCGCTAGCACAGCGCCGAGCCTGACGCCCTACCGCCCGGATGAAGAATTGCACGAGGAGATTCGCGACGCCATCTATGACTATGCTCGTCTGCGGATTGACCTGCCGGGCATTGGCATCCATGTGATCGATGGTGCGCTCTGGCTCCAGGGGCACGTTGCCAGCGATCTCAACAAGCGGATGGTGCAGGATCAACTGATGAACATTCGCGGACTCAGCGAGATGCACAACGAACTGATCGCCGATACTGACCTGGCGAGTACGGTAGCGATGGCGCTGGCGAAAGATCCGCGCACGGCGCAGTGAGCGCATTGGCGTCTATCCGGCGCTGGGAACCATCAACCTGCGGGGCCACGTGCGCAGCGAGGCGGCTCGCGGGGCGGCGTACGAGATTGCGCGGGGCGTGCCGGGCGTCAAGGATGTGGAGAATGCGCTGGCCGTTGACCCGAACGCCGTGGGGATTCCGGTGCTGGCGGGCGTCACGAACCAGGAAGATCGTGTGCCTGGCGGCAACTAGAGTCTGGTGTCAGAGCCGCATGGAGGCAGCACTCCGAACCACTCCCACTCTGTAGTCCAGCGCTGCCCTAGAGGGCAAGAACTGAACCACCAGCGCGACGAATGGCCACCAATAACTCCCCGCTCCTCGTAGGAGAGGGGGAGTTAGAGCATGTCCGGCGTTCTGGCGTGCTGGCTCCACTCCCTTATAGAGAGTAGTGGCCGTGCATCGACAACCAGTGGGCGGACTCGGGTTTCACATGCGCGACGTTCTACATCGCCGCCTGGCGCATCGAACGCGTGGCCCAGAAGGTGGTGATGGCGGCCAGTACGCCGATGATGATGAACGCCTTGATGACTGAGGCGGCGCCAAAATCTCCGCCGACCAGCGCCCGCGACGCATCCACCGCATAGGCGAACGGATTGAACTTCGCCACATTCTGCAAGACATCAGGCGCCAGCGTGAGCGGCAGCAGGATGCCCGAGAGCAGCATCAGCGGCAGCACGAACAGGTTCACCGATGCCGCCAGCCCACCCTCATCCCTGATGAGCAGCGCCAACGCGTATGAGAAACACGCCATCGCCATACCGGCGAGGATGAGCAGCAGCGCCAGCAGCGCCAGTCCGCCCGCAGAGGGCCGGAAGCCAAGCAGCAGACCCACCGCCACCAGCAACGCGATCTGTAGCAGGAAGAGGCACATATCCACGGCGAGCGAGCCGAGAATCATCGCCAGTCGGCTGACCGGCGTGACGCGCATACGCTCGATGAAACCGGAGCGCAGCCGACCGATGATGCCAAACCCGGCGAAACCGACGCCAAAGATCGCCATCATCACCATCAACCCCGGCGTGAAAATGTTATAGGCATTGCCACTGGGGAACCCCGGTGTCCCCGCCAGATTCTTGAGCAAGGGCGCGAAGAGCAGCATGTAGCAGATCGGCTGGAACAAGCCGATGAACAACCAGACCGGGTTGCGCCGCGAGACGTTGAACTGCGACTTGAACATCAGCCAGCTATCGCGTAACAGCTTTGCCATAAGATACCTCTCCATTTCGTAGCTATCATCTCAATGTTGTGTGTGTTGAGTTGAGGCGGCGCCCTATGACTCGCGCAGTGAGCGCCCGGTGCGCCGCAGGAAGACATCGTCCAGCGTTGGCCGCGCCAGCGTGACCGTGCGAATCGCGATATGCTGGGCGTCGAGCGTGCGCAGCACCTCTGGCAGCACCGTCTCGCCCTGTGAGACATAGAGCTGCACGCCCTCTGCCGTCGGCTGAATCTCGCGGACGAAGGGCCGCTCGCGCATCTGGTCAGTGACCTGCGCCACGGCGTCGCTCTGGGTATCCAGGCCGAGTGTGATAATGTCGCCCGCGATCTCCTGTTTGAGCGCTTCGGGGCTGCCCTGGCTGACAATCTGCCCGTGATCGATGATCGCCAGGCGGTTGCAGAGTCCGTCGGCCTCGTCCATGTAATGCGTCGTCAGGAAGATCGTCATGCCCTGGTCGTGTAGGGCGCGCACCTCGTCCCAGATGCGGGCGCGGCTCTGCGGATCGAGTCCGGTCGTCGGCTCATCCAGAAAGAGCAGGCGCGGTTGGTGCATGATGCCCAGCGCCACATCGAGGCGGCGCTTCTGCCCGCCAGAGTAGGTCTTTACCAATCGGTCGGCAAAGTCGTCCATGTCGAGCCGGGCGATCAGTTCCGTTGCGCGCCGCTGCGCCTCTTTGGCGCTCATGCCATAGACGCGTCCCTGCAACAGCAGATTCTCGCGCCCGGTTTCCATGGGTTCCGCGCCGCCGACCTGGCTGACATAGCCGATCTGCCGACGCACCTTGCCGGGATCGCGCTGCAGGTCGAGGCCACAGACGGTGGCGCTGCCGCCGCTCGCGGGCATCAGGGTCGTCAGGATGCGCATGGTCGTCGTTTTGCCCGCGCCATTAGGACCAAGAAAGCCGAAGATTTCGCCCTCGCGCACCTCTAGATCAACCCCGCGCACCGCCTCGACGATACCCTTGCGCGACTTGAACGTGCGGACGAGTCCCGTCGTCTTGATGAGCGCTGGGGCGTGTGGCGCCGCGCTATTGGTTGCCGCCGCCGAAGTGGGAAGCTGAGAAAGAGTATCCACGCGCATGTCCTCCTTATGCTGGTCGTTGGTTGCCTAAGTCGCGCCGAACGTCGGCGTCTGTTCATAGAATGACTCATTCTTTTGGTCGCCGCGTCCATCGGAAGGTGGATTTGTGAGGTGGATTACCCCCAATTACCCATGAGGGTTGGGTACGCTGGCGGTTTATGGCGTTTTACAAAATAGGAGGGACGCCTCGGCCTTAATGGTGTTTCACGCATTGATGCGGTGCTCGCCGCGAGACCTCACCCCCAACCCCTCTCCTACGAGGAGAGGGGAGCCAGAGCGGCGCCATTCGTCCCGCACTGGTCGCCGCGGTCCCTCCCCTCGTAGGGGAGGGTGGCCGATAGCGCCGGGAGAGGTCCGCGCTCCAATTGTGTAAAAACGCCATGAGCCGCCAGCGTCCCTCAGCTTTTGACGCTGAGCCTGCCGACGGCCTGGAGGGTGATTTTCGCGGGGTTGGGGCCAGCCCGCTGAACGGTCAGGCTATGCCCTTTGTTGCGCACGTCGTAGCCCGGCATTTCGGCGATGATGGGCGGCTGTGTCGTCTTGCCGCGCAGATCCAGGCCGCTCGGCGCATGGATGCCGACGACCTCAATATTTCCAGGGCTCGTGGTCACCGTATGCGAGCCGCCTGGCGTCAGCACAACCTGTTCCAGCCGCACACTTCCCGGCGCCGCGTTGATGTGCAGTTCGCCACCACTATTGACCACCCGCACATCGCCCGGCGAGGCCACGATGTCGAACTTGCTCGTCACGCCGTGAACCACCACGCGACCATGCACCGCGCGCAGTTTCGCCTCAGTGGGATTGCTCGCGCGTATCTCGATATCGCCATGGGTGACTGTCGCCGCGAGGGTGCGCATGTCGCCGCGCACGCGAATATCGGCGCTGACGTTGGCCAACTTGAGCGCGAGTTGCGCGGGCAGCCAGAGCCGGAAGCCCACGCCGTTCCCCATATAGAAGAAGCCGCGCTTCTTGCCAACAATGTAGAGCAGCGAGCCGACACGCTCGACGGAGTAGGTGGCGTTGCCATAGACGGTGGCCTCCATCCGCGGATGGTCAGCGCCCGTGACGACATGCAGTTCGCCACCGAATGTGGCCACCTCGACGGCGGTAATGCCCGTGAGATCGAGGTCGCTGCGGTCGGCGCTGGCGGTCATGGCAACCTCCCCTGGCGAACCGCTGTGTACCCATCCGCTTCGAGCAGACCCAGTGCGCGGGCGCGAGTCACGGCGCGCAGACGATCCGGTGTCTGAAGCTTGGCATAGAGATGATGGACGTGTGTCTTGACGGTGCTGAGGGCAACCACCAGCTGGCTGGCGATTTCCTGATTCGAGTAGCCATCGGCCAACAGACCGAGCACCTCCATCTCGCGGACGCTGAGCGGCTCTAGCAATTCAGGCGGCGTGGGGCGAACAGGCGCTTCCGCGAGGTTGGGATACGTTTCCGCGCCAGCCATCACCAGCAGCTTCGTGCAATAGCCAGCCACCTCCGCGCTCGCCGTCCGCTGGTCGCGCAGGCGTTTGAGCAGCGCAATCAGCGGCGCGCCTTCGTCGAGAAACAGGCGTATGTAGCCTTCGGGCATGGCCAGCGTCATGGAGCGTGCCAGCGCATTCCAGCGCCTGGGTGGTCTCGCCTCGCTGCTGTGCGGCAAGCGCCAGGAGCATGCGCACCTCAATCTCGTAGGCCATCTGGCCGCTGGCGCTGATGTCTGGCAGCAACCCTTCCAGGAGTGTCTGCGCCTCGGCGACATTATCGTGCGCCAGCAAGACGCGCGCGCTGGCTAACTCGACCATTGGGCGGATCGTGGCGTTGCTCATATGCTTGTCGCGCAACTCTGCTATCCAACGGTCGGCCTCGGCCAGCCTGCCCTGAGTGATGGCGAGCCGCGCCGAGGTAGCGATCACCATTGGTGGCACCCACGGAAACGATTGTCCTTCCTGCTCGACCGTCTCCAGCAGATCACGCGCCTGCTGGAGCGACGCCCGCGCCGCTTCTTCCTGGCCGCGCGCCTGAAAGACCAGTGTCAGCCAGAGTTGGCCCTCCACCTGAACCTCGGTGTCGCCCCACTGCTCAGCCAGCAGAAGCGCCTTGCGGAAAGCCTGCTCCGCGCCCGCGAGATCGTTCCATTCGTAGAGCCGCCACCCCAGATTGACCCAGGCATTGCTGGCCAGTGAGCGCGCCGCCTCACCGCGCGACTCTGCCATCGTAATGATCTGGCGCGAGAGGTTTGCGGAGAGATTCAATTGTCCACGCGCATTCGCCACCAGCGTACGCATATCAATCGCGAGCGCCGCCATAAACGGACTGCCCGCCGCGCTACTGTGTCTCATCGCCTCGGCGTAGGCGGCGTCAGCAGCCTCCAGGTCGCCTTTGAGCCGCCATGCGTGCCCAACGGCGATATCCGCGCCACCCCGGCCAATGCTATCGTCATCGGGCAAATAGTCGCGCACAATCTTGATATAGGCAAGTGTCGCATCGGCGTCGCCATGCATCGAACTCAGCACCGCCCGGTCGCAGGCGATCCGCCCGATCAGTCGCCGCTGCTGTTGCCGCTCATCGTCCGTTTCAGGATTCATGCGGGCAACGGCGTTTTCGGCGGTCGTAATATGCCGGGCGGCGGCGGCAAGCTGTCCGCGCGCGAAAGACGCCTCGGCGAGCATCAGCGCCAGAGCGGGCCGATGCTCCAATGTCTCATCGGGGAATCGCTGCAATAGACTGAGCATCGTGGCGACATCGCCGCTACGAAACAGGTCGTCTGAGATGCGCTCCACCAGATCGGCGGCGGCGGCGAAATCGGGGATGGCAAAGAGGTGGTGGGCCGCCTCGGTCATCTGCCCGTCGCCCTCCAGCCAGCGCGCCGCCCGCCGATGCAGGTCGGGCAGCAGCTCCGCCGCCTCCTCACGCAGATGGTGGCGCAGCAGGTCGGCGAAGAGATGGTAATAGCGATACCAGCGCCCCTCATCGTCGAGCGCGACGACAAACAGATTGGCCTGGGCAAGCCGTTCGAGCATGGCGCGACCATCACTGCGACCCATGAGCGCGTCACAGAGCGGGCCGCACATGCGTTCGAGCACGGATGTTTGCAGCAGGAACGCGCGCACGTCGGCGGGCTGCGCCGCCAGCGCCTCATCGCCCAGGTATTGCATGATGTGGCGGTTGCTCCCGCTGAAGCTGGCGACGAACGCCGTGGGATCGGGATGCTGCTGGAGCGAGAGTCCGGCAAGCTGTAGCCCGGCGATCCAGCCGTCGGTGCGCTCGGCCAGCGCCAGCACATCCTCGAAGGGCAGCCGCACATCCATCACCTCGGCCAGAAACTCGGCGACCTCATCCAGCCGGAAGCGGAGATCATCGGCGCGTATCTCGTTCACCTGGTCACTCGCGCGCAGGCGGGCCAGCGGCAGCGGCGGCTCGTGGCGCGACGCCAGATAGAGATGAAGCTGTTCCGGCGGATGTTCGAGCAGGGTCGCCAGTGTCTCGTGGATGGTGGGTTCGGTGACGTGGTGATAGTCGTCCAGCACCAGCACGATATGGCGCGGCGAGGCGACCAGCGCATTCAGCAGCGCCCGCAGAATGATGGGCAGCGGTGGCGCCTGCATCGAGCGGAGCATCGCCAGCGCGCCGCCAGTGACGCCGGGCAACGCCTGTTCGAGCGCGGAGAGAATGTAGGCCCAGAACTGGCCCGGCTCATTATCGCTGACATCGAGCGAGACCCAGGCCACGGGCATCTCCACCTGGCGCACCCACGCCGCCAGCGCGGTCGTCTTGCCAAAACCCAGCGGCGCGGTCAGCAGGGTCAGCGGACGCTCCATGCCGCGCTGCAAGCGGTGCCAGACATGCGTGCGGCTGACCACGCGGGCGTGGGTGCGGGGCATCAGCATGCGTGTCGCCAGCAGCGGCGTGTTGGCGCCCGGCGAATCACTCGCGCCCGCTGCGCTGTGTGCGGGCCTGGCTCTCATTTGTGTTTGTTACATAACGCCCGGTGGATGGAGCAGCCGCTAATCGGGCGAGGGTCAGGTCGGTGTCGCGCCCCACGTAGCGCTTGGTCATGCGGCCATCGGCGCGGTGATAGGCGTACCAGTAGGCGCCGCCACGCTGCACCTTTTCTTTGCGCAGGGTATAGATGTCGCCCGTCGCGCGCTGGAACGAGAACGAGGAGACGTCCGCCAGCCAGGCGAACCATGCGGGCGTATCGGGCGCGACGGGCGGGCTGAGCGGCGCGCCCTGCCGCCACAGTTCGTAGGCGTCGCGTTCAGGCGACCAGCGGAGCAGATGGGTGGTACGTCGTGGCATCCGCTCCTCCCTCCGCTGCTGCTATGCTACCTAACACGCGCCATGTTCAATAATATAAACACATCCATTCATTTTTTCAAGCCACGAGAATGTGGAAGTGGCCGTATTCTCTGCGCATCACTGCTCTCACTTGGGTTCGCTGTACCTGAAGGGTTCGGGCCACAGGCCGCCCTGGGAATCGTCCTTGTCAGTCACGATGAAGCAGCGGTGGCGCACAAGCTCCACCATGTCGGCAAGGGTCAGCTTTTGTCCGTCTAACACATGCTGCATGTCGCTGTCTGGTGGTGAATTCTCACCGTTCAGGCTGTACTCGCCATCGACATTGTAGTAGTACATGGTAGCGTCCACATAGTCTCGTCGGAATGTGGTTGCCCACTGTGAGTTGCTTCCCCACCCCTTCGATGCGTCATCGGTGGGACGACTGATGCGCCAGTATGTCTGGCAGAGTGTGGATGTTTCGGCGAGATTCTTACGGATATGCTGAATGCCACCACGCACTTTGACGCCTGCGCGACAGAAGAGCAGGTGGTCGAGCATGAAGCCCGGCCAGATAGTCCCGATGAGCGTAATCGGTTCGGTAGGATCGGGCGACTGTTCAACCTCCACGATCTCATGATAGAACGGGCAAAAGGTCTTTTCCTCGATAAGGGTCATGCCAAGTGACAGAAACCATTCGGTACGCTCGTCCAATGTTACTGGCGGACCTGTCCAGGTCTCGTTCTGTCGGTTAGGCTGATATGGCAGCAAGAGCATATCGCTGACACGCGAGAGCGCGTAGAGGTTATACGAGTTATCGATGTCTTCCTCGTCGGCATCGGGCATGGTTGGGTCAATGCACCATGTGCGGGCGTCTAATGCGCCATACCGACGCAACACCTGCATCGCTTCGTCTGCCTGGCTCTGCCAGGGAAGCATGAAATATCGGTATGCTGCCTTGTCTTCAGAACAATTCAACCTGGAGTATAGCTCCCGAAACGAAGGTGTGTTCACGCTCATAACGATGCCTCCTACCCCTTATCTTCTGCCGACTTGTCTCGCTCACGCTCCTGCACACGGAAATTCATGGAGTCGGCGATCCTTGCGCTTGCTCGTGGGATCGCTCTGTCCCATCCCACAGTGGCCACAGTTCGCGAATAACGTGCGGGCTGTAGGCGAGTTGCACACGCCAGTTGACGCTTTCGGCTATAATCACCAATGATATGCTCGACTGCCATGAGAACACATGAGAAATACGTCGTGATTCTACATGTTTGCTGAGAAAGTTTACCCCCATGAACGAGCATTTCGATGTGGAAATCGTCTTACGCGAAATCCTCGATGTGCTACGCAGGCACAACATTCCCGTTGAAACGGCAGCGTTGAATGTCTCGCTACTCGATGCGGCCTTTGACGAGTATATTCCGCAACTTAAGGCCTACAAGGCAGGCCATTTTCACCGACCAATGGTCATCGATGATGTACCCGTATTGTTCAGGGTGCAGCGGCGCTACCCATTCGACGAGATTGTGCGGGTTCTGGAACACGAGATAAGGCCACCAGTCGAAGCCTTTGCCGAGGCATTACAGCGGGAGTACCGCGACTTGAAAATAGCGTTTGTCAGTGCAGTTGGCACACAGTCATCAGATATACCTCATCCACTCTACTTGCATTCCTATCGGCTCCGCGTTGACTGCCGATTCTCAGACGATGCTCACGCTGATTACAATGAACTCGACATGGCGATCTGTTTACAACAGCGCGAGGCCACCGCCTACCCTCGTCTCACTGCATGGGTCGGCTGGTTGGTCGATGAAGAAAGCGGTGGTGATTGGGGCATTGACATCGTATATGATGCGATAGCCACGGGCCAAGACTATGCTCCGACACATTGTTGAGCTATTGCAGAAGGCGCTGCCGAGCTACTTCAACAGTTTTCGGGAGGAGATCGTCCAGAAATCTGTCGGATCAACGCCACGAATTGACGCTCACAAGCATCACACATGAGGACATAGTCAGCCAATTCCTCTGTCAAGCTGAGTACCAACGCGCTGGCGACGCAGGAGTATA
Source organism: uncultured Chloroflexia bacterium (assembly GCA_963702665.1). GTDB lineage: Bacteria > Chloroflexota > Ktedonobacteria > Ktedonobacterales > JADMIN01 > DAHUXT01. Next base: position 109,632 of record CAVPDP010000001.1, read on the forward strand.
CTCTAGGTTGGAATGTATACGCATGGGATGTCATCGTCATCGTCCGTCTAGAACTCGTCGCCTACATTGGGACTTCGCGGGAGTGGTCGTCATGTCAGATATTGCTATCTTCGAGTTGCTGGCTGCCATCTGTGCCCTGGTGGCTGGTGTCTTCATCTTCGATCAACACCTGCATCGCCCGCGCCCCTACAAGCTGATGTGGTCGCTGGGACTGTTCTTCTATGGCATCGCCGCCGCCGCCGCCTTTGCTGGCGCCGCAGACCACTGGACGGTGCTCGACTACAAGCTCTGGTATTACTTCGGCGGCATCATGACCGCCGCGTTCCTGGGCCTCGGCTCGTGCTACCTGCTGGCGCCGCGCCGGGTGGCGCATGGATTCGCCGCCGTGATGATCGTGCTGGCGGTCTATGCCGCCGTGCGCATCGCCTTCTACACCGTCCCACCGGAGGTCGCCGCGCAGATGGCCAGCGCCCCCTTCAACGACGTGACCAAAGTGAGCAAGTTCGTCGTGTTGCCCGGCGATCTGGCGCATCGTCGCCATCGTGATGAGTGTCACTGGCGCGCTCTGGCTCTTTGGTGGCGCGCTCTGGAGCGCCTGGACGTTCTGGCGCAGGCATACGCCCGGCTATCGCGTCGTCTCGATGGCGTTGCTGGCGCTGGGCGCGCTTTTCCCTAGCATTCTGACGGGCCTGCAACGGCTCGGCTATAGCGCCGCCGCGCCGCTCGGCGAGTTCCTCGGCGCAATTTGCCTACTGGTGGGGCTACTCATCAGCCTGGATGTCTTTGTCGTCTTCCGCATCCCCTTCACCTCGATTGTGCTGCACGAGCGGCGACCATCTGGCGCGTCCAGCGCGTCCGGTTCATCAGGCTCGTCGGCCCCGGCCAGCCACTCGTAGCTATCCAGCACTATTCAGCTATTCCCGCTGCTCCACACACTGATGGCATGGTATACTGGCAAGCGTCGTGCCGTTTTCATGCCGTTGTTGTGGCTTCGAGGAGGAGCAGAAGCATGCGCATCCGTGTCCGCATCCGTGTCCGTACCCGTATCGCCGCCATCCTGTTATGTCTGTTGCTGGCGCTGACACTGGCGGGCTGCGTCCACGCCGACCGCACGATAACGTTCAATAGCGACGGCACGGGCACATACACCTATGCGATTGGGCTTTCGGCGCAGATGATCAGTCTCGGCGGCAGCACGCTGACCCAGAGCATGGACAAGTTTGGCGAACAGATCAAACAGGATGGCGGAACATATAGCCGCTACGATGACAGCGGTTATACGTACTGGAAGTATGTGCGCCCATTTACCTCGGTGACACAGCTCGATACATTTCTGGGACAGTCGCCACAAAACGACTCCAGTTCCAACACCGCCGCAAACGCCGACAGCTCCGACTCGGTGAATGTGACCGAGCAGCCGGGCTTCTTCGCCACGACATTTCACGTGACCGGGCAGATGAGCCTGGTGTTGCCAGATGCGAACCAGTCGGTGAGCGACCTGCTCAAAGATGCGCGGCTCTCGGTGGCCATCACGATGCCTGGCTGGGTCAGCGCGCAGAGCGGCGGCAATCTGAACGGCAATACCGTCACCTACACCGTCCACTTTGGCGAGTCCGCCACCATCGACGTGACCGGCGGTGGCCTCAATCTCCCCCATATCGCGCTGATCACTGGTGGGGTATTGCTGGCGCTGGCGCTCTTCATCGTAGGGCTGATTCTGCTGCGGCGCGGCAATCGTCCCCCAGTTGAAACAGCGGCGTATGCCTCGACCTCACCCTACTACATGCCGACCCAGCCAGGCGCTGAGGCGCCGACCTTCCCCGCGACACCCGCCTATCCAGCGGATGATCTGACCGCGCCGCCGCCACTGCCAGAGTCCACCACGCCCACGCCGGAGTAGCGGTATGCGGCCCAGTCGCGCAGTCACCCGGCACACAGGCGCCTATCCGCCGGTATTCGGGTGTCACACGCTCCCTGCTTCCGCGTTGATGCGCGGGCACACGCCGCCGTGCGACGGAGCGGTCGCTTCGCTATACTGCGCCGTAGAATAGTCGTTAGCGCAAGGGAGGCCCACACAGATGGCTACACAGTCTTTGGCGCCCCAACTGCCCCGCCGTGTCTGGTTTACGGTGGCGGGGGTACTCGCAGCCGCGCTCGTCGCGTTTCTGGGCGGCCTGGATGTCTATCTCTACGAGGATGGCAGTCCACTGACACACGCGGCCTATCGCGCCGCGCCATTTCTCGATCTCAGCTTCTCGCTGATCTATGTGACCGCGCTGGCTATCGGCGTCGCGTCAGTGGTGTTGATCGCGCGCCTGGCGCTGGCGGCAACGGGATCGGCGCATCCCGGCGCAGGGCGATCTCGCCGCGTTGCCGCTGATTATCTTCGGCGCGCCGCTGGCATTCTGGGGCATCGCGCTGCGCCAGCCCGGCGCGTTTCTGGCGCTCGTCCTGATACTGGCGGGCGGTGTGGCGCTCATGCTGCTGGTCACACGGCTCGCGGTGGCGCGTCTGCTGCGGATGGCGGTCGCCCATCCAACCGCTGCGACACTGGGCGCATGCGTCGGGCTGGTGACGCTGCTGCTGGTGGATGGCGGCCTGGCGCTGGCGCACCTGCTGGTGCTGCGGGTCGCTGGCCCCGACCTCTACGCTACGACACTGGTTGGCGGATCAGGTATCAGCGAACTGGCGGTCGCCTGCGCGCTGGTGGCGCTGCTGACCTGTCTGGCGGGCGTCCAGGTAGTGCGCAGCAGCATGAACGCAGGCAGCGCATCGGTCGCGTAGCCACTGAGCAGGTCGCCCGCTATCATCTGGCGCCGGGCCAGTCGGCCAGCGACCTGTGCTATACTCGCCAGAGAGTCACGATCCCAGCGCGATCCCAGAAGGAGCCAGCCGTGCAGCGCCCGCTGATCCCCCCGCCATTCGATGACGCCGCCGCTGAATATGCCATCGCTCTGGGCGTCGTGGACGTGCATGCCGCGCCGGATGACGCATCCGAGGTGGTGACGCAGGCGCTGCTGGGCACGCCGCTCGCGCCGCTGGAGTCCGTCGAAGGCTGGCGCGCCATCCAGTTGCCCGACTACGCCGGATGGGTCCCTGAATCGGCGCTGGCGACCCGCGCCCCGGCCAGCGAGCGGGTGGCCGTCGTCACGTCGCTACGGGCGCCACTCTTCACCGAAGGCGCCGCCCAACCGCCAGCGGGCGAGGTCTACGCCACGACTGCGTTGCCACTGCTGGCGGTAGCCGCCGATAGAGCGCGAGTCGCCGTCGCGCTGCCCGGTGGCCGCCACGGTCTGCTCCGGGCGGAGGATTGCGCCATACGGCCCGCGACGGAGCCGTTCCCCCGACGCTCGCTAGACGAGATGCTGGCGTTCGGCCAGACGTTGCTCGGCGTGCCCTATCTCTGGGGCGGCGTCACCGCGCTCGGACTGGATTGTAGCGGGCTGGCGCAACTCTGCTACCGCTATGCGGGCGTTACCATCCTGCGCGACGCCGATCAGCAGTTCGCCAGTGCGCCGTATATGGTCGAGCGTGGCGACCTGCGCGCGGGCGATCTGGTCTTCTTCGCGCGCGACGGGCATATCGTCCATGTCGGTATCATGCTCGACGCCAGCCGTGTGCTGCACGCCGATGGCTCGGTGCGCCACCAGGTGACGATCAATGCGCTCGACCCCGATGGCGCGGAGTATAGCGCCCGGCTGGCGCATCTCTATGCGGGCGCGCGGCGTCCGCTGCCACAACGAAGGAGCCGTCTGATGGCTGAGGTACCCGACACCGCCGCTATCCCTGACGCGCTCGCGCAGACGCTCGATGGCATCCTTCAGCCGCTCGGCGGGCGTACCGCAGCTGGCGGCGCAACGCTTCAACGGCGATAAGGCGGCGATTCGGCTGCGGGCGGACGAGGTATTTACGGCGGCGAGCCTCGCCAAGATTCCGATTGCCATCGAACTGGTGCGCCGCATCGACCTCGGCCACTTCACCGCCACGGAGCGCTTCGACACTGCGGATGAGCCGCGTGTTGGCGGTGGCGGCGTACTCGACTATCTCGATCCCGCTACCTCGCTGACGCTGGATGACCTCTGCACGCTGATGCTGATCGTCAGCGACAACACCGCCGCGAATTTTCTGCTGAACCTGCTCGGCATGGGCGAGATCAACGAGACGATGAGCCGCCTGAATCTGGCGAAGACACGCCTGGCGCGGCGCTTCGGGGATATGGAGGCGCGGGCGGCCCATCGCGACAACGTGACCACGGCGGGCGAGATGCTGACGCTGCTCTCGCTGATTCGCGGCGGCGCGCTGCCCGGTGGGCGACGTATCGGCGCGATGCTGGCGGCGCAGCAACGCTTCGAGGAGCTGGCCGACTGGCTGCCATCCGACGCGCAATTGGGCCACAAAAGCGGCTCGCTCGACGACACATTCTCCGATGCCGGGCTGCTCAGTGGGCCGGGCGGCGCCTGCGCCTACGCCGTGCTGACGACCGACCAGACCGATATTCCCGCCGCTCGCGTCGCCGTCTGTCGCGCCATACGCGCGCTGTGGGACGCCTGGTGCGCGGGATAATGGTGAGTGGTGAGAGGTAAACCTTACTGCTTGTCGTCCGCCGCAAGCAGCGGCGGCTGGAGGCGCGCCTTTGTCCGCGCCTGTTCTTCGCGTTCCAATTCCTGGATAGACTGCGCTGGTGTGGGCAGCGTTTCGGGCATGTCGCCGCCAATGCGCTCAATCGCGGCGCGCACCTCGTGGCCAACGGTGTAATGTGTCTGGTTGGCGACGGTCTTGCCGGTGATGCCTTCATCGTGCAGTTGGCGCAGCTTGGCGGTCGTTTGCGTCACGCGAAAGATATTGGCGCCCAGTTCGGTGCTGTCCATATGATCCAGGATACGCTGGCCCTTTGCCAGCCCCTTCCGCGCGGCGATATCTTTTGCGGTCTCGCCCGCATAGAGGCCACGATAGCCCCAATCCTGGAAGATGCCAAAGTCGCGCGAGGACAGAACGTCATGCTCGGTGGCGGCATCGGCGAGCGCATTGTTGCGATCAGCTATCACGCTACGGAGCAGAAGCGCTGCTGTGGTGTCTGGCAACTCTGCCGCGACCTCGTCGAGCCTGCGCGCCCCTTCATGCGCCAGCCACTGCTTGATAGGTTCCGCCTTGGGGCTGGGCACGCTCTGCACAATGCGCAGCATCGTTTCCGCTGTGGCGGCGTCGGTCGCGTATTTCTTGCCGTCGAGAGGAGAGCGCATTTTCAGTTGTACACAATTCGTGTACAACTCACTCGCGCCCTCATCGGCGATCTTGCGCTTCAGCATGCTCCAGTAGTTGCGCGGGTTGGGGCTATCGGTCAGCACCGCGATCACGTCTACCACGCTGAAGAACCATTGGCCTTCATGCCACTGTCGGCGGATCACCCGTCCGGCGCTGCCATCATCGAAGGGCAAGAGGGCCAATTCTTCGTCGTTGTCGCTCATTGTGTTTCCCCCCATGAGATACTCACTATGCGCCTGGGTGTCCACGATCCACCGAGTCTATGATGCCGCCTGCTCTTTTGCTACAGTGGCATTTTCGCTCTGTTGAAAGCACGAGGCAAATCGCGCTACTCAAGTATATCAGACACATGAAGATAGGCGTAAGATGTAGAGTTTGAGTTAGTGGCGATGCTTGGTGAACGTGGTACAACGGGGTAGTAATGATCTCTATCACGCGCTTCCCAAGCGGCCAATGAATGGATTTTCGCTATGCTGGTGCTGCCCTATCGTGGCGTCTGGCCGCGTATCGCCGAGGACGCATTCGTCGCGCCGACGGCGGTGATCGTCGGCGATGTCACCATCGAATCGGGCGCGAATATCTGGTTCGGCGCGGTGCTGCGCGGGGATACCGCCCCCATTCGCATCGGCCCACGCACCAACGTGCAGGACGGCTGCGTGCTGCACACTGATGAGGGCGCTCCGGCCACCGTCGGCGCGGATTGCACGCTGGGCCACGGCGCGATTGTGCATGGCGCGACGATTGGCGACTGGCACGCTGGTGGGGATGCGCGCCACGGTGCTCAATCTGGCGGTGGTCGGCGCTGGCTGCCTGATCGCCGCCGCCACACTGGTACCGGAGGGCAAGCAGTTTGCGACGGCCAGATGGTGATGGGCGTGCCGGGCAAAGCGATACGCGCGGTGACAGAGGCCGAGCGGGCGCGGATCCGCGATGGCGTCGCCCACTATCTCAGCTACGCCCGCGAGTATGCCGCAGCGCTTGCGGACGCTCACCCACACATAGCGACGATAAGGAGCGATGACCATGAGCACACCAACCCCCTCAGGCGCGGACATCATCCGCCACTGGCTGCGCACCTCGCCATTCGTGGGCTATCTCAGCATCGAACTCGTCGCGCTGGCGCCAGGCACGGCGACGCTGCGGCTGCCCTATGACAAGACCATGACGACTATTGGTAGCGTCGTACACGGCGGCGCTATCGCCACACTGATCGATACCGCTGGGGCAGCCGCCGCCTGGTCGGATGCCGAGGTACCCGCGAACATCCGTGGCACGACGGTCAGCCTGGCCATCTCGTATCTCGCCGCCGCCGAGGATGAAGACATACAGGCGGTCGCACGGGTGCTGAGCCGTGGCCGTAGTCTGGTCTACCTGGACATCGAGGCGACAACCGCATCGGGCAAAGCCGTCGCCAAAGGGCTGGCAACGTATAAGATCGGCTGAGGCGCGGCAGATCAGGTGATATATGTCCTGCCGCGCCTCTGAAATCTCAGGAGATACTCGCCATCAGACGATCAGGAACATCCACTGCTCGCTCTCTAGCACGCTGGCGCTCGTGGTTGAGGAACAGTGCGATCACCGTCAGTTGGACCGCCAGGAAGGCGGGAACACCATAGGTGGGGAGAAGCCAGCCAATCCCCAGATGATACGCGGGAATACCGAAGCGCAGCCCCAGCGCGGTCCGCATTGATGAAGTCCGCTACCCCTACCACCGTAAAGAGCCAGATGAGCGCTGGCGCGGCGCGCCAGCCAGAGCGCACCGCGACGAGCGTAACGAACGCCAGGACAACGGCAAGCATGTCACCTGCTGCTTCAGGAATGCTGAAGGCGGCAGGTAGCGCGGCATCCACGAGGCTTGGGACGATGTTGATCAGCCCGATCGTGCGGAAGGTCTCAAACAGCAGCAGCGGCGTCAATGCCTCACGCAAAGAGCGTTTCTTCAGGCGTGGGTAGATGATCCAGCGCGCTATCAGCCCAAATGACAGCAGACTCAGCGTGGCCTGCGTCACAAACACCAGGGTCGCGTTCATGTGAATCTCTTTCTGCACATTGATGTGCATCATACACCTGCTATTCGCTTGGCTGCGAGAGCAGGTGCGAACGGCGAGCGCTGACAGGAGTGGGCGCTCGCGTCGATTACTGCGAGCGCATAGCTCAAAAGGCTGTATATACACCTTTTACAAAATGATTCAAGACGACTTATGCGTTGCGACGCTCATTAGCTGGGCGCGGTTAGTGCTGGGCGAGCGTTATCAGGCGCGCCAGGTCACCGCGCAGGCGATCCCACTCGTCTGCCCCCACGCCACCATCCACCAGGACTGCCTGCGCTGCGCGCCAGAGCGGCAACGCGCCCTTCAGGGCATCGCCACCCGCTGGGGTCAGCCGCACAATGCGCATGCGACGGTCGTCTCCTGGCGCAACCGCAACCCAGCCAGCCGCCTCCATCGGCCGCAGGTCGCGCGCGAGCGTTGTCCTGTCCATCACCAACTGCTCAGCCAGTGGGTGATCAGGGCTTCCCCATCGCATCGATGACCATCAGGAGGGTTAACTGCGTGGCGCGCAGTCCACTGGGCCGCAGCATGTCATCATACAGCCGCGTAACGGCACGAGCGACCTTGCGGGCGTTGTAACACACACAGGCCTGCGCTTGAGCCCGCGAACTATCAGGAGCGCTCGGCATGTCCCCTACAGGATGCTGTTCATATTAGGAGTATATACACGTAATTGACCCTCCTGTCAAGAGGGGAGTAGCAATTCTGAGTTCCATGATGAGAGGTGAGCCGCATGACTCATTGCGTGGCGCCTGAGAGCCCAGCCCGTGCTTCTCAATCAGGATGCTCACTGCCTTCTCGACTACCCTGCGGGTGGCCAGTTGCTCCTCCAGGCCGCTGACCTGGTCGCCAACAGCGCCATCCGGTCTGGAACAGCGCGGCGCCACCGACAAGAGGGAAGAGCGAGTTATTGGCACTCTGCAACAGCTTGCACCCCAAATGGTTGAGCGGTTGCGCACGGCTTCACTGCGAAGATAGAAGAGAGGCACTTTACCGGTGCGCGGTAGACGTGGTACTCTACGACGAGTCGCGGAATCCTCGCTATGACAGAAGTTGGCTGCACGGTGTTGTTCATAGCCATGTTGTTCATAGCCATGTATAGTAGGAAGTGAAGTTCGGGGATCGTCATGTCCCTGGCGCGCGACTGCCTGTTGGACAAGCGCGCATCCTGCCGTAGGCCACGATCTGTGTCATCGGACATAGCGGCTGGCGTGCGTTTCATCATACGGTATCATCGCGGTATCATCAGGAGCGCTCGCGCAGACCGTTTGGGACAGACGAACCAGCGAATCGGGATGGCACGGGCGGAGTGGAGGAGAATACATGCAAGATACAGCCGTCGGATCAGAGCGCGCCAACAAGGCGATTACGGATCTCTACGATGAGGGGCGACGGACATTTCTTATTCGGTATCCAATCTGGCTCATTCTTGGGCTGAGTCTGTCGGGTGTCGTCATCATCGCACTCACCGGCTATCTGGGCTATAACTCTTCAGAGCCGCTGAGTCAGCCCTGGCTGCTCTTCCTCTGGTTCTGTGCGGTACTCATCACGCTGCAAATCTCGATCTTTCGGGATACATCGCTGCGTGGGCGGTTGATCGCCACGCTGGTGATGAGTCTGCTGGCCATCGTCTTTATCGGCATCACCTATTTCAACCAGTCGCTGCCCGATATTCTGCGCAACTGCTGCAACGGGGCGCGTTTCTGCGCGCCCTGCCCAGCAACCCCTGACGTATACAGTTGGTCAACTTTGCGTCTGCTTGGCGTCTTCTGGCTCGATACCATCCGCCGCTGGGTGCGCCGCGCGCGCGGAGATGAAGCCCAACTCCAGGTGTCGAATATCGGCATTGGCTACGGCGGGCGTGGCGCACGCGATAGCGAGATGCCATCGCTGCAAGAGCTGGTCTCAGGTGACCTGATTGCCGGGGCTTTGCTGGCCCTGTTGCTTTCGTTATTTTTCAGCGGAGATTATCTCACTGTTCATCCACCCGAAGGGCGCTGCAATCATTATACTGCACCGTCTCGTGGCCAATCGGTCGTCTGCGGCGTGGGCGGTATCAACCCACCAACGCTCAGCTTCCTTGATCTGATTCAGACACTGTTCTATCTGCCGCTCGGGCTGTTGATTCTGGCGCTGACGGCGACGGTCAGCGGCCTGGGCGCGCTGCAAGGCGTTAACGAGAATCACTCGCAAGATTCGCTCGTCATGATGAAGCCAAACCCCACCGGCACGGGCGCGGTCGCCACCGATGTCACTACGACCATCATCGACACGCTGCGGAGCGCCCTCAATCGTCGGCTGCGGCTGCTGCTGACGAATCTGGCGCTGGCGTTCCGCTATATTGGCTTGCCAGTGCTGCTCTTCGTGGCGACCTATGGCGTGGCGGAGCTTTCGACCAACAGCCAGCGCGTATCTGCATAGCGCCAAGCATTTGCTCAGACGTGCTTTTCGTATATCTGCCCGGCGCTGGGTGGGCGACTGGCCGCTGTGGTTGGCCTGGTGCTGTCGGCGGCGCTGATGCTCTTCAGGTGGCGGGTGGTGATAAACACGATGCGCTTCCTCGGGCTGATCGGGTTCATCGTGCTGTTGACGTTCTGGATCTTCTCGCTGGCGTTGTGGGGATTCAACCAGTTGCTCATCAACGTCAACATCTCCCAATCGGACGCCATTTAGCCCGCCAAGCTGGATGACCGCCATCTCGGCTGGGTTACTCATCATCTTCGGCGCATTGTACTTCCTGACGACGGCGTGGCGTCCAGCCGCCAAACCACAGGCGCAATAAAGATTGCTGAAGCAGGGGCGACCCAGCGGTGTCCGGCTGGATCGCCCCTCCCATGACGCAGATTCGGCACAACATTCTTAGGAGTATGCAGATGTCGTCAGTTTCACCCGACAGCGGCGCACCACGTACAGGGTACGCGATCACCGACGTCTATGATGAGAAACGGCGCACGTTTCTCGTGCAGTATCCCATCTGGGTGGTGGTTATCGTCGGCCTTGCGGGTGTCGTCGCCTTCGCGCTCGTTGGATTCCTCGGCTATCAAGATGGCTTTCAGAATGATTCTGACACCGTGTATGCGATCTTCAAGCAGGGGTGGCCGCTTTTCCTCTGGTTCTGCGCGCTCATCATGGCGCTCGAAATCTCGATTCTGCGCAATCCCAAACTGCGCGCCCAGTTGGTGGCTGCGCTGGTCGTGACACTCATCTCGATGGCGATTGTCGGCATCATCTACTTCTACAAGCTCGATTTCCTGAACTTGATCCAGGATTTCCTGCGGAACGTGCTCAACATCCGGTTCTTGCTGCCCAATCTTACCGGAAACAAGTTCCTCTACGCCCTCATCAACTTTGCGATCATCGCCGTCTTCTGGATAGACACGATCCGCCGCTGGATTCGCAGCGCGCAGGGCAAGCCAATCAACTCGCGCATCGACATTGGCCTCGGCGGCACAAAAACGACCCAAGGGCCTTCCGATGACAAGGTTCCGCTGCGCGAACTGATCGCGGGCGACCTGATCGCGGGCGCGGCGCTGGTGGTGTTGCTGTCGCTGATCTTCCGCTCGGATATTCTGTCCACATTCTCGAATTGGCTGGGCATCAATGATCCGGTCACAAACTGTGTCGTTGTCTGGCCGTTCGGCGCATGCACGCCGCCAGGCGGGGGGATAGCCAACCCGCCGACACTGACCTTCATTGACCTGATTCAGACGCTCATCTATCTGCCGCTGGGGCTGCTGATTCTGGCGCTCTCGGCAATGTTGAGTGGCTTCGGCGCGGTTGGTGGGGTGGGTGAGCAGTCGCCTGCCCAGCTCGAACCACAGGCGAACATCGACGGGAGCCAGCACCGAAACCAGCACCGAATCCGTCTCAGAGTCGGTGAGCCTGACGGTCATCGATACGCTCAGGAGCGCCCTCAACCGCCGTCTGCGGCTCGCGATTGACAACCTGGCGCGCTCGCTACGCAACGCCGTCTGGCCCGCGCTCATCCTCATCGGTGTGATCGCCGTGGCCTCCGCCGCCAAGTTTACGCGTACGTATCTGCATCTGCAGAGCGACGCGAATACGTGTGGCGGGCCTAAAGGTCTCTGCACACCAACGCTCGACGCCTTCGGCTGGCCCTATCAATATGTGATCTATGCCGGGCTATTTGGCATTCTGGCGGTGGTGGCTATCGTACTCGCGATGACACTGCTGGTCTTCAGGATTCGCGTCGCGGAGAACACTTTCCGCTTCCTGGGGCTGATCGGCTTCATCATCCTGCTGACGTTCTGGATCTTCTCGCTGGCGCTCTCCGGCTTCAATGGTCTGCTGAAGCTGACCGGCGCGACCGTACGCGAACCGTTCCCGCCATTTGGCGCCGCGACCATCATCTCGCTGGCGGCGCTCGATGATCTGGGGCGCGATTGTGTTCATCCGTCGTATGGGTAGTCGCCCCGCCTGATACTGATTTCGTGGCTGGGTGTTGTGGTAGCGCGGGCGGTTCATGTCGTTGTAGAAATTAGTGGGGACAGGCGGTGTGACGCCACGGCGGCTGGCGGCTGAAGCCGCGCCTGACGGGCTGCGCCCGCTCAACCGCAAGACCCCGCCTGCGCGGGCTGCCAGAGCGCGCCCCACCAGTGGGCGCCCGTGCGGGGAGTTCCTGGGCAACCCGCGACGGCGGGTTTCGTGGCGGAGCGCAGCGAGGCCGTTCAGGCGCGGTTTTAACCGCCCGCGCGCCCCAGCCCATTCGTGTCCCTCGTAATTTGTAAAACTGCTTCAGCCGCCAGCCGTCTCGCTGCATCAACCGCCGCGCGCCTCAGTTATTCGCCGCCAGCGGCAGGAGGCCCATCAGGAGGCGCGTCGTCGGCGCCGAGAGCGGCCAGACCCAGCGCCGTGCGGTCGGGATCGGTGGCCTTGCCATCTACCAGCGCATCCAGCGCCTGCGCCATCTGAGGATCATTGGCGCGTGCGGACGCCGGGCCATTCTGTGTAATCCAGGCGAGCAGCTCATGTCGTCCCTTGAAGGAACCGCGCACTTCTTCGAGCGCGAAGCTCCCCGGCAGCTTATACTCCCCGGCAGAGGCGGCTGCCTCCTCCTCGGCCCAGTCATGCGCCTCTGACGCGAGCACGAATAATACTTCGTCCATGGCCGCGCGCCAGCCACGCAAGAATGCGTCTCGCTCCTGTTGTGTCGCCATGTTCGCGGTACCCCTTCTCTTGTCCGGTGCAATGGTCTATCTGAGCCTTGCCAGCGTCGTCAGCAGGCGATGACAGCGTCCATCTCCCTGTGTTTTCCAGGGTACCAGATTGCGCGGATTCCCGCCAGTGCTGACCACTGTCGGCCGCACAGTGGTACTGGGCAATGGGGGAAATTACCTCGCGCCGTGATACGACACGATGAGTGGCAGCTATGAGGATGGCTGAGTTACCGTGCGTTTGGGATGCGCGATGGACGCGCACGCTGACGAGCAGGGGCTGCGCACTATTCGACTGCGTGGTCATTGCTGCATCACAGAAGCGAAAGGTAGGCTCGTGGCGATGCGAGGCTGGCTAATTGGGCAACCGGCGTAAAGTCTGCTCGTGCCTGGACTGGTTGCCGATTGGTTCTCGAGATCGGCGTGCGATGCTCCTAGCGAATACCTACGTATGAAAACAGGAAGCTGCCGATGGTCGCCTGTGATCACGAGGCAGGTACAGCACTGATCTGGCGACGGTTGCTCGCATGGGCGCGCCGCCATAACCGCGCTAGCTCGAGGCGAATCTGGCGGCAGTGATTGCCCATCAGCGCGAGACATGGGCTGAATCAGGTGGCAGCTTTGCCTCGCTATATCTTCCTCTGGCACGGGCTGCCGATGGTCGTCGCCTCTACGTGCTTGCCGCTATGATCTGCGAAGCGGTATCCCAACCTGAACCATATCTGATCCGTGACCAGCCCTCCCAGCCGTGACAAGTCTGTCGGTTACTCGTCTCATTAGCGCGACTGCCGTCTGCGGCCCGCCGAATCCTGATCGTTCGCGTGCGCGAGTGGCGGCGCAGCGCCTACTTGTCCGGCTTCACGCCGCCACGGCGTTTGGCGCCACTGGGCTTATCACCGGCAATCTTGCCCTCGACGATGTTGCCCTCGGCGCCCTCAGCGAGCTTGCCGCTGCCCCTGGGGACAACATCGGTGAGGCCGAGCATGGCCAGGGTGTCCTTGTCCAGTTCGATGACCAGGAACCCCGTCTCGCCATCCTCGCCATCCTCGCCTCCTCTTCATCCTCGTCTTCATCCTCAGGGTATCGGGATATTGTGGCGGGGCGACGCCCTCGCTGGCGACCACCTGTGGATAGCGCGCCGCTGGATCTACCGTCGGGATCTCGCGCAGCAGCTTCACCCCAAAGTGCCACTCGTCCCCATAGTCGAAGAGAAACAGGAACTCCTTTTTGCCGGTCTTGCCGGGGTAGGGCACAGCTGCGAATATGCGCCCGGCTCGCGTCGCGCGCCTGTTGCGCCGCTGAACTCATCCCGCTCGGGATATAAGGTGTATTCGCTGGCGGTGTCCCACGGCTTGCCACTCAGGAAGAAGGACCACATATGTGGATCATCGAAGTCGAACGCCAGCGGGATCGCTTCCGCCAGCTTGTCCAGCGTCTGGTTGGCCGCGAGCGCAATCTCGCGCCAGATGAGCTGGCTACCGGGCGGCGCATAGAATCCGCCGAGAATCCGCACGCGAAATACGTTAGATTGGCGGTTCAGGAACGAAACGAGCGCGACTGGTACGTGGCATACGATCCTCTCTTTCTCAGCATCCTGGAGTGGGTGAGGAGCGCCTACGGTTCCATTCTAGTACATGGTGGCAGGCGAGAGCAATTACACGCAAGGTGCCGCCGCTACCACATCCGTCTCGTGCGTGTAGAATACAACGAGAGGGAGGCAGCGAATACCCAATGGATGATAGCCAGGATAGCCAGCCGAGCGGCGTCGGATCAACAGCACTACCGTGCGCATCGAGTGGCGTGGACGCGATATTGCGCTCGCGCCGCCTGCCGCGCTCTGGCCATTGGATGACGCCGCCCTCTATCAGGCGCTCTTCGGCGATGAGGCTGCCGGGCTGGCGTCGGCGCTGCTGCGAGCGCGATCTGCGGGCGCGGGTGTTGCGGGCGCGTCCGCTCGACTTCAGTTGGCTCAAAGCGGCGCTGCTGCGGATGGGTTGGGAGGTGGCCGTCGCCTTCGATGAGCGGCCCGCGCTGCCCTGGCCGATGCGCGTCACGCTGACGCCACGTCCCTATCAGGAGGATGCGCTGACGGCATGGCGCGCCGAGGGATGCCGGGGTGTGGTCGTGCTGCCCACCGGGAGCGGCAAAACGCTGGTCGGCGCGATGGCGATTGCCGAGGTGGAACTGGCGACGCTGGTGGTTGTGCCGACGATTGATCTGCTGCGCCAGTGGCAGCGCGCGCTGGCCGAGGCGCTGGGGCGCTCGCCTGAGGATATCGGCGTCTATGGCGGCGGGGCGCATGATGTGCAGCCCATCACGATCATCACGTATGAGTCGGCGGCGCTCCACCCTGAACTGCTGCGGCGCTTCGGGCTGCTGATCTTCGACGAGTGCCACCACCTGCCCGCGCAGACCTATCGCCAGATTGCCGAGGGCGCATCTACGCCGCAGCGGCTGGGGCTGAGCGCGACGCCCGAACGCGCCGACGACGAGCATCTCGCCCTCGAACGGCTGATTGGGCCAGAGGTCTATCGGCGCGCGCCCGACTGAGCTGGCCGCCGCCCGCTATCTCGCCAGCTATGACGAGCAGCAGCTGACCGTCGCGCTCAGCCCGGAGGACGCCGCCCGCTATGACGAGGCGCGCGCCGCCTATAGCAGTTATCTGCGCCAGCGCCACATCATCATCACCTCGCCCGCCGACTTCCAGCGCAAGATTCTCTGGGCCAGCGCGCGTGATCCCGAGGCGCGCGCCGCGATGCTGGCCTGGCGCGAGGCGCGTTCACTGGCGATGAATGCCCCGGCCAAGTTTGCCCTGCTCGAAGAATTGTTTGCCCGCCATGCTGGTGAGCGCGTGCTGGTGTTCAGCGAATATAACACGCTGGTCGATGAGGTCAGTCGGCGCTTCGCCATCCCACAGATTACGCATAAGACCGTGGCGGAGGAGCGACGGTTGATACTGGAGCGCTTCCGTGAGGGGCGTTACATGCGGCTGGTCACAGGCCGGGTGCTGAATGAGGGCGTGGATATTCCCGATTGCGGCGTCGCCATCATCGTCAGCGGCAATGCCACCCGCCGCGAGTATATCCAACGGCTGGGGCGCGTGCTGCGTCCCAAAGAGACACGGGCCACGCTCTACGAACTGGTGACCGAGGGCACCACCGAGGAGCGCGTCTCCGAGCGTCGGCGCACGCGAGCGTAGGCAGGGAGAGGACATTAAGCATGCGGCTGGCGCTGGCGGATGTCAAAAAGAGCATCTCACGACGAGATGGCGTGACACGGTTGACGCCGTATCTGCTGCGTCCCGGTGAACTGGCGCGCGAGATCGAGGCGCTGATCGCGCTCTATGAGGCGTGGGTCGGTCGCGAGCGGTCGAGCTTCCCGGTGGATCGCGCCGCCGAACTGATCGGCGACTATCGGCTGGCGCGCTGCCTGACCAACTGCCTGTCGGATGACTATGAGTGGCAGTCGCCAGCGTGGCCGGGCAGCGCCAGCGACGACGAGGCCACCGCGCTCGCCGACCGCGAGATACAGGCGCCGGGGCAGCTACGCCTGGCGCTCTATGATTGGGTGAACGATCATACAGGCGGCTATCTGAGCGCCGCCGACCGCGAATCTTCGCTGGACGCCTGCGCCGCCGATCTGGGGCTGCGGCGGGCCACGCTCGATACGCTGCTCGTGCTGGATGGCGCCGCGCAGGCGGTGTTGTACCGTCTCGGCGAGGACGCCGCCCACGGCGGATACGCTGGCCCAGCGCTATAACCAGCGGGCGTTCGAGGCGTTGCTGGCCAATGCCGCCAGCGTCGAATGGGTCGTGCCGCCCGATATTGGGCTGGCGGCGGGCGAACCGCTGGGCACAGTGGTCAAGCGACTCTGCTTTCTGGCGCGGACGATGGGCGTCCACTATGATCTCTCCTTTGCCGACGACGCATCGTTACAGGATGCGCCGCCGCTGGCGCGTGTCGCCGAGGCTGGCGCTCCCTACACCGTCGCGAATGAGAGACGACGCGGCGGGAACGCTGGAGGCCGCTGGACGCCCCATCCGCGTCTTGCTGTATGGCCCCCAGGAGGTGAGCGCGGCGCCCGCCGCCTATGGTGAGCGGCTCGCCCGGCTCTGTCGCGCCCTGCTGGGCTATCGGCGCGGCCCCGAACGCGCGGGCAGGCGCGCCACGCTGGCTGGAGGCGGCCTGCGGGGAATTGCGCACATCTATCTCCACGGGCGTCCGTTGCCATTCATGCTGGATGACAAGCTGCTGAAGCTGCTGGGCGTCGGCGCTCAGGGGCAGCCTGATGGCGACCAGCTTCCTACACAGGCGAGCTACGATAGCGCGCTGGAGGCGCAGTTCGCCAGCGAATTCGCCGCGCTGGAACGCGCCGATGCGGCGCACGGTTGGCGGCTGGAGCGCGAGCCAGAGCCGCTGTTGGTGGAGGATACGATTCTCGTGCCCGACTTTGCGCTCATCCGGGGCATGCGCCGCGTCTATCTGGAAATCGCGGGCTACTGGCGGCCTGGCTACCGCGAACGTAAGGCGCGCAAGCTCTCGGCGCTACGTGGGCGGGTGGCGCTGGCGATTGCGGCGCCCGAGGCCGCGCGGAGCGAACTGGGCATCTTCGAGGGCGTGTTTCCGCTGCTCTGGTATAAGCGCGACCACATCCGCGCGCACGAATTGGTTGCGCTCGTGGATCGCGCCTATGACGATTCCGCGCGTCGGCTGGCAACGCTCGACCTGCCGCATATCGCCGCCGAGATAGCGCTGCGCGGGCATATTCCACCGCGCGAGAGCTATGCGCTGCTCCACAGCTATACCCGCGCCGAACTGGATACCGCGCTGCGGGCGCTGACGGGCGAGAACGCGGACGCCGCGCCGGTGTGGATCGATGGGTTGGGGCTGTGCGATCCCTCGTGGCTGGCGGAGTTGCTGGCGCCGGTATACGCATACGTCGCCACTGCGGCGGGTGGACGGTTATCGCTGACGCAACTGGCGGATCACCTGCGCGCGAGCGATGCGGCGCTGGCCGATCTGGACGAGGCGACGGTGGAGTTACTGGCGGAGCGCGCCGGGTTGCGCGTGGCGCGCGCATCTATCTTTGCGGCAGAGGTGATCGCGCCCGATGTGGCCGCTGATGGGCCCGCTGAAATGCCCGCAAACGCTGAAAGCAAGGCGTCCGCCAGCGAACGACTGCCGCAACAATCAACACAGCCATTTGCGCAACCGCGCCCCCGTGCCCGGCGTACACAGCATAGACAGGAACGACAAGATCGACAGGATAAGGAAGTGTCGCAACTGAACTTTTTTTCGACCGAGCGCGCGGAAGACAATAGTGGCCCCGAAGCCGCATCCACGCACGAGGATTGATGATGCCTGAAGGAGGCGCGCTGTGGGTGACGACTGGACTCGCTGGATGAGGGACTCCGCGCCAGATCGTGAAGAGGTGACCGACGAACTGGAGCGCCAGGCCCGCGAGACGATACGGGTGTTCCGTGAATCGGTGGGCGATCTGGGCACACGAGTACGTCAGGTGCTGGACCGCGCCTCCGAATTGTGGGAGGCGTCGAGCGGCGTCGATGCCGAGGGCGCCGGGACCCGCAACCTTGCCCCCGCCAACGAACTGCGGGGACGTGAACTGGCTCGCCGCTGGGTCGCGCGCGATTTTCTGGTTGACCCGGAAATGCCCGATGGCATGCGCACGCACGCGCTCTACGAAACCGCTGTCTGGCGGGTGGCGCTGAGCGAGCGCGGTGAGACACGCGCCCTGGCGGAAGGCTCATCGCCGTGGACTGGCACGCCGCCCCCGCCGCCCTCGCCGATTCTGCCCGCCTGGGAATACAGCTTCCCCGCGACACCAGAGATCACCTCTGGCGAACGCAGCGAACGGCTGGTGGGCAGCGAGATGGCTGGCGCGTGCATGGTCTGTAATGGCACTGGCCACCGCAATTGCTCCGACTGTGATGGCAAGGGATTTATCCGCTGCCCGGACTGTCACGGTAAGGCGCGCATCACCTGTCGCCGCTGTCGCGGACGTGGGCGCATCGCGGACGCCGCCGCCGAGCGCAAAGCGCGCTCCGCCAAGGGCTATTTCCAGGTGCAGGCCGAGCGGTTGGCGACCGACGCCGCCGGGAAGCTGGCCGACTTTTCCGAGCGACTGCGCCAGGACTATGGCGTGCCGCTGCCACCATCGGCGCAATGGGCGCCCACCGCGCCAGCCTCAGGCGAGACGATCCCCTGCCCCGATTGCGTGGATGGTACCGTCGCCTGTTCGTGCAAAACTGGTAAGCGCGTCTGCGCCACCTGCAAGGGGAGCGGCTACTCGCCATGCGCCGCGTGTGATGGCTCGGCGCGGGTCATCCGCTATCGCGAGGTGGTGCGCCGCTTCGATACGCGTGTCACCACCCGGACGGTGATGCCGACCAGGGCTGAGGAGGCTGGCTGGCTGTCGAATGCGCTGCTCAAGCGCGCCAGCGAAGAAACCGTCTGGGAGGGCGCGCTCACCGATGTGATTGGCGAACCGCCGCTGGGCGTGCCAGGTGGCGTCTGGGCGGTTGCGCGGGCGCTGGTGAATGGTGGAAACGGCGGACAATAGCGGGAATGAGGCTGGGCAGACCTCCGCCGAAATACCGGAGGATCTGGACAGGCATGTTATTGGGCGTCGCCTGCGGTTGACGTGCATCCCGGTGACACACGTCGAGTATAGCTTCGACGGGCGCGCCTTCGCCTTTACCTCGGCTGGCCCCAGTGGCTCGGAGCGCTTCTGGGCCGATGAGTTCCCGGCGCGCTGGACGCGTGTGGGGCGCTTCTTCAAGGCGGTGATGCGCGACCTGAATGGCGAGCGCGACGAACGCAGGCGGCTGCCCGGTGGGGCGCCACGTCCGCTAGACGACCTGCGAACGCGCCGAATACGCATCGTACCTGACGAGGCCGATGAGCTCTGACGCCTCCGTCGGCGATCAGCCGCCACGGGACGACGCCAGCCAGGACAATGGCAGCGCCGAGGGGTGACGTAGGTTGAGGACACACTCGACCTTGATGGTGTTTTCTAAAATACGAGGGACGGGCGCCACAGCGGCTGGCGGCTGAAGCCGCGCCTAAGAGCATCACTCCGTTCGGCGGCAAAGCCCGCCTGCGCGGGCTGCAGCGTATCGGACACCCGTGGGCGCTCGTGCAGGGGAGTTCTGCAAAACCCGCGATCGCTGGTACACGGAATGCTGCACACCGGATGCCCCAGTTGCTCCTGTCTGAAGCCCGCGCAGGCGGGCTTTGTGGCGCAGCCCTAGGCGCGGCTTCAGCCGCCAGCCCCTCGTAATTTTCTAAAACGACGTCATGGCCACGGCTGGTCGCCTGTCGCTATTTCCCCATCACCAGGAAGCTGAACGCCGCGAAGGCAAGGGGCAGCGCCAGAATGACAAGCAGCACCAGCAGCGCGCGTGGGTTGCCAACGTTGATCGTCCAGCCGAGGCCAAAGCGCCGCTCGACGAAGATCGCCGAGTCATTGGGGTTGGCGTAGATGCCGCCAAGCTTCCAGTAACGGTCATCCATGCGGTCGGTCGTGTTCGCGCTGTTGCCGCCGAGCCGCGAGCCACCCTGTCCCGTCGTGACGCCGAGCCAGATCGCGCCGCCTAGCACCAGCACGACACAGCCTATCGTGGCCCACAACGCCCAGGTGATCGTGGTTGTCGTGGCCGCTCTGCGCCGCCTGCGCCGTCGCGACAGCGAGCGCGCCCATCAGCGCGATCATCAGCGTCTTGACGCCGAAGAGATAGCGCAACATCCGGCGGCGGAAAGTCTCATCGGCGGTGGTGGGCTGCGCCTTGGCGCCAACGGTGAGCACGCTCAGGAAAGTGATGAGGGCATAGAGGAAAAGCTGTGTCCAGACCAGGAAGAAGTACGAGCCAATGCTCTTGGACGCGTAGCCATTGGGGTTGCCCGCAGCGTCAAAATGGATCGGGATGATCGCGGGCGCGGCGGCGTACGTGGTCGCCAGATACGAGGCCGTCAGCGCAATCAGCGCCAGCGGCAGCGCCTCCCAGATCAGCGGCACATAGTCGGCATAGCGCCGTGGACGCAGCCCCGCCGACGAGACAGGCGGAATAGGCGCGGACGTGGTGGGCGCGGCGATTGCCAGCGCGCGCGCCGAGCGCCACGCCAGCAGATAGGGGATGTCGGGTATCAGCGCCAGCGCCAGCGGGATGACGACGATCCACAGGCTTTTCCAGAAGTCCGCGGGAGCCAGCGCCCAGAGCAGCGCCAGCCCGATGGCCTGTACGATGGCGAGCAGCAGCACGCCGATGCGATAGCGCCGGATGATCGCCCGCCCCTCGGCGGTGGCGCGGGTGTTTGGCGGTACGGTGGCGCCAAAGAGGATGTCGCGCCGCGTCAGCGATGGCATCAGCAGCGAGATCGTCGTGATGATGAGCAGCACGAGCGCCTGTATTCCCACCGCGAACAGTGTAGCCATGACAACCTCTCCTCTGCCCCACGCCATCAATCGGCGAAGACCTCCGCCGCCAGCGCGCGCAGATGCTCCAATGTCATGCCCAGCAGCAGCGCGTCGGTGCGTGTTCGTTCCAGCGCCGCACGGATGCGCTCGACATCGCCGAGCTGTGGCTCGACCACACGCGCCAGCCGCGGATGGACAACTGCCCGCGCGCCATGCCGCAGCAGGATGATGTCCTCAGATTCCAGCGCGCGGTACGCCGCCAGCACGGTGTTGACGTTGATGCCAAGATCAGCGGCGAGTTGGCGCACCGAGGGCAGCGGTGTCCGTGGCGGCAGCGCGCCCATCGCAACCAGCGCCCGTACCTGCTCCACGATCTGCTGATACTTCGGCGTCGGACTTGTCTCATCGAGATGAATTGTCGCTGGCTCATGCTGGTCTGCTGCCATAGCGGGCTGCTCCCCGTTCCCTCACGCCTCTTAAACTGTTATAGCACTAATAGAACAGTTTGGCAAGGGCAGGCTGGCGGCCTCGTGTGTACGGGGGCAAGATCTGGCGCCTTCATGCGCTATGGTCGGGCGCGGTGCGGATGGCGCGGCTCGTGGTCGCCAGAATCGCCATCGCCAGCAAGAAAGCGCCAAGTACGGCAATGGCGCCAAGCCCGCCCCAACTCTGGAGCAGGATGCCGGTCAGCGCGACACCAAGTGGCGGCGTGGCCCGCGCGATGGCGCGATAGGCGCTATTGACCCGCCCCTGTAGCGCATCGGGGATGAGCGCCATGCGATAGCTGAACTGGGTGATGTCGTAGATCGGGTCGATGAACGCGAAAAGCGCGCTGACCAGCACTAACAGCAGCAGATTGCTCGTGGCGAAGGCGTAGCAACCCCACACCATCGCGAAGAGCCAGCAGGTGACAATCATGATCGTCTTGAACGAGAGCCAGCGCTGGATGAATCCGGCGACCACCGAGCCGAGAATATAGCCAACGCCCATGCCAGCGAAGATCAGCCCGATCAGTGGCGACGAGGCGTGTTGGCGCTGCGCCAGCACAATCACGAGCAGCGCGCTCGCCCCAGGGGTGACGAAGTTGAGCAGGCCGCTGAGGATCGCCAGGATGCGCACAACCGGTTTCCGCCATAGCCAGGCGAGTCCGACCCGTATTTCGCGCGCCATGGGTTCGCGTGGCGCGCTGCGCTCACCCTGCAATGGAGTGCGCACGAAGAGCAACGTCACCACCGAAACCGCATAGGAGATGGCATCGGCAAGAAATGGCAGCGCGCTACTGATCCCATAGAGCAGCCCGCCGATAGGTGGGCCTGCCAGCGACGCGCCCCCAGAGCCAGCGACCTGCCATGCGGTTGCCTGCGGAAGCTGGTCGCGGGCGACGACACGCGGCAGGCTCGCGACTGCTGCGATATCGAAGATGACGCCGAGCGTGCCCTCGACGAACGCGACAAGATATAACTGTGGCAGCGTGAGGGCGTGCAACCGCGCCGCGATGGGGATGCTGCTCAGGCTGAGCGCCCGCCCCGTATCGCAGACGATCATGACGGTACGGCGATTCCAGCGGTCAACCAGCGCGCCCGCTGGCAGCGCCATCAGGAAGTAGGGAACCGTCCGCACCGCCCCTGCCAGGCCAGCCAGCGCGGGCGACCCGGTGAGCAGCAGGATCAAGAGGGGAAATGCGAGATGTGAGATTTGTGTGCCCGCGTCGGAAACAGCCTGCCCGCCCGCTATAAACACGAAATCGCGGCTGCGCCAGAGCGGTTTTCGGGTTGTGCGAGCTGTGCGCTCAGTGGTTGCGGCGCCGTCGCTGCTCAAACGGGTCTCCTGTCCTGGGGAATGCTCCAACAGCATAGCAGAATGTGATCAGACTGGGGGAGTGGACTTTTCGTCATCGGCTGGGGTAGACGCTGGTGTATGTGATCTTCTGCCCTGGATGACATCCAGGAGCACACGGATGAACGAGCGACGTTCCGCGCCGAGCAGCGTCCACGCGCGGGCGAGCGCTACGGCATATTCGGCGATCAGTACCAGGATCAGGCTGATGACAGCATCGGTGGCGCCTGGCTGCCGAATGAGCTGGCTGCCGTAGAAGATCTCTAGCCCATAGACGAGCAGCCCACCAATGGTATAGAAGAGGCTACGCGCGTAGGCGCTATTGCCGCGCTGCAACTTATCCACCACATGGACAACGGTGTTCAGCAACGAAAATGCGGCGATGACGACGACCGCAAAGCCGATATTGATGTTGGGGATGAGCGCCAGCATCGAGATCAGGAAAGCGTTCACCAGGCCAGCGAATGCGCCATTCGCCGCTAGCTCGCGGTCTAGCGCGGCTGAACTGCCAAAGGTGCGCTCTGGCTCAATCGCGATGGCGACGAAGAGCAGGCCGATCAGCGCGCCATCGGCGGCGAGACTGGCGGCGAAGAACGTGATGAATGCCGGTGGTATCACAAGGAAGACCTCCCTTCCACAGTAGCGCCTCGTTCGCGCTACTGATGTACGCGCAGTTCGGCCAACTGACGCGCGCTGGTCAGCATCGCGGCCAACCAGAGAAAGGATAGCACGTGTGGATAGGATGGTCCCTATCTCCCCACATAGCCGAATCCAGCGCTCCAGCGACGAGATTGACTCTTAGAGAGGCTGAGAATTGCATAGCGGCGCAGGTTCTGCTGACGAGCGGAAATAACGGCGCGCTAACGATATGCGCGGGGTTGTAACGCAATGCGGCGCCACACGTGTGACAATCTTCACAGCGCGTCCTCAGCGCCAGACGATTTGCTAACACCACTGCGGCTATCCTTCTCTCATGCCCCTGGCGAACCTGGGGGTTTCATGTCCGCCGTAGCGTCGTTGGCTCGCTCCGAGCGGGCTGGTCAGAGAGAAAACCATGCAGCATCAAGCATTTCCAGTCGTCCATCCATCTCCCGCGCGGGAGGCGTCTTCCAATCTGGCGCCGGACGAGTTCCGCGCGTTGGGCCATGATCTGGTCAATCGTATCGCCGACTTCCTGGGTCGGTTGCCTTCGCTGCCGGTGACGCCTGGCGAGTCGCCAGAGGCGGTGCGCGCGCTGCTGCCAACGGGTGGCCTCCCTGAGCGGGGCGCTGAGCCAGGCGCGCTGCTGGCCGATACGGCGGAGATGCTCTTTGCGCACTCGCTCTTCAATGGGCATCCGCGCTTCTTCGGCTACATTACCTCGTCGCCCGCGCCGCTCGGTATGCTTGCCGACCTGCTGGCGGCGGCGGTGAACCCGAACGTTGGCTTATTCGCGCTGGCGCCGATGGCGACGGAAATAGAGGCCCAGGCGGTTCGCTGGATCGCGGAGTTGATTGGCTACCCGACGGACTGCGGCGGGTTGTTTGTGAGCGGCGGGAACATGGCGAACTTCGTGGGTCTACTCGCCGCGCGGGCCAGTCGTTCTGGCTGGGATGTACGCGCGCAGGGTATGGCGGCGGGCGAGGGGCGGCTGCGCATCTATGCCTCCAGCGAGACGCATACCTGGCTGCAAAAGACCGCCGATCTCGCTGGCCTCGGCACGGAGTCCATCAGTTGGATTCCAGCCGATGGCGTGGGACGCATCACCGTAGACGCTGTGCGAGCGCGCATCGCGGCTGACCGCGCGCAGGGCTACCTGCCCATCTGTGTGGTTGGCTCCGCCGGAACCGTCGCGACGGGAGCGGTTGACCCGCTGCTGGAACTTGCGGCGCTATGCCGCGAGCAAGGGTTGTGGTTCCACGTGGATGGCGCGTACGGTGGCTTCGCCGCTGGGCTGGTGGGCGAGGAGCATGGGGTACGCGTGCCCGATGATCTGCGCGGTATCGCCCTGGCGGACTCGGTCGCCGTTGACCCGCACAAGTGGCTGTATAGCCCGCTCGAGGCCGGATGTGTACTCGTGCGCCGACGCTGACGACCTGCTCGCGGCGTTCAGCGCGCACCCAACCTACTATCATCTGGCGGAGGGCGCAGGCGATCAGCCGCCGCTGAATTACTACGAATATGGACCCCAGAACTCGCGGGGCTTCCGGGCGTTGAAGGTGTGGCTCGGACTGCGACAAGCCGGGCGCGTCGGCGTGACGCAACAAATCGCGGACGACATTGCGCTGGCCGAGACACTTGCCCGGCGCATTGCGGATACACCTGAGCTACAGGGGTTCACGCGGCAGCTCAGCATCGCCACCTTCCGCTTCGTGCCAGCCGATCTCACGCCCGGAACATCGACTATAGACGCCTATCTGGATCGCCTGAATACAGCGCTGCTGGAGCGGCTACAGCAGGGTGGTGAGGCGTTTGTCTCGAATGCGGTGCTGGATGGACGATTCCTGCTGCGCGCCTGCATCGTCAATTTCCACACGACGGTCGCGGATGTAGAGGCGTTACTGGAGATCGTGGTACGCCATGGGCATGCCCTGGACGCCGAGTTGCGAAGCCAGCTTACGTGACCCGCTCGCCTGCGCTCGGAGGCAGGGGAGCGGGTTGACATAGAGATGAAGGAGCGATTGTGACTGATCAAGTTCTCGTACAAGAATGGCAGCCGTTTTTCATGACACTTGCTGGCGCTTCCGCTGCGCTTGCTGGCCTCGTGTTTGTCGCCATGTCGCTGCATCCCCAGCCGATCCTGACCCATCCACTTATGCGTGCGCGAGCCTTCGCCGCCGCCTTTGGATTTCTGATTGGGGTTGCCTGGGCGTTCATCATGCTGCTGCCAGCCCGCACGGCTCCTCTCGGCAGCTTCTTGTTAATTGCCGTGGGCGTCGGTGGGATCATTTTTGTCGCCTACCAACAGATGCAGGTCCGCAAGACAGGCATGAATGTCGCGCGGGCTGTCCTCAGCGATATCCTCGTACCGACTCCGGTCGCCGCAGGAATCGTGGGGTTGCTGCAGCCAGATTCAGAATTCCCATTCTTGCTGCTGGCAATCGCGGCTGGCGTGGGGCTTTTTGTCCTCTTCTCCCAATCATGGAGCCTGGTGCTGCACAGCATCGGTAACGTGGGTGATCCACAACGCCAAACGTCTCGCAGCGGAAAACAATCCGCAAGACTCCGCGTGAAGATGAACCCAATCGAAGTCCATTCACGCCCGACGGCGCATGTTACGCTGGAGCAGCCCCACAAATAGCCACAGCACGAATGCGCTGACGCCGCCTAGCGCGTCGCCCTTGAACGCGTTGAAGTCGGTGAAGGTGGGCGTCTGGCCGCGAAAGAACGCCTGCACCGTCTCCTGCATGAGGGCCGCTACCACCAGCCCAGGGAAATACCACTGCGGCCGACGGCGCAAGGCGGGAATCATCAGCAGCACGAAGAATCCCACCAGGAAGAAGAAGACGCTGTGCCCGATAAAGTGGTCGTGGGCATTGCGGAAGACCTGGCGAAAGGGTACGCCGAAGGCGGCCAGACGGTGGCGAGCCAATCGAACGGAAACCAGAGTATCGCCAGGAGCACGAGCACTGGCCCGCCGAATCGAATCGCAAGTACGAGCGCGCGTGACTTTTTCGATGAGGATGTGACCTCGGAGCTATTCATCATATTTCTCAAGCCGCCAGCGCTCAATGTCTTCATCTGTCGGTGGGGCGCTATTGCCAGCGCCGATGCCGCGTAACTCTGCCGATGTCACATATGGTCGCCCTGTGCGAGGGTCAAGCGTTTCCTCGCGCAGTATCGTACTCAGCCCCGGCAGCGGGACGCCGCGAATCGAGGCGTCGAGCAGCTCAATGGGGTGGAACGTGGGCAGGGGATGGCCCTGCTGCGCCAGCGATGACGCGATCTGCAAGCAGACAGCCGGGATTCGCCGCCACCAGCGCATCGGGGCGCGTCGCCAGGATGTTCGCCGCCTTGCGCTGCCCAAGCTCCGCCGCTGGCTCTGGCGCGACCAGATTATAGATGCCCGCGCTGCCACAGCAGATATCCGCCTCGGCTGGCTCGGCCACCTCGAACTGCGGTATCTGATGGAGCAGCGTGCGCGGCTGGCGGGTGATGCCCTGGCCGTGGCGCAGGTGGCAGGCGTCGTGATAGGCGACCCGCGCCGCAATCGGGTGGCGTGGCGCGCGCGGCGGCTGGCTGGCCAGCAGTTCTGAGATGTCGCGTACCTTCGCCGAGAACGCCTTTGCCCGTTCAGCATAGGCGGGATCGTCGCGCAGCAGGTGGCCGTACTCCTTCAGCGTCGAGCCACAGCCCGCCACATTGACCGCGATAGCGTCCACCCGCGCCGTCTCGAAGGCGTCGATCAGCCGCCGGGCGTAGCGCAGCCCCTCGGGTTCGCGTCCCGCGTGGATGCTCAGCGCGCCGCAGCAGCCCTGGCGCATGATGGGAACCACCTGATAGCCCTCTGCGGCCAGCACCCGCACCGTCGCCGCGTTGACATCGTCGAAGAAGACGCGCTGCACACAGCCGAGCAGCACACCCACTCGCGTGCGCGGCGTATCGTCGGGCGCGTCGGTGGTCAGCGCATACGAGAGCGCCGCTCGTCGCCGCAGCCGGACGGGTGGCAGCACCGCCTCCATCGCCAGCAGTCGCGGCGGGAGCATCCGTTGCAGCCATTGGCTCCGCACCAGCCGACGCGCGCCCGACTTCTGATACAGCCAGAGCAGCGGCAGGAGCAGGCGCATCCGCCGGGGATGGGGGAAGAGCGCGAAGATGAGCGCGCGGTAGATGCGGTCGCTGAGTGGGCGCGGCGCGTTGCGTTCGATCTGGGGGCGGGTCGCCTCGATCAACTGGTCGTAGCGCACGCCGGAAGGGCAGGCGGTGACGCAGGCCATGCAGCCGAGGCAGGCGTCGAAATGGCCGCGCACCTGTGGCGTCAGCGCAATTTCGCCATCGGTCGCCAGCCGCATCAGCGCGATACGTCCACGTGGCGAGTCCATCTCCTCGCCCCAGAGCAGCCACGTCGGGCAGGTGGGCAGGCAGAAGCCGCAATGCACGCAATCGTCGATAATCTCACGCGCGGGCGGATGGTGTGTATCGAAGGCGCTTGCGGCGGATACAGTGGACGAATCGGTGCGGGTGGTGAGTTCAGCCATCAGATGCCTCCCACGAAGCGGCCCGGATTGAGCGTGTTATGCGGATCGAATTGCGCTTTGACGCGTCGCATCAGATCGAGTGCGGCGGGCGTGCCCCACGGATCGATCCGCCCGGCGAGCGCGGGCGCATACTCCTCGACGACCAGCGCGCCCCGTGCGGCTTCGGCGGCCTGTCGGAGCGTCTGTACGGTATCTACCAGCGCCTCTGGCTGGCCTGCCAACTGCGTCCGTATCGCGCCGTGGCCCGCATGCGCCCGCCAGTGGAGCGACAGCGCGTGTTCCGTGGCAGCCGATTGCAGCGCCGCCAGCCATCCCGCTAGCTCGCCCGGCAGCAGCGTTACTCGCGCATCCAGCCAACTCGCCTGCGCATTGGGATGCTCCACGCTATCGAGCGCCTGCCAGAAATCCGCCTCCGCTGGCCCGTGTAGTACCTCAGCGCCATCCGCCAGCGTGCCGAGCAGCGTCCGTAGCGTCGCGATCTGTTCGGCGCCTGAGCGTTCCACCCGCGACTGGAAGCGCACCGCCAGGCGACACGGCTGCCCCTCACCGTCGGGGCCAAGCACGTCTATCGCCACTGGCGTCAGCGTCGAGGCGGTGATGGCTGCGAACAGCGTCAAAGAGCGGCTCTGGTTGTGGCGCGGCGCAGAGCAGCGTCCGTGAATCGGCGGGCAGCGGATAGAGCCGGAAGCTGGCCGAGAGGACGACGCCGAGCGTGCCCAGCGCCCCGGTAAAGAGCTTGGGCAGGTCATAGCCCGCGACATTCTTGACGACTTTGCCGCCGCCGCGCGCAATCGTGCCATCCGCCAGCGCCACCTGCACGCCGAGAATCTGGTCGCGCACGCCACCATAGCGCAGCCGTCGCGGCCCCGCCACCGCCGTCGCGATCAGCCCGCCGACCGTCGCGCCCGGCCGTAGCGGCGGATCGAGCGCCAGCCACTGGCCTGTCCGCGCCAGATGCGCCTGGAGTCTCGCCAGCGGCAGCCCCGTCTGCACTGTCACCGTCTGATCGTGGGGCGCATGTTCGATGATGGCGTTCAGCGCGGCCAGGCTCAGCGCGATCTCGCCGCCCGTGGGTGGGAAACCCATGCCAGTGTGCGTGCCACCACCGCGCGGCAACACCCTCAGCCCCTCGCCATCGGCGAATGCGAGCAGCGCCGCCAGCGTCTCGGCGGAGGACGGCTCCGCCACCACCAGCGGCTGCACGCCCAGCACGGCGTCATGCGCCTCGGCCGGGCGCACCTGTCCCGGCGCCAGCTCGTCGAGCCTCGCCTGTAGCGTGGCGGCGGTCTGCGTCATCGCATTGCCCTCCTCAGGCTGTCTGCTGTAGCCTGCGTAGGCAGGCTTTGCGGCGGAGCGGCAGCGTAGCCCATAGGCGTGGCTTCAGCCGCCAGCCACTCTCTGGTCGTCTGTCCCGGATTGCGCCTGTGCTTCTGCTTCTGTCGCCTGTGCCTGCGCTTGTGCTTCTGCCTGCGCCTGCGCCTGGATTTGCCTCGTCAGCTCTTGCCAGTAGCGGCGTTGGCGCTCCCTGTCTTCTGGTGAGTCGCGCGGCCCAAGGGTGACCATCGAGGCGATGACGATACCCAGGCTGATGACTGTCATCGCGAGGAAGACGATCCCGATCCACCATGCGATATGCCACAGCGCCGCCGTCAGGCCAGTCAGCGTGAGCACGACACTCAGCGTCAGTACCGCGAAGGAATAGTACAGGACAACTTTTGCTCGTCGTTTCCGCTGCGCCTCTCGCACCTGGGGCGAGGCTAACTGCTCACCCAGCGGTAATCCGGCCTCCTGGTAGGCGCGCGCCCACTCCTCTGAGAAGCCAACATGCGCCATATCCTTGATCAGCCTGAGCATAACAAGCCCGGCGAGGTTCAGCGGCAAGGCGAGTGCAAACATGACAATCGAAATCGTAAGCGCCTGATCGGCGGACGCCGTGACGATGAGCGGGG
Source organism: uncultured Chloroflexia bacterium (assembly GCA_963702665.1). Lineage (GTDB taxonomy): Bacteria > Chloroflexota > Ktedonobacteria > Ktedonobacterales > JADMIN01 > DAHUXT01. Next base: position 139,514 of record CAVPDP010000001.1, read on the forward strand.
CCATGACCACCAGGTCGAACGCGATCAAGCCAGCAAAGATCCAATTACCAACATCCACCAGCCAGGGCATGGTGAGCTCCATCGCCTCCTCAGCCGCTTTCTGGGCCTGGCTGAGCGTTGCCTGCGCGGCGGCATATGCGATATCTTTGTGAGGTTCGTTCGATGGAGGATTGGTTTGTGACAACTGGCAGCTTCTTCGCGTTAACTTCCCGACGTCGCGGTGCATAATGCCCATTGGTGATTTACCGCTTCGTACACCACTGCGCATCTCAAACACGGAGCCAGGGACGCTTGGGTGAACGCTTTGCCTGCGCAATCAAGTCGTCCAGTACAGGAGCCAGAGCGCGGATCGGCCAGCAACGCATGCCACTCGGCATCATCGAGGATGTCTTCGATTTCTTCGGCCAGTTTCTTTTGGGCGTCGGGCGGCAACTGTTCGATGCGATCCATCAGCGCCTTTAATTGTTCAGTCATCATGGATATTTCCTCCTCGCTAAAAGCGCTCGGCGATGCCCGCCGTCTCTAGCGGGTGCGGATGGTAGACGCCGGGTGTCTCGCCGCAGAGGCGCGGCGTCGGGATAGACCTTTTCTGGGTTGGCCAGACGCGCCGGGTCGAGCGCGCAACGCAGCAGTTGGTGCGTCGCCATGTCGGTCTCGCTAAACATCACCGGCATGTAGCCGCGTTTGTCCATCCCGACGCCATGCTCGCCGGTGATGCTGCCGCCGGACGCCACACAGGTGCGCAGAATCTCGCCTGCCAAGCGCTTCGGCGCGCTCGAAGGCGCCCTCGTCGCGGTCATCATAGAGCACCAGTGGATGCAAATTGCCGTCGCCCGCGTGGAAGACATTCGCCACCCGTAGCCCGTAGCGCGCGCTCAGCGTCTCGATCTCGCGCAGCACCTCAGAGAGCGCCGTCCGTGGAATCACGCCATCCTGTACGATGTAGTTCGGGCTGATGCGTCCCGCCGCCGCAAAGGCCGACTTGCGCCCCTTCCACATCAGCGCGCGCTCCTCGTCGGTACGCGCCAGCCGCCATTCGCTCGCGCCCGCCGCACGGCAGAGCGCCTCAACCTGCGCCGACTGCTCCGCGACCTCCGGCTGCACGCCATCCAACTCGACCAGCAACACCGCGCCCGCGCCCGCGGGATAGCCCGCGTGAACCGCCGCCTCCGCCGCCTCAATGGAGAGGCGATCCATGATCTCGATGGCGGCTGGCAGGATACCTCCGGCGATGATATCCGAGACCGCCTGCCCCGCCGCGTCGGTATGGGGAAAGGCGGCCAGCGCCGTCAGCACCGCCTCTGGCTTGCGGACGACGCGCAGGATGATCTCGGTGGCGATGCCGAGCGTACCCTCGGAGCCGACGAAGACGCCGGGCAGGTCATAGCCGGGCAGATCGAAGGCATAGCCGCCCAAATCAGCCACCTCGCCATTGGCAAGCACCACCCGCATGCCGAGCACGTGGTTGACGGTAAAGCCATATTTGAGGCAGTGCGCGCCGCCGGAGTTTTCGGCGATGTTGCCGCCGATGGAGCAGACCTGCTGGCTGGAGGGATCGGGCGCATAGTAGTAGCCTTCTGGCGCGACGCGCTGTGTCACCTGGAGGTTGATGACACCTGGCTGGACGATCACCCGCTGATTGGGCAGGTCAACCGCCAGAATCTGGCGCATGCGTGAGAGCGCAACCAAGACGCAGCCCCGCGTGGGCAGCGCGCCGCCTGATAGCCCCGTGCCCGAGCCGCGTGGCACGAAGGGAATACCCTCGCGGGCGCAGAGCCGCACGACATCGCGCACCTGTTCGGTGCTGGTGGGCAAGACGACGACGCCTGGTGTGGCGCGGTAGCTGGCCAGCCCATCCGACTCATAGGTGCGCAGCTGGGCCATTTCGGTGATGATACCGTCGTCTCCCAGAATCGCGCGCAGTTCATCGATCATGCGCGGCGTTATTGTGGGCGATTTTGGCGTTCGGTATGCTGACACTGCCTGGTCTGCCATCGGTGGCGCTCCCTTCCAGTCCAGAGGGCACGTCCGCCATGCCGTTCTGTTCTTTCCAGTGTACCACTCGCGCCCAACGACTGCGCTCGTCCTCCTACGCTGAAAGCCGCGCGTACGTCTGGTGGGCGATGTCTACCACGCGGCCGGGGCGGAACTGTCCCATCGTTCCCACCAGCCCATGTTCCCGGTCTTCCACGCTGCCCTGCGCCTCGAAAATCTGCTCTCCGTATGCCGCTATATCCTCCACGATGCGCTCATAGCGATAGTAGCTGAGCGCCACTGGATCGATCTCGGTTGCGCCATAGCCCTGATAGAAGAGCGCTTCCTCACGAGCGCTATCCCAGATCGCGCCGATGCCACCGCCCACGAACATCAGGTCGCGCTCTTTGAGTGCGAAGATCGGGTTATCCCAGTCCACGATGGCCAGTGTCGTGGTCGTCGTCCGCGCTCAGCAAGACATTCCCCGCATGAAGATCGGTATGACACAGCACGAAGGCGTCGGGAGCGTCCGCTCGCTGCCGTAGCGTCTGGCCAAGGTGTTCAGATCGCTCCACCAGCGCGCGTATCTCGTCGCGCCGCGTGCGCCAGAACGCCGCGAGCCGCTGGGCTAACGGGTCATCGTCAGGATGATCGTAGACGCCCGCAGCTACCTGTTGGTCGAATGCCATCACCTGATCGCGCCATTGCGGCGCATAGACCTCGCGTGGCACATGTGCGGCGAGCGCTGGCGGCAGGATGGTCGCGTGAACGGCGCGCAGGCTCCGGCCAAGCGTGACCCACTGCGCATCCGCGAGTGGCGTCGCGAACCCGTTAGGCCCCTCGAAGAACGGGTAGAGAATCCATGTGAAGCCATGTCGGCTTGACCAAAGCTGGTGGAATGTCGTTTCCAGGGGGGCCATCACCTGCTGGATTCCCTGTTGGTTGAGAAAGGCTGGTACTGTGACCGCGATTTCAGCGAAGTCGCCGCGCTTCAGCTTGAGAAAATAGGATGCGTCGTCGCCGCTATCAATCCGGTAAACGGCGGCGTTGGCATCCGCCCCAATTGGCAGAAACGTCACCTGGTCGACGCGCAGCCCGTAGTCCGCGCGCAGGTTGGCGGCGATAGTATCGGCGGAGATCGCGGGTGGTGTTAACATAGGCATTCCATAGATACGTGTTGTTCCAACTTGCTCCAACGCCATGAGGATTACTGCTCAGGATAGCATGTATCACCAGAGTGCAGGCGGTGATGCCGAGAAATATCAGGTATATACCTGATAGCCCCACCGCGATGAATCAGGTACACTCTTTGATGTACCAGTAGCAGACCTGCCATTGTATAGCGCTCGCGGGCCGCCTCATTACTCGTCCGATGGTGTCTGGCGCCCCTGAAGCTCCCTGTAGCTGGCGATGTCTGTCGCTCCGGTCCATCTCTTCTGTCTCTGCACCGCATCCTCGTGCAGTCGCCGTTCGTCCTATGAGAGAGTGGCGCGGTTTGTGAAGTAGCGCGGATAGCGCCTGTGGAAGGGCGGATGGGCTGCCGAAGTAGCGCGCCGGCGTCGTTCTAGACGCTGGCGACGCGCGGCAAGGGCATTGCGCGTGCCGGGCTAAACTGGTATGATAGCCGATGCATTTCCAGCATCTTGTTGGTCACTGGCCGCTATCTGGCGATATCTGGCTGGTATCTTTGGTAGTTGGAATGGCGCGCTTGTCTGAATCGGACTAAAATAGCGCGAAGTATCGCAATCGTCATCGACATGCATGACGCATGGTTCGCTATCGTCACCTGGCTGAGTGGGAAACTCTGTCAAGTCTTTGTCGAGTCTTTCCAGTTCAGCCCAGCATACTTCATCCTGTAGCCGCGTCGCGAGACCGTGAGGAGGCAGTGTGAGCACAATGAATCGGGGCCTGCTGGATCGGGTGTGGACCTCCGTCACGGAGAGTCAGATCTGGCGGTCAATTTTCCGGCATGGCTATCCAGATACTCCCCTCAACCAGTCACTGGTGATGATGGGAAATGTCTTCCTCCACCTGCATCCGGTCAAGGTCAGCCGCAAGGCGATGAAGATCACCTACACCTGGTGTCTCGGTGGTCTCTCGTTCTTCCTGTTTCTGGTGCTGACCATCACGGGCGTTTTTCTGATGTTCTACTTTGTGCCGGATGCGAACGCCGCCTACGCCAATATTCAACAGATCAACAGCGCTATCATCTTTGGCGAACTGGTGCGCAACATGCACCGCTGGGCCGCCCACCTGATGGTGGTGACGGTGACACTGCACATGGTGCGCGTCTTCTATCACGGCGCCTACAAGCCGCCACGCGAGTTCAACTGGGTCATTGGTGTGACGCTCTTCCTGACGACACTGCTGCTCAGCTTTACGGGCTACCTGCTGCCGTGGGATCAGATCGGCTACTGGGCGATCACCGTCGGCTCCAACATGGCCAGCTATGCGCCGCTGCTTGGCGCGCAGGCGCACAACGTGCTGACGGGCCAGCCGGTGGGTGTGGGCCAGCCGACACTCATTCGCTTCTATACTCTGCACGTGATTGGGCTGCCACTGGTAGGCGCGGTATTGATGGCCGTCCACTTCTGGCGCATCCGTAAGGATGGCGGAGAAGCTGGCCCGCCGCCACCATCGAGGCGCGAAATCGAGGCCGCGCGCGCCGAGCAGGCAGGAGCCACGCAACCGACACCAGTAGGCTCACCCAACTAGTCGCGATCAGCCCAGCCGTCTGGCCGCTAGCAGGTCAGGCGGCGCATGCTGAAGGAGAAACCGATGGCAACAACCGAGCCACGTCCGACCCAAACCGAGAATGGCGCAGGCGCAACCGGCGCGACGCAGAAGCGGTATCGCACCCTGGCGGTGGTCAAGCAGGAAGCGGTCACCCGGATTGAGAAGCAACTCGAGGACTCGGTCTTTGTCTGGCCGCATCTGCTGGTGCGCGAGTTCCTGGCGGCGGTCATCATGACGATGGTGCTGACCCTTACCTCAATCGCCATCAATGCGCCGCTGCGCGATCACGCGGACCCAAACCTGACGCCGAACCCAGCGAAAGCGCCATGGTATTTCCTCGGCTTGCAGGAGATTCTGCACTACTTCCCGCCGACCGTGGCAGGCGTGCTGATTCCAGGCTTTGTGCTGGTGGGCCTTGCGCTGTTGCCCTATATCGACCGCAACCCCAGCCGCGCCTTCGAGGATCGCAAGCTTTCTATTGCGCTGTTCACCATCTTCGCGGTCTTCTTTGCCATCGCGACGCTCGCGGGCAGTTTCTTCCGCGGTTCTGGCTGGCAGTGGATCTGGCCGTGGCAGGGCGTTTTCTTTGATCTGTAAGTCATTCGCCAGCACGACGCGACTGACGAAACTGACGAAACTGGGGTAGCGCGATGAGTTCAAAGTACGATGATACGAAGCGAACACCACAGGAATATGAGGTGTTGACTGGTGGCGGCGCCGAGACGGCGGAAATCGCCAAGCGCGGCATCAGCCGTCGCCAGATGCTCCGCCGCGCCTCGGGCCTGGTTTTAGGCATTGTCGGGGCCGAGGCGGGCCTGGGCGCGCTCATGATGATCTACCCCAATTTGAAGGGGCAGTTCGGCTCTCCAGTCACCCTCAAGAACAGGTCAACCTACGTTGGCGCGGAGCAGAAGAACTTCCTACTCGATCAAAAGGGGATGTTCTATGAGGCGCAGGCCAAGTCCTACATCATGCATCTGCTTGGGGGTGGAACCACGGTATTTCTGCAGAGTGGCACGGCGAAAACCAATACGATGGATGCGCAGGACTGGGTCCAGGATAAAGATGGCTCATACTGGTTGGCGCTCTATCAGGTCTGCGTCCACCTCGGCTGCAAAGTGCCATTCCGCGATGACTGTAACAGTTTCAAGTGTCCATGCCACGGCTCCCATTACAACATCGATGGCGAGTATCTGGATGGCCCAGCGCCGCGCAGCCTGGATCGCTTCGTTCTCACCTTTGATGGGAGTAATAATGTCGTCGTGGATACCGGCAAGCTGAACCAGCATGTCGAGCGACCCGACGCCACCACGCGCCTGCTGCGGGTGCCATACGTTGCGGTTTGCGCGGCGAGTTAGTTCGTTTTTTGGAGTGTCGTCTGACGCCTAGACACGAGGTCACTATAGATGCAGAATAATCGTAATCCGGGACTGTTCGCCGTGGCGGTAGGGGTCGCGCTGGCGGTACTCTTCGCGCTGCTGGGCTTTACCGGGGCGCTAGAAGGGCGACTCGCCTTTGGGTTGGCCGCCATCTGTGTTATTGTGGCGATCCTGCTCTATATCTTCTATGCGCGTGGCAACGCCATCACTCGTGGCGGCTATGCGGCGCTCGTCCTGGTGCTCGGCATCGGCCTGATCATTCCTCTTCTCATGGTAAACCAGCAACAGGCGCAGGCGACCCAGACCGCCGCCACCTACGATCTGACCCTCCAGCGCGGCGCGGCCCTCTTCGGCCAGTATTGCGCGACCTGCCACGGGTTTCAGGGGCAGGGGCTGGCAGGCCCACAGCTCAACAACAGCCCAACCGTCAACAAGTTCACCAATGATGACCTGACACGCATCATCTCCGCTGGTATCCCGCTCAACGTCGCTGATCCGAACGGTGTTGCAGATGCCCGCGTGGAGCCAAAATTATGGCGGCTCGCTCACCGACGACGACATCAGCTATCTGGTGGCGCTTATCCGCTCGTCTGATAAGCCGTACCTCGTGACGCAGGGGCTACCCCTGACGAATGGCTTCAACTATGTGTTGGGCACGCTGACCAATCCGACGCAGATTGCGCAATACAATGAGCAGTTGAAGGGTGGGAGCAAGCCCCCGGCAGATCAGTTCAAAGACTTTACGGCGCAGACGTCCGTGACGATTGATATGACAGTGGTTGCCTACGAATTCTTCGGGATTCGACTTCTCGCCGCCTTTCATCACGATCAAGGCTGGCACCACCGTCACGTGGGATAACAAGACCATCGTGCCGCACAACGTCTTCCCACGGCAGGGCACGACATCACCGGATCCGGCCTTCAAGTCACCGCCAACCATCGCGGCAGAGAACGGGACGTATTCCTTTACCTTCACGAAACCTGGCGAGTACCAGTATTATTGCTCGATTCACCCGGCGATGCTCGGCTGGATTACCGTTGAGGAGTAGGCAGCAAGGGTAGTGTTTCGAGAGAGTGCGTGTTCGTGTCGTCGTGCTATCTCCCGGCGACACGAACACTGCCCGCGAAGGGGATCGCGCGGCGTTCGGCGCGGACCGGGGCAATTGGGAATCATTTGCTGAAAGGGATGATGGTCCATGCAAGTAACGTCGGCGAACTCCGTACGTGAACATGAAAAGCCGATGTCCTGGCCCAGGGCAATGCTCATCGCAGTCGGCTTCTTCTTCGTGACTGGCATCCTGCTGGGCCAGTTATCGAGCTTTGTCTACACCGTCTCGACCCTCTCGACCCTGGCGCGGATGGAGCAGAGCTTCCTCGATATGGGGTTGCTGGCGCTGGGTCTCGGCTTGATGTGCTTCACGATCTCATTCCTCTACGATCCGAAACCGCTGTTCCCCTGGCCACTCTTCCTCGTGGGTGGGCTGGCGCTGGCGGTTGTAGGTCTCTATATGCTCTACCAGGTGGGCCTGGGCATTCACGCGGGTGGCTGGTCTGAGTATCTGCCCAACAAGTTTACCGACGCGCATGGCAATGTTTCCTACTGGCCTTCGGATAACCCTGGCTACCTCTTCCATCCCGCGTGGTTCCAGCCACAGAGCATCGACCTCTCGGCGATTGGCATCATCGCGCTGCTGACCGGCCTCGGCATCGCATCGCTGGCGGCGCTCAATCCGCTCGTGCTTTCGGGCAGGCTGCTTGGCCCTATTCGTGATCTGCTGGTGCGGTTCAGCATGGGGCTGGGCATCGTGATCGTGGCGCTCTGGCTGACCATCAACACCTTCGCTGGCAAAGCGCCAGATGGCATCGTGCCCACTGGCGGTGATCGTGGCGCCATCATCAATGTGTTCCTGTTCATTGGCCTGTTGCTGACGCTCTTTGGCCTGGAACTCTGGCTGTTGCCAGTGATGACGGCTAACCGCCATCAATTCATGCCCGCCGTGTATCTCCATGGCGTGGTTGGTCTGATCGGCTTTGTCGCCGTGCCGCTGCTGATAATCTGGGCGGTGCTCTATCCACTGGTGAACCTGATTCACAACGCCGATAGCGCGCAGTTCTTCGTGCAGTGTTCGCAGAAGACGGTCATTCCTGGATCCTGTACGTTTACGCCATTTACGGGCCAGGTCATCTGCGCGATTGTCTTTACCAACCTGTTCGTGCTCCTGTTCGCGGGCATCTATTTCTGGAGCACGCGCCGTAATACCGTGGTGCTTGGCGGCACGATTGCGATGATCTTCGTGGCAATCGCTCCCCTGGTCATCCACCTGGATGACCCCGCGCAAATCCCGGTCGCTATCCTGCTGACGACGGGAATCATCGTCCTGGCGTTCATCTACACCTGGGCGACACAACGCGAGTTTGCGCCGACCGCGCCGCAACAGCTTGGCTGCGCGGGCCAGTGGCTCGTGCTGGGGACGTTGCTGCTCTTCTTCCTGACGGGCTTCGCGTTCTTCTCGCTGCCGATATTCTACGAGTTGGAGTCTGGGCTGGCGTTCTTCTATCAGCCGGGCTACGCTGGACTCCACGACGCCTGGTGGATGCTGCTGCTGATGGGTGGCCTGGGCATCTATCAGTTTGTCGTGCTGATACGCCGCCGCTACCATCCGATGGGCAACTGGCGTAAGTTTGGCCTCTGGGTCATGTCTATCGCCCTGGTGCTGATGGTTGACCGCTTCGATCAACGGCTTCCAGAATGACGTGCTGCAAAAGGGTGTCGACGCGATGGATGGCTCGGACGCGATGTTCGTGACGGCCCTCTGTTTCGCGATTGTTGGCATCGCGGCCTGCGTGATAGCGGCGCTACGCACGCGGTCGGTTCCCTGGCTGGTGGCGATTCTGGTGAGCGTGTTGGGTGGGCTAGCGCTCGCCTTCATCGCCTACAATCTGTCGCAGCCGTATCCTGAACTGGTCGTCTTTGGGTTCGCGCTGACGATGCTGGGCGCGTTCGCCTATACCGCCGCTGGCCCCGACCCGGAGGATGTCTATCTCAACGGCTATGAGACCAGCCGACACAACCGTCGCGCTCGCCATAGCGCGCTGACAAGACGTATGCTGCGACGCGGCCCGTAGCCAGCAATGGTTGCGGGCCGTCGGTCGTTTCGGGAAACACATCGATGACCGCAGCCACAGGACACCGCCGCGTTTGCGCGATTGGCGCAAAAGGTTGCGCCAGGCAGCACGCTGCTGCGCGTATGGGCGCTGCATGGCGGCATCTCGGCGCGGGTGACGGCGCTCGACATCAAGCACGGCGACGGCCAGACACAGACGCTCATCGTACGCCAGCACGGCGCGGTTGACCTCGCGCGCAACCCCAACATCGCCGCCGACGAGTTCGCGCTGCTGCGGGTGTTGCATGACGCGGGCCTGCCCACGCCGATACCATACTATCTCGACCAATCAGGCGAACTGTTTGCCACGCCCGTGGTCGTCGTCGAATATATCGCGGGCGCATCGGTCTTCACGCTCGCCGATGCGCCCGATCTTATGCCCCAGTTTGCCAGGCAGCTTGCGAGATCCACCGGGTGGATTGTGTAGGGGAGACGCTCGCATTTCTGCCGAGGCAGGGCGAGCTTGTGGCCGCGAAGATCAGCAATCCTCCCGCGACGCTGGACGACTCGCTCGCTGAGGGGCGCATCCGGGCGGCGCTGGCGGCGGCGTGGCCCTGGCCGCAGCAGAATACGTCTGCGCCTGCTGCATGGTGACTATTGGCCCGGCAACATCTTATGGCGCGAGGGGCGGCTCGTCGGCGTCATCGATTGGGAGGATGCGGCGCTCGGCGATCCGCTCGCCGATCTCGCCAACAGTCGGCTCGAAATCTTGTGGGCGTTCGGCGGCGACGCCATGCACGATTTCACGCGACGATATTCGGCGCTGGCGCCTATCGATTTCTCGCACCTGCCCTACTGGGATCTCTACGCGGCGCTACGACATATCCCCCACATTCGCGCCATCGCCGCCGATGACGTTGCCGCCGAGGCGCAATTGCGCGAGCGACACCGCCTGTTCGTCGCGCAGGCGTTCGAGCGGCTTCCTGCCTGATAAGCAACCGACGCGATGGCGCTGATCGACTGGGCTAGCCAGGGGTAGGCGCGAGTGCTATAGTGATATCCACCTGTTGACGGATCGGCAGGAAGCTGGCGTATCCCATAGGGGAATATGGGAATATGATATGTACTGGTGGTTCTCGATTGCATGTGGAGGAGCGCCATGTCGCAGTTGAAGACAGCAGCCTCGAAATCAGCATTTGCGGACTTTGCCAAGCCTTCGTCGCTTCCGCCTATGCCCCCCTATGTGGTCTCGCCCTCGCAGGAAGAGGCGCAGTCTGCTATCGCGCCGCTGGATGTCGCGGCGGCGCTGCGCGGGAAGCCGTTGCGGGTGCTGTTCGTCGCCGCTGAGGCTGTCCCCTATGTGAAAACGGGCGGCCCAGCGGATGTCATTGGCGTATTGCCCCACGCATTGCGCAAGCTGGGGCATGATGTCCGGCTGGCGCTGCCCTTCTACAAAAGCGTCGATCCGAAGCGGTGGCGTCTGAAGACGGTGTGCGATAACCTGGCGGTGCCGATGAGTCAGCGCTCCGAGCAGGTGAAGGTGCGCGAGACGACCCGCTCCGATGGTATGCCCGTCTATTTCATCGATGCGCCCTCCTATTTTCAGCGCGAAAAAATCTTTGGCTACGGCGATGATGGCGAGCGCTTCATCCTCTTTTGCCGCGCTGCCCTGGAGTTCGTGCGCTCGATGGGCTGGGCGCCGGATATCATCCATTGTCACGACTGGCACACCGCGATCATTCCCAACTGGACGCAGACCGTCTATCGGGATGATCCCATGTTCGCCGACACCGCGACGGTCTACACCATCCACAATCTCGCCGCTCAGGGCAAGTTTGGCTATCGCATACTGGAGGTCGCCGGCGTCGCGCAGGAGGGCTTCCTCTATTCGGATGTGCCGGAGCTGGCCAACGTCGTCGATCTGATGGGCCGTGGCATTCTCTTCGCCGATGTCATCAATACCGTCAGCCCCAGCTATGCCCGCGAGATTCTGACGCCAGAGTTTGGCGAGCAGCTCGACTCCCTGCTGCGTGAACGCAAAGACCGCCTCTACGGCATCCTCAACGGGATGAATACGCAGGAAAACGATCCCGCGACCGATACGAGCATCGAATCCACCTACGACGCCTTCAGCCTGGAAAAGCGCCGCCCGAATAAAGCCGCGCTCCAGCGGTTGGTGAATCTGCCCGTCGAGGAGTTTATCCCGCTGATTGGCATGATCTCGCGCCTGACCGACGAGAAGGGGCTTGATCTGCTGGAGGCGACCATTCTGCCGCTGCTGGATCAAAATATCCAGCTGGTCGTCATGGGCATCGGCGACCAGCACTACCACGAGATGTTTCAGCGGCTCGCGATGCACTACCCGCGCCAGGTGGCGATACGGTTCACGTTCAACACCGAGCTGAGCCACCGGATCATCGCTGGCTCCGACATGCTGCTGATGCCCTCGCGTTTCGAGCCATGTGGGCTGACGCAGATGCTGGCCATGCGCTATGGAAGCATCCCGATTGTGCGACAGACGGGCGGGCTGGCCGACACCGTGCAAGAGTTCGATCCGATGCTCAACACTGGCAATGGTTTCTGCTTCCCGCGCTATGACGCCTTCCAGTTCTTCGCCGCCGTCGTGCGGGCGCTGGAGGTGTATCGTTTCACCGAAAGCTGGAGCGACCTGATGCAGCGCGCGATGCTGGCCGACAACTCGTGGGACGCCTCCGCCGAGCAATACGTTGCGCTCTATCGCCGCGCACAGGAGCTTGAGCGCATCTCAATCGCGCGTACGGCGAGTTGATGGGAGTCAGGTACATGCAGGATGCTGATAGACCCCAGGATAGTATGGATGGCGCCTCGATAGATCAGTTGCCCGAACGGGTGGCGGCGCTCCCGACGGCGCAGCGCGCGCTGGTTGGTCGTCTCTTCGAGATCGTCGAATCGGAGGGCGTGATTGTACCTCCGCCAGAGATGGGGCCGTGGCTGGAGCGCACGTTTGGCTCGGTCGAGGCGACGCTACGCCAGCGTATCATCCGCGTGACGAACCGCTGGACCTTCGAGGGCGCGACCTTCAATCCACTACGGTCGCGGCGTCCCGGCAGCGGCACGACCCAGGCAGCCTCACCGGCAGCCTCACCGGCTGGCCAGCTAGCGATGCCGCCGGAGTTGCGCGAACGCATCCAGGCGACGGTGGGCGACGATTTCTGCGACCCAGAACACCGCACCCCGGCCGATAGCTTTGGGCGTGTGCGCGGGCAACACATGGTGACGGCGGCCAACGTGGCGAAAGCCGAGGGTTGGCACAGCGTCGCCATCTTCGACCGCCACGATCCGCTGGCGATTGACGCGGCGCTGGTGGCCGATCTGCTGACCGTCGCGGGCGCATGGATGCGGCAAGCGCACGAGGCTGACGACGCGGCGCGCTACTTCTTTCTGCTGTGGAACTGCCTGCCACGCGCGGGCGCCTCGCTGATGCATGGACACGCGCAATTGACGCTCAGCGCGACGATGGCGCAGGCGCGGGTGGAATCGTGGCGGGCGGCGGCGGCGCGCTATGCGGCGGCGACTGGCGGCGACTACTTCGCCGATCTGGCGGCGGTTCACCAGGCGCTGGGGTTGGCCGTTCACGCGGGTGGGGCTACGGCGTCGATGTTCGCCTCGCTGACGCCCGCCAAAGAGCGCGAATTCGTGCTGCTGGCCAACCCGTGGCGCGCTGCTGGCGCGGATGATGGGTCGCTCGCGCTGGAGACGCTGGCGCAGCCGCTATCCGCCGGGCTGGATGTGATGCTGCATACGCTGGGTGTGCGCGCCTTCAATCTCGCCATCTTCGGGCCACCGCTGCCGGGCGACCCCCGCGCCGGAGAGTGGGCGGGCTTCCCGCTGGTGGCGCGTTTCGTGGATCGTGGCAATCCGCTCGCCCCCACCTCCGATATCGCCGCGTTAGAACTCTTCGGCAGCAGCGTCATCGCCAGCGATCCCTTCGACGTGGCGCGTAGCCTCCGCGCCGGGCGCAGCGGCGAGCAGGAGCGATAGGCCATCACGAAATCGCGTATACTGCTGGAAAGACGCTACTCATCTCGCGAAAGAAGGATTCTGTGATTGACGGCGAGCGATCCCGTTTGACCCCAGAATTGCGACTGCAATTGCTGGCGCTGCTCGCGCAAGACGACGAGCCAGGCATCGCCATGACCTACGCCGAGTTTCTGGACTGGGCCGACGAAGATACGCTTGCCGAGTGGGTGAATGGGAAGGTCATCATGACAAGTCCGGCCAGTCTCCGGCATCAACTCATTGCGCAGTTTCTGGCGCGTGTACTGGCTGGATATGTCGAGATTGGGCGCCTGGGCATCGTCGTGAGCGCGCCATTCCAGATGAAGTTGGCGCAGTCGGGGCGCGAGCCGGATGTATTATTTCTCGCCGAGGAACACCGTGACCGACTGCGCGCCACGTATCTTGAAGGGCCAGCCGATCTCGTGATCGAGATTCTCTCGCCTGAGAGCATCGGGCGGGATCGCGGCGACAAGTTCTATGAGTATGAGCGGGCGGGCATTCCAGAATACTGGCTCATTGACGACGCGACACAGCGGGCGGAGTTCTATCAGCTTGACGAGCGCGGGCGCTACCAGTTCATGGCGCCCGACGATGATGGCGTGTATCGCTCACAGGCGCTGCCTGGATTCTGGCTGGAAGTCGCCTGGTTCTGGCACGATCCACTGCCATCCGTCGAGCAGACGTTGCTCGCTGTGGCAGGCGAGCGCTATGCGCGCTACCTGCGGGAGCAGCTTCGCCAGCAGGGGTTTACCAGCGAACCAGACAAGCCGTAGACCAGGGGAGTGGGTCAGCCTCGTACGTGATTCCGACGCCCTCGCGAACGCCCGGTAGCCCAGCATCCTCGCCCAGCGCGTTAGCCCTGGTTGAGCAGCTTCAGCGCGGCGTTGATCTGGCGAATCCGGGCGCGTGAACCATAGATCAGCACCGTATATTCGGCGGGTAAATCTTCGACCTCGACCAGACAATGGGCCTGCTCAGCCAGGCGCGTAGCCACCGAGACCAGTCGTCGGCGCTCCTGTTCGCCGCTGGCTCGTGTGCTCAGGGAGATGCGGCCCAGCTTTTCCTCAGGCTCCAGCAGCGACTCGACCAGCGCGGTCAAATCCTCGACGCCAAAAATCACCTGCATCGGTGGCGCATCGGGATAGATACGCTCCAGGGCGTCATCATAGGGCGAACGTCGGCGTACCCGTGGCTCAATCGCGCCACGTCTGCCGCCAGCGGAGGGTTCGGTCAACTGCTCAGACTCCGCAACAGCCTGATCGTAGACGGTGCGCAGATGCTCCAGCAGCTCTTCGCGCTCGTCATCGGGAAGATCGGCGTCTGGATGCACATAGGCGAAGAGTCCGCGCGCCATATCGTGGTAGATAAAGGGCCGCGCGCTGGCAATCTTACGGCCACAGTTGGCGCAGGTCGCGACATTGAGCGTACCTGCCAAAAGGCGATAGAGCAACTCAGGCTCCATCGTGATGTTGACGGTGGAATAGATGGTGGTATCGAACGACTCACCGCATGGGCACTGGAATGTGCGGATGGTGGATCGCGGCGTAATCTGGGACATAAGCGCTCTTTATTCTGGAATGATCCTCGGCTCTCGTGACGATGTACGCATATCCCGCACATAGGCAAACCAGTGGTCGCCCATTTTGCAATACAGGCATGCAGCGCGTCTCTCTACAGTGTATCATACCTGTGAGAGCGGGGCCGAAGGGATGGCCATGCGCGGGTGTCTACCGGGTGTGCTGTTTGCTTCCTCTCTGTAAGAATTGGGCGGCGTGAAACGTAGTTCCGTATTGGAAGAGTGTACCAGTTCGCATGGGAGGCGAGGATGTCCCACGAACAGCGGCAACGCCCGCTCCTGAACGCAGGAACGGTGCTGCTGGGCATACTTCTGATCGTGGCAGCGATAGGCACGTTCATTTCCGTGGGGCACACCAATCGGGTTGGCGGCACGGCTACTGGCGTGCGCGGTTCGCTGGGTACGCCGCTGCGCATCTCCACCCAAGAGCAGGGCGCCATCAATTGCCCCTTTGGCGCCGCGTTTTCGCCCGATGGCAATCACGTGGCGGTCATCGGCAGCCAGAGCGCCTGCGCCCCCGCGACATCCACTCTGACGCAACATATCGCCGCTATTTACGATACGCACTCCGGTGTGATGAATCTCTATGTCCGGCTGGAAAAGCTGTTAGGCGTCGATACCAGCCTGCCCATCGCTCAGGAATCGATCCAGGCGATCAACTACTTTAGCCTCGGCTGGTCGCCTGACGGTTCTCATATCGCCATCATCTTCACGGCATTCAGTTCAGCGGACTCCCTGACGCCTGAGTCGGAGGTGGACGCCGGGCTTATCCTGCTGGACGCGGAACATGGGACGGCGCGCGTGCTTCACGGCGATTCAGGGTATTTTGCGCTTGCCGGAACAGCCAGCAGCGGATTCCCCATCTGGAACGTCGCAACCGGCGCTGAGGTGCCAGCGTATGCGCCCGATCCGGGCCTGGCCTATGCATGGAACGCGCATGGCTCTCCTTACCCTATCGTGAAGGCGCATGGGCCATTTTACCAGTTACCCATTACAGCCGGACCGCGCTACCCTGTCGGTAATCCCATTGGCAACTCGACGTTTACGATCTGGCAGCCCGGCGTGGTTCTCGGATCGGCTAGCGCCACCAGCGCGGCGATCTTTACGACCGTTTTCCCCTCGTGGTCGCCCGATGGGAAATATGTCACCCTGATAACCGCAGGCGCACAATTGCCGCTGGCGCTATCCTCCACGCCGCAGAATTCGAGCGCATCGGCGCGTAGTGGCTCCATCGCCTATCCAACACCCTCGGCGATGGCGGCAGCCCCGGCGCGTGACAATGCCCTGGTTGCGGTGCAGCGCAACGCTGGTACACGTGGCTGGGCGCTGGTGGCGTGGAATCCCGCTGGCACGCTGCTGGCGAGCATCAACTGCAACGCGCCCGGCGACGAGATGCTGGAGATTCGCGCAACCGACTCGGCGGTTATCCAGGGTTCGGCGGCTCTTCCGCTGGCGAATGGCGACACGGGCTGCCGCAATCTCTCCGCAGGCGCATCGGCCTATCCCGCGCAGCCGATGATGCTCCTCTGGTCGCCAGCGGGCGGGCGGGTGTTGGTCTGCGACCAGAAAGCCGGATTGCTCATGATCTGGCCCGTCAGTCAGTCGGCCTCGTGATACTCTGTAGCAGACGGCTGGCGGCTGAAGCCGCGCCTACGGGCTACGCCACAAAGCCCGCCTTCGCGGGCTGCAGAGGATCGGCCACCCGTGGACGCCAACGGGGCATCCGGTGGGCAGCGTGTTGGAGTTCTGCGACGGCTGGTGGCGGAGCAGAGCTCAGCCCCAGGCGCGCTTTATGCAGTTTTAGGATTGCGACGGTCACGGGCTTTGCAGTGGTGGAGCAAGCCGAGCGTGAACGCTACGGCGAATGGGCGGAAAATTCGCCGGGGCCTTTGGGCTTCCGGCACGCTCGCCCCAGCACGCTGTACGGCGTTCATGCTAAAACTGCTTTAACCGCCCGCGCTCCACTGCGCGCTGTCTCTAGTCGTTGCTAAAACACCATCAGCCACCAGTTGTCGTGGCCTCACGCGCCCTCAGTCTTCGACTGCTGTATGGCCGCATAGGCGGCTGGGTTGGGCGCGGGCTGTTCCTGGTGCGCCGCCTCCTCGATCTGGGGGAACAGGAACCAGGCGGTCGTGACGCCAAAGATGGCGCCCGTGAGCAGGCGCAGGGCGAGGTTACTTTCGCGCAGGCCAAAGAGCTGTGTGAACCCATCGAGCGCCATTGGTACCATGCCGAGCAGCCACACATACCACGGAATCGCGCGCAGTCTGCGATTGTTGCGGAGGAAGGTGAGGGCTATGCCAGCGACGAGGATCGAGGTGTAGATGGCGAGGCAGCGCGAGCAGAGGCAGGTCTGATAGCCCGCGATGAAGAACGAGTGTGAGGGTGTCTGCGCGCAGAAGAAGCGATAGGCGTCGAAGACGCCGCCTGCGGGGCCAGTAAGCCCGGCGGCGAAGGCGAGCGGTGTCACCAGCGCGACGCCAATCAGGACGCCCAGAACGGTATTGATGATTGCCAGCCAGTGATCGCGGATGAATTCCAGGGTGCGCTCGAAGTAAGGCATGAAACGCGTGAGGCCGTTGCGACGCGTGGCGGTGAGCAGCGCGCGCGCCTCAGCGGGATTCATGTTCAGGTCAGGCGTGTAGCCGCCCGGCGCTGCGATGGGATCATTCGCGGTATCATGCTGAGAATCATGTGATGAAGTAGGAAGTGACATATCCCGGTCTCCTGCTCTCCGTTGTCGGCGCCCGTGGCTGGTCGTGGCTGGTGTGTTCCGCGCACCCAGCATAGCACACCTGTGTTACGCCTGTCTTGCCCGGCGTTACCCAGCGGTACGAGCATGGAAAATTTGGGGAGATTCTTCGCATCCAGCTTGACACGAGGCCCCCTACTGGGATATACTCCTCTTTGCGACGCGGGGTAGAGCAGTGGTTAGCTCGTCGGGCTCATAACCCGGAGGTCGGCGGTTCGAATCCGCCCCCCGCTACCAATTCTCGCCCCCCGGCTTCGGCTTGGGGGCGGTTGATTTGGCGAGGTAGCTCAGTGGTAGAGCAGCGGACTCATAAGCCGTCGGTCGTGGGTTCAAATCCCACTCTCGCCACCAACATTGACCAACATTGACACTAACAGCGAATCGGCCCCCTCTGCGCAGGGGGCTTTTTCGTGCATTTCTGAATTGCTGCTGGCGTCTCCGATTCAAACAGGAGAGCATGGAGAAGCGCGTGGATGAGCATCAGGTGCGGATCGCCAGTGATGATGTCACACTCACCGCGACCTTGACCATGCCGACAGGGCCAGTTCGTGGAGGGCTGACCCGCTTCACCCCGCGAGCGAGCCATCGCGCGATCAGTTCCTCTTTCGCCATCTTGCGGAGATCCTGCCACCTCGCGGCGTCGCCGTGTTGCGCTTCGACCGGCGGGCATATAGAGACGATAGTGATGTGCCACTGGCGCTCCAGGCGAGGGATGCGCTCGCCATGCTCCATGAACTACGGCAGGTTCCAGGGGTGAGCAATGCGCCATTAGGGTTGTGGGGCTTCAGCCAGGGCGCGTGGGCAGCTCCACTGGCTGCGAGCATAGCGCCGGACGCAGTGGCCTTCCTGACACTGATCGCATCTGCTGGCGTCAGTCCCGCCCGCCAGATGCGCTATGGGACTGCCGAACAACTGCGTCGCGCAGGATACGGAGACGAGGCGCTCACCGTGCTACCCGACCTCCGCGCCGCTTACGAAGATTATCTACGCGGCCACGCTGAACGGGCGCGAACGCAGGCGGTGATTGATCGTATGGCGGGCCAGCCCTGGTTCTCGCTCACTTATGTTCCACGTGAGTTGCCAGAACCAGGCTCGTGGGAGGACATGGACTTCGACCCAGAACCGATTTTCGCAGGCGTGCGCTGTCCGACACTGCTCTTCTATGGCGAGGATGACGAGTGGACGCCAGCGGATGAGAGCATCCAGGTGTGGCGGCGCGCTGCAACTGGCGACGTTACAATCAAGCGACTGCCGGGCGCGAGTCATCATCCTACGCTACATGGTGGTCGCGACATGGCCACGATCAGCCCACTCTACACGCAGACACTGCGTGGACTGGATGCGCAGGCGCAACAATGAGTACTGAAAGCGGTAAAAGGAAGACATTCATGCCCGAAACGTTGAAGCGCTGGATGATGCGTCACACCCTCACCGAGCAGCCCGTCGCTGAGACGTGGAGCGCCCGCCCAATCGCGCGGCAAGATGCCCCGCTGCTCGGCGCGCTGATGTACGACGCGTATCATGACACCATCGACGATGAGGGCGAGACACCCGACGAGGCGCTGACAGAGATCGAAAGCGTGCTCGCGGGCAAACACGGCCCGCTGCTAAGCGCATCCTCCTTCGTCGTGGAGGATGGCGGGCGGGCGCTCGGCGCCACCATCATCACCGACTGGACCGATGAGCGGACACAGCATAGGCAACCGCTGCTGGCGTTTCTGATGGTTCATCCCGACGCAAGCGGGCAGGGGCTGGGAACGTTTCTGCTGAGTACGAGCATCAACGCGCTGCTGGCCCACGGCGAGCGCGAACTGGTACTCTTCGTCACCGTCGGCAATAGCGCCGCCCAGCGCGTCTACCAGAAACTCGGCTTCGCGGTCGAGGAAGAATTCGAGACGGATCGCGTCAAAGCGGAATAACCTGTTCCTTCACATCGCCAGCGCATCGAATTGGGCTGGCGCCGCGCCCGCCATCTCGCGCACCTCATTGGCGGCGTAGCGCAGCGGCTCGGAGCGATAGCCCACATCGCCGGGCGTCACAGCGATCTCGCCTGGCTGGCCCGGCGCCAGCGCGATACTCGTACCGTACTGGCGAATGATGCCGTGCAACTCGGCATAGGTCAGGTAGCCCGCCACGCGACGGTGAACACCTTCCTCCGAAAGCAACGTCGGGTCCACCTGTCTGCCAGCGGCGAATAGCTCACGCGCCCAGGCCAATACACCCGCCTCCAGCGCAGTTATCGTCGTCGCCCGCTGCCCCTGCTCATGGCGATACATCAGCAGGCCAGACGCAAGCTGCGTACATGTGAAGCGCGCCACGCCCAGCCAGTCGGCCCGCAGCCGCTGCTCCAACTCATGATGCGTCAGCGCCGCGCCACCCTCGATGGCAGGCGCGAGATCGATCCACATGCGCAGGCGGCCAGACGTCATGTAATCGTAGACAATCGCGATGGGCTGCACGCGGGTATCTGCGGGGGCGGCGCGCAACACCCGCGTGAGGCCCGCGCGCAACGGACTGAGGCGGCCATCAGCCGTGAGACGGCCTTCGGGCGAGGTATAGAGTGATCCACCACTTTGCAGCCACTCTACACAGTCGGCCAGTTGCTCCTTCGCCGTCGCCAGCACCCGTAGCTCGGCCCGTCTGCGCGCCGCTGACGTAAAGATTTCTGGTCCCACCTCCGCCTGCAACACGGGAAAATAGCGCCAGGCCAGGAGTGACGACGCGGGGCGCGCCAACAGCGCTTCAGTCGGCTTGCCAATGTGGGTGGCGAGCGCCTCCACAGTGGCAGGGGCGAGCAGTTCGCCAATCGTGGTCTCGCCCTCCACGCGCAACGCCTCGCGAATCCAGGTCTCCGCTGGCCGCAGATGCAGACTATCGAGCGGATGAACGCCCACCCCACGCAAGATAGGGCCAACATTGAACGGACGCAGCGCGCGCGCGAACCAGGCTGGCCGCTGAACGACGCGCGCGAGAAAGCCCATCTGGAAGCCATCGCCGCGCATCGCGAAATGCAGATCATGGGTGAGCGCTCGTCGGCCACGGTGCGCGATGAGGATGGGCACAGGCACGAAGGCGTCGAAGTCGCGCTTGTGGGTTATCGCATAGAACGTGCGTGGGGCGCGGATGTCATGCTCCAGGCCGTGGACGTTGATGGACACAGTGAGACGAGGAACCGTGGCAAACAAACCTGCCAGCGCGAATCTGCCGAGCGCCGACACATGATGCCGCATGCGCGCCTCCTGGAATCGAGCCAAGTACGCGGACACGAGCGAGTACTGCCTGGAGAGAGCATATCACAGTCGGCAAGCTCTCTCCAGCACGCGTTATACTGAATACGTCGCGGATGGTGTGGTATCGCGGGCGGTTTAATGCAGTTTCACTTATAAGTCCGAACACCACGCCGCGTCGTGAACGCAGCAGACCGTAGCGTGAACGCTACGGCGAATTTCCTCGGCCCATTCGCCGGGGCCTTCAGGCTCCGGCACGCTCGCCCCAGCGCGCTGTTCGGGTTTACTTCGTAAAGTTCATCAACCGCGCCTGAACAGTGGCGCTACCCGGCTAGCTCTCGCCAGCGATTCGCTGCCGCGCAACACGCTCCGCCGCCACACTCGTCGCGATGCCCTGCTCGTCGGCCAGCGCATAGATCTGGGTCAGCGTGTCGCGCACACTGTTCGCGATGTGATCCAGTGTCTCTTGCTCCGACCAGCCCAGCACCTCGCGCCCAACCAGATAGATAGCCCCGCCGCTATTGACCACGAAATCAGGCGCATAGACGATGTCGCGCTCGCGCAGGCGTTCCACATCCTCAGGCGTGGCAAGCTGATTGTTGGCCGAGCCGACGACCGCGCGGCAGCGTAACCGAGGGATGGTCTCACTGTTCAGCACAGCGCCCAGCGCGCAGGGACTGAAGATGTCGCACTCGGCGTCGTAGACCGCCTCAGCCGCCACCGCCGCGATACCCAGCTCGGCCTGTGCCCGCGCAACCGCCGCCGTATCCACATCACCGCAGGTAATCTCAGCGCCCGCGTCATGCAGCAGCCGCATCAGGGGATATCCGACCTTGCCAGCGCCCTGCACGACCACACGCCGACCAGTCAGGGCATCGCTGCCAAAGAGTCGGGCGCAGGTCGTCTTGATGCCTGAGAGCACGCCAATCGCCGTCGCGGGGCTGGGGTCGCCTGACCCACCACGCTCGGGCGATCTGCCGAAGACGTATGGAGCGCCGGTCTCCGCGATGACATCCATATCACGCGTCGCGGTGCCGACGTCCGCGCCACAGGCGAAGATGCCGCCAAGCTGGTGGATCAGCGCGCCATAGCGCCGAAGCAGGTCGTCACGCGCCGCCGCATCCAGGCCCGGCGGCACGGCAATCACCGCCTTGCCGCCACCGCGCGCAAGATCAGCGGCGGCAAACTTGAAGGTCATCCCCTCGGCCAGTCGCTGAGCGTCGTGTATGGCATCCTCGATGGAGGGATAGGTCTTCATGCGCGTGCCACCACATGCGGGACCCAGCCGCGTCGAATGTATCGCGATGATAATGGTGGCTCCGGTCGGCTGGTCGCGCCGCAGGATAAGCTCCTCACCATCCCAGGCGGCCAGCAGCCCATCGAGCGAAAGCTCACTGTTACTGTTCGTTCATTGCCCTTGCGAACCTCCACAAATTCTCAGCAGCGCCGCATCGCGCCGTGTCTCGTGCTGGCGACATCGCCAACACAACCCCAGCATACCACGCCATCCCATCCATGCAGTCGATAATCTCCCCGCCTCTCATATGTTCCCTCTTGACAAACTGTACGATTTCGTATTATACATATTCGTATGAATGGAGACGACACACCACAACTGGCGTCCGCACTGGAACACGCGACACACGCGCTGGCGCTCTGGGTCGAGCGCACGTTTCGCGAGGTTGGGCTGACCCAGGCGGAGGCCCATGCGCTCGCCTACCTTGCGCAGCATCCCGGCGCCACCATCAACGATCTGCATACCAGCTTTGGCCACAAACGCTCGACGCTGACGAGCATTCTTGACCGGCTCGAAACGCGCGGCTGGGTTCGGCGCGCGCCACATCCGACCTCGCGCCGCCTCGTCACCGTGGAGCTGACCGACGCTGGCCGGGCAATCGGCGAACGCGTCAGTAGCGCGCTGAGGGCTGTCGAGGAGCGGGTACAGGCGCGGGCGGGCGAGACGGGAGTCACCGCATTTCTCGCTGTGCTCCGTATCCTGGAGGAGGAAATCCGATGACCGATGACGACTTTGTACAGGCATTCTTATCAGGTTCGCTGCCAAATGCACAGTTTCACCATCGCGACCACCTGCGGCTGGCGTGGGCGCTTATCCGCCTGACGGGCGAGGAGCAGGCGACCACGCGCATCACCAGCGGCATCCGCTATTTCGCCACGATGCACGGCCAGGCGGAGAAGTACCACGAGACGATGACACGCTTCTGGGTGCGCATCGTCGGCCATGCGGTGGCGGCGCGGCCCGACATCACCACGTTCGAGGATTTTCTGGCGGCCTTCCCCATGCTGCTGGCGAAAGATTTACCCTACCGCCACTGGCGGCGCGAGACGATGCTCGGCCCGGACGCCCGCGCGCAGTGGGTCGAGCCAGACCTTCAGGCGTTGCCCGCGTGATGGCCGAGCGCCCTCAGGGGAGGGCTGGCCGATACTCATAGCGGTACTCGTCGCTGACGGCCCCTTTGAAGAAGTCGGCCGCCGGGCGCTCCGCGACGCGGACGAAGCCGAGCGACTCCACCAGGCTGATGGATGCGCGGTTACGGGTGTCGATCTCCGCCGCGACCAGGGGCGTCCCATAGTCGCGCACCAGGTGTTCGAGCACCCGCTCGCCGCCCTCGCGCGCGTAGCCCTGCCCCTGCCACGGCGGGAAGATCATATAGGCCAGCAGCGCCGTCTGGTCGGGATCGATGGTCGCCTGGAACATCCCCACGTAGTCCTGATCGAGTATGCAGGCGCGCCACCCAGTTCAACCAGACCTGCCGCCCATCCGGCGAGCGACGTGTCGCGAGGCGCTGGTAGCGCGCGGCAAGCGCCTCCACTGAGAGCGGCGGCTCCTGCGGGATGTAGGTGTAGAGGCGCTCATCTTGCAGCAGCGGATAGAGCGCCTGCGCATGGGCGGCGACGAGCGGTTCGAGGACAAGTCGCGCCGTGGCCAGCGGCGCATCCGGCGGCATCGGGCGCACTGCTCGGCTCCTCTCATCTTTGCTATCCGTCGCCATCCACCGCCCTCTCCCCCTAACCCCCGGAGGGGGAACCAGACCCAGAAAGCCAGACGCGCGCCACGCTCTGGCTCCCCTCCCTTTTAGGGGAGGGGCTGGGGGAGAGGGCCGTCCCACGACAACCACCTCAACGGACTTGGTATTAGCCCTTTTTCACCTCGCGCAGGCGCAGATGCAGATCGCGCAGTTGCTCCTCCGTGACCTCGGAGGGCGCGCGCATCAGCAAATCCTGGCCGCCCTGGTTCTTCGGGAAGGCCGTCACGTCGCGGATCGTCTCCGCGCCCGCCAGCAGCATCACCAGCCGGTCGATGCCGAGCGCGATACCGCCGTGGGGTGGCGCGCCATACTCGAACGCCTCGAGCATGTGGCCGAATTGCTCGGTAATCTGCTCGTCATTCAGGCCGAGCAACTGGAAGATGCGCCGCTGGAGGTCGGGCACGTTGATGCGGATGCTGCCGCCGCCGATCTCGTAGCCGTTGGCGATGATGTCGTACTGCCGGGCGATCACCTTCAGCGGATCGCTTTCCAGCAGCGCCTCCTGGCCGGGCTGCATCCCCGAAAACGGGTTGTGCGTCGCGTGGAAGCGGGTCTTGCCGTCCTCCTCGATCTCTTCGAGCAGCGGGAAGTCTACTACCCAGCAGAGCGACATCACGTCGGGATCGATCAGCCCCAACCGCTCGCCCATGCGCACGCGCAGCCGCCAGAGCACGTCGTTGGCCACCTTCTCGCTATCGGCCACGAAGAGCAGCAGGTCGCCCGTCTGGCCGCCCATGCGCTCGATGATCGCGCCAAGCTCCGCCTCGCTCATGAAGCGGGTCAGCGGCGACTTCGGCCCCTCCGCCTGAAGCGCCAGCGTCACCAGCCCCTTCGCGCCGAGCGTCTTAGCGAATTCGATCAGTTCGTCAAGCTCTTTGCGGGTCGCGCCCGCCAGCCCCGGCGCCCGCAGCCCCTTGACGACGCCGCCAGCCGCCAGCGCGCCGTGGAACACCTGGAAACTGCCCGCAGCCGCCAGATCGCTCACCGTCGTCAGCGGCAGCTCGAAGCGCAGATCGGGGCGGTCAACGCCATATTTCTCCATGGCGTCGGCGAAGGTGATATGCGGGAACGGCGTCTGCTGGATGCGCTTGTTCGTGGTGGTCTGGATCAGCTCGATCAGCATCGTCTCGATCAGGCCCATCACGTCTTCTTCGGCGACGAACGACATCTCGACGTCAAGCTGCGTAAACTCCGGCTGGCGGTCGGAGCGTAAATCTTCGTCGCGGAAGCAGCGCGCGATCTGGAAGTAGCGGTCGATGCCCGCCACCATCAGCAGCTGCTTGAACTGTTGCGGCGCCTGGGGCAAGGCGTAGAACTCGCCGGGATAGAGGCGGCTCGGCACCAGATAGTCGCGGGCGCCCTCCGGTGTGCTCTTGGTCAGAATCGGCGTCTCGACCTCCAGAAAGCCCCGGCTATCCATGTAGTCGCGGATAAACTTGACCGCCCGGTGGCGCAGCACGACATTCGCGCGCATGCTCTCGCGCCGCATATCCAGGTAGCGATAGCGCAGCCGCAGCGCCTCCTCCGCCGAGACGTGATCGGCGATGGGGAACGGCGTGACCTTCGCGGGATTGAGCACCTCGATGGCCAGCGCCTCAACCTCGATCTCACCCGTCGTCAGCGCCGGATTCTCCTTGCCAGCCAGCCGCCGGACGACCACGCCCTCCACCCGCAGCACGAATTCCAGCCGCACACTTTCGGCGATCTCATGGGCCGCAGCGGATTCCGGGGAGCGATCTGGGTCTATGACCACCTGGGTGATGCCATAGCGGTCGCGCAGGTCGATGAAAATGAGCTTGCCATGGTCGCGGCGATGTCCCACCCAGCCAGTGAGGGTCACGCGGCGGCCAACATCGGCGACGGTCAACTCGCCACAGGAGACGGTACGGAGCGCCGTCGCATAGGGCGAGCGCTCGGCAGAGGACGACGAGGACGACGAAGTGGACAATGGGGGCACGGATGATTTCTTACCAGATGATGCAGCCACGCGAATATTTCTCCTCCCGTGGTCGGGCAGAATCGAACAGCAGTGAACAGGGAGACATATCTCCGACATTCTATTATAGCCACTGAAGAAGGTGTTGTGCTGCCTATCGAAGTCCCGGCGCCCGAACAAACCCGCCAATCACGTGATCGAGGCACGCGCAAAGCCTCTCGGACGGCCTTCCATACCCTGCGGATATGCGTATCGCCGACCCCGTTGGTGGAGTCGGCGATACAGATACACGCGAACCTAATGAGCAACAGCTACGCGCCCGCGCCTGTCTCTGGCACGGTGTAGGCGGCCAATGCGTCACCCACCCAGGTGTAGACGACCAGTTGCGTGCCGTTGGATGAGACCGCCAGATGGGTTGCGTCAGTCAGTGGCGCACCGTAGGCGTATTGGGCCGCAAAGCCCAACCCCGGCCCAGAGACACTCGCCACCATGCGCACGAGGCGGTTCTGCGCCGCGTTGCCGATGAGCAGGTGCGTTGGGAAGGCGGGATCAATCGCCAGCGTTGCGGTCTTGCCAAAGAGCGTGCCACTGGATGACCGAGGGCGTCACCGGAACGGGCGTTACCGTCGCCACAGGTGTGGCGGTGGGCGCGACAGATGCGGCGTGTGGCAGCGATGCGCTCATGGCGCCGCTGGGTGTCTGGGCCGCGCCGCTCGCGGGTGTGGGCTGAGGCGTGGGCACAGGCGTCGCCACAGAATAATCCTCAGGCGCCGCTGGCTTGAGCGGACTGGGGATCTGTATCGGCAGCGCCGAGAACGCGTATTTGTTGGCGGAATCGAGCTGGCTCAGACCACCAGCGGAATCGAGCATGTAGACGATGCCATGTGAGACCGCCAGAGACATCAACTGGCGCTGGAGCAGGATAGTTTGCGATGGGCCTTTGGGTGGCGTTGGCTGGGTTGGCTTGAGCGCGCCCTGCGCGGGTGGCGCCACCAGCGGGCTTACATAGTGCCAGACGCCAAAGATCGCCGCCGAATTGCGCGTATACGAGATATAGACATCCACACCCGTTACCGCGATCAACTCCGGCGTCTCGCCACCCGCTGTTCCCACATCGAAACGGGTTGTCACGGTCGTCTTGGGTGAGCCATCAGCATTGGCGCCGTTCGTCGTCACCATCATGACGATATACTGGCCGCTCGGCTGCTCCGCCAGCACGTTGAGGGTCGCGCCATCGCCCGCCAACGCGACCACCGTCGCAACGCCGGTCAGCGGAATCTGATAACACGAAGCGCCCGCCCCTGGCAGACCGTTATCGACGGGAATCAGCGCCTGGTAGAGTTGCCCCGCGCTCAGCGCATAGAGCGTCTGGGAGGACGGCCCTGCGGTTCCTGGGGCGGGCGGCGCCGGATTCATCATGGCGAGCTGTGTGACAGTGGTCAGCGCCGCCGGTGCACCACCCGCTACCTGGCACGACAGGTGATAGAGTTGCGTCGTGCTCACATTGACGGGTGTTATCAGCGCCGCGCTGTTATAGCGCTGAATCGCCTGCTGCACCGCTGGCTGAAGCTGCTGCATCAGCACATTTTCCCCAGTGCCGCGATAACCAGCGTCGAGGTTTGGGTCGGCCAGATCAGCCATCAGTCGGTCACGCGCCTGCCCCAGTGCGGTGAGCGCCGCAGCGGGATCCTGGCTGGGGGCGTTCTTGATGACCTGTTGCGTCTGGGCGACATCGGTGCGCAGCCGCTGGTTTGCCGCCTGTTGCTGGCCATAGGGGCCAAAGGCAAAGTACCAGAAGCCCGCGACAATCGCCACAATCAAGACCGCCACCAGCGCACGCAGCGTATTCGTCAGCGCCGACTGTCGCGACGAGCGCTTCGGTTGTGCGCGCGTGCGCGTCTGCGCCGCTTTCGCTGCCTTCGCCGCCTGGATGCTCTTTGACGCCGACCGTGCGCCCACCGCTGGCAACGGCTGAGTAATGCCCTCGGCGGGTATCGCCGAATCTGGCAGCATCAGCGCGCCTTTTGGCTCAGGCACGTCGAGCAGGTTTACCAACATGGCGGAGATGTTATCTGGCCCGCCATTGTTGTTCGCCATATCAATCAATGAGTGGACGGCGGTATCCGGCGGATCATCGCTTGTCACCGCCTGCTCGATATCATGCTCATCGACGTAGCCGTGCAGCCCATCGCTGCAGAGCAGCACACGGTCGCCATCGTGCATCGTCTCGACGAAGAGGTCGGCGGTGACATTGGGCTGTGTGCCGAGGCTGCGCGTGATGACATTGCGGTGACTATGGGTGCGCGCCTGCTCCTCGGTTAACAGCCCAACACGCACCTGCTCCGCGACCCAGGAATGATCGCGCGTGACCTGGCGCATCTTGCCATTGCGAATGATATAGGCGCGGCTATCACCGATATTGACGACAAAAGCGCGTCCGCCCGCGATCACGAGCGCGACGCATGTGGTGCCCATGCCGTTGAATTCGGGATGTTCGGACGCATGCTCGAAAATGGTCGTATTGGCGCGTTCAACCGCTGTGGCAAGCGATGTAATCACATCGCTTCCGGGCGTGTTGTAATACTCTTCACGAATCGTCTTTACGCCGAGTTCAGAAGCAACCTCGCCAGCGGCATGGCCGCCCATGCCATCGCAGACGATGAAGAGCGCGCCCTTCTCGTCTAATACCTGCGCATCCGTTGGAACCTGATGCGCCACATTGTCCTGGTTACGTTCACGCCTGCGGCCCACATCTGTCAGTTCAGCGGCTTCGAGGCGGAGTGTTCTGGCCAACAAAATCTACCTCGCCCTTAGGTTAGCGGTCGTTCATAGCGAACGGCGGAGACGAACGCCGCCATCATACACCGACCGCACTGAAAGCGCAACGACGGAGGTACCACCTCCGTCGGAGCAGGCGTTCGGTGTCTATGACTGGCAGCATAATCACGATGAGTTGTGACTACATTACGCTACATTACTCACTAACGAGCGAAAAGCGTTTGAAGAACACTTTTCAGCCGTTTGACGACACATCTGTTCGTATTTCGTCAGTCATTTGAATCACAGTATCATGGGGCATTGCTATGAACGACCGCACACAACCGACGCATACACGTGTACTGGCGACCCCGCCGGAGGCCATTCCGCCCGACGCCATCGCGCTGGCGGCCGATCTGCTGCGCGCTGGTGAGGTCGTGGCTTTCCCGACTGAGACGGTCTATGGGCTGGGCGCCGACGCCACCAATGCAACGGCGATACAGCGCATCTTCGCCGCGAAAGAGCGCCCACTGAGCGATCCGCTGATCGTCCATCTGGCCGATGTGGCGCAACTCTCCGAGGTCGCCAGCGCCATCCCACGCGAGGCAGTAGCCAACTGGCGGAACGCTTCTGGCCAGGGCCGCTGACGCTGGTGTTACCCCGCAATGCGCGCATCCCGGCGCTTGTCGCGGCGGGCGGCGCTACCGTCGGCGTGCGCATCCCGGCGCATCCGGTGGCCCTGGCGCTGCTGCGCGCGGCGCATCTGCCGGTGGCGGCGCCGAGCGCCAACCGTTTCATGCATACCAGCCCCACGACCGCCGCGCATGTGCTGGCCGACCTGGATGGGCGTATCGCCTGTGTGCTGGATGGCGGCCCTACCACCGTCGGCGTCGAGTCAACGGTGGTTGATCTCACCACCAGCCCACCGCGCCTGCTGCGTCCCGGCGGCGTCACCCTGGAGGATCTGCGCGCGATCCTGCCCGACATTATTGTACCAGAGTCGCCAGAATCCGCAGAATCCGCGAGCGAACGAGCCAGCGCCGAACCGACACATGCGCCGGGCCAGATGGCGCGCCACTATGCGCCGCACACGCGATTGATCGTCTTCGACGCCCCGGAGGCCACTGGCGACGCTGCGCAGGGCGCGATGCTCGCGGCGATGCTGGCGGAGGCCGCCGCCGCACGGGCGCGGGGCGAACGGGTGGGGGCATTGGCAGCCGACGAAGAAGCCGCTACACTGGAGGACGTGGGTGTGTTGGTCGCGCGGCTTGGCCCGCTGGGCGATCTGGCGGCCATCTCGCGTCGGCTCTACGCCGCATTGCGCGAACTGGACGCCGCCGGGCTGGATGTGCTGCTGGCGCACAGCTTCGGCAGGCAGGGGCTTGGCCTGGCCCTCGAAGATCGTCTGCGCCGGGCGGCAGGTGGACGGTTGCGCGCCGTATAGTTTTCAGAGAGAAGAGAAGCTGGCCCAGGCACAGAATGGAACGCGTTCATGACGTATAAGCGCGCCGACCGGCTCGGATGGCCTCGTCTGCGGGCGCAACGCTTCGTCTGTCAACCGCATCTCCGATGCCCGCGTCAGCGGCTACGCGACCCTGCTGCATATGGTGGAGGTCGCTGAGCCGCTCTGGGTGATGCACAACGAACAGCGCGTCCTCATCGCCGATGCGGGCTATTCATGGCTGCAAATTTTCCCGGAGGGGACGAACTATACCCACACGACGATGTTCGACCCCGAGGGGCAGCCGGTGCAGGAGTATATCGACATCGTCGCTGAACACGGCGTCGGCGATGATGGCATCCCCTGGTATGACGACCTCTACCTCGACATCACCTGGATACCGGAGGGTAGCCCGCTGCTGCTCGATCAGGAGGAGCTTGAGGCGGCGCACGCGATTGGCGCGATCACCCAGGAGCACTATGATCTGGCGCGGGGTGAGACGGCCCGCCTGCTGGTCGCGCTTGCCCTGGGCGACTATACGCTGCCAGAGATTGCGCGCGCGCTACTATCCCACGCTGCGGGCCGCGCTGGACGAGGCCGCACGCCGCTTCTGAGACAGCCCCAGCAGTTACAGACGACACGGCAGCGGGCGTTGCGACGCCTGAAGATTCTGTATCACTCCTGAGAAGACCCTAGCTAGCGACCGAGGATACTCCGCAATCGCCAGCGGCGCAGGCCACGGGTGAAACCGCAAGCGATGGTGAGCCTGATGACCCTGTGGAATCGGTAGATCGACCAGCAGAAGATGGAGAGGAACATGCCTGAGGTACGGTTCGACCAGTTCTATCGCTACGATGACCTGACACGGCTGGTGCAGGCGTTTGCCGAGGAAAACCCCAGCCTGATGCGCGTCGAGAGCATCGGCAAGAGCCACGAGGGGCGCGACATCTGGGTCGTCACGGTGACGAACGCGGCCACGGGCGCGGCCAGCGAGAAGCCCGCGCTCTGGGTGGACGGCAACATCCACGCGACGGAGGTATCGCCTTCGAGCGCGTGTCTCTATCTGCTCAACACGCTGGCCACTGGCTATGGCAAAGACGACACCATCACCCGCTGTCTCGATACCCGCGCCTTCTATATCTGCCCGCGTGTCAATCCCGATGGCGCGGAGTGGGCGCTGGCCGACGCGCCCAAGTTCATCCGCTCCAGCACACGCCCCTATCCCTACGATGAGGAGCCGGTGCACGGGCTGCTGACCGAGGACATCGACGGCGATGGGCGCATCCTGGCGATGCGCATTCCCGACCCCAACGGCGCCTGGAAAGTCTGCCCGGAGGAGCCGCGTCTGCTGGTGCGCCGCGAGCCGGACGAGGCGGGCGGCCAATACTATCGCGTGCTGCCAGAGGGCCATCTGCGCGACTTCGACGGCGTGGAGATTACGATTCAGCCGCCGAAAGAGAGCCTCGACCTCAACCGCAACTTCCCGGCGCTCTGGCGCCAGGAGCACGAGCAGCACGGCGCGGGTCTCTATCCCACGTCGGAGCCAGAGGTGCGCGCGCTGGTGCATTTCATCGCGGAACATCCGAATATCACGGGTGGCGTCGCCTTCCACACGTTCGCGGGGGTGCTGCTGCGCCCCTTCAGCCATCAGAGCGACGAGAACTTCGCCGCCGAGGATCTCTGGACGTATCAGAAAATTGGCGCGAAGGGCACGGAGATCACAGGGTATCCCAATATCTCGGTCTTCCACGATTTCAAGTACCATCCGAAATCGGTGATTACCGGCGCGCTCGACGACTGGATGGTGACGCACCTGGGCGTCTTCGGCTGGACGGTGGAGATATGGAGTCCGCAGCGCGAGGCGGGCATCACCGACTACAAATACATCGACTGGTTCCGCGAGCATCCGCTGGAAGACGACCTGAAGCTGCTGCGCTGGAGCGATGATGCGCTGGCGGGCAAGGGGTATATCGACTGGTATCCCTTCGAGCATCCGCAGCTTGGCAAGGTTGAGTTAGGCGGCTGGGATGACTTCTACGCCTTCTCGAATCCGCCGTCGCAGTTTCTCGAACGCGAGCTGGCGAAGTTCCCCGCCTGGGTGATCTGGCTGCTGAACATCTCGCCGCGCCTGGAACTCTTCGAGGCGAGCGCGACGCCACTGGGCAACGGCGCGTATCGCGTGCGGCTGGCGGTGCAGAATAGCGGCTGGCTGCCCACGTATGTGATGAAGTCGGCGCTGGAAAACAAGCTGGCGCGTGGCGTCGTCTGTGAGATCGAGCTGCCAGAGGGCGCATCGCTGGCGACGGGCCATACACGCCAGGTACTCGGCCAGGTGGAGGGTCGCGCCTATAAGCCATCGTCGCCTTTCGGCTGGGACGTGGGCGATCCCACCACCGACCGCGCCAGCGCCGAATGGATCGTCCGCGCGCCGAAGGGCAGCGTGGTAAAACTGGCCGCCCGCCACGACCGCGCCGGGGTCGTCCGCGCCGAGGTGAAGCTGAAATAGTGGGGACGAACCTCACCCCCAGCCCCTCTCCTACGAGGAGAGGGGAGTACGCGTGTGCCCATGCGCCACACTGTTCACCTGTTGCCCTCCCCTCGTAGGGGAGGGTGGCCAAAGGCCGGGAGAGGTTCTGCCACCGTTTCAGCCCAAAGGCTGAGAGACAACACACCATTTGCGCGATTTCGGCGCACCCCGTCCGGCGCTAAAATATGTCACGTCAACTGATACGTGAAACTTGGCCGTATACGCAGCGCCGCGAGCGGGAAGGCAGATCGAGATGGACAAGGATAGCTCCACCATTACGCTGCTGATCGCCGATGATTGCCTGGCTGTACGTTACGGATTGAAGCTCTGGCTGCGGCTAGAGCCAGATATGAAGGTCATTGGCGAGGCGGCCGATGGCCTGGAGGCGCTCACGATGGCGCTGCGGCTGCGTCCCGATGTGATCGTGATGGATGCGCGCATGCCCCAGATGGACGGCCTCACCGCGACGAAACAACTGCGCGGCCTGCTGCCCGATACGCCAATCATCCTCCTCAGCATCGACGACGACGACGCTACTCGCGCCCGTGCCCTCGCCGCTGGCGCCACCCGCTTCCTCTCCAAGTTCGAGACGCTCACCGCATTGCCCGACGCCATCCGCGCCGTTGCGGAGTCACACACGCTGCCAGCCACGGAGAGCGACGCAGTGTAGGCCACGGCGGCTGATGTAGTCGGGGGACACTCTCTCGGCCATAAATGGCCGGAGTAGGAGGAGAGCAGAGGCCATGAATGGCCACCTCGCCGCTGTGCGGCGAGCAGGGCGGCCGGCCGCCCTGACGGGCGTTTACGCCCTCTCTCGTTCCTACCCCGGCCTTTCAAGGCCGGGACTGTCCCCCCTATTTTGTAAAACCACATTCAGCCGCCAGCCGTCTCTGC
>CAVPDP010000002.1:0-185534 GCA_963702665.1 uncultured Chloroflexia bacterium
ACGATGCGGCGCATGGGGCGTGAGAGAACGGCCCGGCGCCGCTGACCCACGCCGAGACCGAACAGGCCCACATTGATGGAGGAGAGAGACTGTGCCCCGATCACGCGCACGCTGGCAGCGCGCACAGGTACACCTGTCGCCACGGGTACGTCTGGCCGTGTTTCGGGTCGCTGAGCTGGCCGCCGTCTATGCCCTGGTCGTCGCTGGTCGGATGTATGCGGTGACGCACTGGAAGCTCACCTCTGGCGACGTGGTCGAATACCATCTGTATGCGCAGGCCTTCTGGCTCAGTCACCCACCGCTCCATCAGCTTCCGGTCGAATACCCACCACTGGCCATTATTCCATTCTCGCTGACGTTATTCCCACCAATTTCGGATATTCAGACGATCTTCTCGCTCTGGATGGCTGCCGTCGTGGTGATTGGCTACGCGGGCTTTCTCCGCTTCTCCACCCGCAGGCGCGGCCTGATCTACCTGCTGTACCTGCTGCTGGGGTCAGATGCTGTCTTGACGGCGCGCTTCGATATTGTGCCCGCGCTGATCACGCTGGCGGCGCTTTGGGCGACCGAACGCAAGCGTTTTGTGCTGGCCTACCTGCTCCTGGCGGCGGGAATCCTGCTCAAACTCTATCCCGCTTTCCTGCTGCCGATAGTCATGATCGCCCACTGGCAGGCCATCCGGGCCACACACCCAACAACGGTGCGCATACGTAGCGGCGTGCGGGCGCTGGCTACCTTCGTACGCAACGATCCCGCAGTGCGCGCGGTGCTATCGGGCGCGGCGCTCTGCGTCGGGGTAGTTGCCCTTGCCTTTGCCGCCGCCATCGCTGTGGCTGGCGCCGCCGCGCTCACTGGCTTCACCTACGCGAGCGACCGCCCACTACAAATCGAGTCAACCCCCGCGACCATCCTCTGGCTGGGGACGCTCATTGGCATACCGGCCCATCCCGAGTTTTCGTTCGTCTCGCTCAATATGGTTGGCCCGTTGGATGTCGTCCTCAAGCCGCTCTCGGCGCTGGCGCTTATCGTGGGGTGCCTGGTGGTGTACTGGCGTCAGATGCGCGGTCGGCTCACCGTTGGCCAGGCGGTGCTCGCCTGCCTCTGCGCGGTGATGGTCACGAACAAGATATTCAGCCCACAATATGTGATCTGGGTGCTGCCGATTGTCGCGGCGGTGGAAGGCTTCGACCTGATCTGGGTAGCCATAGGCGTTCTGACAACCCTGGACTTCCCCATCGTCTATGGACTGCGCGCGCCCATTTGGGACTCGCCATTCAGTTGGCAATTCATGCCAGTGATTGCGGCGCGTAACCTGCTGCTGCTCTACGCGACCCTACGCGCCATCCTGCGCTCGCGGCGCAAGACATCTCCCGCGACATCCATCAGTGGCGCACCGAACGAGCAAGCGTTGAAGAAAGCTGGCGCCGATACCGCGCCAATGTTGACACGATAGGCAGCTAAAGGAGTATGAGTAGCGTGACGGGCGACCATAGCCGCATCTTCACCGTTGGCCTGGCCATCTCATGGCTCCTGGTCGTGGCGCTGCCAATCGCTATCTCCGCGCGAACGTTGCAGCCGCTCGGCGGTCTGCCGCTGCTGGGTGTCGTGCTCTGGTTCGCTGGGCTACGGCTGGCGCGTCTGCTCTCACCCGCGGTGCGCGCCGATGCCGATATGCGACGTGGCGACTACGCGGCGACGTTGGGGCGCTGCCAGCGTGCGCTCGCCGTGGAGGGCGTCAGCGCGTGGACGGGAACGCGCCGCCTGGTCTGGCTCAACCGCTGCACCATAGCGCTGTGGATGCTGGGGTGTCCCGACGACGCCCTCAATACGGCGCTCGAAGCAATCACCATTTCCGCTGACCCAGAGACGCTTGGCAACTGCGCCGCGACGCTCCTCGCCTTGAATCGCTATGCCGAGGCTACCAGTATGGCGCGGTTGGCGCAGTCACTATCTCGCGAGCGTTCAGTCAGCGCTAATGCGGCGCTGGCGGGCGCGGCGCTGGCGCGTGGTCTGCCTGCCGATGCGGAGGCGCTGGCGATGGCGGCGTTCGTCGATGTGCAGGCGCTGCTGCCGCTAG
Source organism: uncultured Chloroflexia bacterium (assembly GCA_963702665.1). Lineage (GTDB taxonomy): Bacteria > Chloroflexota > Ktedonobacteria > Ktedonobacterales > JADMIN01 > DAHUXT01. Next base: position 2,078 of record CAVPDP010000002.1, read on the forward strand.
CCCGTCGCGAACACTACGTTGCCTGTCTGGCGGTTCTCTGCCGCGCTGAGCGCGCCCTGCGCCGCAACGACGCAGCCGCAGGCGCATTCGAGGCGCTACAGAAGGCGCCAAGAAATATTCCGGCTTTGCAAGCGCTGGCGCTCGTCGAAGAAGCGGAACGCCAGCCTACTGACGCCGAGGGAAGAGACCGCGCGTTCGCGCTGCTGACGGATGCCTTCGCGTACAATAAGTCCTATGTGCTGTGGTATTTCACGCAGCCCGATAGCTTCAAATCGTTGCGTGACGACCCGCGCTTCCAGCAAGCCATCGCCGCCGCTGATGAGCGGGAAGCGCGGCTCTCAGCCAGAGCGCCCACAGCCGATCAGGTTGCGCTGGCGCTGGCCAACGCACGAAAGACTGGCCACCCGCGCCCGGCGCCGCAATCCAGTCGCGCGGCGCTGTTGGCCCAGATACTCACGCTCACCGCCACCCTGGCGTTGCTCACCTGGTGGACGTGGATCTTCTTCATCGGCGGCGGCGCGTAGCCGCAGTTGACCGTGCGCGCCAAACATACAAAGCAACTCCCCCGATAGGCAATCTATCAGGGGAGCTTTCGTTCGCTGCTGAAAGCACGAAAGGATCAGGCGTTTTTCGCGGGAACCTTCAGCGACTTGACGAAGTTTTCGGCCAGTGTATCGAACGAGTCGCTGTTATAGTCCTCGATCTTGCCCGCGTCACAGAGCATCGCAATCTCTGGATCAATCGGGATTTGCGCCAACAGTGGCGCGCCGGTCATATAGACGAGGTCGCTGCCGTTGCTGGGGCCAAAAAGCTCGTTGCGGCTGCCATCAGGCATCGTGAGATACGCCATGTTCTCGACGACGCCGAGAATGCGCCCCTTCAATGTCTGCACCATCTTGATGCACTTGACGACGATCTCGGTCGCCAGCATCTGCGGTGAGGAGACGATGATGACGCCATCCACCGGCAGCGATTGCATGACCGTCATCGGCGCATCAGACGTGCCCGGTGGCAGGTCAACCAGCAGGAAGTCCAGATTCCCCCAGTCGGCGTCGCCGTAGAACTGGCGTATCGCGCTCGACACCATCGGGCCACGCCAGACCACCGGATCAGTCGAATCGGGCAGGAACATATTCATCGACATGATTTTGACGCCACCCACCGAGCGCAGTGGCTCGATGCCAGCGTCGGTTTTGTGTGGCTGCCCGCGCACGCCGAACTCCTTGGCGACGCTCGGCCCGGTGATGTCGCCATCGAGGATGCCAACCTTCAGACCCTGGCGTTGCAGCGCGACCGCGAGCAGGCCCGTCACCAACGACTTGCCGACGCCGCCCTTGCCGCTCATAACCGCCACGATATGGCGAATCTTGCTATCCTGCGGCGCGCCGACCACCTGCAACGGGATACCGCGGCCAACAGGCGCCTTCGTCGCGGGCTTGATGCCCTCAGCCTCCTGGCCATTGGCGACGCGGTTCAGGTCGTTCAGCAGCGCCTCGACATTCAGCCGATGCGTGCGCGCCCCTTGCGCGACGCTTTCCCGCGCGCCAATCTGGCAGGCGGTGCAGGGCAGGCCGTGCCCCTGAAAAACCTTGACGGTCTGGGGATAGGTCGAGACGACCTCGTGAATGACCATATCCGCGCTTATCTCAACTGCCATGCATATTCTCCCAGCAGCATCCTCACGAGTGTGCGCGGCCTACGATCATTATCGCAGCCGCCATTGACCTGTGGGTATAACACGCCGCCTCTCTCAGCCAGAGCCGACGTAATTCCGACTTGCCAACTAGGATTATACCACGGACATGGCGGAGAAAAGCAGGCTTGGGTATCGAAGCGGCAGCGCGTCATGTGAACGTGGCGCGTAGCAGCAAGACCGGGCACGGCGCGTGATCGACGACAAATCGCGCCGTGTGGCCGACGGATGGCGGGCCGATATGCGGGAACCCATCAGGGCGCTCTCGCGGACGCAGCGCGATCAGGTTGGCACGTAGCCTCACGCGCCAGAGCGACGATGACCTGCTCTGGCTTGCCGCGCTCCAGCCGTGTCATGATGGACGTCACCTGCGCGCCCGCGTCACGAGCAGCGGCCTCCGCCTCGGCCAGGGCGGCGCGACCCGCCGATTCCTCCGCCGCATCAATTTCGCGCCGCCGCTCTGGCGCCATTCGCCGTAGTGGGCCGCTGAAAGCCTCGACATCGCGGCGCGGTCGATCATCGACCACATGCAGCAGCGTCAGATCGATGCCGCCACCCACACAGGCCAGCGCCTCACGAACCACCAGCGCGCCATCGCGTTGTCCCACTGCGCAGAGCAGACGCATGTGTTACATCCTCCTTACGGCACTACAACTTGGAGGCCTACAGCCGCAGCCAGATCAACAACACACCCAGCCCAACCATCACGGGCACGACCGCCAGTCCCAATTTGAGATATTCGCGCGTCGAGATTTCAAGCCCTTTGCGCCGCAGAATCAGCAGCCAGAGAATCGTCGCCAGCGAGCCAACGGTCGTCAGATTGGGGCCGAGATCCGCGCCAAGGATAATGGCGAATACCATCCCTGTCTGGGTTGATGATGACACCTGGACACCATGAACCGTGGAAATCATGACCAGCGCCATAGGCACATTGTTGATCAGGTTGGCGCCAAGCGCTGTGCCACCCGCGACCAACGCCACCGCGCGCAGTTGGCTCGTGCCCGCCAGATGCAGCAACACCTGGCCAAACGCCGTCGTCAGGCCGAGATTTTCGATCCCGCGCACCAGCAGAAACATCCCGCTGATGAAGACAAACAGCGACCACGAGATATCGCGGCGCCAGCGCGCCCACTGCCATTGCTTTGACCAGGCGGCGCACCCCATGAGCAGCAGACTTCCGCCAAGGGCCACCAGCGAAAGCGGCGCGCCCACCACCGACCCAATCACATAGCCCAGCGCGATGACCAGCAGCCCCACTGCTACCGCGCGCAAGAAGCCACGGTCAACCACTGGCGCAGCGACCGCGCTAACGTCATAGCGCTCCATCAGGCTACGACGAAAGATCAGCGTAAATAGGCCAATGTTGAGCGCAATGCAGACGAGCGCGGGCAGAGCGAGGTAACGCAGAAACGTGCCCAGGTCGCCGCCAAAGGTGTTGAGCACCAGAATGTTGATGGGATTGCTCACAGGCAGCAAGAACGAGGCGGTATCAGCGATGAACGTACAGGCGAACATAAACGGCAGCACCGCAAGCCGCAGACGTGTCACCAGGGCATAGACCACGGGCGTCAGGATGAGCGCGGTCGCGTCATTCGAGAGGAAAGCGGTGATAAGCGCGCCAACGGCGAAGACGGCGAGGTAGAGACGAAGGCTTCTGCCACCAGCCCAGCGGGCAGCCTGATAGGCGAGTACGTCGAAGATCCCGGCGGCATCGGCAATTGCGGAGATAATCATCAGGCCAAGAAAGAAGCCGTAGATATTCCACTGCCCCACGATGACACCGACAGCGTCACTGGGGGCAACGATCCCGCAGATCAGCATGAGCAGGCCGCCGCCCGCCGCGATGACAGCCTCGGTCAGTCGAAACGGGCGAATCATGATGAGGGCCAGCGTCGCGACGAATATCAGCGAACCGAGGACGACACGCAACACGGAGAACTCCCAGGGGCGCACAGGCAGGCGCCAACGGCTGCCAGGACAGCGAAAAGACCGGAATGGCGCACATCCATCCCGGTCTCTCTTCGCGAAAGGCGTGCCAACGCGTGTAACGAGCGCTGGCGGCGTCTCAGGTGTCTTAGGCTCCCTGCGCGGTTGCTGTGTCGGATCGGCGCGAGCGGCGGCGTGATGGCAACGTGGCCGCCACCAGATCCTCAAAGCCGCTCCGCAACTTCTGCGCATACCCCAGCCGCTTCAGCGCCCGATGGAGATCGCCCAGGCTCGTCTCAGGCGGCACCGCGACAGACTTTGGGCCAACACGCCGCAGCCGATAGGCGCGCAGCTTGGGCGAGGTCACGAGTTCGCCCGCCAGCGCCTCGTCGTTCACTTCGAGCAGCGTAATCCGGGGCAGCGGAGCCTCGCGACTCTGACGCGCCCAGTCGCGCAGGGTGTAAATGACGTTCTGTGGCAGCGATTTCTGACTATGGGTCTGGAGGAAGCGCAACGCATCTTCAATCGAGGAGCCATCATCCATCCCACGCTGTAGCGCCTCACGCGTGAGGGTAAAGCGGCTGACGCGCCCCATTTGATCGAGCGACGCGAAACGCATCAGCCAGTAGATTGCTGGCATGTACGGCTCCATCAGCAGCACCTGGAAGTTCGGCTGAACCACCAGCGCTCGCGGCGAGAACATCTGGCTGGCGCTCTGCTCGCCGGAGAGCACCTCCGCGCCTAGCTCGGTCAGCATGAAACTGTCAGGATTGACCAGCTCACTCGCCGCCGGAACAACCTCCCGCTGGTAGCCAAGCGCCACCATGCCCAGGTCATACAGCGTGGAGCGAAACATCCCGGTGATAATCTCGCCGTCGGTGGCGTCCCAGTGTTCGCGTAACTCCTCGGCCAGCTTGAAGCCAGCCTCGCCCGCGCAGCGCTGTGACGGACGCAGCACATATGGGTCATCGTTCTGTAACGTTGCCCGGAATGAGTCGAGCGAGTACCACACGCCAGTCTGGCAACGCTTGAGCAGACGTGTCACCATCTCACGGGCCAAGCGGAACCTCGATATAGAACGAATGAAAGTCATGGTAGCCAGCGCCGGGCATATCGGTCCACCAGCGGTCGGTGGGCCAGCGCCGGAACAGCCTGCGTACCTGCATGACGAGGTCGTGTCGCGCCCAGGAATCGAGTTTGTCGCCCGGTGTGAGCCGACTGCGCTGCCGTGCGGTCGATGGCGCCGCGACAACCAGGCCCAGATCATGCGCCTGTTGCTTGAGCAGTTCCACATAGTCGAGCGCCTCGCGTTCGCTCCGTTGCGCCCGCTCGCCCAGCAACATCGGCGTCAGGCGCTGGGCCGACCGCTTCGGCAATGTCCCAGAGCGGGTCAGCTCGATGTCCTGCGCATACGCGGCGGCTACCAGCACCGATACATCCCAGAGGAAAGCGGTATCGGCGGGTCGCACCGAGCCTGGAAGCTCTGCCTCCTGAAGACCGACGGCGGCATGTGGGCGCCCATCGGCGCGGCGCAGATTCGCCAGCGTCTCTTTCGGGATGAAGAGGATACGCTCGCCCTCGCTGAACGTATCGAACGCCAGCGCATACTCCTCAAGCGCATGGATGAGCGTGGACAGCTCCCATTCGCTCACGTGCAGGTGCGCCCGTAACGCGTTGACGGTAGCCCGACCGCCACGGTCGCGCAGCCAGTCATAGGTCGTTTGCAGGCGCGCATCCACCCGCGCCAACGCATAGCGGACCGCCTCAGCCTGCGTCAGGTTTTCAGACATCGCGGCGCGCACCTCATTGCGCGAATAATACGCCTGCACACTCAACCCGAAACGGCGCCCGATCTGGTCGAGGTCGCCCTGACGATAGGGCATGAGTAACTCGTCCATGGTTTTGTCGGAGCGATCAGCATGGGAAATGAATAGCTCGCGTCCGCTGGCATAGAGGCTGGTCACCAACTCGGTCGGCACATAGGCGATCAGTCGCTCTTCGATGACCGCCTGCGTATTGCGCGGCACAGAGTAGCCGTAGAACGTCACGCGCTGGCCGATCAACTCCGTGCCCTGCACCTTCGCCATTTCGAGAAAGACGAGATGCTGCGCGACCAGGCGATCAAGAATCACCCGCGCCTCACAGGCATCGAGGCGCCCACGATCAGCGATGCTATCGACCAGACACCAGTTACGCGCGGATGGTCCAGCGACGGCAAAGAGGACACGACGCTCATCCTCGTTGAGATGCTCCCACACGAACCGCGCGGCAATCGTATCGCGCATCGCGCGTTCGAGTTTCTGACGCGCTTCAGCGGTATCGGTGGCAAGCGGTTCGGCGCCCCACCATCCCGCCAGCTCGCGCAGGGAACTGAGTGGTTCATCGACGAGAATTACGCTCAGGCTTTTCATAGTGCCGATCCCTCCGAAAGCGCTCACCGCGTCATCTACCTGTCTTCCTGCGCTCGGCGCTACCGATACGCACACGTTACAGGCAGATCACACCAGTTGACGAACGCTTCCATTCCTCCATATAACGTCGGGATGACGTCAAGCGAGAACCGGCGCCCTTCCAAACAAACAAGCCGCATTTTTGAGAACAATGTCCCCTCATGAACGGCTCGCATGAGGAATGAGGCGCCAGCGCTACTAGATTAGGCGTCATCCCTCATAGCGGGTACCGTTTCGTTCTCGGCGGTCTGGGGTGGTTGCTCCTCTCCCTCAAACGTCGGCAGCACACGGGTGGAAATACCATAGCTCTGGACGAATTGAATGACTTCGCGAGCGATTTGGCTGGGGGTGGATGCGCCAGCGGTCACGGCCACGCGCTTCTTCCCTTCCAAAATTCCCGGCGGGAGGTCGGCCAGCGACTCGATGCGAATCGCGGGGCTTTCAGCCAGTTCCTCAGCCACCTGGACGAGCCTGTTCGTGTTATTGCTGCGGGGATCACCGACGACAATCGTCAAATCAGTCCCACGCGCCATACGTGCGACCGCTTCCTGTCGATCCTGGGTGGCCTTGCAAATCTCGTTGTAGACCTCGGCGTGTGGAAACCGCCTGCGAATCGCCTCGACCAGGCGCAGGGTATCCCACTGGCTGAGGGTCGTCTGGGTGGTCACCATCAGCTTCTCGGCCCGCAGGGTGCGTTCGGGCAGCGTATCGAGGTCTGCCTCGTTCTCGACCAGATAGACCGCATCGGGCGCCTCGCCCACAACCCCTTCTGGTTCCGGGTGGCCTTTCTTGCCGATGTAGAGAATCTGGTAGCCACGCGCCGCAAACGCCATGACGAGATCATGCGTCTTGGTCACATCGGGGCAGGTCGCGTCGATGATATGCAGGCCACGCTCACGGGCGCGATCTTTCACACGGGGTGAGACACCATGCGCGGTGAAGATGACGGTTCCCGCAGCGACCTGATCGAGAATCGCGACGCGATTGGGGCCATCCAGGGTGACGATACCCAGCCGATTGAGGTCCTCTACAGCAAATCGGTTGTGAACGATGAGGCCAATAATATGTATCGGACGCGGCAGAGAGGGATCCCTGGCCGCCTTACGGGCAATTTCCATCGCATCTACCACGCCATAGCAGTACCCGCGTGGTGTGACTTTGATTACTTCCATCGAAACCGTATCACCTTTCGCTTTCTGGGTCTGCGGAGCGCGAGTGCGCAGACGAGACACAGGGCGGCGAAACACCAGAAACACTGTTAGCCTATCAGGCGCGCGCCTTCTGGAACAATGCCTCTAGCGCCGAGGAATCGAGCCGGACAATCGTTGCCTCGCACAACTCCTCCAGCAGCTCATCACCGTCGAGGAGTTCGGGGTCGTCGCCCAGCGCAGGCTGCTCGGCAGTCTGCCATCCGTGGGATGCGCCATGGATAGTCTTCACAGGATCCACGTATCAGGCTCCTTTCGGAATCCGGTTCCGGTTGCTCTCGCGGGCCATGCCGTCGGCCCGCGCTCGGTGAGCGCGCCTGTATCACTGCGGTACTCGCACCTAAACATGAGCGCCTCAGCATCTATTGTACATCATGAAACCGGACTCGGTTCTGATGTTCACGGATACCAGGCGCAGGCGGCTGGCGCCAGTATACCATAGTCGGCTACTTGGAAATAACGTCAACTACACCCAACCACCGTCATCAGGCGTACAATGCCTACAAAACATCGTGCTATACTGCTCCAGCCCGGTATCAGTGGCACGTGACGTGGCGCGTAGCAGCAATACAGCGCACGGCGCGTGATCGACGACAAATCGCGCTGTGTGGCCGACAGACGGCGGGCCGATATGCGGGAACCCATCGGGGCGCTCACGCGGGCGCAGCGCGATCAGGTTCGCACGTAGCGCGCGCGCTAGAGCGACGATGACCTGCTCTGGCTTGCCGCGCTCCAGCCGTGTCGTGATAGACGTCACCTGTGCTCCCGCATTACGAGCGGCTGCCTCCGCCTCGGCCAGCGCGGCGCGTCCCGCCGATTCCTCCGCCGCGTCAATCGCCTGCCGCCGCTCTGGCGCCATTCGCCACAGCGGGCCTCTGAAAGCCTCGACATCGCGGCGCGGTCGATCATCGACCACATGCAGCAGTATCAGATCGACGCCGCCACCCATACAGGCCAGCGCCTCACGAACCACCAGCGCGCCATCACGTTGTCCCACTGCGCAGAGCAGACGCATGTGTTATACCCTCCTTACGGCAGCTACAACTTGGGGCTTACAGCCGCAGCCAGATCAACAACACACCCAGCCCAACCATCACCGGCACAACCGCCAACCCCAGTTTGAGATATTCGCGTGTCGAGATTTCAAGCCCTTTGCGCCGCAGAATCAGCAGCCAGAGAATCGTCGCCAGCGAGCCAACGGTCGTCAGATTGGGGCCGAGATCCGCGCCAAGGATAATGGCGAATACCATCCCCGTCTGGGTTGATGATGACACCTGGACACCATGAACTGTGGAAATCATGACCAGCGCCATAGGCACATTGTTGATCAGGTTGGCTCCCAACGCTGTGCCACCCGCGACCAACGCCACCGCGCGCAGTTGGCTCGTGCCCGCCAGATGCAGCAACACCTGGCCAAACGCCGTCGTCAGGCCGAGATTTTCGATCCCGCGCACCAGCAGAAACATCCCGCTGACAAAGACAAACAGCGACCACGAGATATCACGGCGCCAGCGCGCCCACTGCCATTGCTTTGACCAGGCGGCGCACCCCATGAGCAGCAGACTTCCGCCAAGGGCCACCAGCGAAAGCGGCGCGCCCACCACCGACCCAATCACATAGCCCAGCGCGATGACCAGCAGCCCCACTGCTACCGCGCGCAAGAAGCCACGGTCAACCACTGGCGCAGCGACCGCGCTGACGTCATAGCGCTCCATCAGGCTACGGCGAAAGATCAGCGTAAATAGGCCGATGTTGAGCGCAATGCAGACGAGCGCGGGCAGTGCGAGGTAACGCAGAAACGTGCCGAGGTCGCCGCCAAAGGTGTTGAGCACCAGAATGTTGATGGGATTGCTGACAGGCAGCAGGAATGAGGCGGTATCGGCGATGAACGTACAGGCGAACATAAACGGCAGCACCGCAAGCCGCAGACGTGTCACCAGGGCATAGACCACGGGCGTCAGGATGAGCGCGGTCGCGTCATTCGAGAGGAAGGCGGTGATAAGCGCGCCAACGGCGAAGACGGCGAGGTAGAGACGAAGGCTTCTGCCACCAGCCCACCGGGCAGCCTGATAGGCGAGAACGTCGAAGATTCCGGCGGCATCGGCAATCGCGGAGATAATCATCAGGCCGAGAAAGAAGCCGTAGATATTCCACTGCCCCAGAATGACACCGACAGCGTCACTGGGGGCGACGATCCCGCAGATCAGCATGAGCAGGCCGCCGCTCGCCGCGATGACAGCCTCGGTCAGTCGAAACGGGCGAATCATGATGAGGGCCAGCGTCGCGACGAATATCAGCGAACCGAGGACGACACGCAACACGGAGAACTCCCAGGGGCGCACAGGCAGGCGCCAACGGTTGCCAGGACAGCGAAAAGACCGGAATGGCGCACATCCATCCCGGTCTCTCTTCGCGAAAGGCGTGCCAACGCGTTTCAAGAGCGCTGGCGACGCCTCAGGTGTCTTAGGCTCCCTGCGCGGTTGCTGTGTCGGATCGACGCGAGCGGCGGCGTGACGGCAACGTGGCCGCCACCAGATCCTCAAAGCCGCTCCGCAACTTCTGCGCATACCCCAGCCGCTTCAGCGCCCGATGGAGATCGCCCAGGCTCGTCTCAGGCGGCACCGCGACGGACTTTGGGCCAACCCGCCGCAGCCGATAGGCGCGTAGCTTGGGCGAGGTCACGAGTTCGCCCGCCAGCGCCTCGTCGTTTACTTCGAGCAGTGTAATCCGAGGCAGCGGAGCCTCGCGACTCTGACGCGCCCAGTCGCGCAGGGTGTAAATGACGTTCTGTGGCAGCGATTTCTGACTATGGGTCTGGAGGAAGCGCAACGCATCTTCAATCGACGTACCATCATCCATCCCACGCTGTAGCGCCTCACGCGTGAGTGTGAAGCGGCTGACACGCCCCATTTGATCGAGCGACGCGAAACGCATCAGCCAGTAGATTGCTGGCATGTACGGCTCCATCAGCAGCACCTGGAAGTTCGGCTGAACCACCAGCGCCCGCGGCGAGAACATCTGGCTGGCGCTCTGTTCGCCTGAGAGTACCTCCGCGCCTAGCTCGGTCAGCATGAAACTGTCAGGGTTGACCAGTTCACTCGCCGCCGGAACAACCTCCCGCTGGTAGCCAAGCGCCACCATGCCCAGGTCATACAGCGTGGAGCGAAACATCCCGGTGATAATCTCGCCGTCGGTGGCGTCCCAGTGTTCGCGTAACTCCTCGGCCAGCTTGAAGCCAGCCTCGCCCGCGCAGCGCTGTGACGGACGCAGCACATACGGGTCATCGTTCTGTAACGTTGCCCGGAATGAGTCGAGCGAGTACCACACGCCAGTCTGGCAACGCTTGAGCAGACGTGTCACCATCTCACGGGCCAGCGGAACCTCGATATAGAACGAATGAAAGTCATGGTAGCCAGCGCCGGGCATATCGGTCCACCAGCGGTCGGTGGGCCAGCGCCGGAACAGCCTGCGTACCTGCATGACGAGGTCGTGTCGCGCCCAGGAATCGAGTTTGTCGCCCGGTGTGAGCCGACTGCGCTGCCGTGCGGTTGATGGCGCCGCGACAACGAGGCCGAGATCATGCGCCTGTTGCTTGAGCAGTTCCACATAATCGAGCGCCTCGCGTTCGCTCCGTTGCGCCCGCTCGCCCAGCAACATCGGCGTCAGGCGCTGGGCCGACCGCTTCGGCAATGTCCCAGAGCGGGTCAGCTCAATGTCCTGCGCATACGCAGCCGCTACCAGCACCGAAACATCCCAGAGGAAAGTGGTATCGGCGGGTCGCACCGAGCCTGGAAGCTCCGCCTCCTGAAGTCCGACGGCGGCATGTGGGCGTCCATCGGCGCGGCGCAGATTCGCCAGCGTCTCTTTCGGGATGAAGAGGATACGCTCGCCCTCGCTGAACGTATCGAACGCCAGCGCATACTCCTCGAACGCATGGATGAGGGTGGACAGCTCCCATTCACTCACGTGCAGGTGCGCCCGTAACGCGTTGACGGTAGCCCGACCGCCACGGTCGCGCAGCCAGTCATAGGTCGTTTGCAGACGCGCATCCACCCGCGCCAACGCATAGCGGACCGCCTCAGCCTGCGTCAGGTTTTCAGACATCGCGGCGCGCACCTCATTGCGCGAATAATACGCCTGCACACTCAGCCCGAAACGGCGCCCGATCTGGTCGAGGTCGCCCTGACGATAGGGCATGAGTAACTCGTCCATGGTTTTGTCGGAGCGATCAGCATGGGAAATGAATAGCTCGCGTCCGCTGGCATAGAGGCTGGTCACCAACTCGGTTGGCACATAGGCGATCAGTCGCTCTTCGATGACCGCCTGCGTATTGCGCGGCACAGAGTAGCCGTAGAACGTCACGCGCTGGCCGATCAACTCCGTGCCCTGCACCTTCGCCATTTCGAGAAAGACGAGATGATGCGCGACCAGGCGATCAAGAATCACCCGCGCCTCACAGGCATCGAGGCGCCCCCGATCAGCGATGCTATCGACCAGACACCAGTTACGCGCGGATGGTCCAGCGACGGCGAAGAGGACACGACGCTCATCCTCGTTGAGATGCTCCCACACGAACCGCGCGGCAATCGTATCGCGCATCGCGCGTTCGAGTTTCTGACGCGCTTCAGCGGTATCGGTGGCAAGCGGTTCGGCGCCCCACCATCCCGCCAGCTCGCGCAGGGAACTGAGTGGTTCATCGACGAGAATTACGCTCAGGCTTTTCATAGTGCCGATCCCTCCGAAAGCGCTCACCGTGCATCTCCCTGTCTTCCTGCGCTCGGCGCTACCGATACGCACACGTTACAGGCAGATCACACCAGTTGACGAACGCTTCCATTCCTCCATATAACGTCGGGATGACGTCAAGCGAGAACCGGCGCCCTTCCAAACAAACAAGCCGCATTTTTGAGAACAATGTCCCCTCATGAACGGCTCGCATGAGGAATGAGGCGCCAGCGCTACTGGCTAGGTCCTAGGCGTCATCCCTCATTGCGGGTACAGTTTCGTTCGCGGCGGTCTGGGGTGGTTGCTCCTCTCCCTCAAACGTCGGCAGCACACGGGTGGAAATGCCATAGCTCTGGACGAATTGAATGACTTCGCGAGCGATTTGGCTGGGGGTGGATGCGCCAGCGGTCACGGCCACGCGCTTCTTCCCTTCCAAAATTCCCGGCGGGAGGTCGGCCAGCGACTCGATGCGAATCGCGGGGCTTTCAGCCAGTTCCTCAGCCACCTGGACGAGCCTGTTCGTGTTATTGCTGCGGGGATCACCGACGACAATCGTCAAATCAGTCCCACGCGCCATACGTGCGACCGCTTCCTGTCGATCCTGGGTGGCCTTGCAAATCTCGTTGTAGACCTCGGCGTGTGGGAACCGCCTGCGAATCGCCTCGACCAGGCGCAGGGTATCCCACTGGCTGAGGGTCGTCTGGGTGGTCACCATCAGCTTCTCGGCCCGCAGAGTGCGTTCGGGCAGCGTATCGAGGTCTGCCTCGTTCTCGACCAGATAGACCGCATCGGGCGCCTCGCCCACAACCCCTTCTGGTTCCGGGTGGCCTTTCTTGCCGATGTAGAGAATCTGGTAGCCACGCGCCGCAAACTCCATGACGAGATCATGCGTCTTGGTCACATCGGGGCAGGTCGCGTCGATGATATGCAGGCCACGCTCACGGGCGCGGTCTTTCACACGGGGTGAGACACCATGCGCGGTGAAGATGACGGTTCCCGCAGCGACCTGATCGAGAATCGCGACGCGATTGGGGCCGTCCAGGGTGACGATACCCAGCCGATTGAGGTCCTCTACAGCAAATCGGTTGTGAACGATGAGGCCAATAATATGTATCGGACGCGGCAGAGAGGGATCCCTGGCCGCCTTACGGGCAATTTCCATCGCATCTACCACGCCATAGCAGTACCCGCGTGGTGTGACTTTGATTACTTCCATCGAAACCGTATCACCTTTCGCTTTCTGGGTCTGCGGAGCGCGAGCGCGCAGGCGAGACACAGGGCGGCGAAACACCAGAAACACTGCTCAGCCTATCAGGCGCGCGCCTTCTGGAACAATGCCTCTAGCGCCGAGGAATCGAGCCGGACAATCGTTGCCTCGCACAACTCCTCCAGCAGCTCATCACTGTCGAGGAGTTCGGGGTCGTCGCCCAGCGCAGGCTGCTCGGCAGTCTGCCATCCGTGGGATGCGCCATGGATAGTCTTCACAGGATCCACGTCTCAGGCTCCTTTCGGAATCCGGTTCCGGTTGCTCTCGCAGGCCATGCCGTCGGCCCGCGCTCCGGGTAGCGCGCCTGTATCACTGCGGTACTCGCGGCTAAACATGAGCGCCTCAGCATCTATTGTACATCATGAAACCGGACTCGGTTCTGATGTTCACGGATACCAGGCGCAGGCGGCTGGCGCCAGTATACCATAGTTGCCTACTTGGAAATAACGCCAACTACACCCAACCACCGTCATCAGAATAGAGCGATGTTGCTGACAGCGATGACAGCGGACGCCATCGTGTGATACACTCGCACTCAGGCCGCATCACGACTGGAGGGAGACGACACATGGCAGTCAATCGGAAGCATGACGCAGCGTGGGATGCGCTGGTGGCGCAGGCTGCGGCAGAGGTGCGCAGGTTCAACCCGCACATCGGTGAGATGCGCCAGCCCTATCCAGACGAGGAATACGCTGAACTGGTCGAGGATTCGCAGAGACTCGCACTGGTGTGGGACGAAATCGACCGGCGGCGTCAGAACGCGGGGAAGTCCCAGTCGTATACAGCGGGGTATACAGCGGCGGACGCGGTAGACGAGGACCGGGGCGAGTGAGCGCAACGCAGTGCGCTGAGCTACTTCTTCGACAGCAGCGCTATCGTCAAACGCTACCATCGTGAGCCAGGGACGGCGTGGGTACAGGGGATATGCGAGCCACGGAACCATCCGCCCATCTACCTTTCGCAACTCGCCGAGATTGAGGTGGTGGCCGCACTCCGGCGACTGGGACGCAACGCAGAGCTACATCCCTCGTCTATCGACGCTATGCAGAACACATTCGAGCGCCACCTCGCCTTGAGCGATCCTGGTCGTGCGTTCCCAGTGTATCTCCTCGTCTCTGTCTCGCCAGCCATCCTATCGATGGCGGCTGCCCTGTGTACCAAGTATTGGGAGATGCGGCCATACCCTTTGCGAAGCCTCGACGCTATCCAGCTCGCCTGTGCCATCGCCACAGCACGTGGATTGCCTGATGAGCTGCTCTTCGTCACCGCTGACGCGCGCTTGTCGGCGATTGCTCCGATGGAGGGCTTCCAAGTCATCAACCCAGCCCACCCTCCGCAACCGTATAGCAGGAGCCACCGCTCATGATTGTTGATTTCCATACCCACATCTTTCCCCCGGAGATCATCGCCGCGCGGGACCGTTTTGCGGCGCGCGATCCCTGGTTCGCCGAACTCTATGGCAATCCGCGCGCCCGCATGGCCGACGGCGCCGATCTGCTGGCGTCGATGGATGCCGATGGGATCGATTGCTCGGTGACGTTTCCCTTCGGCTGGAGCGATCCGGGGCTGATCGAGGACTGCAACAGCTATGTGATCGAGGTGATGCGGCGGCATCCAGGGCGCGTGGTGGGGCTGGCGGCGGCGCAGCCACTGGCGGGCGGGCGCGCCGTGGCCGAGGTGGAACGCTGCGCCCACGCAGGTATGCCTGGCATCGGCGAGTTGATGCCCCACGGCCAGGGCTACCGCCTGAGCGATAGCACGCTGTTCGAGCCGCTGGCCGAGGTGGCGCGCGCCCACAACCTGTTCGTGCTGACCCATACGAGCGAGCCAATCGGCCACCACTACGCCGGGAAGGGCGACGTGACCCCCGCCGAATTGCAGGCGTTCATCGCGGCGTTCCCTGATCTGCGTATCGTCGCGTCGCATTGGGGCGGTGGCTACCCATTTTATGAGCTGATGCCAGAGGTTCATCGCGCCGCAGCGAATGTCTGGTATGATTCCGCCGCCTCGCTCTATCTCTACCGACCAGAGATATTCGCCATCGTCGCCCGCATCGCCGGGCCAGAGAAGATGCTCTGGGCCAGCGATTTCCCCTTGCTGGGCCAGCGGCGCATGCTCGACTACGCCCGCGCCTCGGGGCTGAGCGACGCCGACCTTGCGCTTGCCCTCGGCGCCAACGCCGCGACGCTGCTCGGCGCCGCGCTCACCGCCAACTCGTGAAGCGCTTTCCCCGCGCGTGCTACCCTTACCCCCCCAAGCCTTACAAGGGTAGGTTTTGGGACCAGCAGGCCACGACGCCAGGCAGGGTCTGGGCAGTCCGCGCAGGCGGACTTGGTGGTAGGCCCTTCAGGCGCGGTTTTAACAGCCCGCGCCTCTCCGCCAGGCGAAAAACCTACCCTTGTAAGCCCTCTAGCCGCCTGCCCTCAAAGGGAGGGAACCAGAGTTCAACAGTCGTGTCGTGAGGTGGCGGGAATTGCCCTTGCAAAATTAGAATATACGTTCTATAGTGATAGCTATCGTTGAATAGCTGGTGAGCCCGAATACGGCGCCACGCTATCTCGTTGTGCGCATGGTTTCACGCCATGCGCAGGCGGGATGGTGGGGCGCCGTTTTTTTGTGGCTTCGTGGCGCGCGGTGGGCGCGTCTCATTCTGGCTCCCCTCCCTTTTAGGGGAGAGGGTTTGGAGGAGGAAGACGATGGGGACGATGAGGACGACAACGGGTGGAGGACATGGGGAGGATGAGGAGACGCCGATGCTGGCGGCGGCGCGGATGTATACCCAGCGCGGGTGGCGGGTGGTTCCGGTGCGGCCCCGCGAGAAGGGCGTGACCCTCAGCGGGTGGCAGCAGTTGCGGCTGAAAGAGAGCGACCTGCCACGATGGTTTGGCGGGGCGTTCCCGACATCCCGCACAATATCGGCATCCTGACGGGGGAGCCGAGCGGCGGACTGGTGGATGTGGACTGCGACGCGCCCGAGGCGCGGGCGGCGGCGGCGGAGCTACTGCCGCCAACGGGCATGATTTCAGGGCGGTTGAGCAGCCCGGCCAGCCACTATTGGTATAAGGTCGAGTGGTTGGGCAAGACGCTCCTGGCGACGGCGAAGTTCGGGGATGTGACGGCCGCCTCACTCCCAGCCCTTCCCACAGAGGCGAGGAGGAGCCAGAGCCAGAGGCGTCAGATGGCCGGCAGGCCGAACATCGTTCCATGCTGATCGAACTGCGCTCGACGGGCTGCCAGACGCTCGCGCCGCCCTCGATCCACCCCAGCGGCGAACTCGCGCGCTGGGAGGGGAGCATGCGATAAGAGAGCGACCCGGATCGGATACGCAAGTTGCAGGGCGAGGTCACTGTGCCGGAGTTGACGCGCGCGGTGGCGAAGGTGGCGGCGGTGGCCCTGCTGGCGCGGCATTGGCCAGCGGTGGGCGAGCGCGACGAGGCGGCCAAAGACCTCGCCGGGCTGCTGCTGCGGGGCGGCTGGGCTGAGGACGAGGTGGACGACTTCACGCGGCTGGCGGCGAAGATCGCGGGGGATGAGGAATGGCGGCAGCGGGGCAAGGCGCGGGGGACGGCGCGCAAGCTGGCGGAGGGCGCCCACGTGACGGGCGGGCGCTCGTTGGCGGCGCGGCTCTCGGGTCATGGCGCCGATGGCGTGCGCATCGTGGCGCGGCTGGTCGTCTGGCTGGGATTGCGTGAGCCTGACGGGTCTGGCGGCGGACGGGGCGCAGCGGGGGAATTGGGTGGACTTGGTAGCGCCTACGTCGCCGAAGGGGGCCAGTTTGCCGAAGGGGGCCAGTTATCTGACGTGACCCCCTTCGCGGGCGGTGGCCATCTTGGGGAGATCGGCCAGATCGGCCAACTGCTCGGCGCGGTCGACGCCGACGCCAGCCCGGCCCCTGTGGGGTGGGCGGCTCTACCTGGGCAAGCTGGCCATCTGTGACGGCGACCCCGGCCACGGCAAGACGCTGCTCGCGCTCGACCTGGCGGCGCGTATCACCACGGGGCGGGAGATGCCCGATGGCAGCGCGGCGATTGGCCCGGCGGGCGTCGTCTACTTCACCGCCGAAGATGACCCCGCCGATACGCTGCGTCCCCGGCTGGAGCGGCGGGTGGCGACCCGAACCGACTGCTGGTGGTGACGACCGTAGCGATCACCGCGCTGGATGGCGTTTCCAGCGAGCATCAGCCGACCTTTCGCGATCTGGCGCTGATCGAACGGGCCATCGCGCGGGTGGAGGCCAAACTGGTCATCTTCGACCCCTTCATGGCCTATCTTGATAGCCAGACCAATTCCTTCCGCGATCAGGATGTACGCGCGGTGCTGGCGCCACTGGCCCGGCTGGCGGAGCGTACCGGGGCCGCCTTCTTCCTCATTCGCCATTTGAATAAGGGTGGTGGGGGGCATGCGGTCTACCGGGGCGGCGGTTCCATTGGCATCATCGGGGCGGCGCGCTCTGGGCTGCTGGTGGGTCGCGACCCAGACGACGCCGAGCGGCGGGTGGTGGCCAGCACCAAGAACAACCTGGGGATGCCACCTGCCTCGCTGGCGTATCGGGTGATTCCCTCCGCCAGTGGCGCGCCCATCATCCAGTGGGAGGGGGAGAGTCCGCACGATGCGCGGGCGCTGCTCGTGGGAGAGGAGGCCAGCCCGAGCGAGACTGGGCGTGCGGCTGGTCGCGCTGCGACGTTTCTCTCCGAAGCGCTGGCGCAGGCTGAGCCGCAGCCCGAACGGATGATCGAGGCGCATGGCGTGACTGGGCTACATTCAGGAGCGCACGCCTCAAGCTCGGCATTCTCGCGAAGAAGGAGAGCTACGCGGGCGGTTAGGGATCTGGTATCGGCCCGACAGTGGAGGCCTCCCAGCGAACGGGCAGGATGATGAGATGGAGGCTCTCGAGCGAAGAAGTGATGCGCTGGAGATGCTCAGCCCTCCCACGAAGCACACCCTGAAGATATGAGCCTCTTGGCGCAGATGAGCCTCTTGGCGAGGGGGACGCCCCCAGATCCGCACACGGGCCCGTGCAAGAGCCGCCCTCTCGCAGCAGTTGGCCCACTCTGGCCACGCCGGTAACCCTTCGTCTGCGGTCTGTTACTTCACAGGCGGGCCGCACCGCTACGGGGAGTCACCGTAACCTGCACGGGCGGCGCCGCTGCCTGGATTGCTGGAATGCGCAGCCCGACGGGGAAGACGAGGATGACGATGGACCGCAGGACGGGCAGGAGGGGCGGGAATGAGCGCGATGATGAGGAGCGGGCGGTGGCGTGGCGCGAACCTCTCCCGGCCTTCGGCCACCCTCCCCTACGAGGGGAGGGATCAGGCGACCAGCGTGGCCATCTGGCGCCAGTTGCTGGCTCTGCCTCTGCCTCTGGCTCCCCTCCCTTTTAGGGGAGGGGCCGGGGGAGAGGGCGCGTCGCCCGCCGCCTACCCCGTCCACGCCCAACTCTTTGGCCCGTTTCGCCGCCGCCTCGGCCTCGGCGGTGCGCCCCAACCTGCGCAGGACGATCGCCCTTGTTGTTCCAGGCGTTCGGCGATATTTCGGGTCGAGGGCCAGCGCCCGGTCATAGGCGACCAGCGCCTCCTCGTAGCGCTTGAGGTCGTCGAGCGCGGCGCCCTTGTTGCTCCAGGCCGTCGGCGAAGTTCGGGTCGAGAGCCAGCGCCCGGTCATAGGCGGCCAGCGCCTCCTCGTAGCGTTTGAGGCCGTCGAGCGCGTTGCCCTTGTTGTACCAGGCGATCGGCGTAGTTGGGGTCGAGAGCCAGCGCCCGGTCATAGGCGACCAGCGCCTCCTCGTAGCGTTTCAGGCCGTTGAGCGCGGCGCCCTTGTTGTTCCAGGCGGTGGCGTGGTTGGGGTCGAGCGCCAGCGCACGGTCATAGGCGGCCAGCGCCTCCGCGTAGCGTTCGATCGTTAGGCGGCCCTTGTTGTCCAGACCCAGCTGCTTTCGTCGAGCGAGCGCCGGTCATGCGCCAGCGCCTCTGCAGCGCCCGATTCGTTGAGCGCAAGTCCCAGGTTGGCCCAGGCGTCGAACGAGCCGGGGGCGAGTTGGGTGGCGCGCTCGAAGAGGGGCAGCGCCTCGGCGTATTGCTTCTGCGCGTTCAGCGCCTTGCCGCGCGTCAGCAGGTCGTCGACGCTCTCGGTGGGTTGCGGGGCGACGGGGGCGGGAGCCTCGCCCGCCGGGGTCAGCGCCAGGGCGCGCAGCAGGCGGTGGGCCGCCTCCGCCACGGGGTAGGGCGCGAAGCCGGGGGCCTCGACGCGCTTGAAGTCGTAGCAGGAAGAGCCAGCTCGTTCTGCGGCGCTAAAGTCGTCGCGCTCGATAGGCCCAGCGGTCACGGGCAGGATCACGCGCGAGGGGTCGCGGTCGGTCAGTCTCATACGCCCAGGTCGGTCTCGCGCTTGACCCAGCGCGAGGCGAAGGCGGCTTTGCGTGAGGATGAGGACGAAGATCGGCCGCGTGGCCAACTCGCGCTGGATGACCGACATCAACTGGCCGCTGACCCAGGTTGTGCTCGTCGTACCAGACATCGGCGCCCGCGTCGCGCAGCGCCGCCACGATCGGCGCGGCAGAAGGCGTCGTCCTCGTGGCTGTGGCTGACGAAGACGCGCAATTGTTGTCGTGGCTGCCATAAGACGCCCCTCCTCGCTACACGTTATACGCTCGTGTCGTGGTCCAGCGGCAATGCTGGTCGCTGGTTCATTGTAGCACGTGTCGGGCGCCGCTCTCTCCCCTTAAAAGGGAGGGGTTCGTCGCCGCCCGAACCTCACCCCCAGCCCCTCTCCTACGAGGAGAGCAACTGTGTTGAATTCAAGCGGCTAGCACGGGTTGCCAAGGGGTCTGGTGCTTGAGGATCGCTGAAGAAGGGTGAGCAGCTTATGCATGCAGGCCACCAACGCCACCTTCGTGGGTTTGCCGCGCTCCCGCAGGCGGGTCCAGAACGCCGCGAGCACGGAGTTGTAGCGTATCGCGCTCAAGGTCGCCATATAGAGCGCCGAGCGCACCGTGCCCGCCGCCCCAGATCAGGCGCTTGCCGGTATGCGCGCCACTATCGCGGTTGAGCGGAGCGACGCCGACCAGCGCGGCGAGTTGCTTGGGCGCCAGCGTCGCGAGTTCGGGCAGGTCGGCGAGCAGCGTGAGGGCCAGCACCGGTCCGACGCCGGGGACACTGCGCAGCAAGTCCTCGCGCTCGCGCCACAGCGGGCTGCGGTGCAACATCTGTCCAGCTCGTGGGTGAGTTGCTCCAGCGCCTGTTCGAGCCAGGTGATGTGTTCTTGAATGAGGGGGCGGACGCTTTCCACGGCCTGCTGACGCCGATTTTTCTCGGCGGTCATCATGCCGACCAGCTGGGCGCGCCGTTCCACCAGCGCGCGCAACTCCTGGGTCGTGGCTTCCGGGACGGGGCGGGACGTGGGGCGGACCGCTTCGCCAAAATGGGCCAGCACTGCGGCGTCCAGCCGGTCGGTCTTGGCCAAGCGTCCGGTGGCCTGGGCGAAGGCGCGCACCTGGCGCGGATTGACCACGCGACCGGCAACGCCGCCGCCGCCACGGCCGCCACCGCCAGCCGCTCGTAGCCCCCGGTCGCTTCCAGCACGATCTCCTGCGGCGCCAGGGCGCGCAGGCGCTCGACCAGCGCGGCCATCTCCCCTCGGCGTTGGCCACGCGCCACGCCGCGCCGCTGGGGCGCACGGCCACATCCAGCCACGCTTTGGCGACATCGATGCCGACCCAACACGACGCGGTTCCCTGCTCGCCGCCAGTTCTTCCCTCATGGTCGCTCTCCCTTCGTCCACTTCCCTCATACAACACCGCGATGGCGTGTGATCCGGCCTTGCAGGATGCGGGCTCGCTCCACGGGTCTGGCCCTGGCGGGTCTGGACCCTGCGTGATGGCCCGGGCAACTGTTCGGATTCTCCGCCGGAGGTGGTGCGACGACCTGCGCTCTCCTCCGGCCTGTGCCCTGGACCGAGGGCACGACCTCAGGGGAATCGGTCTATCGCACCACTATGACTAGTTGTCCTGTTCAGCGTACACGATTTTGAACATACGAGGGGAGTCCATTATGCTACGCCAGATGGCCACATTGGTCGCCTGGTCCCTCCCCTCGTAGGGGAGGGTGGCCGATAGGCCGGGAGAGGTTCGGCCTCACAAGGAGAAACACCCATGCCAAGAAATACACCTGACCCAGCATCCAACGCCGCCATCACAACCTCATCCGCCGCCATCCTGGCCGGGTGGGCGCTCAACCCCGCGCAGCAGGCGTTTCTGCGCTACCGAGGCGCGGTTCAGCTTCTACGTCGGCGGCGTCGGCGCGGGCAAGACCACGGCGGGGGCCTTACGCGCCCTCACCCGCGCGCTCGACCACCCCGGCTCGCTCGGCCTCATCGGCGCGCCCACCTATCCCATGCTGCGCGACGCCACCCAGCGCACCTTCTTCTCACTCTTGCCCGAAGAGATGAAGTACACCTTCCACAAAGTCGAGGGCCATCTCACGCTCGACAACGGCAGCGAGATTCTCTTTCGCTCGCTCGACGCCCCCGACCGCTTGCGTGGCCTCAACCTCGCCTGGTTCTGGCTGGATGAGGCGCCGCTCTGTGGCTACTACGCCTGGCAAATCTTGAAGGCGCGGCTCCGCCAGCGGGGCTACGCGACGGCGGGCTGGGCCACCGGCACGCCCAAGGGCCGCGACGGCTTCGCCCGCGACTTCGAGCTGACCCCGCGTCCCGCCCACGCGCTCTACCGCGCCGCCACCAGCGCCAACGCCGCCAACCTGCCGCCCGACTACATCGAGGACATCGGCCTCTCCGGCGCGCTCTACGACCAGGAGGTGCTCGGCCTCTTCACCGCCTTTGAGGGGCTGGTCTACGCCTTCGCCGCCGACCTGACCGATGGCCACCTCCACGAGCCAGCGCCAGATCAGCGCTTCGCCCGCATCATCGGCGGGGTAGACTGGGGCTACACCAACCCCACCGCCGCCGTGTGTCTTCGGCCTGGATGGCGACGACCGCGCCTGGCAACTGGACGAGTATTACCAGCGGCGCGCCCCGCTCGATGCCGTCGTCGTGCCCGCGTTGGTCGATCTGACGCCAGCGCTACGGCGTCGCGACGTGGTACTGTGGCCCCGACGAGCCGGAGCATATCGCCGCGTTGCAGACGGCGCTGCTCCAGGCGGGTCTCCCGTGCCGCGCGCTGCCCGCCGAGGACGCGGTGCGCCCCGGCATCCAGACCATCACGCGCCTGTTGGGCCGCAGGGGAGACGGCACCCGTGGCCTCTACGGTCGCGCCGCGCTGTGTCCACACCATCGCCGAATACGGCATGTACCAGTATCCCCCCGACCCACTTGCGGGCACATCTGGCTCCCCTCTCCTCGTAGGAGAGGGGCCGGGGGTGAGGTCCGGGGCGAGGTCTCCGAGCTGCCCATGAAGCAAAACGACCACCTGATGGACGCCACCCGCTATGCGCTGCACACGGCGCTGGGCCAGTCGCGCGCCACCGACGCCTGGATGGCGGTCTATCTCACACGGCGGGGCTAAGGGGCAGGATGGGAGGCATACTCCCAGGAACTTGCGTTCCCGCAACGACCGGGATACGATAGGCGCAGCAGCGTATTGGGGACGTCTGTCTCCGCGATGGTGTTCGTTTTGGGCGCGGTGTCCGGGAGAATCCGGCGAAAGAGCGGTGTGTCGTGCGGGTCGTCTCACTGGGCAGCGGGAGTAGCGGCAACGCCATACTGGTGCGGAACGGCGCAACGACGGTTCTGGTGGATGATGGCTTCGCGCCCAAGACCCTGATAAGCCGTCTACAGCAGGCGAACGTCGCGCCTGAGGACATCAGCGCGATCTTGCTCACGCACGAGCATGCGGATCATGCGGGTGGCGCGCGCGCGTTCGCCCGCCGCTTTGGCATCCCAGTGATCGCCGATCCGCGCACCCTGGATGTGTTATTTGCGCAGCCAGAGCGCGGGATGCTGGGCGGGGCGCCGGGCGCGACGCCGCCGGAGCGGGTCGAGCTGCCGGTTGGGCGCATCCTCTCGTGGGGCGGCCTGGAAATCCTGAGCTTCCCCATCTCCCACGACGCCATCGCCCCCTGTGGCTATGTGCTCTCCACCAGCGCCTGGCGCGTCTGTGTGGCGACCGATACCGGCATGGTGACCAGCGCCATGCTCGAAGCGATGCGCTCGGCGCACGTGCTCATCATCGAGTCCAATCACGACCACGACCGGCTCGTCAACGGCCCGTATCCCTGGCATCTGAAGCAGCGGATTCTCGGCCCCACTGGCCACCTCTCGAATGAGCAGACAGGCCAGGCGCTCACGCAGGTATTGGACGATGGCCCGCGCTGGCTCTGGCTTGCCCACCTGAGCCGGACGAACAACACCCCCGATATCGCCCGCGCCCACATCCGCGAACACCTGCGGCGGCTGGGGCTGCGCCATATTCACCCGCTGCCGCTGCCGCCCGCATTCGATCCAAGGGCCATCTGGGATAGCGCGACGCTCTGGAACACTGCGGATACCAAGTCCGAATTGCCGAACAACTCTGCCTGAACAGGCTGTACAAGCCATCTCACACATTGATGATACACTGCATCCCATGGGAGGCGTCGAAAGAGCGGGGGCACGGATGGACAATGATCTTGTCGTCAGCACGTCGTCCGGCAGATTCCGCGGCCATGTCGAAGGTGGCGTGGTCTCCTACCTGGGCATCCCGTATGCGGAGCCTCCTATCGGCCCGCTGCGCTTCCGCGCCCCTCAGCCCCGCCAACCCACGAGCGATGTGGTAGATGCCAGCCGCTTTGGAGCCGCAAGCATCCAGACGATCCCACCGCTGGTCACGTGGATCTACCCACCTCAGGATCAGCAAAGCGAGGACTGCCTGACCCTGAACGTGTGGGCGCCGCAGCATGGCGCGCGGCTGCCTGTCATCGTCTGGCTGCATGGGGGAGCCTTCCGAACGGGCGCCACGCGCATGCCGCTGATGAATGGTCGCGCATTCGCGGAGCGCGGCGTCGTCATGGTGACCGTGAACTATCGTCTCGGCGCGCTGGGCCTGCTCGCGCACCCGGACTTCGCGGACCCCGACACGGGGAGTTGGGCTAACTGGCAGTTGCAGGACATGGGAGCAGCACTGCACTGGGTGCAGCAGAACATCGCCGCGTTTGGAGGCGATCCCGCTCAGGTCTGCGTGATGGGCCAGTCTGGCGGCGCCATGAGCACGGCCATCTTCGCCCAAAATCCTGCGTATCGTTCGAGCTTCTGTAAGGCGGTGCTACTGAGCCTGCCCGCAGTGCCACCGCCGAGCAGCATGACGCCCGGTGACGCCGCTGCCTACACGGAACTACTGGCCAGCAGCCTGGCGACCACACCGCGCGGGCTTCGCGACGTGCCGGCCAAGACGCTGCACGATGCGGAATTGGCGCTCAACCTGCAGCCGCTGCCCGCAAGCTTCACGTCTGGCCGGGGCTTTAAGCTCGCGCCGCTCGTCGACGGTATCTCCTATCTCTCCGACTGGACCCGCACCGCCTGGCCCACGGACATCCCCGTCATCATCACCTACACGTTGGATGAAGGGGCGTTCTTTGTGGATTTGCGGGACCAGACGACGAATGCCATGCTGACACCGCCGCTGCCAGACACTCACGCAGCTTTGATGGCGGCGCTGCTCCCCCAGGTGGGCGGCTCACCCGACGCGGCAGCTGCCGTCATCGACGTCTATACCCGGACGGCGCTTGCGGAGGGTCGCGGGGCGGCTCCAGGAGACCTGTGGGTCGACATCTTCGGCGACCGGCTGCTCCGCAACTATGGCACACGCTATGCCGCGACCCTCGCCCAGTCGGGCGCCCAGGTCCGCTACGCGACCTATATGCGCCCAGTCAGGGCGCCGGGGCGAGGTGTGCCGCATTGTGCTGATATACCGATGGTGTTTGGTACCTTTGGGCTTGACTACTACCGGGACAAGGTGGGCGCAGGCCCTGAGGAGGTAAGGCTTTCCCGTGACATGATCAGCGCGCTGGTGTCGTTTGCACGAGATCCCTCCCCCATTGCCGCCGCAGGACAGGAATGGCCTTTGTACCAACCAGGCACAGCCACAACAGTGCGATGGGGCGAAGGAGACACCTCACACATGACGATCGGGCCGATCCCAAAGCTGGCGCAGTTGGCGGTGTGGGACCGGATCCTGGGCTATTGACAGCATATGTGGCGCATCATGACATTGGCCGTCCCAGGCGAGGCGCCAGGAGAATGCGAATCGCGAGTAGCCTGGCCCACACTGGCCATCTGACTCCCCAGCGGTTCAGTATTGCACTGCCGTCAGCCGAGACCTGCCTCGCGGGCGCCCTGACTTCACTGGGAAGATTTCCCAGTAAGCATAGGGAATGATTCTGGTGTGGGTTGGGGTCACAGCACGATGGGGAAATGCTGTCTGCGCTGCTGTTCGCGGGTGGGGAATCTGGGGAAAAGGAGCGGAGACGCGCGCGCCAAAATGGCGTCACGTCTCCAGGCGTATTGCGCCTCACACCTTCAACGGGTCGTGGCTAGCTGAGGCGAATTAGTGCTCGTAGATGTAGTCGACCGCTTCGCCCACCGTGGTGAGTTTCTCGGCGTCTTCGTCGCTGATCTGGAGACCAAACTGCTCTTCCAACGACATGATCAACTCAACCAGATCGAGCGAGTCAGCGTTGAGATCCTCGGTGAACGAGGCGGTTTCAGTCACTTCACCTTCATCCACGCCGAGTTGCTCAGCGATCACGGGTTTGAGCTTCGCCATGATCTCTTCTTTGGACATTGACGCCATTACCTGACCTCACTTCCGGCACCTGATGCCGACAATCCTGATAATTCTTGCGTACGGTTGAAAATCGTGCCTAGCACGCCGTTCACAAATCGGCTGGATGTGTCACTGCCAAACAATTTGGCAAGTTCCACCGCCTCGTTGATCGCGGCCTTCGCTGGGACAGAATTATTGTACAGAATCTCGTAGATTGCAAGCCTCAGAATATTCTTGTCGATGCGCGCCATTTGCGCGATCGGCCATTCAGGAGCTACCTCCTGGATGGTGGTATCAATCTCTTCGAGATGTTCGAGAACCCCATGCGCCAACTCGCCAGCATACTCGGCCACACGCGGTGAGAGCCGCCGCTCATCCACATGGCGCTGTAACACAGTCTCCACATCGTGGTGAGCGGTATCGTACTCATACAGTGTCTGTAACGCCGTTACGCGAGCCTGTCGGCGAAGTGTCGTACGCATAGATTTACGCTACATCTTGAACATAGACATTGATCTCACTGGCATGCATCCCCAGAATATGGTCTACCGCCCGGCCAACAGCCTCTTGAACCGCTGCTCCGACCGATACCAGGTTAACATCTGGCTCCGCGATGACATAGAGATCAATGGAAACAATATCATCATGCACCACCAGCGCAACACCATGGAACGGCAATGAGCGGCCAATCAGATGTGGCCACTGGCTGACATTCATCGCGAGGCGCGCCACCCCCTGGACACTCAGCGCGGCCTCTTCGATCACCGTCCGCAGTACCCTACGCGCGATACGCACGGAGCCGAGGTTCTCCGCCGAATAGTCCGGGGCGGCCAACGGCGGTGTTTCCACCTGCCGCACACCAGCCTGGCCATCAGGCATGCCATTCTGCGCTGTCGTCATGCCGATGCCTCCTTCTCCGTGCGCCCAAATACCAAACACGCGCTCACGCTCAGACGAGCAGCCGCTCCGCCACATGAGCGACATCCGCTGAGGAGCCAACCGCAAGAATTGTCGCGCCCTTCGCGATACGCTTGATAAGCCCGGCAAGTACCTGGCCGACCCCAATTTCGACGAATATCTCCACGCCATGATTGGCGAGATATTCTACTGTCCGCGTCCATTGTACCGGAGAGACAATCTGTTGCGCCAGTTCCTCACGTAATTGCGCCTCGGTGGTGATCGGTTCAGCGGTGATATTCGCTACAATCGGTACCTGCGGAGCGACCACCGGAGCCGCAGCCACTGCCGCAGCCAGCGCCTCGGCGGCGGGAGCCATGACCGGCGAATGGAACGCGCCACTCACCACCAGCGGAACCACGCGTTTCGCTCCCTGCGCGCGCGCGCGTTCCATCGCGATTTCTAGCGCGGGCATCGCGCCCGAAAGGACGATCTGACCGGGGGCATTATCATTGGCCACCACCACACGCCCCATGCCCGGATGCCCAGCCGCTTCTTCGGCGGATAAGGCGGCGCGCGCCTGTTCAGTCGCCTCGGCGCAGATGGCGCCCAGCGACACAGCATCCATGCCAAGAACCGCCGCCATGCCACTGGCGCAGCGCAGACCTTCGGCGTGCATGAGACGCCCGCGCTCGCGCACCAGCCGCAACGTATCGGCCACATCAAGCGCGCCAGATGCGGCCACCGCCGCGAATTCGCCGACACTATGCCCGGCGACAAACGCGGGTTGGATCGGGCCAGAGAGCCAATGACCGCCGCCACTGTCCGCGCCCGCCGCCTCTTGCAGGGCAGCCAGCAGCGCCAGACTCGTGGCGACGATCGCTGGTTGGGTATTCACCGTCTCGCGCAGAGCCGACTCTGGCCCCTCGAAGCAGAGGGTGGATAGCGAGAACCCCAGCGCCTCATCCGCCGTATCGAACACTGACCGCGCGGCAGGTGATGTCTGATAGACATCCGCGCCCATGCCAACTGTCTGACTTCCCTGGCCAGGGAAAACGAACGCAATGCGCTGGCTCACACGAACCCTCCGCCTTCAGCAGACGCTAGCTGGCTATTCCGCCGCAGGACGGCGCTCGCGCACCGGAAACACCTGTCGGCCACGATAGGTGCCACAGTTCGGGCAGGCATGGTGCGAGAGTCGCGCCTGCTTACACTGCGGACAAATCTTCAACTGCGGAATCGTGATCTTGTGATGCTGGCGCCGGTGGCCCTGGCGCGAATTGGTCTGGCGTTTTTTTGGTAGCGCGCCCACACTCTTCTCCTCATCCTCATCATCGCACAGCATGCGAGCCGTCGCGCGCCGCTCCTGCGAATATCCGCGAACATCAACGTACGTGCCCGACCGCCGCGTCTCCAGGGCGCACAGTGCGATCAGGCACGCCAGATTTCCCCTGAACATCAAGCCCACACCAACGCCTTCGCGCAGGGCGACCTCATGCAGTGGTGAGACGCACCATCCAGCAGAGCGTGCGCCACTAGCAGTCTATTGTATCATAGACCTTCGCGCACGCACAGCCCCTTGTTAGATGTGCGTCCTGAAGCTATCAGACATCACGCGCCACGCGGCGCCTGCTGGCGACGAATCATCATCACTTGCTGATGTCCCAACGCGCGCCTACACCCGGCGCAGATATAGAAGCCTTCAACCTCGCGATACTCCAGCGCATGCAGCGGGAAGTGGAGATAGCATATCCCGCAGCGTGTGCCATCACCCTGGCTTGCCACCGCGCGATCCTGCGCGAAAAGCTCGTGGAGCGCGTCGACCAGAGAACCCACCTCGCCGCGAGATTCCGGGCGGAACGGTTCGCGTGGTGTCGAGTCAACGCCGCCATTCAGCCGCTCGGTGCGCCATGTCTCCGGGATAGCCTCGATATCATTGCCATCATCATCATCGTTCATCGAACTTGCCGCTACTGGTGGCTCCGCACGGCGATCCGGAGGCATGTGGCCATTCTGCCTATTGGTTGCCCCGTTCTGTCCGTTTGCCCCGTTCTGCCCATTCATGCCGAGACGCGGCCCGTTGGCTGGTATGTAGGCGTGCCCACCATGCGATATCGCCGCAAAGGGCGCTCTTCCACGCGGTCGAGTGGGCTGCTGCTGATCGTGTGGCGTCACCGGCTCGTCCAGAGAAGCGTCATCATCGTCAGAAGGCGCCTGCTCTGGGCCAGTATAGCCTATCGGCCCTATTGGCGGCGTTGACTGAGTTGGGGGCTGTGACGCCCTGGTCGAGCGATTGTGATCTTTCGCAGGCGTCTGTTCGCTATCCTGCATTTCCGGTTCAGAGGCCGGTGGGACGTCGTTTTTTGGCTGGCTACCAGGCCGACCATCTGCTCCACGCTGACGTGGCGGTCCACGCCGTGATCGGGGATTGCCCCCGTTGCCCCCGTTGCGTTTGTTGCGATTTGTATGTCCACTCATGATTGGTTTGCTCCCACTCCAAACAACACGTGCAGTCCCATCAGCGCCACATACCATCTGTCACGCGCTTCTGTCACACGCTTATGAAGCAGCAGACAGGCATATGAGAAGGTCGAATTCGCGGGGCGCTGTGACCGCCTCAGCCACTATTATACACGCTATACACGCATGAACTACGCGTAGGGATACAATTACAAGAAGCGCCAACGTATATCGAGCGGTTGTCAAGCTGCCGACGCTCCCATCTGATTGACACATTTCCGGCGCCATTGCTATCCTTATAGCAGTTTGTGATCGCTGTCAGCCGAAGCGGTGCAGAGTCGCATCGTATGTCGAGGGCACGCAATGCCTGCGGGCCGATGTAGTCTATAATTTCGTCTGAGTCCGTTCTGACGAGGAGAGGCTTGCCCGCATGCAACACGTTCAACAGAATTTGCGGATCCCCGGCCCTACACCGATTCCACCAGCTGTCGCCGAGGCGATGGCGCGTCCCATGATCAATCATCGCGGCCCTGAGTTCGCCGCCATGCTTGCGCGCATCACCGAACAGCTTCAGCACTTTTTCCAGACCACACAGCCTGTGCTTGGCTTCCCGGCCTCTGGCTCTGGCGCAATGGAGGCCGCCATCGTCAATAGCTTCTCGCCGGGCGATGTGGTACTCTCGGTCACCTGCGGCGCATTTGGCAATCGCCTCGCTAAAATCGCGACGACGTTTGGCCTGAATGTCACCCGGCTCGATGTGGAATGGGGGCGTGCGGCGGACCCCGACGCCGTTGCGCAGGCGCTCGCGGCGCTCCCCAATGTGCGCGGAGTGCTGCTGACGCAGAACGAAACCTCTACGGGCGTCACCAACGACATCCAGGCGCTGGCCCGTGTGATTCGCGAGCAGCAGAAAGACGCGCTTATCCTGGTCGACGCGGTCAGTTCGCTCGGCTGCATCGATCTGCGCATGGATGACTGGGATCTCGATGTCGTCTTCACCGGCTCACAGAAGGGCTGGATGGTTCCTCCTGGCCTGGCGATGATTGGCGTCAGTGATCGCGCCTGGGCCGCCACCGAGCGCGCCACGTTGCCGCGCTTCTACTGGGACTTCCGGTCGGCGCGCAAATCGCTGGAGAAGGGACAGACCCCCTACACGCCACCGGTCAGCATCTACTTCGGACTGGATGTCTCGCTGCCCATGATGCGCGCGGAGGGGCGCGATGCGATCTTCGCCCGCCACGCCGCTGGCGGCAAACTGGTACGCGAACGCGCGCAGGCGATGGGGCTGGAACTCTTCGCCGATCCCGCATTCGCGTCCAACACCGTCACCGCGATTCGCGTACCCGATGGCGTAGATGGCAAGGCGCTGACGAAAGCGATGCGCGAGACAGAAGCCGTGGTGATTGCTGGAGGCCAGGAGCATCTGGACGGCAAAATCATCCGCATTGGCCATCTCGGCTACTTCACGGCGGCTGACCTGGCCGCCTGTATGGATGCGCTGGAGCGGCAACTGGCGGCGCTTGGTCATCGCGTGTCCGCAGGCACGACGGGCGCATAGCCGGGGCCGACCCTCTCCCCCTAACCCCCTCCCCTCAAAAGGGAGGGGGAACCAGAAACGGGCGCGCCATACCTCTGGCTCCCCTCCCCGCGCCGGGGAGGGGCCGGGGGAGAGGGTGGCCGCCAGCCATCTCGCAATGGATTTGCTACGATATATCTTCACGCTTGAGGAGTTCTTTGTGACACCTGAACCACAGGACATAGCGCAGATGAGCGCTGTAGCCGAAAGCACTGCGCCTGAGGCGCTGGCCGACCGTCCGCGCATTCTGGTCGCCGACCCCATCGCCAGTGAGGGCATGGAGCTGCTCCAGCGCTTCGCATCCGTCGATGCGCGGCATGGGCTGACCACCGCCAACCTGATCGCCGCGATTCCCGACTACGACGCGCTGCTGGTGCGCAGCGAGACACGCGTCACCGCCGAGGTGATCGCTGCGGGCGCATCCCTGCGCGTCATCGCGCGCGCTGGTGTTGGCGTCGATAATATCGATGTCGAGGCAGCCACACGCCACGGCGTCATCGTCATCAACTCGCCTACTGGCAACATCGTCGCCGCCGCCGAACACACGGTCGCCCTGCTCTTCTCACTCGCGCGTCACATCCCCGCCGCCAGCGCGTCACTGCGCGAAGGGCGCTGGGAGCGTTCGCAGTTCGTCGGCGCCGAGATCCGTGGTAAGACACTGGGCATCGTCGGACTGGGCAAGGTAGGCGCGGAGGTGGCGCGGCGCGCGGGCGAGAGCGGCCTGGGGATGCGCCTGCTCGCCTCCGATCCCTATGCCTCGCCAGAGACAGCGCGCACGTTGAATGTCGAACTGATACCACTCGAAGACCTGCTGGCGCAATCCGATTTTGTGACCATCCATACCGCCCTCACCGGAGGCACGCGCGGGTTGATCGGCGCTGAAGAACTGGCGCAGATGAAGCCGGGGGCGCGTATTATCAACTGCGCGCGCGGCGGCATCGTGGAAGAAGAGGCGCTCCTGGCGGCGCTAGAGTCTGGCGCGCTTGCTGGCGCCGCTTTGGATGTCTATAGCAAAGAGCCGCCGGGCGATAACCAAACGATTCGCGCGCTCATCGCACATCCGCATGTGGTGGCGACCCCACACCTCGGCGCATCGACCGAGGAGGCGCAGATCAGCGTCGCCGTCGATGTCGTGGAACAGATCGAGGAGATTCTCCGTGGTGGCGCCGCACGCTCCGCCGTCAACGCGCCGATGATTCTGCCGGAGACGATGCGCCAGTTGCAGCCGTGGGTTGACCTGGTGGAGAAGCTTGGCCACCTCTACACGCAACTCCATCCGGGGCCACTGCGCCGCGCCGAATTGAGTGTCAGCGGCGAGATCGCCGGGTATGATACGCGCCCGCTCTCCGCCGCGCTGGTCAAGGGGCTGCTCGAATCGGTCTCTGAGGCGCACGTCAATCTGGTCAATGCGCCGGTCATGGCGCGCGACTGGGGGCTGGAGATCGTCGAGAGTCGCTCAACGACAGCAGAACAGTTCTCGAATCTCGTGACCATTCGCGTGACAGCGGATGGCGCGGAGGCGCCCGCCAGCGTGCTTTCCGCCACGATCACCTGGGGCGAAGAACGGGTGGTGCGGGTGGATCGCTATGCCACCGATTTTGTCCCCAATGGACACATCCTGTTCGCGCGCAACCTCGACCGCCCAGGCATGGTGGGGCGTGTGGGCACGATTCTCGGCGAGGCGGGTGTCAACATCTCGCATATGGATGTCGGCCCGGTAGCCAGTGTCGCAGGCGGACGGGCACGTCAGGCCGGTGGCGAGGCGCTCATGATTCTCGCGCTGGACGGCCCTGTGCCCGAAGGCGCGCTGGAACGCATCCATGAGGCCGATGGCATCTTCGGCATTACCAACGTCGTGCTATAGAACCGCTCCAGTAGCCCCTCCCCGACTCGGAGAGGGGCGATTTCGCTACATCGCGAACGTGGGTGGCGCAAAGATCGCGCGCACCAGCCTGCGAGCATCGTGGCGCACCAGCGAGCCACCATGGATCGCCATCACCGGCTCGACGATGACTTCAGGCGCCAGCTTGCGCACCTCGGATACATCAGGCACAACCGAAAATTGCTTTTTGGCGGCGTAGGCAGACAGCAGGCCGTCCGGGAACGAACCGTCATGCAGGATCACACGATCCAGCCGACCATCAAGATAGCGCTGCATCTCACGCACGAAATCCGAGGCGCGAAAACCATCGGTCTCCCCATGCTTGGTCATCAGATTGCAGACATAGACGACCTCCGCCTCAGCCGCGCGGATGGCCTCGGCTCACGCCATTCACCAGCAGATTGGGCAGAATGCTGGTATAGAGATCGCCAGGGCCAAGCACGATCATATCGGCCCTGCGGATGACGTGAATCGCTTCGTCGCATGGCTCTGTCGCTTCCTGCAGAAAGACACGGCGAATCGCTGGCAGGTCGCCGAGATCCTTCACACCACGTGTATCGATATCCGTCTCGCCACAGATGATCGACTCGTCCTCTAGTTCGGCGCAAAGGGTTGCGTGTTCGAGCGTCACTGGCAGCACATCGCCAGCCGTGCCCAGCAGCCGCTGCGCGTCGCGGATCGCCCAGAGCAGGTTGCCGCCGTTGATCTCTTGTAACGCCGAGATGATGAGATTGCCAAGGCTGTGGCCTGTCACACCCGCCGCCTCTGCCACCCGCCGCAATTTGCCAAAGTCATCCTCCGCGCTGCGAAGCGTCCCCGGCACGCCCTCTGGCTCAGGGTCTTCCTCGCCCACCTGGGGCATGCCATGGCCAGGCTGAAACCGAAAGGTAAAGACATCACGCCAGAGCGCCCCATTACGCGAGAGCGCGACCAGCGCCTGGCGCAGATCGCCGAACGGTAGCTGGCCAAATTCGTCCATCAGTCGGCGTGAACTGCCACCGCTATCGGACATCGTGACGATGGCGGTAATGCCACATTGATAGCGCTTGAGGCTAGAGAGCACCGCAAACGGGCCGGTTCCTCCCCCAATGGTCACCACCTGTTTGTTGAACAGGTTCGTGCGCATATGGGAATCCCGCTGCAATTCGCCATCGTCGAGATCATTTTCCATCCGTTATTTCTCCCGATATACCTGATATACCCAGCGCCATCAACGTCACGAGCAGCGTGGAGCGGCTGGTAGCCACTCCTGCGCAAGCAACGTGCCATCGCGGGCCACCCTCTGCCTCTGGCTCCTCCTCGCCTCGTGGGAGAGGGGCTGGGGTGAGGTTCTGCCCTCCGCTACGCCCGCAATTCCGCGCCAAACTGGCTGGCCAGCGCATTCACGATAGCGGCGTGAGCGCCTCAACCTCCTGGTCAGTGAGTGTTCGCTCCGCCGATTGAAAGGTCAGCGCATACGCCAGGTTTTTCTTACCCTCTGGAATACCCTTCCCAGTATACACATCGAAGAGGACTGCGCTACGGAGCAATGCCCCGCCAGCGGCCCAAATGGCGCCGAGCGCCATTCCGGCGGGCACACTGGCATCGATGACCACGGCCAGATCGCGCTGCGCCGATGGATAGCGCGGAATCGCCTGGCTGAAAACCACCTCGGGCACAGCCAGATAGAGCCGTTCGAGATCAAGTTCCACCAGGCATGTGCGGGTCGTCACAGCGAACCGCTCCGCGATTTCTGGATGCGCCTCACCGAGAACAGCAACGGGCATCCATACGAACTTGCCACGGTTGGCAGGAGCGATAGCCCATCGGGCGCATCGGTCTCTCTGTCTCTTGCGCGGGTTCCGCGTCGGGGACGCCAACTTCCAGCACAGCGCAGCGTCCGGGGTGAAATGTGGGATGAGCGCCCGGCACGAAGCGGTAATCTGTTACTTTGAGCGCCGCGAGCAGCGACTCCACAACGCCCTTGATCGTGAAGAAGTCGGCGACACGAACATCGCCAGTCCATGCTGTCGCCAATGGGCCAGCAGCTCCGATGCCGAGCGTGTGCCGTTCCTGGGGGAGACCAGAGCCATCGCGTAGCGCATCAGTTGGCAGATAGCGCCGTCCCAGTTCAAAGAACCATAGCCCCGCGCTCTCATGTTTGCTATTCTCGCTGATGGTTTCGAGCAGGCTCGCCATGAGCGTCAGACGTAGCGCCTCGACCTCAGCGCTCGCGGGATTCGCCAGGACAATGGCGGGCAACCGTTCGGCAAGCGCCGTGAGTTGGCGTCGCTCGGCCTTGCGCGCGTCTGGTTCCCCTCGCCCGCATGACGCGCTCACGCTGGGGAGCAGGCAACCGGCGCGCCCAGGAGTTGCTCTTCGCCCGGAGATGTTCCGCGCAGCAATTGCGCCATACGTTCGCGGCTGGTCAGCGGATAGCTGACGATCTCAGTCAGCCCAGCGCCTACCAGCACATTGCGCAGATTGTCCGCGCGCTCATACCAGATGTCGTGATGTGGTGTGGGCAGCGGCCCCGACGGAATCGTGCCAGGGATGCGGTCGAAGCCGACGATGCGCGCGACCTCCTCAACCACATCAGCGCTTTCCTCCACATCATGCCGCCGTGTCGGTATCGTAATGCGCAGCGCCACATCGCTGGAATCGCCAGCATCATTGTGATCTTCGGCGACGCCAAAGCCTAGCGCGCGCAGGACATTCTCCACCTCTGAGAGCGTCACCTGCATCCCGGTCAGCCACTCGACCTGGCTCACCTCAAACGGAATCTCATGCTCCTCAACGGCTTTTGGGTAGAAATCAACCCGCCCGGGCGCAACGACGCCCCCCGCCAGTTCGGTAAGCAGTCGCGCCGCACGGTCAATCGCTATCGCGGTCAGGTTGATGTCGGGATTCTTCTCGAAGCGACCCGACGATTCCGTGCGCAGTCCAAGCGCCTGGCTGGTGCGGCGGATATTGCCGGGAGCAAAGTGCGCGGCCTCCAGCAGTATATTCGTCGTCTCGCCAGACACCTCAACCCGCGAGCCACCGAAGATGCCAGCGATCACATTTGGGCCAGCGGGATCGGTAATCAGCAGCATGTCGCTGGTCAGGCTGCGCGTCACGTCGTCGAGCGTCGTCAGTTGCTCGCCAGGGGCCGCGCGGCGCACGATGATCGTGTGATCGACGACTTTATCATAGTCGAAGGCGTGCAATGGCTGGCCAAGTTCCAGCATGACGTAGTTGGTGATGTCCACGACGTTGTTGATGGGCCGCATCCCCGCCGCAGTCAGCCGATCCGCCATCCACTGGGGCGAGGGGCCGATCTTCACATCGCGGACGACGCGCGCGGTATAGCGTGGGCAGAGGTCGGGGTCACGCACCTCCAGCGTCATCTGCTTCTCGGCGGCCTTGCCCTTTTCCTTCACGGCCGTCTCTGGCATACGCAGCGGCTGACCAGTGAAGGCGGCGACCTCACGCGCGACCCCGACCACGCAGAAGAGATCGCCGCGATGCGCTTTAATGTCGAGGTCGATGACCGCCTCGCCGAGCAGCTTGCCCAGCGGAATCCCCAATGGCGTGTCTTTCGGCAGGATGTAGATGCCGCTGTGGTCGTCGCTCAGACCCAGCTCACGCGGGGAGCAGAGCATCCCCTGCGAGAGAACGCCCATCGCCAGCTTTTCGGCGATGACGATATCACCGACGCGGGCGCCGATCCGCGCCAGCGGCACTTTGTCGTGCAGCTTGATGTTGGACGCGCCACAGACGACACTGAACTCCCGCGTGCCGTCGGTGACGCGGGTCGCGCTCAGATGATCCGAGCCTTTGACACGCTCCAGCCAGGTAATCTGGGCGGTGACAATCCCCGGCCAGGGATACTCAACGCGGTCAACTTCCAGGCCAGCCATCGTCAGGCGCTCGGCAAGCTCCTCAGGGGAAAGCGTGATATCGACATAGTCTTTGAGCCAGGTGTAGGGTACGCGCATATCGTCTCCTGTCTATTGTGCCATATCCGTTGCGATGGTTGTCGTCGGCCACCCTCTCCCCCAGCCCCTCCCCTAAAAGGGAGGGGAGCCAGAAGGCAGAGGCAGAGCCATTGTGAGCGCCAGCTTCTGGTTCCCTCTCCCTCTTCAGGGGAGAGGGTTAGGGAGAGAGGGCGGTGGATGGCGACACCCAGTATGACAGACGCGTTATGATCCATTCGCGGTGGGATGGGCCACCTGCTTCGCGATGGCCACCAGATCGGCCATCACCCCGTGCGCCGTCTGGCCCGGCCCGCCTTCGCCCTCGATAATGGTCAGGTCGCCCATCGTATCGGTGCGTAATGTCAGCCCGGCCTCCATGCCCGACAGGTGCGCCAGAAGGTCGCCTGGACTCAGCGCCGCTAAGCGGATGTGAGCGCTCACGGTCTCGCCCACGCGCTCAGCCTCGGCCACCTGTTTGAGTGTCTGGCCTGGTAACAATGCCGCCTGCGCCGCGCGCATCGCCTCCGCGCCCAGCCCCTCACGCCGCACGTCTCCGGGACGCAGATCGGCGCCCAGCAGCACATTCGCCAGCACAGTCGCCTTGACGGCGGCATCCCAACCCTCCAGGTCGTTCGCCGGATTGGCCTCGGCGATGCCCAGGCGTTGCGCGCCGCTGACCGCCTCTTCCAGTGTCTCGCCCTGCGCCATGCGACTCAGCACATAGTTGCTCGTGCTATTGAGCAGGCCACGAAATCCGGCGATGGTGGTCGCGGGCAGCGCGGCGGCGGCCATATTGAAGATGGGCGTGCCATCCATCACGGTTGACTCGAAGCGCAGCGCCACACCCTGCTGATCCGCCAGGGCGCGCAACTCACGATAGGCATGCGCGATTGGCCCCTTATTGGCGGTCGCAACTGATTTTCCCGCTGAGAGTGCGGCGCGTACATGGTCAAGCGCGGGCTGGCCCGTCTGGGGGCTGAGTGTCGTCAACTCGACCAGCGCGTCGGCGGGCGCGTCGGCGGCGAAGGCGGCACTATCTCCCGTGAACGTTGCGGCGCCTATGGGAAGCCCGCCCACTGGCCAGCCCGAGGCCAGCACATCCGCCGGGACTGATCCCTTCGGGCGTCATAGTCGTCAGCCAGCCGCCCGCGCTACGTGTCATGATGCCGACGACGCCCACCGTCAGGTCATGCTGGTCGCGCAGGACAGCCTCTTTCTCGGCAAGCAGCGCCATCAAAGCGCGGCCAACATTGCCGTAGCCCAGTATCGCGATGCGCAGATGCATTGGATAGTCCTCCACGCGCTAGGTGAGCTGGCGCAAGAAGCGCAGATCGTTGCCCATGAGCAGGCGAATATCGTCGATATCCCAGCGCAGCATGGCAATCCGCTCGATGCCCAGCCCGAAGGCGAAACCACGATAGATTGCGGGATCGTAGCCGACGCCACGCAGCACCCGTGGGTCCACCATGCCGGAGCCACCCATTTCCAGCCAGCCAGAGTATTTGCAGATGCGGCAGCCTTTGCCCTTGCAGTTCATGCAATCGACATCGAACTCGGCGCTTGGCTCGGTGAACGGGAAATAGCTCGGACGGAAGCGAATCTTGCGCTCGCCACCGAACATCTCGCGGGCGAAACGCTCCAGCACCCCTCGCAGGTCAGCCATCGTGCAGGTTTCGTCGATGAGGATACCCTCGACCTGATGGAAGACGGCCTCGTGGCTGGCGTCTATCGCTTCGTTGCGATAGACCTTGCCCATGACGAAGGCGCGCACCGGCGGGCGCATGCTCTCCATGATGCGCACCTGGTTCGGCGAGGTCTGGGTGCGCAGCAGAATCTGTCCCGGCGCGATCCAGAAGGTGTCTTGCATGTCGCGCGCGGGATGGTCTACCGGCAGATTCAGCGACTGGAAGTTGTAATAATCGGTCTCAACCTCAGGCCCATCATAGAGTTGGAAGCCCATCGCCATCATCGTGCGAGCAATATCGCGCATCACCTGCGACAGCGGATGGACGTGGCCGACGGGTGTCGGCGCGCCGGGCAGCGTGACATCCACCCGCTCGCGTTCCAGCGCGGTGGCGCGCTCACGCGCCTGCACTGCCTGACGCCGCGCCTCTAGCAACGCCTCCAGTTCGCCTTTCACGATGTTGGCCGCCTGGCCGACAATCTTGCGTTGTTCACCAGGCAACTTCCCCAACCCTTTGAGCACGGCGGTCAATTCGCCCCGCTCGCGCCCAAGATAGCGCGTACGCCAGTCCTCCAGCGCCTCGGCGGTATCGAGACCCTCAAGCTCGGCGCGGGCGCGGTCACGCATCGCCACAAGTTGGCGCTCCTCAGCGCTCTGTGAATCCGCCATCTCTGCCTCCCGAACAACAAAAAACGGCAGCCTCGTCACAGGGACGAAGTTGCCGTGTACTCCGTGGTACCACCCACATTGAGCGTCGCGGATGACCGCACGCTCCTCTTTCACTGCCCCAGTATCGGAAGGGCCACCGGGCGGCCTACTCATCACGTCGCATCTGCGCCGGACTTCAACCACCTGCTCAGGAGTGAACTTCAGCCGACTTCGCGCGCCGGGGCTTCCAGTCGCTGGCCCCCTGCTCCCTGTTCGTCGTCGCCGCTTACTCTCTCCGTCATCGCCATCTATTCGATTGTGATGCATCTCCTACCCCTCCCCTGTGCGCGTCCTGCGTCTTGCTCGTCCGCGCCATCCGACGCGTTCGCCTCGTCCGCCTCATGCGCGCGACGCTGGCGTGCTGCTTCAAAGAGTATCACACTGGCGGCCACCGCTGCATTCAGCGACTCCACTTTGTTCCACATGGGGATGCTGACGCGCAGTTTCGAGAGCCGCGCCGCCTCGGGCGATGCTCCGTGCGCCTCATTACAGATGACCAGCGCGGTACGCTCCGTCAGGTCAAAGCTGTCATAGGGGCGTGTGCCCTCGGCCTCCGCCAGCAGAATCTGGCGCACGGATGGGGCGCCATACAGCCAGGTGGTGATCTGTTCCCAGTTCAAACCTGTGCGCACAGGCAGGTAGAAGTGCGCGCCCGCGCCCGCGCGCACCACCTTTGGCGACAACGCATCGACACATCCCGGCGCGACCAGCGCCTCGTCGGCGTCGGCTGCCAGCGCTGAGCGCAGAATCGTGCCCAGGTTGCCGGGATCGGTGACCGCATCGAGCACCACGAGCAGCGGACGCGCCCGCCCCCGTCGCCGCGCGCGCACCTTATCCGCGGTAACATCCGCCAGCGCGACCGACGCCACAACGCCCTGCGGCGTGCGGGTATCGCAGGCGCGGTCGATGGCCGCGCCCGTCGCTTCGAGCGCCTCGACACCACGCGCCCGCGCCTCTTCGATACGTCCGAGCGTGCGCCTGCCCCTGAGCGGTGCGCTCCAGCACGGTGGGATCGTAGAGGATGAGTCGCGGCGCAACGTGCGCATCGAGCGCGGCGTCGAGGACATGTGGCCCCTCGATCAGGAATGCCCCGGCCGCCTCGCGCCCTTTGAGGGTGTGAAGCGCGCGCAACTCCTGCACGTTCTTGTTCGATGGGCTGCTAATCATCGCGGACGACCTGCATCTCTCCGCCGCTCTCTGTGGGCATAGAATCGGGATTCAGAATCAGCATCAACAACGAAAAGGCGCCTCACGGACAGTTCTTGTCGCGCGGCGCCAGATAGCGGGAGTAGACCGGGATCAGGCTGAGGGATCAGGCCGTGGCCTTCTGGGCCAATCCGGTGCGCGCCGCCTCGACGATCGCGCCAAACCCCTTGAGGTCATGAACAGTCATGTCGGCCATGATCTTGCGGTCAACGGTGACATTCGCCAGCTTCAGACCGTGAATCAGGTCGCGATAGCTCATGCCATACAGCTTTGCGCCCGCGTTGATGCGCGTAATCCAGAGCGTGCGCATGTCGCGTTTGCGATTGCGCCGATCACGATAGGCGTATTGCAGCGAGTGGAACATCGACTCGCGCGCCGTTTTAATCAGGCGATGCCGAGCGCCCCAGTGGCCCTCGGTACGCTGCAAGACCTTCTTATGCTTCTTGCGGGACGTTACGCCCCGCTTCACTCGTGGCATTGTTTCTCTCCACCTCGGCTCCCGGTCGCGAACCGGCTAGCGCACCGCCGGTCAGGGTTAGCTGTACGGCAGCAATCGTGTCATCTTACGCGTGTCGCCCTTCGAGAGTACCGAGGGCTGGCTCAGCGAGCGATTGCGCGTCGGATCCTTCTTGCGGCGATACTTGGTGCGTGCGCTTTTGAGGTGCATGAACTTGCCACCTCCGGTCACGCGGACGCGCTTGGCCGTGGCCTTATGCGTCTTCAGCTTATACTTTTTCATGGTGAAATTTCTCCGGTCCTGTATGCAGGGTAACTCCTGGCGACTGGGCCGGTACACTCCACACATCTCCGCCCGAACGCCGCGCACCGAACTAGTATAACATAGGGTGTTTCCCGCACGCAAGCCGCTTCCCCCAATTCGACGGCGAAAAGCTGGCGAACAGATGGCGAACAGATGGCTAGCGGCGCCGGAGCGCCAGCAGCGCCAGCATGGTTCCCAACTGCGCGAGGCTCACTGGCCAGACCACAATACCGAGGATGGCATCGCGCGCGGCGCCCGTGACCGGGGCGAACGCCGCGAGCAGCAGCGCCATCTGCGTCATACCCGTCACCCGACTCCACCACGGGCCACCGCCAACGGGTACCTTCCCGGCGCGGAGGGCGAGCAGCGGATGGATATAGCGCACGACTGGCGGCAGCAGGACAATCCACGGCAGGCCGCCCAGCAGAATGGCCGCCACCGCGCTCCAGAGCGTCAGCCACGAGTCGGACTCGATGTCGAGCGAACTGCCGAAGAGCGTCGCGCCCTCGCGGCGACCAAGCGGGCCATCCAGCCAGTCGCTGACCGTTGCGGTCAAGACGACCAGCGCCCAGACGACGATGGCGGCAGTCGCCAAACGGTCGCGCGCGCCAGCCAGCACGAACGCCGCCAGCGCGCAGCCCGTCACGAGGCGGCTCAGCGTCAGCACGGTGGCCCACCGATCCGGCTCCGGGCCAATCCGCCGCCGCAACGCGCCGAGCGCCACCGTCCACGGCAGACAGATGATGACCAGATATCCGGCGAAGCGCAGGCCCACCTGCGTCCCAAAGTCTCGTATCGTCAGGACGCAGAGTGGCGCGCCAATGATGATGACCAGCAACCACATGGCCTGCGTCGCGCTGACGCGTACGCCTGATTGTCGTCCCATAGCGCTCGCTCCTGCCTCTCACCTGAACGCCTCAGTTGAGCGTACATTCTAGCAGGCGCAGACGACGATGGGTAGCCGTCTCCGTAGGCCGCCGCGTGCTATACTATCGGCGTGTGCCCGCGCGCAAGCCATACGAGAAGCGCCGCGGGCGCTTTTGGCGTATCGAGCCACATCACAACGAAGGGTGAAGAGACGATGACGACGACGACATCAACCCATGAATACAGACGCCTCGCGCTGTAGAGAATCCACGCAAATACCTCAACTATATCGGCGGCGAATGGCGGGCCAGCGCCTCAGGTGAGCTATTCGACAACACCAATCCCGCCCGCACCAGCGAGATCGTGGGACGATTCCAGCGCTCGACGGCAGCGGATATCGACGCGGCCATCGCCGCCGCCGAGAAGGCGCTGCCCGCGTGGCGCAAGATGCCCGCGCCCCAACGTGGCGAGATCATCCTGCGGGCGGCGTTGCTGCTGGAGGAGCGGCGCGATGAGCTGGCCCGCCAGATGACGCGTGAGATGGGCAAGCCATTTAAAGAGACGCAGGGCGACATACAGACGGCAATCGACGTGGGCAAGTTCATCGCTGGCGAGGGCCGCCGCGCCGAGGGGTTCGTCGTGCCATCGGCCATCCCCGACAAGATGAACATGACCATCCGCCAGCCGCTGGGCGTCGTCGGCATCATCACGCCGTGGAACTTCCCGATGGCGATCCCCGCATGGAAGACCTTCCCCGCGCTGCTCGCTGGCAATACCGTCGTCCTCAAGCCCGCCAGCGATACGCCGCTCTCCGCCGCCAATCTGGTCGAGATACTGGTCGAGGCGGGTCTGCCAGCGGGCGTGCTCAACTACGTCACCGGGCCGGGCGGCTCGCTGGGCGATTCCCTCGTCACCGATCCCCGCGTCGCGATGATCTCGCTGACCGGCTCGACCGAGGTTGGCAAACACGTCGCCGAGCTGTGCGGGCGCGATCTGCGTCGGGTGAGCCTGGAGCTGGGCGGCAAGAACGCCGTCATCGTGATGGACGACGCCAACCTGGATGAGGCGGTCGCCGCCGTGGCATGGGCGGGCTTCGGCACCACCGGCCAGCGCTGCACCGCCACCAGCCGCGTCATCGTGCATCAGGCGGTGGCTGCGGCCTTCGCCGAGAAGTTGGTCGCCGCCGCCGAGAAGCTGAAGATTGGCGATGGGCTGCTGCCAGAGACCGATATGGGGCCACTGGTCAATCGCGGGCGCGTCGGCGCGGTGCATGAGTACACCGAAATCGGCAAGGCCGAGGGCGCGAAGCTGCTGACCGGCGGCCACCCGCTCAACGAGGGCGAACTCGCCGAGGGCGCATTCTACGCGCCAACCGTCTTCACCGATACGACGAAGGATATGCGCATCTCGCAGGAGGAGGTCTTCGGGCCGTTCGTCTCGATTCTGCCGGTTGCAGACTACGATGAGGCGATTGCCGCCGCCAATTCGACGATGTATGGCCTCTCCTGCGCCATCTTCTCGGAGAACTCGCGGGTAGTCTTCCGCGCGATGCGCGACATCAACGCCGGGCTGGTCTACATCAACGCGGGCACGACGGGCGCCGAGCCACACATGCCCTTTGGCGGCACGAAGCAGAGCGGCAACGGCCATCGCGAGCTTGGCTGGAAGGCGGTCGAGGAGTTCAGCGAGACCAAGACGGTGTTTGTCTCGTATCCGTAGACGCCCTCTCCCCCGGCCCCTCCCCTAAAAGGGAGGGGAGCCAGAGGCAG
This sequence comes from uncultured Chloroflexia bacterium, assembly GCA_963702665.1. GTDB lineage: Bacteria > Chloroflexota > Ktedonobacteria > Ktedonobacterales > JADMIN01 > DAHUXT01. Next base: position 45,847 of record CAVPDP010000002.1, read on the forward strand.
AGGCAGACATCCCGGCCACGTGCGGACGTGTAGCGACAGCCTGCGAGTTTTGCCCCCACCTCCCAGTTATGGCCTCTCTCAGATGATGGGCATAACTGAGGCTGATGGCCACAACTGGCGCACGCTCTGGTTCCCCCTCCCTCTTCAGGGGAGGGGGCTAGGGGGAGAGGGCGGCGCCCGCACGCTACCTGCGCCGGAGCCGTTCCGCCTGCGCGCCGACACGCATGCCACGCCGGAACCAGCGGTAGCGCGCCGGAAATTCGGCGAGGTTGCTGAACGCGTCGTTGGCGGTGTCGCGCGGATTCGCGGCTATCTCCTGGGCGCTCGCCCGCACCGTCTGCGCCAGATCAACGGCGGATTTGCCCGCGCCGCGCACGGAGTCACGGACAGACGCCCGCAGCGATTCGGCGGAGATGCGCGCATTCAGCGCCGCCTGGGCTGCCTTGCGCCGCCCACGACGGATTGTCCGTACCGTAGACCAGGTGGCGACGCCGACAATGACCGCGCCGAGCGCTACCGCTGGTACCCACGCAAAGCGGTTCACGTTGCTGTTCTCGGCAGGCGATGACGTTAATCCCTGAGGCGCCCATGCGCGCTGCGTCGCGTCGGGTGGCGTTGACCTCGTATACGCCTGCTGCGACTCGTCAAGCGCCTCGGAAATCGTGTCTTCATCATAATGTATCGCGTGCGACGTTACGCCAGGATTCACCGGATTACTCTGTGGCGTCGATCCCTCCATGAACGCACCCTCCTCTTCTTCCCTCGTCGGAATAGCGGCCTCAACTGTCTGACGGGCCTGCTGACAGATCGGTCGCACTTTCCAGGCCAGGGACAGCATCGTCGCCAGCAATCAACGCGCTTTGGTTCGTGTCGATACGGCTCCCCGCCAAGCCATCGTCGGGTTGACGACGGGAACCGCAGTCGCCAGGCTCGTATCATAGTCATAGTCCACAGCTTCGCCATGGCATGGCTTCCTCCGTCGCATCATCAGTAGCCAGCGCTGAGGCATTGGGCACGTCAGCGTCGGCTACTCCGTCAGGCTCGGCGAGGGTGGTATCCGCCTCGTTATCCGCGTTGGGCGTGGACGCCTCCTCAGCCTGAGTAGTGTCGGCTTCGTTGGCGACAGAATGTTCTTCAGTCGGTCGCTCGATGAATGGCGCGGTTGGGGTCAACGACGATGGTGGGAAAGGCCCGCCTGATGTGTCGGACGTCGGAGCAGGAGCAGACGATAAGCGGTATGGTTTTCGGCGCCGCTGGCGCTACCACATCAATAGCGTCGCGCTCGACGTTGGTGACCAACGGCCGTTCACTAGCGCTCACGCCACGGCTCGCCTCTGTCGGCGAAAGAAGGGGATGCGCGCGCACCGGCACATAGCGATCCGGGTTGTACGGAGTCGCTAATTCTGGATGAAGGCGCAAATCTGCCGCAGCCACATCCAGATAGACGACGCTATCGGTCGCGCGCAACACATGCGTCGCGGGCAACTCCAGACGCTGCGCATGTGCCGTGACGATCACCAGCGCCTGCAATTCACCAGTACGCTGATTCATGATAATCTGATGCACCGTGCCGAGCGCCTCATCGGTTCCCATCGCTATGGCGCCACGGCTGATGCGTAGCGCTGTCGTGTGCTGTGGCGTCGCTGGGGATGGTTCCTCGGTGGCCATACGCTTCTCTCCTCGCGTACTATCGTCGTGGTTCTCACATGCAAGACGAATCAGCGAGGGCAGCGGCGCCACCGAGTTTTCCACCGATAGCGCGCTACCCCGCCGTATCACGCAACCGCACGCCGTGCCCCGGCTGTGTACGATCAAGCGCAAGCGTCATGCCATGCTGGTCGTAGCCGCCGGTGAATGGGTCATCGGCGAGCAACATGGCGGTATCGAGATCGATATAGTGGAAGCCGCCCAACCCGGCGACGAAATGGGCCGAGGTGGCGATGCCGAGACGTGATTCGATCATCGCGCCAATCATCAGATCGATATGGGCCGCGCGACAGACGGCGGCGATATCGAGCGCCTCGACGATTCCCGCCTTCATCAGCTTGATATTGACGACATTGGCCGCGCCCATCCGCGCGATGCGCAGCGCGTCGGCGGCGGTCTGCACGCTCTCATCGGCGGCCACTGGAATGCCCGCGCGCTCGGTGACGAAGCGCATGCCCCTCAAGGTCGTGGCGGTGGACAGGCTGCTCGAAGAGGATCGGCTCGACATCTTCCTCCGCCAGCGCGCGCAACAATTCGAGCGCCTCCGATGGCGTATAGCCCTGGTTGCCATCCAGTATGAGATCGCAGTCGGGCGCGGCCTCGACCAGCGCCAGCACACGGTCGGTGTCGACATCCACATCGGCGCCCACTTTGAGTTTGAGCGTGGCCGCGCCGCGATGCGCATGTTCGCGCGCCAGCTCGGCCACCCGCGCGGGCGCGACGATGGGGATGCTGATATCGGTCTCCACCTGTGACGCGACGCCGCCAAAGAACTGGAACAGTGGGATATCCCAGGAGCGGGTAAGGGCATCCAGAATGGCGACCTCCACACCCGCGCGCGCCGTCGTCTGGTGCTCGAAGCTCGCCAGCAGGAGCGCCGAAATTGGCCGCCAGGACGCCGCGTCGTGGCCCTCCACCAGCGGAGCCATGCCACGAATCGCCGCGAGCGCCGTCTCCTGTGTCTCACCGCCGCTCGGCGGGAAGGGCGCGGCCTCACCCAGCCCAACGGAGCCATCGGCCAGCGTGACACGCACCAGCACGTTACGCGCGGTGTCTACGTGGCCAGTGGCAATCACAAACGGCTCGTGGAGGGGGATATCGAGCGGGTCGGCTTCCAGACGGACGATGGTGGTCGGGGTGCGCGCGGCGCGGGCCATAGAGTACCTCATTCGACAATGACCAATCCAACAGTGGAATGGTCGCGACACGGACATCTACCACACAGTGTCTCACATCCGTGACGCGTGCGGTAGCCCCGGTTATCGAACGCCGTCCCATTCGGCGTAAAACTCGTCGAGAAACGCCTCCATCACCCGCTGGCGCTGCTCGGCGAGTTGACGCGCATAGGCGGTATTCATGCGCTCTTTGAGCAATAGCAGCTTCTCGTAAAAGTGGTTGATCGTCGGCGTGAGGTGGGTGCGATACTCCTCCGCCGTCATCGTCTCGCGCGGCGCAACCGTGGGATCATAGAGAATGCGCCCATGCGCGCCACCATAGGCGAAGGCGCGCGCGATGCCAATGGCGCCAATGGCGTCGAGGCGGTCGGCATCCTGGACGACCAGCCCCTCCAGCGTGCGTGGCGCTGGCTTCTCGCCGCCCGCGAAGGAGATGGCGCCGATGATCTCCAGCACGTGCTCGCGCTCGGCGGCTGGCGTATCGTGCTCCACGAGCCAGTCGCGCACGTGGGCGATGCCAGTATCCCAGTCGCCCGCGATCTTGGGGTCGGCGATGTCGTGCAGCAGGGCCGCCAACTCGCAGACAAATGTATCCGCGCGCTCAGCCTCGGCGATGGTATGCGCCAGCGCCCGCACACGTACGATGTGCCACCAGTCGTGGCCGCTGCTCTCGCCCGTCAGCGTCTCACGCGCGAAGGTTTCCGCCGCGCCGAGGATGTCCTCCTGATATCGCATGCGCTGCTCGCTTTCTGGCTGTGTGGTGGTGGTGGTTCTATTGTACCGCGCGGCCCTCTCCCCCTAACCCCCTCCCCTAAAAGGGAGGGGGAACCAGAGATGTGCCCGGTCGCCGCGCTGGTCGCCCTGGCCCTCCCCGCGCCGGGGAGGGTGGCCGAAGGCCGGGAGAGGGCTGCCGCACTCCACGGAGAGCAACGTCCCTTGCGCCGTCCGCAGCAGCGCATACTCGTGCGCTCCCCCTGTCACCGGGCAGCGGGATGGTTGGGGAGATGTGTCGAGACTTGGCGCGCAGTTTTGCCCATCAGCCTCAGTTGTGCCTATATCTGAGATTGGGCACAACTGGACGGGTTGGGCACAACTGGAGAATCCGTTGCGGTATCCCCATGAGTAGGCGTCTCGTCCGTCTTGTCCGCCACTGCTTCTTCCCCCTCTTCCGCCAGATACCACCACGCGCGCATCGCCGCCCCATAGCCTCTCCGCTCAGTACCCACGCCAAGCCGCTCGCGCGCGTAACGAAGGGACTTAGGGGTAATTCCCGCCGCCTCTGCCGCCTGCTCCACCTCCGCCTTCGGGCGTGGCCCATCCGCCAGCGCCTCGTGCAGCCACTCTATCGCCGCCACCCCTTTGGCTGGCCGCCTTCCCGGCGGCGCTGCGGCTAACAATGTCGTCGCGTCCAGGTCGCACTCCCCCAACCACTCGACCACGGGAACATTCTTCAGATGTGCGCTACTCTCTTCCTCCAACCCTTCGACCCCCTGTAAGATCGCCGTGAGCTGGTAGCGTAGCGACGGCATCAGTGGGCCAAGATTGCTCTTGATGGATGTCAGCACGCGCTCATGGTCGGGGTTATCAGGATGCTTCGCCACCAGCAGCCCGGAGCGCGCCGCGCCGATGATGCCGACGGAGCCACCGCCCCGGTGGATGGCGCTCATCCCCGTGGCTTTGTTCAGGTGGCGCAGAATGAGGATCGCCGACCCGGTCCGCTCGGCCAGCGCCGCCAGCGGAGCCAGCGCCCCCCGCACGTCCTGGTCGCTCCAACTGTTCACCGCCCCATCCAGGAAGGACATCAACGGGTCAATCACCACCAGCCGCGCCGCCTTGCGCTGGATAGCCTTTTCCAGCCAGGGGATATCGTGTGGCAGCACGAAGTCGCGTTACAGCGTCCGCCCCGACGCGGCGTCAACCTCCGGCACACCGTAGATAAACCCCACGCGCGCCATATTCGCCGCCGCCAGCCGCAACCGGGGCACAATCGTCGCGGAGATACTGTCCTCGGCGGAGAGCAAGACCACACCAGCGCCGCCCTCCACGCCCGCCATCCCCGGCGCGCCCAGGGGCATCGCCCGCCCCGTGGAGACCCGCGCCGCCAGATCAATGGTGATGAGCGACTTGCCCAGCCCCGGATCGCCGTCCAGCAGCGTGATCGCTCCCAGCGGGATGCGGCCCTCCCAGAGCCAGTCTACCTGCGTCTCCGCCACCGCGTCGGCAGATACGAACCATCCGCTGGCCTCATCAGTTGTGCCCATCGCATCAGTTGTGCCCATATCCTGAGATAGGGCATAACTGGCGTTTTGGGCATAACTGGGCCCGTGAGCGCCGCCAGACCCGGACAGATGCGACGACGGCCCCAGCCACGAGCGCACCTGCGCCACCACGCGCTCCCCATCGCCCGCGTTCCCGGTCAGCCGCGACGCCAACGCGGGGCCGCCCGTCACGTTCTCCCCCGCCGCCAGCTTGCGCGCCGTCCCCCGCGCCTTGCCCCGCCTGCGCCACTCCTCATCCCCCGCCAGCCGCGCCACCAGCTTGACGAAGTCGTCTACCTCGCTCCTCAGCCCAGCCGACACGCATGAGCAGCCCGGCGAGGTCTTTGGCCGCCTCGTCGCGCTGTCCCTCGCCCGCCCAGTGGCGAATCAAGAGCGCCGCAGACGCAACCTTCTTGACCGCGCGCAGCAGCTCCGGCCCGGAAACGACGCCCGGCTCGCCATCAAGCTCCCAGCGCACCACCTCGCCACTGGGATGTACCGACGGCGGGGCAATCGTCTGGCAGCCCGTAGACCGTAGTTCGATGAGCATACCCCTCCCGGCCAGACCTCTCCCGGCCTGTCGGCCACCCTCCCCGCGCGGGGAGGGACTGAGCGACCAGCGTGGCCATCTGGCGCCACTTCTGGCTCTGCCTCTGGCTCTGCCTCTGGCTCTGCCTCTGGCTCCCCTCCCTCTTTAGGGGAGGGGGTTAGGGGGAGAGGGCGGTCGCCATCCACGACCCGCTCGCCCGACATCCCCAAACTTCGCCGTCGCCGGAATCTCCCCCGGCTCACCCGGTGCGCCAGCAATCCGATACCAATAGTGGCTGGCTGGATTACCTGACCGCCCGGAGACCAGCCCCGTCGCAGGCAGCAGTTCCGCCGCCGCCTGCGCCGCCTCGGACGCGTCACAGTCCACATCCACCAGCCCGCCGCTCGGCTCCCCCGTCAGGATGCCGACGTTGTGGCGCAGCCGCCCGTTGACCCCGCCCATCGCGCTGAACCACTTCGGCAACTCGTTCTCGTCGAGGCGCATCCGTTGCCATTCACTGATCGTCACCCCCTTCTCGCCCGGTCGCACCGGAACCACCCGCCAGCCGCGCCGGGTATACGCCCGCGCCGCCACCAGGATCGCACTCGCGCCGCTCTCCCCCTCGCTCATCACCGTCCCCATCGTCGCGCCCATCGCCGTTTTCTCCTCTGCCACGTCTGCCATGTCATCCACCGCCCTCTCCCCCAGCCCCTCCCCTCAAAGGGAGGGGAGCCAGAGCGTGCCAGATGGCCGCACTGGTCGCCTGGTCCCTCCCCTCGTCGGGGAGGGTGGCCGAAGGCCGGGAGGGGTCCGCTGCCCACGAAAAAACGGCGCCCCACCACCCCGCGCGCAGCACAATGCGCGACACGGACAGCGTGGCGCCGTATTCCGGCTCACCAGCTTCTTCAGCTATGGCAATCAGTATAGAACGTGTGTTTCACTTTCACAAGGCGGCAGCGGCAGCGCGCGGGAGGGTTTTGCCCGATGTGCCCGGCAACATGCGTCGTTGGGGGCGCCTTCTGGTTCCCCCTCCCTTTTAGGGGAGGGGTTAGGGGGAGAGGGCCGAGGGCTGAGGTTCGCTCATTCCGCCGGCGAGTAGCTGGTGCGGTTGCGCTGCTTCTCGGCGTGGCGCTCCAGCCCAAGCTGAATCAGCCGGTCGAGCAGTTGTGGATAGGGCACGCCGCTCGCCTCCCACAGCTTGGGATACATGCTGATCTGGGTGAAGCCGGGCATCGTGTTGACCTCGTTCAGATAGACCTGGCCGGAGTCTTTGTCGAGGAAGAAATCTACCCGCGCCAGGCCAGAGAGATCGAGCGCAAGGAAGGCGTCCACCGCCATCTGGCGCAGCGCCGCCATCGTCTCCGCCGGGATTTCAGCGGGGATGTAGAGCCGGGAGGCGTTATCGACGTACTTGGCCTTGTAGTCGTAGAACTCGTTGCTCGGCACAATCTCGCCGACGACGCTGGCAATCGGCTCATCGTTGCCCAGCACGCCACATTCGAGTTCGCGGCAGTTGATGGCTGGCTCGACGATAGCCTTGCGGTCATATTTGAGCGCGTCGGCCACCACGCCCGGCAGTTCCTCGGCGTTGTGCGCCTTGCCGACGCCGACGCTCGACCCCATGTTGGCGGGCTTGACGAAGACCGCGCCGGGAAAGCGCTCGGTGATGCGCGCGCAGACGGCCTGCGGGTCGCGCTCGAACTCGACGCGGCGGATGGTCAGCCAGTCGACAATTGGCAGGCCAGCGGAGCGAAAGACCATCTTCGACGTGTCTTTATCCATGCCGAGCGCCGCGCCCAGCACGCCACAGCCCGCATAGGCGACATCGGCCATCTCCAATAGCCCCTGCAGCGTGCCATCCTCGCCGTAGGTGCCATGCAGCACGGGGATAACGATATCGAGCGGACGCTGCGCATGCCGCCCACCTGCCTCCGGGTCATCGTCAGCGCTCGCGACGGGCACGAGACCATTGCTGGTGGGGTCGCCGGTCATGGTGACGGCGGTCGCCTGACCGCTGCGAACAGCGTCTTCCATCGTCGCGCCCTGGAGCAACGGCTGCGGATCGACGCCCGCCAGCCAGTGTCCCTCGGCGGTGATGCCAATCGGCACCACCTCGTATTTGTCGCTATCGAGCGCCGCCAGCACCGAGGCCGCCGAGGCAATCGAAACCTCGTGCTCGCCAGAGCGCCCGCCAAAGATAACCCCAACCCGCAACTTCTCGCCCATGATATGCACTTTCTCTTGTTCTCGGCGCCAGCCTACGGCCTCCTCGGTCCCCCTGACCCCTCCCCTAAGGGGAGGGGCCGAGCCAGAGGCAGGGCTCGGCGCCAGATCCACCGCCCTGGTCGCCCTAGCCCCCTCCCCTGTAGGGGAGGGGGCCGAAGGCCGGGGAGAGGGTCCGCCCGCCTACTCCACAATCTTCTCCGCCAGCCGTCTCTCCGCCGCCGCCAGTTCTGCCGATGATGGGTCGCCCGGCTCGAACGTCAGGTTCAGCGCGGCGGCGAATCCACGCGCCATCGCCTCCGCCGCCTCATCATAGCTGACCGCGCGCCCCAGCGCATCGCTGATCGTGGTGGCCCGCTCGCGCAGATGCGTTGCCAGCGCCGCCCGTTCCTCTTCGCGCTCGTAGGCGAGATACGGAACCACCCGCGCGATGTCTCCGGTGAGCGGCAGCGACCCATGCTGCAAGACACGCCCAAACGGTCGGGCCTGCGCGCTGCCAATGAGCTTCTTGTCGTTCACGACAATCTCATACGCGGATGGTACCTCAAAGCAGGCGGCGCTGGCATTGTGGACACCACCCGGCACAACGGGATTCATCGCTGGCGCCACTCCGAGCAGCCGCAGGCCCGCCAGCAATCCCTGGCTCAGCTTGCGATAGGCGTCGAGAATCGCGCCATCGGCGCGTGGATCATCGGGGCGGGTGGCGATGCTGTAGGTCAGTTCATCGGTGTGCAGGATAGCGAACCCACCGGTTGCGCGGCGCACCACATCGACGCCATCGGCCCGGCAGCGCGCCAGGTCTACACCGTCGAGCGGCTGGCGTTTGCCGAGCGAGAGGCACGGTGGCTCCCAGGCGTAGAAGCGCAGCGTCGGCAGCGCCTCGCCCGCCGCCACGGCATCCATGATCGCCTCGTCGAGCGCCATGTTCCACGCGCCCGTTCGCGGCGCGCGCTCGATCATGAGCCGCCACACCGCCTGGGGATACTCGCCTGCTAGCACTCGATTGTCTGGTGTCTCTGCCATCGTCTCGCCCTCAGCTTATCTCGTTGCCCTGTGTCGTCCCTGCCCTGATAGTATCGCATAGGGCGCCAGGGTGTGAACCTCATCCCCCCGCCCGCGCTCCCAGCCCAATCATCTCCTATCGCCTACAACTCTTGCCGCGCCCGTAGCGTAGTTCTTGGCGAACACAATTGGATGAGGGGCATACTGTCCGGCTGCCCATGATTCCCGGTTTTCCACGGTATCATCGACTGCGCTGGCTATCTGGGCCGAGGCGCGGGCGGCGGGGAGCAATGAGCATGGATCAGAACGCGCCAGTACCACACCACAGCGAGGTACAGGTGGAGACGTATGACCGCCCTACTCATCCCAAAGCCCCGCCAACGCTGACGCCGCCTCCGTCTGGGAGACGCAGACAACGCGCGCGTCATCGCAGCCCGCGCTGGTTCGTCTGGCTGATTGGCTGCGTGCTGGCCGTGGTATTGATTGCGCTGCTGGCGTGCGCGCTCGTCGGCGGGTTGGTGGTCGGCATCGTGTTCAAGCTGGCCAACGAAGTCACCGCCAGCACAACGTATACGCAGAGCTTCGTGGTGGGCGCCATTCCCTCGCTCGACATCCATAACGCCGCCGGACGCGTGCAGGTGCAGTCAGGAGCGCCGGGAGCCGTCAGTGTGCAGATCACCAAGAATACTCGCGACACATCGCAGAGCGCCGCGCAGGCCAGTCTCGACACGATCACCGTGACGGCGACACAGACCGACAATCAGATCACGATCACGGCCGACTTCCAGGGTGAGAGCTTCTTCGCCAGTTCCAGCACCGTCAACCTGCTGATTACTGTGCCGCCAACCGCCAATATCACAGCGGATGTGACGGCGGGAAACATGGAAGTTGATGGCGTCAGCGGGCTGCTGGAAATCACTGGAGGCGCTGGCACAGCAACCCTGCAAGATGTCGCGCTCACCGATGGGTCACGGATACACGAGACCACCGGATCAGTCATCATGCGTGGCGCCATTCCCACCAACGCGACCGTGGATATCGCCGTCAGCACCGGAGATGTGACACTCCAACTGCCCGCAGATACGCAGACGCGGTTAGACGCGCGCACCAACATCGGCGCTATTCAGATCGACGGCTGGCCCCTGGCGCCGACACGCATGAACAGCGTTGGCGCGGTGGCGAATGGCGCGCTGGGCGCAGAGCCATCGGGAACCCTGCACATCCGGGTGGACACTGGCGACATTACCGTGAGCCAGTTGTAATGCGGTAATGCGGCCAGCCTCGTCTCAGGGTTGGCCAGTCATGAACGCGCGCACCGCCGCGCCAATCACGGCGACCGCCGCGATCACCATGATGATGATATCGCGCCGCATCTGATGCTGGTCGCTATAGACGTAGGCGACTGGAATCGCGAGCAGGACGATACCACCATACACGTAGTGCAGGCCATCGCCGGGCCGCGCGCCTTGCAGATACATCAGGCCGCCGATGATCGCCTGGAGCAGCCCCAGCGCCGCCGTGATGGTCAGCAGCACACGGAAGACACGCAGCGCGGCGCCACCGCCCTGGTCAGAGCCGCGACCGCGTACGAGTATCAGCAGCACAATGCCACAAATCAGGGTAATGCCACCGGCAGCCAGAATCACTGGCGCGGTATCCTCATGAATCTTAATCAGCGTCTGTAGCACAACAGCCTCCACAAAACAGCACATCTCGATCAGAACAAAACCGATGAGTTCTGCGTTGGACTATACCTGTATCAGCGGCCTACAGGCAACTGCCGGGAAACGCGCATGGCATCCCAATAGCATCCCAGGCGCACAAAAACGCCCTTCTCCACGTTGGAAGGAAGGGCAATTTGGTCGTACGCAGGCCGGGCTACCACAAGGGCGCTAGTGGCGCGAGGTTGCGGGCTAGTGCGAGGCTGGCGCTGGGTGTCCCTCGCGCATGCGCTCGCCAGCGGCGATCAGCGTGTCGGCCATCGCCAGCAGCACCCGCTCTGGCAGGGACGGTTGGGCCTCGCGACCTTCCTGCATCAGGCGGGCCAGTTCGGCCTTGCGGTCAAGTTCGCGTTGCTGTTCGTGAGTGGATTCCATCAACAGGGCTGGATCGAACATGAGTATTTTCTCCTCCGGATGCGCCCGAGAGCCAGGTTCCAGCCAGCAATCGGAGCGGGTTCACTGCCATCACATTGCCTGGGATACCAAGTATATACCATGGCGAATTAATAAAGTCAATAGTGATATTGATTTTATTTCAAATTCGATTAATATTCATCTTTTCACACACCGGCGCCACCAGAGAGTACAATCCTTGCAACAGCAGAACGCGGCGAGATGAGGAGAGATGCGGTCATGGGCAGACTCGAACGCGCCATCGTCATCGTGCTCGATGGCGTCGGCGTTGGCCAGGCTCCCGACGCGGCGGCCTACGGCGATGACGGCGCAAACTGTCTGGCGAACTGCGCGCTGGCCGTGGGTGGACTGTCCCTGCCGACGCTGGGCAGCCTCGGTCTGGGCAACCTCACCAAGATCGCAGGCACGCCACCACAGGCGCCAGTGGGAGCATGTGGCCGCCTGGTCGAACGCTCGCCCGGCAAAGACAGCACGACCGGCCACTGGGAACTTATGGGCGTCGTGCTCGATGCGCCGCTGCCGACATACCCTCATGGCTTTCCAGCGGAGTTGGTCGCCCAATTCGAGGCTGCGATTGGCCGCCACATCCTCGGCAACACACCAGCCTCAGGTACGGCGATTCTCGAAGAACTGGGCGCCGAACACCTGCGCACCGGCTCGCCCATCCTCTATACCTCCGCCGATAGTGTCTTCCAGCTTGCCGCGCATGAAGATGTCATCGCCGTCGCCGACCTCTACCGCATGTGTGAGATCGCGCGGGGCCTGCTTACCGGAGACCATGCGGTGGGGCGCGTCATCGCCCGCCCGTTTACCGGCGTCCCCGGCGCCTTTATCCGCACGCCACGCCGCCGCGACTTCTCGCTGCCGCCACCCGCGCCGACGCTGCTCGACACGCTGAAAGCGAGCGGGCGCGAGGTGATTGGCATCGGCAAGATTGCGGATCTCTTCGCCGGGCGTGGCCTGACCGCCAGCAACCACACCACGACCAACGCCGAGGCGCAGGCGGCGACACTGGAGCAGCTTGCGCGTCCTTTTGCTGGGCTGCTCTTCGTCAATCTGGTGGAGTTCGACCAGAGCTTCGGCCACCGACGCAATCCCCAGGGCTACGCCGCTGCGTTGCGGGCGTTCGACGCATGGCTGCCGTCGGCGCTGGCGGCCCTTGGCGCCGGCGATGCGCTATTTATCACTGGCGACCACGGAACCGACCCCACCTGGCGCGGTACCGATCACACCCGCGAAAGCGTCCCATTGCTGGTGGCGGGCGCATCCGTGCAAGCTGGAGTCTATCTGGGCGCACGCGCCAGCTTCGCCGATCTGGGCGCGACGCTGGCCGAGGCGTTTGGCCTGCCGCCGCTCGCCAATGGCAGCAGTTTCGCGCGCGAGATTGGGCTGGCGGAATAGAAGTCTCGCGGCTAGCTATCGCCATGCACGCGGCTATAGACCACCATATCGTGCCAGCGTCCGCCGCGCCAACTTGCCGAGCGCGCCACGCCCTCCCGCGTGAATCCGGCGCGTTCGAGCGCCCGTTGCTCGGCGATATTCTCGCTATCGGTGCTCGCCTCCACGCGGCCAATAGGGAACGCGAAGAGCAGGTAGTCGGCAAATAACCGCTGCGCCTCGCTGCCAAATCCGTTGCCGCGCTCCTCTGGCTCGACCGAGATGCCAATGTTGTACGCGCGCGAATAGACGCCATACGACACCTGATGGCAACTCACCATGCCGACGGCCTTGCCATCCTTGCGCACGATCAGCAGCGCGCCGCCCTCCGCCGTCAGCGCTGGCCTGTCGCTATAGCGGCGGCGCACATCGTCGAACGACATCGGCCGTGGCGTATCGTACTCCCCGGCGTCTGCGGGATCGTTGGCCCAGCGATGCGCCAGCGGCAAATCCGCCTCCTCGACCGCGCGCAAATCTACACGCGCTCCATGCAACATCAGCGTAGGCGACGGATTCTGCGATGCGGGCATGAGGAGACTCCTTCTATCTCTATGACAGACTATGACAGGCTGGCGAATGTCCACAGCGAGTATCACACGGAAGGCAATGCACGACAAGCGGCTCATCCCACCAGGCGATCCCAGAGGGAGGGCTGCACCAGGTCGTGGCCCGCGCGCACCTGACGCACGACACCAGCCGCGCCATTGGCCGGGCTGAGCGCGCTGAGCGCGACGCCGAGCAGCCTGATCGCCCGCACGCCGTCGAGCAGGGGAGCAATCTCCTGACGCAGCACCGTCTCCGCCGCCTCGGCGAGCATATCGGCCTGTGCGGTTGGCGACGCCAGTGGTTGCTGGCGGGTGACGATCTGAAAATTGGACCACTTCACCTTGAGCGTGATGGTGCGTCCAATCATGCCCTTGCTCGCGGCCCGACGCGCCACCGCCAGCGCCAGTTCGCGTACGTGTCCGGTGGCGCGCTCGACATCGGCGATGTCACGCTCGTAGGTATTCTCGCGCGAGATGCTTTTGGGCGGCTCATGCTCGGCCTCGACCGGGCGATCATCCTCGCCATGCGCCAGACGCCAGAGCCAGCCGCCGTGTTTGCCCAACAGCGTCTCCAGGTCGCGGAGGTCGCGCGCGGCCAGATCACCCACGGTTCGGATGCCCAGGCGTTCCAGCCGTTCGCGCGTGTGCGGGCCAACCCCATTGAGTCTGCCCACCGCCAGCGGATGCAGGAACGCCTCTTCCTGGTCAGGCCGGACAATCAGGCAGCCATCAGGCTTAGAGGCGTCACTGGCCAGCTTGGCAATCGATTTGCTGCGCCCGATACCAACCGAGATCACCAGCCCCGTCTCCGCGAGCACACGCAGCTTGACGCGCCGCGCAATCGACTCCGCGCGTTCGCATCCCGCGCAGCCCCGGCGGCAACTCGCCATACGCCTCATCCACCGACACCTGCTCCAGCGCCAATACCGCGTCTTCGAGAATCGCCATCACCCGCCGCGATAACTCACGATAGCGCTCGAAACGCGGGCGCAGAAAGATGGCGTGCGGACAGAGACGGCGCGCCTGAGCGGCGGCCATTGCGCTGCCAATGCCGTAGCGACGGGCGGCATAATTGGCGGTGCTCACCACTCCGCGCCGATCAGGATCGCCACCGACAATCACCGGCTTGCCGCGCAACGATGGATCATCCAACTCCTCGACGGCGGCGAAGAAGCAATCGAGATCGGCATGGAGCACACGGCGGAATCCCTGGGCTGGTATGACCACGGCTCTCACCCTCCTCATAGGTCGCACGTTCTCGCTTGCCTGCCTTTTCAGGTACAAGTATACAGAAGAAAGAACAAATGGTCTAGTATTTTACGTACTCGCATGAGGCAAATTGTGAGGGAACGTCCCGAAATGGCGGGCGTCACATGCTATAATAAGGGGGTGTCCAGACAGAAATGGGCGCGCTCCTGCTGTAGCAAATTCAGACTCCACATGGTGGAGATATTTGGCGCGTCGTGCGTATACATATGCATAGACAGAGATGTACATGGAAGGGGTATTCCCCCCACAAGTGTTTTCAATAGGTAGCACTAGAAGAGCATGATGAAAGACCGGGTTCGAGCATGAACTTGATCACCAAAATATTCGGTGACCCCAACGCCAAAGATTTGAAGACGATACGGCCAATCGTGGAGCAAATCAACGCCCTCGAAGACGAGATGAAGGCGTTGAGCGACGAAGAGTTGCGCGGGCGAACCGTGGAATTCAAGGAAGAGCTGGCGAACGGCGCGACGCTCGACGACATCCTGCCCGACGCCTTCGCGGTCGTGCGCGAGGCCAGCCGCCGGGCCATTGGCATGCGCCATTTTGACGTGCAGCTTATTGGTGGCGTCGTGCTGCACCAGGGCAAGATTGCCGAGATGCGCACTGGCGAGGGCAAGACACTGGTGGCGACGCTGCCTGCGTATCTGAACGCGCTCACCGGCAAAGGCGTTCACATCGTCACGGTCAACGACTACCTGGCACAGCGTGACCGCGACTGGATGGGCAAGATTTTCGAGTTCCTTGGCCTGACCGTCGGCGTCATTCTGACGACGCTACCGCCGCAGAGTGACGAACGCCGCGCCGCCTATGCCTCCGACATCATCTACGCCACGAATAACGAACTGGGCTTCGATTATCTGCGCGACAACATGGTGCCCGACGCCGCATATTGCGTCCAGCGCCCATTGAACTACGCGATCGTGGACGAGGTGGATAACATCTTGATTGACGAGGCGCGCACCCCACTCATCATCTCAGGCCAGGCGGAAGAGTCGGCAGAGACTTATCAGCGGTTTGCGCGGGTCGTGCCACGGCTCAAGGCACGAAGAAGACTATACCGTCGACTTGAAGCAGCGCAGCGTCTCGATCACCGATGCGGGCATCGACAAAGTCGAACATGCGATGGGCCTGACAAATCTCTACGACGACATGGAGTTGACGCGCCACCTCGAAAACGCGCTGAAAGCGTCGGTGCTCTTCAAGCTCGATAAGGACTACATCGTCCGTGATGGTGAAGTGCTGATCGTCGACGAATTCACGGGCCGCGTGCTGGTCGGCAGGCGCTATAGCGAGGGTCTGCACCAGGCCATCGAGGCCAAAGAAGGGGTGAAGATCCAGAACGAGAATCGCACCCTGGCCACGATCACCTTCCAGAACTACTTCCGTCTGTACAAGAAACTGGCGGGCATGACCGGCACGGCGCTGACCGAGGCCGAGGAATTCAACAAGATTTACAAACTGGAAGTCATGGTCATCCCGACGAACAAGCCCATCTTCCGCACGGATAACCCCGACTTTATCTACCGGTCTGAGGAAGGCAAATTCCACGCGGTCGTGGCGGAAATCCAGGAGCGTCACGAGGCAGGCCAGCCAGTGTTGGTTGGCACGACCTCGGTTGAGATTTCCGAATACCTCTCGGATCTGCTCAATCGGCAAGGCGTTCCCCACAACGTCCTGAACGCCAAACAGCACGCCCGCGAGGCGCAGGTCGTGACGCAGGCGGGCCATAGCGGCGCCGTCACTATCGCCACGAACATGGCGGGCCGCGGCACCGATATCGTGCTCGGCGGCAATCCCGACGCCTTTGTCGATAACATCCTGACCGACCGTGGCATCGACCTGGAGTTCGCCACCGAAGACGATCGCGCGGAGGCGCTCGAAGAGGCGAAGAGACGGTGTGACGAAGACCGCGAGAAAGTGCTGGCAGTGGGCGGCCTCTATATCATCGGCACGGAGCGTCACGAATCGCGCCGCATCGACAATCAGTTGCGTGGCCGCTCTGGACGCCAGGGCGACCCCGGCGAGTCGCGCTTCTTCATCTCACTGCAAGATGAACTGATGCGCCGCTTCGGCTCGGATCGTGTCGCTGGGCTTATGAACCGCCTCGTCGATACCGATGATATACCGCTCGAACATAGAGCGGTCTCTGGGATGTTGGAGCAGGCGCAATCCAAGGTTGAGGCGGCCAACTTCGACATCCGTAAGAATGTTGTCGAATATGACGATGTCATCTCGAAGCAGCGCGAGGTGATCTACGAGGATCGGCATAAAGTGCTCGAACAGGCCGATATGTATGATCGCATCGTCGAGATGATCGAACATGATGTGACGCGCCTCGTCGCCGACCATACGCGCCCCAACATGCCAGAAGAATGGGATCTGGATGGCATCGTCAAACAGTTCGAGCTGTGGGGCATCGAGGTGCCCGATGACATCTTCCCCGAACGCCTCAACCAACTGAAGCGCGACCAGCTCACCGAGGCGATGGCCTCCCTTGCGCTCGAGCGGTATAACGCGCGCGAAGAAGAAATAACACAGGCAGCTAAAGAGCACAACGCAATTCATTCAGGCGAATGTTATTATGCGCCAGTTCGAGCGCCAGGTTATCTTGCAGGTACTCGATGCGCTCTGGCGCGAACACATCGACCACCTGGATGAGATGCGCAGCGGTATTGGCTTGCGTGGGCTGGCGCAGCGTGATCCACTCAATGAGTTCAAGGCCGAGGCATTCCGCGCCTTCGAGCGGCTCAAGCGGGATCTGGAGCGCTATATCGTTGATCTGGCGATGCGTGGCGTTCCCCAGATCTTGATACCGGCTCCACCTGCGCAGGCGCTCCCACGCAATCTGCAGACCAACGCTCAGGCGATGGCCGCCGAAATGGGCCAGACGAAGGCCGCCGGGCTATTGCAACCGCCACGCAACGGCAACGGCTCACGCCCCACTGGCACGATTCCCGGCGGTAATGGCGCAGGGCCAGCGAGCAGTAACGGAGCGCGTAATGGTGGCGTCAAAGGGGCCAAGGGTGGTAATGGGCGGCGCGAGACCAGTGGGACGGACTCCCCAGCCCGCGCGCGCCAACATGAGTTCAGTCGCGCCATCGGCGGCCAACAAGATTGGCCGAAACGAGCCATGCTATTGCGGCAGCGGCAAGAAGTACAAGATGTGCCACGGCCGCTAAATGGCTGGGTCAACCGTACGCTAACAGCAATCCCCCCGTCCGAATCACTCCGGCGGGGGGATTGTTTATGCGGTCGTGCGACGCGCGCTAGAGGCTGTATTTCGCCCAGTCGGTGAACGGCTTGGCCTGGACATTCGGGCTGTTGTAGAGAATGACAATGGTCTCGTGATCCGCCAACGCGATGGCGCGCGGATCGCTCGTTACCTGCTTCACTTTGCCCGACGCATCGAAGACCTGATAGACCACCTTGTGCGTGCTATCGACCGGATTGCCCATCACATCGGTCGTGCTGAGCGACTTGCCCCAGATATCGAAGAAATTACCGAGGGTGTAGGTCTTCACAATCGGCGACTCGATATGAATGATGTTTGGCTCGGTATCATGGACATGCAACGGATACAAGCAGGTTTTCAAGCCATCCGAGCCCAGGGCTGATCCGCCAGAGCCGGGAGGAGCGACGATGCCCGCGCCGGGCGGCACCGTAACTGGCTGTCCGTTCACATAGATTTCTAGATACGAGTGAATGTGGAAGACGAGTTGCTCGCTGCTCGTGCAGGTCATACCATCCACCACCTGCCCACTGGCGGGCTGCAATCCACCTGTGCTCGTTGTGGACGGCCCCTGATGCGTGCTAACCAGCAGCACCGTCACCAGCGCGATAACCAGGATCACGCCGCCAATGATACTCCCCAGCCGCAGCCGCTGACTGCGAATCTGGCGCTGGCGTTCACGTTTGAGCGCTGCCTGCCGCTCTGCTAACTGTTGTTGACGCGCATTCCGGCGCTGATCCCGTTTCGTCGTCGAACCCCCTGGGCCGCTCATAACTGCCTTTCTCCGAATAATTGCTCGATGATTGCGTGCGTTTGGAGGGTCTCGCTGACCCACCCATGACATATACGAAGGAGGGCACATCTGAGTGAGCGCGTCCCCTGATATATGGCGCAAGGACACAAACGCGCACAGTATATGGCGCGGGCAAGGATGTGTCAACGAGCGTCCGCGCATGCGGGAACGCGAATATCTCGAGTAGACCGAGGACTGCGAGCTTCCTGGCAGCCTTACTGATCGCTCAAGACGAATTCGCCCTCGGCCAGGCGTCGACCATCCTGATTCTCGCAATGGGCAAAGACACGAACTGTCTGGGTTGCGTCATCGCGGCCCGCCAATTCAGCCGTCGCGGTGAGGGTATCGTCGGTATAGACTGGCTCGATGAAGCGAATGCTCTCGCTGAGGAAGCGCACCGAGCCAGGTCGCAATCCATGCTGCGCGGCGGCTCCTGAGAGCATCGCGGCAATCATCGCCATCGGCGCGATTTGTCGCGTACTCTGCGCGGGTATCGGTATCTGCTCCGGTGTCACTGTCGTCTGGCCCGTCACCAGCAAGAAAAGCGCCACATCGGCATCGGAGATTTGCTTCGTGAGCGTTGTCACTGCGCCATCCTGGTGTGAGGTAGTTTCATTCACCGCTCGCTCCGTCATCTGTTAGACTGCGCGCCAGTAGGCGCGCCTTGGGCGAGTATAGCATGTGTCTGACCTGGAAGCAATGCGCTATCGCCCGCGAGGGGGATTTTTCAGCCTTTCGTGACCGTTTGCCGCCGCTGGTTCGTTCAGTCAATGAATGGGATGGGTTACGTGCTGCATGGCGTATAATGCGGTGGCGCCACAACACCCCACCAGGCGAGTGGGTGGAGCGATGAGTGAGGCGGTGGAATTTTTATGGGTGCAAACGATAGCGAGCATATCTGGCTGCGACAGACTGTCACCTTTACCGTGAATGGTCAGACCCGGACGCTTGAAATGGGCATTCCCCTGCCACGCAACGCATCCGCGCAGGATGTTGAGGCGCTGTTGGGCGTGGCCGACGCCGGGATGAGCGCACTCTCGCGCCGCCTCGATGCGCAGGTCACTGAAGCGCTTGCTGAGGATGCGTCGACGCAAATACCGATGATAGACGCCGAGCGCGCCAGCGCTATTCCCGCAGCGCCCGCGACGACACCGGCGCCCGTGCCCACGCACGAGGCGCCATCCGCGAATGGCTATGCGCCACGAGAACCCATTGATACAGCGCCCGCGCCAGCCGCAGAGCCAGCTAGCGCGCCTCCGCACGAGAAGGGCGCCGTCGGCCAGTCGCACGCTCCCAACGTTCCCAGCAGGCCGACACCGCTACGCCACGCACATCCGCGCCACCGCCTGCTCCCGAACGAACGCCAATGCCCCAGCGACCAGATGCTGTGGCGCCACGCCCACAGGCGCCATCCACGCCTCCCACCACACCAGCCGCCCGGTCGGCTCCCATTGCCAGCGAGATGGGCGTCGAGATGACACGGCCCCAGTTCCTGAGGATCTGCCGGTGAACTTGGGCTTAACCCGCGCCAGGCGATGGATCAACTAGGCGTCCGCTCACTTGAGGGACTGAATCTGCGCGAGGCGCTGGAATCGCTCCGGCGGCAACTGCTTGGCGCGGCGTCTGCCGCGGAACCTGAGCTAGAAATCGCTCCTGAACCCGAACCAATCGCGACAGCAACGGCGACATCCGCCGCGCCGCGTTACTTCGAGGAGGAGGACGATGAAACCATCCCCTACTCGTTGGACGAGGAGACGGACGACGATGATGAGACGACTGGGGATGATTTTGCCTCGTCTGCCTCGTCGAGGAGCGCCAACGAACCTTCGCCCGCTGGCGAAGACGACACCACTGGACGACATAGACCTGGAAGACGTGCCTGACCTTTCACCACCGGCCAGCGCGCGGCAACGCGCAACCCCAGCAACGCGCAAGGCCTCAACCGCTGCGACCGAGACGCCCACTACGGCGACCGAGGCGGCGCCGACCAGTGGCGGGCGTACCCAGGCGATGCAGTTGATCGGCAAACTGCGCGCCGCAACGGGTGGTGGGCCAGCCAGCGACTATCAGCGCAACGCCTATCACAACATCGTCGAAGATGAGCTTGGCAAGCCACAGGCGACAGCGCTTGTGCGCGGCCTCTGGCGAACCACGCTTGACCGCCTAAGCTCCGGCCAACTGGAGGCGCTCATCCGCTGGGGCAAGGAAGAGGTGTTCGCAGAGGAGGCGGCGCAGGTGATCGCAACGCTCCGCGCTGAGCAGCGCCGCGCCGAACAGGCGGATGCGGCGCCCAACCACGCCGACCAACCAGCAGAGCCTCGCGCCGCCACGCGTAGCCGCCCCAGCGGAGGATCGCGGTAATGCGAGTCATTTCGGGGAGCGCTCGTGGGCGGAAACTGAAGTCCCCCAAATCCGACGAAACTCGGCCCATCATGGATCGTGTCAAGACAGCGCTCTTCGATATCCTCGCGCCAGACATCAACGGTATACGGGTTCTGGATTTGTTTGCTGGTACGGGGGCCGTTGGCATCGAAGCGTTGAGCCGGGGAGCGGAGGCCGCCACATTCATCGAGATCAGCCCGGATGCCTGGCGATTGGTGCGCGAAAATCTCGCGCTGACCCACCTGAGTGACCGGGCCGAGGTGTTGCGCGCCGACGCGTTTGCATTTCTGCAACAGGCAGCGGCGGCCAATCGTCGATTCGACCTGGTCTATGTCGCGCCGCCTCAATATGAAGGACTTGCCGCGCGCGCGCTGTCACAGCTCGACGCCACGCCGCTGACGGAGCCTGACGGGCTGGTGATCGTCCAGCTTGATCCGCAGGAACGCGCCGACCTGGACACTCTGCCGCTCCAGCGCCTGCAGAAGTACGACGAGCGGCGCTACGGCAGCACCCTGCTCCTGTTCTATACCCACGACGAGGAATCCCATGCAACCAGCTAAACCCTCACGATTTTCATTTGTAGATGAAGGCGAGGCAGTCCGGCGGCTGAACGTCGACCGCGACACGCTGCTCGAATTGGTCGCCAGCAAACGCCTGCGCGCCTATCCTGGCGTCGGTAAAGGCAACTTCTTCCGGGTCGGCGATCTCGATGCCCTCGCGGAAGAACTGCACCCCGACACGCTGCGACTGCGCCCGTACGATGTTGGCGGCGACCTGCTCAACCCAACCAACCAGCGTCGCCAGCATGACCCCGCATACAAGGTACATATACGCCTTCAGGCCGACTTGAAGTGGTATGACCTGACCGACGAGGATCTCCAGACCTATATCCGCGAGTTGCATCCCGCCGCCTATGAAAAGCAGCGGTCAAACGTCACCAGCGTCATCGAGCGGCTTGAGCGATTGGTCGCATTGATGGATGAGGCTGCCGTGCGCTGGCGCAGCCAGGGAGAGGCCGCGAAGACCAGTGACGGGCCGTCAGATACATCCAGCGCACCCACTGGCGAATAATACCGGCGCATAGCAAACGAGGGCGGATAATGATTCCGCCCTCGCTGTGTGTGATAGATAGCGCCTGATTTCGGTTCCCCCGCATTACCCGTTTTGGGTGATGCTGTTGGTGTTGTAGTTGAAATATGCCATCGGGTCAACCGGCACATTGTCAACTTCAACCATGAAGTGCAGGTGCGGGCCGGTGGACCAGCCAGTCGAACCCTCCAGCCCAATCGGATCACCTTGCTGAACAAGGTCGCCAACCTTCACGAGCAGCTTATCCATGTGTCCATAGACCGTGGAAATATGGTTGCAGTGATTGATCTTCACCGAATTCCCCAGCCCGCCAACGTCCCAGCCAGCCCAGATAACCTGGCCAGCCTGCGCCGCGTGGATCGGATTACCCTCCGCCGCCGCGATATCCACCCCATTGTGATACCAGGTAAATCCGCGTACCCAATTGGAGCCCCAGTTGGGTGAGTGTAGCTGATAGGCCATCGGGTTGCCATTGCCGGTTGGTCCGCAGACGACCTCAGATCCAGGGGCCGGATCACCAGCAATAGATGTCCATGGGCTATTGCCAAAGGTCGTGGTTCCACTCCCCGCGATTGGCACGTAAGATTGTGGGCGATAATCCGCGCCGTATGTTGGATCTTGTGGAATCTTGTAGGCGATGCCGACGCTGATCTCCTGACCGGCCAGCAGGCCGTTCAACTCGTAGATACCGCCGACCTGGACACTAAACCTCTTGGCAATGGATTCAGGCGTATCATTAAACGTTGCCGTATACCAGAAATAAGCGGGGTCTTTGTTCAAGATAATCGAACCCGATATCGCCTGGAATGACGAAATGGAGTTGTTTGCGCTGGCGCCCAGCGGAGTGATGGCGAACATACCCGTGACGAGGATGCAGGTCATCAGGCCAATGACGGTCAGCCGCATGGTGAGGGGGCGCTCGCGCCGCTTGATGAATGGGTCGCCCATCGTCACACCGTCGCCAGCGATGATGATGGGGCCAGTCTCATCCTGGGTCAGCGCGGGGAGGCGGTCGCCGGTGTCATCGTAGGGGATCAGCGCGCCACCGCGTCCGTACCCGTCGTCGTAGTCATCATCCATATGCGCGAGAGGAATGGTGCGGCGTACTCTGCCACCGGGCTGACGCGAAGAACCACGATCCTCCCCGTCATCCTCGCGCCACCCCCCGTGACGATGTTGATCGTCGCCGTTATCGCCATCATAGTAGCCGTTGTCTTCTGGGAACCCTCCACGACCTCTGGCCACATGCCACCCCTTCCACAATGTTGCCCATCACCTATACCAGCGAATGTTAGCTTACCTTTTCCAGTCTAGCACCAGACGATACCCTGTCAACTGATATTCCGCTCAGCAGTGACTATCGTACTGGGAAGCAAGCAGCGGAATCCAGCGGCTTCCATGCGCTACAATCTACAGGGTATGAGCATCGTTTCGTGTGCAGATAGTCCGCTGAAAGAGATACTTATGACTTCGCCACAATCTGGCATACCGGAGAATGCGCTGATTCGTCTGGGCCACAGCCCCGACTCCGACGACGCTTTCATGTTTTACGGCCTGGCTGAGGGCCATGTCGACGCCGAAGGTCTGTCCTTCGAGCACATCCTGCGCGACATCGAGACGCTGAATCAGTGGGCGCTAGAGGGGCAATTGGAAATCACCGCCATCTCGGTGCATGCCTACGCCTTCGTCGCCGACAAGTATGCCATTCTCACCCACGGCGCGAGCATGGGCGACAACTATGGGCCGATGGTCGTCACTCGCGAACAGGTTGATCCAGAGTGGCTACGCGGGCGACGTATCGCCATCCCCGGCACGATGACCAGCGCCTTTCTCGCGCTACGGCTCTACCTGGGCGACTTCGACTACGACATCATGCCTTTCGACGAAATCATGGAGGCGGTGAGTTCGGGCAAGGCCGAGGCTGGGCTACTCATCCACGAGGGCCAGCTCACGCATGCGTCATTTGGGCTGCACTCCGTCGTGGACCTGGGAAAGTGGTGGCACGAACGAACCGGTGGGCTGCCGCTGCCACTGGGCGTCAATGCCGTCCGGCGCGACCTCGGCCCGGAGCGCATGGCCCAGCTCTCGCGCATCCTCAAAGCGAGCATCGTCTACGGGTTGGAGCATCGCGACGAGGGGCTACAATACGCGATGCGCTTTGCCCGTGGCCTGCCCACCACGACCGCCGATCAGTTCGTCGGCATGTATGTCAACGACTGGACGGTTGATATGGGTGAGCGCGGACAGCAGAGCATCCAGCTCTTTCTGCGCGAGGCCGTCGAACGTGGCATCATCGCGCACGAGGTTCCAGTGGATTTCATTCCATAACGTCGCATGTAGACAGGCTTAGTAGATAGCGCGCATGCCAGGATACCGCCCAATCGTACCAGGCGTTCCTGGCGTGCTGTTCCAGTTCTCGCGCCCCCACCAGATGACCTCAGCACACCATTGGGCATCGGGCTATTCAGACGGATGCGCTCGCGATACAATGGGCATGTGTGTCTGCGCAGTGGCCGCCCGCGGGAGTACCCATGATCTGCCCGAATTGTTCAACGGTTAACCCCGAAAACGCTCGCTTCTGCATCTCTTGTGGCCATCCTTTGCCACGGATATGCGCTGTCTGCGGCGCAGTCAATCCACCTGAGGCGCGGTTCTGCAACCAGTGTGGCTCGCCGCTCGACACACCAGCATCCACGCTCCCAGCAGCCGATGACACAGTCAGCGACGCGGGAAGACTGAACGGGAAACGCGACACCACATTGGTGCTGACGAACGCCGCGACACCAGCCGAAGAGACCGCAGAACAGCGGCGTGTCGTGACCGTTCTATTTGCCGACCTCACCAGCTCCACGGCGCTAGCCGAGGACCTGGACCCCGAAGACGCGCGCGCCATCCTCGCGGGGTTCTTCGGCACGATGGCGCGTGAGATTCATCGGCATGGCGGCACCGTTGAGAAGTACATCGGCGATGCGGTTATGGCGGTCTTTGGCCTGCCAGTGGCGCATGAGGACGACCCGGTGCGCGCCGTGCGGGCCGCAATCGATATGCGGGCGGCGCTACGTCAGTTCAACGCCGACCGTCGGGCGGTCGATCCCGCTGCCACTGAGTTGCAGATGCGCATTGGCATCAATACTGGCGAGGTGGCCGCCGCTGGTGGCGCCTCTGAGGGTCGTGACTTCCTCATTACCGGTGACCCGGTCAACGTCTCGGCGCGACTGCAACAACTGGCAGCCCCTGGCTCCATTCTGGTCGGCTCCCGTACCTGGCGAGCCACCCAGGGAGCGGTTCAATACAGCGAATTACCCACCGCAACAGTGCGCAACCGCGCCCGGCCGGTAAAGATTTGGGAGGCGCTGGCGATGACCGACCAGAGCGCCGTGCCCACGCCGCGTCCACGCGGTGTCGAGGGATTGAAAGCGCCGATGGTTGGCCGCGATGTCGAGATGGAATTGATGTGCGCCATCAGCGCCCGCGTGCTACGCGAACGCGCCCCGCATCTGGTGACGGTTTTCGGTGCGCCTGGCATCGGCAAAACACGCCTCGCGCGCGAATTCGTCGGGCAGATGACCGAGAGCGCCGCCACATCCCACCCGCCCACCAACAAGCGACGCCGAAGCGGGCGCAAGGCGACCACCACGCCAGGCGCCACACCCACGCAGCCAGTTATTCTGGAGGGGCGCTGCCCGCCCTATGGCGAGGGCATCACCTACTGGCCACTCGCCGATATGTTGCGCGCATACTGCGGCGCACAGGCGATGGAATCAGTGGAAAGCTCGCGCGCGCGTCTGCTCCAGTGCGTCAAACAGACATTGGCGCGCGCCAATCGCGGCGATGATCCCGAACTGATCGCGAGCTATCTCGGCTATACCATCGGCATCGAGTCGCCGACGCGACGGCACACCCTGCTGCCCTCCGATACGCAACAGCAGCAAGAGGGTTTATTACGAGCCTGGCGGATATTTTTCGAGGCGATCGCCCAACCGACCGGGCTGATACTGGTCATCGAAGATATTCACTGGGCCGACGACGCGCTGCTCGAACTGATCGAATATGTCGCCGCGCGTGCGATGGAGGCGCCGCTGCTGCTGCTCTGTACAGCCCGCCCTAACTTGCTCGACAAGCGCCCCGAGTGGGGTGGGGGCAAGCGCAACTTCGTCACCGTCGGGCTAGAGGCGCTTTCGCCCGCGGCGACACAGCGGCTGATGAGTGAATTACTCCCCGGCGCAACGGTGCCGCAGAGCCTGAGAGAGGGCATTCTCACGAAGGCTGAAGGCAATCCGTTTTACATCGAAGAGATCGTTCGCATGTTTGTTGACCTCGGCATTCTGGTGCGCGCGGAGGCTCCTGGCATGGGCTGGCAGGTAGCGCCAGAATGGGAGGGGCGCAGCGAAGTCTACAATCCTGGCATTCCAGACACCGTGCAGGGTGTGCTAAGCGCTCGCCTCGACCTGCTCTCGCCCGAGGAGCGCGACGTCCTTCAGCATGCGTCGGTGATTGGGCGCTATTTCTGGCCGGGTGCGCTCGTCGCGCTTGCGCCTCATCTGGAGTTGGCGCGGCTAGACGTGATCCTTCATACGCTGGTCGACAAAGAGTTACTGATCCTGACTGACCATCGGAAGTCAAGCGTTGCGCCGCCCGACGAGCAGGTCTACAGCTTCAACCACGCGCTGACCCGTGAGGTCGTGTATGGCGCTATCGCACGCACGCGGCGGGCGCACGAACATGAGCGCGTGGCCGAGTGGTTAGAGGAGCTGGCGCACGGGCGCGAAGAAGAGTTCGCGGAACTGCTGGCGCAGCACTATCGCCAGTATTATATCCAGGCCAACCTGTCACGCACCCGCAATACCACTCGACGCCAGGCGGTGCTGGCGAAGGTGGTCCATTATCTGACGATGGCGGGCGACCAGGCGACTTCACACCACGCCACCAGCAAGGCCGACGACTATTACACCGACACCATCCGCCTGCTCGAAGAAGAGGCCCAACCTGACGATGCGCCACTGCGACAGGCGCTCTATACGAAGCGGGGAGATGCGCGCTGGTTTGCCCTGCGCGCCGATGAAGCCTGGGCAGACTATCGAACCGCACTGGAGCTTTGGGCTGGCTATGAGGTCCCACATCCCACATCAGGTGAAGCCACAGCAGCAGATTCAGCGAACCAGGCGCCAGCGCATCTCGACTGGCTGACTCAGGGCATGCGCCTCTATCGATTGCTCGTGGCTCTACCCACACGTTACAGCCCTTACTTTCAACAACTCCCGACACACGATGAATTGAAGGGCTATCTTGATCGCGGGCTGAAACTGGCCGACGCATCAGGGTGTCATGACACTGCGGAATACGCCGCCTTGCTCACCGCGACCAGCTTCTTCTGGATGTTCGCCGCGGATCAGCGGGGCGAGCGTGAACTGCTGGAGGCGCTCCGTAGCGCGCGCGAGGCGGTGAACAATCACCGAGCAATTGGGCGATCCACGTGGCGCGTCTGAGGCGCTCGATGCGCTCGGCAACATGCTGGCGATCACCACCGATTTGCGCGGCTTCCTGGAGACGATGTCGCGCCGCCTTCACTGGGCGCAACAGATCGACGACCCGAACGAACTGGTGGATATCCACACTGAGGTGAGCCAGGCGCACCAGGCCGTGGGCGAATATGCTGAGGCCGTCGCCCAGGCGCGCACGGCGCTGGATATCGCAAACGCCGCTGAGACGGAGGCGCTACAGGGGCAGGCGCTGCGGGCGCTGGTGAGCGCATATTTCGAGTGGGATCACTGGTCGGAGGCGCTCGCGGCTGGCGACCAGCTCCTGAATATCTCGACGCAGGAAAATGCGCGCGTGTCTCATCGCAACATTGCGGCAATCCTCGCTATAGTGATCATCAAAGCACGCATAGGGGATAGTGACGGAGCCGACGCCCTGGCACGCCGTGTCGCGGAGAGCAGCCAGACTGGCGACGTGCAATATCTGGCGGTCGGGCGTGCGCGCCTGGCATTGGCGAAGGGTGGTAGCCGCGAGGCTCGGCAGGTCCTGCTCAACGGCCTTGAGGATCGCGAGGGGCGTGTTGGCATGGCGATGCTGCTGGCGGAACTCGCGGAACTGCTGGCGCGTGAGGGCGATCTGGAACTCTACGACCGCTACGGCGCCCAGGCGCTCGAGCTTGGCTGGCGCTCTGGCGCGCGCAAAGCGTTGGCGCAGGCGATCCGTGCGCGGGGCATTGTGGCCATGGCGGCAGGCCGGTGGGACGATGGGCTTGCCGATCTGGAAAGCGCATTTACACGTTACTCGGATCTCGGTACCTCCTGGGAGGAGGCGCGCACCCGCTATGCGCTGGCTGGCCTCTATCGTCGGCGCGCAGAGGCCGGAGACGATCAGCGCGCGCGCGACGAACTCACTCGCGCCATGGAAATGTTCACCGCGCTTGGCGCCGTACGCGACATTGCACGCGCCCGTACGGCACTGGCGGGTGGCGATATCCGTCTGCCATAGTATCAAATATCTGGGGACGCTCTGGACGTGTCGGGCGCTCCAGGCTGGCTCACCGATAGAGAGGAGGTGCGATACGGCTTCATCAACCGCAGGCAAGCGCACCGCCTCTTTCTGCCATTTTTGCGGAACACGATTGCGCAGTCGTTATCTCGTCTACAACGCGTCACTGGTTGTCTGTGCGGCCTGCGACGCGTCAAGCCAGCGATGCGCCCGCTGTGGTATACCCATCGCACAATCCGCGCTACCTCGACGGGACATTACCGCTCTGCGCCACCTGCGCGCGTGAAGCGCCTCGCTGCACGGGATGTTCGCTGCCGATCACAGCGACATGGTACACCTTCGAGGAATTGTTGCCGGTCGCCACACCACGCAAGTTTTGTCCGCGTTGCGTGCAGGGGCGGCCACGCTGTGACCTCTGCCGCGCGCCGGTCGCCACTGGCGCGCAACCGCTTGCCGATGGCCAATATCGCTGTGCCCTCTGCCGCTCAGACATCGTGCTTGATGACGCCACTGTGCGAACGGTCTTCGACGAAGCCGTGGCGCAGCTCACACTGGTTCTTGGTGGACAACTCTACAAGACACCACAATTACAGGTCATCACCCGTCGCCGGATGGGCGAGATTCGCCGACGCTACGAACATCGCGCGGCTGAGCCAGCGGCGACGGCAAACCACCACGTGCTGGGCTACTTCGTGCAGGCGCACGGTGTAAGCACGATCTACGTCGAGGCATGCCTGCCACGAGGATTGTTGCTGGGCACGCTGGCGCACGAATTGGCGCACGCCTGGCAAACCGAGCAATCGCTTCATCTCAAAGACGACATGGTGCGCGAAGGGTTCGCCGAATGGGTCGCCTATCGCGTGCTCGTCGCACGTGGCTTAGCGACGCTGGCCGAGCGCGCCACCCGCCGCGACGATGTCTATGGGCGCGGGCTACGCCACTTCCTCAACATCGAAAATCGCTTCGGCTACGCGGGCGTCGTGAAACGCGCAAAAGGGCAACCCGCGTAGCAGCAAACTCACTGGCTACAGGGCGCCCTCCCCTGCGTCACGGTCGCCCCGTCACCTGTGTATGGGCTTGCCAGCCGAGAAGCGAGACTCGCGCCTGAACACCATCTCGTGGCCGCTGTCCCGTCCACTCGGCGAGGAGGTGCGCCCAGCACTGCCGTGGCACGTCCGGCCGCATCACGAGGACGAACAGCGCCCGCCACGGCTCTTTGTCCTCGTCCTCGAAGGTCCACGTGTTCCATGCCACGGGGCCGTTCTCGCCGCTATCGGTGCGCTGCCAGCCCGCACGCTCCAGTTGGGCGATGTAGTGCGCGGCAAGGGCTGCCAGGTCGAGATCAGACTCCACGCGGGCGCTCGTGGTGAGGCGATCATCGCCACCGCTGCCGCCCTCCTGGAACTGCTCTGAATGGGGAGGCGGCGCAATCGGTGGCAGGATTTGCCACATATCGGCGCGCATCTGGCGGCTACGCATTCCGCGCATCGCCATCGCGGCTCCGCCATCGGGCGTCAGCGTCAGATGAACGCCAGTGCGCCCGCCTGGTATGGCATAGGTCATCACAGTCAGCGACGGGCCATCCTCGCGATAGAAGTGACCGAACTGGCGGTCAACCATCCCGGCGTGGAGAAAGCCACCGTGCAGTGATCTCATCTGGTCTTCTATGCTCCAACCCGCCGCAGTGAGCTGCTCCTGATAAAACGCTACGACATCCTCGCCTGCCTGCTCAGTGTCGAGGACGACGATTGGTGATGGAGCCACCAGCGACCCAACCACGCGGGCGCCGGGCGGAAGCGGGAAATCGCTCGCAAAATCGGGCGGAAGTTGTCCCGGCAGCAGTTGCCGCCCATCCTCGCCATCCTCGGGCGCGGCGCCCACATTGCGCGGGGCTATGAGCGCGAGCGCCAACTCACGCAGGGCCGCATCGTCGGTTCGCGGGGATTGGCCGTCGCCATTCGCCTGGGGGTTGTCCTGCTCATCCATGCGTCACATCTCCTAACTGGTGGTTTGCCATTTCATCTGAACGGCACGCACAGCTACATCATAGAGACTCCTCCAGTGTACCGCACGACGCGCCAGGTTGCTCACCAATATGCGCCTGAGGAGCGAAACTCCACCTGCGGAAAATACCCTCTTGACAGTGGCAACCTTGCGTACTATAGTTCATTACATAAGTAGCTAACCATAGGAGTAATCATGCAATGGAATTCTTAATCGACGACACCCGTCCGATTTTCATGCAGATTGCCGAGCGGATCGAAAACGACATCATCGCCGGGGAACTGGCCGAAGAATCGCAGGTTCCTTCCACGAATCAGTTCGCGTGCTTTTTACCAGATCAATCCGGCGACGGCGGCCAAAGGGCGTGAATCTGCTGGTGGACCAGGGCATTTTGTATAAAAAGCGAGGACTTGGCATGTATGTGGCGCCCAGGCGCGCGCGCAAAATTACTGGAGAAGCGCCGCGAACAGTTTTACGAGCAGTATGTCGTCACCATGCTCCGAGAGGCGGAAAAGCTGGGCATCACCGAGGAACAACTGACAGACATGATTCAAAGAGGGGTAACAGGTGCGATGAGCAAGGTTGTCGAAGTCAGGCAGCTGACCAAATCGTATGGCAACGTCACCGCAGTCAACGCAGGTGAGCTTCTCCATTGAAGCCGGGAAAATCTATGGACTGCTGGGGCGCAACGGCGCGGGCAAAACGACCATCATGCAGATCATCACGGCGCAGCTTTTCGCCACCAGCGGCGACGTGCAGGTCTTCGGGGAGGCTCCCTATGAAAACAGCCGCGTGCTGAGCCAGATCTGCTTCGTCAAGGACAGCCAGAAGTATCCCGATAGGTATCGTGTGATCGACGTGCTGGAGCAGGCCGCGTTGTTCTTCCCCCATTGGGACCGGGAATACGCCTTCGCCTTGATCGAGGATTTCCAGCTACCGCTGAAACGGCGAATGAAGGCGCTCTCCAGAGGCATGCTCTCCGCAGTGGGCGCTATCGTCGGCCTCGCCAGCCGCGCGCCACTGACTATCTTCGATGAACCCTATCTTGGCCTGGACGCTGTCGCCAGGAGGATATTTTATGACCGGCTGCTTGAAGACTACGCGGAGCATCCACGTACGGTCATCTTGTCAACGCATCTGATCGACGAGGTCAGCCGGATGTTGGAGCATATCCTGGTCATCGACCAGGGCAGGCTGATGCTCGACGAGGAGGCCGAAGCGCTGCGTGGGCGGGCGTTTGCCGTCGTCGGCCCGGCGGCCACGGTCGACACCTATACGGCGGGCAAGGAACTGCTGGATCGTGAGCCGTTCGGCAGCCTGGTGTCGGCCACCGTCATGGGCAGTGGGAACGCAAGTGATCGCCAGGAAGCCGAAGCGCTCGGCCTGGAAATCGCCCCAGTCTCGTTGCAGCAGTTGATTGTCCATCTGACCAGTGAACCATCCGCAAGAAAGGCGGTGGGAGTCCAATGAAACGCATCACAAGCGTCATCCTCATGCAGACCAGGGACCGGGTGACCTGGTTCGTAATCCCCGCGAGCGTCCTGGCCGCTGGCTTCGCCATTTGTCTGTTCATTGCCCTGTCCATTGACTTGCTCTTTGGGGGTGCACACACCCGTCTATACCGGCGCTCTGGCCACATTCTTCTTCGTGATGCTGGTGGTAGGCATCGGCGCCGTCATCAGAATGTTTCCGTTTGCGGTTGGCTTTGGCGCTCGCCGCAGGGATTTCTTCCTGGGCACACTGGCCATGGGAGTCGCGGCCAGCGCCGCCTGGGCGATCCTGCTGGGGCTGCTTTCGCTCATCGAGGCCAACGTGATCAAGAACTGGGGCGTGGGCCTCCACTTCTTCCACCTCCCCTTTTTCAGCGATGGCTCGCCCCTGCGGCAGTTTTGCTGGTCATACTATCACGATGCGTCCTGCGTACAATCAGACCCAAGCTATGTGAATGGCGCCGTGCCCCTGGGGCAATTCTGGGTCTACTTCGTCCTCCTGCTGTTTATGTACCTGCTGGGGTTGCTGCTCGGCAGCATCTACCAGCGCTTTGGCCGCACGGGGGAATACGTCTTCTGCTGGCGTCGTATTTCTGCTCCTCAGCGTCTTTTTGCTGATGAGCGCCTATTGGAACTGGTGGGGCGCCATCTTCGGCTGGCTCGCCCAGCAGACCGCAGCCGCGCTCGGCTTGTGGCTGGTACCACCGATTGCGTTTTTTGCCCTCGTGTCCTACGCGCTGCTACGCAAAGTCGACCGTGTGACCGCTAAGCGAGAGCATCTGCTCCTACGTCGAGCCATTGCTTGATAGTAGTTTCGCGAAAGGAACTGTTCTCATGGGACTTCCGCTGAGCGACGATTCCAAACCACCAAAACGTGATTGCCATACCCGCTGTTTCATCAATGCGCGCTTGGCGTCGCCAGCCTCTTCCGCCGCGCCAACCTTGCGCCCGCCGTGCTGATTATCGCTGGCGTCTCGTTCCTGGCGCATATCCTGGTTGGCGACAAATTACGGCTATTTCCGCGATGAACTTTACTTTATGGCCATGAGTCAGCATCCCGCCTTCGGCTATGTGGATGTGCCGCCACTGGTGTCCCTGGATCACGCTGATTCCCCGCTTCCTCACTGGCAATGCCCTCTGGGCCATCCATGTGATCTCGGCGCTGGTCTGCGCGGGGACGATCATCCTGACTGGCCTGATGGCCCGGCTCCTGGGCGGCGCTGGGTGGGTTCAGGGACTCGCTGCCCTGGGGTCAGCGACCGCACTGGTTCTGCTGGCAGGCGGCTCAACCTACACCTATGACGTCTTCGACCAGTTCTGGTGGACACTGGCCGCCACCATCCTCATCATGTTGCTGCGCGACGACCGCCCCGGCGCTGGCTCGCGTTCGGCCTGGTGGCGGGCCTGGGATTGTTGACGAAGGAGACCATCCTCTTCTGGGGATTCGCCCTGGTGGTGGGGTTGCTGTTGACCCCACAACGCCGCCTATTGTTCACCCGCTGGACGCTGTTTGGCGGCCTGATCGCCTTCGCGCTCTTCCTGCCATTCCTGCTCTGGAATGCCGCCAATGGCTGGGCTTCATTCCAGTATTGGGCGGGCTATTCTCAGAATCATAGCGCTGGTGGAACGCCGATTGATTTCCTGATCAACCAGATTCTCGTCATGAACCCATTCTTGGCGCTCTTGTGGGGGGCAGGGCTGTGGTATTTCTTCTCCAAACGTGGCGCGCGCTTTCGGGTCTTCGGGTGGGCGTATCTCATCCTCTTCGTCCTCTTCATCGCGATTCAGGGGAAATCCTATTTTCTGGCGCCAGCCTACCCACCGTTGTTTGCTGGTGGGGCGATGCTGATGGGCCAATGGCAGGTGCGCTGGCGCAGATGGGGGCCAAGATGGGTCGCGGCTTACGCCGTCGTGCTGGCCCTGAGCGTCGTGCTGCTTGGCCCTGCGGCGATGCCGATATTGCCCCCCGCCGTGTATGCGCAGGTGTATGGCAAGAGTGGCAACTCCGGATCGCAGCAGGAGTCGGGCGATGCCTACGGCTTGCCGCAATCCCTGGCGGATCGCTTCGGCTGGGAGGAACAAGTCGCCTTGATTGCCAGGGTCTATCATAGCCTGCCCCTCAAGGAGCAGCGGGTCGCCTGCATCTATGCGGATAACTATGGTGAGGCGAGTGCGCTCGTCGAGTTCGGTGGTCGCTATCATCTGCCCCCACCGATCAGCGGACACAACGCCTTCTATATCTGGGGACCCGAAGGGTGTACCGGGCAGGTCATCATCACCATCAATGTCGCTCCCCAGGACGCCGCCCAGGGCTACGGCTCGGTGACACTGGCCGCCAGGACATCCTGCGCTGCCTGTGTGTCGTTTGAGAATAACGCCCCTATCCTGATCTTGCGGCAGCCAAAGGCGCCATTCATCTGGGCACAGGTGAAGCATTACGATTGAGACAAGGCATGGATGTGCGTCTGTAGATCAGGCATATGTTCCCGCAAATTTCCTACTATCGGGCGCGGCGCGAGAATTGGAGGGATAGAGTCTGCGCAGTTGCCATCAACCTGGGAACCGCCGAATCGTATATGGGAGAGAAGCAGGCGTGTTTCATGCCATTGTTTGGTGATACGATGTGGATATGACAAGCGCACTGTGACCAGGCTTCTCAAGAGCATTTTGGCGGTGGTAACTGTTCGCTCGCGCCATCTTCTCGCGCCGCGAACACACGAGCGTATGCGGCCTATTTCTTGCATTGCGAACGCATATATCAGCGCCATGTCTGGTGAAAGGAGACGGTGATGGCTCTGAGGATTTCACGAAATATTTGGCGTTATGCCGCGACTGCCGCAGCCCTGACAGTAGGCGGCGCGATGGCTGGCGGCGCCAGTATCGGCTACTACGTTGCCATGAGCCTCACCAAACCGCAACGGCCCAGAATCACCGACCAGTACACCATGAGTCCCTATGAGACGGGGGCAGACTTCGAGGAAGTCGCGTTTGCCTCCCGGGGCGAGCACATCCTCCATGGCTGGTGGCTCAACCGGCCCGAAACCAATCGTGTTGTCGTCGGCTGCGCAGGGTATCGTGGCAGCCGGGCGCAACTTGTCGGCATCGGCACGATGCTCTGGCGCGCTGGCTTCAACGTGCTGCTCTTCGACTATCGCGGCCATGGCAGCGACCTGGGTACGCCGGTGACGCTCGGCTTCCGCGAGATGGACGATTTCTTCGCGGCGCTCGACTATACCAACACACGGCTTCCAGACGCGCGCATCGGCGTATTTGGCGGCTCGATGGGCGCCGCAATCGCCATCATGGGGGCGGCTGAACGCTCGGATGTGCTGGCGGTTGTCGCGGACAGTCCATTCGCGCGCCACTCGGATGTCATCAGCTACCGTGTCCATCAGCGCGTTCACCTGCCCGGCCAGCCCTTCACACGCATCTCCGATTACTTTCTGTATCGGATGGCGGGATACCATGGCAGCGATATGGAGCCGATCCGCTCGGTCGCGCGGCTGGCGCCGCGTCCTCTGTTGGTGATTCACGGGTCAGACGATACCTCGATTCCGGTCGAACAGGGCATTCAGGTCTACGAGGCGGCTGGCGAACCCAAAGAACTATGGATTGGCCAGGGCGCGGAACACTGTGGCGCCTATTTCCTGGATCGCGCCGCCTACTGTGAGCGCGTCTCAGCCTTCTTCGATCATGCGCTCGGAGACGCCGCCGAGAACACGAACTACAGCCAGGGGCGGCGCGGATTGCCGCCCAGGCCTAGCCCACTCCAGGACTGGCGTAGACTCTCGATAATACAACCTCAAGGGCAGCTTCTGTGACTCAGCGGCTGGTTCGCTCGCCCGTACAATGTGAGGTAGGGTCAACCTGCATCCGTTCACGGAGAGGCATCGATTTCTCCAGGAATGGGTGGCGCGGCGGGGGGAGAGCATGGAGCGAGAGACGTCATCCTGGGTCGGGCTGATACGGCAAAGCCTGCGGCGCATCCCGCTATTCCGGGTGATCGTTACGCTTGTGGTGGCAGTGCTCGCGCTTCAGGCGGCGGTCATCGCGGTGCTGACACTTATCGCGAGACGGCGCACTCAGCGCCTCCCCCCCGGCGGTTTCCCACATCTGGGCCTGCCAGAGATGGCTATCGGCGAGAATCGATTGCGGATATTCAGCTACGGCGAGCATCTTTATGACGCCATGCTCGAAGCCATCGACAACGCTCGCCAGACCATCTACTTCGAGACGTATCTCTGGAAAGATGACGCAATCGGGCGAACGTTCAAAGAGCGGCTCACCGCGAAGGCCGAGCAAGGCGTCGCCGTCTACGTGATCTACGACACCTTCGGCAACCTCGTCGTGCCGCGCGCCTTTAAGCGGTTTTCTCCCGCCATCGCCGTGCTGCCGTTCTGGGCCATTCGCCGCCCCTGGCACATCCTCGATCCACGGCGCTACGGCCTGGATCACCGCAAGCTGCTCATCGTGGATGGCGAGACCGCATTTATCGGCGGCTACAACATCGGCAAACTCTATGCCACCCAGTGGCGCGATACGCACCTGCGCATTCGAGGGCCAGAGGCGCGCGATTTGGCGCAGGCGTTCGTGGGCTTCTGGAACCGCTTTTGCCGCAAACGAGAACGCATCCGCCGCGATTATCCGCTCCGCTTCAACCCTATGATTAACGTCTATGGGAACGATATTGCGCGCATGATCTTCCCGATTCGCGACACCTATATCAGCGCAATCGACCGCGCCCAGCATCATATCAGGCTCACCAACGCCTATTTCATCCCCGATCACATTCTGCTCGAATCGCTCGAAGCCGCAGCCAGACGAGGAGTCAAGGTCGAGATTCTGCTGCCGTGGCGCTCGAATCACATGCTCGCGGATTGGGCGGCTCGCTCCTACTTCACGCGCTGTCTCAATGCGGGTATACATCTGCTGGGATATCAGCATGCAATGGTACACGCTAAGACCTGCACGATTGATGGCCAATGGTCAACCATCGGCACCGCCAACCTGGATCGTCTGAGCTCAATTGGCAACTATGAAATCAACATCGAACTGTACGACGATCATTTCGCCTGCCAGATGGAAGACCTCTTCGAGAGCGACAAAACCAACGCCACCGCGATTACCAGGGAACGGTGGGAACGCCGCTCGTTCTTCATGCGCCTGAGCGAGCGCGTGCTTGGGCCGCTTCGCCTCTTGCTCTAGCCCCATACTCTAACCCCATACCCAAGCCTCACACTCTAGCCCATGCTGGTAAGATGGTCACAGATTTCGGTCGTGTGACTCTCTAAAGATGCGCGGAAACGAGGCGCTAGGCCCATGAAGGTTTTCATTTCAACCGATTTTGAAGGTGTCGCTGGCATCGTCGACTGGGACCAGATCATGGTAGGCAGCTCCGACTACGAGATGGGACGCCGCCTGCTGCTGGGCGAATTGAACGCCGCGATTGATGGCGCGCTGGCCGGGGGCGCGACCGAATTCGTCGTCAACGACTCGCATAGCAGCATGCGCAACCTCCCGCCTGATTTGCTCCATGGCCAGGCAAGGCTGATTACCGGTAAACACAAGCCCATGTACATGATGGAGGGACTCGACGCCAGTTTCGACGCGATTCTCTTCCTCGGCTACCACGGCTCCATCGGCGCAAGCCAGTCGGTGCTGAGCCATACCTACAACCCACGCGCCATCTGGGAGGTGCGCATCAACGGCGAGATCGCGGGCGAGACGGCGCTCAACGCGCTGGTCGCGGCGCACTATGGCGTGCCCATCGCGCTGGTGACAGGCGACCAGGTGACCGCGATAGAGGCGCAGCGTCTGCATCCCGCGCCCGTCTGCGTCGAGGTCAAGCGCTCGATTTCGCGCTACGCCAGCGAGAGTCTGCATCCTGAGGTTGCCCGTGCGCTCATTCACGAGGGCGCCCGCCGCGCGCTTTCTCATGAGAAGCCCGCCACAGCCCCGGCGTTCGCGGCGCCCATACAGATCGAGGTCACGTTTCTGACGGCGGATATGGCCGAGATGAGCGCGTGGCTGCATGGCGTGCGACTGGCCGAAGATCGGTCGCGCACGGTGCTGTTGGAGGGCGACGATCCGCTGACGCTCTTTCGCACCTTTGTCACAATGGTCATGTTAACCCGCTCCCTGGTAGAATGAGCCTGCCTGGCGAGAGCAGGGAACCAGGCTGTGAGGAAGCGGTCAGAGAGGGAGCCAATCTGGATATGCCGGATACGGACATACATGGGGAGCAGTCGGTTCAGCGGGTGGCGCTCGTGACAGGCGGATCGCGCGGCATTGGGGCGGCGACAGCGCTCGCGCTGGCGGAGCGTGGCTTTAACGTGCTCATCAGCTACCGCAATAAAGCCACCCGCGCCGAGGAGGTCGTGAAGCGTATCAGCGCAACCGGGCGAGAGGGCAAAGCCAGCGCGGCGGATATCACGGCGCCAGGGGAGCCAGCGCGACTGATAGCGGAAGTAGCCGACTGGGGACATGGTCGTCTCGATGTGTTGGTCTTGAACGCGTCCGGCGGTCTGGAGCGCAAGCTGGTGGCAGCCGATCCGCTCTATCCCCAGCGCATCAACCGTGATGCGCAACTGGCGCTGGTCGAAGCCGCCGTCCCGATCATGCCCGTGGGCAGCTCCATCGTCTTCGTCACCAGCCACTGGGCGCATCTGTATGGCCACGTCGAACAGCTACCCGCGTATGAAGCGGTGGCATCCACCAAGCATGCTGGTGAGTGGGCGCTACGTGCCCAGCAAGATACCCTCGCCGCCATGGGCATTCGTCTGGTAGTGGTCACTGGCGACCTCATCGAGGGCACGATTACGCCCAAATTACTGGAACGCGTGACGCCCGGCCTGGCAGGTTCGCGGCGCACAGCAATGGGAACCTTGCCAACCGCCGAAGATATGGGCAAAGTAATCGCCCAGGCAGCCACCGACACCTCGCTGGTCAGTGGTCAGACGGTGGTGATTGGTGGCGCCCTGGAATCTATTCCCCGGCTCACGTGAGCCAGTGCGGCGTGATTTTTCGAGACGTTGTGCGGAGAGTGAGCGGACGCGTATGCGCGTCGAAAGGAAGCGAACAGGGTATGGGAAAAGGCGATCAGCGTCATCAGGTGGCATTGGTCACTGGTGGGTCACGTGGTCTGGGCGCCGCCACAGCGGAGGCGCTCGCTCGAAATGGCTACGACGTGCTGCTCACCTGTCGCAACAAGCCCTGGCGCGCCGAGGCGGTGGTGAAGGACATCGCCGCGCTGGGGCATCGCGCGAAAGCGGTCGCCTCGGATATGACGCAGCCGGCGGATCAACAGCGGCTCATCAGAACGGTTTCTCGCTGGAGCAAGAGGCGACTCGATCTGCTGATTCTCAATGCCGCCGGAGGACTCGAACCTGGTCTGAAAACGCACGATCCGACATACGCCATGCGCATGAACCGCGACGCGCAGGTGGCGCTGGTCGAGCGCGCGCTGCCGTTGATGCCCGCTGAAAGCACGATTGTCTATGTCACCAGCCACTGGTCGCACTTGTATGGGAAAATTCGGCAATTATCCTGGTATGAGCCGGTGGCCGCCACCAAAAACGCGGGGGAACTCGCCCTGCGCGCATGCTGCCGAGGCTGGAGAATGCCCGCGTCCGCCTGCTGATGGCGTCAGGTGATATGATCGAGGGTACGTTTATGACGCGAAAACTTGAACGTATCGAGCCAAAGATGGTGCAGGATCGCCGGGCGCTGCTGGGATCGCTACCCACGGCGAAAGAGGCGGCGGCGGCTATCGTCAGCGGCGGTGAGTGATCCAACGCTGCCCAGCGGCTTCCCGGTGATTATCGGGGGATCACTCCAGTCGGTCATCGATACCTTCGGTGCGCTTGAGTAGGCCTGAGCGGTTTCCGGCCGCTCAGCACATCACCTCACACGCGCCATGCGCAGAGTGGCCGAAACGGAGTGTTTGGCGTAACGTGATAAAATACCCGCACACGGCGTCCGCTCGTCGCCAGTGTCTCGCACGTGCGAAGGTGACGGAGTGCAGGCGAATATGCGATCCAGAGAAAGAATAAGCCTGAGGGAGCCTGAGCAGACCGCTGGTCGCATGGCTCCGACGCTATGATTGGTGAATGGCGCGAGCGTCCAGCGCCAGGGAGGTATCGGTAGTGACAAAAGCAGTACAGACGCAGCCACCCCAAACGAATGAGGGAAGCCGGGCATCCAACGCAACACTGAAGGCAATCATCACGATGGTGATCGAGATGATTCCGGGCGGCCTCGGACCCTGGGGCATCGGCGATATTGTCACGGCCATCGAGGCTTTTGCCGGGAGAACGCTGGACGGATTACGACTCTCGATGAGTGAGCGGCTCGTGTATCTCGGCGCATCGGCGATTCCCGTGGTGCCTGCGCGCCCGATTCTCGCCGTCTATCGTTGGCTGCTGAATCAGCGGCCAACAAACTAACACGACGATCCACGAGAGGCACGGCAGGAGCGCGCAGGTCACAAGATGGCGCAAGGCGGGAGCGGGAGGCAGCGGATGCGCTCGCATATTTCTCGCCCTGCGCTGGCCGCCTACGCATGCCTATCCTTGAACGGCTACCTCATACAACTCCATCACAGGCGCGGCAAGGCTGCCGCTGTGTCGGACGGCTCCGCACGCGGCATTCGGTAGCCCCTGATGTGCGCGCGCGTGGCAAGGCTGCCGTGTGTGTCCGCTCTTCTCACTCTACACGATTCGCCTTGCACATCCGCTATAATCTCACTCTACAGGACAGCAAGCGCGAGCTACCCACAAGCCAACAGTGATATGGCTGTGATGCGTCGGAATCGTTTGTGACATGGCTGTGACGTTTCCCAGCTATTCTCCATGACAGAGAAGCCCACAATC
Source organism: uncultured Chloroflexia bacterium (assembly GCA_963702665.1). Lineage (GTDB taxonomy): Bacteria > Chloroflexota > Ktedonobacteria > Ktedonobacterales > JADMIN01 > DAHUXT01. Next base: position 86,470 of record CAVPDP010000002.1, read on the forward strand.
AGGCCTGACCGCTCCTGCTTCGACGTAATGGCGCGTCGAAACAGAGAACGCAGTTCAGGTCATCACTGGGGAGAACATCGGGCTCATTTGTTCAAGGGAGGAAGACCAATGCCAAGTCAGCAGAGTCTGGTATTTCGGTATGGAATGCTCGCCATCATGCCTCATCGCTGGGGTGTGGACGATCTTCCACATCATCTGGGATCTACAGAAGCAAACTGCCGATGACCTTTGGGGGCAGGCGTTGCTCGTGCTGTTCATCATTGCCCTCGTTCTGGCGTTTGTACGCTATTTCCAGGAGCGCCCCGCATTGCTGGCAAATCCACCTCAGGAGCAGTTCCCGGAACCCACCATCGCCAGGTTTTTCCTCGGCTCTTCTGGGGCAGCGGCATTATGGTTCGTCGTCCGGATGAACGTCGGCGCACAGTGGTTGATCGCCGGGTGGGAAAAGGTGCAATCGCCGCTATGGGGGACGAATGGTACTGCGTTGAAGGGATTCGTCAACGGAGCCATCGCCAAGACGGCTGGCCCTAATCCGTCAGTGCAGGGCTGGTATGCCGACTTCTTACATAACTTCGTCCTGCCAAATGTGGGCCTATTCTCGTTCTTAGTGACATGGGGTGAGGTCGCCGTCGGCCTTGGGTTGCTGCTTGGGGCGCTCACTGGCATCGCCGCCGGGTTTGGCGTGCTGATGAACCTGAACTACGTTCTTGCGGGCACTGTCAGCATCAATCCGATCCTGGGAACATTCGCGCTATTTCTGTGTTTCGCCTGGAGGGTCTGCGGCTGGATTGGCCTTGACCGCTGGCTGCTGCCCGCACTGGGATTGCCCTGGAAGCCGGGAGCCTTGTTTCGGTCGTCAGATGTAGCCGCCGCGCCATAGCTGTCTGTTTGATATGCGCCAACATGCGCTGCGGTGTACCCTGTCCTTTCAGATCGCTCGTCGTCGTAGCGCGCACAGTGGTCTGAAAGGACGCTCATAGGCGGCGCTGGACGAGGGAGATGAGGGGAAGCGCGAGGCGGAGATGTGGCGCGCCCGGAGGGATTCGAACCCCCGACCCTCGCATCCGAAGTGCGATGCTCTATCCACTGAGCTACGGGCGCATTGATGAAACTGCCTTCATGCTACCATGCGCAATGGCGCACGTCAAACCCGCCGCTCCGTCTGCGATGGCATGTTCTCCACCTGGCGGTCGAGTCCAGTATCCTGCCAGGCAGCGGGATCCTCGCGCGGCTCCAGATGGGTGAAGACCGTCGTCTCTACCAGAGCCGCATGGAGCGCCATCTCGATCTCCTCACAGAGATCGTGGCCCCGCTTCACCGTCCACTCACCGGGTACCAGCACATGCATCGAAATGAATCGGCGCGAGCCAGACCGCCGGGTACGCAACGCGTGAAACTCGATGCCATGCGCTCGATAGGTGGCCTGCACATCCGCGATGACATGTTGATCCGCCGGTGGCAGCGCCGTATCCATCAGCCCCAGCCCGCTCTCGCGCACCAGCTTCACACCAGCCCAGACGATGTTAGCCGCGACAACCAACGCGATGATTGGGTCGATAACGAGCCAACCAGTGATGCCAACCAGCGCCACCCCAAACAACACGCCGCCGGTCGTCCACACATCGGTTATCAGGTGACGCGAATCGGCCTGTAGCGAGACCGACCGCAGCCGAGCGCCTGCCCGCCCAAGCACCAGCGCGACGCCACCATTGATCGCCGCCGCGACAACCGCAATCACCAGGCCGAGTCCCACCTGCTCCAGTGGATGCGGATTGAGAAGACGCGGCACAGCGGTAATGGCGATGATCACCGCTGCCAGCACGATGAGCGCGCCCTCGATGCCGCTGGCGAAGTATTCCGCCTTTGAGTGCCCATAGGCATGCTCGTCATCGGCGGGCCGCGCCGCAAGCGTCAGCGCCCAGAACGCAATCAGCGCCGCAACCAGATTTACCACCGATTCGAGCGCATCGGAAAGCAGGCCAACCGAACCCGTCAGCGCATATGCGACGAATTTCAGCCCCATCGTCAGCACTGCGGCGCCTATCGAGAGCGTGATGTATGACCGCGCTGAACCGAACCGCATACAACCCTCCGATGCGCCACAAGCACTGTGAGCAGGCAGAATGCCATGCGAGAGCCGCATATCTCGTTTCCATACGGTACCACGCTGGCAGCGTTCCAGGCACGATTGCACGACGATTGCGGGCATCGCCAGCGCCTAACCTGCGCCACGCCAGCAGAAATCCCGATGAATATCAGGAGAAACGCACATCTCCGTTGACACATGACCGCACACGCTCATACAGTTCAGAGCAGGCATGTGCCAGAGACATGCCATTAGGAAAGGGATGATGGAATGGCTGTCGAGGGATATCTGCGTTTCCCGACTATCGCGGGCGATACCATTGTTTTCACAGCTGAAGACGATCTGTGGCGTGTACATGTCTCAGGCGGACGCGCCGAGCGGTTGACCGCCGACGTCGCCGAGGCGCGCCACGCGCACTTCTCGCCAGATGGGAAGCAAGTCGCGTTCACAGGATGGTCTGAGGGGCCTGGCGAGGTCTACGTCATGCCCGCCGACGGTGGCGACACACGGCGTCTAACCTATCATGGCAGCAACACAACCGTGGTGGGCTGGCGTCCCGACGGGTCAACCATCATCTACGCCAGCCCGGCAGGCGAACCATCGCGGCGGATAGTCACACTCCACGAGGTCGCGCCAACCGGCGGACCAACGACCACGCTGCCATACGGACCCGCGCGCGATATCGCCTTTGGGCCGCACGGCGCCATCATCCTGGGACGCAACACTGGCGAACCAGCATTCTGGAAGCGCTATCGCGGCGGCACCGCTGGCTACCTCTACATCGACCCCACGGGCGAGGGCAACTTTCAGCGGCTGCTCAATCTCGAGAGCAATATCACCGCGCCACGCTGGATCGGCGACCGCATCTACTTCATCTCCGACCATGAGGGCATCGGCAACGTCTATTCATGCCTGGCCACTGGCGAAGATCTACGCCGTCACAGCGACCAGACCGAGTATTACGCGCGCGGCCTGAGCGGCGATGGCACGCGGCTGGTCTATTTCGCGGGTGGCGACATCTATCTGTTAGACCCGGCTGCCAGCGGCGCAACCCGGTTGGAAATCACCCTCGGCAGCGCCAGCACACAGCGGGCGCGCAAATTTGTCTCCGCCGGGCGCTACCTCGACGCATGGGCAATTCATCCGAAGGGACACGCCACTGCGCTGACAGCGCGAGGCAAGGCGTTCAGCATGGGCGCCTGGGATGGCCCCGTACTCCAACTGGGCGCGCCCGATGGGGTTCGTTATCGTCATATGGCGTGGCTGGCCGATGGCGCACACCTCGTCGCGGTCAGTGATGATGGTAGCGAGCCACGATTGACCGTTTTAACTGCGGATGGCTCGGAGCCAGCGCGTGCGCTCGATGGGCTGGATATTGGCCATGTCATCGAGCTGCGCACATCACCCACGGCGCAACAGGTCGCCCTGATGAATCACCGCAATGAGCTGTTGCTGGCTGATATCGAGCAGGGGACATTGCGCAGGCTTGACCGTACTGATTTCGGGCGCAACGGGCTGGCCAGCATCAACAATGGCATCGCCTGGTCGCCTGACGGCCGTTGGATCGCCTATGCCTTTGGCGTCAATGCCCAGCAGTCGGCCATCAAGCTGTGCCGGGTCGAGACAGGCGAGATAACGCAGGTGACGAATCCGGTGCTGCGTGATATGCGCCCAGCATTCGACCCCGCCGGGCGCTATCTCTACTTCCTGAGCGCGCGTACATTCGATCCAGTCTTCGACAACATGCTCTTCGATGGCGGCTTCCCCAAAGGCGTACGCCCGTACCTGCTGACGCTGCAGCGCGATGTCACGTCGCCATTCATCCCCAAAGCTGAGGCGCCCAAGAGCGAGGCCGAGCAACAACTGGAACAGGGCAAGAAGGACGAGCAGCCGCTCACCCCGAAGCCAGTCGAGATCGACCTGGAGGGCATCGCCGGGCGCATCGTCGCGTTCCCCGTGCCGGAGGGGCGCTACGACCGGGTGATGGGCACACATGAGGGCGCGGTCTTCCTCTCGATGCCCGTCGAAGGGACACTGAACGAGTCGTGGGTGCCTGGTGTGCCTGAAGCGAAGGGAACCATCGAGGGCTACCACTTCGACACGTACAAGCATGAAACACTGGTCGAGGGCGTTACCGATTTCACGGTCACCGCCGATGGCAAGACGCTACTCTATCGCGCGGCTGACCGGCTGCGTGTGTTGAAAGCGGGCGAGAAGCCGTCGAGCGAGGGCGGCAGCGAGCCAGGCCGCCAGTCTGGCTGGGTTGACCTTGAGCGCGTCAAGGTGTCTATCCAGCCGGAATCGGAGTGGCGCCAGATGTTCGCTGAGGCATGGCGACTCCAGCGCGAACAGTTCTGGGTGCGCCGATATGGGCGGCGTGAACTGGCAAGCCGTCTATCAGCGGTACGCGCCGCTGGTCTCACGCATCGGCTCACGCGGAGAGCTTTCTGACCTGATGTGGGAGATGCAGGGGGAACTTGGCTCCTCGCACGCGTATGAGATGGGTGGGGAATACCGCCGTCATCCTGAATATACGCAGGGGCACCTTGGCATCGACTGGAGCCTCGATGCGAACAGCAAGCGCCTTGTCATCACGCGCATCGTCGAGGGCGATCCCTGGGACGCCGAGGCCACCTCGCCGCTGCGTATACCCGGCCTCAATGTGCAGGTGGGCGACGCGATTCTCGCCATCAATGGGCAACCTGTTTCAGGAGACGTCCTACCAGACCAGTTGCTGGTCAATCAGGCCGGGCGCGAGGTGCAGGTGCTGCTACAGCCCGCCGATGGCGCGCACCGCGCAGTGTGACCGTGCGCGCCACAGCCGACAGCCACGCCGGGCGCTATCGTGACTGGGTAGAGGCCAATCGGCGCGCGGTCCACGAAACGACGGGCGGGCGTGTTGGCTACCTCCATATACCCGATATGGCGTATGTCGGCTTTTCAGAGTTCCACCGCTACTTCCTGATGGAGTATGACTACGATGGCTTGATCGTCGATGTGCGCTTCAACGGCGGAGGCATGGTCTCGGGTCTGCTGCTAGAGAAGCTCTCGCGTCGCCGCCTTGGATACGATTTCCAGCGTTGGGGGCCACCGGAACCGTACATGATACAGTCTCCGCGCGGGCCACTGGTCGCGCTCACCGACGAGAACGCTGGCTCGGATGGCGATATCTTCAGCCATTCGTTCAAGATGCTCGGCCTTGGCCCGCTGATTGGCAAACGCACCTGGGGCGGCGTCATTGGCATCGAGCCGTATATCACACTCGCGGATGGCTCGGTGACGACACAGCCAGAGTTCAGCTTCTGGTTCAATGATGTCGGCTGGGGCGTCGAGAATTACGGCACGGATCCGACGATTGAGGTCGATTACCCACCACAAGCCTATGTGGCTGGCAAAGACCCGCAACTCGAACGGGCCATCGCCGAGGCGCTCAAACTGATCGAGGAGCGGCCAGCGCCTACGCCCACACCGGGGCCACGCCCAAATCGTGGCTTCTCGCGCGGCTCGTAGGCGAATCAACTCGCGCCAACTGACAACATATCCCCTGTGGGGCCGCATATGGCTCCTCAGGGGATATTCTCGTGTTTCAGTGAATGGGTCATAGTATCGCGGCGCTACCAGTCGTCGTCGGCGGGCGGCTCCGGATAACGCCCTCGTGAGGTATCGGGCGTCCCGCCACCGCGCCACCACGTCCGGGGCCGCCTCCAGGGCCACTCCCAGGGCGACGGCTACGCGGGTCAGGCGGTGGATTACTGCCGCCATATCCCCCGCGTGAGGAGCCGCCAGGGGCTGGCCCGGCCATATGGCTGGCCCGGTTGGCCATAGGATGCGTCTGGGCTTCCCCAGGGATCTTGAGGAGGATACTGCCCACTCTCGTTCGCGCCGTAGTTGCCGTAGGGTGAATCACCATACTCATCTGGCGCGCGCCATTGCCCAGTCATAGGTCGCGGACGCCAGTTCGGATCGGGTTCATCTGACTCAGGCCAGCCTCCGGCGCTAGCCCCATAGCCAGTCTGAGGCGGATATCCACCCTGGTCATATGCGCCATAGCCGCTCTGCGCAGGCGCGTCCCAGCTTGCTGTGTCATCCATGTTCCCCACGCCGCCCATGCCGCCGCCAAAACTATTGCCCTGCCTGTCATATCCTGGGCCGCTTCCACCGAAGTATGGCGAGCCATAGTTAGCGCCCTCATCAGGATTGTTGCGCTTACGCATCATGAAGAAGAAGATCGCGCCCGCAACCGCCAGCAGCGCCAACAGCACGAACGCCGCCAGCGCGACAATCAGCACGACGGAGGAATCGCCGTTCCCATCTGAGCTCTTCGTTAGTCAACGCGCGATGCTGGAGTCGGTGTCGTCGCCACCGTTGGCGTGGCCGCTGCGTCAACGTGAAGCTTGGCGCTCACTTGAATCGCCGGTTGCATCCCCTGTGGCGCGCTCGTGAACGCGTGCAGCACCACGTCGCCAACATCCGTCGGACGCGGCTGGTATGTCAGGGTAATCCCACCGCTCTCATTGGGCGAGAGCGTTGTCAAGTCGCGCGTTATCCCCTGCCCATCGGTTACACTGAGCGTGACGCTGCCCGAACCAACAAGATTCTGTCCGATGACGCTCACCAGCGAACCAGCGGTTGTCGTCGTGGGGCTGAGTGTCAGCGTAGGGGATGAGAGCGAAAGCAACTGATACGAGACACTCGCGGCGCCCGCGCTATTGGATGCGCAGATGGAATACGCGCCGCCCGTTGCGGTCAGGCTGTTCGGCCAGTAGAACGTAAAGATAATGCTCTGATCGGCCTGGGGACGCACGTGATTGAACGTCTGCGTCCAGTTGTTGGGGTCGCTACACGACAGCCCTGGAGCGGCAGCCCCGACCAGAACATCCGCGCCGCCCCAGTTTGATCCGATGATGGTGAGATGCGCGCCGACTGGCCCCTGTCCCGACGATGGCACAGCCAGCGTCAGCGTTGGCGGCCCGCCGGCTGTGGGCGACGTATCTGCCGGATGCGCCGGATTTGCCGGGTTCGCATCAGTGTGGGACAGCGGCGCGCTATATGCGACATTGCTCTGCGGAAACGCGAATACCTGGAATGTCAGCCCAAGCAACAGGACAAGCAGCCCCGAAAAGAACACCAGCCACCGAGTGCGACGCGAGTTTCTGCCAGTAATCCATCGCATGCGATTCGGGGGTTGACTTGAGACATCCATCTAATATCCTCACTGGGATCCAGCTTAGCGGCACGCTACGATGCATGTCACGAGACAATGGCATTGTATACGACATCCCGCGCACCTATCGCCAGCAGTCACGTATCCATCAAGTGAACACCGCGCTTCGATCTTCTTCCGTTGCGCTCATCTATTGCGCCGGTCGCTTCTACAGCGTTATTGTCCATCACCTTGCATTTTCACGCAAGCTGGAAACCTGTGTACCCGCTAGAATGAGAGAAACGCGCCTGTCTGCACCATCCGCAGCAGCACAATTGCCGCCCCCAGCAGCAGCGCCAAAATAATTGCTCCGACGATCCAGAGACGTGAGCCAGACTGATCGCGCGCCTCTTGCGCCACCGATGACCTGTGTACTGAAGGCGCGGGTCTGGCCGTTGCGTGCGCCATGCCGATGGCAGAGGGTCGCGACATCGAGGGTCGCGACATCGAGCGTTGCTGCATGGGATCCATGGACTGACTGGCCTGCAACCGCGACACCTCGCCAGCGCGATAGGTCAATGGTGGGCCAGACAATCGCTCGGTGGGGAATGAATGCGCCTGTGGCCCAGAGATACCACGTGGCGCCTCGCTCACGCCACTGGGAAATGCGGGACTTCTCCAGGAGGGCGGATTGCCTGGTGATCCTGACGACTTGATCGGTGGCGCAATTTGTGGCGTGGAGAGTAAGGTATCCAGGTCTGCCAGTGGTAGATCAGGTTGTGCGGCCGGGCCTGCGGTCACTCCTGAGGTCATGCGCCCAGATGCGCTGGTTGACGAACTCGCCGCGTACCCAGATTCCCCAGAGCGCGGCGGGGGCGCAGGAGTTGGTAAAACTGGCGGTGAGAACGTTGGTGGTGAGAACGTTGGTAGGCTGGCATATGGCAGCGGCGAGATAGGATCAGTAAACGGTAGCGGTGATGTGTCACCCGCCACCAGCGCCGCCATCAGCGCCGCGCCCATTTCACTCGCAGTTGTGAAGCGGTCTTCCGGGCGCTTCGCCAACGCCTGCATCACGACCATATCGAGGGCTGGCGTGACTTCGGGATTCAGTTGGCGCGGAGACTCAGGGAGACGATAGAGATGGGCCTCCATCACCGCATTCGATGAGGAGCCGCCAAATGGCAAACGCCCCGTCATCAGCAGATAAAGCACTACACCCAGGCCATAGAGGTCTGATCGAGCCTCAGTTCGCCCCTCGATCTGTTCGGGGGCCATGTATTCCGGTGTACCAGCATCAGGATGATTGCGTGCGACTGCGGGCTGTAACCCACTGTCAAGAATCTTGGCCAGCCCAAAATCAGAGAGCATGAGCCGCCCATCAGAATGAATCAGGATGTTGGCGGGCTTGACATCGCGGTGAACGAGGTGACGCTGGTGCGCATAAGCAAGCGCATCAGTCATCTGTGAGCCATAAGTGACCACCTCACTCACCGGGAGCGGGGTACGCGACAACTGATCCTGAAGACTGCCGCCGCTCACATAGGGCATGACTAAATAGAGAGCGCCGTTTTCTTCACCAAAGTCATAGAGCGGCACGATATGGGGATGGTCAAGCGCTGCGGCTACGCGAGCCTCTCGTAGGAATCGCTCGCGAAAGCCAGAACGGTCAGCCAGGCGACGATCCAGGACTTTGACCGCGACCTCGCGACCAAGCCGCACATCGCGCGCCAGGTAGACCTGCGCCATACCGCCCTCGCCGAGACGCCGTTCAAGCTGGTATGCTCCCAGCTTCCACTCTCGCATGCTCCTGGTCCCTTCCTGGCTCGCGTTTCCTTCGGATACCCGGAATCATCTCCTATGAAACGAATCACCCGCCGTTGGTGGCTGTTTGCATTTGCCCAGACTCTCGCATTATACCGCCTTGAGTACCTGCCACCCATAAATATGACGCTACAGTACCACCGTCATTACACAGACGTGGTCACGTGGCATATCTGTGCGGCGCCGTAGCCCGAATTATTCCCGCATTGTCGCGGGCGGACGGAGGCGCGTCGCCTGTTCAGAATCACCAGGGCATGCCCCAAAACATCCCCTTCCGAGCGCCGATAGCATTCTACTCTATAGTGGAACACTATATCCTCAGAACCGGATGTGAGTATAGCCCTGGCATACTATTTTGTCATGGTTGGGGAATGGACTGCGGCTCCTCAGATTCCGCAGATTCTGCGGATTCCTCGGCCGGTCGGCGCCGACCTGTGAGCGCGACGCGCGGATGTGGGAAAGTCATGCGTAGCGGCAGAATGCGCTCGCGGCGTTGCTCCGCTTCGAGATTAAGCTCCCTGGCTTTCAGCATATCGGGGAACGACACCATGCCAACAGGCTTACGCGGGTTCTCGTGCTCGACGACGGGGAATCGCGTCAGGCCAGTAGCGGCCATCCGATAAACGACCGTTCGCAGCGATTCATCGGGATAGGCCACGATGGGATCCTTCTGCATGACCTCGGCCAGAAGCATCTTGGCAACGTTTGTGTCCGCCTCATGAGCCATGCGTTGCACATCGCTGCGGGTCACGACGCCGACCATCAGTCCATGGGCGTCGACGACGGGGAACAGATATTGGCCACGTGGGCGGCCCTCGTCTTGAATTAGCCGCTCCAGATCGGGAACCGGCGTATCGGCCGGCAGCGCCACGAAGTGCGAGCGCGCCACCTCGCGGACAAAGAGAATCTCCAACGGATCTACCGCATATTCACGACTCAGATGATAGCCCCGGCGGCTGACCTTCTCCGTCAGGATCGAGCGCTTCAACGTCAGTACGGTGAAACCATGGGCAATCACACAGGCGACCAGCAAAGGCAGCAGCGCATTGATATCGTGGGTCAGTTCCAGGGTGAAGATAACGCCAGTAAACGGCGAGCGCATCGTGCCACCCAGAATCGCGCCCATCGCGATCAACTGCCAGAATCCAATGCCTTCATAGGGCAGGATCAAGCGCAAGCAGACCGCCGAGTGCGCCGCCCATCATCAGCAACGGCGCGAGTACACCACCAGAGGTGCCAGAGCCGAGCGATACCGACCAGATAATCGACTTCACGATCAGAATGCCCAGGATAGCTCCGATTGGCACACTGCCCTGAAGGAGCGCGCCAATAGTGGTATAACCGACGCCGAGCGCCTGGGGGAAGATGAGTCCGCCCACGCCAATCACGACACCGCCAATTGCTGGCCACCACATCCAGTGGATCGGCAGGAGCCGGAAACCGTCTTCAGCCGCGTAGACCGCAACTGTCAGCAACGCCGAGAGTCCTCCTGCCAGCACACCCACCAGCAGACAGCCGAGTAAACCACCGACGCCGATAAACGCGGCATGCGGTGGCGTGGGAAAGAGCGGCCCAGCGCCGATGATATAGTAGCGGACAGCGTCAGCCGTCACGGCAGCCAACGCCACGGGAATGAGGCTGCGGGGCTTCCATTCAAAGAGGAGCAGCTCGACCGCGAGCAGCGTCGACGCGACCGGGGCGGCGAAGGTCGCCGACATGCCAGCGGCAGCGCCCGCAACCAGCAGTGTCTTGCGTTCCACGCTGGTGAGGCGCAGGAACTGCGCGATCAGTGACCCAATCGCGCCCCCGGTCATGATGATCGGGCCTTCTGCCCCGAACGGCCCACCTGAACCAATGGAGATGGCCGAGGAGATTGGCTTAAGAATCGCCACACGCGGTTGGATGCGGCTGCCATTGATGAGAATTGCCTCAATCGCTTCGGGGATTCCATGCCCGCGGATGCGCTCAGAGCCGTACCGCGCCATAAACCCCACGATCAAAGCGCCCACCACGGGAACCAGGATCACGAAGACGCCTAGTGTGTTGCCTGCCGGAGAGACGAGTGTGGTATCCCAGCGCTGGAAAAAGAACAGGTTGGTGAAAAGGCCGATCAACCGGAGCAGCGCGAGCGCCACAAAGGCCCCCACCACGCCGATACCAATGGCGAGCGCAGACATCGCGATCACGCGCGGCGTCGTCGTGAAATCTCCAAGCCGCTCTGACGTCTGTGCCGTTTCACTTGCCCCATTCAACGAACTATCGCGTAGCATACCACCTCCATAAACAACCTCTCCACTACTGATTCCCGCATATGAGCGCTGGTTCCCACGTATGGTGGATCGACAAAAAATCGCAGTGTGATATACGTCACTCTACGTAGTATATCCCAATATATGTCCCAATGCGATATTCCACCATGTGGGGCGCAGAACTTGGCGTCTACAGAAGAGCATTGTGACAGTTATCTCGCACTATTCCTCGCGCCGTTGCCGCTCAGAGCCGGGCATGCTAAAATGGGCCAAACATGGCGCACGTGCCGCCCTGAAGACGCGCCCAGAAATGGCATATGGTATGATGGTAGGTCGGTAGTGGTGGCCTTAGATGGCCGCCAACTCCATCGTAAAGAGTGTCCATCAATCGGAAGGGACAATATATGGCCGCACAGGTAACGTACCAGCCAGAGCATGTTGGCGACTGGGGCGTAGCCGCTGCCGTCGATGGTGGACGATATGAAACCGGCACGATGAAAATGGCGGACAACACCGCGATCTTTTATCGCGCGTGGCTGCATCCCGATGGGCAGCGGCCAGTTCTTCTGATCATGCATGGTCTGGGAGCGCATAGCGGCTGGTTCATCGATATGGGCAACAGCCTGAATGAGCAGGGGCTGACAGTCTACGCCATCGATCATCGCGGCTTTGGGCGCTCCGGTGGCGTCCGCGGCCACATGGCCCAGGCGCAGACTCCCGTGCGTGACGGCGAGGCGGTGCTGGATGAGATTCGCCAGCGACATCCCGACGCGCATGTGAGCATCCTGGGCCATAGCATGGGAGCGCTCCCGGCGCTGGCTATCGCCGCCGATGATTCAGCAGCGACCCAACACCGATTGGCGGGCATGATTCTGGTGAATCCGGGCATTGCCGCGCAGTGGAAGGTGCCTGTAGGGCGTCAGGTGGCGATGGCTGTTGGCGGGCTGAGCGGCTCGACGCGGCAATGGAGCCTGGCTCCTGGGCAGGAAGTCATGACCACCAATGCTGAGGCGATCCGCATGCTCGATGCCGATACCTACTGGCAGCGCACGCAAAGCGCCACCTTCATCTATCAGGTGATGTTGCGCCTGCGGGCGGCGGCGATGAAACGCGCACCGAGCATCCGCACGCCCGCGCTGGTGCTTCAGAGTGAAGGCGACCGGTCGGTCGTGCCTGCCGCCTCACGCCGCTGTTACGATCTGTTGGGAAGCGCCGACAAGACGTGGAAAACGTACCCGAGGTATAGCCACGATTTTGAGTTCGAGCCAGATCGCACAGCGCTGGATACCGACATCGCCGCCTGGGTGATGGGCCATCGCTGAACCAGCAAAGTCGTCGCGGGCCTGGCGCGCTACCATACGTATAATCTGGTATGGCTGGCACGGCTGGTATGGCGCCAAACCAGACCGATGAAGAACCAGACCGATGAACCAAAACAACCGCATGCGCCAGGATGGCATGGCGTGAGAGAGAAACAGCGAGTTCATGCTAGAGTTGCTGATGACGCTTGCGCGGATATTCCACGCGGCTGACAAAGAACTATATATGGTCGGTGGCACTGTGCGCGATCTGCTCCTGCGCCGCCCGACATCGCCCGATGTTGATCTGACGACGAACGCGCGTCCAGATGATATCAAGCGGCTGATTGCCCAGACGCATCCTGCCGCCGTGGTGACGGTCGGCGAGCAATTTGGGACGATACGCGTGCATTATCGTCGCGCCACGCATACGGCAGACGCGACAGAGACAGATGCCGCTATGACCCCGCTAGATGTGGCAAGCCCGTTGCCCGCGGCGCTCGTTGCTGAGGCGAGCGACGACATTGACGTGGTCGAGATTACCACCTACCGTAGCGACCACTATTCAGATGGATCGCGTAAACCCGAAGTCACCTTTGGCGATTCGCTCGCAGGCGACCTGCTGCGCCGCGATTTCACCATCAACGCGATGGCGCGCGATCCGCTCTCTGGTGAGATCGTCGATCCGTTCGGTGGCCGAGATGACCTCGAGCGCGGCGTCATCCGTGCGGTTGGCGACGATCCAGCCAGCCGCTTTGACGAAGACCCGCTGCGCCTGCTACGGGCGGCGCGGTTTGCCGCTCAACTCGGATTCGAGATCGAACCAGCCACGGCCAAAGCCATCGAACTCCAGGCGCCAACGCTCGCACGCATCAGCCGGGAGCGCATTCGCGATGAATTTACCAAGCTGCTGATGACCAGCCACCCATCGCGTGGCCTGCGGCTGCTGGTTGATTTCGGTCTGATGCCGTGGATTGTGCCTGAAGTGCTGGAATTATGCGGTGTCAGCCAGAAGCCAGCGCACTCGAAGGATGTCTACGATCATGTGCTGCGTGTGGTCGAGCGCACCCCAGCGCGACCCGCGACCCGCTGGGCGGGGCTGCTCCACGATATCGCCAAGCCGCGTACGCGCAGTGTCGAAGATGGCAAGGTACATTTCTTCGGGCATGAAGATGTCGGCGCGGTGATGGCGCGCGAGATTCTGCACCGCCTCAAATTTGATCGGCCATTCATCGAACATGTCACCCGGCTGGTACGGCTGCACATGCGCGCCAATGCCTATCTGCCAGAGTGGACCAATGGCGCGGTGCGTCGGCTGATGCTGGACGCTGGCGACGGGCTACACGATCTACTCGATCTCTCTAGCGCCGACATCACCAGTTACCGCCAGGACAAAGTCTTGCGGGCGGAGACACGTGTCAAAGATCTGGAGATGCGCTGCCAGCAGTTGCGCGACGAAGCCGAACGAGTGCCCATCCGCAGCCCGCTGGATGGCAACGACCTGATGGAGATCTTTGCCCGTGAGCCAGGGCCGTGGCTGCGGCCACTCAAAGACTATCTCCTCGGATTGGTCATCGATGGCCAGCTCGCGCCGGATGACCGTGACGAAGCGACGAAACTCGCCACTGCGTTCCTGGAGCAACAGGAACAGCAACAAGCAGCAGCGGCATCCCATGAATCGGCGGCTCCGACCCCGTCGTCTCAGAGCGAATCACCGGATGAGCGGCGCGCCGCACGGGCGGCCCGACGCCACCAATCGCGCCAGTCCACGCCGGGCGAGCTACAGCCAGCGGGCAAGTATGCGAGCGACACGAAGCGCCAGCCAGACAGCGCCTGTGGCAGACGCGAAGGAGACTAAGGGCGATTCTTGATGAACAATCGGCAATAGCTGAAGCATCTGCGCATTCGATTTCGCAGATTGGGCGCAGAGATCGCGAAGAGTTGGCGCACCTATCGCATGCTGTCAAGTGCGGCGGCGTGTATGGTATGCTGAAAACACGCGTGACATGGCACAATGTGAGAGGAACATCCCCGCGATGGGAGTAAATCTGGCCCTTCATCGCACGTCGAAGTATGAGGGTCATCACGTCAGACCCCAATTACTTTGGACAAAGGTAGAGGTATGCTGGAACGGCTTCCCGTCGCGTGGCAGGGTAAGGCGCACACCGATGTGCGCAGCGTACTGCGTGTGGTCGCGTCATCGGCCAGCGTCATCTCCAGGTGGGAGAATAGCGACGTGATGAGCCAGAGCGAGAAGCAGGCAGCGGTCGCACGTGAGGAAAAAGAGGCGCTGCTCACAACGGTGTATTATGAGTACAGTGGCCCCATCCACAGCTATGCCTCGCGGCTACTTGGCAACTCGGAAGACGCCGATGACATCACGCAAGAAGTCTTCATTCGCGTGCATGGGCACCTGTCTGAGTTACGCGATCCAGCTCGCCTCAAGTCGTGGCTCTACCGCATAGCGACGAACCTGTGTATGGATCAACTCCGGCGGCGTTCGCGCACGCGGCGGATTTTCGGCGTAGCGGTGCCACTTGGCCCCGACTCAGATGATGGTGATCGCGCACCCGCACGCGAGGTCGCCAATCCCAGCAGCAGCTCGGCCATCGATCAGGTCGCCGAACGCGATCACATCGCGGGAGCGCTGCGACAGATGCCACCAAAATACGCCATATGCCTCATGCTTCACAGCGCCCAGGGGCTTTCATATCGCGAAATCGCCGACATCCTGGGCATCAGCCCTGGCGCCGCCGCCGTGCGTCTGACTCGCGCACGCGACCTGTTTAGCCGACATTACAACGCATTACGAGGCGAGGGTTCGCTATGAGTGCAGAGATGACGATGCGCTGTGAAGACGTTGCGCCCTATCTTTCCGCATTCGCGGATGGCGAACTGCCCCAGCCGCTATGTTCCGAGGTCGCCGAACACGTCGCAACCTGTGACGCCTGTTCCGCCACGCTCGCCCGCTATGCCAAAATCGACTCACTCGTCGCTGCGATGCCCCGCAGTGCGCCGTCGCCCGAGACGCTCGATCAGATTCTGGCGACCGTCGCCGCCGAGGATGAGCAGGAGGAGCGCCGCAACACCCTGCGGTCGGTATGGAACATCGAGGCGTTCAAGCGCAGATTCACCGAGATGGATTTGCCTGTAGCCGATAGGCCATCACGTATCCGTGCGCATACAACGCAGCGTTCACGGTGGATATCGGTGGCGATCCCAGCCATTGCGGCGTTACTGCTGATCAGTGTCACGCTGGTGACATTCCATTGGTTGCCAAGCAAGGGCCAGGTACTGCCGACAACTCAGGCGACAGCAACCCCCGCGCCCGGCAGTGAGACACTGCAAATCACTCGCAATACTGTCAACGCGATACAGACGCAACTGGCGTTCACGGCAGTGTTGCCAAGCTATCTGCCCGACGGCGCGACGCTCTACGATGTGACCATTGGCCCGCGCGAATCCGAAATCAGCGAGCATACACTCGATATTTTCTGGAGCGTCGGCGACCCGGCGCATATGATTCATCTGCACGAGGCGCCAGCAGCGGTCGGCCTGACAGGTTATACGGAACTCTCCTCCACATCTGAGGTAGCGTGGCAGGTTGGGAACACGCCATGGCGGCAAGTGAGAGTGGACGGTTTTCCGAAGAATATGGCAGTCGAACAGCGGCGACCAACGGTAGCTATTGCGCTCGATGTGGCGGTACAAGCCAACAGTGCGCAGGCCGCCGCCGGGCAAACCACACTGCGCCTGATCAGTCTCTCCATGGATTCAAAGTACATCGACATGCCCACCGCGCCCAATGAAAAGACCGCGCGCATTCTGCCTGTGCCGTCAATCGACAAGCTTATCGCGCACTATAACGCTGTCGCACTGAATGGCACTGGCTCGACCGCCTGGCGCGAAGAGGTCTACGTGGCTCCATGCGCCTCAACGGCGGATCCATGCCAGGTGAGTACTTCCTACTGGCTAGGTTCAAGCGGCGTGCCAATATTCAACGACATCGCCAGTGGCCAGCGACTGTTACATTTGGATCAGGCGCAGAAAACGTTTACCTGGCTACCCTTGCTGCCATCCGCCCAGGGCGCCAACCTGAGCAATACTGCCTTGCCGAAGCTCTTCTACCTCGCCAATACCTATCTCAGCACGGGCATTCTCTGGTATATGGGCGAGGCCACCTATCAAGGTGAGCGGGTCTACAATCTGCTCTGGACCAGCGCTCCCAACCAAACGCATGTCTACGTCAGCAAGACGACCCACCAGGTGATCGCGATGGCAGTCGACTCCCACGCCAAAATCCAGACTGGCGGCCCAATCGCTGGAACCGGCGCGCTCAGTTGTATGCGCTACACGATGATCGAATATATCGCGTCCAGCGCCACGACTGATGCAGAGTTCGCCCAAAACATTCCCACTGGTTTTACAGAAAGCCAGGATCAGCAACTGAACCTCACGTGCTGAGCTTCATCGGCGTCATGAGCTTCTCAGAAGAAGGGCGCGCATCGTATGCCTGATCCCTCCGAGCAATTGCCTGCCACGACATCGCAGCAGGTATGGCAACGCGCGACGGCGAGTGGCCACTTCAGGGTGGAGGCGACGACGGATGACATCCTGCGTCTCGCGTTCACTCCCATCGATGCGCCGCCACATCGCACCTGGTCACTCGCGTCCTCGGCGGCGAACCTCAGCGCCGCTGCCGTTGAGATTGACGATCAGGGCGAGATCGCCACGCTGCGGACAAATGCGCTCCAGGTATCGGTATCGCTCGGCCTGCCTGATAGCGCCCATTCGATGCGCATCCGCATCGCGCGGAATGACGGCAGCGTGATCATCGAAAACGGGACTGCGGGGCTGTCTGACACTGGTCAACCGAGGTGGACATCGGCCCTGGCGAGTGGCGAGCGGGTGTATGGCGGTGGCGAGCGCACTGGCCCACTGGATAAGCGCGGCAGGAGCCTGACCTTTTGGGCAACCGACCCGCCCCCCAATCATGGTGAACAGACCGATGCGATGTACCAATCGGTACCATTCCTCATTGGTCTGGTGGATGGCAAAGCGCACGGCATCTACTTCGATGTGAATGAGCGCGCCGTTGCCGATATCGGCGAAAGCACAGCCAGACAGCCTCATCTATGCGCCCAACTCCGCCGATCTGGTCGCGTACCTCTTCGCTGGCCCAACACTGGGCGATGTGCTGCGGCAATATACCGCGCTCACCGGGCGCATGTCCCCTCTACCGCGATGGGCATTTGGCAATCAGCAATCTCGATGGGGCTATAGATCCGCTGACGAGGTGTTGTCTATTGCCAGCCAGTTTCGCGCGCAGTCGATCCCATGCGACGCTATCTATCTCGATATCGACTACATGAATGGCTATCGCGTCTTTACGTGGGACGCCGAACGCTTCGCCGACCCCGCCGGGCTGATACGCGCGCTTCGCGAGCAGCAGATGCGTATCGTCACCATCATTGATCCTGGCGTGAAGGTAGATCCCGCCTACACCGTCTACCAGGAAGGCGTGGCCAAGGGCTATTTCGTGCGATCAGCAGATGGCGCGCCATTCCAGGGCTGGGTCTGGCCTGGACTGAGTTGTTGGGCCGACTTTTCCCAGGGCGACGTTCGGGCATGGTGGGGTGAGCTACATCGTGGGCTGATTGAAGCGGGCGTCGCGGGCATCTGGAACGATATGAATGAACCGGTCCAGGCAGGGATCTTCGCGCCGCCGGGGGTCTCGATCCCTCACGGTGCGCCGCTGCCCGATGACACGCTGCATGGCGCGCCCGACGACACCATCACCCACGCTCAGTTTCACAACGCCTACGGGCTGGAGATGGGGCAGGCGACCTATGAGGGGTTGCGACAATTGCGCCCGACCGAGCGCCCATTCGTGTTGACACGCGCCGCAACCGCCGGTTCACAGCGCTATGCCATCGTCTGGAACGGCGATTCGACGAGCAGTTGGGACAACCTGCGCCTTGCCATTCCGCTCAATCTCGGCGTAAGCCTCTCTGGATTTCCCATGACTGGCGGCGATGTCGGCGGATTCTGGCAGGATGCGACAGCGGAACTCCTTGTGCGCTGGACGCAACTAGGCGCGCTGCTGCCTTTCTGCCGCAATCACAGCGCAGCGGGCACTGTCCGTCAGGAGCCATGGGCGTTTGGCGAGCCATACACACAGATGTGCCGTGCCGCGCTCGAACGACGCTACCAGCTTCTGCCGTATGTGCTGACCCTCGCCCATGAAGCCACCCTCAGTGGCGCGCCCATCATACGCCCGCTGGCATGGATTGCGCCGACCCACGCCGAGAGTCTCGCCTGTGACGATCAGTTTCTGCTGGGTGATGCGCTCCTGGCCGCCCCAGTGCTGGATGAGGGCGCCACATCGCGGGAGCTACTGTTACCACCAGGAGAATGGTTCGCCTGGGAGAGCGGTGAATTGCACACTGGCGACCAGCGCCTCACCATCCCCGTCACGCTCGACACGCTGCCACTCTATGTACGCGCCGGGACGATTCTGCCGCTCGCCGCAGTTGCCCAATCGACCGATGGCATGACCGATCAACCACTGACGCTACACGTGTATCTTTCCCCGGCCAGCCCAGCGGCAACGGCTGATATGTGGCTGGACGACGATCATGCCCAGGCGGAGCAGCGCGGCGCGTTTGGGATGTGGCGGACACAGGCAACGTGGCAAGGCGACGAGGTTGCCATAGCGATTGAGCCGCGTGGATGGCCAGCTTCCGTGGCCCTACCCTGGCTGTTCCCTGACGCTGCATCTGCCCGATGGATGGGACGCCGAGCCGCTTGACGCAGCGGATAATTTGCAGGGTGACACCTTCACGGTGCGTTATCGCGTAGCCCACCAGTGAACCGCTATGAGGCGCGCTCGGTCGGTTGGGACGCCTTTTCGCGCAGCCAGAGCGAGACATGCGCCGGGTGCATCGTCTGTTCCACGGTCGCAGCAGGCTATTGGTGAGATGAGCCAGTTCGACCTCGCTACGCAGCGACGCGCCAAACGTGTCGAGCGTCTTTTTGGCGTCGTATCGGCTGCGATAGAACCGATGGTCGATGAATCCTTGTATGCGGCGCCGCAACGGTTGGAACAGCGCGGCAATCAGCAGCGTCGTCACCACAATCACAATGGGCTGCGACTGCGAGATGCGCAGAGAGCGTCTGTACCCCGACGACACCGGCAAATAGATACCTGCCAGAATCGCCGTCAGCAAGCCATAGACCAGCGCCCGATTGATGATGACATCGATGTCGAAGAGGCGATAGCGCAAGACCCCGATACCAGCGCCGATGGGCAGCATGACGATGCCAAGGGCAAATATAATATTGCTCAGCGCGTCTTGTTCCGGGATAAATATAAACGACGGGACAATAATGGCGACCATCGCGACCGTGCCGAGCGCAAACCATTTGATTTGCTGACGCTGGATGTCACGGGACTTGACATAGCGAACGATAATGGACACTACAGATGCAAGCGCGCAGAAAACAAATAGAGTGCTTCCGATCCCATATATGGCATTGAGTAGCGGGCCAGCGCCAGCGATCCCCAGCGGGTTCCACACCCGATCTCCATATTTCCCATGCTCCATATATCCAGGCATCAGCATCGATGTAACCGAAGACAGTGATGTCAAGGAGACATCGAGCCAAAACACGAACCGCCAGCGCGGCGATGGCAGGCGACCAGTGGGAAAGAGAAAGAGCAGAAACGTACCCAGTCCCAAATTCATTGGCCAGACGGTATTGCCCAGCGCATCGACCAGCCCCACGATGAAGCTTGTGTCGGTGTGATTGCCGAGCGCATGCTGCACGAAGGCCGCGCTGAACGAGGTAAAGGCGGTTCCCAGGCCGATGAAGCAGAATATCCACCCAACAGTATTCCATGGCCGCTGCCAGATGATGAGCGCGCCTATCGTCGGGAATGCGAAAAATGCAGTGACCATCGCAATGTTGCCCACCATCGCGCCATTCTCATTACTTCCTGGCGTGCGCGCGAACATGATAATGCCAGCGACAATCACTGCTGCATCGAGCAGCCAAAGAACCCAACCAAGTTGTCGCACAATTCGATGACTCATCATCCTGCCCTCGTCGCCGGAGACGATCCGCTCATTAAGATGCATTGCCTGATGAGGCGCTGCCCGCCGCCGTCACATCAGGGATGCCTGATACATCACGCGTCGGATTGCCATTGCCCTCGCCGAGTAACCCCAGCGCCGACTGCGCCGCGAAGTAGCCGCACAACCCATGCACACCGCCGCCTGGAGGCGTGGATGAGGAGCAGATGTAGAGGCCACTCACTGGCGTCGAATAGGGATCGACCCGCACGGTAGGCCGGGTGAACAACTGACGTAAATCCTGGACACCGCCGTTGATATCACCACCAATGTAGTTGGCGTTGTAGCTCTCCAATTCGACTGCGCTATAGGTATGGCGCGCGAGAATGCGGTCACGGAAGCCCGGTGCGAAGCGCTCGATCTGCGCCTCGATGCGCTCGGTCATATCTACATCGCTGCCATGGGGTACATGGCAGTAGGCCCAGGCAGTATGTTTGCCTGCTGGCGCCCGCGTCTCATCGAAGAGGCTTTGCTGCGCCAGGAGCACGAAGGGCTGCTCCGGTATCACGCCACGCCAGACGCTCCGCTCGCCCGCAGCGATCTCTTCTGGCGCGCCACCGACATGGACGGTGCCCGCTCGCAGACATTCAGCCGCGCGCCAGGGAATTGGCCCATCGAGGGCAAAATCCACCTTGAAGACGCCTGGCCCGTAGCGGAATCGTTCCAACTGACGACGGTAACTGTCTGGCAGTGTAGCGCCAGCCAACGCGAGCAACTGGCGCGGTGTCACATCGCAGAGAACGGCGCGCGCCTGGGGCAGTTCGGCGAGGGAGCGAATCTCCGTGTTGGTCACAATCTCACCGCCGAGATCGCGCAGATAGGCCGCGAGGGCATCGACGATACGCTGTGAGCCTCCCCTGGGCATCGGCCAGCCGACCGCGTGCCCCAGTCCCCCCAACACCAACCCCGCCGCCGCGCTCACCGGTTGCTCTAATGGCAGCATCGAATGCGCCGCCATGCCCATAAACATGGCCCGCGCATAGTCGCCCTTGAAGGAACGCTCAGCCAGCCCGCGCGCCGACTGGAGCGCATTGAGGCCGAAGCGCGCCATCGCCAGCGAGGTGATAGGGTGACTTGCCTGCCACAGAGGACGAAGCGGCGCCAGAATGCCCTCGGCCAGCGCATCCCATCGGCGAACGAGCGGCGCGAAGAGCCGCCGCCAGGCATCGGCGTCGGGGCCAAGGGTCATGCCAGTCGCCTCGAACGAGCGCTCCAGCATCGCCGCATGGCCATCGGGCAGCGGGTGCGCCAATGGGGCATCAGGGTGGATCCATTCGACACCATATTGCTCCAGGGGCAGCGTCCGAAAGAATGGCGAACCAATGGCGAGCGGATGGATCGCCGAGCAGACATCATGGATATAGCCAGGAAGAGTCAGTTCCTTCGACCGACTGCCACCGCCAATCACATCACTGGCCTCGAAGACGACCACGGAGTGTCCCGCACGCGCGAGTGTGATGGCCGCCGCCAGTCCGTTGGGGCCAGCGCCAACCACCACAGCATCATACACGGACGATTGAGAAGACATGCGCTATCCAGCTTCCTCGGTAAAGGGGTCGGTCACTTGGATTCCGTCGTAGACTTTGCCCCACTCTTGCGGCCTCTGCGGAACCAGCGCGCGGGCGTATTCAGCGCAGTGCGTACCGCTGCGTTCTTCCAGATATTGCGCGCGTTCGACCATTGCCGTCGGCGATCAACACAGACCATCTGCAACGTCACTGGGCCATCGGCGTTGAAATGCGTCGCCACCCCGTGCAGCGTGTGGCGCCAGAAATTATCTTCTTGCTTGTGGCCACCCATCGTCAGACCCATCTCATAGATGGGATCATTGGCCCGCATCAACACCTGCGCCTGCGCAATCGGACAGTTCCCCTCCATGAACGAGGAAAACGTGATCCATCCGGCGAACATGTGGCCCTCAGGTGTCATCAGCGTAAATGACTCGTCATCAGCGTAGAGCACCAGAACGCCAGTCGAGAGAGGCATGCCGCCTGTTTTGATGTTGAGCAGCGCCACCTCACCGGGAGCAATGCCAGTGATTGGGCCGTAGAAATGGTTGCCCCGTGGCCAGAACGACGCGAAGTTCTCTTTCCACGCCTGGATCACATCGGCCGGAGTCACGCTCGCGCCTTCCAGTCGGATGCGATAGGTCTTCTGCCACATCTTGCCGAAGCCCTGCAATGGGCTGACGACCCGGCGGCCATCCACGTTCAAATTGATGGCATTCTCTGGCGCATCAGAGACACGCAAATCGGTGCCACGCTGTGCCCAGTTGGCGGCGTCGCGCGGTTGTGCGCCTGGCATTCCCGCTGTTCCGGGTGTTTCGGACATTGGTGTTGTTGGATTGTCCACCGTTATTCCCCTCATCACTTTCGCAGACAAACCCGGCGAATCAGGAGGCGCCCTGCGCGGCGCTGATGGCTTCGGCCTCGGTCTCGTAGATGCCGATGGCCTCGTTGAGCCGTGTCAACTCGAAGATGTGTTTGTAGTGTTCGCTCAACCCGTAGGCAAAGAGATGCTGGTGATGCCGGTTCATGCGAATCAACAGCGTAATCACCAGGCCGATGCCGCCACTGTTCATGAACTCCAGTCCGGTGAAGTTGAAGATGATCGTTTTGGTGGTATTGGTGCTGGCGGCGTTGTAGGCGTTTGTCAGCGCGGCATCAGCAAAGGCCGTCACTTCGCCCTCGATGTCGATGATGCTTACTGCCGGATTCACATAGCGAACGTGTACTGTCACGTTCGGATCCTGAGTCGCCATTCCTATTTCCCCTCCGTGGCGATTGCCGGATCAGCGAGAGCAGACGCTTCGTCCGGGTAGACACTCATGAAGTCCGCGAGTCGCGTGATGTTGAAGATCTCGACGTAGTGTTCGCTGAGTCCGCACGAGTACAGGCGGACGTGTGACTTGCGGGCGCGCGCCAGCAACATGACGATCAGGGCAATGCCGTTGCTATTGATGTAATCCACATTGGTGAAGTTGAGCAGGATGACATCGGGATGTTCGCGCTCGGCCTCGGCATAGGCGTCATTGAGCGTCTCCTCGGCGAATCCGTTGATTTCGCCCTGCAAGTCGATCACCGCCACACGTGGTTTTTTGTGTCGCACATGCGCCTCAAGCACTCTGGTTGGCATCGTCATCCTCCTCCCGAGACATAATCAATTCAACGGTGTGGTGGTGCTCATCGCTCGTGACACGCATCTCATCGACCAGGTTGCGAATGAGGAATAATCCCCAGCCGCGTGGAGTCTGCTCCTCGGCCAACTTCGCCTCCAGATTGGGTATTTGGGTTTGCGTTGGCACTGGCTGGCCACCCCCAGAATCGCGGATGCGCACGGCCACCTGGTGGGCCGACGTCATCACCGTCACCTCCACCGGAACATCGTTTTGATACTGGTTGCCGTGTTCCATGGCGTTCATCGTGGCCTCGGCCACCGCCGTCTTGAGCCGCTCGATGCGCCTATCTGACATCCCCAGCTCACGTACTATCGCCTCAACATGTCGCATCGCGTCGCGCTCATTGCCCGGCGCGCTTGGAATGGGCCATGTATCGAGCACGCGCCAACCTTCCTCCGAGACGGGATTCTCGTCTGAGCGATCACTCATGTGGCCATCTCCCGTATGCTGAAGGGTGACCAGGGTCACGTCGTCTTCTTGTTCCCACCCAATTCCGGTAAAAGAACGCAGCTCGTTCAGCAGGTATTCGATCAACGCCCCTGTGTGGCCATACTGGCCCACCAGCGCCATCAGCCGGGGAAAACTGAACATATCCCGTGTGGGATTGTGCGCCTCGACCAGCCCGTCGCTGTAGAGCAGCAACGTATCACCCGTAGCCATGCGCAACTCCTTTTCTTCGTAACGCATTTCAGGCATCAGGCCAAGCGGCATGCCTGTCGCGCGCAACTCTGAGGCAGCGCCATCGTGTGAGACATAGGGCAGATCATGGCCCGCGTTGGCATAGCGCAGATGCCCGGTGGTGGGTTCGAGAATGGCGTAGAGGCAGGTTACGAACATCTTCGGGGGAATATCGGGGCAGAGCAGATTGTTCGCGCGCTCCAGCACCTCACCGGGCGAATCACCTCGCTGTGCGGCTGTGCGCAAGATGCTACGGGTCGTCGCCATCACCAGCGCCGCAGGCACACCTTTGTCGGTGACATCGCCGATGACCAGCCCCAGACGACCATCCTCGAACGGGATAAAGTCATAAAAATCGCCACCGACCGCGCGCGCGGGCTGATAATACGCGCCGAACTGCCAGCCGTTGAGTTGCGGCAATTCCTGGGGCAGCAGTGTCTGCTGGATAATGCGCGCGATGCGGAGTTCCTGCTCGGTGCGCTCGCGGGTGCGCGCCTCGGCCTGTTGTTCGCGCACCAGTTGCGCGACCCGCACAGCAGGCGCGGCCTGGGTCGCCAGCGTATTGAGCAACCCACGATCATCGGGTGAATAGTCTTGCTCACTCAGCCGCGGCCCAAGATTCAGCAGGCCCACCAACTCACCCTGGCTGACGAGCGGGATGGCGAGTTTGACCCCGGCCGCCCGCAAGGCCTGGAGCGCGGGCGAATCGAGATGGAGCTTCTCCACCTCCACCGCGCCTGGCGCGCTCAGGAAATAGGCCACGAGAGGATCATCGGGCGCAATATCGATCGGCGGCGCAACCTGCCGCAGGCGCTCCGCTGGTTTGCGGCTTTCCGCTGTGTCCTGTGTTTTACGGCCAGGCAAGATACGTTTCATGTTTTGCAGCAGTGTCGCCATATATTCCGCCTCCATCGCCAGGTACCTCAGCACTGTTTACGCCCAAAGCATACGCGACCGTCGTTCCGCAAGCGTTACCAAAATCGTTACGGGATGACACCAGTGGAAAAGTTGTGTCATGCCCTGAAAGATGTATCACGAGGGCAAGTCACCGTAACTGGCATTGTATTATGTCACGATCAAAACACAAGACTGGACGTGGGAATACGCACGTGGTACACTTGGCTCAACACGCGAAGATGCGGCGCTCTCCAGAGTCATTTGCTGAGAGGGAGGCCAGATATGCGACCGGTAGACCGGGTTCGAGCAGATCACACAAGCGTCTCTCTGCGTGTGCGGGAGAAGGAAACGGTCAAGGCGCCAGGGGAATAGACCTCTGGCGCCTTCGTTTATTGCTCCGAATTGCTCAGTACAGACACGAGCATTCGGGCGAAATCAGCAACAGAGACAACACTGTAGCCAAAGACTCGTAGAGCGTGCGCCAGTCAGTACACGTCGTG
Source organism: uncultured Chloroflexia bacterium (assembly GCA_963702665.1). Classification (GTDB taxonomy): domain Bacteria; phylum Chloroflexota; class Ktedonobacteria; order Ktedonobacterales; family JADMIN01; genus DAHUXT01. The sequence continues at coordinate 112,455 of CAVPDP010000002.1, forward strand.
GCCTGGAGGAGCCTGCTGACGGTCACTACACCAACACCAGACACGCATGCCGCTAAACAGCATTCACCAGCACGGTGGATCAGAGTGAGGTTCTTCGCCTGACGCAGCGATGCACAGGGATGTCGCATCACTGAGGGTTCGGTTGCGAGCCAACACCAGGCGAAGGCACACGAAAAGAGGGTAGAGCCTATGCACTCCAGCATGATTGGAAAGATTGCAAAAGCAAAGCAGTACGCTCAGGAACCCGATCGCATGCAGTTTACCGCTTTTGAGGCGAGTTTCCGGGGCGAGAACGATACGCACACCGTTTCATTCAAAGAAGGCGCCTGGAACTGCACCTGTCGGTTTTTTGCCGACTGGGGCACCTGTTGCCACACCATGGCGGGCGAGCGTATCCTGGGCGTCTCGATTCCCGCCGAGCATCGTCAGGGCGAACCGCTCAGTCTGAACTATGCTGGCACCCATAAAGGGCTATGACCTCGCAGTAGGATGCCGCTTTAAGATATCGCAGGAAACGCACAAGGCCGACCCAACATCATGTGAGGTCGGCCTTTTCATGAGCATCAGATGCAACCGCATGTCACAGGATGTCGTGACACGGCGTCGAGCGCGCATATCACATCTGCCTGCAGGCTTGCTACCCCAGCACGAAGTGTAGCACGACGATAACGGCGAACATTGCCGCCGCAAGGATACCCGTCAAACGCAGGTCGTGAATAACATAGCGGTAGTGTTCCGCCGTGACGACATTGGCCTGGCGAACCCGACGCATCTCCCTGGCACGCGCAACACGCTTCTCTTGCTCACGCACCGCATGTTGGCTCTGTGGCGTCGCAGCGGGTTTCGCGGCTGGCTTTGCACTGGTCGCCGGGCGCGTGGCTGTCGCGGTACGGGTAGCGCTCTTGGGGGCGGATGAGGCTGGCCGAGACGCCGGAGTGGCGGACGTCGGCCTGGCAGGCGAGGTGGCGACGCTGCTGGCGATCTTCTCAGTGGATGCGGAAGCGGTAGACGATGTGGCGGCTACGGGATCCGCAGTGGATGTGCCCGAAGAGGCCCCAACGCCGGGCGCGCGCACCAGCGCCACATTCTGAGACTTCGCCGCCGTCTGCGACCGGCGGGCCGCATGTGCCTGACGCGCGGCCGTAGACTTCTTTGGCATGCCCTTTACCCCTGTGTATTTCTTGCTACTATCGTCGTTATTTTGTCACTCCGCGCCGCTATTCCCTCGCGGCCCCTGCCACACACGCTCCAAATCAGTATAACCCAGACGCCCTACCCACGCAAGCAGCACACCCGTATAGGAACCGCTACCCAGGCCACATGGTACACTGGCGACAGCGCAACCAGGACACCAGGAAGTCCGATCAGCGCGGCGCTTGCGGGCCGGATCACACTAACGAAGGGATAGATGTGCTATGGGGCTGACACATTTCGACGAATCGGGACGGGCGCGCATGGTGGATGTGAGCGCAAAGGCCGATACTGCCCGCGAGGCGACCGCCGCTGGCGCCGTTCGTATGCGATCTGAAACGCTCGCGCACATCCGCCAGGGATCTATCGCCAAGGGAGACGTGCTGGCGGTGGCTCAGGTCGCTGGAGTGATGGCCGCCAAGCAGACGCCGCAGATGATTCCCATGTGCCACACCTTGCTGCTAACTGGCGTTGATCTGACATTCGCGCTCGAAGACATTGACGCTGGCGAGGCGAAGGTTACCATCACCGCAACGGTGCGCACTGTTGGTAAAACGGGCGCCGAGATGGAGGCGCTGGCGGCGGTAAGCGTCGCGGCGCTGACGATTTACGACATGTGCAAGGCCGTGGATCGCGCGATGGAGATCGACAGCGTGCGCCTGCTGCGCAAGAGCGGCGGCAAGAGCGGCGACTATAGGCGTGAGGATGAGGGCGCGGGTTCAGGTCAGCCATAAGCCGAATTCTGTTCCGTGGCGACCTTGCGATAGCCACGGCGACAATCATCTCTCTAGGACGACAGTTACCCGCCGCCTCAAGCAGCCAACCCGGAGGTAGACGGGCGAGCCACCCGCGAGCAACCGACTTGCGCCGACTGCTGCTCCTCCTGCACGGCCTTGCTCCAGATGGGGTTTACCTCAACCGACCAGTCACCTGGCCGCTGGTGAGCTCTTACCTCGCCATTTCACCCTTACCAGAGCAAGAGACAAACCTAAGCCTGCCCTCACCCGGCGGTATGTTTCTGTGGCACTATCCCTGGGGTCGCCCCCGCTGGCCGTTAACCAGCATCCTGCTCTGTGGAGTTCGGACTTTCCTCGACCACACCATGGTTTACCATGGATGGCCGCGATTGTCTGTCTGACGTGAACCCACGCACGTATAGCGCAGTATATCACAGCTCACATGTTCGCCTCTGTTTGCCTGCTGCCATGCCAGAGACAAGCTCCCGCGTGCTATAATCACTGATGGCCCACGGGGACACGGCCTTGCGCCTGCCCCCGGAGCAGCTGTTTTGCATCCAGATTACACACACGTATGTGGGCACTGTACGGAGGATTCATGTCTTACGCCGTGACGTTGATTCCGGGAGACGGAACCGGACCAGAAATTACCGAGGCGACCCGTCGCGTACTCGAAGCGACCGGCATCGAGTTCGAATGGCACGTTCATCAGGCTGGATTGTCAGTGCTGGAAAAGTACGGCACAGTCTTGCCAGAAGAAGTCATCGCATCGATCCGCGAGACAAAAGTGGGACTGAAGGGGCCGATCACAACACCGGTCGGCAAGGGATTTCGCAGCGCCAATGTCGCCTTGCGCAAGAGCCTTGACCTCTATGCGAACCTGCGCCCAGCCAAGACCTATCAGGGACTGCGCTCGCGCTATGACCACGTCGATCTCATCATCTGCCGCGAAAACACTGAGGATCTCTACGCTGGCATCGAGTTCCAGCGCGGAAGCGTAGAGATGGATGAGATGATTGACTTCATTGGACGCACCACCGGCCAGAAACTCTCCAAAGATTCCGCTATCAGTATCAAGTACATTTCTGTCGCGGCGAGCCGCCGCATCGTGAAGTTCGCCTTCGAGTATGCTCGCGCCAATAATCGCCGCAAGGTCACTGCTGTTCATAAAGCGAACATCATGAAATTCTCCGACGGTTTGTTCCTTCAGGTCGCCCAGGAGGTCGCCAAAGAGTATCCCGATATTCAGTTCGAGGATCGCATCGTCGATAACATGTGCATGCAGCTCGTCCAGAAGCCTGAGCTGTATGATGTGCTCGCCCTGCCAAACCTCTATGGCGACATCCTCTCCGACCTCTCCGCTGGCCTCATTGGTGGTTTGGGCGTTGCGCCAGGAGCCAACATCGGCGAACAGTACGCCGTATTTGAGCCAGTTCATGGCAGCGCGCCAAAGTACGCGGGCCAGAACAAGGTCAACCCGATGGCAATGATGTTTTCGGGCGTGTTGATGCTGCGCCACCTGGGCGAACGCGAGGCCGCCGACCGTCTCGAAGGCGCGCTCTCCGCAGTCATCGCCGAAGGCAAAAACGTGACCTACGACCTCAAGCCGCGCCCCGACGATCCCACCGCCGTTGGCACATCGCAGGTGGCCGACGCCATCATCGCCAAGATGCAGATAGCGTAGTCTATCCAAGCCACCTCGTTGATCAGTCACCGCGTGCCACCACGTCCGATGTGATGCGCCTAAAGCAACCACATTCGGATGCTGGTGGCATTGCCGTTTTCCTGACTGTTTCGACGTGGGAATGGACGGCCGCCGGAACCATCATGGCAGAACCGCGCAACTGCGGCTTAGAATAAGGTGGCGGGAGAGACAACCCAGCGACCGCGACCACCCTATCGACACCAAAGACACCAAGGAGCAACACCCGTGACACCACCATCCGACCAATCTGACAACACGACGCAGCAACTCGATCAATTGCGCAGTGCGGCACAGCAACGCGCCGAGATTGACACTGCCCTGAATGGCCTCTTCGCGCCAGAAGATGACGCATTGCGCGCCGCTCTTACCGCTGGGCGCGAGGCCGACATGCCCACCATTCAGATCTCACCGCTTCAGGGACGACTCTTGCAGGTGTTGGCCGCCGCCTGTGGCGCCCGTAAGATACTGGAGATTGGCGCGCTGGCGGGCTACAGCAGCATCTGGCTGGCCCGCGCGCTACCGTCAGATGGGCGGCTGATCTCGCTGGAGATGAGCGAGAAACACGCGGGAGTCGCACGCGCGTCCCTTTCACGGGCTGGCTTGAGCGACCGCGCTGAAGTGCGCGTCGGCCCAGCGATAGAGGCACTGCCTACACTGGTTGATGAAGCCCCTTTCGACCTGGTGTTCATCGATGCCGATAAACCGGGGTATCCCGCGTATCTAGACTGGGCGCTCAAGCTGACTCGTCCCGGCAGCATCATTGTCGCGGATAACTGTATTCGCGGGGGCGCGCCATTACGAGAGCCGACCAGCGACGATCCCAACACACAGGCCATCGGCGACTATGATCGGCGTGTCGCGTCAGACCCACGGCTACTGTCTGTCGCTTTCCCCATGGATGACGAGGGGACAGACGGCTTTGCGGTCTCGGTGGTGCTGGCCAGCGCATCCACTCACGACAACAGCTGAGCGCAATGGCTGAGCATAGCAGGAACGCCCACGCCGCTTGACGCCCCACACAGGCAGGCGTACACTGGCGGTATTCAATCGTACTGGAGGTTCATCGGCGTTCGCGCTCAATGGGCAAAAGGACTAGAGCATGAGATGGATCGCGGGGGGCATCGCTGGCTGGCTCGCTGCCGTGTTGCCACTGCTCGGCGTCAATATCGCTGGATACGCAAACGTCTTCGATACCGAAACCGCCGTCGTAGCGGGCGCCTCCGCACTCATCGGGGGCATTCTGCTGGGCGGACTCGTCACCGGTCTGATTGCCGGACGCTCGTCGGTGGCGCGGGCAGGTGGCGCGACGACGGCTCTACCCGCTGGTAGCACGGCAGGAGCGCTCTATGCCATCAGTCTGGTGGCCGTCGTCATGGTTGCCATCCGCACCGATGCGGCGCCCGCAGTCGTCGTGGAGCATCCCATTCGCATCACTGTCGCTATTCTCTGTCTGGGCGCCATCCTTCTCGGCATTTCGTTGCTCGTTGGCATGGTCGCGGGCAGGCGTGGAGGCGCACGTGAAGCCTCAGCCTCAGACACAGGCTGCCACGCGCTACCAGGCGCAACAGGGTATGGCTCAGCCCCAGGCTTCTGTACAGCCACGTTATGGGCAAAACCCAAGCCAGCCAGCACGAGGCGAGTATCCCAACAATGCCAATCGAGACTACAGGGAGCCTGGCAATCATAGTAATCAGCGAGACTATAATGGCCAGACGAGAGGCCATAGCGGCTATGAGAGCGACTACGGCGAGCGCCAGCCTGCACGGTACCCCTCCGGCCCCTCGGCGAGTCACAGCGGTAGGGATACCAGAAGAGACGACGAAAGAGACGACGATTGGCGCGAGAATCGGCGCTGACGATATGCGCCGGATATGCGCCGCCAGCGTATCATGTTCTCTGGCGAGGTGAGGAGTACGTTCGACCATGGCGCGAGTCATTTTTCTGGGAACCGCCGCCGCGCTACCCGTCGCCGACCGTGGCAATACCGCGCTCGCAATCGTCGGCGATCCGGCGACACCTGGCCTGCTGATCGATACCGGCGGCGATATCTATAGCGCACTCTGCCGCGCCAAACTCGCTCAGGACGAACTGAGCGACCTCTTCATCACGCACGCCCATATCGACCACATCGGCAACCTCCCCTCGCTGATCGAGAGTTATCGCCTCGGAGGCCGCCATACGCCGCTGCATATTCATGGCCTGCCGGAAGTCATCGCCATCACACGACAAATCATCGAAGTGTTTCAGTACGAACTAACACTCGACACCTGGACCTTCGAGGTGACCTATACCACCATCGAAGATGGTCAGCAGCTTCAAGTCGGTGGCATGCCCGCCACCTTCGCCCGAATGGATCACACATTGCCTTCGGCTGGCATTCGCCTTGCGCTGCCCGGAGGGGATTTTACCTATACGAGCGATACGCAGCCTACACCAGCCATCCAACGTCTGGCGCAGAGTTCGCGCGTGCTCGTCACGGAATGCACCTATCTACATGACGGCGTCAATTATGCGCGTGTCAGTCGTCACATGACGGCCCTCGAAGCTGGCCAGCAGGCGGCGACATGTGGGGTCGAGACATTAGGGCTGGTACATCTGGGTGTGGCGGCTGGTTGGTCAACCGACGACGCGCGCGCCGAGGCGGCGCAGGCCTTCTCTGGCGACATCATCATCCCCAGCGATGGCGACGACATGAATCTGTGAACTGCTTCACGCTCTGACAGACGCGCTGCACAAGCTGTGCGGTAGTATGGTACACTGCCCGGTGGGCGTCATATGATGCTTACGTACAGCCGCAGGCCATAGCCACCAAACACTATGTGGTCGCGGCGCACATTCCACAGCGCTCAGGAGGAAAACTGTGTTTCAGGATCCTAACCATCCCGACTTGCAGCAGCTCGCAGAACACCATGACGCAGGCACGCACGACCAGATTCCCGCAGACCAGGCAGCCGCCGCGCTAGCGGCCTTCCAGCAGAATGCCGACCCCGCGCTCGTGCAGCAGCTCATTGCGCAGCATTACGCCAATATGACGCCCGAAGAGCTTCAGCAGGCGGCAGCGGCGCTCCAGACGAAGGCGGCGACCGCCGCGCCCGATTCGGAGCATGCCGCCATGGATCCCGCCACTGCTACAGCGGAACAGGTTGCTGCGGCGCATCACTCCGTGTTCAGCGAACACCCAAATGTTGCCCGCGATGTCGCCATTGGCGGCGCGGTGGTGGGCGCTGGCGCATTGGCAGCCCTTGCGGCGCGCCACTATCTCAGGTCGCGCGGCTCATAACCGTACGCGATTTCCGAAACGTCTGTGCGCGGGCAGAAGACGCACTTGCGAGCGTGCGATCTGCCCGCCACATTGTTTTCCGCAGTCATGCGGCGGCACGCTATGATATACTGGCTACAATAGCCAGTAGAACGCCCGTTCACCCAAGGCGTGAGCGACGTGAGAACGCCGGAGCATGATGCATGACCGACCACATGACCGATCGGCTGGTTTCACCGATGTCGAGTGATGACGACGTCCAAGAGAATAGTCTGCGCCCGCACCGCCTGGAGGATTACATTGGCCAGGAAAGGGTCAAGGGCAACCTGCAGATTCTGCTCGATGCCGCCAAATTGCGCGGCGAGGCGCTCGACCATGTGCTGCTCTACGGGCCGCCAGGGCTGGGCAAGACATCGCTCTCCCTCATCATCAGCGCTGAGATGGGTGTGAGCATCAAGATGACCTCTGGCCCGGCAATCGAGCATGCTGGTGATCTGGCCTCCATCCTGACAGCGCTCGAAGAGCGCGATGTGCTCTTCATTGACGAGATTCACCGGCTCAGTCGCGTGGTCGAGGAGCGTCTCTATTCGGCGATGGAAGACTTCGCGCTCGATCTCATCATCGGCAAAGGCCCCTCAGCGCGCAACGTCCGCCTGCCCCTCAAGCCGTTCACTGTCGTCGCCGCCACCACGCGTGTAGGCGCGCTCACGGCGCCCCTACGTGACCGCTTCGGCGCGATCTATCGGCTCGATTTCTACGATGACGCGGCATTGCAGCAGATTCTACGGCGATCCGCGCGCATCCTGCGGGTCGAGATGGAGCCTGAAGGCACCGCTGAAATTGCCCGCCGCGCCCGTGGAACGCCCCGTATCGCCAACCGACTGCTCCGCCGCGTGCGTGACTATGCCCAGGTGCGCGCCGATGGCATCATCACACTTGATGTAGCCCGGCTGGCGCTGGCCGCGCTGGAGGTGGATGAGCGCGGGCTTGATCCCAGTGACCGCAACATCCTGCGCACAATCATCGAGAAGTTCGATGGCGGGCCGGTCGGCGTCGAGACACTGGCGGCAAGCACCAGCGAAGAGGTCGAGACCGTCGAAGATGTCTACGAACCATACCTCTTGCAGCTTGGCTTCCTTGCCCGCACCCCGCGCGGACGCATCGCGACGCGCCTCGCCTACGAACACCTGGGCATCCCCTATCGTGGCGGCCCAGAGACACCCGGCCTCTGGGATACACCGACGGTGTAGCAAACCATCCACTGACTACATACTACTTCGCGTAGTGTTCTCGCCAAAACGTATGTAGCTTCGCCACCTCATCGGGCGGCAGAGGAACAGGCGTGCCAAGCTGGCGAGCCAGCGCGTAAACCTGCGCGCCATCTTCGAGCGCATGGGCGGCGGAGAAGGTCGCGCCCAGTGATGGCCCCACCACCATCGCGCCATGGTTGCCCCAGATGACCGCGTTGTTCTCGCCCAGCGTTTCAGCGATCAGTTCCGCGAACTCCGGCGTGCCAGACATCTGGTACGGCGCAATCGGCACGCTGCCACCAAGACACAACGCCGACTCCGCCAGCACCATCGGCAACGGCTCATAGACCACGCCAAACGCGGTGGCGTAGAGCGAATGGGTGTGCATGACACAGTGGATGTCGGGCCGACGCCTGAGCAGCAGCGTGTGCAGCGGCGTCTCGACACTCGGACGGCGTGCGCCCTCGACAACAGACCCCTGCTCATCAAGTACCACGATATCTTCGGCGCTGACAATATCGTAATCCATGCCGCTGGGCGTGATACAAATCAGGCCAGTCTCAGGATCGCGCGCGCTCAGATTACCCTGCGCCGCCCGCACCAGACCACTCGCGACCATCTTTTTCGCATAGCGCGCCACCTCGCCGCGCAACTCGCCCAGCAGCATACTATCCCTCCCCATAGAACCCGGCATATACGCAAATGGACCCGACCGGAGAGCCGATCAGGTCCATACTGCTACGTCAACGCGCGATTAGCTGCGCAGGCGCTCCAGCACCTTCGGATGGCGAAGCTTCGCCAGCGCGCCAGCCTCGATCTGGCGTACGCGCTCGCGGGTGATGCCGAGCTGGCGGCCAACCTGCTCCAATGGGAAGGTGTGGCCATTGCCCAGGCCGAAGCGAAGCTGAAGCACCAGACGCTCACGCGGGGTCAGCACGTCTTCGAGCACGTCCTGCACCTCCTGCTTCATCGTGCGCGTCGTGGCGACCTCCTCAGGTGAGGTGCTCGTCTCGTCGGCCAGCACATCGCCAAGTTCCTGCTCCTCGTCTTCACCAACGGGAAGCTCCAGCGAGATGGGCGTGCCTGGCGCAGCCTCCAACTCGTGCAGGCGCTCCACATCCATGCCCAGCACGTCGGCCAGTTCCTGCTCGGTCGGGTCGCGGCCAAGCTCCTGCACCAACCGCTGTCGCTCGCGGCGGACACGGTTGAGGGCAGTGTTGACATAGACTGGCAGGCGAATGGCGCGGCCCTTATCGGCGACAGCGCGGCTGATGGCCTGGCGAATCCACCAGGTCGCATGCGTGCTGAAGCGGTGCCCACGGCGCCAGTCATAGCGCTGCACGGCCCGCATCAGGCCAATGTTGCCCTCTTGAATCAGGTCGAGCAGCGACAGGCCGCGGCCAACATAGCGCTTGGCAATGCTCACCACCAGACGCAGATTTGCCAGCACGAACTGCTGGACAGCATCTTTGTCGCCTGCTTCGATGCGTTGCGCCAGATCAATCTCTTGCGCATGACTCAGCATGGGCACTCGACCGATCTCACGCAGATAGGCGGTAATCGCATCTACCTCCGTGGCCTCGCCACGCTCGACAGCCTTTGCGACTTCCTGTACACGGCGAAGGCGAACCTCGCCAGCCTCGGATTCATCTGGCATATCTACCAGCGGTGCGCTATCTGTTTCCATTGCTTGAATGCTGCTTTCGATTGCCTCGTCCTCCTGTACTTGGGCTTCCTCGTCGTCGTCGATAATATCAACGTCGTCTGCCAGAAGCCGGTCGATGGCGGCATCGAGGTCTACAGGTTCCTCACCTTGAGACGCATTTGCGTCTGTGTGGTCGTGCTTCTCCTCGGGAACTGTTCCCTGTTGAGCCGTTCCCAAGTGGCGAACAGCGGCTTCCAGATCGGCACGGCGCACATACCCACGTCTGCGCCCTTCTTCCAATATCTTGTCGAATGTGATAGTAACGGATGTATTGACTAAAGACATAAGCGATATCATCCAGCAGAATGAACCTGCGCAGGCGCCTGCGCATGTCCTGGTGAACACACATGCTGTTAGGGTTAACTTCGTTCAGCAAGTAGCGGTTGCGCCCCGAATTCGCTACAAATTCACTCTTTAGGGTACCAGGTACGCGAACGTGCGCGTATGGGGGTAACCTGGTTATCCGCCTCAAAAGGGGCCAGTGATGCTCCGCTCACCTTTCATACGTAAATCTCCCCACTCTGGTTACACAAAACACAGACAATAACGCGCCAAATATGGGCATGTCCAGATTGACCCAGGTTGCCCCATATTGTCGCTATGCTACAAGGGGCCGCTATTTTCTGGGCGCAATGAGGCCCGGGGAGCGCTCCATTGCGCCCAACCGGGCCTTCAACCGTTTGATCTGTGCCCAAACGTCAGTTGGTATTTCACCACGTCGAGCAACCGCAATGATATGGAAGAATGTACGCGCAACGTCCGATTTTCTCATATTTGCCGGCGAGTATACGCTCTCGTTGGCATCCGAAAATGCCGCGAGATGCATGCCACTCATGCGAAAACACACCAGCAAGGCAATGAAGAAGGGTCGCCAAGCCCTACGACCATGAGCGTTGGTCAGCTGCACCGGTTACCCGGCGTCCACCTCCAACCTCGCAACCGGGTAATCTGCCCGGGGTCTTAACAGCGGCACGAGGCTGCTGGGGAGACGTCATCTTGGGGTCGGCTTCGCACTTAGATGCATTCAGCGCTTCTCCATCACGCGACATAGCTACCCGGCGGTGGCCGTGGCCGGCCAACCGGAACACCAGCGGTCGCGCCGCTCCGGTCCTCTCGTACTGGGAGCTGCGCCCCTCACGTCTCCTACGCCCACGACGGATAGAGACCGAACTGTCTCACGACGTTCTGAACCCAGCTCGCGTGCCGCTTTCATGGGCGAACAGCCCAACCCTTGGGACCGACTCCAGCCCCAGGATGCGACGAGCCGACATCGAGGTGCCAAACCTTGCCGTCGATGTGAACTCTTGGGCAAGATAAGCCTGTTATCCCCGGGGTAGCTTTTGTCCGTTGATCAACGGCCCTTCCACACGGCGCCGTTGGGTCACTACGCCCGACTTTCGTCCCTGCTCGGCCTGTGTGCCTCGCAGTCAAGCTCCCTTGTGCCCTTGCACTCTGTCCGGGTGATGTCCATGCACCCTGAGGGAACCATTGGGCGCCTCCGTTACGCTTTGGGAGGCGACCGCCCCAGTCAAACTACCCCCCTGGCCCTGTCTGAATGGCCGTACTTGTTAGCAACATCCATGAGACGCGCCACCGCGCAAGAGTGGTATTTCACCGCTGCCTCCCCCCAGCCCACAAGCCAGGGTTCACCGGCTCCCACCTATCCTACGCAGACGCGGCTGCGCGCCCAGACCAGGCTGTAGTAAAGCTCCACGGGGTCTTTTTGTCCTGTCGTGGGGAACCCGCATCTTCACGGGTACGTCAATTTCGCCGAGCCCTCCGTCGAGACAGTGCTCAAGTCGTTATGCCTTTCGTGCGGGTCGGAACTTACCCGACAAGGAATTTCGCTACCTTAGGACCGTTATAGTTACGGCCGCCGTTCACCGGGGCTTCAGTTCGTGGCTACGCGCACCACTCCCTTTCACCTTCCGGCACTGGGCAGGCATCAGCCCCTATACTTCGGCTTTCACCGTGGCAGAGACCTGTGTTTTTGGTAAACAGTCGCTTGAGCCTGCTTCCTGCGGCCCCCTCATGCACGACGCGACGGCGAAACCCACCCATCTACACTGCCGGGGCGCCCCTTCTCCCGAAGTTACGGGGCTAATTTGCCGAGTTCCTTAACGGAGGATCGCTCGTCCACCTTGGGGTACTTACCCCTGCCCACCTGTGTCGGTGTGCGGTACGGACCATGCACACAGTGCGTACGTCTCCAGAACGCGCGCTAGAGGCTTTTCTAGGCGACCTGGACACCACACCACGTTCCGGAACCTCATCGGTCCCTCCTGTCACGGGAGCAATCTGCATCGCTGCTGATGATCCGGATTTGCCTGGATCACTACCCCCCCCGCAACAACCGCCCCTGTCCATTCGGGCGGCGGGTGCTTCCTGTCGCGTCCCCCCTTCGCTCTCTGTGCACGGGTGCAGGAATCTCCTACCTGCTCGCCATCGCCTACGCCCCCTCAACGGAGACCTCGGCTTAGGATCCGACTCACCCTGGGACGTCTGCCGTTGCCCAGGAACCCTCAGGCTTCCGGTGTGGCGGGTTCTGCAAACCGCCATTCTCGCTACTCATTCCGGCATTCTCACTTGTGGGCGCTCCACCCGGCCCTTCCGGTCCGCCTTCACCGCTGCCCACAACGCTCCCCTACCATGACGCTCCCTCGCGGAACCGTCATCCGCGGCTTCGGGAGGCTGCTTGAGCCCCGTTACATTGTCGGCGCAGGGGCACTCGACCAGTGAGCTATTACGCACTCTTTCAAGGATGGCTGCTTCTAAGCCAACCTCCTGGCTGTCTGCGCGCCCCCACTACCTTTCCCACTCAGCAGCCCTTTAGGGCCCTTAGCCGGCGGTCTGGGTTGTTTCCCTCTTGGCGCGCGGAGGTTAGCCCCCGCCGCCTCACTCGCTGCTGCTCCTCACGTGGGCATTCATGGTTTGGTTGAGCTTGGTAACGGCACACCGCCCCGCACCCATCCAGTGCCCTACCTCCCACGCAGGCTTTGAGAGTCTCGCGACCCTCCTCGCAGCGGCTGCACCTCCATGCATTTCGGGGAGAACCAGCTATCTCCAGGTTCGATTGGCATTTCACCTCTACCCACAGGTCATCCCCCAGTTTTGCAACACTGGTGGGTTCGGGCCTCGACGAGGTCTTACCCCCGCTTCACCCTGCCCATGGGTAGCTCACCTGGTTTCGGGTCGTATCCTGGCAACACTACACGTTTACTGCGCCCGCTTCAGACTCGCTTTCGCTCCGGCTCCGGCGCTTTACCGCACCTTAACCTTCCACCCCGCCCCTCTCGGAAAGGGCGGGATGCTGCCAACATACACTCGCCGGATCATTCTACAAAAGGCACGCCGTTAGGCGGCTCGCGGGGCCGAAACCCACACGAACGCTTCCCTCCGACTGCTTGTCAGTGCAGGGGTTCAGAGGCTCTTTCATCCCCCTTCCGGGGTACTTTTCACCTTTCCCTCACGGTACTGGTTCACTATCGGTGGCCAGGAGTATCCGCGCCTTGGAGGGTGGTCCCCCCAGCTTCCCACAGGGTTTCTCGTGCCCCGTGGTACTCAGGTACAGTCATCCCACAACCCCATGGTCCGCCTGTCCGCTACGGGACTCTCACCCGCTCCGGTGGGCCTTCCCAGACCCTTCGCGTAGACCCCATCTCGTTGCGGTGTCCATCTTGCGATGTACTGATGCTGCCCTCTCAACCCCAACCCCACCCCCTCGCGGAGGTGACGTTGGTTTGGGCGCCAGCCCGGTTCGCTCGCCACTACTACGGGCCTCTCCCCGCACCTGCCATCACTGATAGCGCGCGGTGCGCAGACTCGCGACCGCGCTTTTGATTCCGCTTCCTCGGTGTACTGAGATGTTTCAGTTCCACCGGTGCCCCCCACCGCCTTAATCGCAGTGGTCTCGTCCCATCACGGACGAGGGGTTGCCCCATTCGGATTCGGTGGGCTCATCGCTCGCATGCAGCTCCCCCACCACGTTTCGCCGCGCTCCGCGTCCTTCTTCGGCTCCTGGCCCCTAGGCATCCACCCTGCACCTTCTCCCGCTTGGCGATTTTCATCGCCTCGCTGGTGCTGTGTTCTCAGATCATGTGCGACACGCTCTCAGGACAAGAGCGCTACTCGCATCGGCAAATATGAGAAAAACATTCGACAACGTCTCGTATTCGTCTCGCGCACCGCACTCGGCGACGGCTTCTCGCGCGGACATCCTACGATGGTTGTCGCTTCCATATCACAATATGCGGTTGTTCAGGTGCGGTGCGCCGCTATTCCCGTCGTTATCGGGCGGCGATGAAACGTGCCTCAGAGAACCAGAGACGGCTCGCGAAAGGCACCCCCTCAGTATAACACGACTTCAAGGTAGCGTCAACCCCTCATGCCATATATTTTCAGGGAAACCATTGCCAGGCGCCACTGGTCAGACGACGCCGCTATCCTGTCTCGCTCCGCTCAGTCTGAAAAGCGGAAGCGAACCAGCGCCCACATCGCCGCGAAGCCATCGCGCCAGGTGATCTTCTTGCCCTCAGCATAGTCGCGTCCGGCATAGTAGATGGGCACCTCGTAGATACGATAGCCCTTTTTCAGCACCTTGGCGGTAATTTCCGGCTCAAAATCGAACCGATTGCTGCGGATGCGCACATTTTTGAGGATCGGCGCACGAAAGGCTTTATAGCCCGTCTCCATATCGGTCAGGATATTGTTGTAGAGCACATTGGTGATGAGCGTGAGCAGCTTGTTGCCCATATAGTGATGCAGCATGAATGAGCGGTGCGTGCCGAGAAAACGCGAGCCATAGACGACATCCGCCACACCGTCCTGAATTGGCCGCAATACCGCGCTAAAGTCGCTGGGATTGTATTCGAGGTCGGCATCCTGGATAATGATGATATCTTTCGTGGCAGCCTGCGCACCAGTGCGGATGCCCGCGCCTTTGCCCATGTTTTTGTCGTGATAGAGCACTTTCACATTGGGAGGCCAGGCGGTCTCCTGCAGCAACTCGCGAGTGCCATCGTTTGAGTGGTCATCTACAATGACAATCTCTTTCTCGAATGGCTGCTCCTGCACACGCCGCACCACTTCGAGAATAGTGCTTTTCTCGTTGTAGACAGGAATAATAACCGAAATCTCCACGCTTCCTCGCCTTTTCTCCCCACCCAAACGTCCTACAGCCAGCGGCGCTTTAAGCAACCTATGCGGACTATTGCGCTCCAGCGCGCCAGTCCGCGCTTGATTCTACGCCGAATCGCGCCGAGTTCGGGCGCGCTTACCCATTCTTCCCACAATTCTCGCGCCAGCCAGGGTGTGAGCCACATACCAATCATGACAACTGGCCCGGTTGACACCCCAGCATGACACAGCGAAAGACACAGCGAAAAGGGACGCCACCAGCGATGGCGCGTCCCCTATTTCGCTGTCAACAAGCACGCTCACGCGGCAATCAGTCGCCCTCCGTCGAGTTGTAGAGGATGGCGCGCTTGACCTCTTCTATCGCATCGGTCACGTGAATACCGCGTGGGCAGGCTTCTGAGCAGTTAAAAATAGTGCGGCAGCGCCAGACGCCGTTACGATCACTCAAGATGTTCAACCGCTCGGCGCCGCCTCGGTCGCGGCTATCGAAAATGAAGCGGTGGGCGTTCACGATGGACGCCGGGCCAACCCACTCCGCATTCGCCCAGACCGATGGACACGAACCTGTGCAGGCGCCACAGAGGATGCATTTCGTCGTCTCATCGTAGCGCTCTCGATCCGCTTGCGATTGCAAACGCTCGGTACGTGGCGCTGGCTCATCGTTGATCAGATAGGGTTTGACCTTCTCATATTTGGCAGAAGAAGGGATCCATATCCACCACGAGATCGCGAATGATCGGGAAGCCTAGCATCGGCTCGACCGAGATGCGCGCGCCGAGATCCTGCATCAGCAGCTTGCACGCCAGGCGGTTGCGCCCGTTGACACGCATAGCGTCCGAGCCACAGACACCGTGCGCGCACGAGCGGCGATAGGTCAGCGTGCCGTCCTGCTCCCATTTGATCTTGTTCAGTGTATCGAGCAGACGGTCATTGCCCTCCACCTCGACCCGGAACTCCTGCCAGTACGGTTCGGGCTTCTCGCCGGGCTGGTAGCGCTTGATCTTGACCTGTACCCTGTGTTTTCCATTCGTGGCAGCCATTGCCGTGCCTCTTCTCTACTATGTCTCGAAGATGTCTCGAAGATATCTCGCGAGCTATTCTTGAACCTAGTATTTGCGCTCTTTCGGTTGGAACTCAGTGATGACGACCGGTTTATAGCGCAGGTCTGGCGCGCCGGGTGTCTCTGTGTGATAGGCCAGCGTATGACTGAGGAAGTTGGCGTCGTCGCGCTTCTCGAAGTCCGTGCGGTAGTGGGCGCCGCGGCTTTCTTTGCGGGCCAGCGCTCCGGCGATGGTCGCTTCGGAACACTCGATCAGGTTGCCCAGCTCGATAACCTCCATCAGCTCGGTGTTAAAGGTTCGTGTGCGATCCATCAGACGAACTGACTTAAACCGCTCCTTCAACTCGACAAGCTTCTCACTCGCCGTCCGCAGAAGCTCTTCATTGCGCACGACGCCCACATATTCCATCATCATGTCGCGCAGTTCCGAGCGAATGTGCTCCTGTGTCTCGCCCGTGGTGCGGGTGAGCAGGCTCTCCACCATCTCGGTCGCATACGCATCGGGGTCGCTGGGCAGCGGCGCAAATTCGGCCTCGGGCAGCCAGCGGGCGGCAATGTGCTTGCCAGCGCGACGACCAAAGACGATCAGGTCAACCAGCGAGTTGGTGCCGAGGCGATTGGCGCCATGCACCGAGACACAGGCGACCTCGCCCGCCGCATAGAGACCCGGCAGCACCGCATTCTGCTCATCCATCACAACGCGCCCCTCGATGTCGGTCGGGATGCCGCCCATCGCATAGTGGGCTGTCGGCTGAATCGGCACCGGCTCATAGTACGGCTCGACGCCCAGATAGTTGCGGGCGAAATCGGTGATGTCGGGCAGCTTGGCGTCGATCACCGCTTTGCCCAGGTGGGCCACCGAGAGATAGACGTAGTCCTTGCCATCGATGCCACGCCCCTCGGCGATCTCCTGCACGATGAACCGCGAGACCATATCACGCGGCGCAAGCTCTTGCATGGTGGGCGCATAGCGGATACAGAAGCGCTCGCCCTCGCTATTCAGCAGATACGCGCCCTCGCCGCGCGCCGCCTCGGAGAGCAGAATGCCGATCTTATAGAGTCCCGTTGGGTGGAACTGGTACATCTCCATATCTTCGAGCGGGATGCCACGACGATAGGCGACCGCCATGCCGTCACCGGTGCAGGCGAGCGCGTTACTCGTGATGCGCCAGGCGCGCCCGTAGCCACCAGTCGCCAGCACCACCGTCTTCGCGTGGAAGGTGTGGATCGTCCCATCGCGCAGACACAGCGCCACCACGCCGCACGCCTGGCCATCGCTGATGAGCAGATCGAGCATCATGTATTCGTTGAAGAAGTTCACCTGGTTCTTGATCGACTGCTGATACATCGTCTGCAAGATCATATGGCCGGTGCGGTCAGCGGCATAGCACGAGCGACGAACTGGCCCCTCGCCAAAGTTGCGCGTGTGGCCCCCAAAGCGACGCTGGTCAATCTTGCCTTCCGGCGTGCGGTTGAACGGCAAACCCCAATGCTCCAGATCGTAGACTGCGTCAATCGCTTCGCGTGCCAGCACCTCGCCAGCATCCTGATCCGTCAGATAGTCGCCACCTTTGACGGTGTCGTACATATGCCACTTCCAGTGGTCTTCTTCCAGGTTGCCCAATGCGGCGGCCACACCACCCTGCGCCGCCCCGGTATGGGAACGCGTAGGATAGAGCTTGCTGATGACCGCGATGCTGGCGCCTTGCACAAGTTGCATGGCCGACATCAGGCCCGCGCCGCCCGCGCCGACGATCACCACATCGAACTTATGATAAATCATGAAAAGACTCCTGACCGGGCCGCCGCACGCTGGCCCAGATCCCGCGAAACCGCGCTAGTGGCCCAGCATACCCAGGATGGATTGGGCAACGTTGATATTATCGGTGGAAGGTAATGATGGTCATCATACCGAGCAGCCAGAAACTGATGGCGATGATGAACAGACCCGAAACCACCGCGACGCGCCAGCCACGCGACTTGATGTAGTCGTCGCAGATGATGCGCAGGCCGTTCAGCCCATGGAAAAGCGCCAGTGTCAACAGCAACAGGTCGTAGCCGCGCCAGAACGGGTTGTCGTAACGCTTTGCGACATAATCATACACCGTCTCCGAGACATCGACACTGACGTGCATGAGGAATAAATGAATGATAGCCAGGAAGACGAGCGCGACGCCGCTGACACGAAAAAACCACCAGGAAAACGTCTCGAAACCGTTGGCTCCGCTAGGCCGGGAGGTCGCCCCATAGTTCGTCAGCTTGGGGCCATCTTGAACCGGTGCAGTCATGCTCTTGCTCCTTGATGTTCAGGCGATCTTACATGATATTCATGTTGCACGCGCCTTGTGGGCAGACGCCAAAGATCGGCGCGATGACGAAGTATCCCATCCCCAGCGTGCCGATGATCGTCAGCGCCAGCGCGACGTAGAACATCTGGCTCTGATACTTGTAACCCGCCGACCAGAAGTCGATGACAATGATGCGGAGGCCGTTGAATGCGTGGTAGAGCACCGCGCCAATCAGCGCGACCGAGACGAGGCGAATAGGCCCGAGGCTGAAGATTCCGATGGCGTCGTTATAAATCGTTGGGACCGAAGCCAATCAGCGTGATATCCACGATGTGAACCAGCAGAAAGAGCAGAATGGCCAGGCCCGTCACACGATGAAACAACCACGACCATTGACCCGACTGACCTCTGTACATAGCGCGCGTCTCCTCCAAAGTTAAGCTCACAGGCAACGACAAATCGCGCACTCCGAACGTGGCGGAGCGTTGGACCACCAGACAGTTGGACGAGGGGAGGATAGGCGATAGGCAAACATGAGACGCTCATGGCAGTATCACAAATGTTTTGCGCGGCAACACGGGAAAACAGACAGGCTCGTGTTGCCCCCACCACATGCGGATCTGCACCGCATCATCGCTTTCGCCGGACCCCATCGTCACGGTTGCGGCCGTCATGAGCCGCACTGTTGATTATACGCCTCCGGGTGTCGCCCAACAACTGCCATAACAGGCTGACGCTACAGCGCGACGCTCTCGTGCCGACAATCACCTGGCCAACTCATGGAGCGGACGTAGTGTAATCTCTGCGGCCAGCAGCGCCGCGCGCACCGCCCCCGCAATTGCCACCGCGCCCCTGGTATCGCTATGGATGCACAAGGTCTGGGGTCGCAGGCGCGCCACCACGCCCTCGGCAGTCATAAGCTCACCCGTTCGTAGCAGGCTCACCGCGCGCTCGGCCGCAACCTGTGGGTTGTCCAGCAGCGCGCCGGGGTTACTTCGCGGCAACAACCTACCCACCGCGTCATAGCCACGGTCGGCGAATGCTTCTTCGGCCACACGTAGCCCATTCGCGCGCGCCACAGACGCCATAAGCGAGCCAGCCCGCGCCACCAGTGCCAACGTCGGATCGAACGCGCGCACCGCCCGCACAATCGCCTCGGCCAGCGCCTCATCGTCCGCCGCAGTGTTATAGAGCGCGCCATGTGGCTTCACGTGCCTGAGCGCCATCCCGACGCCGCGCGCCATCGCATCGAGCGCGCCGAGTTGCGCCAATGTCCATGCCTCCACCTCGTCTGGTGTGAACGGTAGCGCGCGCCGTCCGAAGCCGTACAAATCAGGATAGCCAGGGTGCGCCCCGACCGCTACGTTGTGCGCCTTCGCCAGCAGCAATGTTCGCCGCATGACCAGCGGATCGCCAGCATGCGCGCCACAGGCGATATTCACCGAGGTCATTAATGGCATCAGCGCCTCATCATCGCCCATCGGCCAAAGCCCAAATGACTCGCCCGCATCGCAATTGAGGTCGATCTCGGTGATGAGGGCATCACGGGTCACGGTTGTCTCCTTGTCGCTGGCCCATCGCCAGTTCGGTGTCGTCGTCCCATTCGGTAAACCCACTGAGCAGCCGTGCGGGCGAGGGCTGGCGCGCTATCCGCGTGATATCGTCGGCGCGCCTGCGCAATGCCGCCAACGCCTCCTCCGGTGAGACGCTACAGAACCTGACGATATCCCCAGGGCGCAACTGGCCAATCTGCCAGCGATCAGCGCTGATGACGACGAGAGGGACTCGATAGCCGCCGGTCGTCTGGGCATCGGCGAGCAATAGCACCGGGTCGCCATCCGGCGGAAGCTGTACCGCGCCCCGTGGCAATCCCTCCGTGAGCATTTGCCCACCTTCCAGACAAGGTCCCTCCTGTGATCGTAGTCGCACGCCGACCCGATCAGCGCGCGCATCTACCGTGAAGGCGGCTGTCAGCAACGTTTTAGACGTACGTGGCGCCTGGTCAAAATGCGGGCCTGGCAAGACGCGCAGACGCCACTCGCCATTTCCTGGCAATCGACGGCTCGCCAGATCATTCGGCGAGACGCGTCCCGCGACACTGGCGCTGGTGCGACCACGAGCGAGCAGGTCGCCCACTCGTAGCGGACGACCCTCCAGACCGCCAAGACGCGCTCGCAGATCGGTGGCGCGACTGCCCATCACGCGCGGAACGGCGACGCCTTCATCCACGCAGAGATAGACCCGCATACCAGCCGATGTCGCGCCAAGTTCCAGGATATCGCCCACCGCCAGCGCAAATGACACGCCATCGTAAACACGTCCCCCGTTGACGCGCACGACGCACGGCGCGCCAGTGATAGCCACGACACATGGCGCGAGCGCCTCGAAGCTGGCGTTACCTCCCGTAATTTCTAGTGCGGCCGCATCTGGTGAGTTGGCCAGTAGCGCATTGCCAAGCGCCAGGGCATCGAGATCGGCGGCTCCCGAGGTCGAGACGCCATAGCGCGAGTAGCCGATGCGGCCGGGATCCTGCACTGTCGCCTGAATCCCCGGCTGGATTACTCGTAACCAGGGCGCACATGGTGTATCGCTGCTAGTTTGCTCATTGGTTGGTGGCGCGGCCTCCTCGCTTGCGGACACGGGATAGAAACGCAGGCGATCACCAGGACGAAGCAGTGATGGGGGGTTGCGCGCCGGGTCAAAGATCGGTGCGGAGGTGCGTCCGAGGATGCGCCAACCGCCGGGGCTATCGACTGGATAGATGCCCGCCTGGCGTTCGGCGATGGCGACGCTGCCCGCCGGGACACATGTGCGGGGTGTATTTAACCGTGGAACGGCAAGCGAGCGTGGCAGCCCAGAGAGATAAGGATATCCCGCGAGAAACCCAAGGAACGCCACACGATACGTAGCCGAGGTGTGCCGCTGGATGAGTTCCTGCTCCGTCAGCCCAAGGAGGCTGGCAACCTCGTCGAGATCAGGCCCATCCTTGCCACCGTAGCGCACTGGAATTTTGACCATGCGACCAGCAGGCAATCGGCCTTCGCTGGCTTGAGAAAGCGCGCTACGCAGGTACGCCACTATCCCCACAGGCGCTATGATGAGTGGGTCAAACCGCACGAGCACTGAGGCATACGCGGGTATGACATCCAGGAGGCCTGGAGGTGGCGCGGCATCGAGCGCGGCAACCAGCGCTAGCACGCTTCGGGTAGCGGTTGGGCCGGGGCGGCTACCCAGCCGCACGAGTACCGCAGCGTCGCCCGCAGCCACCAATTGCGCCGCTTTCCGCTGCGTATGCCCCATGGAGGACGCTCCACTTCTCACCGACACCGGCTGCACTGCGGCTGCCTGAACGTCAGTATGCCACACTGGCGCTTGCTATGACCCAATGCGCGGCGCTGACCGCCTATGCACGGTAACACAGCGCACTATGAAAGCAACAAAAAGGCACCCAGAGACTTCCTGAAAGCCCCTGGATGCCCGGTTCGCGTACAATCAGCGGTTGGGCGATAGGTCTAACACTCGCTGTAGCCGCAGCTGACGCACTTTTTGCAGCCCTCTTCATAGCGCATGGTGTTGTTGCCACACTGCGTGCAGAGGTTGCCGGTGACACTATACGGGGCCAGCATCATGGGATTAAGGCCCGGCAGATGGCCGCCGCCGCCGCTGATCGCGTGCCCATTGCCACCATTGGCGGATGGCTTCTCATCTGAGGCTCCCGCAGGCTCAGCCGACGCCTGGAGATCCTCTGGCTGATTGACGAGGTTCGCCAGATGCTGATCGATGGCTCGCGCGACACCATCTGGCAGCGAACGCACCCGGTCAGCCCCGAAGCCAATCGAGGTGCTACCGCCAATCGCGCGAAGCTGACGGGCTATCTCTTCGGCGCGCTGGTTCTGCGAGATCGGGCTATCGATCCGCAGGTGCAACGAGATCAGCCGACCCAGCGCCTCGGCCAGCGCCGCGACATCCGAGCCTGCCTTGCCAATATTGACGAATACCTCCAGCAGGCCATCATCATCACTGTTGAGGGTGACGTTGACCTTACCCTCTGGCGCGCGCACCTGACGAGTATAGCCTCGAATGATCTCGGGCCGCTCTTTGATGCCACCGCTGTAGCGACGCCGCTTTTCATCGTCCGCTGCCCGTGCCTGAACCTCAGCCTGAACTAGTGGCGGCACGGCCTCTGGCTGCTTGTCTTTCACGCCGACGTTGAGCACCTGCTCGCCCTTGCTGCCGTCACGGAAGACGGTGATGCCAAGGCAGCCCAGATCCCAGGCCAGCATGTAGGCCTTGCGCACGTCGTCATAGGTGGCGCTGTTGGGCAGATTGATAGTCTTGCTAATACTGTTATTGACGCCCTTCTGGAAAGCCGCCTGCATCCGAATGTGCCACTCGGGCGCAATCTCGTGCGCGGTCACATAGGGCGCGAGCGCTGGATGTTCCGCCGCCGGATGCCCATGCAGCGAGCCATGCTCCTTGATATAGGCGAGCGCCTCTTCTTTCTCGACAATGTCACTGGCCGCCAGCGCCCTCGCAAAGAATGGGTTGACGAAATCGAGCACACGATACGAGCCATCGGGCTGCTTCACACGATGCTGGAAAGCCAGCGCGAAGATCGGCTCGATGCCAGACGAACAATCGGCCAGGATGCTGATGGAGCCAGTGGGAGCGACCGTGGTGCGCGTGGAGTTACGCAGCTTCTCGCCGTTCTTGTAGATGCTGCGCTCCCAGTTTGGGAAGGCGCCGCGCACCTCAGCCAGCTTCGCCGATTCGTCGGTTGACCAATCCTGGATGGCGAGCATGATCTTTTCGCCCAGGTCCACCGCCTCTTCGCTGTCATAGCGGATGCCCAACTCGAAGAGCATCTCGGCCCAGCCCATCACGCCGAGGCCGATGCGCCGGTTCGCCTGCACCTTCTCGCGCACTTCTCGCAGCGGATAGGGGTTGATCTCGATCACATCGTCGAGGAAGCGTGTGGTGATGCGGGTGACTGACTCCAACCCTGCCCAATCGATCTCGCCGTCATGCACAAACAGGCCAAGGTTGATCGAGCCGAGGTTGCAGGCGTCATACGGACCCAAATATTGCTCACCACAGTTGTGTGTCACAAGGCCGTTGACGATGATACTATGCGTCGCTGGCTCTGTCGTGTCATACACATCCGCTGTCCCAGCATCCTCGATCAGCGCCACTTTCGTCGTGAACGACTCGTGATTGGAAGCACGCTTCTTCGCAGCAATCCAGTCCTGCAAGTTGCGTTGCTTACGCTCTTGCATGAAGCCGATCAGCTGGGAAAAGCGGTCACGATTAGCCTTGTCGATAATCACCTCATACTGCGCCTGGGTTGCGTATTCGGCCAACTCGCGTGCGGCATTTGGCATGCAGCCTTACCTGTGCCTCGCGCCGTAGCCGGATCGCACTAACGATGCCGAAATTCAGCAGCAGTTGCTGTACATCCTGCGCCAGTCCCTTGGATGAAGTGGCGAGGCGCACGCTGCATGTGCCCTTCTCTACATTGCCAATTTGCACGCTGCCATCAGCGCTGAACAGCCCGCGCAAGAAGCCAATCACCGCGTCACGTGGCGCGGCGAAGATGCTTTCTGGCACGCGCTTTTCGTGGGCATGTGCGCCGTTCAAGCCCAACCCCATCAGCAAAGTCGCTGCCGAACCCGCATACTGTATTTGGAGATGCCCGTGACGTGGTGTCACATTGCCAGACGCGCCAAACCAGCGGGTAAATCGTGCCTGAAGTTCGGTCGCAAGCGCCTCGTCATCGGCAGCCACAGCGATACCGACGATATCAGCCGTTTTCCCACGACGCACGTAGCCATCGCCCAGCACATAGCCAACGACCTCGCCCAGTTCCGTCGTCCACTCAGTTGGCGGGGTCGCCTCACCGCGTGCAATTTTGGCGCGCAGGCGCGACGTCACTCCGCACTCCGTAGGCAATCGGCGGCAGCGCGCGCTCGGTAGACCAAGCGCCCTCGCCGCTCTGCAGCAGCAACACATCGCCGTATTCCAACTGGTCGAGACGTTTGTAGCCGTCGGGTCGTCAGGAAGCGATGATAGGGCGTCGCGGTAATCTCGATACCATGACCGGTGACGAGTTTGTGAACCGGAACACTGCGTACCCGATTTGAAGACTGGGACGGCATCATGGAAGACGACACCTTCCCGCGACTGGCCCAATGAGCCGTTGACGGTGGCACTCCGCTGTATATCCCATTGCGCGCGCAATCGGTGGCGACAAAAGCGCTCGCCACTTGCTTGAAGCGCATCCATCCGCGCGAGGCCATCGCTGGTAGCCAGACGCGTCTCACCAACCACACATGGATTGGTTGCTTCTAACATTTCGATCTCAGGAACAGGGTTGGCTGGGCTGGCGTTGGCGCGGTCGATGAAGACGAGGCCAGGGTCGCCGGTTGCCCACGCGGCGGAGACGATGGCGTCCATCACATCGCGCGCCTTGAGCGTGCCAGTCACCAGATTCGTGTGCGGCTCAATCAACTCATACTCGGTGTTGGCTTCGAGCGCGCGCATGAATGTATCGGTGATGGCGACCGAGATGTTGAAATTGGTCACCGAGCCATCACGCTTGCAGTCGATGAACTTCAGGATATCGGGGTGATCCACCCGCAGGATACCCATGTTTGCCCCACGACGGGTTCCACCCTGTTTCACCGCTTCGGTTGCTCCATCGAAGATCTTCATGAAGCTGATCGGGCCACTGGCCACACCGTGTGTCGAGGCCACCATGCTGCCCTCGGGGCGCAGACGCGAAAAACTGAAACCCGTGCCGCCTCCACTTTGGTGGATCAGCGCGGCGTGCTTGACCGCCTCGAAGATGCCGGGGAGGCTATCCTCGACGGGAACCACATAGCAGGCGGAGAGCTGGAGGTTGTTGCCTTTTCCGGCGTTCATCAGCGTCGGCGAATTCGGCAGGAACTTGCGCTCGACCATCACCGAATAGAACTGCTCGGCAATCGCGTCGGACGAGGAACCGCCCTTATTTGTCCATTGCTTCTCCGCAGAGGCCACCGCCTCCGCGACGCGCCACGCCATATCATCCGGCGTCTCGATCACGACGCCCTGCGCGTCTTTCAACAGATAGCGCTCGCGTAAAACACGATCGGCCGCCTCCGACCATTCGCCTGCCTTGCGCTGCGGCGATGCAGCGGTACTCGCCTTGCTGGCGCCAGCCTTCTTCTCTGCCACGGCTGCTCTCCTGAGGGGGTATACAACTAGATGAGCTATCCCGCACAAACCGGTGCGGTGGGGAACAAAAGCAATTGTACCACAACATATAGATTTTGCAATACTTATTTTACCACATATTGTGTTGTAGGAAATTTCCAGCATGCAACACAATATGTTGTGTCAATTCACCATAACACAGAGGACTCTTGTATAGTCCGCTAGCCAGAAGGGGCCGTGACAACCACTGACAAAGCCATACATCAGCGGCAAATCCATGCCAATCTCACGTCAGCGGGAGTGATAGAATGGAGCGAACTGATTTCACCAGAATCACCGCTATTCCAGGTGACTCCACCAAAGATATGAGAGAACACCTATGCGCGCCGAAATACTCTCGATTGGCACCGAACTGCTGCTCGGCCATATCACCGATACCAACGCCTCCTGGCTGGCGCGGCAACTCAGCCCCCTCGGCATCGACCTGTACTACGTTTCGACCGTTGGCGACAACCTCGAGCGCCTCACCGCCACGCTCCACCAGGCGCGCGAACGCTCTGACCTCGTGATTATGTCGGGTGGACTCGGCCCCACCGAAGACGACCTCACCCGCGAGGGCATCGCTGCGGTGCTCCATGAAACCCCGTCCGTAGATGCGGAGCTTGAGGCGAATCTGCGCGCATTTTTCGCAAGTCGCGGCATCGCTATGCCTGAGCGCAACGTCAAGCAGGCCTGGACGCTCCCATCGGTCACGATAGTATCAAACCCTATCGGAACCGCTCCAGGCTGGTGGGCCGAGCGCGACAACAAAATCATGGTCGCGATGCCCGGCGTGCCGTATGAAATGATGCGCATGTGGCAGAGCGAAGTCGTTCCGCGCCTACGTCCGCGCACCGGCGACATCCTCTTTACACGCCTGCTGCGGGTTGCGGGTATAGGCGAATCGAGCGTCGAGGAACGACTTGACGGAGTACTACACAGCGCAAACCCCACCGTCGCAACCTATGCCAAACGCGACGCCGTCGACGTA
Organism: uncultured Chloroflexia bacterium; assembly: GCA_963702665.1. Lineage (GTDB taxonomy): Bacteria > Chloroflexota > Ktedonobacteria > Ktedonobacterales > JADMIN01 > DAHUXT01. The sequence goes on from CAVPDP010000002.1 coordinate 139,010, forward strand.
CGAGTCACCGCCAAAGCGGCGACCGACGAGCAGGCGCGGGCGATGGTCGCGGAGGTTGAGGCGCAGATCCGCGCTACCCTGGGCCAACATATCTTTGGTGTCGATGACGAGACGCCCCAGAGTGTGGCGCTCCGCATGCTCGTGGAGCAGGATCTAACGCTGGCCACGATGGAATCCTGTACAGGTGGGCTGCTCGCCAGTTTGATCACCGATATACCTGGCAGTTCCAACGCATTCAAGGGCGGGCTGATATCGTACGCCACGGAACTCAAAGAGGCGTGGGGCGTCCCAGCTGAGGTAATCGCCACCCACGGTGTCATAAGCATCGAGACAGCGCGCGCGATGGCCAGCGCGGTGCGTGAGCAGACCGGGGCAGGCGTCGGACGTCAGCGTCACCGGAGTCGCCGGGCCGGATGAGCAGGAAGGTAAACCGGTCGGCACAGTCCATATCGCCGTCGTCTCGCCACATGGCGCACGCGACACCAGCCAGCAATTCCGTGGGCCACGGAGCGAGATCAAACTGCGGGCCGCCTATACCGCACTCAATCTGCTCCGACTGCACCTGCTCCGTGAAGGTTAAGTGGGTTCCTGCGAACAGCTACGACGCGATCTGCATGACAAAGGGGTAGGTATGATTGAGGCTATCCACCGCCGTAATAGTGATCGGTTTAGCCATGTAGAATGAGCAACTGGAAACAGTTATCAACATTGTATCCTGACGCCTGTCGGCGCCAGGCCAGGGTCCATATCCTGCGGCGGCCGGATATCGCTGTGCCCATTAATCGTGAAACGGAATGCCGTGTTCAATTGGGGCGACGTCCACTTCCAGCCGAGCTTTTGCTTGACGTATTTGTGATCGTCTGCGTCCCGTACAAGTGCCATGACGACAGAACCAGGGCAGTGGTGAGGGTGAGAAGGTCAGCCAGGTAGGCGGCGGCGGCGGCGGTGGTGTCGTCGCCGTCGGTTGTGGCGTGGCCGTGGGTACCGGGCGTCTCGGTGGGCACTGGCGTCGCCGTCGGAACGAGCGCCGCGCGCGCCGTCTGAGTCGCCGCTGGCCCCGACAGGCTCGTCGGCGATGTGCCACCAAATGGGAAGCCATTGTTGAGTACCATCAGCGTTCCACTGCCACACAGGCCCGCCAGGAGAATGGCGGACGCCAGCAGCACCAGCAACCAGCGATAGCGCGACACAAAGCCGGAAGGCTCAGCATAGCCAATCACCCCGACTGGCTCGGTGTCGGTATCTGGCATCATGCCAGCCACATTGCCGGTCCACGCGGGGATACGCGCCGTTTTGCGCTGCCAGCCGCCCGCCAGGCTCCGCATCGTCGCGCGCCCAGATCGCGCGGCCGCATTGAGCGCCAGGGCAAAACTACGCATATCGGAATAGCGCTGCGCCGGAATCTTCGCCAGCGCCTTCATCACCACCTGCTCGAGTTCCGGTGAAATCTCCGCATTGCGCTGTGATGGCGGCATCACCGACTGGGTGAGCACAAGCGCGGCCACCTCATAGGGTGTATCTGCCTCATGCGGAACACGTCCCGTCAGCAACTCATAGAGCACTGCTCCCAGCGCATAAATATCCGCGCGCTGATCGACCGCCCCACCGCGCAACTGCTCTGGCGCCATGTATTCTGGCGTGCCTACCGGCAAGCCCGTCGCCGCGAGCGTCTGGGCGGCGTTTCCCTGGCGATGAACTGGTACTTCACGCGCGATGCCAAAGTCCGTCAACAATGCGCGTCCGTCCTGGTCGAGCAGAATGTTTTCCGGTTTGACATCACGATGCACCAGGCCAACGCCGTGGGCCACATCCAACCCCGAGGCAATCTCAGTCACGATGCGAATAGACTGGGCAATGGGAAGCCTGCCCGCGTGATCGAGCAGATCACGCAGCGACTCGCGCAACACCGGCATGACAAGATAGAGCAGATCTCCATGGTCACCACCGTTGAAGGCGTATACGGCGACGATATTGGGATGGCGCAACTGCGCGACCCGACGCGCCTCCGTGCGGAAACGCGACACGTAGTTAGGATCGGCGGCCAGAGCGGCGGGCAGCACCTTCACAGCGACCTCACGACCCAGTGGCAACTCGAGCGCGCGGTAGACCTCTGCCATACCGCCAGCGCCGAGCAGCGACTGCAAGTGATAATCACCAAGTTGGCGCCCAACCAGGCTCCCCCCATTCGCTGGGCCCACAGATCCCACCCTTTCTCCCTCGTCGCCGCCCCAACCATGTCTTAACCATGTCTTACCATGTCTTGACCGCGTTGCCGAATATGCCCCGTCTTCGCCCAGATTATGCACCGACGGCGCCTATCACATCATCGCTCACATGATTGTGCCACTATGACGCGCATTGTAAAGTGCGCCTGCTTCCGCCGTCAACCGGGCTAGCCCACAGCACCTCGCCGAAAACCACCACGATGCGCTACGACGCGCCTCCCACCAGCAACGTTGGCAACGGCCCAGCCCCACCCAATGCGGAACGAGTGCCATCATCTCTAACGTATCAACAACCGGTTAGTGACTGCTCACCGCGCCAATTGGCGCATACCGTGATGTAGGGATTGCTGGCATAGGGCGGTGGCGCTTTTCACAGTCTCTGGTTATGACTCTGGCGCTGGTTTGGCGCTCGGCGGCTGCACCCGTATGCCCCCTGGCGCAAGATAGGCGGCGGTCACGCATACCAACTCAGCGGCGGTGGTGAGCAGCCGCGCCATGAACGCGACGACCAGCGCCACCCCCAGGGTAGCATCCGCGCCAGCGACCAGCCCACAGGCCACCAGCAGACCCGCAATGGCGACCTCGCGAAAGCCAAGGCCGCTCGGCGTCAGGAAACTGAGGAAGCCAACGTCCCAGCCCATCGCATTGATGCCGATAGCCAGCGCCAGCGCAGCCGCCGTGAACGGCGCATCGGTCAGCGAGCGCACCAGCAAGTAGAATCCAATGCCTGCCACTACCCAACTGAGCGCCCAATAACCCGTGATGAGCAAGATATCGCGATAGCGCAATCCCAGCTTTATCGGCTCGCGCCGCATCAGCCGCAATCCACGGTTGAGCATCGCCTCTAATAGGCGTGGTTGTAGCCCGAACAACAGCAACGGCACGCCCACAACGCCGATGCCCACGATGATATCACGCGGTATCACACGGGTAATCCCAGAGACATCGGGCCAGAACAGGAGTGAAAGGGCAAAGACTAGCGCCGCTGAGGTGATTTTGGTGGCCAGTTCGATCACCATGCTCGCAAGCCCAATGGCCTTCGGTACACCACGGCTTTCAGCGCCCAGCACGCGCGCAAGCACATGCCAGACATTGCCAGGTATGTAGCGCACAAACTCCGCACTCAAATACACCCGCTCACTCGAGACGAGATCGAGGTCGCTGCCGAGGCGACGCAAGATACCGCGCCAGATCAGCGCATACGAAAGCTCCTGCGTGACAAAGAGCGCCAGCGCCGCGATGAGCAAACCCCACTGCACATGCCATTGAAACTGCGCGAGTTTCGTCCAGCTTGAGCGAACGCCGATTGCCAGAAATATCAGGATCAGCGCCACCACAACACCCTGCACCACACGCTTGTGCGCGCGCAACCAGCCGACCATACGCTTGATGGCGTCGGCTATAGACTGCGATGTTGGTTCGTGCTCGCCCATTACTCGAGCACCTGCCTGATGCTATACTCGTCATCCGGGCGATAGGCGAAGTGGCGAATCATCTCGCTTTGCAGACCCGTCAGGATGAAGCTGATGCCAAAGATCAGCAGCAAAATACCCACGAACAGCAGTGGCCGGTTGTGGATCTCCTGATGCGAGCCAAACGGCAGGTAACGGTCGAGGACAACATAGAGATCCACCAGGAGACCGGCTACCGTCGAGAACAGGCCAATCGCGCCAAATAGCCGCAACGGCGTCTGCAGATACTGCATCAGGAAGACGACCATCATCAGATCGAGGAAACCCCGCAGGAAACGCCGCGCCCCGTATTTCGACTTGCCAAACTTGCGCTTGTGGTGGCGCACCTTCACCTCGGTCACGCGGAAGCCACGCTGATGGGCCAGCACTGGCACGAAGCGATGCAGTTCCCCATAGAGCTTCACATCGTCGAGCACCTCATGGCGATACGCCTTGAATCCACAGTTGATGTCGTGCAGCCGTACGCCTGTGGTGAGACTGACCATGCGATTGAAGAAGAATGAGGGGAATGTCTTGGAGAATGGGTCGTGTCGAGGATATTTCCAGCCGGAGACGAGATCGTAGCCTTCGTCCAGCTTCTCCAGGAACTTCGACATCTCCTCCGGGTCATCTTGCAGGTCGGCGTCCATCGTGAAGATGATCGAGCCGTGCGCATGAGAAAACCCTGCCACCAGCGCTGGGGTCTTGCCGAAGTTGCGGCGAAAACGAATCACCCGGATACGCTGGTCCTGCTTGTGCAGCGCTTCCAGCGTGGCAAATGAGCCATCGCGGCTACCGTCGTCGACAAAGACGATTTCATACGACTGTCCCAGGCGCTCCAGCGCAGCGGTAAGCGCGGTATACAGCGGGCGCAGACTCTGCTCCTCGTTATACACTGGCACAACGACCGAGATCCCCAATTGCGTTTCCCGCGAAGCATCAAGCCCGGCGCTGGGGCGCGGTTCCATCGCACTCGTCGAATTCTGCATTGTCCTGCAACTCCAGAAGTATGCGCGCATGGCAAAGTTTCCACGCAACATCAGGGAATTATCCCACTCGCGAACCGCCAGCGTCAACGTAGTGGCGACCTTCAGCCAGAAAGGGCGCGCAAAGATGGCCTGCAATATGATACGCTGCTCTCGACAAGAGTGCATGCGCTACCTACGCGCGGCCTTCGAGATGTGAGTGGAAGGGAGATCGCCCTATGACGCTGGAGGTTGGCATGCGCGGCGAGGCGTCACTGGTGGTCGGTGAGGAGCAAACCGCAGCGGCCTTCGGCGCGGGCGGTGTTCATGTCTTCGGTACTCCAATGATGATTGGCCTGATGGAAAATGCGGCCTGGCAGCTCGTCCAACCTGAGCTGCCCCCTGGCGAGACAACCGTTGGGACGCTGGTCAATGTGCGCCATCTTGCCGCGACGCCCATCGGAGGCCATGTGGTCGCCACCGCTGAACTCATTGAGATAGACGGACGTCGGTTCGTCTTCAAGGTCAGCGCGCGCGACGATACCCAGCTGATTGGTGAGGGTACCCACGAGCGTTATCAGATCGTGCTGGAACGATTTCTGGCGCGATTGCCCAGGTCGCCTGGGGCTTGATGATTAGCGCTTGCGCGCTTGCATCTTCCTGGCAGCGCGCTACTATACTACTGCTGAGATGCGCTACACAAGTTGGTAATGGAAGCGTTGTGCGGTGTTGAATAGATAAAACGAGTTGCTCTGGTTAAACATGTTGGGCGTTGCGGCGAGGGTGGCGAGGCGCCGCCGCAGCCGGTGGATAAGCCGCGAGGTGGGGCAGGAGTCAATATGTCGCTTATCAATATGGCGAAACGAGAAATCAACTGTAAGATCGTGTATTACGGCATTGGCCTGAGCGGCAAAACGACAAATCTCCACTATATTCACCGTACGGTTAATCCAGCCGATGTCGGTGAGATGGTCTCGATTGATACTGAGACTGAGCGCACGTTATATTTTGATCTGTTGCCCCTGGAGTTGGGGCGCGTTCATGGCTTCACCATTCGCTTTCAACTCTACACCGTCCCTGGCCAGGTGCTCTATCAGCAGACACGCATCTCAGTGCTCAAAGGCACAGACTGCGTTGTCTTCGTAGCCGACTCGCAGGCCAGCAAGCTCCAGGAAAACATTGAGAGCTTCAACGAGCTGCGCGAGCAGTTGCGGCGCATGGGCAAGCGCCCCGGCGAGTTTCCGCTGGTGATGCAGTGGAACAAACGTGACCTGCCTGATATTCTGCCGGTGCCCGTGCTGGAGCAGTATCTCAATCCGTTCCATAGCCCCAGCTTCGAGGCGGTCGCCGTCAATGGCGGCGGCGTCATCGAGAGTCTGCGCGTGGCCATCAACTCGACACTCCGCCAGCTTGACCGAATGTAGCCAGCAGCTGGCGTACGCCGGGTAGCGCAAGCTGGCGATAATAGGCCTCCATCTGCCGGGCGGAGACGGGAATCTCTGCCTCAACCCACCACTGTAGCAGCGCAAGCACAGCGCCGACGACGGACTGCGCGGTGATAGTTCGCGTCATCGCCGACAGGTCTGCGGGAGCCATCGCGGCCAGACGGCTTTCCACAACTTCGCAGAGCCGCTTTCGCATCGCGCCCAAGACAATTTCGAGTTCCTGGCCCCGCCCGAGCGCCTGATAGAGCGCATGGAACTCTCCCACGTGTTGAAACAGGCCACGCACTGGTAACAGGTCGGCCTCCCCATGCGTCGCTGCCACCATCTGTCGATCCAGGGCGCCCAGCATGCGTTCGACCTCACTGGCTAGCAGATCATCCTTGTCCCAATAATGCGCATAAAATGTCGAGCGGCCCACATCAGCGCGATCCAGCAAATCCTGCACAGTAATATCGGCATAGCGGCGTTCGAGCAAAAGCGCTACCAGCGCCTCCGCGAGCATCCGCTGTGTCCGCTGGGAGCGTCGGTCCTGCTTCTGAGTCTTCATAAACACTCCTTGATGGTGAACGATTTGGCGCTACTGTTCGATAGCGAATGACTCCACCGATTTGGTTGTTGCCCAGCGGTACATCCTGATGCATCCTCAGTATAGAACATGGTGTTCAGTAGTGAATAGACTATCCACAAAGGAGAGTAATCCGATGATTCATTTCCATCAGGCTAGTGATGCCTCCCATGCTGGCTGCCCCCGTGACGGCGGGGCGGCTGATTCGCTGGGCAAAGCGGTATGACCTACTCGTTCAGGCGCTCGCGCTCGGCCATGAGTCTAAACTGCGCGGCGCCATTGCTGACCTCGCAGCTATCCAACCGGGCGAATCGGCGCTGGATGTTGGATGCGGCACCGGCACGCTGGCGCTTGTCCTCGCCGAGCGGGTCGGGCCAATGGGGATGGTGGCTGGGGTAGATCCATCACCAGAGATGATTGCGCGGGCGCGCAATAAAGCGCACAAGCGGGCGCGTACGATTGATTTTCATCTGGAGCCCGCCGAATCGCTTTCATGGCCTGACCAGACCTTCGATGTCGCGGTCAGCAGCTTCGCTATCCACCACCTCACTGGCGGCGTTGCCGAGCGTGTATTCGGTGAGCTTGCGCGCGTGCTAAAACCTGGCGGGCGAGTCTGCCTGGTGGACTTCCTGCCATCGGGACACCAACAAGCAATGCAGGCCTCTACCAGCAGCGGATATCAGCCAGTTCCAGATCTACTCGCGGGATTGGGATTTGAACACGTAGAAACTGGCAGTCTCGCTATTCGATTCATGCCTGGCCTATCGCCCCTTGGCTACGTCACCGCGCGCCAACCGCTGTAACGAATAGGCCTGCGAACCCGTTATGCGCCGCGCCGCGCCAATCGTCTGCGGACGTCCGTCAGACTTGGAACTATTCGGTAGCGGGCCAGAGATAAACCAGGCAGCGGCCCCAACGATCACGATGAGCAAAAGTGTGCTCAAGATGCCACCACTGTCGCTGCCGCCGCTCCCAGCAGGGTAACGCACAATCTGTCCGGCGGCGGCGAATGTGACCGTGGGAGTGTTTAGTCCGGGCGCCACGACGATAGCAGGCACCGCATGTGCGAGGCCGTCGGCCACCTTTGCCCAGTGCTGCGCCACCATCTGTACTGGCATAGACGGTTTGCTCCGTTCCCGCATAGAGCAGTCCCGGCGTCAGGGGATATGTCGCCAGCGAGTAGATCGTGCCAGATGGCAGGCCTATGCCGGCCAACTGCCACTTGGAGCCGCCACTGGTGAGCGCAAAGACGCCCGCCGATGTGGCCGCATAGAGCGTTGGCCCCGATGGCGCAAGGCCACCTGACACCATCTCCACCAGGGTATAGGCGCTGGTCTTGGGAGGCAGGCCATCATTGCCGACGCTCCAACTGGCGCCGCTGTCGTGCGAGACGTAGATCGCGCCGTTCGCGCCAGTGACCGCTGCGTAAAGAGCGCCTTCGACGCGCTATCCCACAAGAGCGATTGCACCGTCGCGTTGAGTGGCAGCGCCACAGCTGCTCCACTGGTTACGGGAGCGACCACATGCCAGGATTTGCCGCCATCGGCGCTCGTATAGAGGCCCTGCTGCGCGACACTGGCGAAGAGCGTCGTGGCATCAGACCCGGTCGTGATCGCGGTGACATTCGCGCCAGCAGGCAGCCCACTATTCCGCGCCACATAATGCTCGCCATAGTCGGTGCTGGCATAGAAGCCACCAGCAGCGCCCGCATAGACGGCCCCGTTGATGTATGGGTTCGGGAATATGACGTTGATTGGGCCGCCACCGGGGCTTTTATCGCTCGCCACGAATTGTCCCGATCGGTCGCCACGGGCCACGTAAGTTGTGCCGTCGCTGCCACCCGCGAAGATGATGCCGCGAATATGGGGATCGACCGCGAGCGTATTAATTTGCGCATTCCCGGCCCAACGTTCTGCCACTGGTTCGGCGCAACCGCACCGCATCCCGCCAGCGCCAGTAACACCACGGCCAGTCCCACCACGCGGATGCGCCACAGACCCACTCTCATGCGCCAGTCCCCAATTCTCGCCAATTCGTCATGTGGCTACTCATGTGGCTGCTACGGGAGTAACTCGATCTCCTGCCCCAGGCCACGTTCGCGCGCCTGCGCATAGACCCAACCCGCGACCGCCACATCTTCAAGCCCGATGCCAAGCGACTTGAAGAGCGTGATCGCTGTCGCATCCGGACGGCCAGCCACCGTGCCAGCGACGATCTGGCAAAGCTCTACGGCGTCATCCATCGTGAAATCGCCAGACTGCTCCGCCAGCAGCAAATCGCCCGCCTCAATCAGCGCCTGATCGCGCGCGTCCACCGCCACCACAGCGCTCCGCCGGATAGCCTCGCCATCGACCTCACGCCGATGCGCCCAGTTCGATCCCATCACGTTGATATGCTGGCCCGGCTGCAGCCACGCGCCCAACAGCACAGGATCATGCGCCGTCGTCACCGTGACGATGACATCGGCCTCACGCGCGACCTGCTCAGGCTGTTTGGCTGGCTCGAACGCAACACCCGTCTGCGCGGATAACGCGTCACAGAAAGCGCGCGCCCGCTCTATAGAACGCGCGTAGACCAGAAATTTTTCGACAGATCGCGCCTCACACATCGCCAGCGCCTGTGTTCGCGCCTGGCCGCCCGCGCCGATCATGCCCACAATACGCGCATCTGGACGCGCCATGTAGCGCGTCGCCACCCCAGACGCGGCGCCCGTGCGCATCTGGCCGAGTAGATCAGCCTCGATCAGCGCCAGCAGCCGCCCATCCTCCGCCGAAAAAAGCTGCACAAGGAAGCGCGCCTTGCCAGCGACAGCGGCATAATCCTTCAGGCCGACCAGACCAGGGCCGTCCGCCTCTGGATGCCCCGGTACGCCTGGCACATAGGCGGAGAGCACATGCAGCGCGCCTCGCCCCTCCGGCAACACGACACGCCGCCGTGGCTGGTTACGCGCCTCACCTGCCGCCTGCCGCCGGAAGGCAGCATCGAGCACCCGCATCGTATCGGCCATCGTCAGCACAGCCGCCACATCCGCCTCACGCAAGACCAGCGTCATGACGCCCTCCTTATACCAGCCTACTAAGCGGCGCCATGTGCGCTATTTGCCGCGCGCGCCTAGCAGCTCGTCGAGCGCCGACATGATCGACTCATTTTCCTCGACCGTGTTATAAAACTGCGGTGAGATGCGCAGACGCCCTGGCCGCGAGTCGACGATGATGCCGCGCTGCGCCAGACTGCTCACCAGTTCCTCCGGCCGCTCCATTCCCAGCATCACGATGGAACTGCGTATCGCGCCATCCGCCGGGCTAAGCAGCTTCCAACCGCGCTCCTGAACGCGCCGAATCAGATCATCGGCCAGCCAGCGCGTGCGCTCACGGATGCGGTCGACGCCAACCTCCAGCACGATATCGAGTGCGGCATTCGCCGCGAATACGGGGGCCATCGCGGGTGTGCCTGCCTCGAGACGCTGCGCATCGTCGCGATATTCGAAGACGCCCGTGCGGAACTCGAACATGTCGCGCGACCCCCACCAACCAGTGACGCTTGGCCGCAGTTTTTCGATCATGTCTTCGCGCACATAGATGAACGCCAGGCCGGGGCCACCCATCAGCCACTTGAGGGTTCCAGTCACCAGGAAGTCGATATCCAGCGCCTTCACGTCGATGGGGATCTGTCCGGTGCCCTGATAGTCGTCGATCAACACCAGCGCGCCCTGCTTATGCGCGTGGCGTGTCAGCGTCGCGATATCCTGGATGTAGCCGCTGAGGTAGAAGACACGTGATGTGGCAACGAGTCCGGTGCGCTGATCTATCGCCGCCATCAGGCTCTCGGTGGGCAGCGTCATACGGTCGGGGCTTTCGACAAAATCGATCTCGACGCCGAGCCGCTGCTTGGCCATCCACTGGTAGGCCAGCGTGGGAAAGTCGAGGTCGGCCATCACGATGCGGTTGCGTTCGCCCAGATCAAGGCCCGTCGCGATTTCACTCAACGCGGCTGAGACGTTCGGCGCGATGGCCACCTCATGCGGTTGCGCGCCGATGATTTGCGCAAACTTCTGGCGCACTTCGGCAATCTCGCCCAGCCAGAGCTTGTACCATGCCGACGCGCCATACTCGTTCCACAGTTCCTGGAAGCGCGCCATCCCCGCCATCGAGCGCGTCGAGAGGGCGCCAAGCGAGCAGCTATTGAGATACGTCTTCCGCTGGAGAATCGGAAATTCCTTGCGCCAGGAAAGTAAATCGCGGTGTGGCTCGGCGGCCTGCTGATGGCGCGCCACCGTGGCCGTTACCGCACTCTGCTGCGCTCTGGTCGCCCCTGTCGCTTTGGGCGCTGTTCGTTTCGCCGATGAAGTGGCCGTCTTGATTGCCGCGCCGTTGCTGCTATCAGCCGTCTTCCGCTGCACGTTCTTGCCTCCACACATGCTGCTTCACATGACATCGCTTACAGATGGCAATTGTACCACGGCCTGCGTCGCTGACACCGCAGAATACGTACTCTCCGAACGTGCTACACTGCCGACAGAGCGCGACACCTCAGAGGTCCTTCGTGACTCGTCGCGAACAGATATCACCGGTAGATAAGAGGAGCAGCTATGGCCAGCGCGGAGATCGAGCTACAGGGACACATCATCGATTCGTTCATTCTGCCGCGTGTCTGGGGCGCCATCGAGGAGGCGGGCGCGCACTTCCACGTGCGTGAGATGCGCATTGGCCAGAGCGAGACCGAAACGAGCTATGCGCGCATCGAGGTATCCGCCGCGACTCAGCAGTTGCTCGACAATCTCATTCCCGAATTGCAGCGGCTTGGCGCTGGCCTCGCCGAGGAAGAGAATGCCATGACCGCGCCCGTCACTCAGCCCGGCGTGTTGCCCGACGACTTCTACGCGACCAGCAATCTGCCCACCCAGGTACGCGTCGGTGGGGAGTGGCTGCCTGTGGCGAACATCGAGATGGATGTCGCCATCGTGGTCGATAGCGACGGCAAATCCGCCCGCACGGTACCGATGCATGAGGCGCGCGTCGGCGACGAGGTGGTGATTGGCTACGAGGGCATACGTGTCGAGCCACAGCAACGTCCACGCCAGCGTGAGACGTTTGGCTTCATGGGCAGCCCTGTCTCATCCGAACGCGCCAAGGCGCTGGCCATTCGCGAGGTTGCCGACGCAATGATCGCCGCCCGCCAGCACAGCGGCAAAATCCTGTGGGTGCTTGGCCCAGCCATCGTCCATACAGCGGCGCGCGACTCAGTCGCCGAGCTTATCCGGCGAGGCTACGTGCAGGTCATCTTCGGCGGCAACGCCATCGTCGCCCATGATGTCGAGGCGGCAATGTTCGGCACATCGCTTGGGATCGATCTGAAGACCGGCGAGCCAGTGGAACATGGCCACCGCAACCACCTGCGCGCCATCAACAAGGTGCGCGCGATGGGTTCGCTCGATGCCGCCCATACGGCGGGGCTGCTCGGTGATGGTATCGTCGCCGCCTCGCTGGAAAATGGGGTAGACCTGGTGCTCGCTGGCTCGATTCGTGATGATGGCCCGATGCCCGGCGTCATCACCGATAGCGTCGCGGCTCAGGGGCGGATGCGCGAGGCGGCGCGCGGCGTGGAGGTTGCGATCATGGCCGCCTCGATGCTCCATGCTATCGCCACTGGCAATCTGCTGCCCGCCTCCGTGCGCACCGTGGCGGTGGATATCAATCCCGCCGTCGTCACCAAGCTGGCCGACCGTGGCAGCGCGCAGGTAATGGGCCTCGTCACCGATGTCGAGCTATTCTTGCGCGCACTGGTGGATGCGCTGCCCGCCTCACAATAACCGCATATGTGCGAGATGTCAGCGCTTGATAATCCAGTGAGATGCACACTTCTCTCCCTTGCCTACGTCGGATACAACAGTAATGGCTTCATTCGCCGACCGTATGGTCGGGCCGAAGGCGGTGGGCAAGGGAGGATATGTAATGGCTGTGGTACGAGATCATCGTGTGCGCTGGGTGGCGTCAGTGGCGATGCTATCACTGGTTACGCTGCTGGCGGCCTGTGGCCAAACCAGCGCCCCAGCGACGAATGGCGCGGATGCGGGCTTGCGGGCGTTACAAACGGCGTCCGCGGCGAGTGGAACCCCAACACCAACGGCCATCCCACTACCCTACACGTTTCCCAAGCAATGGTTGCCCGCTCCCGATGGCGCCGATTTGCCAGCGTCAATCGGGAGCTTCATCTTCTCGCCATCATCGCCGCAGACAGGGTACTTATGCGGCGTTACGTCTGATACCCCTGACGATTCAGCAGCGACGCCTCCGGCTGTCTCGGTGACAACCGACGGCGGCCATACGTGGAACACACCGTCAGGCAGTGGAGCGCGCTTCAAATCCTCGTGTCAGTTGTTCATCGACCAGAACAACCCCAAGGATATTTTCGCAGTGACTGGCAGCCAAGGTGGACAGCAACCACTCTACCGCAGCCAGGACGGCGGTGTCACCTGGAAAGCCATCTCGCAGCCAACATTCACAAACGCGACTACCTCCGTCATTCAGGTTGCGGTCGTGCAGTCGCGGCTTCTTGTTATGATCGCGCTGGACGGTGAGGGGGTACCGCCACATCCCTTCTATGCCAGTGATGATGGCGGCCAGTCCTGGACGCCGATTAATGTGGTTGTGAACGGCAAAAGCGTCGATGTGAACGAACAAATGTGGTTCGACGGCCCCGCACTGGTCATCGAGGCTTCGCCATCATGCGCTCAGGGGTGCGGCTACGCGTTGCCTCTCGGCAACTGGCGCGCAGCTACACAACACCTCAGCGAACCGCTCTCCAGCCAGCCGTCGATGCCCAACTATTACTATCAGTCAACGGATGGTGGCCGTACGTGGGCGCCCTTCGCGACCCCGGTGAGCAATCTCAACAATCTCACCTTTGCGCGCTCCGCCGACGGCTCGACAACCTACGCGCTGGGTACGGCGTCTGGTGTGCCCAACCAACCGGCCGCGACCAGCGTCGCGTTCTACTCGTCGGATGGTGGCGCGCACTGGCGACAACTGCCGACACTGGCTGGCGTCGAGAATGGCTATCTTGACCCAGGCTCATTGGGAGCGAGTGGCGTCTTTGTCTTCTCGGACGGCTCGGTGGCCACCACGGCATACCATACGTCAGGGACAAATTATAGCAACCCGGCCGGAACTTTCCTCCTGCGCCCTGGTGACGCTACGCCAACCTGGCAGCCGCTTATCACGCTCGCAGAGTGGCTCGTTCTGGCAGACGATCCCGACAGCGACAGGCGTTCGCGTCTGGGCAGTGCAGACGCAGGCTGGCAGCGCAAACACCCCACTCGTCTATTTCGACCTGCCGTAGGAGGCTGGCGGCTAAAATCGCGTCTGGCTCCCCTCGCCCTGTGGGCGAGGGGTTGGGGTGAGGTTAGACCCCCGCCGTCTCAAGCTCGGTCAGCGGCTTCGCGTGGCGCACATGTGGGTTGATCGTCGCCAACACGGTGATGGCCGCCTGCATCGCCATGAACGCCAGCACCGTCACCAGCGGATTGAACGCCTGGAGCAGGAGTCCCGTGATGGCGAGGCCAATTGGCTGTCCGGCGAAGGCGACAAGGCGGAAGACGCTATTGACGCGCCCCTGTAGTTCATCGGGGATGAGCGCCAGGCGATAGCTCATCTGCACAACGTTATAGAGCGGGCCAAGCACGAATGTCGCCGCCACCACGACGCCCAGCCAGACCGGATTGGGCGCCAGCGCATAGAGAGGGAATAGCAGCGTCCAGACCCACATCGTGCCGATAATAACGGTTGCGAAACTCACGCGCTTCTGAACCCAGGGAGCCACCACCGCGCCGACGATTGCGCCGATGCCGCCGATGGTGAAGATCAGGCCGACGACTACCGCCGAGGCGCCCATCTGATCCTGAGCGACGACGATCACGATCAGCGCCAGCCCTGGGATGTTCGTGACGCCCGTCAGCACAGCAATAAAGCGAATGAGCGGCTGCCGCCAGAGCCAGACCAGCCCCTCACCAATCTCTGCCCGTAGCGTGCGGCGAGCGGCCACATTCCGTTCACCCTGAAAACGCACCGGAATAAACAGCAACGTCACCACCGACGCGGCATACGAGATGGCGTCGGCGACAAACGGCAGCATACGTGGCGAAACCAAAGAGCGCGCCGCCCAAAGCTGGCCCCACCAGCGCCGACGTGCCATCGGTGGCGGCATTCTGCGCATTGGCGGCCGGAAGTTGGTCTTTGGAGACGACACGCGGCAATGCGGCGACCTCGGCGATGTTGAAGAAGACGAAAAGCGTTCCCTCCACCGCCGAGACGATATAGAGTTGTACGATGCTCAGGTGACGCAGCTCCAGCGCAACCGGGATGCTGCCCATCGCGATAGCGCGCCCGGCATCGCAGACGATCATCACGCGCTTGCGATCCCAGCGATCTATCAGCGCGCCAGCGGGCAGGCTGAAGAAGAGATATGGCAAGGCGCGCACGGCGCCCATCAGGCCAGCCTGTGCGGGCGAGCGTGTCAGGAAGAGAACCAGCAGTGGGAAGGCAACCGTGGACACCTGCGTGCCAATACTGGAGATCGCCTGGCCACTCCAGAGCATCATATAGCTGCGATTGCGCCACAGCCGACCGGGACGTGTCGCGCGCGGCTGCTCGGCGGGCATCGTGGATGTGGTCACTCTTCGCTCCCCTGATGTCAGTATCCTTCTTGGGATGCTCGCCGTCCAGATCTGGCCCATCCTGCAGATAGGGCGGCGATTGAAAGAACGCCACCGACAGGCTATAGACCGTGCCCCCCTCGGCCGGAGGCTCGGCAATAAACTCATCGACGAGGTCTATGATGCGCCGCTCATAATAGTCTTTGCGCTCGGCAGTGAGGCGCCCATGCGGGAACGCCGTTTTCACTGGTACATCAGGGCCGCCATCCATCAGCGTCTCCGCCAATTCGTCACGGGCATCGGTCAAAAACCGCACCAACGCTGGTATGGTTCCGGTGACATCGGTGGGAAAGTGGTAGGTGAAGATGCGCGCGGTTCGCGTGTAATACTTGGCGACGATGCCGCGCACCAGCCGCCGCGCCACGACCTTCGCCAATCCAGCCGCCTCCAATACCTGCAAATGGTGGCCAATCGTGCCCGGTGGCATCTTGAGCCGATCCGCGATCTGTTTCGCCGTCGCGGGGCGACTCTGGATGATGCCCAGGATGCGATGGCGTATCGGATCAGCCAGCGCCTTCATTTGCTGTGGTGTATCCACATCGAGCGAGAGCGGCAGTTCAGGCATCACGACTGGCGCATCGTCTGGCAGCACATCTGGATCGTCGTTCTCAGCGTCGCTCATGGCGTCCCCAGCTTTCACCATACCACTTTTACCCGCACGTACCATATTTATCGCACGTGCCGAAAATGTAGCACGACATGCCCGCACATGTCAAGTCGTCGGGCGAGGGGAGTTGGCACAGCGGGAACAAGCGAGTCGATCATAGGGCTTGACAGCATACGGGGGCATCCGGTATACTTGTGTTTGTCACTCGCGAGTTGTGAGACGCGGGGGGGTTGGTGACTATAGCGGAGGGGACACACCCGTTCCCATCCCGAACACGGTCGTTAAGCCCTCCAGCCCCAACGATACTGCAGGGGCAGCCCTGTGGGACAATAGGACGTTGCCGATCCCCCCGCGCACCACACTCTCGCCTATCGGCCCGGAGCCTCTCGCTTCGGGCCTTTTGCTAGCCTCCGAGTATTCCCACTACCGGGGGCTAGCATCTCGGCAGGAACTGACATCGCCTCATGACCACTGTATCCGACGAGAATACGCCGATTACACCCTCACCTGACGAACCGCTGGGGAACATCGCCAACATCTCTAACATCTCTGCCCCACCATCAATGCCGTCGGATACGAGCCGGGGCAGCGCGTGGCGGGTATTGCGCAATCGTGACTACTCGCTGCTCTTCTGGGGACAGCTCATCTCGGCGGCTGGCACCCAGATTCAGGTCGTCGCGGTCGCGTGGCAGGTCTACGAAATCACCAAATCACCCATCGCGCTCGGCGTCATCGGGCTGGTTCAGGCGATTCCACGGCTGATCTTCTCGCTGGTGGGCGGCGTCGTGGCCGATGCCTATGATCGTCGGCGGCTGCTGCTCATCGTCAACACCATCATGGCGTCGCTTTCCGCGATCCTTGCCATCAGCACACGCATGGGCGTCATCAATATTGGCGTCATCTACCTGATTGTATTACTCGCCGCCATCGCCTCATCCTTCGAGTTTCCGACGCGCCAGGCGATCATCCCGACACTGGTGCCGCGCGAACAGATGGCCGACGCGCTCTCGATCAGCATGGTGCTGATGCAGCTCACATTCGTCGTCGGCTCGGCGGCTGGCGGCTTCGTCATCGCCTGGGCTGGTCTGGCCAACACCTACTGGATCGATGTGATCTCGTACTTCGTCGTCATCGGCTCGCTGTTCATCATGCTCGTGCCGCGCGTTCCGCTGGAGAAGCGCGCGCAGGCTGGTTTGGGCGCCCTCGTCGATGGCATGCGCTTCCTGCGGGCGCACCCAATCATCCTGGCCGTGCTCTCGCTCGATTTCTTCGCGACATTCTTCGGCTCACCACGGGCGCTGCTGCCCGTCTACGCCGTCTCGATTCTGCACGTGGGCGCGGCGGGCCTCGGCGTTCTCCAGGCGGCGACCTCGGTGGGCGCGGTGGCGATAGCTCCGCTGACTGGGCGCATTGGGCGCATCCAGCAGCAGGGGCTGGGCGTGGCGGTGGCCATCATCGGCTGGGGCATCTGTATCATTGCATTCGGTTTCTCCACCGGGCCACTGCTGCTCTCGGCGCTGTTCCTCGCGGGCGCGGGCGCGGCTGATATGGTCAGTATGGTACTGCGCGGCCTGATCGTACAGATCACGACACCCGACGAGTTTCGTGGCCGCATCAGCGCGGTCAACGCCATGTTCGTCATTGGCGGGCCGATGCTCGGCCAGTTCGAGTCAGGCGTGGTGGCGGGCTTCGTCACACCGGTCTTCTCGGTCGTCAGCGGCGGCATCGCCTGCATTGTCGCCACGCTGGCCGTCGTGGCGCTGGTTCCGCGCTTGCTCCGGGTGCGCGTGAAGTAGCCTGTTCGCGTATCCCTATCTGTTGACGCCGCGATTCACCAGGAAGATGCCCAACAGCGCCACCACACCACCAAGTATCTGGCGCGGCTCGAGCGACTCACTGAGCAACGGCACCGCCAACAGCGCCGTCAGAATCGGCTGGCCAAGCAGCGTCGGCGAGACGATGGAGGCGGGCAGATGGCCAAGCGCGTAGTTGATGGCGAGGTAGCCCGCGACCTGCGAGATCAATCCCAGCGCGAAGAGCGTCACATACTGTGATGGTGTGAATCCCCACATGGAACGACCCAGCGCAATATTGAGCGCGAGCAGCAGCAGCGTCCCCACAACCGTAGAGATCCAAAGCGATGAGAGCGTATCCATCGAGACGCGCACCCGCTGAATCACCAGCATATAGAGCGCGTAAAAGAATCCCGCCATCATCGCCAGCAGATCGCCCGCGCCGAGACCCGAGCCACTAAAGAGATCGTGGCCGATAATGACACTCATGCCACAGAGTGCGATTGCCAGACCAAGCCAATACGAGATGCGCAGCCGCTCGTGAAAAACCAGCAGCGCGCCCAGCCCCACGACAATCGGTGAGACGTTCGCGAGCAGCGTCGCATTGGCGACATTCGTGAGGAAAAGCGAGGTATTCCAGACGGCGACATCCAGCATGAAAAAGAGGCCCGCCGCCGCCGCCAGCAACCAGACGCGCCGCCCACGCACGACATTGCCGCGCCGCATGTTCCGCAAGAACAGCGGGGCCAACACGACGGCGGCGGTGCCAACCCGATAGAGCGCCGAGACGGTGCCGGGCACCTGCGCCTTACGGGTGAGGATGGCCGAGAGGGCGATGCAGACGACGCCGAGCGCCAGAGCGCCATAGACGCGCGCCAGCGGCACAGTGGAATGCGCGGCGCTGGTTGACCGCTCGGTGGGGGACGCAGCGGGCGCGGGCGTCTCGACAGAGTGTGCGACGCGCTGCCCGGTATGGGCAGGGAAATACAAGGCGCGACATACGAATTATCCTCAATCTGGCAATGCGCCAGTGTATACGTTTTTGATACGCGAGAATCAGTCAGTGGCGGGTGTCAGCATGCTCGCTTCGATGGTGGCTGTGTCATTGGCCGACTTGGCCGACTCGGCGCCACCACGTTTCTTGCGGCGGAAGAGCGCCGTCAGCGTGCCGTTCGCCAGCACGGTGCCCAGCAACACCAGCGCCAGCCCAGCGAGGGCATTCCAGGTGACTGACTCTTTGAGTAACAGGCCGCCCCAGATCAGCGCCGTGCAGGGCAGCAGATAGGTGACGAGCGAGGTGCGGGTCGGGCCGACATGATAGATCAGCCAGAAATACAGGAGATAGGCGATGCCGGTGCCCAGCGCGCCGAGGATCGCTATCGCGCCGATGACCTTCAGCGAAGGTAGCTGCGTGGGCGGATTCCAGGATACGGCGACCAGCCCGGTGATGATCAATGCGGGAACCTGGGTACAGAGCGGCCCCACCAGTCGCGACGAGCCAGTAAAGCGGCGACTGAGCAGCCCACCAACGCCATAGGAGGCGGCGGCGATGAGCACGGCCAGTTCGCCAATAAGACCATCGGCGCCGTGACTGACAAGACTGAACGCCGCAGGGCCAATCGTGACGGCGACGCCAACAAACCCAACCAGCACACTCAGCGCGCGACGAGCGGTCAATGTCTCGTGTCCCAGGCCGATCCACCAGTTGGCGAGAATCACGGTGAACAGGGGCGTCGTGGCGTTGAGAATCGAGGCGGTGCCGCTGGGGATGTGTGTCTCGCCCCAGGGGATCAGGATGAATGGAATAACGATGTTGGCGATGCCAGTGATAATACCAAGCCGCCAGTACTTGCGCCAGCCCGCGACGAACTGGCGACGAAAAGCGACGATGACGCCCAGCGTGATAATCGAGGCGGTGAGACGCCCGGCGGCGACGGTGGCTGGTGAAACCTCCTCGACCGCGACCTTGATGAGCATGAACGACGCTCCCCAGATGAGCGCCAGCGCAAACAAAACACCATATTCCCGTAGTATTCCCGCACGCACAGCTGAATCTCCCCCCACATGGACGTCAGGCTCAGACCTGGCGTGACTGTGCGGCCTGTGGTGTTATCCACGCCAGGCCACGATCCCAGTTCCGCGAAAGCACACGCTCGGCGGTCGCACCATCGCGCACCGCAAGCGCGGCGATCAACTCATCGTGGTCTCGCACCGACGGCGTGCGATCCGCCCAGCCCCAGAAGGCGCACTCCAGGCGGCGCACCTTTGCCTTGAGATCGCCCAACTGTGTCACCAGTTCATCGTTGCCACAACAGGCGATGAAGCCGCCATGCACCGCCTCATCGGCGAGCGTCGCCGTCGCGGCGTTACCCGCTGCCAGCGCGGCGGCCAATGCGACATTCGCGGCTCGCATCGCATCGAGAGCGGCCTCATCGATCACCGGCAACGCCAGCCGCAGGGCGAGCGATTCGAGGGTCATAGTGATCGGGTAGATGTCGCGCGCCTGCTTCAGCGTGACCGGGCTTACCGATGTGCGCCTGGTGGAACTGGTGACGACCAGCCCTTCGTTTTCCAGCCGCTGCAGCGCATCGCGCACCGGCGTGCGACTCATGCCAAGCGCCTCGGCTAGCGACTCATCACGCAACCCTTCGCCCGGCGCCAGTGTGCCATCGATGATCCAGTCGCGCAGTTGCGCATAGGCGTCATCGGAGAGACATCGGCGTGTGAGTGGCGCCACGGTGGATGGTACCGGCATACCATGCTCCTCTCGCCACGGTCAAAACGAATTCTGTATACAATATACATAAACCGAGGCGAGCGAGCAAGATGTCCTGTCGTAAGAAACAGCCGAGAGGGGGAAATTGGTTACGCCGAGCAAGCTGGGGAGAGTGAAAAATCCCCCGGCGCTGTACGCCAGGGGATTAGCCTGTGGGAACCTGGGAAATCGGATTAGCGGCGGATCCCGGAGACGCCGAGCGCCTCACGGCCAACGCCAATCGCGACCAGAATGGCGATGCCCTCGATGAGGATGATCATCGGAATCCAGAGCCAGAGAAACTGGGTGCGGCTGATTTCGGAGTTGCCAAGAATCATGGCGAAGATCACGCCCGTCGCCAGCGGAATCGCGGCGCAAATGACGATAATCAGCAGCTTAGAGAGCGTATCGAGCAGCGGCTGCTGGTAGTTCTTGGGCGCATGATATCCCTGGCCCGGCCCGGCCTTTGGAATCTTGACATACACCTTTTCGGGTGTCGTCTGTGTGTTCGGTGTTGTATCCGCGCCCATGTTGCCCTCGCCTTCCTCCCAATTCCCATCGCCATGATGGCCGCATAATGTCTCTAGTCTACTGTAGGGTAGCAGTTGCGCTCCGTCAAGAGGGAGAGGCGGTTGAAGTGGGGATGCGGCGTACTCCTGCTGGCGCCAAATGCTCCCACTTCGTAATGTCTGGCGCCCTCGACATCACGTCAATCACGCGGTAACATGCTCGTATGCTGGCTGCCTCGCGAATAGAGAAGGCCAGCCTGCCAGCGGCCAATCAACATATGTCATTAACCCAGTAGTACCAGGCAGCGTAGTACCTGCTTCCGAGACTCGCGCCGCGACTTGCACCGCGCCAACGCCAGTGCTATACTGCGCCCGCAGGCGTCGGAAGGGAATAGACACAGGCATGGCAATGGACGAACAAACAGCGGCGTATGAGGCTGCGCGGGCAGCGGCCCAGGCAGAACGCGACCGCGACGCAACGACTGAAGCGGATACATCCGACCTGAGCAATCTGGCGCAAAGCGACAGTTTGCGGCTCTATCTGCGCGAAATCTCCAGAATTCCTCTGCTCTCGGCTCAGGATGAATCGACGCTGGCCCATCGCATCAGACTCGGCAGTCGCGACGCGCGCAACCACTTGATCGAAGCCAATTTGCGACTGGTCGTGAGCATCGCCAAACGCTATGTAGGCCAGGGTATGTCGCTGGAGGATCTCGTCGGTGAGGGTAATATTGGCCTGATCCGCGCGGTCACAAAGTTTGATCCTGACCGTGGCTTCCGCTTCTCGACCTATGCGACGTGGTGGATCAAACAGGCCATCACCCGCTCGATTCTCGAGGGAACACGCGCCGTCCGCCTGCCTGTCTACATCATGGAAGAAGTGATGCGTGTCAAACGCACGACCCGCCAACTGTATCAGGAACTCGGACGCGAGCCAACCAGCGAGCAGATCGGCGAGCGGCTCGGCATCACTGGCGACCGCGTGAGCGAATTGCTGGTCTGGGCAGAGAAAGTCTTCTCGCTCGACGCGCCACTTTCGGAGGAAGAAGAGAATTCCCTCGGCGACATTATCGAAGATCAGCATCAGCCCGGTCCCGCCGAAATGACTGACCGCAGCCTGCTTCGCGAAGAGGTGTATCGCGTCCTCAATAACCTCACCCAGCGTGAGCGTGAAGTCATCGAGTTACGGTTCGGCCTGATAGACGACCAGGATCATACACTGGAAGAGGTCGGACGCAGGCTCAAAGTCACCCGCGAACGCGTGCGTCAGATTGAAGAGCGCGCTATCCGCAAGCTACGCCACCCGCAATCGAGCCGCCTGCTCCGCGAATATCTGGGCTAGCAGCCCTAGCAACCCATCGTTTGTCCTCATGGCAGCCGCCTACTACACATCCATATTCCGCATATCTCAGTCCTCCCTGTGTTCCCCGTGTATGGGGCCGCCTACTCTAGTGCTCTGATGTATGATGACACATACATGGCGTTACGCCTGAAGTCACGAATTGGGAAGGTGTCTATAATGTCAACAATGTCAACGATAGATCCAACTGAGAATACACGCGATGTGCTGGTGCTTGGCTGTGGTGTCTCTGGCCTCACAAGCGGCATCCTCCTTCTGCGCAAAGGGCATCGTGTCACCATCTGGGCGCGTGATGTGCCGCCACATACAACCTCAAACATCGCCGCAGCGGTCTGGTATCCCTACCGGGCGTATCCCATCGAGCGCGTGCTGGCGTGGGGAACGGTCGCCTATACCACTTTCCGCGAATTACTCGAATACGCCCGAGAGCGGCGTGATCTTTGCGAACGTGCTCGACCTCTTGCCCGCGCGCGCGAATGAAGATCCCTGGTGGGCGAGCAGTGTCGAAGGCTTCCGCCACGCGCGCGCGGACGAGTTGCCCACAGGCTACGGCGATGGGTTTGTCTTCGATGCCCCAGTGATCGATACCTCCATCTATCTGAACTATCTGCGGGCGCAATTCGAGACGGCGGGCGGTGTCATCGTCGAAAGGCGGGCGGTGAGCGACCTCGCCGAAGCCTTCGCGGTGTGCGACGTGGTGGTCAATTGCACCGGGCTGGGCGCGCGCGAACTGGTGCATGACACCAGTCTCACACCCTCACGCGGACAGGTAGTGCGCGTGCGCCATAACGGATTTCGCCGGGTGATGCTCGATGACTATACCGACTACGGCCCAAATCGGCTGGCCTACATCGTGCCGCGCATCGACGACATCATCCTCGGTGGCACCGCCATTGACGGTGAGGAAAGTATCGCTGAGGACGAGGCCGAAACGCCCGCCATTCTGCGCCGCTGCGCTGCGCTGGCGCCGGAGTTCGCGTCACTGACGCCAGATGACATTCTTGAGGTGAAGGTTGGTCTGCGGCCAGTGCGCCCTGCGGTGCGGCTGGAGGTCGAGGCGCCCGCGCCGGGCCGCTGGCTCGTCTCCAACTACGGCCACGGTGGAGCTGGCATCACGCTTTCATGGGGATGCGCCGCCGAGGTCGCCGAGCATATTGGAGCGCTGGCAACGCCATGAACAGTGCCGACTCAACCAGCGACATACGCGCGCATATGGCGGCGCTTGGGCATATCGGGATCATTGGCAGTGGCGCGGTGGGTGGCACGCTGGCACGCGCGCTAGCGGCGGCGGGCGGCACGGTGGTGGCAGTCACAGCAGGCCACCTGGATCACGCCAGGGCGTTGGCCGCGCATATTCCGGGCTGCCAGGCATTCGCGACCGCAGATGAGGTCGTTGCCGCCAGCAATCTCATCCTGCTCGCTGTTCCCGACGACGCGATCGCGCCAATCGCCGGGCGTATCCAATGGCCAGCGAAACAGCGCGTCGTTCACCTGAGCGGCGCGGTTGGCACGCGCGCGCTCACAGCCGCCGCCGAGCGTGGCGCAGTGGTTGCGGCGCTCCATCCGCTGATGACGTTCACCCGAACGCTGGCCGAGTCTCCAATCGATGAGATACTGGCGCGGTTGCGCGGCTGCGTCTGGGCGCTGGAGACGAGCGATGATGCATTTCGCGGCGCGTTGCGTGAGATGGTGGTCGCGCTGGGCGGGCAGAGCGCGTTGCTCACCGAAAGCGACCGTGTCCCGTACCATATCTCTGGCGTGCTCGCCTCAAACTATGTCGTCACGCTGATCGGCGCGGCGGTCGCGCTGTGGGAGTCGTTCGGCGTAGATGCGCTGCTCGCGCGCGAGGCGCTGTTGCCGCTGTTGCGCGCCTCGGTCGAGAATCTGGCGACGATGGAACCATCGGCCGCGCTCTCAGGCCCGATTGCCCGTGGCGATATCGGAACACTCCACGCGCATCTCGATTGGCTATCATCCGCCGCGCGTGATCGTGAAGAGGTCAACGTCCTTCGTGACGCATACCTGGCGCTCGCCCGTCTGACCGTGCCGCTTGCCGAGGCGAAGGGAACGCTCACATCCGAGCGCGCCGCCGCAATACGCGCCCTGCTCGACGACGCCCAAGACGACGCGCGAAAGGCAGAGTGACCCCTCATGGACTGGAGCATTCGCGAGGCAACCATCGAAGACTATGACGCCCTCTGCGCGTTATTCGCCCAGGTCGACCGTGTCCACTACACCGCCCTGCCAGAAATCTTTCACCCGTCGGGGAACCCTTCACGCCCACGCGGCTACGTGGAGGAAATTCTGAACGATGAGGATGCGCGTCTCTTCGTCGTCGAACAGGGCGACATGGTCATTGGGCTGGCCGAGGCTACCCTGCGCGAGGCGCCTGATTTTGCGCTGCTGACGCCACACCGCTGGGTGGATCTTCGCGACATCGTGGTAGACGAGCGTTTTCGCGGTGTCGGCATCGGCAAGGCGCTGCTGGCGCATGTCGAAGCATGGGCGCGCTCACTGGGCATCACACGCATCGAACTCACCGTCTGGGAGTTCAACGTGTCGGCGCGCACCCTCTACGAGCGCCAGGGTTTCCGCACACTCAACCGCGCCATGAGCAAAGACCTGGACGGGTAGCCTATAGCATGCAACAGATGAGGGAGCCTCTCGCCAGGAGAAGCTCCCTTCGTGACATACCTACGCCAAATGCGCGCGCCTGCTACGCCTGGATCGTGAGGTTATCTATCTTCCAGGCGCCGTTCTCTAATACAAAATCCACCTTGTATTTATCGGTGCTGGTTGCAGCGCTCCCTAACGCTGGAACGGCTATCGTCATGGGAAGGATCATCGAGGCGGTGGTATTGGCGACAGTATAGGTGGAGTAATCAGGTGCGCCGCAGGTCCACTTCACCGCATTGCCCTGGTACGATCCGGCGCCAGCGGCAAAGTCAGCGCTCGTCACGGTTCCCTGAAAGGCTGGCGAGAAGAGGGTATACGCATCCGTATACTTGGCGGCGCCCATCAGCGCGCAGAACTCCGCGCCGACCACCAGCGGGTGCAAATCAGTGCCATTGATGGAGGTATCGGTGGCGTCGATCTTCCACGCGGTTCCTTCGAGCTTCAGGGTCACATCGCCAGTGCGGTCGCCCAGTTTCGAGCGCGTCAAGTCGATGGTCAGATGCGAGAGTTGGTCGGTATTGCCCTGCGGCACCTTCGCCAGCGTACACTTCGTCACCGTGCCATCAATCTGGTCGTGCAGCTTGCCAGAGGCGACAAAATCGTCCTGCGAAACCAGCCCCTGCTGCGCGCTATCGAGCATGCCATAGGCGGTCGTATAGTCCGCGCCTTGCATCGCAGTGCAGAACGCCCCAGATGTCGCGAGCGCGCCGATATTGACGCCAAGCAGCGACGTATCGAGGCCATCGACCTTCCATGTCCCGCTCTGGTTCTTCATATGCAGCGCGCCAGTCAGATTGCCCTGGATTCCACGTGTAAACTGCGCTTGAACGGTTGCGGTGCTCGATCCCAGGCTGTAGGTATAGGCGTTGCTGCCCTGCGCCTGCTGGCAGCCGATGACCTTCCCCTCCGCAGTATCCAGCGCCGAGACGCCCGCACTAAAGGCAGTCTTGGTATATTGGGACTGGAGGCTTGAACTCAGCGTTCCATAGGCGCCATCATAGTTCTGCGACTTGAGTTGGTTGCAGAACTGCAGCGCCGCCACACCAGGCGCGGCAAACTGATTGATGAAGAAAACGGCTACGCCCCCACCAATCGCGAACAGGACGAGAACGACTGCGGCGAGCGTCAGCGCGATCTTCAGTCCACGCCGCGATTTCTTGGGAGCGGGCGGCTGCGTGTATACAGTCTGCTGGTTATAGTACGGCTGCGACGCTGGCCCAGGTTGACCAAACTGGCCATACGAGAGAGTTGGCGCGGCCCAGGCTGCCCATATTGGCCCTGGTAAGGTTGTGACGGACTCCCCTGGTAAGGTTGTGACGGTCGGCCTTGATAGGGCTGTGATGGGTTGGCCTGGTTGGCCGTAGCCGCCCGACGGATAATTGCCCTGGCCGCCCCCTGGCCCCTGGTTTTCTCCCCCCGACTGACCGCCATAAGAGGTATAGTCATTCGGATCGTATCGATCGGTCATCGCCTGTGGCACTCCTTATCAATGGCTGCACGTATTGCAATACTACACTATGAGCGTCTCATACGCCCATAAAATAGTCGCTGCTTAATGAAACGAGAGAAGCGCGCGGGAGTAATTCACAGGGGCTAGAACCTAAGCAATCCTTATGAGCATGACGACGTATCCAGGCGATCTCACGGATGCCGCTGCGCGTGGCGTCGCGTTCCTCACCGCAGAGCGGCAGTACACTGTTTGTTAAACACGCTCTTATGGGATTAGCCCCGGTTGACATTGGCGTGAACGGCCAATGTCAACCGGGGCGTGTCGTGGTCGGTGGTTCCAGCGGTCATCGGCGGCCAGCGTCCTGATATTTCACGCTATTTTGCGCCGGTAGGCCATCATGGCGAACGCATAGGCGATAATGAGGATGCCAACGCACCAGGCGAGGGCGATCCAGATTTCGCCTCCGACCGGCTGCTGCTCGAACAAGGCTCTGATCGTGTTGACAATCGCGGTGACCGGCTGGTTTTCCGCGAAGGCACGTACGGGACCCGGCATCGAGGCAGTGGGCACGAATGCCGAGCTGACGAACGGCAGGAAGATGAGTGGGTACGAGAAGGCGACCGCCCCGTCCGTGGATTTCGCCGACAATCCGGCGATCACTGCGATCCAGGTCAGCGCGAGCGTGAACAGTGCGAGGATGCCAGCCACGGCCAGCCATGCCAGCACTCCTGCCGACGAGCGGAAGCCCATGAGGAGCGCCACCAGCACGATGACTACCACGGAGATCGCATTGGACACCAGTGAGGTCAGAACATGCCCCCACAGCACGGACGAGCGGGCAATCGGCATCGAGTGGAACCGCTCGAAGATGCCACTCTGTAGGTCGTTGAACAGGCGGAAGGCGGTGTAGGAGATGCCGCTGGCGATCGCGATGAGCAGGATGCCGGGCAGCAGGTAGTTCACATAGTTGTCGGTGCCCGCTTGGATGGCTCCGCCGAACACGTAGACGAACAGCAGCATAAAGGCGATTGGCATGATCGTCACCGTGATGATGGTGTCCACGCTGCGCGTGACGTGTCGCAGGGAACGCCCGAGCATCACGCTCGTGTCGCTGAAGAAATGGGTGTTCATTGTAGTTGCTCCTTCTTGTCGCTTCCGACAATCGCCAGGAAGATCTCCTCCAGGGTGGGCTGACGTTCCACGTATTCGACTTTCGCGGGCGGGAGCAGCTTCCGCAGCTCCTCCAAAGTGCCGGACACGATGATCGTGCCTTCGTGCAGGATCGCGATCCGGTCGGCGAGCTTCTCGGCCTCGTCGAGGTACTGGGTCGTCAGGAACACGGTCGTGCCGCTGTCAGCAAGTTTCTGGATCACCTGCCACACCTCGATGCGGCCCTCCGGGTCGAGGCCGGTGGTCGGCTCGTCGAGGAAGATAATCTGCGGATTGCCGATGAGGCTCATGGCGATGTCGAGGCGACGGCGCATGCCACCTGAGTAGGTCGCCACCCGACGCCTGGCCGCGTCGGCGAGGCCGAATTGTTCGAGCAGATCGTCTGCCACCTTGCCCGCGCTCTTCACGTGCCGTAGTTCGGCGATCATGATCAGGTTCTCCCGGCCGGTGAGGATCTCGTCCACCGCCGCGAATTGACCTGTCAGGCTGATCGACTCCCGCACCCGCGCTGGCTGCGACACGACGTCGAATCCGTTGACGCGCGTCGTACCGTCATCCGGCTTGAGCAGGGTGGTGAGGATTCTCACAATCGTGGTCTTGCCCGCGCCGTTGGAGCCGAGCAGCGCGAAGATGCTTCCGCGCGCCACGTCGAAGTCCACACCTTTGAGCACCTGTAATTTCTTATAGGACTTCTGCAATCCATGGACCTGGATCGCCACGTTCTTCTCTTCCATGCTTCGTGTCTCCCTATTCCACAGTCACGTTCGACAGGTCGGCGCCCATGCCTTTGAGCAGGGCGTAGGTCAGCTTGTCCATGCGCGCCCCATCGAAGGCCACCGTGCGGATGGCAGTGCGGTACTTCCTGCTCGAAGCGCGGAAGGACACATCCCGCAGCGTCGCTCCCCGGAACGTGACACCTTCAACGCCGCCGTGTCGAACTTCACGCTGGTGAAGGCCGCCCCGTCAAGGTGCAGGCCGCGCAGATCGGAGTAGGTGAAGTCCACCCCGGTGAAGGTACAGTGCTCGAAGACCGTGCGCCGCAGGTCGGTCGTGCGGAACTTGACGTCCATGAGCGCAACCCCGGCGAACCGGGTCTCGGTCAGCCCCGACATGCTGAAGTCGGTGCGCACCAGGATGGAGCCACGGAAGCTGGCCCGTGCCAGTTCGACCACCGACAGGTTCGCATCGGTCAGATTGGCGCCGTCGAAGTTGGCGTCCGCTACATCGCTAGTCTTGAATGAGCTGCCGGTGAGATCGGCATGGGAGAAATCGGAGCCGCGCAGCATGCTCGCCTCGAACTTCCCGCCCGGCGCCGCGACGCCCGCGAAGTCGCTTCCCTGAGCATGCTCGCATCGAATCTCGTCACCAGTTGACGCTCGAGTGATCGGGAGAGATTGGAAACCTCCTGCACTGTCTGCTCGATATCGCCGATACTGTCGATGGTCAACTCGAAGGCTGCCGCGTCATCCTTGCCCTCGGCCTTAAGCTCACGGAACCGCTCATGCAGATCCGCAAGCAGATCCGCTTTCAGCTCGCTGATGCTCTTCGCGCCCGCGTAGGGCGCGAAGACGCCGTCCACGTACTCGTCTAGTTTGTCGTTCATCTTTCGTCTCCTCACGTCTCCTCACAGCAATGTGTCGAGCACGCGCTTCGCGTACTCCCAGTTGCTCTTATTGCGGGCATAGGTCGCTCTGCCCTTCTCCGTGATCCGGAAGTATTTGCGCCGACCGCCCTGCGATTCATCGCCCCAGTACCACGTGATGTCGCCGTCCGCTTCCAAGCGTCGGACGCTGGAGTACATCGTGGCTTCCTTCAGCTCGTACTCGCCGTGCGAACGCTCGGCGATCAACTTGACGATCTCGTAGCCATAGCAGTCGGATTCCGCCAGCACCCTCAAGATCATCGTGTCGGTATTCCCACGCAACAAATCGGATGTGACCTCGCTTGCGCCCATCTCACCACCTCCGATGAACAGTATACATCCTGGTACTATGTCTGTCAAGGTAGTAGCAATGTCATATTACACGGATGCGTGTAGCAGACTGCGCGCCTCTCCTGTCCTGTGAGGATGCCCATTCGCGGTTCCGGGAGCGGTGCTGGTTGTGGTCATGTCGATGCCAGTCGATGCCGGTCATGTCGGCTGGGCGCGTGGGATGGTTGTCGTTCGCCGCAGACCTCACCCCCAACCCCTCTCCTGCGAGGAGAGGGGAGCCAGAACCAGAGGCGTGCGTGGCCATTCGTCACGCTGGTGGTTCAGTCCCTCCCCTCGTAGGGGAGGGTGGCCAAAGGCCGGGAGAGGTTCTCCGCACGCCAACAACCCAAACAGACTTAGTATCAGACCCAGAATTTCCCCGGCGCGCTGCCCGGTCGGGCTGCCCGGTCGAGGACGCATCTCTGCAACCCGCGACGGCGGGTTTCGTGGCGAAGCGTGCAGACGAAGCGAGACCGCTCAGGCGCGGTTTGAACCGCCTGCCGTCGTGTCTGTCCTTCGTATTTTAGAAAAGATCATTAACGGAGAGGGTGGTCGCCATCCACGCCAACGACAACCATTGAGGCTGACGTGTTATAAGTAGTCCTTAGACCAATAGGGCCGACATCCGTAGCCATTGACTATAAGAAGGGCCTCATGACGGACAACAGGTGACATGCCCCTGGCCACACTGTCCCGCCACCCTCGCTATCACCGGTCGGTCGGCTCCCGATGCGGCGTCACATGCATTTCGGGCGGATTGCGCAGCGTCTGGTAGACGACACAGTAGCGCTCGGTGAGGCGAATGAGGGTTGCGAGTTGCTCATCAGTGGCGTCGGTGTCCAGATCGAAATGCAACTCGATGCGCTGGAATCCGACCGGCACATCGGCGCCAATGCTCAGCGTACCGCGAAAGTCCAACACACCCTCCGCGCGGACAACTCCATCACGCAGCTCAATGCCAATGGCCGTCGCCACCGACGACAGCGTAACTCCCGCACAGGCGACGAGCGCCTCCAGCAACATGTCGCCAGAACAGACGGATAAACCACTCCCACCAGTCGCGGGATGTAAGCCAGCCTCGACGAGCGCCCTGCCTGTCTGCACGTTACAGGTGACACCCTCGCCAAGTCTGCCCTGGGCTTTGAGAGTAACGAGGGCGGCTTCCGGCTCCGTACGATACTGCTGCTTCAGGGGAGCCTGCAAGGCGCGTAGCTCTTCCGATTTCATCGATAACCTCCCGGATAACCTCCCGGTTCACGCGATACACCAGAAGCGCGCTCCCGGTAGGAATGCACAATGGACATGATTGCGAAGTATACGTCACATGCCCATCATGCCAACCACCGTCTTTCGTAGCCATCGACTATAAGAAGGCGTCGCTGGCAGACATCCGCTATACTCTGGCCAGCAGGATGTCGGCGCTAAGACATCCCAGCGCGCGATACGCTATCTGGTCAGGAGATTGCCCATGCCATCCGCCGCAACGCCACTGCTGACACGTCCCGCCACCGAACTGGCTGAATTGGTGCGCTCTGGCCAACTGCGCTCCCGCGAACTGGTCGAGGCCGCGCTCGAACGTATCGCCGAGATGCATGCGCTCAACGCGTTTACGCTGGTCGACGCCGAGGGCGCGCTCGCCGCTGCCGACGCCATCATGCCAGGCGATCCGCGCCCCTTCGCGGGCATCCCGATGGCGATCAAAGAACTTAACGCCGTCGCTGGCCAGCCGCTGACGATGGGTTCCGACCTCTACGGCGACTATCGCCCCGACATGGACGCCTACGTGGTGCGCCGCCTGAAGGACGCGGGCTTCGTGCTTGATTGGCCGCACCGCCGCGCCCGAATTCGGCATCCTCCCCGTCACCGAGTCGCGCCGCTTTGGCCCGACACGCAATCCCTGGAATCTCGACCACACCCCCGGCGGATCATCGGGCGGCGCGGGCGCAGCCGTGGCGGCGGGCATTCTGCCGGTGGCTCACGGCTCGGATGGCGCCGGATCGATTCGTGTGCCAGCGGCATGCTGTGGGTTGGTGGGCCTGAAGGCGAGCCGGGGGCGTATCTCAGCCGGACCGGACCTCGGCGATAATTTCCTCTCGACGAGCGCCGCGCTCACCCGCAGCGTCGCCGACTCCGCGAAGCTGCTCGACATCATGGCGGGCTATGAGATCGGCGATGCGAACTGGGCGCCACCGCCACCGGAACCATTCGCCGTCTCGGCCAGCCGCGCACCCAGACCACTGCGTATCGCGCTGGTGACGGAGTCGCCGCTGGGAACACCCGCCGATCCGGCCTGCGTCCAGGCGGCGCGTGACGCAGCGAAGCTGCTCGAATCGCTGGGACACACGGTCGCGGAGGTCACGCCACCCAACTGGGATCAGCGCCCACTCATCCCAATTTTTATGACGGTGTATGGCGCAGGCATCGCCTCTGGGGTGGCCTTCGGCGCGGTGATTCGCCAGCGTCCGCCGCAACCCGCCGACGTGGAGCCGCTGACGTGGGCGTTTTGTCAGCTGGACGCCACTCATACAGGGGCCACTCTGCTCGCCGCGATGACGCAACTTCAGGGGTATGCTCGCCGCATGGTTGGCTTCTTCTCGGCGTTCGATATGATGCTGACGCCTGCGCTGGGGCAGCGTCCGGTGCGCATCGGCGAGATCGACGCCTGCTCAGCGGAGCCGATGGGCGCATTCCAGCAGGCGATGGCGTTCTCGCCCTTCACCGCGATCTGGAACGTCACCGGCCAGCCCGCCATCTCGTTGCCGCTCTACCAGGGCGACGACGGCCTGCCGCTGGCGGTGCAACTGGTGGGCCAGCCGCTGGGCGAGGGCACGCTGCTGGCGCTAGCGAGCCAACTGGAGGCGGCGCTGCCGTGGGCCGACCGCATGCCAGCGTCCATCGCCTGATAGCGAGAACGGCGCTGAGACATAATCCGTCTCGGCGCCGTTCGACGTTGCCCTTTCGCGGGCTGGCTAGCGCAGCCGATCAAGCCGCTGATGCGCAATACGCGCCAGTTCGAGGAACCCAACCTCAGTCATCTCCTTCTCGACCTTGCGATAAAACCTCTTTGCCTCCTGCTTGTTTTTCTGAAAAGCGTACTCATCACCCCAGGCAAGATCAACTTGTCCAGAGGCGACGGGATCATTGAGTGTTGCGGCAATCGCCTCCGCCTTCTTGATGTTTTCGACTCGTTTATCAGGGCGTGACAACATGCCCTGTAGCTTCGCCTCGGCCAGCAGCGTCAACATCACACCACCTGGATCGTCAACACCTGGTTGACTTAGCTCCACATACGCCGCTTCAATCGCTTTATCAGCGATGACAAGCAGGCGTCCCCAGTGATGGCCTTCAACTCCTCCCTGTTCCGCGCAGCCCATTGCGATGACAGCAATGAGCCAGTTAAGTCGCCCTCGATTGATGGGCTTGAGAAGATCTCTCCCTCTGTTCCTGGTCTGCACAATGCGCCGGAACGCCTGCCTGTAATCCCCAATGCCCATGCTCACGGTCGCCCAATCCCAGTGAAGAAAGAGGTCGTCGTTCGTGTATTGGTCGGCGCGAACATCTGGCCGTCCCTGGAGTTTCAGCAGGAGGATCGCGGCCTGTACCATACTATCCGCTGCCGCTTGAAATTCAGCGACCCGAACAGCGGATACACTCAAAGTGTCGGCCAGTTCAAATGCAAAGTGAATATCATCGGTCAGATCACGGGTGGGAAGTTTGCACCAGGCGTTCCAGGCGTCTCTGGCAGCCACGAATGCCCGATAAAATTGTCTGTTGTGATCGTCTCTGATGCAGAAGAGGCTTTCCATATGCTTGAGCTGCGCATACAACGCCAAATCAGGTATCTGCTTCGCCAGCTCCGCCGCCCGGCGGAAGTGTTCCGCAGCCTCACCTAGCATGTTTTGGGATTGGTAATACTTGCCGATGAGATGCTCAATACGCACCTTCTGATACAACGTCGGTTGAGGCGGCTTTTTCGGTTTCCGTCTGCGTTGCCCCTCCTTGTACTCTTTCTCCTGTTTCTCGTACTCCTTTTGCTGATCCAAGAGTCTGTACCCCTGGTTGATAACTCGCTGATAGCGGCGGGTACCAGGAGGTGATGACTCATCTTCGCAAAGAGGCAGGTCGATACGATCTCTGCGGTCGATCATACCAGGAAGAAGCCCTAGGGCTGGGCCGTTGTCGGTAGTCTTGCCGTCTGTCATGATAAGCAACCTTTGCCAATTACGCACACAGAAAACGGTCATGCGGGCAGTATTGAGCAAAACATGCGTGACGGCAAGTACCATACGCACCGTGTCCCAGCGCTCGCAACTGCGGTTTCAGCGCGAGGTTGGGACACGTTGGTGGCGAGGGCACGCTGCTGGCGAGTCAACTGGAAGCGGCGTTGCCGTGGGCCGACCGCATGCCAGCGTCGATCGCCTGAGAGAAAGCGGACGCTGGGGAGATGTCTTCCCCGGCGTCACGAGTAGTCGCAATTAATTGAGGCCGGGGTATAAAACCACGCCGCGGCGCTTTTGGCGTTCGAGATGGCCTGGTGGATGTTTTTGGCGGAGGCAAATTTGTCTGGTGAAACAGGCGCTCAAGACGCTTGCGAGCTACTCGTGCAAGGGCAAACGCCTCAACGTCTGCCAGTCTGTTTTTAGCCTGCCCATAATAGCGTTTGGCTTCCATTGCATTCATCTTCGATCTCGTTGCTTTATTGCGGTAGGCATATTCATCGCCCCATGCGATCTCAACCCGGGCGAACAGTATCGGATCGGTATTCTCAATGGCTGTGGCACGTGCTTTGATCTCTTCGAACATTGCCAGCCTGCCAGCTCTCAGTTGCCTGCTATCCGCCTTTTGGAAAAGATGGTTCCATCGAACATTCACAAGCAGAGCCAGAAGTTCTCCCGCTTTATCGTGGCACTCTTCAGCGGCCTGAGTTGCCTGTTGAATCGCTTTTTCGGCAACGATGAGCTGCCTCTTTCGTAGATAGCGCTTCCACACAATTTCACCGTCGACAGCGTCAAGAGCAATCTCCGCGATCAGGGCGTTGACACGCCCAAAATTGCGTAGCGTTGAAGAATTTATCGCTTTGCCTCGGGCCTGCAATGCGCGGTTAAACGCGAGTTCATAATTCCCCATCGAGTGATGCAACGCAGCCCAGTTCCAGTCGAGGAAGAAATCGTAATTCGCATACTTGGAGGAGGGAAAGTCGTCGCGGTTGTGTAGCATCATGAGCAAAATGGCAGCTCTTTCCAAACCGTGAACCGCATCGTCATCCTCAGCAACCACGAGTGCGCGCACTCCAAGGTCATCCGCCAATATGAATTCAAAATCCAGGTCAGTGGTGCTGTCACGACCCGAAAGGTCGCGCCATTTGTGCCAGTTCTCAAGTGCATCTCGTGCAGCGGCAGAGGCTCTGATGTAGCGCTTGCGGTGAGGATTAGAACCATAGCACATGTCACTCTCGAACTTCCTGAGTTGAGCGACTAATGCCTGGTCAGGTATTTGGTGTGCATAGTGCGCTCCCTGGCCATAGTGTTCTGCGGCCGTGCCGATGGGATCATCTCTTCCGTGTTGATCTGTAGATATGTGATCCGCGTCTAGCCCCTCATAATATGTCCCGATAATATACTCTGTTCGCACTAACTGATAGAGTGACTTGTCAAAATCTGTCTCCACCTCAAGAAGCGCGCATGCTTCAAGAAGATTGCCCTCATCCATGAATTTATAAGCACGGTCGAGAATTTGCTGATAAGCCAGGTATTTGTCATCAAAAGGTTCATCGATGAGCCTGGAGTAGAGAAGGCGATCGCTCCTATAGATCGGATTGCTTTGATCTTCATTCATAGGATGCCACCTCCGCCTATCAAACCATCGATGTTCAGGCGAGTATAACAGATCAGAAGGAAGAAGCAATACCTTGTGTGAGTGCGCAGAACGCCCCAACTCTCTACCTCAACATATGCTGTGTAGAGTAGCCGGGGCGAATCGTCAGGTTCCCGCTCATCACCCGATTAGCAGTGGGTCGTCACAGATGGGCATTCTATAGCGAGTTGGCCATGCTGCGCGGCGCTGGTCGTCGAATGGACGATTGGGGCCAGTTGCATCCCAGCGTAGCCCGCTAAAAGCAGCGCTGACGCCACGAGCATGCGTGCGAACACGCTCAAACGGGGACGAGATTCGAGTGATTTCCTCATGACAGTGTACTCCCTTGGCGCCGCTAGAATTATTGCAGCGCTACCACGCTTGCAAAGTAGAATCGCAAGCCACGACAAAACACCGGGCGTGAAGACACTTCACGCCGCCTCAACAAAAGGATGCGGACGATCTACGAGGTTGACATCAATGTGACAACTAGCGGCGACTGACAAACAAATCTCGCCCGAACGGGCCTGGCTTGCTCAGCCGCGAACCCCAGATAATTGGCCTGCCACGCAAAACGGCGCTGGATGCTGGCAACAAGAGCCAACAACACCCATAGAACAATCAAAAGAGCAGACTGGGAGTGAGGGGAAGACACTCGATGCTGTCAAGAAGGATCATATCACGAATAGAATCCATTGTCAACACCAATAATATATTATCAAAAGTGTCAGTATCTATGCGTGTTATACGACATAAAATGTTACCACATTGCTCCCGCTCGTTCATCGTGCGCCACTCCGCACAAAAACCTGCTATGCGGTGTTCTTATCGAGGAACAATGCGGGTTACTTCCCCGCGAACTGCTTTCCCATGACGCTCGTCAGCAGTTGGAGCATCTTGGCGTCGCTGCCGAGATAGATGACCATCACGCCCTCGCTCTTGTAGAAGTGTGGTGGCGCGACCCAGGCATCGAGCATGCCACCGCCAACCGTGCCGATACAGCCGTCTGGTCCGACATTGCGGGTATCGGCGGCGAGCGCCTTGGCATCGGCGTATTGGAATACTTCGATATCCTGGCCATTGACGACCATGATCTGACCAGAGACGACGAAAAACGGGTGTTTCACTGTGCCTGCCAGTTCAGCGCTCGCTCCCTGCGCGCGCAGGTGGGCCTGAAGCGACGCCACGTCGTGGACGGGGCCGGTATCCGCCGCCGCGCCACAGGCAGTGAACACCCACGCCAGACCAACAGCCATCACGGCCAAAATCAGCCATCGCGTCACGCGCTTCACCAGGAACTGTGTTCGCATGGCGGCGCACCTCCGTTTTCGATCAATCTTACATCCTTGAGTGGTTCCACACATACGCTTTTCCAGCCGCATGTCAGCCGGAGAATAGCACACCAGCAGCCCATCGACAATGCGCCGTGAGGCTGGCCAGACTGACGACTAAAAGCCCGCTATGTCAGGCCTGGCGCGGCCCGGTGACATGCTCCCCAACAGCACACGCGACCGCCAGGATAGCGTACTGTGAGCGATTTGTTACCTCCCGCGCGCCGATTGTTACATGCCTGTGAGCGCAGCGCCCGATGCTAGAAACAACAGGTGCGGAGACTGCCGCTTGCAGTGCGCAGAGCGGCGTTATCCCGAACACGAGAGAGAGCGTTCATATGCCTCAACCGACTGCAGGATGTCCTCAATCCACCGACGCCCAGCGACTCCAGAGCCAGTAACTCCAGAATCCGTCGCCGCTGAGTCGGCGCCTACCTCGAAGCCCGAGACGCCGCCCACTACGTACTTCGCTAGTCCCGCCACACAACCGCGCAGAGGCCAGGGATTCTGGCGCGGGTCGCCAGCCGAAATCATCTTCGCGACATTCACCGCCATTGCGCTGATTGCCATGTTCGTCGTGTCGGTAACAGGCATTCCCGCCCCCGTTGCCGCCAGCAACACACCAGACTCCTCCGCAACGTCGACCACAGGCGCCTCCGGGCCAGCCATCGCCGTGCCAGCGCATAAGACGTATGACGCTGAGGCTCCGGCAACGCCTCAGGGCAACACCGTCGATGTGAAGCTCGTCGCCGAGGAGTCGCTCATCAGCATCGCGCCAGGCATCGCCTACCACGCCTGGACGTTTAATGGAACCGTTCCAGCGCCGGTCGTCCGTGTGCGACAGGGGCAAACGGTCAACTTCACCCTCGTCAATAACACTGGAATGGCGCACTCGATAGACTTCCACGCCGCCGAGACACCCTGGAATGTCAACTATCAGGCAGTCAAGGCTGGCACAAGCTTCACCTTCACCTGGAAGGCGAATTATCCCGGCGTCTTCATGTACCACTGCGGCACGCCACCAGTGATCGAACACCTCGCCAACGGCATGTATGGCGCGATCATCGTCGACCCGGCCAACGGCTGGTCGCCTGCGCACGAGTATGTCCTGGTGCAGAGCGAGTTCTACACCCGCAAGCTATCCGATGGCAGCTACTCGTTCGATAACAACAAAGCAATGACGGTACAGCCCGACTATGTGGTCTTCAATGGCTTCGCCAACCAGTACAAGGATGCTCCCCTCACTGCGAAGGTCGGCGAGCGCGTGCGCATCTTCGTGGTCAACGCGGGACCGTCAGAGTTCTCGGCCTTCCACGTCATCGGAGCGATCTTCGCGAATGCCTACGCGGACGGCAACCCCGCGAACCGCACAGTAGGCAACCAGACAGTCACGATCCCACCTGGCGGCGGAGAGGTGGTCGAGTTGACCATTCCAGCGGCAGGCCAGTATCCATTCGTGACACACATGTTCGCCAATGCCAGCGCTGGCGCACTGGGTGTGCTCGAGATCACGCCATAGACACGCTGTCTGGCGTTCGCATCCCGACGTGTTGAAGGCCATAGGTGAACGCAAGCCTCGCCCTCTCCCCAGTGTCGTGGAGGGGGCGAGGCCGTCTGTGGCGCGTCTGTGGCTCACTGTGGTTGGTCTACCATACCTGGATCATGGGCTTTCGTGCGCCAGCGGCAATGACATGGTGAAGGTGCTGCCACAACCCTCTTGAGACGTAAACCAGAGGCGCCCACCCTGAAGTTCAACCAATTCACGGCAGAGGTAAAGCCCCAGCCCGGTGCCAGAGATTCCGTGCTCACGCGCATTGTCGGCGCGCGCGAAGCGATTGAAGAGGATCCCCTGCTGATTGACCGGGATGCCGATGCCTTCATCGCGCACAGACAGTTTCGCGACACCAGTCGCTTCACCCTGCTCAATGGTGATCGTGACGGGGCCGCCTTCAGGGCTGTATTTGATGGCATTACTCAGCAGATTGCCCACAATTTGCTCCGTCCGCCGCACATCGAGCGCCGCCACAACGAACTCATCGGTGGCTGCCAGCGACAGTGTATGGCGGTCACTCGCCATGCCGAAGCGCTTCATCACACGGCGCGCCAGAGCGATGAGATCATGCGGCTCGATATGCAACTGGAGCCGCTCGGCCTGGAGCCGGGCAACATCGAGCAGATCCTCGGTCAACTCCACGAGACGATTGGTCGCCTGGTCAATCGTTTCGAGCGCCTCCACCTGCCACGGCTCCAGCGCGCCTGGGCCACCATCGTGCGTGGTATGGCGCACCAGCATATCGGCGTAGCCCTTGACCGCCGCCATTGGCGTCTTAAGCTCATGGGCCGCAATCGCGATGAACTCATCCTTCACCCGCTCAGCCTCTTTGATGGCGGTGACATCTTGCAAGACCACCAGTGCGACACGCTCAATGGAATGGTTCGCCGCAGCGCTCGCCGTCGAAAGCTGGGAATCCTCCAACATGTGCGGGTCGAGCGCGACCGCATTCAGGAGCACCGGGAGCGCGCTGCCATCGGGCCGTCGAATAACCTCCTGATAATGGTGGATCGATTCTTCGGTACGCAGCACCTGAGCAGTGGCAAGTTCGTCGACATCCAGCGGGCGGCCCCCACTGCTGACCATCTGCGTACCGCTGCTGGCGAGAAAGTCCGCCATCGTCTGCCCTTCGGCCCAGTGCGCTCCCCACGTCTCCTGAGCAGCGTGGTTGGCTAATACCAGCCGCGCATCGTGCCCACGCACCAGATACACCGCGCTTGGCAGCTCATCGATCACTTTCTGAAGGAGCATACGCCTGGCCTCGGCCTCCGCAAGGGCCTGCTGTTCAGCCAGGAGTTTGCGGGTTTCGGTCACTTCATGCCACACCACCACGGTGCCGCCCACCGTATCAGCGTCGCTCAGATCCAGCGGCTGAGTGAGCGCCGCCAATCCCTCATCAGCAGACATCGCCTGGAGCGGCGAGACACTCACCACATATTCATGGGCATCGCCGTGGATATCGGTCAGTGAGAAGGCCACAGAGGCGCCCTGGTTACCAATGCCGCCCCTGTCAGCGGTCAGTTGATTGAGCACATCGGCCACGGGCGAGCTTCCCGTCGACGGGCTGAGGAATGCGCGAATAGTGGCGGCGGCGTGGTTTTCATGGAGCAAATTGCCCTGATGGTCATACACCATCACGCCATCGGTGATGCTCTCGAAGACCGCGCTGAGTTCTTCAGCCTGCGACTGCGCATTATGATACAGGCGCGCATTCTCCAGAGCCACTGCGGCTTGCGCGGCCAGCGCCTGGAGCAGCGTCTCATCATCGCTGGTGAAGCGCTCAGGCTCAATGTGCCCAAGCAACAATCCGCCGCGGACATTTCCCTCGCGATCCAGCAAAGGAGCGCCCAGGAAACTGCGCACGACGGGATGCCCACGCGGCACACCTACCACGCGCAAATCGTTGACGGTCGCGTTTCCGTGCGCATAGGCGGACGCCTGTCGGCGGGCGATGTCGCGCGGTGATTCGCGAGGCGCCTGGCCGTCTCCGCCATGCCCCGCGTGAGCCGTATCCTCCATAGCGGCGTGATGGCTTGCTGGCGCGAGCGCCAGAGCATCATCCACGCGCACCGACACACCGTGGCGAAAAATGGGGGCGAGTATACCTTCGCCGCCCAGCGGCACGCGACGAAAAAGCTCCTCTTCCTCCGGCGTTGCGCCGACGACAGCCGCCAGATGGAAGTGGCTTCC
The DNA here is from genome assembly GCA_963702665.1 of uncultured Chloroflexia bacterium. Taxonomy (GTDB): domain Bacteria; phylum Chloroflexota; class Ktedonobacteria; order Ktedonobacterales; family JADMIN01; genus DAHUXT01. Next base: position 179,589 of record CAVPDP010000002.1, read on the forward strand.
CTCGGCGGGGCCAAGCGGCTGGCCCATCGCATCCACCGGGCGCAGCGTGAACGCAGCGAAACCAGCCCCAGTGAGATCACACGCCGTACGCGCAATGAGGTGGAGCAGTTGGCTTTCGTGCAACTCACCCGAAAGCGCCGTCCCGACGGTATTCAGGGCCGCAAAGCGCGCCACCTCACGCTCCGCCGCATTGCGACGATTCCTGGCCAGCTGGACGAGCAATAGGACGTAGACGCTGATAGCGGCCAGCACGAGAAGCTGCGCGCCTGTATGTATGTCGAGAGCCTTGAATCCCACCCCCGGTGGCAGCACCAGAAAATAGACCGACAACAGTTGCACCACACAGCCAGCGATTGCCAGACGCCAGCGCCAGTAATAGGCAAGCATCGCAATCAGTGGGATATAGACAGCGCCCAGATTGGGCACTATGAAGAATCGCGTGGAGAGCCACATCAGCAGCGTGATCAGCACACTACCAGTGACCAGCGTAATCAGCCCACTATACGGCTTTTTGCTCCAGCGTGAGATCGTGAGCCACCAACCGGAGACCGCCGGTGATTTCCAGGTGCGACGAGCATGCGCACGCGCGGCATGCGCGAGGTTGCCAATGACCGGCGCGCCAGGCCAGCGCCGTCGCAGCCGCCGCCACAGCGAGCGAGAACGTGATGTCTGTGCGGCGGATTGCGTCACAGGCGTCTGGTAGGGCGCGGCGTCAGGATGTGTCTTGTGGTCGTTTTTCACGCGCATCTCACAGAGTTGCCCCAAATATTCAACTCGCGCCGTGTACTTTCCGCGTCCCCGTGAAAGAGATCGCGAGGTGTCACGGCTATTTGCATTCTATAGCCAGAGCGCCCCAAAGCACAAACACTGACATTCCCGACATTGCGGCGGTTTGTGATGCGTTTGTGATGTCTTCCGCTGATGTGTGACGGCGCTGTGACGAGCCGTAGCTATTCTGATACAGAAACCTGGCGCGTTTCTAGCCGCTGCGCGAACGATAGTGAAAACGATATGGTCATTCAGAAACCTACTGAGCGGGTGAAGCACATGTCCGAGAATACAACTGACGAGGAGCAGGATCACCCACCGACAACGCTACCAGACGCCACCTATGAAACTGGGCGACTGGAAACCGAATTCCTGGCGACCATCAGCCACGAATTGCGCAGCCCCTTGGCCGCGATCAAAGGCTACGCCGCGACGCTGCGACGCCACGGCCACAGGCTTGGGCGCGCGGAACGGGACGAGTTCTTGCAGGCCATCGGTGATGCCAGTGACCGCATGGAAACGCTGATCTCACGCTTGATGGAACTGGCGCGTTTAGAGGCTGGGACACTGACAGCCACCCTCGTTCCGGTGGATGTCGTACATCTCGTCAAAGAGTCGCTCCTCGCCGCCGAGCATCGTTGGGAGACAGGTACGCCGAGGGGAGATACCTACACATTTGTCGCGCCAAGGCAGGAAAGCATGCCACTCGCGCTGGCCGACCTGCGATTGCAACGGGAAGCGCTAGACATTGTCCTGGAAAATGCGGTCAAATACGCACCAGGTGGCGGCATCATCCAGGTGACGCTCCAGGCTGACGGCAAGAGACTTACCATCAGCGTTCGTGACAGCGGAATGGGCATACCGCCCGAGCATCTACGTCGCGTATTTGACCGGTTCTATCGGATTGATACGCGCCTGACGCGAGAAGTAGACGGCGCTGGCCTTGGGCTAGCGATTTGCAAACGAATCATGGAGTTGCAGGGCGGCGCTATCTGGGCAGAGAGTGAGCCTGGCGCCGGGAGTGTCTTCACTATGACATTGCCGCTGGCGCAGCCAGGCGACGATTCCTCAGTGTGAGATCATAGAGACGTTGTGTTGAAAGGATGTTTGCCACATGCCCGCGAAGAAAACAGCTATCCTGGCCGCCGATGATGATCCGCAGATACTGCGGCTCGTGGCCCGCAATCTTCAGTTGGAGGGTTATGAGGTCGTCACTGCTATCGACGGGCAGGAGGCCCTAGAGCACCTTGAAGCGCAGCAGTTCGATCTGGCAATCCTTGATATCATGATGCCCAAGCTCGATGGCTTCACCGTCTGCGCACGTGTCCGGGAATTTTCCAGTGTTCCGATTATCATGGTGACGGCCCGTGGTCAGGACCAGGATAAGATCCACGGGCTGGATCTCGGCGCCGATGATTATCTGACAAAACCGTTCAGCGTCGAGGAATTGCTGGCACGGGTGCGCTCGGTGCTACGCCGTTCGCAATTCGCCACCAGCCAGGAAGGGCAAACCGTGCGCCCAGTCGTTACGTTGGGCGAGCTAACGATTGATTTCGCGCAACACCGTGTCTCCCTGAGGGATCAGGAGATAGAGCTTACGCCCATCGAATATCGCCTGCTCGCTTATCTAGCGCAGAATGCTGGCCGCATCGTTACGCAGGATCTTTTGCTCGAACATGTATGGGGCGAGGAGTATATGGGTGAAAGCCATCTGCTCCAGGTGAATATGAACCGACTCCGGCGCAAGATCGAAGACGATCCCGCGCATCCGCGCTACCTGCTCACGAAGATGGGTGTTGGCTATGTGCTTGCCGCTCAGCCAGCGACCGCCTGACCCATGGAAAACCACGTGCAGCCATGACGATGGCGGCTCACCCATGAGGAGGATAGATCTCCGCTGATTGCTACGCGCCACCGATTGCCGCCCTCTCCCCACAACGCCGTCACATTGCTGGCATAGTACCTCTGTGGCGGCCTTCGCGCCACGTGCTACCATACACCTTCACGGACATCTTCACAACGGCATCCCAACCAGGCGCCCGCGCCAGGCAGGCGCTTTCTCAGGTGAGGTTCCCATGTACAGGCCAAGGAAGCGCCTCGTATTCATCAATCTGGCGTGTCTCGTGCTGGTGGCGCTCCTCGCGGCGTGCGATTCGGCGACAGGGGCTGGCAATGGATTGCCGCCAGGCGCGACTGCGGGGACAGCGCCAAGCCCAACACACACACCGGCGAGCACGAGCGCAGCGGCGACGCCATCACACCCATCAGGAACTCAGACGCCAGGCTCACCACCAGCGAGCCAGTCTGGCACGCTGCCACCCGGCTCGCCACTCCCGAGCGAGGCAACATGCGCGGCGCGTGTTCACCGATCATCGTGGGAACCACGCCCACAAAATCACGCCGCGAATTCGAGTGTGCCAACGGCGAAGCAGCTTGCGGGCGTCGGCCCGTGGGGAGCGGCGGTGGGTCTCGATCCGAAGGCCGATGCGCTACGGCGACAGATCACGGGCAACTTCACCGGAACCACCGACGAAATCTTACAATGGGTCGCCTGCAAATGGGGCTTCGATCCTAACATGGTGCGTGCGCAAGCTGTGATCGAATCGTATTGGAATCAGAGCACGGCAGGCGACTATACCACCGACCCACAGAACTGTTTAGCCAGCATGTGGGATGGCTCTGGGTGTAACCAGAGCTATGGCATCCTCCAGGTCAAGTGGCTCTTTTTTAAGGACGCTTTCCCGATGGCTCAGACCGACACCGCCTTCAGCGCGGAATATGCCTATGGCATCTTGCGAGCCTGCTACGAAGGCTGGACCACCTATCTGAGCCAGGGCACGCCTCTTCCCGGCTATGCGCGCTATGCCGCTGGCGACATCTGGGGCTGCCTCGGTCGGTGGTATAGCGGCTGGTGGTACACCCAGGGCGCGGTTGACTATATCGCGAAGGTGAAGGCGACGATGGCCGCGAAAACCTGGCTATCGCCCAATTTCTGAGGGCTACGACGGCTGGCTCCTAAGGCAGCGCGCCCTGCTGGAACTGGCTGGTCCAATACTCGACAGCGCCGACGTAGCCGAGATTCGGAACACAACCGCAGTTGTAGATGGCTGTCTGCCCGGCGTTATAGGCGCTTACACTATAGTCAAGCACCTCAGCGCTCGTAAGCCCCTGGGTAGGGTCGAGTGGGCAGCTCCAGCCGTCCGACGCCGACGACGGCAGATCCTGGTACAGCGTTGTCGTCGGTCCGTTCGTATTGTTGGCGTAGAGCGTGGCGCAGAGGCTCGGATTGCTCGCTGTATCGGGGAAACCGCTCCCAGCCGCCTGATATTTGCCGGATGCGATGCGCATATAGTAGCACGAGAGATACTTGACGACCTTAGCGCCGAGGTTCGCATTGCCGCTGAGCGTATAGATATCGTAGCTGGTATCGGAGACACCACAGCCGCTGGCGTTCAGCACACTGGAGTGATTGAAGTAGTCGGCGTAGTAGTACTGGATTTGCATCAATCCGACGCCGCCATCGCACGCCATAACATCCTGATGCCACTTGCTTTCTTGCCATGCGAACCCATACAACAGGTTGTGTGGCAGGCCATAGAGGCTGGCGGCGGCGTTCAGCGCGGCGCGAATCTGCGACTGACTCGGATTGCCGCCGCTATTCTGGCCACAGGGCGTGCAGGAGTTGACCTGGAGCGCAGCCAGCGACACATTGCCTGATGATGTCATAGGCGAGGCGGTCGCATCGCTGGTCGCGGTAGCCGTGGGAACTGGCGTCGCCGTTGCGCAGGGCGTCGCCGTTGGTGTGGCAGGCGGTGGAGGCGGTGGTGGTGGGGGATGCGGCACGCTGACGGGCTTGCCTGATACGGTCTTGCCTCCGCCGGTCGTGGTCTTCGTTGGCTGTGGTGTCGCCGTTGGCGAGTCTGTCGGCGTCAGTGTGGCAGCATAGAGCGTAGCGGTTGACGACTGCGCCAGATTTCGGTTGGCCTGTGGAGCGCTCTGCGCGGCAAAGAGCAGCGCTGTGGCCGCCACTGCGAACAAGCAGATCGCGGAGAGCGCGGCGACAATGATTTGGCGCGAGCGGCCTTCGCGTCCGGCGATGGCAGAGATGAAGCGGGTGCGCAGGTCTTCTAGCTGCGGGCGAAGTGATCGCATACGTCCCTGTGTTTCCTCCGAGGGATGGCGACACTGGGCAATCCACCCGTTTTCCACCCCTAGCGTTAAACGGCCCAGCGGCTAAGAAATAACGCCAGCGGGCCAGACGCCGAGACAGGCGCGTAGCAGGCGACAACACAGGCGCCAAGCGACCCACGCCAACGCCGGGTTCGCTTCGTCCGAAGGGGCACAGTGCGGACGGACATGGGGATGATTAGCATGCTACTGGAGCCAACAATGTTTGAACCCATTGAACAATAATATTGGGCCGAACTGAAAGACATTTCGCTTTCAATCCGACCCATATTTAGCGTGCCATTCCTGATGGAATAACGCCCCAGTCAGTCTGGAGCGGGAGACGGGATTCGAACCCGCGACCCATTGCTTGGGAAGCAATTGCGCTACCACTGCGCCACTCCCGCAGAACACTTCCATCCTACCGCATAAGCAGCCGCCGGTCAAGTATCCGCGAAGTGAGCGTCAACATTGGTTCCGCAGTTCCTCAGGCGCGGCGCCCATAAAAGCTCATGCCGAGGGCAGCGCTGTCGCCTGAGCCAGCCACGAACGCAGCAGCGGCACAACCTGCGCCGCCTGCATCGCCTGTGTATGATCGAGGCCCTCCAGCACGCGCACATCCCAGCCAAGCGCTTCGAGTTGCGCGCGCTCGCGTATCACTGGCCCCGCCAGGCTCACCAGTACGCCACCCCACTTCTCGCCGTACTGTATCTCGTCCGCCGAGCCGACGAAGCAGAGGCGAGGACAGATGATCCGCGCCTGAGCAGCCCGGTCGTCGAACCCTTGCAGCGCCTGATACAACGTGACGAACTGCCGCGTCTGATCCTTCGACAAAGCTACGGACGACCACTCGTCGTCATCCGTTTCACCTGACACTTGCGCGGTCGGTGGGGGATCAGAAGGGTCGTGCGCCATCTCATTGGCCGCGATGGTGACACGGAGCATTTCCGTGTACGGCCCTTCGAGCGGTGGAAATCCGCCCATGATGAGCGCCGAGAGGCGGTCGGTCCG
>CAVPDP010000003.1:0-18157 GCA_963702665.1 uncultured Chloroflexia bacterium
CAGTTGCTCGCGTAGGCGGTAGCGCTGAATCTTGCCCGTCGCCGTCTTGGGCAGCTCCGGCACGAACGAGATCCAGCGCGGATATTTGTGGGGTTGCAGCGTCGACTTCACGTGCTGCTTGAGCATCTCACGCATCGCCTCGGAGGCGGGCTGATCCGCCTGGAGCACGACGAAGGCGTAGGGCTTCACCAGCCCATCGTTATCTTCGGCGCCGACGACCGCCGCCTCCAGCACGGCAGGATAGGCGATCAGCGCCGCCTCCACCTCGACCGGCGAGACCCACTGGCCGCTGACCTTGAGCATGTCGTCCGAGCGCCCGCCATACCAGTAGCTGCCCTGCTCATCCTGATAATACTTGTCACCCGTGGCGATCCAGCGTCCGGTGATCGTCGCCTTGGAGCGCTCGTGCTTATTCCAGTATTGCGAGCAGATGCTATCGCCCGCGATCAGCAGATTGCCGATCTCGCCCCGTGGCACGGACTCGCCATACTCATCGACAATCGACGCCTCATAGCCCGGCACGAGCTGGCCAGAGCTGCCCGGCACAACCTGCCCGGCGACATTTGAGATGAAGATGTGCAGGATCTCCGTGCTGCCGATGCCATCGAGAATCTCGACGCCGAAGCGATCCCGCCAGCGGGTGAACAGGTCGGCGGGCAGCGACTCGCCCGCGGAGACGCAGAGCCGTAGCGACGACGTATCGTATTTTTGCGCCGCGTCGGGCAGCGCCAGCATGGCGGCGTAGAGCGTGGGCACGCCGAAAAAGATCGTCGGGCGCTGCTCCGCGATCACCTGGAAAGCGCGCGTCTGGCGTGACACGCCCCGCAAAATGGATGGCGCTCGCGCCCGCCGCCAGCGGGAAGTAGAGGCCGTTGCCCAGCCCATAGGCAAAGAAGAGCTTGGCGGCCGAGAAGGTGATATCGTCGGGCGTCAACTGGAGAATCGGTTTCGCATAGGCCTCGACACAGTATTCCATGTCGTGTTGCAGGTGAACGCATCCTTTGGGGAAGCCCGTGCTGCCGGAGCTATAGAGCCAGAAGGCGGCGTCGTCACGCGTCGTGGGCGCGGTGGCCAGCGTCGCCGATGAGCCAGCGAGCAGCGCGGCGAAGTCTACGGTGTTGGGGTCGCGAGCCGCCGCCACATCGCCACGGCGCACGACCACGACATGCCGCAGGAAGGGCATCTCTCGTCGTAGCGCGGCGATTTGCTGCCAGAGATCGGACTCCACCACCAGCACCCGCGCCCGGCTATCATTGAGCAGGTAGAGATAGTCTTGCGGGCGCAGTTGCGTATTGAAGGGCACAGCCACCGCGCCGAGACGCATGGCGCCAAAGAAGCTGGCGGCGAATTCGGGAGAGTCGTAGAGCAGCAGCGCCACCCGTTGCTCCATCTCCACGCCCAGCGCGCTGAGGCCGTTGCCCGCGCGGTTCGCCTGTTCCGCCAATTGGGTGTACGTCACCACCTCTGTCTGCGTGCGGATGGCGGGGCGATTGCCCCATCCCTGCGCGAGCGCGCCGTCGAGAAACGCGGCGGTGACGTTATACTGTTCTGGCAGGTTCTGTGCGGGGTTGCCTGCTGCGCTGGATGAAGCTTGCACCATAGCGATAACCTCCGGCGGGGATTCCGGCGCGACGCTGCGCCGGGGAAAGACGGTGTGGCGGTCATACGTCAGTATAGTCCGCTTATCCCGCGGGGTCAAACCGGGGCGCGTGCCCGCGAATAGCTGACGTTGGCCCAGATTGTGCTGTTACAACACTACATGGCTACAGGCAGACTGTGAGCAGACGGGCGTGTTTGCCGCCCAATACGACAATGCGGTACTCTGGGGTATCCCAGAGACACACGCTGACGGGAGGATGTTCGACATGGCACAACGCGCTGTGGGAGAACGACACAAGAGTCGCGGTCGCGGATTCGCGTCGATGGATCGCGAGAAGCAACGTGAGATTGCCAGGCGAGGTGGACGCGCCGCGCATGAACAGGGCACCGCCCACGAGTGGACCAGCGACGAGGCACGGGTTGCTGGCCGCAAAGGTGGCTCGACGAGCCACGATCACAAATCCGAGGATGAGGAATAAGCGCAACATCTCCGTGCGCAAGGCGCTCGTGTAGAACTGCAATGCGTCCGATGGCCCCATCTCCACCGCTGGCAACTGGGGCCATTGTCGTGTCTGTAGCGCCTGCTACCAGATGTGAGTTATGTACGCCACTACTCGCCCGTAAACGCACGGCGCGCCAGCCAGCCGAGGATGCCCAGCGCGGCGAAGAGCGCCAGCGAGGCCAGCAGCAGCGGCAGATGGCTCGCGCTCAGCCAGAACGGCGCGTCGAAGCGGCCACCCTGCGCATTGCCCGCCAAGGCCAATATACGGCGAGAGCAGCGTGCCCGCGTGAGCGATGACCGCGATCCACCAGGGCAGCGTCGCCAATACGAGCGCGCTCCGCCACGAGCGGCTGAATGCCCCGATGACGCTGGGTAGCGCGAACATGGCGACGCCAAAGACCGCCGCAATCAGTGGCACGAGACGCTGTCCACCTGTGCCACACAGGGACGAGCAGCCATAGATGGTGTTAAGGACGAGCAGCGAACTGGTCGTCAGGTAGAGCAGAATGGTCTGCGCGGCGGCAAGGATGAGCGGGACGAGGCCGATGTTGGCTCTGGCGCGCGCCAGTGACAGCTGGTTCGTGGACATAGCACCCCTTCCTCGAATCCGTAATTGAGACAAGGTTGGTTACCCTTCGCCCAGCACGCCCGCGATGGCCGGGGCGAAGTCGCCGTCGAGCGCCGCCACCGCGCGCAGCAGCCCGAAGCAGCCCGCCAGCATCATAGCACCATGGGGCGTCGCTTCATAGGGGGCGAGCGATCGAGCCGCGCAGCAGTTCGCGGCGGGGGCCAGTCACCGCCAGGAAGGGGATCGCGCCGTTTGTGGGGGTGTGGGTGTCGAGGGTGAGCGCGCCATGGCCGCTATCGTCGAAGATGCGTTCGTTGGTCAGCGTGCCCGCCGCCAGGTCGCGCAGATAGCCCTCCAGTTTGGCGCGGTCGAGCAGGCCCGTGTGATGCTCGAAGAGGGCGAGGATGTGCCCATCGCGCAGATGGAAGGCGAGCGTGTGGAAGTTGCCGATGTTGGCGACCAGACATTCCTCGTGGCCGCGCACCACCGGATCTTCCAGCGCGCCCGCGAGCGCCGCCGCGCCCGTATCCATCACGAAGACCGGCGTATTGCCATCACAATAGAATGCGGCATCGGCGGCCACCGCCGCGAGGCGTGTCAGGTCGCTGGGCAAATCTGCGGCGCGATAGGCGAAGGCCAGCGCATCGGGGCGCTGGCGCACGCGCTCGGTGATGGCGTCGAAGCGGAAGCGGCGGTCGCTCACGCCCGGCGGCGCGGCGCCATGATCGAAGGCGGCGACGGCCACCGCATCCACCACCGGGTCAACGCCGAACGCGGTCAGCGCGGCGCGGATCGCGGCGCCATCGAAGTCGCGCATCGTCACCTCGACCAGCCGCTGCGCCCTCCCGCTCGCGAATCTGTATCGCCTCGGCGTCATCCACGACGATCAGCCCCTCGCGTTCGACCATGCGCAGATCGTCGTCGAGGGTGCGGGCGGCGTCTGGGGTGGCGTAGCAGGGGAAGCCAGCCTGGGCATGGTCGCGCGCCGCCCAGCCACAGGGACCGCCGCCCATCGTGCGTCCGGTCAGCAGCACAGGCCGCCCCTCGGCGGTCGCCCGGTGGATGCGCTCGGCGACGATGACTGTGGGCGAGGGCATCACCATCTGAAAACAGTTCTCGATGGTGCGGTCGCTCTCGAAGAGCAGGATATCCTGCGTTCCGGTGCCGACATCGACCGCCAGCACACGCCGACGCCTGCTCGATCCCGCGCCCGTCACACCCGCCACAGCGGTCACGGTTGGTGGCCGACCGCGTCGCTCAGCGTCATGATGACGACCGGATGATCGCGGTTCAGGCGGAGATTCTCGCCATTATTGGGGTCGGGGGTCTGTAGCAGGATGCCATCATCCACGCAGACCTGGAGCAGATCGCGGGCGGAGTCGCGCGTCAGCCGACCACGGAAGCGGTTCTTCGGATTGTAGGGGTCGCCAATGAAGTTCGCGACGCCGTTGACGGTGCGCCACGACCAGTGACGGTCGATATAGTCGAGGAACTGGATGAAGCCCTGCTCATCTGGCATCACCGGGCCGCTGGGCATCGCGAACGCCGGGCCGTAGCTGGCCGTATGTGGCGCTATGCCGCGATGATTCGACATCTGCGGCGAGAAGGCCGCTCCGCCTATCCCAAGCGGCAGGAACTGATCGGCGGCGGACATCAGGTCGCGGCTCACGGTGCCAGGGATGCCGACGACAATCACGCGCTTGTTGAGGCGTAACTTGAGGCGGGCGCAGATACGGGTGAAGTCGCGGTCGCCACTCATCAAAATGAAGGTGCCAATGGAGGGGCGGTCGAACACCGTCTCGATCATGTCCATGAGCATGTTGAGATCGACCGTGCTCTGGGTGATAATCTGCTGTTGCTGCTGCTGTGGTTGGTAGAAATTGTTGTTATTGTTGTTGAAGTTATAGCCGGAGTCTAGCGGTTCCTGCTGCTCGCCATCTTCGAGATCGTCATCGTCCAGATCATCGTCGTCGGCCTCATCGGCCCGCCCATTCAGTGCGGCGTGTTCGTCGCGCGCTGAATCCTCGTCGACAAAATCCGGGTTGCCCTCGGCATCCGCTCCCGATGCCATTGCCTCATCGCGATACATATCCGCTGGCTGCTCATCGAGATCCTGCTCGTCATCGTCGGCGTAGGTATCTTCTTCGGATGGGTGGGGATCGCGGCGCTCATAAAAGTTTGCCTGAGGATTATAAGGCGCGCCGTTGTTCTGGCGGAATCGCTCGCGCACCTTCGCCGGACAATCGACGCGGTCAATCATCGCAGCCATCAGGCTACCTTTGAAAAACTCCGGCTGGCGTGTCCAGTCGGCGTAGGCGCGAGCAACCATGATCGTGCCGAAACGACGGGCAATGCCGATCAGTTCCTGCGGATCAGGCTCGCGGTGCTGCACGTTGATCATGCTGTAGCGAATGTTCTCGAAGTCGATAAACAGAGCTATTTCGTCGTTCACTGTAAAACTCCTGCGCATTTCAGGCAATAAACGCAACATCTATACCCGGACAAACTACAACTTCAGGCAGACACACGACCTCGGAGAGACGAACCCCCACACCACGCCGCTGATCAGAAGCGCCAGAATCAAGAGTCGAGACTCCAACGTTATGCGCAAACTTCCCAAAAAGTGCTTCATAGCCCGTGTAAGACATCGCGTAAAGGCACATAATAGAACATACATAGGTGAGCATATCACATGGTTTTGAGCACGTCCAATCTGGTTCTCATCATCGGGACTGGTATGGGCGCTGGCTAGAACGTATTGGCCCACTGCGCAATGGTTCGCGCCAGCGCCGCTTCGTGGCCACTGTAAAAGTGATTCGCCTCCGCGATGATCGCCGTCTCCACGTGAGGCGCCGTGATCGCCGCGTCACGGATCGCCGCAAGGTCAGCCTCCGCGCTCCGCTCGTGCCCGCCAAACGTCGCGAGCAGCGGCACGCCAACGGACGCAATGGCTCCCCTGCCGTTCTCAGCGGTCAACAGGCGATCCACGGCCTCCGCATGGCTCACCACGGTCTGCGCGCTCTGGCGATACCACGGCGCCCAGGGTTGCGCGGGCAGCGTCTCCATGCCGCGCCCATCCGCGATCAGCGCGCGAGCGGCCTCCAACTCGCCGGGGATACGCATGCCGTGCAGATCAGGGGAGATGAGCGCAATGCCGCCCAGTCGCGCCGCTGGCTGTTCGGCGGCATAGAGGATGACCTTCTGCGCGCCTTTGCTGTGCCCCGCCAGCAACACCACGCCCGATTCCCGCGTGGCCGCCAGATCGACCCATGCCGCCAGGTCGCGTGGCGCATCCTCCATCCGCTCCCATCCGCTGCCACCGCCGCCCGCCATCGGCGAATCGTCATCTGCTTTCCACAGCGTCGTCGCGATGTCGTGGCCGCGTGTGTTGCCCAGCACGATGGTATACCCGAGCGCCGCCAGTTCGCGGCCTATCAGCACATAGGGCCGGTCATAGAAACTTGCCGCGTTGCCGTGAATCCAGACAATGCAGCTATGGCGCGCGGCCTCGTCTGCGGGTGAGATCACCACGCCCGCCAGCTGGATGTTGTCGTCGGTCGCTACATAGACCAGTTCTTCGCGCCAGAGATTCGCCATATGCTCGTGTCCTGTTCATTTGCCCGCTCCTGTTGGCGGCTCCATCCAATGAGAGTCCATTGGCTTGTTGACCAACAATCAGGTCGGCAGGGTCCAGCGCCTCAATGAAGGGAATGGTGGGAGCAACCCCTGAAGCAGCATGGCAAGTCCGACGGCCAGCATGATGGATAGCAAGTTGCCGATGAGAAAGATCATATATCGGGAGAAATGCCCACCCAGACGCCTGGATCATCTTGGAGCTTCTTCGCTTCCCCGTCATCCGAGCGCCTGGTTCCCCAATCGCCCGCGACCTTCACAAGTAGCCAGACGGCAATGAACTCTGGCCTGCCGATCAAGAACGACGAGATATACATGATACGCTCGATGCTGCCCATCGTGCTGGCCAGACGGCGGTGCTTCGAGGAGGTTTCTTTGGACTGTGTCAGAAAGCGCAGAAACGCGCCGATGAAGACGTTGCCGATGGTTGCGGAGAACAGACAGGCGGCCAGATAATACCCGAAGAGTTCGAGGGCAAGCAGTGTCTGCGCATCCATGAGGTGTATCCTTCGCTCATCGCCACGAAAAGTACCTGAGAATGCCTGGATAGCGCCTGCGCGATGTCTATACCATAACTCTGCTGCGCATCCCTTCGATTACTACAGACAGGCAGGCAGGCAGGTAAAGTATAACATTTCAGCCCCGCGATGCCAATGTACGTTTGTTTGTTTCGCCTGGCGAGTGGGTAGAACAATCCGCAGATAGACACAAATAGCCCCTCCCCGATGTGGAGAGAGGCTATTATCATTGTCAGTCGGCGGTTAGCGTCACACGTTCGGTAGGAAGGCGTGGTAGCCGGTCTGGGGTGTATAGATGAAGTCGCCGGAGCAGCCAAAGTCGCTCAGCCAGTATTGCCAGAGTTCCGCTTTCTGGCCCGCAAACGTCGCCAGCGAGACGGATGACTGCCAGCCATGCACAACCGGCGGCAGCGTCAGGCCAACGGGATCGCATGGGGCGGGCATCGTGCCAGAGAGTGGGCCGCCCGCGACCCAGTAGACGAATGGCACCTGCGAGATATAGTCGGCGGGGAACCAGGTCGTTTTATTGTTGTTGTTGATGTAGACACCAGGGATGAACTGCGCCTCGGCAATGGTGGTGAGGAAGCCGTTCAAGAGTTGCACGTTTTGAAGCTGCTGGTCTGGTGTCGGTTGCTGCGCCCAGCCACCGAATCCGTACTCGACATCGGCAAAGATGGTGATTCCGGCGATGCCAGGGATATTGTGCCAGGCTTCGAGCGCGCTGTTGGCCTGTTGCTGGCCATAGGCGTAGGGGTCGGCCTGCCCATCCGGGCCACTCAACCCCCAATAGCCATGCACGTAGTCTTGCCCGACGAATCCCATAACATCCTGCTGAACGCAGTCCAGGCTATAGGCGCCAGCGCCTAACTCCGCGATATAGAACTGCGCCGGCATCAATTCACCCGTCGCCGCTCCAAGCGTCGTGCAACTATCGACTCCGAATGTCCCTGGGTAACCAGAATCATTGGCAATCATATTCGCCGCATGAGCGCTCGAAATCGGCGTGAGCACGGCGACGGTCGCCAGTGTGAGCGCGGCAAATGCCACGCGTATGCCGATCCGTCGTCCCCGCAAGCCGCCCTGCATCCTCACGAACCTCTGCCACAATGCCATTTGCCTGCTCCTGCTATCTACCGGCGGCCCGTGGTAATGTCTGCCACCGCCAGCATAGTATACGCACCCCACCCAAACGCTTGTCATCTGAGGGCGACTAACTCTTACGCTCGTCTCATAGTGATCTTCATCTGTTCTTACCTCGCACCATACCGATGCTAAACACTCTGCCTGGTATACGCTGGAAGCGCCTGCTAGTTGCGAATCATAGTTGCCATAGCATATTTCCATGTCCACAGATGTCGGTTTTCTGTCGGGATATACTCCGGCGTTTACGGTTTCTGAACTCATTGAGTGTGCCACAGCGCCTGCCGCTTTTTCAGTGAATTGCGTCACAGTGGGTTTGTTCTCTGCTGCATCATGCGCGGATCCACCCTCGCCCGTTACGTAGCGGCTGGGAGTGTTATAATCGCACGAGATGTCAAGGTGTGCCATCAATCAGGCAGTGTATGCGCCTGTATTCTAGATTTCGCAGGGTCATTATTGTATGAGTGAACTGGTGCTGGAGAGATTGCGACAGGGGCCGCTCTTGTGTGACGGCGCGATGGGCACGATGCTCTACGCGCGGGCGAGCGCGAGCCAGATGCATGGGCGCTGCTTCGACGAACTGGTGCTGACCAGCCCTGAACTGATCCAGCGCATCCATCGTGAATACATTCTGGCGGGCGCGCAGATCATCGAGACCAATACGTTCGGCGCGAATGCCGTCAAGCTGGGCGCGTATGGCCTCGGCGATGAGGTGAAGCGGATCAATCGGCAGGCGGCGAAGCTGGCGCGTGAGGCGCGTGAGGTCGCTGGGCAGGCGGTCTTCGTGGCGGGCGCCGTTGGCCCCTCCGGGCAGATACAGATTCCCGATCTTGCGGATGACGAGCCACGGCTGGCTATCCTGCGCGGTGTCTTCCGCGAGCAGATCGAGGCGCTGATGGAGGGTGGCGTCGAGCTACTGATCCTCGAAACCTTCAGCAGTATCATCGAACTGCGCCAGGCCGTGTTGGCGGCGCGTGAGGCGGGCGATCTGCCTATCGTCGCCCAGTTGACCTTCAGCGAGGATGCGCTGACGCTGGCGGGCGAAACTCCCGAGGCGGCGGCGCGCGCGCTGGCTGGCCTGGGTGTGGCCGTGATTGGCAGTAATTGTAGTCAGGGGCCGGCGGGCATCGAAGATATCGTCCAGCGGATGGCGACGACGATACGCCAGATTGCGCCTGACTCCGACGATGAACCACTGCTCTCGGCGCAGCCAAACGCCGGGCTGCCTCAGCGGGTCGAGAACCGCTTCTTCTATGGCGCGACGCCCGCCTACTTCGCGGAGTATGCGCGCCGGTTCGCCGAGAGCGGCGTCCGGCTGATTGGCGGCTGTTGCGGCACCACGCCCGCCCATATTGCCGCCATGCGCGATGCCCTGGCTGGGTATCAGCCACAAAGCGCCGCGCGCAGCTGGGCCGTCGCGACGCCGCTTGCTGAGAGCGAGCCTTTTGCTGGCGGCGCCCAACCCACGGATTCCGCCGACGAGGGCACGCGTTTCCAGCGAGCGTTGCGCTTCCGGGCGGTTCGTCGTCAGCATCGAGCTTGATCCCCCCAAAGGGCTGAACCCGTCGAAGATTCTCGATGGCGCCGCCTATCTGAAGACACGGGGTGTGGAGTTCATCAACATCGCCGATAGCCCGATGGCGCGGGTGCGGATGAGTTGTATCGCGCTGGCGCGGCTGTTACACGATACCCTCGATCTGGAAACCATCCTGCACATGACGACCCGCGACCGCAACATGATGGCGCTCCAATCGGATCTGCTGGGCGCGCACGCGCTCGGCCTGCATAACATATTGGCCCTGACCGGCGATCCGGTGCATGCGGGCAATTATCCGAACCTGACGGGCGTCTGGGATGTCGATTCCGTGGGGTTGATTCGGGTGCTGCGCGGCATGAACGAGGGGTATCGATGCGGGCGGCGCGGCGCTTGGGCATGTCTGCGCACTTCCATTATGGCGCGGCGTTCAATCTCAATATGCGTGACGAGTTGATCGATGTCGAGCAGGAGCGCACCCGGCGCAAACTGATCGATGTCGCGAGAGGCGAGGCGAAGAGGCGCCTGATCGAGGATGAGCAGCTCACCGAGATAGAACTCGAGATGCGCCGTCTCCGACAGAAGTTGGACGCAGGCGCCCAATTCATCATGACGCAGCCGATCTATTCGATGGAGCCGCTGGAGCGTTTCAGTGCGGCCTTTGGGCCGATGCCCGTGCCGATGATATTGGGAATGGTTCCGCTGCATAGCTCGAAACAGGCGGAATATCTGCACAATGAGGTGCCTGGGTTCGATATTCCCGAAGAGGTGCGCGCTCGTCTGCGCGAGGCGGGAGACCACGCGCGTGATGTTGGCATCACGCTGGCGCACGAGGTCATCACCACTGCGCGCTCACGTGGGCTGATCCAGGGCTGCTATCTCATGCCGTCGTTTGGCCGCTACGACCTGGTCGGCGAGTTGGCGCAGGAGCTTCTGCGTCAGGAGCCAGCGACCTTCGACTGAGATGCGCTCGTGCTGTTCCTCATAGCTGCTTACTATCCGTTTGCCATCGAGGAGGCGTGGGTGTTGCTCGTGGAGATCAACCGTTAAGCGGCCTTCCGCTGTGGGCCGCCCTGCGGAGAACCAACAGGTAGGCCTGTTGTTGATGGTCATCTCCCCGGATGGGCGAGTGCGCGATGAGGACGAGCATATGACCAGCATGCGTGGAAAACCCCGTGGAAAACTCCTTACTACTCAGGGCGCTGAACTCATCGATCTGGTGATCGACCGGGTACGTGAAGACCCGCACTGTATATCGGGATTCTGTGGCGACCACCCGCTGCCAAACCCGCGCCCGCTCGCGCCTGAGGTGATCGCCCAGCTGACCTTTCCCAGTGGCAAGCCGCTGCCGCCAAGTCTGAAGCGCTGGCTGGCCTTCGACGCTGGCTGGCTCGAAAGCTTCGGCTGGTTCTCGTCGCTGGAGCCGCCGGTCTTCTCCCCGCGCACCATTGGCCAGATCGCCGATGACGAGTTTGGCCGCGACTACGAACTGATCAAACAACTGACCGGAACCGAGGGGAATCTGAACTTCTATGCTGGGCTGGATGAGCGGCTGCCCGAGTGCTTTCTGTTGCCCGAAGGCTCCGACTCGCGCCGCATCTTCGCCGTGACCGAGCCAGACGAGCTGGGCGAGTATCCGGTGATGGTGATCGATGAGGACGACGTCCCCTATGCCGCGATCATGTACCCTGGCTTCGATGTCTATATGGCCGATGAGGCAGGCGTGCTCGATCTCGATTTCGGCACGTACGAATCCCTGCACAGCGACAAACGCTATAAGACGCGGCTGCGGCAACACGCCGAGCGCATCTTTCACGGCAAGCCCGGCGCCGAGATGCAGGATCCCGAATGGTACGGCGAGGAAGGCTGGCCCGACGTGACGAGCATGATCTCTCGTGTGAAATCGCCCCACCTGTTTCATGGACAGTCCGCTCTTCCGTAGAGAGGGCAGAAAATCTTCACCCCGCCCAACGTCTCGCACATGAGCGACATTGCTGCGCTCCATCAGCAAGTCGCTCAGCGTATGCGCGTTTGCGTAGGTTGAGGAGGGGAGTATAGATGCTCGACGCGACATTCTATGATGCGTTGCAAGAGACAGGTGGCGCGATCTTTCAGGCGATGGCCGAAAAGCGCGCGCGTTCCGCCGCCGTGGTGCAGCCCCTGCCCAAGGCAGCAATCCCTGACCCTCGGCCGGTCCCAGAATGCCATACTCTGGCGGTAGGTTGGGACGACTGCTCTCAGGCTGCTGTGCATGTACCATGATCCACCTCCTTCGAGTCAAAGCCACGAAGTCCCAAAGAATCTACCTGCTGTTGTCTGGTCGCCTGTGTCATCGTCGCCTGGAAGGTGAACTGGTCGCCATCGGTGTCTACCTGGATGGTGTCGCCGTCGTGGAAGTCGCCCGAAAGCAGCCGCGCCGCCAGCGGATGTACGATGCGCTGCTGAATCGCCCGGCGAAGTGGGCGCGCGCCATAGACGGGATCGTAGCCGATGTCGGCCAGCCGCTGTTTGGCGGCGGGTGTCAGTTCCAGCGTCATGTCGCGCTCGGCCAGCCGCTGGCGCAGGTCGCGCAGTTGAATCTCGACAATCTGCGTAATCTGTTCGCGTCCGAGCGGCTGGAAGATCACCACTTCATCGATGCGGTTGAGCAATTCCGGGCGGAGGTTCTCGCGCACCGCCGCCATCACCCGCTCTTCGATCTGCGCGGACGTTAGCCCCTGTTCCACGATGTATTGGCTGCCCAGGTTCGAGGTCATGATGATGATCGTATTGCGGAAATCCACCGTGCGGCCCTGGGCATCGGTCAGCCGCCCATCATCGAGCACCTGGAGCAGCACATTCAGCACCTCGGAATGCGCCTTCTCCACCTCGTCGAAGAGGACGACGCGTACGGTCGCCGCCGCACCGCCTCGGTCAACTGGCCCGCCTCCTCGTAGCCGACGTAGCCGGGAGGCGCGCCAATCAGACGGCTGACGGTGTGGCGCTCCTGATACTCCGACATGTCGATGCGCACCATCGCGTGCTCGTCGTCGAAGAGAAATTCGGCCAGGGCGCGCGCCGTCTCGGTCTTGCCGACGCCCGTTGGCCCCAGAAAGAGGAAGCTGCCGAGCGGGCGGTTGGGGTCTTGCAGGCCAGCGCGGGCCGCACGCACGGTATTGGCGACGGCGGCGAGGGCGCGATCCTGCCCGACGACGCGCTTGCGCAGGTTTTCCTCGGTGTGTACCAGCTTTTCGACCTCGCCCTGCATCAGCCGCGTCACTGGGATGCCCGTCCACTTGCTGACCACCTCGGCGATGTCCTCCTCGCTGACCTCCTCGCGCACGAGCTTGTGCCCACCCTGGCGGTGCGCCTCCTGCTCCTGGATGGCGGTGGCGATCTGCTGCTCCAGGTCTTTGACGCGGTACTGCATCTCGGCGGCTGTGCCCCAGTCGTAGCTGGTCTGCGCCCGTTCGAGTTGCGTGCGGGCGGAATCCAGATGTTCCTGAAGTGTGCCGACGCGATTCAGTTCATCGATCTCGCGCTGCCAGCGCGCCCGTAGCTGCGTCGCCTGCTCCTTCTGGTTCGCCAGGTCGCGCTCGATCACCTGGAGTCGCGTCTTCGAGGCGGCGTCCTTCTCCTTACGCAGCCCCTCGCGCTCGATCTCCATCTGCATGATGCGGCGGTTCACCTCGTCCAGTTCGGCGGGCATGCTGGTCGCCTCCATGCGAATCTTCGAGGCGGCCTCGTCCACCAGGTCAATCGCTTTATCGGGCAAGAAACGGTCGCCAATATAGCGATGGCTCAGCACGGCGGCGGCAATCAGCGCGGCATCTTTGATGCGCACCTTGTGGTGTTGCTCGTAGCGCTCGCGCAGCCCGCGCAGAATTGAGATAGTATCCTCGACATTTGGCTCGCCGACATAGACCGGTTGGAAGCGGCGCTCCAGCGCGGCGTCTTTCTCGATGTGCTTGCGATATTCGTCCAGCGTCGTCGCGCCGATCATGTGTAGTTCGCCGCGCGCCAGCATCGGCTTGAGCATATTGGCGGCGTCCACCGCGCCCTCGGCAGCGCCCGCGCCGACGACGGTATGCAGCTCATCGAGAAAGAGCACGATCTCGCCGTTGGATTCCTGCACCTCGCGCAGGACCGCTTTCAGCCGCTCCTCGAACTCGCCGCGATACTTCGCGCCCGCCACCAGTGAGCCAATATCCAGCGCGACGAGCCGCTTCTCCTTGAGCGCCTCAGGCACGTCGCCCCGCGCGATGCGCTGCGCCAGCCCCTCGACGATGGCGGTCTTGCCGACACCCGGCTCGCCAATCAGCACCGGATTGTTCTTGGTGCGGCGCGAAAGCACCTGTATCACCCGGCGCACCTCTTCATCACGCCCGATCACCGGATCGAGCCGCCCATCACGCGCCGCCTTCGTCAGATCGTGGCCGTATTTTTCGAGCGCCTCGTAGGTGGATTCTGGGGTGGCGTTGGTGACGCGCTGGTGTCCGCGCACCTCGACCAGCGCCTGTGAGATCGTGTCGCGGGTGATGTTGTGCCCGGCGAAGATGCGCTGGAGCGCGCCGCCTATCTTTGGCTGCGCCATCGCCAGCAGCATATGCTCGGTCGAGAGATACTCGTCCTTGAGGGCGCGCATCTCGTCCTGCGCGCGTTCGAGCGCCTGCCGCAGCCGCGTCGCAACCGTGACCTGTGTGGGGGTCGAGCCACTCACCACCGGGAAGGTAGCCAGCGCGTTTTCCAGTTCGCTCGCTACCGTGGCGGGCGCGATATTCAGCCGCTCGAAGATGCGTGGCACGACACCATCCTGCTGACGTACCAGCGCCAGCAAAAGATGCTCTGGCTCAAGCTGGGAATGCGAGCGTTCCTCGGCGAGACGCTGGGCGCTGATGAGCGCGTCGCGCGCCTTCTCGGTGTAATTCGTCAGATTCACTGTCTGGCCTCCGTACGGCAGGCGGCTGATGTCGTTTTACAAAATAGTAGGGATAGATCTGCGGCTGGCGGCAGCGGTCTGAGTGGCGCATGCCGGAGCATGCATGCCCCGGCGAATTGCTGCCCGCCCTGACCAGCGGATGCGCCCATTCGCCGTAGCTTCACGCTACGGCTTGCTCACCCCACTGCGAAGCCTGTGTCCGTCGCAAATGCTAAAACCACATATAGCCGCGTCTCTAGCCACGCGCTCGCCCGTCCGCGAAGCCTGCCTGCGCAGGCTCAGGTCACTCACGCGAAATCGCTCCAGGCCGCGCGGGCGCCACAGGCAGATCGAGCGCCAGCACCTCCATCGTCAGCCGTGGATTGGCGTTCGCCTCCAGCGCCAGTTGCGCGTCGAGCAGCGCCCGCAGAAAGCCCTGCGCTCGTTCCAGCCCCAGCCGCGCGCCCAGCCGCTCCGCGCGGGTCCGCAGGTCGCCTGAGGTCATCAGGTGGCTCGCGCCGCCCGCCGCCAGCACCACATCGCGCCACCAGAGCGTCCACAGTTCTATCACGCGCCGCGCCGATTCGAGATCGGAGCCGAGCGCGCCCGCCCGTCGCAGCCGTTCATCGCGCGAGGCCGTCGCCAGCCCGGCAATCTCCTCCAACTCGTGGATGCGCTGCTCGCGCAGGTCGGGCTTCTCAGCGGCGCGCACCGCCCAGCCGAGGCGCCCATTGGCCAGCGCCGCCAGCGCCCGCGCGTCATCCTCGCCCATCTCCCAGTGCGTCTGAAGCGCCTGAGTGACCTCTTCGGACGTGAGGGGCAGCATCGGCACGATCTGGCAGCGCGAGAGCACCGTTGGCAGCAGCGTCTCTGGCTCGGAACTGGTCAGCAGCAGCACGACCTGCGGCGGCGGTTCTTCCAACGTTTTTAAGAGCGCATTTGCACCGGCTAGTACCATCCGTTCGATTTCGGGAATCACGAAGATGCGCCAGCGACCCTCGGATGGCGTGAGGCTCGCCAGCCTAATCATTTCGCGCACTATTTCAACGCCCAGCGTGCGTTTGCCCTTTTCTGGCGCGATGACCGTGACATCGGGATGGGTACCGTGGGAAATCTTGCGGCAGGATGCGCATACGCCGCAGGGTTCGCCGCTGGCGGGGTCGCGTCCGGTGCATTGCAGCAGCCGGGCGAATTCGAGGGCGAGCGTCGTCTTGCCGATGCCAGCGGGTCCCGTCAGCAGCCATGCGTGACTCACGGCGTCGCCCAGCACGGCACGCTCCAGACGCGCCCGCGCCTGCTGGTTGCCATAGACGGCGCGCATAGCTCTGCCTCCTGATCTCGGATGCTGTCCATTTGTCCACATGCATCATACAGGCCTATTGTATGAGATGTTGCTGGCATCATACCTTTTTTGTCGATGCGTGAGTAGCGCTTGAAATGACGGGCGAGCATATCCGAGCATATCTGAGTAGTGATGGTGAAAGGAGTGCGGCGTGAGCGCCACGTTGCTGGGAATACCGCTGTTTCCACTCCATGTCGTACTCTTTCCGGGGATGGCGCTGCCACTACATGTCTTCGAGCCGCGCTACCGCCGCATGACCAGCGATTGTCTCGACTCCAATCTGCCGATTGGCATTGTACTGGCGCTGCCGGGTAGCGTCCAGGGGCGCGAGATTCCCGCGCCTGTGGGCACGTTCGCGCGCATCGTAGACTACGAGCGGTTGCCTGATGGCCGTTACAATCTGCTGACGGTCGGCACGCAGCGTTTTCGCATTGTCGAGGAAGAGCGCGCAAGCCATCTCTATCTGGCTGCCCAGGTCGAGCCGCTGGATGACGTGCCCGATGTGGATGCGCGCCAACAGGCGCAACTGGCAGCCGAGGCGCACGAGATGCTCGGCGTGTATCTGCGCACCGTGCTTGCGCTGCTCGGCAGCGAGGAACGCGCGATTGAAGCGCCTGAAGAGGCCTGCGATCTCTCCTATCTGATCGCTAGCTGCCTGAGCTGTGAAGACGACCAGAAGCAGCGGCTGCTGGAAGTCACCTCGGTATCGGCCAGGCTTGCGGCGGGAATCCGGGGACTGCGAGAAGAGATTGCGGCGCTGGAACGCCAGGGCGAAGATGACAACGGCGATACTCAGCCGCCATTCGACATTGATGGCGCCCAGCTAAACTGACCAGTTGGCATAGAGACCAGCGCTGAATCGTAGTCCGCGATGCGCCAGGCATTCTGCTCGAACGTGAGTCGCATCTGCGCCGCTGTGGCAGCCGACGAGCCACGTGTGAGCGTCAGTGTGAGGGTCGCGCTGGCGGTATCCTGTCCCGCGACGGTGTACGTGCAGGCGTGCGTTGCGCCACGTTGCGCGTCGAGCAGGCGCTGGCTGGCCGCAAACTGATCGCTGGAGCCGACGGCCTTCTGCGCACGCGAGAGCAGGCTATAGAGGTCGCTATAGCGCTGCATGGTGAGGTCGTCGCATATCTGACGCGCCGTCGGGGCGACCGCTGGCGGTTGTGTGGCGGCGGAGCGGTGTGAGAGAAGTGTGGCCGCGACGATCACGAGGAGGACACCAGCGACCGTGCCCAGCGCCAGCGGCAGGAATCGCAGCGTGCTATGGCGCTCTGGCGGCGTGGCAAGCGGCACAGTCTTATCCTCGCTGCGGTAGCGGCTTCCTGGCTGTGGGCGGTCGTTCAAACGAATCATACTCCTTTGGCGCGTGCGGCTCCGTCGCAGTATAGTCGTCTGTATCTGATGACGGCAACCGTACAGGCAAATGGTGGGATGCTGTCGAGGCTGGCATGCTGGCGCGCGATGCGGTAGAGTGTGATGCGGGCGGGTGTGTCGATAGTGCGTTTGTCCTGATCGCAAGAGGGGTGGCCTGATGACGGATAAGGCGGGGCCAAAGGCATCCACGCGCGCGCCGCTGATCGTCGGCGTGAGTGGCGCGAGCGGCGTGGTGATGGCTTGCCGCGCCATCGAGGTGCTGGGCGAACTGGGCATCCCGATGCATATCACGTACACCCAGGCATGCCGCCAGGTCTGGCCCGACGAGATTGGCCATTCCTTCAACGACGATCTGGCTGACTGGAAGCGGCAGTTTGGCGCGCGTGTCTTCAATCCCGATGACTTCCGCGCGCCGATGTCGAGTGGCAGCTTCCTCACCGCCGGGATGATTGTCATCCCCTGCTCGATGCGCACTGTCTCGGCCATCGCCCTGGGATCATCCACCAACCTGCTCGAACGCGCCGCCGATGTGGTGCTGAAAGAGGGGCGGCCACTGGTCTTGGTACCACGTGAGGCGCCGCTCTCAGCCATCCACCTGGAGAATATGCTCAAGCTGGCGCAGCTGGGCGTGCGTATCGTGCCGCCGATGCCACAGTTCTACCTGCGCCCGCAGACTGCGGACGAGGTCGTTGATCGGATTGTGCGCCGCTGTCTGGCCGTCCTGGGAGTCGCAGAAGCGTTGCCACCGGAGATGCGCTGGCGCGGCGACGAAGAATAGCGTGAGGAGCAGCGAAAATGATCGTCAGTCTGTTTCATGTGACAGTGCCCGCCGAGGCGACGGCGCCATTCGAGCGCAGCTGGCAGCAGCGCGCGGGCAAGGTGGACGCGATGCCAGGCTTCCGTGGGCTGGAGGTGTTGCGCGCAGGCGAGACACCGGGCAAGTACGTCGTGCTGACGCGCTGGGAAACCCCGAGGACTTCGAGCGCTGGGCCAGCAGCCCGGAGTTCACAGCGGGACATGCGCGCACGGGCGGCAACGGCGCGGCGG
>CAVPDP010000004.1:0-68722 GCA_963702665.1 uncultured Chloroflexia bacterium
TTATGGCAGCGTATAGAGGGTGACGGCGCTGATAAAGATGACACAACGTGGCTCCGCCGCGAGATCGATGATGCCGCCGGAGTAGGCGCTGCTGTGACTCAGTCGCAATCGCCTGGCCATCCACCGCGAAGGAAAGTCGCTGCCATTCACCGTCAGATCGTAGATGTGCGCGCCCTCAAGCGCTATCGGCAGTTCGCCCTGGGCGATGATGTTCCGGTGGCCGTTAGGGTCGTAGCGGTTAAATTGCCATTCGCCATTGGCGTTCACCAGAAAGCCATAGCCACCGTAGGTCGCGGTCGCCGGGGTCGCCGCCTGTTCGCGGAACTTGAAGCCGAAGAAGTCCGTCCGGTTGATGCCAATGGAACGCATCTGCGCCTGCATCACGTAGTTGCCGGGGAAAGCGCCGCTGGGTAGCTGTTGCAGCTTCGCCAGCGACAGTGGACAGTTACAATCGGCGCCCGTCAGCGTCGTTCCGCCACCAACGCACTGCTGCTGCTGGCCCTGCACGTTGGTAAACCACGTGGCCCCGCCCGAATCACACTGGCCCGGCGCGTTCGTCGTGTAGAGCACCCCTCCGACGGCGACGAGCGGTCGCAACGCGTTCACCGTTGGCGATGGCGTCGGCGCGGCAGGAGTCTTCTGAGTAACAAGACCCTGAATGCTCGGCAGAATATGCGGGTCAGCGACAATACTAGCCGCCACAACCACGAGCAGCGTCAGCACGATGGCGATGGTGAGCCTGATAGGGTGGCGGCGTGGCCGGTTTTCGGGGAGCTTGCGGGTGGCGAGGCGCGTGCGGCCATCGGGATAGAGGCCATTCGCCGCCTCCAACACGCCCAGCGTGATAGCGGATTCGGTCAGTGTCGTATCGAGCGTGTGGTCGCTCGCCGCTGGCTCGGTGAGCGCGGGATGCCATTCACCGCTCACTCCATCGCTAAAAGCGGTGGCAAAGGTTCCCGCGCTGTCGAAGCGATCTTCTGGACGTTTGGCGAGCGCTTTACGCAGCGCCGCCTCGGCTGGCTCCGGCAATTCGGGACGACGCGCGCGCGCCGATGGCGGCGGATTATTCAGGTGTTGCAGCGCCAGTTGCAGCATATCACTCGCGCTGAAGGGCAGCGATCCGGTCACCAGTTGCCAGGCCAGCACACCCAGCGCATAGATATCCAGTTGCGGGGTGATGGCGCCCCCGGTAAATTGCTCTGGGGCCATACAGGCAGGCGTGCCAATAATCTGCCCATTCTGTGTCAGCGTTGCGGCATTGGGAGTGTCGAACGGCTGTGTGTTCGGCGCGAACATACGCGCGATACCAAAGTCGGCCAGATACGCTGCGCCATCGCGGTCCAGCAGCACATTTGCGCCCTTCACGTCGCGGTGGATCACGCCCTGGCGATGGGCGTAGTCGAGCGCGCTGGCAATCTGGCGCAGATAGCTGGCGACATCGTCGAGGGCAACTGGCCCGGCGGCGATACGGCCCGCGAGCGTGCCGCCGGACATCAGCGGCAACTCCATATAGCTCAGCCCGCTGGCCTCGGCATGGTAGCTGAGGACGGGGAGAATATGGGCATGGTGAAGCTGGCTGGCGGCCTGCGCCTCGCGCAGAAATCGTGCCTGAAACGATGCCGTCTCGGTAACGGTCAGGTCGTCATCTGGCAAGAGCACTTTAATGGCCCGCTGGGTGGCGGGATCATCGACGCGCTCGGCCAGGAATACCGCGCCCGCGCCACCCGCGCCGAGCAGGGCCACCAGCCGATAGCCGCTGAGAACGCGACCGATATAGTCCTTTGCAGCTACCGCCATGCCACTCTCCGCCTGACCATTCTCCTGCCCGTCTACCTTCCGCACTACCGGGGGCCGGTAACCCCAAGTATATGCAAAGACTGCGCCCCTGGCAATTGGTTAAATTGCCAATTTCCACACACGGCGAAATCGTGTTTCACAACTTGCTTCGGTCATCGCCGCTGGCAGACCTCACCCCCAGCCCCTCTCCTCACGAGGAGAGGGGAGCCAGAATCAAGCGCGCCTAGCGCCGCGCTGGTCGCCTGGTCCCTCCCCGCGTAGGGGAGGGTGGCCGACAGGCCGGGAGAGGTTCGCGCCCGCGCTGACCCGATCAACACAGGAAACACCGTATCGTCGTATCGATGACACAAAGCGCGCGAGAAATACTCCAAAGGATGGAGGGTTTCCCTGCCGCCATCTCAGTATAATCTGTCGGGTTATCCTCGCGGATCGACGCTCTCGGATGAGTACGATACATGGGCCAGTGCGGATTGCATCGCAGATTGACCCGTGGATTGACCCGTGTGATTGGGCGTGCGAGAAGCACTCATAACTGGCTGAAATAACGATACCCAGCGCTCTGCGGCAAACACTAATAGATGGTGAGCCAGGTGGTCGGAGCCGGACTGGCGGATAGTATCAGCCTCCGGGCTGTTTTCGGAAGGACTGACAATGCAACTGCAAGAGAAGCCCCGCGACACGATAGCCAATAGTGGCGAATCCGTGAGCGCGGCGAGCGATGGGAAGCTTCATACTCACGGCCTCTATCGTCTTGGCTTCAACTATGGACGGTTTATCCACCGCTTTCGTGTGCTGGTCATCATACTCTGGGCCGTTGGCCTGGCGATCAGCGTTCCCTTCGCGCTGCAACTGACCTCCAAACTCACCGGCGGTGGCTACTCGATGAGCAGCAGCGAATCTGTGCAGGTGGGGAACGTGATGGTCGATCGGTTGCATGCCCCACCATCGACGCTGCTGGTCGCCTTCCACTCGGCTAGCGTCGCGGTGACTGATCCGAGCTATCAGAACCAGATCAACGCCATCGCCCAACAGTTCCGCAGCTATCCGCATGTCACTGGCGTCATCGCCGCTGGCCCTGGCCAGGATGGGCATACTACCTATCTGGCGGTCAATTTCGACAAGACCTCCGACTACGTCGAGACGCAGGTTCCCAACATCATGAAGATGCTGCCGAGTGGGGCGGATGCTGGCCCGGCACAGGTCTATCTGACGGGCAGCCCGGCAATCTACGCCGAGTTCACCTCGATTACCCAGCAGGACGCCGAGCACGCCGAGATGTTTGCGCTGCCGGTGGCGCTGCTGGTGTTGCTGATCGTCTTTGGCTCACTGCTGGCCGCGCTGACGCCGCTCATCCTGGCGCTGGTGGCGGTGCCGGTGGCGATGGCGATCATCTTTCCCATCGCGGCGCACAACGAGATGAGCATCTTCGTCCTCAACATCGCGACGATTGTCGGCCTGGGCATCTCGATTGACTATAGCCTCTTCATGACCCGCCGCTTCCGCGAGGAACTGGCGGCTGGGCGCTCCGTGCAGGACGCCATTGCCTGGACCGTCTCGACGGCGGGCGAGGCGATTCTCTTCAGCGGCCTGACGGTGATTATCGGGTTCGCTGGCATGCTGCTGATCGGCATCCAGTTCATGACCTCGATTGGCCTGGGCGGCATGTGTGTGGTGGCCGCTGCGGTATTGGCCGCGCTGACGTTGCTTCCGGCGCTGCTCAGTCTCTTGGGCCACCGCGTCAATGCGCTGCGTATTCCGCTGATTGGCAGGCTCGCCGCCCGCCGGAGCGATGCCAACGGCGAGCAGCGCGGCTTCTGGCATGGCTGGGCGCTGGCGGTGATGCGCCGCCCGGTTCTGATCATCATCGGCGTCTGCGCGCTGTTGATTGTGCTGGGCTGGCCGCTGCTCTCGATTAGCATTGGCACGCCAAGCGCCACCTCGCTGCCCAAGAGCGCCGCGTCGCGCCAGGGCATCGAGCTCATCAACGCCCAGTTCCCCAACACCAATGAGAACCCGGTCTACATCATCGCGCAGACAGCCGATGGCTCCAGCATGCTGACGGCGGACAATCTGGCGAAGCTGGATAGCCTCTCGCACTGGCTGGATGGCCGCGCCCACGTGACGGGCGTGACCAGCCTGACGATGCTGCCGCAGACGGCGGGCGGGCCGACGCTGACGAGCGAGCAGCTCATCGCGCTCTATAGCACCGGCGCCTATGCGCAGAACCCGGCGCTGGCGAAGCTGGTCGGCGCGACGACCGATAAAGACATCTCGCTCATCACCCTCAACACCAACGCGCCAGCGGATAGCGCCGAGGGCAAGGCGCTGATCGACGACCTGCGCGGCCACTATAGCGCAGGCGCCGACGGGCTGACGATGCAGGTCGGCGGCTTCCAGGCGGTCAGCCTCGATTTCAACCGCTATCTCTATGGCAACTTCCCGAAGGCCATCGCCTTCATCCTGGGCGCGACGTTCATCCTGCTGCTGCTGATGTTCCGCTCGGTGCTGCTGCCGCTCAAGGCGGTCATCATGAATGTGCTGTCGGTCAGCGCGGCGTATGGCGTGCTGGTCTTCATCTTCCAGTGGGGCCACTTCTCCAACCTGCTCAACTTCACCTCCGATGGGTTCATCGATAGCACGATGCCGATTCTGCTGTTCTGTATCCTCTTCGGCCTCTCGATGGACTATGAGGTCTTCCTGCTCAGCCGCATCCGCGAGGAGTGGCTGCGCACGCACAACAACCGCTATGCGGTGGCGCGCGGACTGGAGAAGACGGGCGGCGTGATTACCAACGCGGCGCTGCTCTTCATGATCGTGGCAGGCTCGTTCATCTTCACGGCATCGTCATCATGAAGGAGACGGGCCTGGGGATGACGGCGGCGGTGCTGATCGACGCGACGGTGATCCGCACGCTGCTGGTGCCCGCGACGATGCGCCTGCTTGGGCCGCTGGAACTGGTGGTTCCCTGGCCGCAAGCTGCCGGTAGAGCAACCAGTCGAGGCGCCAGTCGAGCAGGCAGTGGAGCTGGTAGCGCCGCCGGTGTAAACGCTCAGTACTGAATTCAATGGAGGTCGGCACGGAAATGCGCATTTCCGTGCCGACCTCGTCTATGCATCGGGGGCATTTCATTTGCGGGTCATCCTTGAGAGCCTTCTGCGGCATAGAGCATAGAGCATAGAGCATAGAGCATAGAGCATAGAGCATAGAGCATAGAGCATAGAGCATAGATCCAGAGGGCGCTCCTAAGACCTGTAGTCACATGCTCAGAGGATGCCTATCCACGCGGATAGTAGAATGGCGAGTGAACGGCGATCATGCGTATGCCATCGCATGCAGTGGCAAAAGAGCGGGAGAACACGCGCCTGGGCATATACGCATCGGAAAATCAACTCGACAAAATCAACTTGACATTAATACGCTAGCTCTGCTATGTTGATGGAAGCAGTCAGATTTCGCTGGCGCCACCCTGGCGAAGGTTCCCCGAAAATATGAGCCGCCGTCATTCATTTTCAGGAGCGCGTATTTTTATGCCACTGTCACAAATTCCACGCGTACGATCTTCCTTACGACGCGCAGGGGCCCTGGGGCTACTGCTGTTCGGCATCGTGGTTGCTGGGTGCGGCGCTAATGGCTCCAGCCCCTCCGCATCCAGCGGCTCGACCGCGGCGGGTACACCGTCGGCTATGAACGCCATCGGGCAGGCCACCGTGGATGGCGTGCAACTGCGTGCGAACATCTCGTGTGGACTGTGGATCGTCTTTGCGCCCCACGCCGCGACCTACAGCGCCAGTGAACTGACGGCCATGAAGACCTTCCTTGCCGCCCACATCGACACCACCTATACCCAGCCGAGCGGTGAAGGCACTCTCGTCAAGTACGATCCGGCACAGTTGCCAGCGACGCTACGCTACGTCGCTGGCGCGTCGCAGTGTACTGGAACGTACGAGATTACGAACGTAGGCTCACAACTCATCCAGATCGACAAAGCGGGTTTCCAAAGCAATCGGGCTCCGGTGGCGTATTCCTATACCTATCGCTTGATTGACGCATGCCCCTATTTAGCTCACTGTACGGGCGGGAGCGCCGCACAATCGTGCCCTTACACCGCAGCGCTCCCCATGTCGCTCACAGCGCAACCGTTGACCGTCGCATCGATCGGCTTGGGGGCCGCTGGACCAAGCAGCGGCGCGAGCGCCTCAGGGAATGCCGACTGCCCCAATGTTATTAGTTTGCGGGCAGGCGCTACGGTCAGTGTCGCGGTGGACTTTACCGGTCCATCCGGGTCGAAGGACGCATGGTTTCACGGTGTACCAGCGCTCACGGTGACCAGCGCCAAAGGTGCGCAGACGCTCACATATCCAACGCTCGTCAACGATCTCGTACTCACCCCGGCGTTTATGAGCGACACGCCAGGTCAGCCAGATGCCGGGGCTTACCCAGGCCGATGCTACACCCAATCTGGCGATGGCTTCAAGCTAGTTACCTCTTATAGGAACTTTCCCGTCTGTATCTAGCGTGTTCGCGCGGGTTCCTGATCTCTCAAAGAAAATGCCGCTCCCCTACCCACGGGCCGACCGGCCGGTGTGTGAGAGGTGGATGGGATGTCGAAGAGTTCTAGTGTGGCTGCGCTTACGCGCCCGCATATGGAGGTTGTTGCTCTGCGGGTGCAGCAGCTCCTTGGGAAGTTCTCCGCCGCCTTCTTGGGTCTAGGGTTGACCATTTTTTTGGGCTTCGACCCGCTTCCGTCCGGGAGCCCGATTCAAGCCTTTTGGGCGGACAATCGCGTCGCCACGCTGCTCCTGCTGGTGGTTATCGCGGCTATTGGCATCGCGTCGTACCTCATTACACAGAGACGACGAAAGAAGCCGCAGACCACGGTGAAGAATCGATTCGTATCGCTTCTCCGCACGCTGAGCGACTCTATTATCGAGATCATCATCGGATGCCTCGCGGGGTTGCTGTTGGGGATCGGCAACGCGCCCTCGACGATTCCAGTGCTCGAACTCATTCGCGGCCGCCCCCCCATTGGTATTGGGCTTGGGGTACTCTTGCTCCTCGTGCTCATCCTCGCTCCACTGCTCGGCAGCTCACCAGACGAGTCTGACGAGTCTGACCAGCCACCTGAGACCTCGCGTCCCCACACGCGGCTCTGGCTGGCCACATCGACCTCGTTGGTGACGACCGCGCTCCTTTTTGGCCTGATCGGCCTGATCGCCATTCGTCCGTCGTGGTGTCCGACCTCAATCTGCCCCGCGCCCCAATATATCGTCGTCACCAATCCGCATGGCGTCAACGACGGCGTTATGGAGTCATTTTACCTCGCGCAGCAGGGCGACGCCTTCGTCATGACCCAGGATCCGGCCACCTACACATTCACAACGTTGCCGAGTAGTATCAACGCTGTGGAGATCGGGAGCGCCGCGCAGCCCTATCGCGCGGTGATTGGCATTCACAGCTTGCAGCGGAACACGCACTATGGCCTCATCATTGATGGCGTCGATGTGCTGCTCGATAAGGCTACGCCTGTAACTGGTCCAACCAATGTGTACCTGGCAGGCGCCAGCCTGAGCTACGACCATAACGTCTCCAGCTTCATCTATAATGATCAGGCGGTTCCTGTCGGCTGGCCAACCAAATCGCCAGCTACGACCATCGAGTTGGAAGTTGGTGGAAGTGACGAATTGGCAATTCAAGTGACGTCGCAGGTGGAGGTCTATCTCCAGTTCCGCCTGGAGGTGCATTACCACCAGATCGTCGGCGGTCCACTCTCGCGCACGCTGATTGTACCCCACGAATTCGAGGTCTACTTCCTAGCTCCGGCACACTGGCAACCCTATATTTTCTCGGACGGCAAGATGACACTTCAAAGGTAAGGCCAGTGACCTTCTCGTCATAATAGCTATAGTGTTGGCGCGAAGGTAGTATACGGCAACGCGCCGCGCAAGTATCACGCGATGGGTAGCGGCGGGCCGAGTAGCTCCATACCGTGCGTGCGCCAGAGTTCGGGGTCTAGCGGCGGCATCGCGTTGGCCCTGGTCACTACGCGAAAGAATGCCTCCATCTTCCCGGCGGGCATAAAGGCGACCAGGATGCTGCCAGTGGCGTTGCCCACATGCGCCCAGACATGGGGGATGCCGCGCGGCGCCAGCAGCGAGTCGCCGGGATGAAGCGTGAACCGCTCGTCCCCGACCTCCATCTGAAAATCGTTGGTGACGACGTAGAACCACTCATCCTGCTCGTGATGGAGGTGGCGCGCCGGGCCGCCCTTCGCGTGAAACGTGTTCTCGCGGACAAAGAGACCGTCGCTGCCCTGCCCGCTCACCTTGAATTGGATCGTGCTGACGCCCAGCCCGCGCGTCTTGCTAAGGCAATCCGCGCCCGCCAGAACGCGCAACGGCGCCGTTGCGTCGAACGATGTATCCATAGCTGTCACTCTCCCCTCCGCATACCAGACTGACCGCGGTCAGTCTGCGCACGGCTGGGCGCCAGTCGGCCCACTCGCGGGGAGATGGCGCGTCGCGAGGATGTTACTCACCGCACCGATGGGAAGCGGGCATAAACCTGGCCAACTACTCAAAAGTACCTATCCAATGCTGACTTATTGCGTAATTCCCCTACACTAGGATAGGCGAGTACACACGCCGCAGCTATGCGAAGCTATGCGAGCGCTCTACGAGCCATCGTTGTTCATTGGATGTCAACCGGAGCAGGAGCATATGGGTCGCCCTATCCCACGCCAGCGCCTCAACACAGATTTCGACGCCAGCAACCTGGATACCCAACGGATGCGGCGCTTCGGGTATATCGCGAAAAAGGTTCCGGAGATTACCGCATTCTTCTGGATCGTCAAAATACTCACGACCGGGATGGGCGAGACTACCTCGGATTTTCTGGTGCGCTCCATCAACCCCTTCATCGCGGTGGGTATCGGCGGCGTCTGCTTCATCGTCGCGCTGGCGCTGCAACTCGTGGCGAACCGCTATATCCCCTGGGTCTACTGGCTCGCCGTCGTCATGGTCGCCATATTCGGCACGATGGTCGCCGACGCGATACACATTGAACTGCGCGTCCCGTATGTCGTATCAGCCACGTGTTTTGCGGTCGCGCTCGCCGCCATCTTTATCGCCTGGTATGCCAGCGAGAAATCGCTCTCTATCCACACCATCTACACCCTCCGCCGCGAACTGTTTTACTGGGCCACGGTCGTGACCACGTTCGCGCTCGGCACCGCTGTGGGCGATATGACCGCGTCAACCCTGCGCCTGGGATACTTCTTGTCGGGTGTGCTGTTCGCCGTGTTATTCATTCTCCCGGCGCTGGGCTACTGGCTGTTTGGGCTGAGCGAAGTGTTCGCCTTCTGGTTCGCCTACATCATGACGCGACCCCTCGGCGCATCGTTTGCCGACTGGTTCGGCAGGCCACACAGCCTCGGTGGCTTTGGGCTGGGCACGGGACGCATCAGCCTGATCCTGGCGGTCATTATCGTTGGCTTTGTCGCCTACCTGACCGTCACGCACAAGGGTATCAAAGGCAATACAGTCTCACCCTCGTGGATGAGAGATGGCGTCCAGAACATCCAGGCCGGAGTCAGGAGAAATGTTGCTCCGCTCCGGCCTCGCTCTTGTTCTTCTGTTCATCAATGCTGTTACGCGGGCTGCGTCTGCTGTCCTGGCTGGCTGCCGCTCGCCACGGATGAGCTTCCAGGCGTCCTGAGAATCACGATGACGAAGCCCAACGCGGTGAACGAGAGGCCATACTGTACGTACTCGTTGACGCTGCCCGGCGCGACATTGCCATTGGCGAGAACCACCCAGGAATCAGCCTGAAGCAGATAGATCAGGATGCCCAGTCCCGCGAAATCCGTCACCAGGCGCACGATCCGGCGCAAGCGCACCCAGTCGGGCCGGAAGAGGTTGACGACCGCCTGCGCGACGCTCACCGCCAGCACGAGCAATGTGGGTAGGGCCACCTGCTGCCAGACGGGCGCCAGGCGATAGTCGTCTAGCACTGGGCCAAAGAGCAGGGAAGGTCGGTCGAACGCGAACCACAGCCAGCCCACCATGACCACAATCCCCACAATCTCCGCGATAGATTCCAGCCGTGGAACGCGCGGAACGTTGCGCGCCCTGGGCTGCGTCGCGGGCAGGTCGCGCGCGTTCCACGTCATCGTCGGCAGATAGCGGTCTGCCACGATGAAGATGCCGGTGATGACGACGAACTGCCAGAAGACCTGCAGCACAATCGCATTCATGACTCCCCCGAACGTGATTGGGCTGCCACTGAGGCCAAGCGCGACGACCATCAGCCGCGTAGATGGCGAGCGAGATCGCCATGACGAATCCAGAGCACTTTGAGGTAAAACGGGTACAGCGCCGTGCCAATCAACTCCCGACCGAAGGCCACGCGCCCCTGGTTCGTCTGATAGCGCCCCGCCACATGCATCGGGTGGCCGTGCTGGTGCAGGATTGCCTCCTGCTCAGCATCATTCAGCGGGCGGCCAAGTTCGGCGGCACGGTCATCCATCTGCTCCTGGATGTTCTCGGAGAGTTCATTGATGATGTCGTCCTGCTGTGCCTCGGGACAGATTATGTGGCAGGTACGTTCTGACAGCGTTCACATAGCGGTCGAGTACGTCCATGATGGTTCCCCCATACGCGGGCGCTGTCTCAGCGCTCCACATCTTGTGGTATCACTTGTGGTATCACATTGCCGATGATGCGGTTCAATGACGCGTCAATCGCGCGCCACTCTTCCAGCAGTTGCGCGAGGATGACCTCGCCCTCGTCCGAGAGATGGTAGAAACGCTTGTTGCGCTTGTTTTCTTCGCGCCAGGCGCTGACCAACAACCCCTGGCTCTCCAGCCGCCGCAAGAGCGGATAGAGCGTGTTCTCCTCGATGTCCATGCCCCGGTCGGCCAGCGCTTTGCGCAGCGCGTAGCCGTAGTGTTCCGCCCGCAATTGGGCAAGCACGGCGACGATCAGATAGCCGCGCCGCAGCTCCATGCGGAGATTGTCGAGCAGTTCGTCATTCATCGCTTTCACTTACTGTGTGGTAAACAGTATCTTGCGCATAGTATATGGCGCACAGGAAATGTTGTCAAGGGCGAGATTCGAGAGACCTGATGGCGTGGTATGATGCGCCTGAGCGCAATCGTTGAGCGCATCAAAGTGTGGAATGGAGGGAGCGACAATGGCTGACCTGCTCGACCGCATTACCATGGATCCCGCGATCAATCATGGCAAGCCGGTTATTCGTGGCCTCCGCTATCCCGTAGAGGTGCTTTTAGAATTGCTCAGTTCGGGCATGACCATTGACGAGATGCTTGCCGACTATGAGGATCTGGAGCGTGACGATGTGCTGGCGGCGCTCGCTTTTGCAGCGCGGCTCAGCCAGGTCAAACGCGTGGAATTGATCGGCCAGTGATGGGATACCAGAGATGAACTTTCTGGTCGATGCCCACCTTCCCCGGCGTATTGCTCGCCGTTTGCGTGAGGCGGGACACGATGCGCTCCATACGCTGGATCTTCCTGATGGCAATCGCACCACTGATGCGGAAATCAATGCCATCTCCTGGCGCGAGCAACGAGTCGTAGTCACCAAAGACGCCGATTTCGTGAACTCCTATCTCTTGCGACATCAGCCGTACAAGTTGCTTCTTATCTCAACGGGCAACATCAGAAACACTGCTCTCGAAACGCTGATCGTCACACACCTTCCCGCTATTGTTGCGGCGTTCGACTCCAATGACTACGTCGAACTGTCACACTCAGCGCTTATCATTCATGCCTAACCGACCGGATGAATAGCTCGGATCGCGTTGGCGCATAACACAGTCTGAGATCCGGAGTGTTCATCGCACTGCGTTTCCGGGACTTCCCCTGCTCTTGCAACTCGCGTCATACAAGAACGTAGTTCGTTTGTACCGCTACTGTCTCCGTTCGGTTGAGCCTTCGAGGGCTGTTCATACGCTGGCTCCCTGCGGTGGATGATGGCGCGGTGTCATTGGCATCCCCGGCGCACGATGCCGGGAGAAAGGTTGGCAGGGCGTGCCAGATGATCTTTCCAACAGGACTGCGGAGAACGGCAGTGGCGCGGTCGCGACGGCGGTGCGCGAGTTGATCGAGGGGGTGCGGGCGGGCGATCCGCTACGCGCGGGCGGGCTAACCCTCATCCCGCTGCTGCCCGCGACAGAGCAGGTGAAGCGACAGACAGGCTATCTGCCGCTGGAGGAGGCGCTACGGCGCGGTCTGGTGACTGTCACCGAGCAGGCGCAGGCGCAGGTGCCAGAGTTGCTCGCGACCAGCACGGCAGAGACGCCGGTGGTGCTGGTCGGCGGCGAGCAGGTGATCGGCGGATTGCAAAACCGTGTGCTGAATACGACGATTCTGGTCGCGGCGCACGTCTCCCAGAAGATTCCGGTGACGTGTGTGGAGGCGGGACGCTGGCACGATAGCGGCGCAGCCTATCCAACCTACGCCAACAACGACGATGCTCCCGTGGCGATGGATGACACGATTGCCCAGAGTTCTAGCCCCATCCCACAGCGGCAGTCGGCGGCGCGCGCCTTCACCTCGGATGAGGCGGCCTACGCGAGCCTGCGGCGCATGCATTCCAAAGCGGTGACGACATCGCTCTCGTCGGGCGGTGGCCATCGTTCAGATCAGGGCGCCGTCTGGGGCGAGGTCTCCGCGCGGATGACATCTACCGGCTCCTTCTCGCCCTCGAACGCGATGGATACGCTCTATAAGACGCCAGAGCGGGCGGGCAAACTGAAGGAGACGATGGCGACGCTGAAGCGACCTGAGGGCGCGCTGGGGTTCGTCGCCGTGGTGGGTGCGCAGGTGCTGGGCGCGGAACTCTTCGCCGATGAGTCGCTGGCCGACGCCTACTGGGAGAAGCTGGCGCGCAGCTATGCGGTCGAGGCGCTGGACGCTGGGGCGAACACTGGAACAGCGGACGGCGACGAGGCCGACAAGACAGGCGAGACCGACGAGGCGATCAACGTCGGTGAGGCGCGGTTGCTGGCGGAGGCGCTGGCAGCCGATATCCAGGTGCATCCATCACCAGGGCTGGGCGCGGATGCCCGGCTGGTGGGGAGCCATGTCTCGGGCGCGGGGCTGGTCTACGACGGCGCGGTGGTGCATCTCTCGCTCTTCCCCGAAGACGCCGCGAGTGGCGAATCCGACGCAAGTGACGCGGAGCAGCCAACGCAGACGCAGCGCCACTACGGTGGGCATCGCCAGCCGATGAGCCAATCCTGATTGTTTGTATGCTACGAAGCCGGGAGCATGGGGCGTTCGATACGCGCTGTGCCCCCGGCTTTTGTATGCGATGCAGATAGATATGACATGCATGAGATATCGTGATACTATGAATTGGCACATGGAATCCATTGGCTCGAAATGCGGTTGTGGAGGTATCAGTAATGGCGACTATTCCCGAAGAAGTGAGCACACTTCTTGAACGCTTGCCACCCGGCGACCAGCAACGTGTATTGGATTATGCGCGTCGGCTGGTAAATACTTCACCTTTCCCACACACGCCATTGCCGCCTGGCTCGCCTCCTGATGTGTTGTTGCGTATCACTGTGGCGCCAGAGGTCGGCGAGGCGATGGAACAAGCATTGGAGGACTGTGAGCGGATAGATCCCGATGAGTAGCGCCGTATCAGGTGCGGGAAGCGGTATGTATCTGCTCGATTCGAGTGTATTAATCCGCTCGTTGCGTGGTGATAGCGCAATCCGTGCGCGCCTTGCTGGCACGACCGCATAGTATATCCCCAGTGTGGCGCTCGGAGAGTTGTACGTTGGCGCATTTGGATCACCAACACGTACTGAGGCACGCACTGCGGGACATCGACGCTTTGGCGGCAGGGATGACCATTCTCGCAGTGGATGCGACAACCGCCCAGATCTATGGACGCATTAGAAATGACCTCAAAGCAAAGGGACTGACTATGCCCACCAATGACCTGTGGATCGCTGCGACGCAGTATCCAGTATGGATTGACGCTTGCCGCCAGCGAAGCCCACTTCGATTGGATTGATGGGCTGAGCGTCGAGCAATGGTGAATCTGGACTGTCTACGTTGCGCCAACAAAAATCCCCTCCCCGAACGTATCGAGGAGGGGATACCTTTCTATGATCGCGGGTTCAGGCGTCCGGCTACTTCGGCAGCAAACCCTGTGACTGGAGCCAGGTCTTTCGCCACCGCCAGCGGCTTCTGATGATCGATGCTGACCAGCTTGATCAGCTTCACAATCTCATCGGTCGTCAGCTTGGGGGCCAGCGCGTTCAGCGTCGTCTTGATGACGGGCGACTTCGCGAGCACGCTGTCGCGCACGACCGGCGCCGGATTGTAGACCGGGAAAACATTCTTCGTGTCTTTGAGCACAACGAAGTTGTTGGTGACGATGTTCGGATCGGTGGTGTAGCAGACGTTCAGGTCGGCGTCACCCTTGGTGACCGCGCCGAACGACAGCTGCTCACTGATCTTGACGACACTCTTGAAGGTGATGTTATAGCCCTTCTCAACAGGCTGTTCGGCGGCGGCTACACCGTCATCCTGCGTCGCCAGCACCAGCTTGCCAGACTGCGCCACCAGATCGTCCAGCGACGTGAGGTTGTACTTGGTGGCGTTGGCCTGTGACGTGCAGATGCCGTAGCTGTCATTCAGGCCGTAGGCGGCGTCGAGCCAGGTGAGCTTGAAGGTGTTCTCGTAATAGGTGGAAACCGACTGATACGCCTGTTGCGGGTTCTGACGTCTGCGGCAGATTATAGACTGTCAGCGACGTACCCGTGAACTCAGGATAGATGTCGATTTGGCCACTCTTGATGGCGGCGTCGAGCACTGGCGTCTG
The DNA here is from genome assembly GCA_963702665.1 of uncultured Chloroflexia bacterium. GTDB lineage: Bacteria > Chloroflexota > Ktedonobacteria > Ktedonobacterales > JADMIN01 > DAHUXT01. The sequence goes on from CAVPDP010000004.1 coordinate 14,656, forward strand.
GCCAAGCGGAATCTTCTGGGTAACGGTAAAGCCCTGGTTTTCGAGCAACAACGCATACATCGAGCCAAGAAGCTGACTATCGGCGTCGTTCTTACTGCCAACGATCACCGTCACGCCGTCTCCCGGCTTGCCAGCAGTGCTGGTCGTGGTGCCACAACCTGCGATGGCCACCAGGGCCAGCAGCAGTGCGCCAAGCACACTGTAATATCTGCGCGAAAAAGTCACAAGTCTCCTCCTTCAGGAAACACCTATCATCGCGGCATCACACAGGATGCCATCGTGGTTCGGATGCGGAAAGCTCCAGCTCACCCATCCATTCAGGGGATAGCAGCCCTTCACGCTCATGGCAGCTTCCCCTTCCTCTATCAATACCCGCTCGATGTCTCAATGGCCGATATGTGACGGCAAAGAGACGGAGCGGTAAGCGTGCATTATCAGGACGGCTCTACGCCGCCGCTTTTTCGGACGCCTTTTCGCCAGCGCGGACGCCAGCGGGAGTCAGCACGCGTTGCAGCAGCGCGAATAGTCCCTCGGTCAGCAGCGCCAGCGCGACGATTCCCAGCGCGCCCGCCGCTGCCTGCACGTAGTCCAGGATGTTTACGCCCGCCAGAATGTACTCGCCGAGGCCGCCAGAGCCGATCAACGCGGCGATAGGTGTCGTCGCCACAATTTGTAGGGCCGCGATACGCACGCCAGCGGCGATGATCGGCAGCACCAGCGGCATCTCAACCCGCCACAAGATCTGCAAGCGGGTCATCCCCATCCCGCGCGCGGCGTCAATCGCCGCCGGATCGATCCCGCGCAGCCCCGCAATGGTGTTGAGCAGGATCGGCGGGATGCCCAGCAGGGTTAGCGCGATGACCGATGGCGTAAAGCCGATGCCAAATATGGGAATCATCACCGCCAGAAAGACCAGCGAGGGAATCGCGCGGGCAAGGCCGCTCAGGTTCGCGCTGAGAAACGCCGCGACAGGCCGCCGCGCGGTCAGAATCCCCAGCGGCAGCGCGATCACGAACGACAATCACGATGGGGTAGACACTCAGCAGAATCGTCGTCCATAGCTGAGCGCCATAGGCGTTCGCCGGATTCTGGATGAACGCCCAGACCTCGCCGAGAAAGTTGGATGACGCTGCCAGCGTTGCGCCGAAGAACATGGATGGGCCTCCCTTCAGCCTGCGCTCGCATAGGTGACGGACTGGCCGCGCGACAGCAGCCGCTGGAGGCCCAGCAGCAGCAGATCAGCGCCGACCGCCAGCGCGGTAATCAGGATGGCCCCGGCGATAACCTCATCGTTATAGGCGAAGGTTTGCCCCTGAAAGACCAGTGTGCCCAGATCCGGGACGCCAACAATCTGCGAGATCGACGCGATGCCGATGGTCGTGACCACCACCACGCGAACGCCCGCGATGATCACCGGCAGCGCCAGCGGCAACACCACCTTTGTCTGAATTTGCACGCCATTCATGCCCATTGCCCGGCCAACCTCGATCAACGCCGGGTCTACCGCGCGAATGGCCGCGACGATGTTGCGAATCAGCACGATCTGCGTATAGGCGACCAGCGGAATGATGACGGTAAGATTGGACAGCCCGGTGAGCGGGATCAGCAGCACCATCGCCGCGATACTTGGGATCGTGTAGAGGATGCTGGCAGTCACGGTGACGGGCGCATACAGCGGACGAAACCGCGCCACCAGCAGCGCGATGGGAAACGCGATCAGCAGCCCCACCCCAACACTGATGAACGTCAGCGTGAGATGATCAAAGAACAGATTTGGAATGCTGGTCGGGTCGGTGATATCCCAGCTTGTTGGATCGAGCAGATATTGCATGCGCAAGACTTTCTTGTCGCGGCGGATACGCGCCTGTAGAGCGGCCCCTAGTTCTGCGTCCCAGTCGGGATGCCCTCAGATGGCGAGCGGACAGCGCCATAGATGCCGTTGAGCGACACCTGGCCGACAGTCACACCGTTATCGATCACAAGCGCCGCATCCGCATTCGTCTTGAGCAGCAGCAGCAGCGCAGTGAGCAACGTGGAATCCTTGGGCAGTGTCTCGCCAGTGAGCGGGAGCGCGCCTTTGCCGCCTTGTGGCTCCATCGCGGATGTCACCGGCAGATATTCCAGTTGGCGCAATGTGCTGTCGGCGCCGACGAGTTGCCGCACAAAGTCATTGGCGGGATGCGACAGCAGCTCAACGGGCGTGCCGACCTGCATCAGTTTGCCATCGCTCATCACCACCACCTGGTTGCCCAGCCGGAAGGCCTCGGCGACATCATGGGAGACGAAAAGCACTGTCTTGCGCAATTCGCGCTGGATACGCAATAGCTCGTCCTGCAAGTATTCGCGGGTGATGGCGTCGAGCGCGCCAAACGGCTCATCCATCAGCAAGATGGCGGGGTCAGCCGCCAGCGCCCGCGCCAGCCCGACACGCTGCTGCTGGCCACCAGAAAGCTGGCGTGGATAGCGCGAACGATATTCGTTCGGGTCTAGCCCCACGAGGGTCAGCAGTTCATCGACGCGCCCGCGCAACTCACGCGCTGGCCGACCGAGAATCGAGGGCACCACCCGCACATTCTCTTCCACGGTCATATGCGGAAAAAGCCCCACCTGCTGAATCACGTAGCCGATGCTGCGACGTAGCGCGATGGGATCCTGCGTGGTGGTGGAAACACCGTCGAGGAGTATCTGGCCCGCAGTGGGGTCGATCAGCCGGTTGACCATGCGCAAGAGTGTCGTCTTGCCAGAGCCGCTGGTGCCGACGAGCATACAGATGACGCCTTCGGGCACAGTGAAGCTGACATCATCCACGGCGGGTTTTGTTGCGTCGGGATACATCCTGGTGACGTGCTGAAATTCAATCGTTGCCATGACGGCGCCTTCCACTGGCGCCAGCGCTCCCGTCGCGTGGCGCGGTTCGGATTGTACCAGAAACGAACATATAGAACAAATCTAGAACATGCCTGATATTTTCTAGCCGCGCCATGTTCACCTGCCCATTTTCTGGTGTTCAATTCGCTTGTTCAGTCTCGGTTGCTGTGCAAACGTTACACATGATATACGGCGACGTGTTTTCCCAATCCGCGCATATTTTGTGCCTTTCTTTGGCAGCTTGAGCTTTTCGGAAATGTATGGGTGAGAGGAATGAAAGAGGTTGGCGATTCATCGTGCGCCCACCTCACCCTGGCCTCTTTTCCTGCAGGAGAGGAAAGTCAGAAAGCTAGAATGGTCTGGTGCTCTGCCTCCCCTCCCTTTTAGGGGAGGGGCTGGGGAGAGGGTCGGCCCCATGACCCGATCACGTTATGAAACACGCTATGAAGGCGCTCGGTTTCAGTATGACGCATCCTTTGGCGCCGCATGGGTGAAAAGGGCGCCATTCTGTGTTATACTCTCCACATACCGCAGGGCCTGCGGAAATTCACGCCTGTGGAGGTGGCTTCGGGCCACGACATGACGGTATTAGACACAGAGTCATCACCGATGCGCTTTGTGCGTCCGCTAGCCCAGGAATCCCCTGTCGCAAGGCAGGGGAGCGGCCAAATTTTGCATGGCTCATCGAGACGGGTATCAGGGAACGGCCCAACGACACCCAGCAACCGGCAGGCGGTAGAAATTATCGTCTGGCGCGGTGCCAACTCCGGCAGGGACACTGGCTCCCTGAAAGATGAGCATCACTCTCAGCGGACATCTGGCTGTCTGGCGGTTGATGCGGCTTCTTCCCCGGAGACTATCGGGAAGAGCCGCTTTTTTGTGGTGTGATTCATTTGTTGATTGGGGCATCGCGGGCGCGAACCTCTCCCGGCCTATCGGCCACCCTCCCCTACGAGGGGAGGGCAAGGCGACCAGCGCGGCGCCAGGCGCACGCTTCTGGCTCCCCTCTCCTCGTAGGAGAGGGGCCGGGGGTGAGGTTCGCCCCTATCACCCAATGAAATTCTTCATCACCATCAAGGCCGGGCACGCCCAAAATGTCCGGCAAATAGACGAGGCAATTGTGTACATGCGGGATGAGCGCATAACGGTCGAGCAGGCGACGGACGGCGATGTTGACGCGCAACAACAGCCCATTTGCCGCCGACGGTGTGCCGCGCGCGCTCTGGTGGGACGAACAGGCGCTGGTGTTGCGGCTGCTCGACCAGACACGCCTGCCCGGCGAGTGCGTCGTGCTGGCCTGTGCGACCGCTGCGCAGGTGGGCGAGGCGATCCGCACGTTACAGGTGCGTGGCGCGCCCGCGATTGGCGCGGCGGCGGCCTACGGGCTGGCGCTCGGCGCACGCGCGGCTTTGCCAGCCGACGAGATCATCCCGTTCGAGGCGGCGCTGGCGCGGCTGCATGCGATTGCGGCGGATCTGCGCGCGACACGGCCAACGGCGGTGAATCTGGCCTGGGCGCTCGAACGGCTGCTGGCCGTCGCCGAACGCCACGGTCTCGCGGGCGACGCTGTAGCCGACCTCCCCGCGCGTCTGCTGGCCGAGGCGCACGCCATCGCCGCGGAAGACGCCGCCGCCTGCCGCATGATGGGCCAGTTGGGCAACGACCTGATTGCCGATGGCGATACGCTGCTGACCCACTGCAACGCGGGCGCGCTGGCCACCTGTGGCATCGGCACGGCGCTCGCCCCCATCTACACCGCCCAGCGGCAGGGCAAGCGGCTGCATGTCTACGTGGATGAGACACGGCCCATATTGCAGGGCGCGCGGCTGACCGCATGGGAACTTCAGCGCGCGGGTGTGCCATTGACGCTGATTACTGATAATATGGCGGCGCACTTCCTGCGCACGGCGGGCATCCGGGCGATCTTTGTGGGCGCCGACCGCATCGCGGCCAATGGCGATACCGCCAACAAGATTGGCACCTATGGGCTGGCGGTGCTGGCCGAGGCGCACGCGATACCGTTCTACGTCGTCGCGCCGCGCTCAACCATCGACCGTACGCTGCCCACTGGCGACGGCATTCCCATCGAGGAGCGCGCGCCAGCCGAGGTGACGCAGGTGCGTGGGGTGACGCTGGCGCCAGATGGGGTACGCGTCGCCAACCCGGCGTTCGATGTGACACCAGCGCGCTATATCACCGCGATCATCACCGAGGCGGGTATCGCGCGCCCACCCTATAAAGAGTCGCTGGCGTCCCAATCGGATGCGGCGAAGATAGCATAATGTGAAACTATTCGGGCACGGTTGATGGTGTTTTACAATGTAGGACGGGTACGTGAGACGGCTGGCGGTTAAAACCGCGCCTGAACGGCCTCCCGGTGGTCCGCCACGAAACCTGCCTGCGCAGGTTTACATGGAACGCGGCCAACCAGATGCCTCGGTGGCGCACGTCTGCAGCCCGCGCAGGCGGGCTTCGCGGCGTAGCCCTTAGGCGCGGCTTCAGCCGCCAGCCGTCGTGACTCGTCTGTGTATTGCTGGTCAATATAAGGAGTACCTGTGGCAATTGTAGTGGTTGGCTCGGTAGCCCTCGATTCGGTCGAGACGCCATTCGGCAAAGTGGATGACGTACTCGGGGGCGCCGCCTCATATTTTTCACTGGCGGCCTCGCTCTACGCGCCGGTGGAGCTTGTCGCGGTCGTTGGCGACGACTTCCCTGAGCGCTATCTCGACGATCTGCGCGCCCGCCCGATTGACCTGGCGGGGCTACGCAGTGTCCCCGGCAAGACGTTCCGCTGGGGCGGGCGCTATGGCCTGGATATGAATACCCGCGATACACTGTTTACCGATCTGGGCGTCTTCGCCGACTTCGCGCCAGAGGTGCCCGCGAGCTATCGCCAGTCGCCGATCCTCTTCCTGGGGAACATCCACCCGCAGTTGCAGCTCGATGTCTTGCGGCAGACGACCAGCGCGGACCAGCATCCACTGCGCGCGCTGGATACGATGAACCTGTGGATCGATCTGGAGCGTGACGCGCTGACCGAGGTCATCCGCCAGGTGGATATCGTGTTGATCGCCGAAGAAGAGGCCCGCCAGTACGCCGACACGTCGAGTCTGCGCGCCGCCGCCCGGCATATCATGAGCCTGGGGCCGCGCCAACTGGTCATCAAGCAGGGGTCATATGGCGCGCTGCTCTTCAGCGCCGATGGCAGCTACCACGCCGCGCCCGCCTATCCGCTCGAAGACGTGCAGGATCCGACCGGGGCGGGCGATTCGTTTGCGGGCGGTTTCCTGGGCTATCTGGCGCAGCGGCTGAGCGGCGCGGGCGCGCTCACCGATGGCGATTTCCATCGCGCGCTCATCCACGGCAATATCCTTGGCTCGTATGCCTGTGAAGATTTCAGCGTTGGGCGGCTGCTGACACTCACGCCAGACGCTATCGCCACGCGCTACGGCGAGTTCGTGCGCTTCACCCATTTCGAGGGCGACTGGCAGACGAACGGCGCAAATGGCGCTCAGAGCAGAACCGAGAAACAAACGGAGGACTAAACTCCTCTTATTCCTAGTAGTAACGAATCGTAGCGATATGCTGTGATATGAAGTCCGTATTCGTATCTGTGGCGCAGGCGTAGCCATACATGACAACGCCGCCAGAGACACTTTCTTGAAACGCCGGATTACCGCGCATGGGTTGGAGAAACCATGCCGCCACCGGCGCCGTGACCTCCGCTGGTTGGTCGCGCCTGGGAGGGGCGCACATGCGGGGCACCCGGCATTCTCCGGTGCTACAGGGCGGCAGTGACCCCACTTACATGGCGTTATCCGCATAAATGACCGTAGATTGCATTACAGAGACCCGGTACGAAAAATGGCCGGGTCGTACGATTGAAGGAGACTGATTGTGGCAACTTCGCACGTTGCTGGTGATGTCAAAGATCTTTCCCTGGCCCCACGTGGCCGGGATCGCATTAGCTGGGCCGCCAAAGATATGCCGGTGCTGGCGCTCATTCGTGAGCGTTTTGCCCGCGAGCAGCCGCTCAAAGGGCTGCGCATCTCGGCCTGCCTCCATGTGACCACCGAGACAGCCAACCTCGCCATCACGCTCAAGGCAGCCGGCGCGGACCTTGTCCTCTGCGCCAGCAATCCGCTCTCGACGCAGGATGACGTGGCGGCCTCGCTGATCGCCGATGAGGGTATTTCCGTCTACGCCATCAAAGGCGAGGACGAACAGACCTACTTCCGCCACATCCATGCCGCGCTCGACCACCAGCCGCAGATGACCATGGATGACGGCTGCGATCTCGTGGCCGCGCTGCACAAAGAACGCGCCGACCTGATTCCCAACGTCATCGCCGGAACCGAGGAGACGACCACGGGTGTCATTCGGCTGCGCAGTATGCAGCAGAACAATGTGCTGAAATTCCCGGTGTTGGCGGTCAACGATTCCGATACCAAGCATCTCTTCGATAACCGCTATGGCACCGGCCAGAGCACCATCGACGCGATCATCCGCGCCACCAACCGCCTGATCGCGGGGCGCAACGTCGTCGTGGCGGGCTACGGCTGGTGTGGCAAGGGCGTCGCCTCGCGCACGAAGGGCCTGGGCGCCAATGTCATCGTCACCGAGGTTGACCCGGTGCGCGGCATCGAGGCGGTGATGGATGGCTTCCGTGTCATGCCGATGCTGGAGGCCGCCGCAATCGGCGACATCTTCATCACGGTGACGGGCGACATCAATGTGCTCGATGGGCAGCACATGGCGCGGATGAAAGAGGGGGCGATCATCGCCAACTCTGGCCACTTCAACGACGAGATCAACATCCCGGCGCTGGAGGCGCTGGCGACCGGTGGCCGCCGGACGGCGCGCGACTTCGTCGAAGAATACACCTACGCCGATGGCCGCCATGTCTATCTGCTGGCGGACGGTCGGCTGGTGAACCTCTCGGCGGGCGAAGGCCACCCGGCCAGTGTGATGGATATGAGCTTCGCCAATCAGGCGCTGGGCGCGGAATACATGCTCAAACATGGATCCAGCCTGGAGCCGAAGGTCTATACCATCCCTACCGAGATTGACCACGATATCGCGCGTCTCAAGCTCACGGCGATGGGCATCCAGATCGATACCCTGACGCCTGAGCAGAAGGAGTATCTGTCAGCCTGGGAGTCAGGCACCTAGTTTTTGTAGATTGTCTAACCGCCCCCTCTCCCATGTGGAGAGGGGGTTGGGCAAGAGATCAGGCGGCTGGCGGCATGTCGAGAAGCCCGCGCCTAAGGGAGGTGACCGCAGTCGTGAAGGTCGCATCCGCAGAAGCCTGCCTCCGCAGGCTTCCCGTAGAGGCGAGCCGAGCGCCTTGAGCATGACGAGCTTGAGCCGCCAGGGTTCTATTTTTCAGAGAGAGAAGAAGAGAGATGACGAACAGTAACAGTTTTATGACCGATCCCAAAGCGTTCTTCACCAGTGAAAGCGTCACCGAGGGGCATCCTGATAAGCTCTGCGACCAGATTAGCGATGGCGTGCTCGACGCGATGCTAGTCGATGATCCGATGGCGCGCGTGGCCTGCGAGGCGGCGACGACGACCGGGTTGGTGCTGGTGGCGGGCGAGATTACGACCACCACCTATGTCGATATTCCGGCGATTGTCCGCGAGACGATTCGTAAAGTCGGCTACATCGACGCCAACTTTGGCTTCGACTATCGCACCTGCGGCGTCACAACCGCCATTGGCAAGCAAAGCCCGGATATTGATCGTGGCGTCAGCGACTCGCTGGAGTCGCGCGAGCGCAGGGCTGGCGGCGCACTGAGCGACGCCGAGCTAGAGGCCATCGGCGCGGGCGACCAGGGTATGATGATTGGCTTCGCCTGCAACGAGACCGACGTGCTGATGCCCGCGCCGATCTACTTCGCCCACAACCTGAGCCGCAAGCTGGCCGAGCAGCGCCGCGCCGATTGGGAGACGCAGGGCCAGATGGCGTGGCTGCGCCCCGACGGCAAGAGCCAGGTGACGGTGCAGTATGAGAACGGCACGCCGGTGCGCATCGATACGGTCGTCATCTCTACACAGCATGCCGAGGATGTCTCGCAGGAGCAGATTTTTCAGGATGTCGTCGAGCGGATCATCAAGCCGACGCTGCCAGCGGAACTGCTGGACGCCAACACGCGCTATCTGGTGAACCCGACCGGGCGCTTCGTCATTGGCGGCCCAATGGGCGACGCCGGGCTGACCGGGCGCAAGATCATCGTCGACACCTATGGCGGCTTCGCCCGTCACGGCGGCGGCGCGTTCAGCGGCAAAGACCCAACCAAGGTGGACCGCTCCGGCGCGTATGCGGCGCGCTACGTCGCCAAGAACATCGTGGCCGCTGGCCTGGCGGATCGCTGCGAATTGCAGATTTCCTATGCCATCGGCGTCGCGCGTCCGATCTCGCTCTTTGTCGAGACCTTTGGCACGGGCAAAGTCTCCAATGAGACGCTGATCAAGCTGATTCGCGAGCACTTCGATCTGCGGCCAGCGGGCATCATCCAGACGCTCGACCTGCGCCGCCCGATCTATCAGCCGACCGCCGCCTATGGCCACTTTGGCCGCACCGACATCGACGCCCCCTGGGAGCGCCTCGATAAGGTGGACGCGCTGCGCAACGCTGTGGGCGCGCAGGTTGGCCAGCCCGCGTAGACTCTGGCAGCGCACGGAGAGGCGAGTGGCGAGATGGCGCGGGGTGGTGTCGCGGAGAGGCCGAAAGCCGCTGGGCTGTGGCGCAACCGCGATTGGACGCTGCTCTGGAGCGGGCAACTCGTCTCTGTCGTCGGCACTCAGGTCTCACAACTCGCCTATCCGCTGCTGATGCTCGCGCTGACCAACTCGCCTGCGCAGGCGGGGTTTTTGAGCGCCGCGCGCATCCTGCCCTATCTGCTGCTTGGCCTTCCGGCGGGAGCGCTGGTGGACCGCTGGGATCGCAGACGTGTGATGATCATCTGCGATGCCGGGCGGGCGCTTGCGCTCGGCAGCATCCCCCTGGCGATTGCGTTTGGGCGGCTCACTCTGGCGCAGCTCTACGCCGTGGCGCTGATCGAAGGCGCGCTCAATGTTTTCTTCAACCTGGCAGAGACGGCAGCCCTCACGCGCGTCGTCTCGCGGGAGCAGATCCCGGCGGCGACTACCCTCAACGAGGTCACGCTGAGCACAGGCTCGATGCTCGGCCCAGCGTTCGGCGGCCTCATCTTTGCCATTGGGCAGGGCTTCGCCTTCCTCGCGGATGCGGTTTCTTATGGCGTCTCGGTGGTCTCGGTCTGGCTCATCCGCGCTGAGTTGAGCGCCCCACGGACAGCGGAGCCGAGCAGGTTGGTGGACGACATCCGCGAGGGCATAGCGTGGCTCTGGCGTCAGTCACTGATGCGCTTCCTGGCGCTCGTGGTCGGCGGGACAGTGCTGATTGAGTCCGGCTATATGCTGGTCGTCATCATCCTGGCGCAACACATGGGCGCCTCACCCGCCATCATTGGGCTGATTTTAGGGGCCGGAGGTGTGGGCAGCCTCGTGGGCGCGCTACTCTCAGGCCCCGCCATGCAGCGGCTGACCTTTGGCCAGATTGCCCTCGGCGTCCACTGGATTTGGGTGCTACTGCTGCCGCTCTACGCCATCGCATCGACTCCACTCGCGCTGGCCGCCATCACTTCGGCTGCCTTTGGCGTCACCCCCATCTTCTTCGTCGCGCAATACAGCTATCGGCTCTCGCGCATCCCCGACGAACTGCAAGGGCGCGTCAACGGTGTATTTCGTCTGCTGCTCTTCGGCGGCCAGCCGCTTGGCCTCGCGCTGGCGGGCCTGCTCAGCCAGTCCATCGGCCCCGTCGGCGCCATCCTGGTGTTCGCCGCGCTGTTGCTGCTCCTGGCGCTGACCATCACGCTCAACCGTGAGATGCGCCGCGCGGGCAAACTGACGGAGGTCTCCCGTCGTCCGACGTGAACCCTACCGCCTGCCACAGACGACGTAGACCGGCTGCGTGTATGCGCCCCGGCTCATCTCCTGGCGCAGCGCTGCCTGCGCGTGGGCGAATGCGTCCGGTGTCGCCACTCTGGCGGCAATGATCTGTCCACGCATGCTCTCGATCCGCGCCATCAAATCGACGCCCATCAGTTCGCCGAAGCGGCCACCATGTGGCCCGATAGGCAGTTCGACGGTGCGCGTCCGCACATCGGAGAGCGCGAGCTTGCGTAAGAGATCGGCGAGCTGCGCGCTGATGCGTGGATCGAGTCCCTGGGGCGCCATCACCTGAAGCACCCAACGCTGTATCGTTTCCAGCGCCGGGCCACCGTTGCGCACCATGTCTCTTTCCGCCAGTTCAATCCAGCCGCCATACATCGTTACCCGCACCATCTCGCCGACCACACGCGGCCATGCCGCCACAGGCAGCACACCCATCATCTGGCGCATATGCGTCAGGTCGAATGAGGCGGACGCAAAGGCCAGCGGCTCCATGACGTTATGCTGGACGAATGCGAAGGTACGCGGCGGATGAGCCACTGCGGCAAATACACCTGATGTCGCGGGATTGCTCTCGGTCGGCGGCGCCATATCCAGCCCGACGACGCGCGCGCCGGGAAATTCGCCCGCCAGTTCACGCACCCAGCGTCCGCTGCCACAGCCAACATCCAGGATGTAGGATGGCATCGTGAGCGGCGCCAGATAATTCGCCCCAAGCGCCGTTCGTAGCATCACATGAAAAAAGTCCGCCCGGCTCACTACCTCCGCCTCCAGCGGCGCCGCATAGGTTGGGGTAAGTGGCATGCGGCCGAGTGTGGATGACGCTGTTATCGGCATGGTGGCGACGACGGGCCGTGGCATGCTGGGTCTGCTGTCGTCGGGATAGAACGGCGATTCGACGCTGGTTGGGCGAAAGGTGCTCGCTGTGTTGTCGTCTGGGATACCAACTCATAGCAATACTCCTCCTGGGCAGCGATGATTGTGGGGCAGACGCACCCTTGCGTCGCGAATCGCTGCCTGACTCCGAGAGTATACCAACCTCAGGGCGAAATTACCCTAGTGAAAACCCTAGTTTTTTGAGAGCATCTTATCACGATACGGCGCATGATCGGGCAAAAACAGCCCTTTATGTCACGACTGTCATGATGGATATCTGGAATAGACAGGCTCGCTGACCATCCAACGACATCTCGCCATCGCTCAACCACGGTGCGAGCCTTTTGGCAGGGTATCTCGTACTGTCTGTGAGAGAGCAGCGACGGAGTCGAGACGAGCGGGAGACGAGCGGGAGCGCAAGCACGTGGCGGGTGAAACTGACGAGCAACTGATGGCGCGCGCAATGCAGGGGAACAGAGCCGCCCTCGCAGGTCTCGTCGAACGCTACTACGCCACGGTGCTGGGGTATCTCTATCGTCTGGTCGGCCACAATAGACCGCTGGCGGAAGACTTATCCCAGGAGGCGTTCCTGCGGCTGGCGCAACAAGATGGGTATGATGCGCGGCGCGCCTTCAGACCGTGGCTTTTCGCCATTGCCACCAACCTCGCCAGAGATCACTTCAAGGCGGCCGCGACCCGACACACACAGGCGGGATTAGAGGGAGCCACACTTGCCATAGCAGATGTGGCGCCCGGCCCAGAAGAGCACGCGCTCGCCTGCGGAGCAGGGCGCCGCAGTCGCCGCGGCTATCGGACAATTAGGCGAGGAGTATCGCGCGGCTATTCTCCTGCGCTTCTATCACGGGCTGAGCATCCAGGAAATCGCCCAGGCGCTCGATATTCCGCTGGGAACGGCAAAATCGCGTCTCTCCGTCGGTACGCGACGACTGCGTACGCTGCTGGTTGACACATCACAAGGGGCACGCCCATGACACCACGAGATTCACACGCCGTCAACACCCCTGAGGAGGTGGCAGCCGCGCTTCGTGAGCTTGATATACCCGCCGATGAGGTCAGCGCGCTCACGCCAGTGATCGAGTCGCTGCAAGCCTGGCAGGCGCCTGTGCCGACCGTCACGGAGACGCGCCTCTTTCTGGCTCGGCTAGAAGACCGGCTGACGGAAACGGCGCCGCTAGCGGCCTCATGGTCCTGGCGCCGCCGAATCGCGCTGCTCTGGCAGATTGGCCGTCGGCAGCCGCGCCTGATCCACCGCAGTGTGTGGGCTGGCTCACTGGTGGCGATGATCTGCGCCATGTGCCTGGCCTGGTTCGGACTGACCCGCCAGGGCGTCGCGCTGGGGCTGTTCGTGCCAGCGATAGCCGCCACCTGCGTCGCGTTTCTCTATGGGCCTGAGGTTGACCCCTCGCTGGAGTGTGTGAAGGCGACGCCTGTTTCCGTGCGGTTTCTGGTAGGCAGCCGACTGGTGGCGCTCCTTGGTTACGAGGTGGCGCTGGGGCTGGCGACGACAGCGGCGCTGGCGCTCCAACATGGACACGAGAGTTTCGGCGGGCTGGTCACGCTCTGGCTGGGGCCAATGGCGCTGTTGTCATCGTGCAGCCTGTTGCTCTCGCTGCTGCTCGGCCCAGCGTTTGCCGCTGGCAGTATGTTCGCCGCGTGGTTTATCCAATTCGTGCAGATTGATCGCGGGCCAGGCGTATTGCTCCTCGCGGGACCACACTGGCAGACCAGCCCACTGCTATTTGCTGGGGCATTTGTCATCGTGCTGCTGGGATTCTGGCTCTTGCCCGCCTCTACGCGACTCACGCTACCGAGCGTTATTACCCCGGAGAACCAGCTATGATACGTTCGATCTCCGCATTTCGCGGGGCATTCTACTATGAACTGCTGATGCAGATTCGCCGCCCATCACTCTGGATCGCTTTCCTGCTGGTGAGTCTGTTTGTCTTCAAGGCATTCAGTGGATTTTATCTGAGCGACCAGATACCGACCGTTGAGATGGCGCTGGGCAACTGGAGCAGTTTTCTCGTGCTCTTCTATCCGTTAGCGTGCGGGCTTCTGCTGGCGGATCGCTTCCCGCGCGACCAGAAGCGCCACGTCACTGAACTCCTCGCCACGACGCCATCTGGGCTGGGCGTGCGCCTGTGGGGAAAGTACACCGGCGCAACCATCGCCACCCTGATCCCAGTTTTCGCGCTCGATCTGGGCGGCGCGCTGCTCATCATGCAGTATCACCACGATTTCGGCGCCCTGCCGTTGGCGCTGGCGCTCTTTGTCGTCAACATGGGAACGGCGGTGCTCTTCGTTGGGGCTTTCACGATTGCCTGCACCACAGTCATGTGGCCGGTGCTCTATCAGTTTCTCTTTGTCGGTTACTGGTTCTGGGGCAATTTCCTGAACCCAGCGTTGGGCATCCCAACGCTCAACGACACCTTGCTGACACCCTCAGGCCATTATATTGTCGCCGGGCTGTTTCCGAGTACAGTGCTCATCCGGCCCGGATTTCACGGGGCGACGGCATCAGCAGCGCAGGGCGTCGCCAGTCTGATACTCCTGCTCGGCTGCGCCGCCCTGGTCCAACTGGCCGCATGGGCATGGCTACGCTGGCAACAAAACCATCAGTAAGAAGCGATGAGGAGCATTACACCTATGGCGCCCCTGGCACTTTCCTGGAATCGCCTGCGCTATGAGCTGCGGCTGCTGGGCATTGGCGCGTTTCTCTTCCCGCTGGGTATCGTCGTGATCTATCTTGGCTTCGCGTTGTTCGCGCGCGCTGGGGCGCTTCGGAACGGCGGGACAGCGGCGGATGCTCACCTGCAAATGGCGCGTGGGCTATTGGCGCTGCTCGAAAACGGCCTCCCCCTGGCAGCGGGATTGCTCGCCGCTGTGGCAGTCCATCAGGATACGGCGATTGAGTTGCATCTCTCGCTGCCGGTTTCCTATCGTGGAACTGCCTTACAGCGGTTGGGGCTAGTCTTACTCTGGGCGCTGCTCGTCGTGAGCGCCACGAGCGCCGTCGTCATTGCCAGCGGCTACTGGGTATTTCCGGTGAGCGGCTTCGACAGGCAACTTCTCTGGCTGGCGCCGCTATTCTGCCTGACGACACTTGGCGCCGCGCTGACACTGCTGCTGCGTAGTCGGGTGGCAAGTAGCGCTGTGCTCGGCATGCTCTGGATCGCCCAGTTTATCTTCCACCCAATGTTTATGGAGAATGGCGTGTTGCTGCGGCTCTACCTGTTTCTCTCGGAAGAGATTTTCCCCGACGTTCTACAGCTAAGCCGTTCGGTATGGTACGAGGCCTGGCTGCAAAATAGACTTATCTTGCTCGCGGTGGCGGTCGCGCTGCTGGGGATAACGATTGCGCTGCTGGGCCGCTATGAGGCGCTGCTGGGCGGCGAACAGTAGACGAAAGGCGCTACCGATGGAAATTACCCTGACCAATTTGACCAAAACCTATAGTGGCAAGGTGCAGGCGCTCCGTGGCGTGAACCTGCGCATCCAGACGGGCATGTTTGGGCTGCTGGGGCCAAATGGCGCGGGCAAGACGACGCTCATGCGCATCCTGGCGGGCATTCTGCAGCCTACTGGTGGGCAGGCGTTCGTCGGCGCACATGATCTCGCCAGCGCGCGCGACCGCACCGCCGTCAAGCGGATGCTCGGCTATCTGCCGCAGGAACTGGGTATGTATCCTGATCTGTCGGCGCGCGAATTTCTCGATTACATCGCGCTGCTGAAGGGGCTGAACGACAAGACACTGCGGCAGCGCCGTGTGGAGCGCATGCTCGAACTCGTGAGCCTGACGGATTCAGCGCATCGCAGGCTCAAGACATTTTCTGGTGGCATGAAGCGGCGTGTGGGTATTGCCCAGGCGCTCTTGAATGACCCGCAGTTGCTGATTGTCGATGAGCCGACGGCAGGACTGGATCCCGAAGAGCGCATCCGCTTCCGCAATCTGCTGTCTGAATTGGGTGGCGATAGAGTGGTTCTGCTCTCGACGCACATTGTCGAAGATATCGCGCAGACCTGCCAGAGGGTTGCCGTCATGACACAGGGACAGGTGATCTTCAACGGCACAACATTTGATCTCGTGCAGGCGGCGCAGGGTCATGTCTGGCAGGTCGTCACCTCAGGAGATAAGCCTGAGGGCGATGTGACGATCATCTCGACGATCCACCAGGGCAACGAAATCCACTATCGCGTCCTTGGCGCTCCGGCCAGCCATGCGCGCGCAACTCCCGCCGAGCCAGGTCTCGAAGAGGGCTACATGTGGCTGATGCGCGCCCAACAACCAGCACACAACCTGCCCTCGGCAGTCTGACGCTGGGCGAACGATACGACGGCGCGCCTGGCTACCGGGTCAGCGCATCGGGCGCAACGGCCAGACCAGCACCTCCAGCAGCTCGGAGTAGTGCAGCAGGGGCGGCGTCGCGGGCAGGTGGACACCCGCTGGCTCGGTCATGGTATTGCGGATGATGTCGGCCTCGGCGGGCTGGAGCAGCCAGGGCGCGTGATGCACCTCGCCGCGCAACAGGTGGGATCGGCGCAGGGTGTAGAGGCAGTAGCGCGCCGTCAGCCAGTCTTCGAGCGAGCCAGGACGCGCCATCTGCGCCGGGCCAGTCGGCTGGTAGTGCGCCGCGAAGGTTGCGGGCGATGTGGCGCCAGCCGGTGTTTTGCCCACCCGCTCGCAGCGATAGTCGATGGCTTCTTCGCGCGTGGCGATGGCGAACCGCGCGCGGTAGTATGGCAGCGCGTAGGTGACGCGCGCGCCAATGATGGCGAGCAGGCTGTTCGCGTCGAGGCTCAAAAAGAAGATGCCGGGCTTATCATCGGCGGTGACGTATGTCCGCACGTTGATCTCCGCGAACCGCGTCGTGGAAGGGATGCCCGGCAACCAGCGAAAGCGCACCGAATCCATCAGAAACGGGATGATTCCCAACCACGCCTGACCGTCATAGGTATCAAGCGTCAACCCTGCGGGCAGCAGCGGACGCAGCGCCTCGGCGGGCAGCGGCCAGTGGGCGAAGAGCAGCTTCCGCCAGACCTGGGTCATCACCCACGGCCCGGCAGGCAACGGCCACGGACGCGCGTCGGTTGACGCAAGCACTTTCTGAGGATCCATATCCCAGAAGGTAGCGCATGCAACCCACCAGCGGCAAATCCAGCGCAGGGGCTACCAGAAGCGAGCAGCCAAGCCGTATGCTCTTGGAGGAGGCGGAAGAGAGACGTGGTGGGACGAGCGGGCGAGAAAGATGGATGATATGCAGCAGCGTAACGGCGAGATGGACGGCAGAATCTGCCTTATCACTGGCGCAACGTCCGGCATTGGGCTGGTGACGGCCCACGAACTGGCCGCGCGTGGCGCGACGCTGGCGCTGGTCGGGCGCAACGAGGCGAAGACGCGCGCCGTCGTCGAGGATATCCGCCAACAGACGGGCAACACACAGGTAGATTACCTGCTGGCTGATCTCACCTCGCAGGCGGCGATTCGTGGGCTGGCCGAGGCTTTCCGGCGGCGCTATGGCGCGTTGCACGTGCTCATCAACGATGCGGGCGCGGTCTTCACGCGGCGGCAAGAGACGGTGGACGGGCTGGAAATGACCTTTGCGCTGAATCATCTCGCGCCATTCCTGTTGACCAATCTGCTGCTCGATACCCTGCGCGCCAGCGTGCCCGCGCGTATCGTCACGGTGGCCTCGGCGGCGCACAATGGCGCAGCGATTCCCTTCGACGATCTCCAGCAGACACGGGGCCGCTACTCAGCGTTTGGCGTCTACGGGCAGACGAAACTCGCCAACATCATGTTCACCTATGAACTGGCCCGGCGGCTGGCGGATAGCGGCGTCACTGGTGTCACCGCCAACGCGCTCCATCCCGGCTTCGTGGCCTCACACTTTGCGCGCAACAATGGGCTGGGGATGAATATCGCTATGACCATCGCGCGCCCCTTTGCCATCAGCACCGCGAAAGGCGCGCGTACCCCCGTCTATCTGGCGTCCGCGCCAGAGGTGGCGTCTGTGACTGGCCAGTATTTCATCAACTGCAAGCCCGCGCGCTCCTCGAAGGAGTCCTATGACGAGGCGGCGCAGCAGCGGCTCTGGCAGGTCAGCGAGCAGCTGACCGGGCTGGCGTGAGACTGGCCCAGCGGATATCGCCGGGCGTTTCGGGTTGCGCTACTTCGCCATCGACTGAAGGGTTTTGAGCGCCTCGGTCACATGCCTGTCGAACTGGAGTTGTGACGAGAAGACGTGCTGGACGATGCCCTGCCGGTCGATGATATAGGTGACGCGGCCCGGCCACATCCCCAGCGTGGTCGGCACGCCATAGCGCTTGCGTAGCGCGCCATCGGCATCGCTGAGCAGCACGAACGGCAGGCGATGATGCGTGGCGAAACTCTGATGTGACTCCACTGAATCCGAGCTAACGCCGACGACCTCGGCGCCCGCATCCTTGAAGACCTCATACGAGTCGCGGAAGCTGCATGCCTCGGCGGTGCAGCCGCCTGTCTCGTCTTTGGGATAGAAGTAGAGAACGACCGCGCGCTCGCCCAGCAGATCGCTCAGCCGCACGGGCTTGCCAGACTGGTCGGGCAGCGTAAAATCGGGCGCGTGGTCGCCCACAGACACGGGCGTGACGGCGTCACTGATGGTGATGTATCCAAAGGTGTCGGGTTCCTCTCCCTTACCGTCCTGCCTGCGATCCTGTCATTCGGAGCAATTCTGGCACACCAGCCAGAACCGATATCAATAACAATAGTAGGGCGGCGGCGGAATACGTGTCAAACAGGTTCGTGCTGGCCTGGCTGGGTTGGGATATGTGAATGGTTAAGAGAACGGCGGGCACTGGCTTAATCTGCCCCTGTTGGGCGCACACGCGATAGATATCGCCATCTTTGGCGTCCGTTGGTATGGATAGTGTCCCCTGAATATATCCTGACTTGTCTGGTGTCACGGAAATGCGAGGCGAGTCCGAAGTGGCCGAAGCGAGCGGGCATGCGCCAGTGCCCTTGACCAGGTAGATAGTTACCTGCGGCTGGGGCTTCCAGTTCGACCCAGCGATCATGATCGTCATTGTCGGTCTGTGGGTTCACCGTTTGTTGGCCAGCGGCGCCACAAATTGTTTCCGTCAGTCGCAGGCAGGGTCTGCCCTGGTTAATCAGGACAGGCGTCGGCGGCGCAGTGGCTGGCGGAGGTGGGGTGGGGGTATTCGTCGCCGAAGGCGCTGCGGATGACGATGCCGCCGCGGACGCGTAAGAGCGGCCACCACTGACGTAGGAGCCAAGGGCGAGACCAGCGACAACGACGAACAGTGCGCTGAGGGCCAGCAGCCTATATCTGGTCATTCGGACGCTCCTAAACGATGGTGGTCAGCGAGGGGCTAATGCCCTAACTGAGATAACAGTATGCACGCCGCAATGATGATGAGAATAGTGAGCGCCGTGATGACCGCCCAACTTGGGATGCCCCGTCTTGCTGGCGCCGGACTCGGTATTGTCTGCCCGTAGAGTGATACAGGCGGCTGATAGCCTGGAGGCGGTGGCGCGTAGACTCTTCCGGGAGCAGGGGCGGCCGTTTGCGCATAGCCTGGCGCGGGCGTATACCCTGGTGTCCCCGTTGGCGCCTGGCTCCCGGTCGCCCGCGTCTTGCTATCCAGCGGCCTCGTCATCGGCGCTGGTTGTCATCGGCGGATGCATAGGATTGGTGATGGGGGCGGCTCGTGCTGGCAGGCGCGACGCCAATCGCCTCCAGCGTGCGTGGCATGCGCCGCTCTTGCAGGCAGGCCACCAGTTCCGCCACATAGGGCGTGACCTGATACCCACAGCGATTCTGTACCCGCTGGATACTGCTCGTGACCAGCGTCGGGTTCTCGTAGTCTTTCCGCTCAAAGAGCAACCGCTGATCCTCACGCGCGCCCAGTTCGGCGTGGAGCGACCCGCGGATCGAGAGCGCCAGCAGCGAGAGATAGATCACCAGCGACGAGAAGCGATCCATTTCCAGGGTATACGGGCGATTGCGCGCCAGCGGTTTATCCACCGGGCGGAAGAACGCCGGATGCTGGAAGGCTTCGTGGCCACATTCGGTCTGCGGCGACTGGGCCAGCGCAGGTACCCACATATTGTCGTAGTCAATGAGGCGCAAGGTCGGCCGACCATTGACGTTCTGCACCAACACATTGGTGATATCCAGATCACCATGCGCGATCTGCGCCGTCTCCAGTTGTTTGGTCATGAGCCGCCAGGAATCGCTCAATGCCCGCATCGTATCGGGGAAATTGTGATACTGATTGATATAGGATCCGAGGCTCGTGACATTTTGCAGCCACTCCGCTTTCACCACTGGCCGCCATTGCCCCGAGACATAAATACCTGACCCACCCTGGTTGAGCGTCGTCTCGATCAGCGCGGGCGCCGCCGGACGATTGGCCGCGATGTGCTGGGTGATCTGCTGGTAGCGCTGCACGATATCGGCGGGCGGGTCGGTTTTCTCGGCGATATCCGAGCAGAAGCAGCGCACCGACAAATTACCAACTTTATAGACGATGGCGTAAAGACCACCCCGCTCGTAATGCCTGGGAGTGGTACCCATATTCATCGACAGGTTGCCGCTCTTCAGCGCGGGATCGCCCAGGGTAACTTGCCAACGCTTCATGGCTTCGTCGTATTCTTCTTTCGTTGGCCATGATGGTACCCAGTTTGGCACGTGCCACTACCTCTCCACTCTACGTATCCACATCAAGCCACATCAGGAAATGGGAATGATGAGCAGGGTTTCATCATCTCTTTCCAGGCGTCCGGCTGCGCATTCCTGTTCGACGAACCGCGCGAATTCTTCTTGATGGGTAATACTGAGGACCTCGCGTAGGGTGGGGGGCGATGGTTGAATCGGCTGCTGGGCGATCTCCTGAGAGGACATATGCAGCAACCACTGCGCGACACTATCGGTCGCGAGGACTGCGATATCGCCTTTCATGACCTCGAACTCACTACGCCGAATATTCTTGAACATGGTGTGCATGTTGGCGTCCACTATATCGGTCGTGAGGGTAGCAGGATGGTCATTGAACTCTTTCAGATCCGTGAGCGGGAAAGCCGACTGCAATTTCAGCGCACCCTGCTTGTTGGGGCGAAACACCAGGCACTCGGAGTCGCCAATGGCGCTGACATAGAGTTTCGCCCGCCCGCCGCCTCGCGCTGAATCGAACAGGCTGACCGCCGATGTCAGCGCGGGCTTGCAGTTGACGCGCTCATGCCAGTAGTCTATTGATTTTTTCCAGGGGACACTGTCGGTTTTCACGGTAGCGCCGCCAACGGTTCCGAGCATAAACGCCCGCGTATCATACATCCAGTCGCGCCACTGATGCATGCACGATGACAGCCAGATACGGAAGATATCCTCCTGCTGGAAGGGATCCTGGAGGTAGCGCTTGAACGTGACGTATTCGCGCGCGACGAGCCGCGCCCAGGGCGCCGACATCTGACTGCCGGTGACGCCATCAGTCACGGCATATATCTCATATTGGCTATCGCAGGCGAAACTATCCTGGCAGACATTGTTCTTATGCTTTATACCTGAATCAGACGTACCGGGGGACGAGGGTCAACTTCCAGTGTGAAAAGCGGGTCGTTGAGGAATTGCGATCCCTGATCCGATGATGGAAAACCATCTGGTGTGGGATCGCCGTTGCCACCGTACATACCGCTCCCCATCGGGCTAGGAAGCGGACCGGGCATAGGACGAGCAGGCATCGACATGGCGGGAACCGCGGGTGAGCGACCAGCGGCTTGACCGTGCGATTGGCCGGATGATTGCTGTGTCTTTTTCGAGAACGAGAACTTACGCGCCGCCAATACGATCCAGAACAGCGCCATAGCGCCGCTGAATACCGCCAGCGCCAGCGCGAGCACATTACTGGATGACGCCTCTGACTTTGACGCGTTGACGACGTCACGACATGCGAAAATGGTTGCGGTCCAGGCGGCGAGCAGGCCAATGAGATACCTGAGAACCTGTCTCGGTCGCACCGGGGGAGCGAGGGGTTTTGCGCTTCGCATAACCTGTTGTGACATTGTCTGAGCGTTCATGGGGCCGTTCATGGGAGCATTCATGGGCGGGTAGTTAGGTGTACTCACGGTGGGCGCCTCTCTGTTTCCCCGGCAGGCATGGGGTGGGATGGGTCTTCTACATTGTACCTTTGGTACCCCATCGTAGGAACTCGGCCAGCACACGCGCGTCGGCGTTGTAGACAAACCCCCTGGCGCCCGGTGGTACGCTGATCCCGTGTGTCACCTTGGTAGACTTCTCGCGGATCAGATCGGGTAACATACTGCTCATGTTGAACATCGTTGCGGCGGTGGGGTGCAGATTTATCAGTTCCATCGGGCTACTTGGGAACAACACCGGCTGGCGACGATCTTTAGTGATGTGGCAGGTGAAGATGAGGCAGTTTCCCTGCGCCGTGGCCAGGCTGCGAATGGCGGCGGCCACGGCCTCGGGGTCGCCATCGCCGTTCAGTTCGGCATCGGTGATGTTGATGACGACTGGTGGGAAACACTGATTGCGTGGCGCCTGGCCTGGTTCGAGCGGTGGCATCGGCGCGTTCAGGTCGAGCCAGTGCTGGATGATCTGTTGCGCCTTCAAGAGCGCATTCGCCATCTGGGTGCGCCCTATGGTAAGGGGATCAATCCAGTAGTTAGCCTGCGCCAGGATAACGTCGCAATCCTGGCGCTGCTGGTTGTAGACCGACCGCTGGACATCCTGAATGCCGAGGTAGTGCTCGGATAGGTAGCAGATGTCGAGCGGCATTTCTGAGCCATAGCCGCTAGGGCCAACGAGCAGCGGGCGCACGTCATCGTTGTAGCGAAGCACGCTGATATAAGCGAGCTTTTTCACCTTGTCATTGTCATCGGTGCCCGCCTCTGAACACATCGTATAGATCAGATCGTTGACGGCAGCAGTGGCATAATCGGCTTTCGTGAGTTGTTCGCCCTCGACAGGCTCCTGCATGGAGCCTGACTGATCGAGGAGCACCACAAAGAGGCCGGGACGCTGGCGGCTCAATCGCTCGGTGTACTGTGCCTGTGCTTCCATCATGTGCATACTCTCTCTTCTTCAATAAATCTCTTCATGCCGCAGGGCGTATCCGCCGCCGGAAACGCTATTAATTCAAGTCTGGACTGACGCTGACGAACTTCGCATAGATGTAGGCGATGACGGCCGTGACCAGAAAAGTTAGCACGGTGGTCACCGGGAAGATAGAGAGGATATCGCCGCAGTTGGCTCTATAGGCAGCAAGGGCGACTCATAATTCACGATGGCGCAGAGTATATTGCCAGTGATGATTCCCAGAGTCCCGCCAATCAAGCAGAGAATGAACGACTCCCCCACCAGCATACCCAGCGCCTCGCGCATGTGCATGCCATGTTGGCGGCTCAAGGCGATTTCGCGTCGCCGCTGGCTGGTGTTGAGCTAGGTGACGAGTCCAACGAGCGCGGCGGTCGAGCCGATGGCGAACTTGGAGAGGATGCCGCGCGTCGTCGTCAGCACAGCCTGGATATCGTTCATGTTGATCCCAACCTGCTGCAATTTGCCTGCCTGACCGGGCGCATTAGCATTGAGCTTTGTATTGATCGAGTCTTGAATGCGATTACTGGCGGCGATGATCGTAATGGCGATGCTCACGCCAACCACCACCGCGAAGATCACCGCGAGCGACCGCCACGGATGGTCGAAGATATTCCGCCTGACGCGATAGATCCAGTAGTCCGCCGTGGGTTGGGCGCGCGATTTGATGACTACTCGTGGTATACGCATTGCTATGAGTAGTCAACCTTTCTGCTGCTTTCCGCTGCTTTTCGTTGCTATCCGCTGTCTCTGCGCCGCCCGCTCGATATCCCGACCCCTCCGATTCGGAACGGACAACGCTACGGGCCACGCACGACGGGCATATTACGCATGTCGTTCTTGATACGACCGTGTTCCATCTCAATAACTCGGTGAAAGCGATTCCTCATTTCGGGCTGGTGCGCGATGACGATGACCGTGAACCCATCTTCCGCCAAATCCTGGAAGAGATCAATGATGGCGATACGGTTGGGTTCGTCGAGCGCGGCTAAAATCTCATCGGCCAAACACAACGGACGCTCAGCGGCATAGGCCTTCGCAATCGCCACACGCGCGCGCTCACCACCCGAAAGATCTTTCACACGCACTCGGAAGTTTGCTCTCTGGGCAAGCGCGCGCGGGTAAGCGCGGCCTCGGCGCGCGCTTCTCCGGCGGCCAGGTCAATACCTTCATAGTCGTACAGCAGGCGCGCGATAGTATCGACCGGGGTGATTCCATCCTGCAAGCCCAGATGGCCTTGAGGAAGGTAGGTGATGCCTCCGCCACGGAAATCATCGCGCTGATCGGGCGTAAGCGCGGCGACCTGGTTGCCCAACATGAAAATGTTGCCGCGCTCTGGTTGGGTTTCCAGCGTGAGCATCTTCATCAAGGTGGTTTTACCCGATCCCGATTCGCCGCCGATATAGGTGATTTCAGCGGGGAAGATGCGCAGGTCCTGTATCTGCAAGGTGAAATTCGCCCGTGCGAAGTGGCAGTAGAGACCCTGCGCGACCACGGTTGGCGCATAGGGTGGCGCGGTATATGGGACAGGGCGACCGGGCGCGCTGGATGATGTGTAGGCATAGATGCCCGTAGCATTCGGCGTGCCGCCGGATTGTAGCCTGGATGGCGTCACGGGTGTGGAAGGGCGCGCCGGGCGGGATGGTGGTGGAATAGGACGAGTCGCAGGTCGACCAGGAATGGAATTGCCCGCATTCGGCCTCGGATTGACCGTCGGTGGGATCGGCGCATTGGAGCCATTAGAACCATTGGAACTGGGAGACGCGGAGCCATTCGCTGTTTGGCGCAGCGTGCTGCGGACTGGCCTGACCATGGGTGGTTTGGGAGGTCTGAAAGATGAAGGATTATCGGCCATGGGTGGTCTTTCCTGTAGCAATAGCACATGGGCAATGCACATCTTTTGCGCACGAGAGTAACCGTTGGGTTATCAAGTGCGCTCATTATAAAGTTACCGATGGAATTTGTCCAGCCCCTCGCAAATCTTGTAGATAGCTTCTCCCATTGTGTCCTGAACGAGCAGACTGCACGAGCGATCCAGGCTATTCACCCTCAGCGTGAAAGCAAGGGCTTTCTAGTTCATTTTCTGTGATCCGCTATCTGCCAGCCGCGCCAGTGGTGGCGCCGCGATAGACGCT
Organism: uncultured Chloroflexia bacterium; assembly: GCA_963702665.1. GTDB lineage: Bacteria > Chloroflexota > Ktedonobacteria > Ktedonobacterales > JADMIN01 > DAHUXT01. Next base: position 39,646 of record CAVPDP010000004.1, read on the forward strand.
CCGGCGGAAATAGCAGATAATGGCGGTTGAGCGTTTAGAGCGGGCGCGTGATGCCCATAGGCGACAGAGAATGGACGGGGCATGCGGATACTGATATCAGGAGGTGGCACCGGGGGGCATATCTATCCCGCGCTGGCGGTGGCGCGCGAGCTACAGGCGCGCTATGACGCTGAGATACTCTACCTGGGTGACGCCAATGGGCTTGAAACCCAGATCGTGCCCGCCGCCGGGCTGCCGATGGTGACGATCACCGCAGGCAAGCTGCGCCGCTATCTCTCGCTCCGTACCTTCACCGATCTGGGTCGCATTCCCGTGGGGATGATGCAGGCGCTACGCCACGTGCAGGCGTTCAAACCGGATGCGGCGTTTACCAGCGGTGGCTATGTCTCGGTGCCCGCCGGATTGGCTGCGCGCGTGGAGGGGGCGCCGCTGGTGATGCACCAGCAGGACGTTCCTCCCAATCTGGCGAACCGGTTACTCACGCCGTTCGCCTCGCGCATCTCGGTCTCATTCGCCGACTCGCTGCGCTACTTTCCCCGCAGGCGCACCGTCCTGACGGGCAACCCCGTGCGTGAGGAAATTCTGGCGGTGGTAGGCGCCGACTCAGCCGCGCTCAAAACGCGACTCGGCTTCTCGCCAGAGCTGCCGCTGCTGCTGGTGACTGGGGGAAGCCAGGGCGCGCGCCATCTCAACCAGGTGGTGGTCGCCGCGCTGCCAGAGTTGCTGATGCGCTGCCAGGTGTTACATGTGAGTGGCAGGCTGACGTATCGGGAGACGAGCCAGAATGCCGCGCACCAACTGGCCCCGTTGCCCGCGCTCTCCGCCCGTTACCAGCTCTATCCCTATCTCAACGAAGAGATGCCCGCCGCGCTGGCCGCCAGCGATATCGTGCTCTGCCGCTCCGGCGCGTCCACGCTCACCGAGCTTGCGGTGATGGGACTGCCAAGTGTGCTCATTCCGCTGCCGCCGGGCTTCACCGGCTCGCCACAGACGGTCAACGCCGAGATGTTTCGCCGGGCAGGCGCGGCGGAGATGGTGCTCGACCGCAATCTGACGGCTGGCAGCCTGGGCGCGGCGCTCTATCCGCTGCTGGACGCTACATCCCGGCGCACGCTGATGGCGTCGGCGGCGCGCTCACTGGGGCAGCCCGACGCGGCGAAGACACTTGCCGATACGGTGGCGGCGATTGCGCAGCGGCAGAAGTAACGGTGCTATCGGCGTAGGGTGGAGAGATGGCATAACGATGGATGCAATATGTTGTGGCTGCAAAACGCAGCTGATACCATACCACATGCGCGTGACACCATAAGCGTCAAGCATGGCGTCTCTGCTGATAATGGGAATGGACTCCACCAATGATTGCGCAACCAGCAACCGATCAAACGGGTCACGATGATGAAATGGAAGATTAGAAACTGCTGCGGTGTGAGCAAGTGTGACGCTCAGCAGCCCAATGGAATTGTGCGCTAACTGCTCAGGGATGAACGTATCAAATGGCCCGTCTATCGTCAGCTTGCCCAGGCTGATTTTGATCGCCATCTCCCACAGGCTCGCTATACTGAGAAGTATCTCGTTCGCACCATTCTCGATGAGTCCGCGTGCTGGATTGCTCAGTTGCGCATCGTCGGAGAGAAACCACAAAAACGCGTGTGTATCGAGTAGCAGCATCATTGCATATACTCGGAAAAATCATCGAGGGGCGCGTCGAAGTCTTCACGGATGATAATGAGACCCTTTGCGCTTCCGGCCTGTCGGCTTTGCCTGGCTGGCAATACCGGGATGAGTTGCACGGCATGGCGGTCGTCGCGCGCAATCACCACGCGCTCGCCCCGCATGGCGGCGTCCATTAGCTCTGCCAAATGGGCTTTGGCCTCTTCGGGGCTGACTCGTTGCATACTATCTCCTCTTCACCGCAGGAGCGGCCTCGCGCCTGCTCAGTATAGCATCGATCACATCGCAATAACAAAAGCCAGCATTAGGCGCCGCTCGTTGATGAGCGCTAGTCTGTGGCGCCGGTGAGTTCCTGGCGGCGGAATGCGAGCCAGGCGATTGCCGCCACCGCCACGCACAGGACAACGTTCGCGATGACCGAGAGCAGCAGGTGATCGGGCGTGGTTCCCTGGGCGAGCGCGTTTGCTGGCTCCAGCAGACCCGCCGGGGTGAACTGCGCCGCCCGTGGGCTGATCCCGATGATCGAGATCAGCACCCATGCCGCGAGACCGATGCCCACCGCCGCCAGTTGCGAGCGCACCAGCGTGCTGCCCAGGAACGTCAGCAGCCCGTAGGCGACCAGCGAGAGCAGTATCAGCAGGGTGCAGCCGATGAAGCCGCCCACCGCCACGGGTTGGAACAAGATGGCGGTGTAGATGTAGGTGACAATCGCCGCGAGCAGCACGCCGACGCCGAGCAGCGCCAGCAACGCGACCAGCTTCGCCCCCAGAAACGCCGCCCGCGAGAGTGGCTTGGTGAGCACGAACGCCGCGGTTCCGCGCTCCTTCTCGCGCGCGACCATGCCCATCGGCAGCAGAATGGCGACGAAAATGCCCGTCCCGGCGACATTCTTGAGGTACTGCGCAATCGCGTCGGCGACCGTCGGCGTCGGAAAGGTGATCTGGACGCCCGACTGGCCAGTGCCTAGCGCTTTGAGCAGCTCTGGCGTGTACTTCGCCGTCAGCGGCGAGATGATTCCCAGCACGAGGAAGACCGCGCAGACCACCAGCAGCCGGTTGCCGCGCACCGCCTCGCGCAGTTCTTTGCGGAGAAAGACGCTGAACCCTTCCATCAGTTTGCCGTCGCTTTCTCAGATTGATCCGCGCCCACCAGCCGCAGGAAGATATCTTCGAGGCTGGGCCGCCCGCGCTCGAACCGCTGCACCTCGACACCCTGCGCGGCCAGCAACCCCAGAATCTCTCTGCTCGCCAGCGCGGGGTCACGGGTCAGCACCCGGATACTGCCGTGATCCTGGACAACCTCTCCCGCCCAGCTTGCCGCGCGCAACGCCGCGATCAGTCGCTGCACCTTCTCATCCTGGCCGGGTTCCGGCTCGAACGTGAAGATGGGTTGCGCATAGCGATCCTGAAGCTCGGCCACCGTGGAGGAGACGATCAGCCGACCGTGATTGATGATGGCGACCGAGTCGCAGACGCGCTCGACATCGGCCAGCACATGCGACGACATGAAGATGGTGGACTGCCCACGCAGCCCGGCGATCACTTCGAGCATGTCGTGCCGTCCCTCAGGATCGAGCGAGCTGGCGGGTTCATCCAGAAACAGAACCTCCGGGCGGTTGATGAGCGCCTGCGCCAACCCAAGCCGCTGGCGCATGCCACCGGAGTAGCCGCCGATGCGCCGGTTCGCCTGCTCCGTCATCCCCGTCAGGGCCAGCGCCTCATCCACCCGGCTGCGTAGCTCCACGCCGCGCAGCCCGAAGAGTTCGCCGACGAACGCCAGCAACTCCCGCCCCCGCATCCACCCGTAGTATTGTGGCGACTGGTCGAGGAAGCTCATGCGCCGGTGGAGATTCACCCCGCCAGTGGCGACATCTATGCCCGCAACCGTCGCGCTGCCGCTATCGGGAAACGCCAGCCCGGTGAAGAGCCGCAGCGCCGTCGTCTTGCCCGCGCCATTGGGACCGAGGAAACCGAAGATCGCCCCTGACGGCACATCGAGCGACAGATGATCGAGCGCCAGCACAGTCGCCGTAGCGCTTGGTGAGGTCGCGGCACGAGATTGCGCTTGCCACGGGTGCTGTGGTTGCCATGGTGTGCTACTCCTCGCGCCCAAAGAGCAGGTACGCCAGCCACCCAAACGTGCTTACCAGCAGGATGACCAGCAGCCAGACGAGCTTGTTCTCGCCTTTGACACGCCGATCCGGCTTGAACAGATCCACGATGGAGAAGATGACCATTCCCAGGTCGATGAGCGCCAGCGGTATGATCGCGAGAAGTATCCCAGTATCGAGATGTAATACGCTCATGATTCCCTCCCTTGCCCAGTTGGCGTGTCAGCGCGCTGGCGGCTGAAGCCGCGCCTAAGGGCTGCGCCACAAAGCCCGCCTGCGCGGGCTGCAGACGTACGCCAATAGGACGCCCGGTGGGCAGCGTTCGCCGAAACCTGCGCAGGCAGGTTTTGTGGCCGACCACCGGGAGGCCGTTCAGGCGCGGTTTCAACCGCCCGTGCCCCGCCAGAACCGTGTCTCCAGGAATTTGGAAACCGCAGGAGCCGCGCCCGCGCAGGCTACCAGAACAGGGTACCATGGCGCCCGTCACCTAGCTGTTATAGCGCAGCTAGTACAGTTTGTCAAGGTTGCCGCCTGGCGCTCTGTCACCTAGAGATGCGCGATTGCCTCGGCGGCGAGGCGCTCGGGAGGAATCGTGTTGATGATGTCGGTGCGGCCAGCGAACACCTCGGCTTTGAGCGTCTCGAAGCTGTAGGGGCTGGGGTCAATTGTCACGCCATAGTGCCAGCGCGTGGAGGCCCATACCTGTTTGGAATAGACCATGCCCGGCAGATATGGCGTGATGGTGGGGATGCGTAGCGCGCCCGCCAGATGGCTGGGGCCGCTATCGTTCGCGAGCGCCAGCGTCGCGTGGCGCAGGATGACCGCCAGATCAAGCAGCGAGGGCGTGGTGGCCACGATCACCCGCGCATTCTGCCGGTAGCCCGTGAAATCGCCGAGGATGGCGGCGAGGTCTTCCCGGTGGACGGGCTGATTGGTGTCTGGCCCACACGCGACGAAGAAGTTCACGCGCCTGCCAGGGAATCGCTGGCCCACGTGCGCGGCGATCAGCGCCATCACCTCCTCCCAGCGCTCGTAACACTTGGCCGCGACGACCGACTGGAAGAAACAGACGATCAGCAGCGCGTCCATATCCAGGCCAAAGGCGCGCGCCAGTTGTGGATAGCGGGCGACATCGGCGGCGGGACGTATAGATGCGCGGCTGCGCCTCGGCGCCATTGAGGCTTTGCTCCGGCAGGCGAAATAGATCACGAAAGAACGCGGCGTAGCGCTGCGCTGACCCACGCGCCGCATAGCTTCTGAGCGCCACGCGATTCAGAGCGCGCCAGCGTCGTTATCTGGCCGCCAGCAGATGTCTCTGCACTGTCCAGCGAGGGCAGGCCATCATGTTCGCCGTGGAAGTCGAGCGCCAGGATATTGCGCGCTGTGGCGCCGATGTAGCTGGCCGCGCCCACGCGATCCACGTCCCTGGGCGCGGCGACTGTCACCTCGATCTCAGGCCAGTAGCGCGCGCGATACTCTGCGACCGGCATGATGTCGGCAACGGAGCTATCAATGATGACCGTCACTGGCGTATGCCGCTTGCCGACATATGCGAGTGTTTGTAGCGTACCTTCCAGGAAAGCGGTACCGACAATCGCCTCGCCCAGGCGTCCCGACTTGCCACCGAAGTGAATGACGACGGCGTCGGCGGTATCCAGCGCCGCGCGGGCATAGTCGAGGATGCGCTGGTCGGATGCGGTGAGCGCCGTATCAGCGCCATTCAGCGCGAGCGCATCCATGAAGGCCATGTCAAAATGCTGTATTGCCTGCTGTATCGCCATTTCAGAAGGAATTACCTCACCGATCTGTTGTCTCTGCTGGCGCTGCCTTCTCCACCGCCGGAATGCGCCAGTACATGCCATGTTCGCGGGCCATCAGCTTCTCCCCGATCAGCTCGCGCCGGAGAGTCGCGTGGTCGGGATGGTGGCGCTGAATGACCTCGCTCACCTCTTTTTCGGAGTAGCTACGTCCCACCTCAAACTGGGTGACGAGCCAGCGCAGAATGATCTGGCGCTTTTTGTGATACGCCGGAATCTCTTTCAGCCGTCCCTCTTCGAGGAAGTCGCGCAGCACCTTGCGCTCCCAGGCGTCGGCCTCGACATCGCCGATCATCACCGCCCGCTCCGGCGCCGCCAGCAGCTTATTGATGCGCCCCAGCCCCTTGCCGTTCATGCGGTAGATGTGCGTGTTGCCCTGCGCGCGCATCTCCACCAGGCCAATCTCGCGCAGCCGCGCCAGATGCCACGAGACCGTGGACGGCTTGAGGTCCAGCAGGGTCGCCAGCTCCTCGACGCTGCGTTTCTCCGCCGCCAGCAGCCCCAGAATGCGCAGGCGCGTCTGATCGGCCAGCGTCTTGAGGTAGACCAGCAGTGTTTGCAGGTCGTCAGACGCTGCCACTGTCGCCTCCTTCACATCATCGTGCTCTCCTGTATTCATCAGAGCCTCCCCTCCATGCATTTCGATGCGCGCCAATGTTGGCGTGCATCTAATTAGAAGTGTATCGAAATAGCTGCTGCGTTGTCAAGGAGCTGTCTGTGCGGTTGCCTTGCCAAAAAAGCGCGATTGGGGCAACAATAAGGAATGCTGACCATCTAGCCACGCTACCAGATAGCGCCCACCATTGTGAGAAAGGAACCTGTATCATGCCACACTCGGAGAATGCCTCCTGGGATGCCATCGTCGTCGGCGCCAGTTTTGGCGGACTGGCGTTTGCCAGCGGCGCGGCGGCGCGGGGGCTGCGGGTGCTGGTATTGGAGCGCGATCCGGTGGTGGGCGGTGTGGTGCGCACGACGGGCGTCCTCTTTAGCGATGTGCTCGACCTGATGGATGTGCCACAGCGCTACCTGATGAACTCGGTGCGGCGTATGGAGATTCGCGCGCCGGGGCATCCCAGTATCTCCGTCGGCTCGGATGTCTGGCGCTTCTACATGGCCGATGTCACCGGCATGCTCCAGTGGATGGCTGATGCGGCGCGCGACCACGGCGCGACCATTCGCTGCGGCGCGATGTTCGCCGATGCGACGCGCGAACCCGACGGACGGATGCGCGTCAGCTACACCACCAGCGCGGATGGCGCGACCACGACCCACACCGAGCACGCGCAGATTCTCATTGGCGCGGATGGCGCGCATTCACAGGTGGCCCGGCGCACCGGACTCGACCAGAACACCGCATTTCTCGCGGGCGCCGAGTGGCTGGTGGAGGGCGTCGCGCTCAGCCGTGAGACGTTCTATCTGGTGATGGATCACGACCTGGCGCCCGGCTATTGTGTCTGGCTGGCGCCACACGGCGATATTGCCGCGCTGGGGGTGGCGGGCCACTCGCGCGCGTTCAAGCCGGGCGAGACGCTGCGGCTGGCCCAATCGCTCTTTGCCCATGTCACCGACCTCAGCCACATGAAGCTGGCGCAGCGCAAAGGCGGCGTGATCCCCATCGGCGGACGGCTCAAGCGCGTCTATCGCGACGATGAGCGGGCGCGGGCGCTCTTGCTCGGCGACGCCGCGGGCCTCTGCGGCGCGGCGACCGGCGGCGGCATCTATCCGGCGCTGCTCTGCGGGCGGCTGGCGGCGCATGCGGTCGCCAATGAAATCGGCGGCGGCACGAAGGGCGCCATACGCACGTATCTGAAAGATCTGCCACAGGCCGGGCGATTAGGCCACTACCTCCAGATCGAAGACTGGATTCGCAGGCTGATGGATCATGCCAGCTCGAACGCCGACCTGAGCGCCTTCTACGGCATCTTCGATACCCAGGAGGGCAATCGGGTCTTGCGGCGCGCGCTCTTCGAGACGCCGATCATCAGCATGGATAGCAGCTTCTTCGGCCTGATTCGCACGCTGCTCGCCAACCGTCCCGGCCTCTATGGCACGGCGCTCAAGGTCGCCTGGCAGCGTGTCACCGCCCGCGCATGATAGAAGACGGAGGAGACGCAGTGATGGGGAGGGACTACGCAGGAACAGTTTGATCTGGTGGTCATCGGTGGTGGCAAGGGCGGCAAGACCCTCGCGATGGATCTGGCGAAGCAGGGGTACACGTCGGCGCTGATCGAACGCGACCCCGAGATGATCGGTGGTACCTGCATCAACGTCGCCTGCATCCCGACCAAGACACTCGTCCAGAGCGCGAAGGTCGCCGCGATGGTGCGCCGGGCAGGCGACTATGGCATCGGCGCTGAACTCACCGGGATTGATATGGCCGCCGTTCGCGAACGCAAGCGGGCGGTTGTCGGCTTCATGCGCGGCGGCAACTACAAGCTGTTCACCACTACACCCGGCCTCGAGTTCATGCTGGGCGAGGCGCGTTTCGTCGGCGAGAAGACGGTAGAGGTCAGCCTGCGCGCTGGCGGCAGCCGCACCCTCATCGGCAAGCATGTGGTCATCAACACCGGCACGCGCCCGGCTATGCCTGCCCTTCCGGGACTGAGCGACGTGCAGCCGCTGACGAACGAAACCATCCTCGAACTGGAGACCCTTCCTGAGCATCTGCTCATCATCGGTGGTGGCTTCGAGGGCGTCGAGTTCGCGCAGATGTACCGCCGTTTCGGCAGCCGTGTCACGATCATCCAGCGCGGCGACCAGCTCTTGCCCAAGGAGGATGCCGATGTCGCCGATGCTGTTCGGCAGACCTTCGAGCGCGAGGGCATCGAGGTACTGCTCAATACAGCGGCCGAGCGGGCGGAAATGACCCAGGATGGTGGTGTGCGTCTCCATCTGCATCCAGCCGACGCCGCTGGGCCTCAGGTTGTCGAAGGCAGCCACGTGTTTGTGGGGACAGGCAGAGCGCCCGTGACGGCGGAACTCAATGTTGCGGCGACGGGGCTGGCGCTGGATGCGCGCGGCTTCGTTCCGGTCGATGAGCATCTGGCGACTGCCGACGCCGGGCGTCTGGGCGGTGGGCGATGTCAACGGTGGGCCAGAGTTCACCCATGTCTCGCTCGACGATTATCGTATCGTCAAGGCGCAGATCACTGGCGTTGGCGACTACACCTCGACGGCGCAGCGCATCCTCACCTACGCGGTGTTCATCGATCCTGAGTTGGGGCGCGTAGGGCTGACCGAGAAGGAGGCGCGCCGCCAGGGCTACACTGTGCGTGTGGCGCGGCTCGCGGCCAACACCGTTGCCATGCCCCGCGCGCAGACGACAGGCGAGACGCAGGGCTTTCTCAAGGCGGTGGTAGATGCGACGACCGACCGCATCCTGGGTACGGCGTTCTTCGTCGCCGAGGCGAGCGAATTGAACGCGCTCATCCACCTGGCGATGCGGCACAACGTGCCCTATACGGCGCTCCGCGACGAGATGTATACCCACCCCACATTCGCCGAGGGACTCAACGGGCTATTCACGTCCTGGGTCGAGTGACCGCAGTCGCCATGTGCAGAACGTGCTGGCCGCCCTTGTGAATCACCGCTTCTTCCGCTTCTTCCGCGCCCGCCGGGCACGTAATATGCTATGCAACATGGCGGGCTGGGAATTGACTCGAAGACGAGAGAGGCTTTCCCATGGAAGACTTCACGCTGGCCGATCTCCCACACGAGACGCCATCTCTCAGACATACCAGAAGCCGTGCAGGCTCCTACACAACCGGTAAGCCTGATCTTCATGATCGCGCTGACTGCCGCCGGCACGTCAATGTATATCCTTTACACCGGCATCGGCGCATTATTACTGCCGTATCAGGTGGGTTTGCTGGCCCCGACGAACAAAGTCGTTGTCCTGGGTGTGTTCACTGGCGTCGCCGTGCTGGTCGCGCTGGTCGCCAATCCCCTCGCGGGCGCGTTCAGCGACCGAACCACCTCGCGTTTTGGGCGCAGACGTCCATGGATCGTGGCGGGCGGATTGCTCACCGCGACAGGTCTGCTCTTCATGTGGCAGGCGACAAACCTCCCACTCCTGTTCATTGGCTGGTGTAGTGTCGAGCTTTTCTCCAATTGCGCGCTGGCGGCCCTTACCGCGACGATCCCCGATCAGGTTCCAGAGAATCAGCGTGGGACGGTTTCAGGAATCTTCGGCCTTGCCACCTCCCTCGGCGGCATTGTGGGAGCGATTGTTGGTGGCCAGATCTTCCGCTCCACGCCGACGAGCGCCTACGTGGTTATGCTGGTGATTGTGCTGATGACCACTCTTCCGTTCGCCGCGCTCCTGCCCGATAAAGTGCTCCCGAAGAGCTATTTTCCATCTTTTCACCTCGGCGCGTTCCTCAAGAATTTCTGGATCAATCCCCGCGAGCATCCTGATTTTGGATGGGCATGGTTGACACGCTTCATCCCCCTGATGGGATATTTCCTGGCAACCACCTATGTTCTCTATTACCTGCAAGATGCCGTGAAACATCCGGACGCGCTGCAAGGCGCATCAACATTCAGCATCGTCGCAACGGTCGTCTCGCTGCTTTCAACGGTACTCGGCGGATTTCTCTCGGATCGATTCAAACGGCGCAAACCGTTTGTGGTGGCTGGCATGATTATTATCTCCATCGCCATGTTCACACTCGCCTTCTTCCCGACCTGGCAGGCCGTGCTGATTGCCGCCGGTATTCTGGGATTCGGCCTGGGAGCCTATCTCGCCGTCGATGTCGCCATCGTGACGCTGGTGCTGCCGTCTGCGGAGAATCGGGCCAAGGATATGGGCATCATCAACATCGCCAACACACTGCCCCACTCGTTAGCGCCTGTGCTTGCCGGAACCATCCTTGCGCTGACGGGCAGTAGTTATCGTGTTCTCTGTACGTCGTGGCGGCGCTTTTCGCCTTGCTCGGCATCCTCACGGTACGGCCAATCAAGGCAGTTCGTTAGCTCTGCAAGGAGAGGTAGCGACATGTTATACCCGATCATGACCGCGACAAGAGATCTGCTTGATGTCAACGGAATCTGGGAGTTCAAGCTCGATCAGGGCGCCGGATTTGACGAGGAGTGGTTTCTACGCCCATTGCAGGGAGCAGTCCCCATGCCGGTTCCCGCTTCATACAACGATGTGTATGAAGGTTCGGAATATCGCGATCACATCGGCTGGGCCTGGTATGAACGCGAGCTAGTCCTCCCCGAGCATCTCTTCACGCGACGAGTCGTACTGCGTTTTGGTTCGGTGACCCACGAAGCCAGAGTCTATGTCAATGGGAAGCTAGCCACTGAACACAAAGGCGGATTTACACCGTTTGAGGTGGAACTCAACACGCTCGCCAGGGCTGGCAAGAATCGGCTGACGGTCGCCGTCAACAATATCGTGGACTACACCACATTGCCCGTGGGGACGTACCGCGAAGAAGATGTTCCAGGCCAGGGCAACGTGATAACCGATACGCCGAACTTCGACTTCTTCAACTATGCGGGCATCCAGCGTCCAGTCAAGCTCTACACGACGCCCCACACCTACATTCGCGATATCGCGCTCACCACGGATGTCACCGGGACAAACGCCCAGGTCGACTATACGGTCGAGGCCGAGGGCGATGCGGAGATTCGTGTCTTCCTGCACGACGAGGCTGGTGAGATCGTGGCGAGCGGAACCGGGCCAATCGGCCAGCTTATCATCGAAGCCGCGCATCTCTGGCAGCCGCTACACGCCTATCTGTATACCTGCGTGGTTGAGTTGTGGCGCGATGGGCAACGTCTCGATGTGTACGAGCAGCCATTCGGCGTCCGCACGGTCGCGGTCAAGGATGGCAAGTTCCTCATCAACGGGCGGCCATTCTATTTCAAGGGCTTCGGCAAGCATGAGGACAGCTGCGATACATGGGCGCGGATTCGATGAAGTGGTCAACGTGAAAGACCTGAATCTGCTGAAATGGATCGGCGCCAACTCCTTCCGCACCTCGCACTATCCCTATTCCGAAGAACTCATGCGCCTGGCGGATCGCGAAGGATTCGTGGTGATTGACGAGGTTCCGGCGGTTGGCCTGCACTTGAACTTTGGCGCAATGGTATTCGGCGGTGATGCCAAGCCGCATAAGACGTGGGAAGAGTTGCGGACAAAAGAGCATCACGCGCAGATCATTCGCGAGTTGATCGCACGCGATAAGAATCATCCCTGTGTGGTGATGTGGTCAATTGCCAACGAGCCTGCCTCAGAGGAAGAAGGGGCGCATGAATACTTCCGGCCGCTGGTGCAACTTGCGCGCGAGCTAGACCCACAGCATCGTCCCGTCACGATTGTGATACACCATGCTGGCTACGCCCGAGAAGAATCACGTGACGGACCTCGTGGACGTACTGGCGCTGAACCGCTACTATGGATGGTACATCGCTGGTGGCCAATTAGAGACAGCCAAAGCGCTCCTGCGCGCTGAACTGGAGGGCTGGAACCGGGTGGCTCCGGGTAAACCGCTGATGTTCACAGAGTATGGCGCCGACACGGTTGCGGGCATGCATGATATAACGTCGGCAATGTTCTCCGAAGAGTATCAGGTGGCCTATCTGCAAGCCAATCATGAAGTGATCGACGCGTATCCCACCTTCATTGGTGAGCAGGTATGGAACTTCGCGGATTTCCAAACCAGCCAGGGCATCATGCGAGTCCAGGGCAACAAAAAAGGGGTGTTCACACGCGACCGAACGCCGAAAATGGCGGCGCATGCGTTACGCACCCGCTGGCTGGCGATTCCAGATTTTGGGTACAAGCCAAAATAGTCCGATCGGTGTGGATAGTCGCCAATCGGTGAACAGTGTCGAGGAGAGCAGGTATGGCTGAGGTGAACGCGAATCGCAGGCGCTCTTCGACGTGCATGGCCGCACCGCCGTCATCACGGGCGGCAGTGGGCAACTTGGGCGTGCGATGGCCGTTGCCCTCGCAGAGGCGGGCGCGCGGGTGGCCATCCTCGGTCGCCATATCGAGGCGGCGAATACCGTCGCCGAAGCGATTCGGGCAGACGGCGGCGCGGCAATCGGCGTCGCCTGCGATGTGCTGGATCGCGCCTCGCTGGAGCAGAGCCGGGAGCAGGTCACGAGCGCATTCGGCCCGGCGGATATTCTGATCAATGCGGCGGGTGGCAACTCCCCGGCGGCCACAACATCCGCCGAGCAGTCCTTCTTCGATCTGGACGCGGCGGCGGTCAACCAGGTCTTTGCGCTGAATTTCACGGGCGATTTTCAGACATGCCAGGTTTTTGGGCGCGTCATGGCGGATCGTGGACAGGGCTGCATCGTCAATGTCACCTCCATGAGCGCGCTGCGGCCCCTGACCCGCATCGCCGCCTATAGCGCCGCCAAAGCCGCCGTCGCGAACTTTACACAGTGGCTGGCGGTACACATGGCGCAGGAGTACAGCCCAAACATCCGGGTCAATGCCCTGGCGCCGGGCTTTTTTCTGACGGAGCAAAATCGCTATCTGCTCACCAATGCCGATGGCACGATGACGCCACGCGGGCAGGCGATTATCAGCCATACGCCAGCGGGCCACATGGGCGAGCCAGCAGACCTGGCGGGAACCTTGCTCTGGTTGGTGAGTCCGGCGTCGGCGTTCGTCACTGGCGTCGTCATACCGGTGGATGGCGGTTTCTCGGCGTTTAGTGGCGTCTAGCACAGGAGTAGCCATCATGGTTGTGGGGAAAGGCTCGGCGACAACCTCGTTGACAAGCCGAGGATGTACAACAACTGTTAGCCACGGCGGATGATGCGTTGCTGAGCGGCGCCGGACTCGACCCCGCAGGCAAGCGCGTGCTGGTGATTATCCCCGATGGCACGCGCACCGCGCCGATTCCGCTGTTCTTTCGGCTGCTCTACGAGCAACTTGGGCGACGCGCCGCACAGCTAGATTATTTGATCGCCCTGGGAACCCATCCACCCATGGCGCCAGAGGCCATCGATCATCTGGTCGGCGTGACGGCGGCTGAACGCGCGGAACAGCTACCCCAACGTGCGCATCTTCAACCACACCTGGGATACGCCAGCAATGCTGGAGACCATCGGCGTTATCACGCGCGCGGAGGCGAACGAACTCAGTGGTGGGCTGCTCGCGGATGATGTGCCGGTCACGCTCAACCGATTGATCGCAGACTACGATCTCGTGCTGATTTGCGGCCCCGTCTTCCCGCACGAGGTCGCCGGATTCTCAGGCGGAGCCAAGTATCTCTTCCCTGGCATCGCTGGCCCCGACATTATCAATTTCACCCACTGGCTGGGCGCGCTCGTGACCAGCATGCACACCATCGGCGTCAAAGATACCCCCGTCCGGCGTATCATCACGCGGGCGGCGTCGTTCGTGACATCGCCGCTGGTCTGCCTGGCGCTGGTGATGGAGGGCGAGGAGCTGCGCGGCCTCTATATCGGTTCGCTCACCGACGCCTGGAGCCAGGCCGCTGATCTCTCGGCGCAACTCAACATCACCTACGTCGATCAGCCATTCCAGCGGGTGCTCTCAGCCCCAGCCGAGCGCTACGATGATCTGTGGACGGCGGCGAAGGCCATGTATAAGACCGAGCCTGTGATTGCCGATGGCGGCGAGGTCATCATCTACGCGCCGCATATCACCGAGGTCTCGTACACACATGGCAGGCTGATCGATGAGGTCGGCTATCATGTGAAGGACTATTTCCTCAAGCAATGGGAACGCTTCAAAGATGTGCCAGGCAGTATCCTCGCCCACAGCACACACGTCAAAGGCATCGGCGCGTATGACGCCGCGACCGGCATCGAGACGCCGCGCATCTCAGTCACGCTGGCGACCGGTATTCCTGAGGAGCGCTGCCGCCGCATCAACCTGGGCTATGCCGACTACCGAGAGATCGACCCCACCGAGTGGATCGGGCGCGAACAGGAGGGCATCCTCTACGTGCCACACGCGGGCGAGCGGCTATACCGTATCCGCGCCTGATTGCGCCGCTGTTCTCAAGAGCGTGAGGGGAGATGCTTCGCCATGATGAACGATGCCGCCATACAGGCTCGCTTACAGCAATTGATCGCGGATGACGCCGTTGGCCAGTTGCGGCGGCGCGATGGCCTGATGGCGACGCTCGGCAGCGAAGACGGCGCGCTCAAACTGGATTGGGTGGAGGGTGTAGCGCGCCTGCTCGCCGACCCGGCGCAACTGGAGGAGGTCGAGGCGGAGGCGCGCGCCATCAGGGATCGCGGTATTCGCCATATCATCTGGGCGGGCATGGGCGGCTCAGTCTTGACGGTGCGGGTCTTACGCGATCTCGGCTTCTGCGACGGGGACGCCGATGCGTCATCATCCCAGCGAGCACGGAGCGCCGATTGCCATTCATCCGCTCGATAGCACCGACCCGGCGGCGCTCAACGCGATTGTACGCGCGATAGCTGCGGCGAAGCATCTCACGCTGCCCACAACAGCGGCGGCAGGCGAGGCGGATGCGGCTTTCCTGCGTTCGCTCTTGCAAGACGTGATGATGGTTGGCGTCGCCATGGGCATGACCTCCGAGGAGCCGATTACCCATCTGGCATGGTTCACCGAACTGTTGGAGCAGGCGGGATTATCGCCAGCGGAACACATCCTGGTGATGACGCTGCCCGGCTCCTACCTCGATATCTTCGCGCAGGAACACCATGCGCCGAGCCGCCCGCTGCAACTGGATGGGGGCAACGGCACTGGCGGGCGGATGAGCGCTCCGGCGACGCGGGTGTTTCTGCTTCCGGCGGCTCTCTACCTCACTGGTCTCTCCGCTGAATCGGGCCAGTTGCGCGCGGTGCTGCAATCCGCCTGGGACGAGTATGACCTCGAACTGGCGACCACACACCCGGCGCAACATCCGTTCGTGCAGCTTGCCGCCGCGTTGAGCGCCGCCAGCGCTGATGGCGCGTGCCGCGTGTTGCTCAGGATGCCCGATGGCTGGCATGTATTCGTCTCCTGGCTGGAGCAGTTGATGGAGGAGAGCCTGGGCAAAGGTGGCAAGGGCATCGTTGTCTTCGATGACCAACCACTGAACGCCTCATCCCCTGCCTATCGCCGCGAGGGGATGCTACGGGTACACGTCGTGGCCGAAGCGGCAACATCGGCCCAGGCAACGGACGAGCCGCTATTCACGCTGTCGCAGCCCTCCCTCGCGAGCGCAGATCCGCAAAAGCGTCTGTCAGCGCTAGCCGCCAGTTTTCTTGGCTGGCAGTTGACGATGGCGCTCTATGGCTATCTGCAGCGGATTCAGTTCGCAGGCCAGCCCGCCGTCGAAAACTACAAGGCACGGGCGCGCGCGCTCCGCACACAGCCCGACCCATTGGGGATCACTGCGCAGTGGCAGCCAGCGCTACACGATGGGAACCTGACGCTTCTCGCGCCTACTGGGGCCACGCTCGCGGAGCAGGCGACGGCGTTCGCGGAGGCGCTGCACAGCGGCTGTTGCGGCGGGCGATTCCCTGGGCTATCTCGACGTGACCATCAACGGGGAAGCGCCGACGAGCCTGCTAGCCATGCTGGACGAGCGCACACGCACGATTGGCAACACGCTGTTAGGCGTCCCGGTGAAGCTGCGACAGGCGCCCGCCGCCTACCATTCGACGGAGCAGGGCGAGATGGATGGCCCGCCGTATCTGGTCAGCCTGCGTCTGGTCGCGCGCGAGTCAGAGACGTGTCTGCTGGGGAGCTATACCACTACGTTTCTCCATGCGCAGGCGGTGAGCACATGGCAGGCGATGATGGAGGCAGGTCGCCCCTGCTTCTTGCTCGTCGTCGCTGGCGCGCTGGCCGACGCGGCTGAGCCACTCGCGACGCTTTTTCGCTGGCGTGGAGCGCGCGCTCACAATGTGACCTCTCCCCTGTCTCTCTAATAACACCTCCACTGGGCGCGAACCTCTCCCGGCCTATCGGCCACCCTCCCCTACGAGGGGAGGGACTGAGGCAACCAGCGTGGAGAATGGGCACGAGCGTCACTCCCCTCTCCTCGTAGGAGAGGGGCTGGGGTGAGGTCTGGGCGGCAGACCTCTCCCGGCCGTCGGCCACCCTCCCCTCGGGGAGGGACGAGGCGACCAGCGTGGCATGGGGGCAGGTCCGCTCTGGCTCCCCTCTCCCGCGGGAGAGGGGGTTGGGGGGTGAGGTCTACCCCACCGGGTTGTACTGCTCGAACCAGTCGAGAATCTTCTCCAGCCGCAGCACGCGCGAGCGGGGATGGCCGTTGCGCGAGAGATCGTGCGTCTGCTCCTCGAAGATGACGAATTCGGTCTCGCGGCCCAGGTATTTCAGCGCGGTGAAAAGCTGCATGCCCTCCGCGATGGGGCAGCGCAGATCGTTATCGCTATGCAGAATCAGCAGCGGCGTGTGGATGTTCTGGACGTAGCTGAAGGGCGAGAACTGCGCCAGCCGCTCTGGCTCGGTCCAGGGGGTCGCGCCGCCCAGTTCATCCACCGTGAGTTCCCAGCCGATGTCGCTGACGCCAAACATCGTCGCCATGCTCACCACGCTGCGCATCGTCACCGCCGCCTTGAAGCGGTCGCTGTGGCCAACGGCCCAGTTGGTCATGAAGCCGCCGTAGCTGCCGCCCGCGACGCCGAGCCGATTGCCGTCGATGCCGCCCTTGGCCAGCGCGGCGTCCAGCCCGGCGAGAATGTCTTCGTAGTCTTTGCCGCCCCAGTCATTGAGCACCGCGGCGGAGAACGTCCGCCCGTAGCCGGTGCTGCCGCGTGGGTTGGTGTAGACGACGGCGTAGCCACGCGCCACCAGCAACTGGAACTCCATGAAGAAGCCATAGCCGTACATGGCCATCGGGCCACCATGCACCTCCAGCACCGCCGGAACGTTGACCGTCTCGCCCGCGCCTACCCGTGGTGGCCGCAGTATCCAGCCCTGTAGCTCCCAGTCATCGGCGCCCAGGAAGGTGTATTCCTCAGGCCACGCTAGCTCCACCTCACTGAAGAGCGTCTCGTTCAGATGGGTTAGCCGCTCCATCACGGGCGCGGTATTCTCGCCCAGATCGACGGCCTGTAGATAGAGATCGCCGGGCGTGTTGGGATCGGAGACGGCCAGCGCGAACTGGCGGCACTCGTTATCCAGCGCGAAGTCGAAGATGCGGCGTGAGCCTTCGGTGAGGCGACGTGGCAAGAGGTTGCCAGCGGAACGAGCGGCGTAGACGTGGGTCGTGCCACGCATCGAGGCCAGGAAGAAGATCTCACGGCCATCGGGCGACCAGGCCAGGTGCGCGCCGCCATGCCCCGCGCGCATATCGTCGATGCAGGCGTCGTCACAGGTGGGAACGAAGTCGGCGGTCAGCTGGCGATGTTTGCCCGGACGATTCGCGGGCACGATGCAGAGATCGGCGTGCCCATCGCTCTGGCGGCGGGCGCCGGAGAGAAACGCAATCGTCTTGCCATCGGGCGACCATTTCGGCGCGTGGCACGCGAGCGCCTCGTCGGTCATGCGGGTGAGCGCGCCAGTGGCCAGATCGAGCGTCCAGATGGATGCGCCGGGCCACTTCCAGCGGTCATCGGTGCGATCCGAGGCGAAGACGATCATCTTGCCATCGGGCGACCAGTCGGGATCACCCGCGTCATAGTCGCCATCGGTCAACTGATGAGGCTCGCCGCCCGCGACCGGGATGGTGAAAAGCTGTGTGCGCTGCTCATAGATGAAGCCGACGCCGTCCAGTTTGTGCCACAGGCGCGTGATGGTGCGCACACGTGGCAGGTGTTTGGACTCGTCGCCGATTGCCGCGTCCTCAACCTCAGGCTCCTCTGGCTCGCCCGCCTTCGCGGTGAAGAGCATTGTCTTGCCATCGGGCGACCATGTTGGCGAACCCGCGCCATAGCGTTGTTTGGTCAGTTGGGTCGGCTCGCCACCATCGAGCGGCAGCACCCAGATTTGCCCCTGGCCCTCGCCCGCGTCGCGTTCGGCTTTGGTGCGCGGCGGCATCGGTCGCGCCGGGCTGCGCACAAACGCCAGCGAGCGGCCATCGGGCGACCAGCGCGGCGTATGGTCGTTCGGCCCGGCGGTCAATCGGCGCGGCTCGCCACCATCAACAGCAGCCAGCCAGATCGAGCGGCGATACTCGTAGCTCTCACGATCCATGCTCTGCACGACATAGGCGATGCGCGAGCCATCGGGAGCCATGCGCACATCTTCGACGAGGCGCATCGCGTACATGTCTTCCGGGGTCAGCGGTCGTGTCATGGGTGACTAATCCTCCGAAACTTCGGCAACCGGCTTGCGGTAGTTACGATCAACTTCGGCGAGCACCGCGCCAGGGATGTTCCAGGTTTCCGCTGTGAAGCTGTGATATTCGCCATCACAGGTGGGCACAGGCCGGGTGCAGCGCAGATGCGGCGCGAGACGGAAGCGCAGTTCGTCGCCCGCGACATGCACCCAGATGTGACGGCGCGTGTAGCCGTGGCCCCACCTGAAGATGACGCCGGAGTCATACTCCTCGAAGGCTCCGCGCCCCTGGAGGGCGTTGCTATTCAGCGTGCGCAGAATCTCGGCGACACCGCTCTCGCGCAGCACCCGGCGCGCGTTATCGCGGATGGCTTTGCGCTGCGCCTCATCCACGGGCGTGGCTGCGTCGGCGTCGCTATAGAGTGGTTGTTGGGATAATTTTGGCGCCCCTGCGTCATTCATCGACATCGATTACGCTTTCTTCCGGCTCGAAAGACTCCTTCTTCCTATTGTAGCGCACGATTGAAGCACGATGGCGCCGCATTGTGGCGGGTTGGCTTCGGACAAAAAGACAGGGCAGGGAACGATGTCCCCACCCTGTCCGCGCTATGTAGATAGACCATGAAGTGTTGTGGGGCGCAAACCTCACCCCCGGCCCCTCTCCTACGAGGAGAGGGGAGTACGGTTGTGTGGCCATTCGTCACAGCTGGTCGCCGCAGTCCCTCCCCTCGTAGGGGAGGGTGGCCGATAGGCCGGGAGAGGTTCGGAGCGCGACCGCCATTCGTCACTGTCCGCGCTAGACGACGTTAAACGACGATAGAACTAGGTGTGCGATGTGACGCAGTGGCTGCCGCCGCTGGTGGTGGAGTTGTTGCTCCAGATGGGCTGCACGGCGTAGAAGTTGCTGCCAAGTGTGATGTTGGCGGACGTGCCACCGTTCTGATTCCAGGCGCATTTGTCGGCGTTCTCGTCCGAACCGCCGCCAGGACCCTGCCAGGCGATGCTGGTGCTGGGGGTCATGTCGGACTCAGCCTCCATGAACTCGTGACCAGCGACGATGGAGAAGCCGTCGAAATAGCCGTTGCCATAGCTGTTGTTGCTGGCGTTGACGAAGTTCATGCCGCAACTCGCGCCAGCGTCTGGCATGTAGGGGATGTAGCCGTAGGCGACCTGGTGGCCGCCGCTGGAGGTATTGTCGTGCCAGGCGCACCACTGTGTGCCAAAGCCGCTCATCGAATGGCCGCTCGGCGTGAAGACGAGATAGATCGCGTTGGCGTTGAAGCCGCCGAAGTGGGTCATCAGACGCACCGCGGCGCTGGCGATGGTGGCCTGAGTCACGCGCCTGGGCAGCGCGGTGGTATCAACCCAGGTACCCGCGAGTTCGCCGGTTGGATTGGTGACGTGCTGGCCGCTTGTGCCGCAATTCACTGTGCCAACCGCTACGCCCTGACAATATTGCGTATCAATCTGGTGCCAGGAGCTGCCGCCGACGTTGCCGAAGAAGCCAGTCTCGTAGGTCTGCGCCTGCGCGCTGGTATAGCCGCCCGTGGTGAATCCGGTATTCCACTGGGTACCCCACCAGCTAATGTAGACGGTTGGCGCGAGCGAGACCGGGCCGCCATGGTACGTCAGATTGCTGCTGGTGACGGCGAAGGGCGATGCGCCCTTTGCGGGGCGGGGCATCAAGGCCTTACCATGGAGGACGTCACTGCCGCCTGCGGCGGCGCCAGCGCTGGGGACAGTGGCGACGAAGGCGAATGCCACTGTGAGCGCGAGAGCAGCCAGGATAGATAGACGCGCAAAGATAGTTCGAGATCGTTTCACCGCGATGCTTCTCCTCGCTTGAAGAACCTCTCACCGGGTAGATATCCGGCGCGAGCTTCACCTTTCCTAGGTACGCCGTTGCGTGCTCGCAAAACCGCGCGAGCAGACCAACTGATGAGATAGCATGGATGCGATGCGAGCGGGTGCGCGTGCCATGCGCCTCCGCCGGGAATGCCCATTCCCAGAGATCGTTCCCCTGTCGCTACGCCACGATCATCGCCAGACGGCGATAGATACATCGCTACGTGATATTTCGTAGCTGTTCTGTCAATAGGGGCTAGCAGGCAAGGTTGGCGCGTAGTATAGGGGCTGCTAGGTATTGTGTCAAGCACCTATTTGCAGTGTCGGCTACACTGTTTTGCCGATGGGGTGAGGTAGGTTCGCCTAGTTGCCGCCGCGACGGTCGATATAGAAGCTGCTGCCGGGGACGTCCTTCGCCTGTGCCTTGACCTCGGCGGCGATGCGGCTGAATTCCTCCATCGTCGTCACTGAGCGGTGGAGATTGGTCACGACGCCGATGGAGACACCGACCAGTGGGTAGACCTGCTGCTGGCCCTGGCGGTCGTGGGCGATCAACGAGCCGCGCGCGAGGTCTTCGGGCGCATAGTAGGCGTGGCTCTCGCCTTCCCAGGCGCTGACGATGCGTCGGCAGAGCGGCTCCATGCGGTCGGGGGTCGTGATGAGGATGAAGTCATCGCCGCCGATATGGCCCAGGAAATCGGTCGAGTCGCCCTCGGCGCGCAGCGACTCCGCAGTGACACGCCCCAGCAGGCGGATGAGATCGTTGCCGCGCACTGGCCCATAGACGTCGTTATAGGCCTTGAAGTGATCCAGGTCGAGGTAGAGGATGGACCACGGTCGCGGGGAGCGCAGTTGGTCGGCGATGGCGTATTCGACACGGAGGCCAGAGGGCAGGCCAGTGAGAGGAGAGAGCAGCGTCTCGCGCAGGTGGCGCAACTGGGTGCGAATGCGCGCCAGCAGTTCGGCGCCATCGAACGGCTTCGTCATGTAGTCGTCCACCTGCGACGCGAAGGCGCGCAACTTGACGCTGGCATCGTGGCGGGCGGTGAGCACTACGACGGGGATGTGGTTCGTCCGGGCGTTGGCGCGAATCGCCGAGACGACATCGAAGCCGTCGATGCCGGGCAGCATCAGATCGAGCAGAATCAGTTGCGGCTGCTCGCGGAGCGCGAACGTGATGGCGTCTTCGCCGTTATAGACAATCGTCGGCGCGTAGCCTTCGGTGGCCAGTGTCGAGCTGAGCATGCGCGCGACGGGCGCCTCATCTTCGACGATCAGAATGGAGGCGGGAGGCGTTTCGAGCGCGGTCATATCCATCGCGTTCCTCCTCCATGCTGCGCCTGACAAGAGTCAAAAAAGATGTGAAAAGACCTGAAGAGACTCGTGGCCAGTATCCAACACTGCAGCTCAAAGTAAGTATACACACACAAGAATCCGCCCGCGCCATGATCTGCCTCACAGGCGGCAAGAACAGCCCAAACGGGGTAGCCCATCTATTCGCGGAACCTCTCCCGGCCTACCCCCCCCAGAGGTCGAGAGCTGCGACTGGCATTCGGTCCCCCTCCTGGGGAGGGGGTTGGAGGTCTGGCGCGAACCTCTCCCGGCCTATCGGCCACCCTCCCCTACGAGGGGAGGGACTGCGGCGACCAGTGTGGCCAATGGCTACCAATGGACTCCCCTCTCCTCGTAGGAGAGGGGCTGGGGGTGAGGTCCGGCTCACTTGGTTCCGGATAGTCCCTGGTCTTCTTCGGTGCTGGTGCGTTGCGCGCGCACGATGGCCTCGCGCTGGCCGGTCAGCGCATCTTCCAGCCGCTGACGATGCTTGGGGAGAAAATCATCGGGCAGCGCATCGGGGGTGAACCAGCCCACCTCGGAAACCTCGTCGCTCGTTCCCGGTGTGCCAGCGTTGGGCGTTGGATGGCAGAGGAAGGTGACAACGACCTCATTCTTGCGTGGCTTCGAGTAGATGCCCACGACCCGTTCGATAGTCACGGTGAGACATACCTCCTCCATGACTTCGCGCGTCATGCCCTCGTCTACCGTCTCGCCATTTTCCAGCCCGCCACCAGCCAGATTCCACCAGCCGATGTCGCGACGCCGGGCCAGCAGGTACTTTCCGCCCTGCTCGATTATCGCGAAAGCCGCTACCCGGAAGCGCGCCTTGGAGTCCTGCTGCTGTCGCTCACTCGCCATATCGTCTCCCCGCATATCCGTTGTTCTGATGCGCCGCTCCATTGCGGCGGGCGGTGATGGTCTCACTATTCAGAGGATAGCATATTGGGAAACGGCAGAACCTCTCCCGGCCTATCGGCCACCCTCCCCTACGAGGGGAGGGAGTGATCGACCAGTGTGGCGATGGCCACACGGTCAGACGCGTACTCCCCTCTCCTCGTAGGAGAGGGGCCGGGGGTGAGGTTCGCCAGCAGATCATGCGGCTATATTACATTTCCGCTCATGCCCCCTTGCGCCGTATGCCTCTCACTGCGATAATAGACACGCGCACAACAGGCAGGCGAACCTCTCCCGGCCTGCGTCTGGCTCCCCTCTCCTCGTAGGAGAGGGGCCGGGGGTGAGGTTGGGGCGGGCGCCAGAACCTCTCCCGGCCTTCGGCCACCCTCCCCTACGAGGGGAGGGACTGCGGCGAGCAGTGTGGCGACTGGCCACTGATGCGCCACACGGTCACATGCGAACTCCCCTCTCCTCGTGGGAGGGGAGAGGCCTGGACTCCCAGGGGGACTCGGCGACGGTGGCGGCTGGACCGGTACTCCCTCTCCTGTAGGAGAGGGGCTGGGGGTGAGGTCCGGAGGACACACGTTGACAGAACTGATATGGGATGGCAAGTACGATAAGGACGGCAAGCGGGTCGCCCCGGTCGCATCGCGCTACCCTTCCAGACCGTCGAGACGGTCAACGAATCGGCGCAGGTGCGTGCCCACAACCTCGATCTCTGGTCGCAGGGCCAACAGACCGAGTGGCGCAACCGCCTGATCTGGGGCGACAAGAAATACGTGCTGCCCGCGCTGCTGCCGGAATTCGCGGGCAAGGTGAACCTGATCTACATCGACCCGCCCTTCGCCACCGGCAGCCGACTTCTCCTTCACCACCACCATCCCCGAATCGGACGAGAGCTTCACCAAAGAGTCGAGCATGGTGGAGCAGAAGGCCTACCGCGACACCTGGGGCCGTGGGCTGGATAGCTACCTGCAATGGTTCTACGAGACCGTCGTGCTGCTGCGCGAGCTGCTGGCCGAGGATGGCAGCATCTATGTGCATCTCGACTGGCATGTCGGCCACTATGCAAAAGTGTACTTGGATGAAGTATTCGGCATTGATAACTTCAGTCAATGAGATCACGTGGAAACGCTCATGATGCTCATGGAATGACGCTAAGCAAGCATTACGGCAAATTCATGATACCATTCTTCTATTACTCAAAGTCTGAGATAACTGGATATGGAATACCCTTTATTAGCCGTTAGATGCCGAGTACATTGAAAACCTCTTATAAGTACAGATGACGACAGATGGACACGAGCGACTTGGCAACTCGAAAATCATGCATCAGTCTGAGAGTACGGTGCAAGAATGGCAAGGCGCTAATCCGACATGCGATGTCGACAGCATTGGCGCTACTGCAAGAGAAAGATGGAGCAACTTGATGCTGCGGAGGGTTGCATCCAGCTAACAGCGATGGCAGCCTGCATCAACGGCTAAAAGCAGTATTTTGATGAATCCAAAGGGATGCCGATGTCAGTACACTTTGGGCATGATATAGCTACTAGTGAGTGGCATCCAGCGAGAAAACCGGCTATGCCACCCAAAAGCCCGAAGCGCTGCTCGAACGCATCATCAGCGCCTCCTCCAACGAGGGCGACCTCGTCCTCGACTGCTTCTGCGGCAGCGGCACCACGGCGGCGGTGGCCGAGAAGCTGGGCCGCCGCTGGATCACCTGCCGACCTGGGCCGCTTCGCCATCCACACCACGCGCAAGCGGCTGCTCAGCATCGGGCGTCAAGCCGTTCGCCGTGCAGAACCTCGGCAAGTACGAGCGCCAGGACTGGCAGGACGCCGAGTTCGCGCAGGGCGATGACGAAGCAAGTCGCCGCAGACGCAGCTTGCCTATCGCCGCTTCATGCTCGACCTCTATCGCGCCCAGCCCATCGAAGGCTACAACTGGCTGCATGGCGTCCGCGACGGGCGGCTGGTGCATATCGGCGGCGTAGATGCGCCGATCTCGGATGGCGACGTGCGCGCCATCGTCAAAGAGTTCTGGAAGGCAGCGGTCAGGCGGGCAGCAACGGCGTCGACATCCTCGGCTGGGACTTCGCCTTCCAGGTCAACGAGATCGACAAGCAGATCGCGGCGGAGAACAGCGTCAACGTCCGCTTCAAGAGCATCCCGCGCGAGGTGCTGGAGAAAAGGCCGTCGAGCAGGGCGACATCAAATTCTTCGAGCTGGGCGCGCTCAGCGCGCGGGTCAGCCAGCGCGCATCGGAGATGGCCAGGCGCCGAGGAGCATGCCAACGGCCGCCACGCCACCATCACGCTCACCGATTTCCTCGCGCCCTATAGCGACGTGCCCGACGAGATCGTCGCCAAAATCACCCGCTGGTCGCAGTGGATCGACTACTGGGCGGTGGACTGGGACTACCAGGGCGACGCCTTCCACAACATGGCCCAGACCTACCGCACCCGCAAAGACCCACACCTGCAGACTGAGCCTCGCGCACACCTACGAGCGGCCGGGCGCCTATACCGTCGTCGTCAAAGTGATCGACATTCTCGGCAACGACACGACGAAAACACTGGCGATTACTGTGGGATAGAACCTCTCCCGGCCTATCGGCCACCCTCCCCTACAGGGGAGGGACTGCAGCGAGCAGAGTGGCGGTAGGCGGGTCAGTTCTGGCTCCCCTCTCCTCGTAGGAGAGGGGCTGGGGGTGAGGTCGGGCGGGCAGAACCTCTCCGGCCATCGGCCACCCTCCCCTACAGGGGAGGACTGACGACCATGTGGCGAGGCACTGCGACTCCCCTCTCCTCGTAGGAGAGGGGCTGGGGGTGAGGTTCTGGAGATGCGGTCAGCGTAGAAAGAAAGGCCAGCATGACATCCGATCAAGCGATAATTCGCGGCCAACGGGTGAAATCGGTGAAAGTCGAGCGCGCCAGAGAACTGCGGCAAAACATGACACGGGCGGAAAAGCTGCTCTGGCATCGCTTGCGCGCCAACCAACTTGATGGTGTCCGCTGGCGTCGCCAGCAGATCATTGATGGCTTCATCGTTGATTTCTACTGCCATGCAGCCAGCCTCGTCGTCGAACTTGACGGCAGTATCCACCGCAGCAAGCAAGAGTACGACGCCGCACGCGATGAGGCGCTTGCTACCCGAAACCTGCTCATCCTGCGCATCGCGAACACTGAAGTAGAAACAAACATCAACGGCGTACTAGACCCGTATTCACACAATTTGCCGGGAGCGAATCAGCCCAGGGGGCAGAACCTCTCCCGGCCTATCGGCCACCCTCTCCCATAGGAGAGGGCTGAGGGTGAGGGCTCTGGTTCCCTTGTCTTCCAGGAGACGGTGGCCGCGAGATGAGGTCTCTAGGTCGAGCATGAGGTCTCTAGACTCCCCTCTCCTCGTAGGAGAGGGGCTGGGGGTGAGGTTCTGGGGGTCAGTTAAAAAGGATATCGCAGCATGCCACCGAAAAAAGCGCCATCCGCGCAACTTTCACTGTTCGAGGTCGAAGAATATCTGAAGACCGCGCCGTGCGTGCCACTGCTGCGCCAGAAGATTGCTGAGTGGCGCGCGGCGGGCTATCCCGGCGCGACCGACGTGACCAAACAGCTGCTCAACTGGTGGTTCGCCAGCGATCATCGCCTGCCGGATGGCCGCCTGTTCGCCTATCACCGCGCCCAGCGCGACGCCATCGAGACGCTGATCTATGTCTACGAGATCGCGCACATCCGCTCCCGCCGCCAACTCTACGAGGAGTTCGCCCGCGCCGACGAACCCATCCGGCTCGCGGCGGAGGACAAGGACAACTTCGCTCGCTTCGCGACGAAAATGGCCACTGGCTCTGGCAAGACCAAAGTCATGTCGCTTGCCATCGTCTGGCAATACTTCAACGCCGTCATGGGTGGTGGCAACGACTACGCCCGTACCTTCCTCATCGTCGCGCCCAACATCATCGTCCTGGAACGTCTCGCCGAAGACTTCGCCGGCGGGCGCATCTTCCAGCGCGATCCCGTCATGCCGCCAGATATGCGCTTTTTCTGGGAGGTGGAGACCGTCGTCCGGGGCGATCCTGAACGGCCCAACGCCGATGGGCTCATCTTGCTCACCAATATCCAGCAACTCTACGACCGTCCGGAGAAAGGCGACGGTGAAGAATCGGAGCCCTGGCGGCCGTCCTTGGCCCCAAAGCTCCCGCCACCCTCAGCGAGTCCGCGGGATTCATCGAGCACATCCACAAGCGCAGCTGGCACGCTGCTGGTCATCAACGACGAGGCGCACCATACCCACGATGAAGACAGCGGCTGGAATAGCGTCATCCAGCATCTGCACGAGGCGCGCCCCATCGCCGCGCAATTCGATTTCTCCGCCACGCCACGCTTCACCAAGGGCCAGCTTTTCCCGTGGGTCATCTCCGACTATCCGCTCAAACAGGCCATCATCGACGGCATCGTCAAGCGCCCCTATAAAGGCGTCACCGATCTGGATGTCGTCGCGTCCGAGTATCGCCAGCGTCAAGTATCATGGCTTTCTCGTCGCGGGCGTCAACCGCTGGCGCGAGTATCGCGAGCAACTGGCGCCGCTGGGCAAACGACCGCTGCTCTTCATCATGCTCACCAGCAACGCCGAGGCCGATGAGGTCGGCGCGCGTCTGGCGGAACTCTACCCCACCGAGCTGAGCGACGGTCGGACGCTCATCATCCATACCGACAGCAAGGGCGAGGTCACCAAGAAAGATCTCGAATGTCGCCCGGCGGGCGGCCCGCGAGGTAGACATGCCCGAGAACCGCATCAACGCCATCGTCAGCGTGCTGATGCTGCGCGAGGGCTGGGACGTACAGAACGTGACGGTGGTCGTCGGCCTGCGTCCCTACTCCGCCAAAGCCAACATCCTGCCGGAGCAGACGATTGGACGCGGTCTGCGGCTGATGTTCCGTGGCGAGGGAGCCGGCTACACCGAGCGGGTGGACATCATCGGCACATCGGGATTCATGCAGTTCGTGGATAACCTGGAGCAACTGGAGCAGGTCGAACTGGGCGAGTTCGAGGTGGGCAAAGACAAGCTGACCATCCTCACCATCCAGCCCGACCCCGAGAAAGGCGCGATATGACATCGCCATCCCGCAACTGACGCCCATCCTCGCGCGCAAGCGCTCCATCACCGCCGAGATCGAGGCGCTGGACGTGCGCCGCTTCATCTGTCCGCCGTTCCCGCGCAAGCCCGGCGACGAGCAGGAACGCACCTTTCGCTATGATGGACTGGATTTCGTCACGATGGAGCGCGAATTCAGCCGCGAGTACACGCTGCCCACGCCGCAGACCGCCAACGAGGTCATCGGCTACTATGCGCGCCTCATCGCCAGCGACCTGAAACTGCCGAGCCAGTTCGCCGTGCTCGCGCCGAAGGTCAAAGAGTTCTTCGCCGTCAAGGCATTCGGCGGCGAGGTCAACCTGGACGATCCCACCATCATTCAGGCCATCAGCCGCGTCCCCGTAGCGCATGTCGTCCGCAAGCTCTTTGCCAACGCGCTGCGCGACAAGATTGTCGAGGAGCAGGTAGCCAGAACTGGTGGATAGCGGTCGCAGTCTGGCGCAGGCGCAGCCGTTTCCGTTCTCCAATCCCAACGTGACGCCCGGGCGAGAAGCTCATCCTGAACTACGCGCCCTGCACCAACGACTACGAGCGGCGGTTCGCGAATTCCTCGACGACGCGCCAGATATCGCCGCCTGGTGCAAAGTGCCCGATAATTTCCACTTCAGCATCGAATACACCGACCAGAACGCCAATCTGCGCTACTACTATCCCGATTTTGTCGCTATCGCCGCGGATGGCATGCGCTGGATCATCGAGACGAAAGGCGCGGAGACGGTCGAGGTGCAGTTCAAGGACAACGCCGCGCGCATCTGGTGCGACAACGCCACGCAACTGACAGGCGTCGCCTGGAACTACATCAAGGTCTCGCAGAAAGACTTCGACAAGATGGGCGCCAAAGACTTCGGCGACATCACCCTGCTCAATTGGGGATAACCTCACCCCCGACCCCTCTCCTACGAGGAGAGGGGAGTCTATTGGGAGCCATCTGGCCAGTTGCCACACTGGTCGATCAGTCCCTCCCCTCGTAGGGGAGGGTGGCCGAAGGCCGGGAGAGGTTCTGCCCACCACAACATCTCAAGCGGAGATGGTCTTAGCTTGGCGCTGGTG
>CAVPDP010000005.1:0-135579 GCA_963702665.1 uncultured Chloroflexia bacterium
CCGCACGATAGAAGAGGATGTCGCAATGGCGACAAGCGCTTTACTGCTTGCCAGTATTCAACGCTTCAGGCGTTTTCAGACCCTACCAGTGGTGGGTAATATACTGTGTCGTCTTCTTGGTATTCAGGGGATAACAAGGGAAGTGTGAGGAAGAAGGTGGTTCCCTTCCCTTCGGTAGATTCAAACCAGATATGGCCAGCGTGCTGTTCTACAAGTGCTCGACACACATACAGGCCCAACCCAGAGCCGGGAATCTGGCGATCGTATACATTACGCGCCCGTGCAAAACGCTGGAAGAGTCGCACCTGGTCTTCAGCTGGGATACCGATCCCATGATCACGAATGCGCACCTCTGCATTCCCTGCGTCGTGATCCGCACGAATGATTACCTCGATCACCCCACCATTGGGACTGTACTTGATGGCATTGCTGAGCAAATTGCCCAATATCTGCTCAAGCCGCAAGCCGTCTGCGGCGAGTACCACTGGCTCATCAGGCGCGTCGAGAGTCAGCGTGTGTTGCGAGGTAGTCATCTGTAAACGATTCAGGCAGCGGCGCACATAAACGACCAGATCCAGAGGTACGAGGTGCAGCGTCAGCCGATCCGCCTGGATACGTGTTGTATCGATTAAGTCATTGACCAATTCGTTCAGATCCGTCGCCGCACCCTCAATCTCGGCGATTGCCTCCTGCTGCCAGTCGGCCAGTTCAGGGCCATGGCCGTTCGCCGTCTGTACTCTGAGCATACTGGAGAAACCCAGAAGGCCAGTGAGCGGCGTGCGTAACTCGTGCGCGGCCAGACTCACAAACTCATCTTTCAATTTCTCTGCGGCCTGGATGGCGCTGATATCCTGGAGGAGCACCAGGGCCGCACGCGGGGATTTGCCCACGGTGGCCGCTGTCGTTTCAACATGGTCACTGTCCTGCTCATAGTCTGACTCCCGGCCTGACTCATCGAGCAATGAGGCGTCGATACTCACCGCACTTAGCAGGATTGGAAGATAGGATCCGTCCGGACGCCGAATGACCTGGCGATGCTGGCGGACCTCGGTCGTGCCCATGGAGAATCTGCGTGGTATACAAATTCTCGACCGTGAGCGGCTCGCCAGTCTCGGAGAAGTACCGAAGCCCAGAGGCTCGCAGAAATTCCGCCATGGTCTGGCCTCTGGCCCATGTCGCGCCCCAAACTTGCTCCGCCGCACGATTCACCAGCACCAATTCCGCGTCTAGCCCGCGCACGAGGTAGGCGCCGCCGGGGAGCTGATCGAGCAGCGTCTGCAGGAGCAGGCGTTGGCGCTCGGCGGCGGCGTGGGCAGCGCGTTCAACGGCTTCCAGGCGGCGCCGTTCAGTCATATCGCGGATGCTACTGATGACGAGTAGCTCATCACCTATATGGACGGGGCTCAGGCTAACTTCGACGGGAAACTCGCGCCCGTCCTGTCGCCGACCAAAGAGGGGAAGGTTGGTACCCATGGGGCGGGTTTGTGGCTCTGCGACATACGCGGTACGGTGCCGCAGATGTGCAGAGTGGAAGCGCTCAGGCAGCAGATGTTCGATAGGCTGCCCGAGAAGCTTTGCGCGAGGATAGCCGAATAATACCTCGGTCTGATGATTGAGTTGCACGATATGACCGGCAGTATCGATGACGAGCATGGCATCGGGAGCAAGCTCAAGGAAAGTTTGCGAGAGTAGCGCTTCGGAGGCTGAAATACCTGGATGTGGAGAGACCGGTATGGCGTCCCGGTTTGGGCGCTGTGATCGCGTCTTACGTTTTGTCTTAACATCCTTAGAGGTCATCATCCGCGCTCCTGCAAATTAGTGGCTCCCGATGCAGCATTTTACAGGCCTTTCCCATCCGTTTTGCCATAAGATGCCTGATTTCAGAATCATTGTCATCACCGCACTTGGAATTGGCAGGCTTGGCCCTCGCGTGAAAGGATTGAACTAAACGCGGCTATCAAGGACATCAGCAAATCTTCGCGTGGCACTTTCCATAGCATTCGATGGACAGACTCTCACACCCAAGTTGGCCTGTCAATGCCAAGAATATACCTGCGAATACTCCATGCGGCGCTTTTGTACCACAAAGCGTCCCTGGGCATTCGCGATCTCTCCGGTTTGCGGGAATCGCGGTTCACGGCAGTGAGATCACAGATGAGGCAGGAGAGCGCATCATCGTTGACGACCATCCACGCGCCTTTTTCCGGCCTCGATCACCTTGATGGCTCCGGCAATGTGATCGGGAGCCACCTCACCGATGTTCGCGCAGACTACTTTCGCACGTTCAATGGTCATCCGATGGTCATCCTCCAGCGTTGCGGCCAAAGTGGTAGAGCGCGATGGAGCGGTTGGTATGACCCATATGACATATGGTTACGATTCCGCTTGACGACGAGAGTGCGGCACGGCTGCGGGAACTGGCGCGCCAGCGTGGAGAGACGGTAGAGCAGACCGCCCAAGCGCTGCTGCTCTACCGTCTCTCCATGCTCCCAACGCTTCCACCATCTGCAGCGGCGACACGCCAAAGGCACCAAGAGCGGCGCATTTTGCTCCAGATGATCCCGATGGATCGAAGGCGATCGTAGCAATATCGTGAACAATCCACTATCCTGGCGTCACTGAAGCATGAAAGTGATCGAGGCTCTGATCGAGACTCTGCTCCGGATGTCTCTTCGCGGCGCGGAGATGCTGGCGTGCGGTGTTGAGGACGATGCGATGAAACCACGGGGCAAATCGCTCACCATCGTGAAACATCTGGCTCTTCCGATAGACGAGCAGAAAGCTCTCCTGAACGATATCTTCGGCGATGAACGGATCTTGTACCAGGACATAGGCGATCCGCACGGCTGCGAGTTGGTGGCGCCCCACTAACCCATCGAGCGCTGATGCGTCTCCTTGCTGACAGCGACCCATTGCTTCACCATCGGCGGTTCTCGCAGCCATCGTCCCTCCCTTCCCCTCCTTACAAGGGTAAGGTTTTGCCTGGGGGAGAAGAAACAACGAGGCAGGTTCATCGGGTAGCATACCGGAAGTGCATTAAGAATCCGGAGCGACCCAGGAGGTGAACGATGTCTCGTCAAGAGGTAGTATCGGCGTGGGAAGAGACGGTGTCAAGGCAGTTGCCGCAATTGAGTCGCCCACAAGCGCGGGTGCTGGCGCTGTGGAGTTTGGGGGTAGTGCTGGCGCAACGCTGCGGACAGACCAGCGTGGTGGCGGTGGTGGCAGGGCTGCTGGGCCACTCCGAAGCGACCGTACGGCAACGCCTGCGCGAATGGTATTACACCGCTCCGGAGAAGGCCGGGAGTCGGCGCGGCATCCCCCGGCGGGACGTGGAGGTGGCGACCTGCTTCGCGCCGCTGCTGGGCTGGGTGCTGAGTTGGTGGGGGAGCCGTTCGCGTCGGCTGGCCCTGGCGCTGGATGCGAGTACGTTAGGCGCGCGCTGCACCATCCTGGCGCTCAGCGTCCTCTATCGCGGGAGCGCGATTCCCATCGCGTGGAAGGTGGTGCGGGCGCAGGAGCCGGGCGCGTGGCGCCCCCACTGGCGCGCGTTGCTGCGCCAGATGCAGACGAGCGTGCCCCCGGACTGGCTGGTGATTGTGCTCGGCGACCGGGGCGTGTATGCGCCCTGGCTCTACCAGGCGATTGTCGCCTGCGGCTGGCATCCCTTTCTGCGCATCAACACGCAGACGACGCGCGGCTTCGGCAGCGGCCTCTATCGGCTGGCGAGTGGCGGCGGCTGGCGGCCCCTGGCAAGCCTCCTGCTCCAGGTGGGCGCCGCGTGGTGTGGCGCGGTGATCTGTTTTGTCACCCACCCGCTCGCCGGGACGCTGCTGGCGCGCTGGGAGGTCGGCTATCGCGAGGGGTGGGTCGTGCTGACCGATTTAGCCCCCGAGACGGCCGAGGTGGCTTGGTATGGGTTACGCGCCTGGATCGAGGACGGGTTCAAAGATAGCAAGCGCGGGGGGTGGCAATGGCAATACACTCGCATGAGCGACCCGGCGCGTATCCAGCGCTTCTGGCTGGTGCTGGCCCTCGCGACGCTCTGGGTCGTCAGCGTCGGCAGCGCCGCCGAAGATGCGCTCCCCGTCAGCCATCTGGAGACACTCTCCCCAACCCATGTGGCGCGTCGCACCACCCGGCGCCGGGCGTCCGCTCCCCCAGCCCGCCTGCTCAGTTGTTTCCGGCGTGGCATCACGGCGATCCTGGTCGCCTTGCTGGCGGGACGCCCATTGCCGCAGGGCACATTCTCTCCCGAACCCTGGCCGACCGCTGCGCCCTCCGGCCACCCGCCCCCCTTCCAGTGAAAACCTACCCTTGTAAACCCTCCCCCTCCCCCTCCCTATGACCCTGTACACAGTTGCCGCAGGGGTATCGCGTTCCATAAGTGGGTCACAGTTTTTTCTCTTATCTCTCTGTTATCTCTTTGCCTCTACTATCTATGCCACGAGCCTCCTATTTGTTGAGGGTGGTTAGCAGAATTGATATGGCATGTTGGTTGGTCGGTTGGTAGAGGTGGGATTTTGGCATAGCTAGACCTATCCATCTCCGTTCCATCTCCGTCTGCGCGTGAGTGTCGATGAGGTCGAATGATGACGAGACGGCGTTCTGCCGCATTCGCAATCTCGGCGTACACCGGATAGCGCCGACCTATCTGGGACGGCTGCGGGCCAACGGCGAGGACGTCTTTGACGGTATGGTGGCTCGGGCGGCGGCCAAACTGCACAAAGCAGATCGTGGCCAACTCATGGAGAGTAAAGGCCGGGTGGTCGGCTTTGAGGTCGACGATCAACTGACGCATCGGGACGGGCAAGGACCGATGATGATCGGCGCGTTGCGCCCGTGTGGGGCGAAAGAGGCTCACCATGCCTTCACGAGCAAACGCATCGGCCGCGCGTCGGAGCGTACTGACAGGCGCGCTAATTTCCTGCGCACGTTCCTCGACGGTTGCGCCAAATAAGGTGATGGGGCGGATGCGTTCATAGAGTTGTTGTTCGGGGAACCGTGCCCACTGATGGATCAGCGCGTACTGATCGGTCCGTTCGTGCCGTTCCCGTTTCTCCTTGCCCATGTCCTCTGTTGTCCTCTCTCTTCCGCTTCCCGCTGCTTCCCGCTGCGCTCATTTCTTGCCGCCAAGGAACTCGGCAACACGTTCTGCACGACCTGCGCACTCCACATCCACATCATGTGCAGCTTGTAGCGCGGGGTCCCGCGACACTTACTCTCACCAAATACCGCATTAGAGCAAGTGGATTCCTGACTGCCGAACAGGTTGGGATGAACGAGCCGCTTTCCTGAGAACGACACGACCCCACATAGTATTACCCCTCGCCCACATGTAGATTGACGATTACGGAGAGATCAACCACGAAGGGCATGCAACATTGACATATAGTGTATGCTAGATATACACTATCCTTACCGTTTACATGCCAGGAGTTTTCCGGTTCTTCCTGGGATCGGCCATCACAAAGTACTGACCACGCTACTGACAAGGAGCGCACATTGGGAGGAGAGCAACGAGGTGTTCTGGTGGCGGATCTGCGCGGCTGGCGGCGGCATGCCACGCTGACGCAGGAACAACTCGCCGCACAGGCTGGCATCTCGCGGCTGACCGTGGTTCATGCCGAACGCCACGTGCCAATTAGCATCTCGAATGTGCAGGCGCTTGCCAAGGCACTGGGCATGAGCGTGCAACAACTGCGCTTTGACTATGCGCCACAGGACAATACATCACGCTAATCGTTAGCCGTTGGTTCTGCCAAGCAGCAATGCCGCCCGTGTCACTCATCACGCATAACCAGGAGTAATCAACGAAAAGGAGTCAGAGAGCCATGACATCCTCATCTCCACACCGTATCTCTCCCTTTGAGGCGATCAGGCACACCACCGAGGAAGGCGCCGAATATTGGAGTGCGCGCGAGTTAGCGCCGATCCTCGAGTACTCGCGCTGGCAGCGCTTCTGGCCTGTCATTGAGAAGGCCATGACGGCGTGCGCCAACAGCGGTCAGGCGCTGGAGGACCATTTTACCCGTGTGGGTACTATGGTTCGGCTGGGTTCAGGCGCGGAACGGGCTATAGATGATTGGTCGCTATCACGATATGCCTGCTATCTGGTAGTGCAGAATGGCGATCCAGAGAAACCGGTGATTGCCGCCGGGCAGACCTATTTTGCGATGAAGACGCGTCAGGCGGAGCTTGCCGAGGACATGGCGGGGCTGCCCGAGCCCGAACGTCGACTCCTGATCCGTGACCAGGCGAGCGAGGACAATAAGCTACTGGCTGCGACTGCCTACAGTGCGGGCGTTCTAACCCAGCAAGATTTTGGCGTGTTTCAAGATCATGGCTATCGCGGGATGTATGCCGGAGAAACAGCAGCGGATATCGCTGCTCGCAAGGGGGTGCGCAAAGGGCAGCGGATTCTCGACCATATGAACAGCGCGGAGCTGGCCTTGAATTGGGTGCGCATCACGCAGACTGAGGAGAAGATTCGCCGCGATGGGATCAGCGATAAGGTGAGCGCCAATGCCGCTCATCACACGATAGGCGCCGCCGTGCGTCAGTTCGTGCTCGATCAGGGTGGCACGCCTCCTGAGCAATTACCAACGCCTGCTGAGTCGATTCAGCAGTTGCGACGCAAACGGCGCAAGCAACTCACGGATGCTGAGGCGGCATTGCAGGCGGGCGCGGAGCAAGGGCCGCTCTTTCCGCCCGATGCCGACGAATGATTCAGCCCTGTAATTCAGCCCTGGCCCAGCCCATGTTGCTCGGCCAGGGCTAACTTTTCGTTGGCGGCGGTTTGCGGTCTTCGGACCTATCGTAGCACCTGCAAGAACGCCTGTACGAAAGCGAGTGCAATCCAACCCATGAGTGCGATTACAGGCAGCAAGCATAGGGCAGCACATCCGATCAACGTCAGCAAGCGTTGGCGATCCACGGCCCGGACACAGTCGTCGCAGGCATAGTAGCCACCATACCAGTAGTTGCCGGGCATCCAGGTAAGTGTTGGCGCGACGACTCCACAACTTGAGCAGCGATACATGGTTCGCTGCCACGGATATCGAGATGTGGTGTATCTCATATGTACTTTCCTCTCTCTAAGGTTCCTCGTCTTGTAGCAACTCTAAATTCCACTCAAATACCCGCCCCTCCAATGAGCTTCAGGATCGCTTCAGGCCGGATTTGCCTGCCTGCATCTTCGATCCAATCAAATCATCGTAATCCCTATCTATCACCCTTAACTGATGAGCGCTTCGCTTGGTAGCGCAACGTCTGACATGATTTCGTTTCGTATAGTACGAATCGAACACGCCAATGGTCTCACCAGTTCGATGGCCAGTTGAGGATGAGTGGTGACGAGGAATCTCTGGAGAGGCGCTTTGTACGAGAATGATTACATCTACACCAGGTATACGGCGGGAATTCCCAGGGGATCTGTATGACGACTTCTGCGGGAAGCGTTTTGTACACGTCAGGAAGCAGGAAACAAAGCGCTGACATCGTTTCAATCAGAATGAGTTAGGGACGCCGATGATAGCGCCCCTGATCCCTGATATTCGTCTGCTTATTCTGTATCATTATGCGGGAGGAATAGGAGGGAGTGTTGTCGCACGCTTACGATGGTGCAGCGGAGCATATCCAGCCATGAGGAGCACCTGGCTGACCTGCGATGGAGGCAGGGTGAACGACGCCAGGAGCAAGGTGATCAACGTATCCCGCTCGGGCCGACGAAGGCCACGTTCCACGCGATCGACGTAGGATACTGACAATTCCGCGTAGGTTGCGATCTCCTCCAGCGTCAACTGGCGGCGTTCGCGCAATTTGCGGAGCATGGTAGAGACATCAGGCAATGTACCTAGCCAGCGGCAAAACGCCGCAAGATCTCTGGTAGGGTCATCGGCGGCGTTCTCATCGTCTTGCTTCTCCATGGACGTTTCTCCCCCTTCCTCCTTAGTCCTATCAGTGTATCTGTTTCAACGACTTGTTTGTGTCATGCGTGTGGCGTGTTGCAGCAACTCCCTGTACAGGTCATTCAGGGCCGTCTTCGGTCGTCCCAAGCTGTCCCACATACCCCTGTCTGTGCGATCATGCGCGGAGCTCACTGCTGGTGAAGCTTGGATGACCTGCATAGGTTCTGCATGGTCTGGTAGTGCCTTTCACTACAAGGATAGCCGCAACTCGTGGCAAACAGGGGGATAGCTGCGCCAAATGAGTGGGATAGCGCCACCCATTTGTTCGGGATAGCGCGACGATGAGGCTCTAGCAGAGAAACGATATTGCTCACGCTTGCTCACAAAATTCGGTGTAGGAAGGTCCGTGCCTTGAGGCCTAGGAGGAATGCACTGCCTGTCAGATCAGCAGCGGTGCGTAGCCTTATCAGTACCAGCGATTGGCGGTACCGATGAGCACTTAATACACTGTTTGCATGATACCCCCTTGACCCTCAAGCGTGACTGGCACACGACGCCCAAGCAGTTCCGAGCGCTGCGCCAGACGCAACTGGCCGAAGCGAATTGGTAAATATTTTGGACCAGGAGAGAGTGGCAGGCGAGAAGGAAGAGACAACTGATGCATACCGATCCTGACCCATGGGCGCGCCACTGCGCGCATCTGCCTTGCTGATGGTGGCAGGCAAATGGGCGGACTGCGCCTCGCGTGGATTGACGAGTGCTGTTGCCGATCCTGGAGCCTTTATGTACAGGGCCAATGACGGTCGAGATCCTGTCAATATCCTCATTGGCCATCTCAGTGACGCTGTTCAGCGGTGGCCAGTGAGCGTGCGGCTATGCATGCTTACCTGAGTACCATGTAGTAACAATTGGGGGTCTCAGCCATACTATGGAGCAGGCGGCAGGTGGCATGAACCTCCTCCAGGGCGCTACGTGCTATTCCCCTTGCGAGGGGATAATGCCTGCGATACTCCGATGGGCGAGTGGCATCCAAATTACTGACAAGACAGTCACCGACATAAAACGTGTACACGCTGACCAAATCTCTGATAGAGAAAAGTCCTGCTATGCTCCTGAAGACACCGGCTGTGCGCTCTAATCCCACACCATACGCGAGGCGGGCAAACCGCTTGAACTTCCGTCGGAGAACGCCAGTATCATAGACCACAATGCGGTCGCTATAGACAGATCCAGCGAATATTTTGGCAAGCGTTGTATAGAATGCCTGGAGTTGTCTTGCCAGGAACCTATCCGTGAAGTTGCGAGACGTCAGCCGTGTCGCCAACACCAGAGTCCGCTTGGTCGGCCAGCGAAGCGTCTTGGTGAGCCGCACCTGGTGCTTGCCGTCGATCACGGTGACATGAATGTCGCGGAAGAGCGGGTCCATGTCCCGGGTCGTTGAGAGGGCAACGATCCGGCTATCTTTGCGCGCCAGCATGCGACGCGCGTACAGAATGCTGGACTGCTTCATCGCGAGCAAGTCAAATTCGGCGTTCGCTTGGACACAGGTCGTACAGCGTTTCTGATGCCACTCAAGTTGGCACTGTTGGCCACATGTACGACACTGTCCGATACGTTTCAGATATCGCCAGTTTGCGCGCAGGCGTTCTGTTCCTGCCAGCTGGATCGGTGTCAAGCGCGTCGCTGGGACGGCTTCCAGCACAGAATACAGCCAAACGGGATACCCACTTTGCTTTTCGATCCAGACAAAGCCACGCACCGGTCCATTGCGATCAAGCTGTAGAGTACGCAATTGCTGGATCGTGCGGAGGTCAGGCGGGACGGTCTCCCAGGAATAGCCAGGCACTGGCGGACACTCTTCACCGCGCTCGTGCGGCTTCGCAATGTAAAGACAACGAACACAGCGGAGGGAGCCATCATCCCAAGTCTGAAGATCGTGCTGCCTCATCCAAGCGAACGGTGGAATCGTTGTCTTTGGCGGAGATTCCTCTCCCTCGCTGGGCTGGTTTGTATCCATATCCATCTTCACCCTCATTTCTTCAGCGTGTAGTACATCTCACGAGTTGGTGTGTATAATCCTTCGTGCGATCAGATCAACCACGCGAGATCTCCCCTTCATCGTCCTTCTCTACAAACACAGAGGCTATTGCCCGTTGCGGGCCGTACGGATTTCACGGATTTTTGCTGGTATCCCTCCCTCTTCCTGCGAATGACCGGTGTCGGTTAGAAACCACAAGTTGGTTGGCCCTGTCTGGCATGGGCGTTCTGGCTTATTCCTCATACGCCGGTCGGGTGTCCTGCGGATCCATGTTCTGGTGTCGGCGAATAGGAAGCCGCTTGCTGCCCGTGCTGCGTTGTGCATAGAAACGATCCGCGGGGCTATTATTCTGATGCGCGGCGACCGCATCGGCGCTGGCCAGGTTGAGATAGCGAGTCAGAATTTGGACCGAGGCGTGCCCCATCAGCTTTTGTAGAGTGCGAATATCGGTGCCATTGCGCAGCATATTGACCGCGAAGGTATGCCGGAAGCGATGGCAATGGATATGGATGCCTATTTTGTGGGAGAGTCGTGTACAGAGCCGCTGCGCCGTTCCTTCCGTTAACGGATAGCCATCGAGTGACAGAAAGAAGTGGCGTTCGTGCTCGAACACCGGCGTCGGACGCCCCATCGCTAGATAGCGAGTAAGAAATTTATGGGTCTGCTTGCCGAAACCCACATCACGCCATTTACCGAATTTGGCATGTGCGACACGAATCTCCCCATGCTCGAGATCCACGTCGTCCAGTGTCAGCGCGACCAGTTCGCCGACCCGTAGCCCGGTATCCCACAAGGTATGGAGCACGACATAGTCGCGGATGCCAAAGACGTCCGTAGGGTCGAGTGCAGCGAAAATACGCTGGATCTCTTCGTCGCTGAATGGCTCAATCGGCGTCTCATCGGCCCTGGGATTGCGCAGGGTGACAAGCACATGGGTAGCGGTGTAGCGTTCATCGGCGAGCCAGGCGGCAAACGTCTTTAGATCACGGATGTAGTTGCGGATCGCGACGGGGCTGAGCAGCGGCTGCGGCTTGCGTTTCGGATAGGGGTGCGTCATCCAGCGATGCTGCGTCTGCAAATAGGCGATATAGTCCTTAGCGAGTGGCACACCGAGATGTTGAAGCTGGGTGGCGCCGACCGATTCGGCCCAGCGGGTGAAACGGCGCAGTTTGAGTTCATAGCCACGGATGGTCTTGGGCTTGTAGCCCCGCACTTTGAGGTCATCGAGATAGGCATGTGTCAGGGTGACCAGCGCGAGTGAACGATGAGCGACCATAAGCGCGTTCTCCCTGGGTGTGCCTCGACCTGCCCGTCGCTGCGCGTGCCGCTGACTGGCCTGTCCAGATCCTGATTGGACAGACGGGGCTGATGGTGGTATGCCCGAACGTGCAACAGCGGCGGTATGTCAGTGTTGCCGTTGCCATTACCCTTGCTGTTACTGTGTGTCATGGTACCCCTCACGGTATGGAGAGCAGTTGCCTGTGAGGCAAGCGTCGTCTTGCCTCACAGGCAACTCGGGAAGGGAGACCATTACCCTGGACAGAGGAAGGACATTACCCCGTCGGCCACGAAGGGCGAAATTAAGGGGGTTTGTGGCAACCGAACCTTCCAAGGGTCTGCAAAACCCTCATCACCGGTTCGAATCCGGTCGTCGCCTCCGGGAAGATATCGAGCGCAATCCGCATTCTCACAAATCCCGCCCTTGATGCTTCAGGTGCGGAGTTTTTTCTGTCCTTTAGGATCATGATCTACACCCTCACCCCATATGCTATTTGGGGCATTGGCGACTGAAAACTGTGATCCGACCCCTCACGGTATGGAGACAGTTGCCTGTGAGGCAAGCGTCGTCTTGCCTCAGAGGCACTCGGGAAGGGTGACCATTACAATGGACAGAGAAAGGACATTACCCCGTCGGCGACGAAGGGCGAAATTAAGGGGGTTTGTGGCAACCGAACCTTCCAAGGGTCTGCAAAACCCTCATCACCGGTTCAAATCCGGTCGTCGCCTCCGAAGACGAGCGCAATCCGCACAAATTCCGCCCTGATGCTTCAGGCGCGGATTTTTTCTATGCTCCAGGGCACGCTCTACATCCTTACCCCAGATCTATGCCAGACCACTTATGGGAGCCTATAGGATAGGACTATGAGCGCACAAGGCGCATGTGCAGACCAGCGAGACGTCTGATTGAGTCTTGTGCGGCCATCCGCTTCAAGCTCCGCCAATTGGCTGTGGGCGCCTGGCATGCCCTTGATAGAGGGAGGTTGGGAGGCACG
Source organism: uncultured Chloroflexia bacterium (assembly GCA_963702665.1). Lineage (GTDB taxonomy): Bacteria > Chloroflexota > Ktedonobacteria > Ktedonobacterales > JADMIN01 > DAHUXT01. Next base: position 12,219 of record CAVPDP010000005.1, read on the forward strand.
GGGAGGATCTGGCGCTCTGGTATACTGGATGGCATGAGAGCACCGATAGCACTCCCCGTGATCTCCCAGTTGCATTCTTGTCTCTGGCTCTCATCGCTCAGATCAGACGAGATGACGAGATGACGAACTATTCGTGGCCCCACGCCGCGCTGGAGAAGGCAACGCATGACCGCACAGCATGACACCCTGAACACCCGAAACAACCCGATGAAAACACCTCTCACCCCGCCCGACTTCGTGCGCTATCTCAACGTGCGTTCCGCCAGTGGCGCCAGCTTCTCGCCGGATGGCCAACGCCTCGCCTTCTTGACCGACATCACCGGCGTTGCCGAGGTCTGGAGTGTGGCAGTCACACCAGGAGTGTCAGGAGACGCTGCGGCAGCCCTGCCCTGGCCGGAACAGTTGACCTTCGGCGGCGAGCGCATCCTCGGCGCGGCTTTCTCACCAGTCGCGAATCGGTTGATCGTCGGCAACGACGTTGGCGGCAACGAGCGCACACAGCTTTTCCTGATGACTGTGCGTGGCGATAGCGCACCCGGAGCAACTGGAGTAACACTGACACCCCTGACGAACCAGCCAGAGGTGATCCATGTCTTCGGCGGCTGGCAGGAGGACGGCTCCGCAAGCAGCGGCTGGTCGCCCGATGGCGCTCGTATCATCTACGCGAGCAATGCCCGCGACGCACGCTTCTTCGACATCTATGAGCGCACGGTGGATGATCTGGACGCTCCGCCACGCTTGTTGCTCCAACACGACGGCACAAATTACCCGGTGAGCTATTCACCCGACGGACAGACGGCGCTGGTAGAGCGCTTCGACTCGAATATACATAATGCCTTGCTGCTGGTGGATACGACGACCGGCGCAGTGCGACGGCTTACCCCTGAGAGCGCCGCGGGCGCCGAGGGGCCAGCGCGCCATGTTTCCCCGCAGTGGTCGGCGGATGGGCGCGGACTGTACCTGCTCAGCGACCGCGGACGCCAGTTTCTCTCCCTCGCCTGGCTCGACTTGTCCACCGGTGAGATGACCTACCTCCGCGAGGATCAAGAAAACCAGTGGGACACCGAAGGACTGGCGCTCGCGCGCGATGGCCAACGCATGGCGCTGGTCACGAACGTCGACGGCGCCTCACGCATCGAGCTTTTCGACATCTCCTCCGGGTGGGAGGGACGTGTGGCGCTGCCGTCACCCGATCTGCCGTTGGGGGTGGTGGCTGGCGCGCAGTGGTCGCCAGATGGCGCGCGTCTCGCCTTCACCTTCGCTCCGCCCAATGACGCGGTGAATATCATGCTCTGGGACATCGCCAGCCAGACACTCGCGCCTGCGACGCGGAGCGCTCGTGGCGGACTTCCTGACGTGGCCTTTGTCTCCCCGCAACTGGTGCGCTATCCGACCTTCGACAGCCGCGAGATTCCCGCCTACCTCTTTCTGCCACATGCTCTGACAGACAGACGCGCGCGCCGCGCAACCTGCCCGTGGTCGTGTATGTCCACGGTGGGCCAGAGAGCCAGACGCGCCCAGCGTTCAACCCCGTGATCCAGTATCTCGCCGCGAATGGCTACGCCGTCCTCGCGCCCAACGTGCGGGGCAGCGCTGGCTACGGCTACCTCTACCAGAGCCTGGACGACATCCGCCTGCGCATGGACTCGGTGGCCGATCTCGCGGCTGCGGTGCGCTGGCTCGGTGAGCAGGGGATCGCCGACACGCGTCGCGTCGCCGTCATGGGCGGCAGTTATGGCGGGTTCATGGTGCTCGCCGCGCTGACGACCTATCCCGATCTCTGGGCGGCGGGGGTCGACATCGTCGGCATCGCCAACTTCGTCACTTTCCTGGAGAACACGGGACCCTGGCGGCGCAAGCTGCGCGAGCCGGAATATGGGAGCCTGGAGAACGACCGCGACTTCCTCGAAGCGATCTCGCCGATTCGCCATGTCGACGCGATTACCGCCGCGCTCTTCGTCGTCCATGGCGCCAACGATCCACGTGTGCCGGTGGGCGAGGCGGAGCAGATTGTCGCGGCGTTGCGCGCGCGCATGGTGCCCGTGGAATATCTGCGTTTCGAGGATGAGGGACATGGCCTCATCAAGCGCGCCAATCGCGTCAAAGCGTACCCAGAGATCGCGCGCTTCCTCGACACACACGTCAAGGCGCGCGCCTAATCGAGCGTCCAGGCGTGTCCGAGGCATTGCATCTGTATGACGTATGCGAGGGAGGTTCGTTCAGATGGGCAAGTTGGATGGCAAGGTAGCGGTTGTCACGGGCGCCAGTTCGGGCATCGGTCTGGCGGTCGCACGCCGCTTCGGGCAAGAAGGCGCGGATGTAGCGGTCGTCGCCCGGCGTGGCGAACGGCTTGAGGCATTTGCCAGCGAGATGCGACAGGCGGGGAGGCGCTGCGTGATCGTCACTGGCGATGTGCGTGAGGAAGAGACCGCGCGTCAGACGGTTCAGGCGACGCTCGACACCCTGGGCAAGATCGACATCCTGGTGAACAACGCGGGCATCGGCATCTATGGCAACCTCGTCGAGACGAGCGCCGACGATTTCGATGCGATGATGGCTACCAACATGCGCAGCACCTTCCTTTTTACCAGGCATAGCGTGCCGAGCATGCTGGAGCGTGGCGCGGGGTTCATCATCAACGTATCGTCGATGGCGGGTGTGATGGGCTTCCCCGGTGAGGCGGCGTATTGCGCCACGAAGTTTGCTCAGGTGGGTTTCACACAGGCGCTGGATCGCGAGCTGCGCCCACGCGGCATCAAGGTAGGCGTGGTGTGTCCCGGTGGCGTGAAGACCGAGTTCGCCATCGGCGCCGGGCGCACCGAAGAGGGCGTCGCCGCATCCGGTATGCTCGATCCTGATGAGGTTGCGGAGGCGGTGCTCCTGATGGCCACACAACCCGCTGGAGCGCGTATTGTCGAGATACGCATGCGCCCGATGGTCGAACCGCTGGCCGGGCGCGACCCCGAATAGCGGCTCTATATGCGCTGTATGAGCGTCAACCCGCAGAAGACACTACACAAGCACTTACAGGGTGTAGTGGGTCATTGGCTAATGGACTATTCCCCTACACGAAGCGCGTGACCACGAAGGCGAACGTCGCGCCCAACACCGTCAGCAGCAGCGTCGTCGGCGTGCTGCGCTCGCTGTGCGCCTCGGGCAGAATATCACTGGCGCCGATGTAGAGCAGGAAGCCCGCGAAGAAGCCCAGATAGATCGGCAGCCATGCGTCGGGAATCGTGAACAGCATCGTTGAGAGCGCGCCGATCACCGGGGCAATCGCATCCACCAGCAGCAGGCCAAAGGCCCGGCGATTGGTATTGTGGTTGATGAGCATCAGCGTCACCGTATTCAGCCCGTCGGAGAAGTCATGGGCGACGACCGCGATGGCGACGACGATGCCGACCGCCGCGTTGACCTGAAAGCCCAGACCGATGCCAACGCCGTCGAGGAAGCTGTGGCCCGAGAGCGCCAGCGCCGAGAGTATCCCCACGGTTGGGTGCTTGTTATCGGTATAGTCGTCCGCGCCCCCGTGGTGAATGAGCATGCTCTTTTCGGCGATGTGAAACAGCAGAAAGCCGCCCACCAGCGCCAGCATCGGGCCAACACTGTTGCTATTTTGCGCGTTGACGAGTGAGAAGATTTCGGGGAGCAGGTCGAAGGCGACCAGCCCCACCAGCACGCCCGCGGTGAATCCCATGATGAGGTGCAGGCGCTTGCGGTGCCGCAGCGCGAACAGACCGCCGAAGAGCGTCGAGAAGAATGTGCTGAGTGATACCAGTGCCGCGATCATGCGTTCGCCCCCTCACCACCACCCGCGCCAGCCACCAGCGCACAGGCCGGACACTGCCCACGCAGCATGACATCGTGATGTTCTAACCGAAAACCCGCCGTCTGCTCCATCTCTGCCAGCGCGCGCTCCAGCGCGTCACTCGACACCTCCAGCGTCGCGTGGCACGACCGGCAGAAAAAGTGGTGGTGGTGTTCGTGCGCGGTGCAGAGCGCATAGTGGCGGCCACGCGCCTCGCACCCCGGCAGCGACTCGCCATCGTCGGGCGTCTCGCTGACCAGGCCAAGCGCCACCAACAGCGCCAGCACGCGATAGGTCGAGGCGACGCTCGCGCCCGCCCGCTCCGCCACATCCTGCGCCGTCAGTGGCCCCGGCCGCCATCCCCAGCGCATCCAGCACGCGGCGTCGTGGCTCGGTCAGCCGATAGCCCGCGTCTTCCAGCGGATTACTCATACGAAAACTGCTCCCTCTGTTATTGAGAATATTCTCATTGAGAACGTTCTCAATAGTAGCACAGGCGCGCAACTTTCCGCAAGTGCGCTCTGCTACGAAAAACAGGTAGCTTATTGGGCGCCGTCTCATAAGTGTGGTCAGCATCTTCCTACTATGCCCGGATTGGCGATGGTGGCTGGGTTCGGTAATCCACGGCTTGAGATTGTGGGGGATTGTAGTCGCTGAATGCGAGGAAAAACGTATGGATACGGCGAGGATACACCTGGTGAACATGGATCGAGCGCCGAAACGACATCGCACACGTGCGCTCTGTGCGCTATTGGTCGCGAGTCTGCTGCTGCTGAGCGCCTGCGCAACGTCGGCTGGCGGATCGTCGGTCAGCCAGTCGAGCGCGGCCCCAACCGCGACGCTGCCCGCCAAATGGCATGGAGTCAACCCTGGCGCTGGTGTGCCCACAGTGACACCACCTGCCAACCCGGCGCCGCGCCCGTTGCCAGCGTTCAGCGATCCACGGGTCGCGTATATCGGCCCGGATTCCCTGCTGCATGTCGTGAGTCTCGATGGCAAGACCAACCTGGCAGGCACGCCGATCCCGTTGACCGGGTTCGCGGGGCAGAGGGTATCTGGGCCGCTGGCACGTCGCCCGATGGCAAACAACTGGCCTACTTCGAGGAAGTGCAGGTCACGACGATAGACGCCGCGTCGGGCGCGCGGCAAACGTCTCCGATCCTGAAGGGTGGCGATTCCACGGTTGGCTGGACGCCTGACCAGCGGTATCTCGTCCTCCGGGATGGTAACGCTATCGAGTGCGTCAATGTCGCCAACGGCAGCAGCTTCGAGACGCCGGGAGATCCGCTCACCTTGCTAGCTACCAGCAAGTGGCTGATTTCCGGCCCGGATGGCTGGCTCGATGCGACCCACGTCGCCGTCACTGTTGTCCCGAACAACTCCGGCACGCCGGGGACGCATGGCCTCGCCACGCCCGCTCCCAGCGCGGGAACGTGGGTTGCGCTGGGGAGCCTGGACGTCACCACCAACCAACTTCGCACGATCACGACACTGCATGGCTATGGCGATTTCGGAAATTTCAGTCTGCTCCCTGGTGGCCGCTGGACACTCTTCTTCAATCGACAAGACGAGCAGGCTCAGATCACTCCGTTCACACCGCTGGCCGCGCTCATCAACAACGCGACTGGCGCGGTGACGCCGCTCCATCACCTCACGTCGCTGCTGCCGCAGGGCAACATCAATTCGCTGCTCTGGCGGCCCAATTCGACCCAGGCTATCGTCGCGGGCGCGTTTGGCCCAGGGGCAGCGCCCTACTATCTGGTTGACGCGCTGCACGACACCGCGACGCCCATCGCGCTCCCTGGCGCTCCCTATAGCGTGGTCGCCCGATGGCTCGACGCTCATTATGGCGACTGGCCCGCAGGGCGGCGTCAACGAAGATAGCGCCGGGTGGGATGACGTTGGCGAGGTGGGCGCTGGCCCGTTCACCCTCACTGCCGTACGCATCGGCATGGATGGCAGCATATCTGCTGGCGTCAGGCTGACCACGCAGGCGATGAGCATCCCCATGCTCGGATTCGTGCATACCGCCTGATGCGTTCCCTCGCATCTTCTCCTGTCCATTGGGTATGCTCTCAGAGACCGATGGATTAGGAGGAAGTGACGATGGCGGACGAGCAAGAACAGCACAACAACCAGAACGGCGCGCAACCCGACGACACAACCGACGAGACAACGACAGCCACAAGAGACACCACAAGAGGCGACGCTAGAGGTGCGGCCCGCGCGCCCGGAGGATCGCGACGCCGTGCTGGCGTTCTGCGCGCATACCTGGGATGATGGCGACTACATCGAATATGTCTGGGACGACTGGCTCGACGATGCTCGTGGCGTGCTGCTGGTGGGCCTGCTCGATGGTACGCCGGTCGGCATCAATCACCTGCGGATGGTCTCGGCTGACGAGGCGTGGCTGGAGGGCATGCGGGTTGATCCGGCGTATCGGCGCGCGGGCTTCGGGGGCGTCTTGACCTCGCGGGCGATGGTCGCGGGGCGCGAGCGGGGCGCGGCGGTCGCGCGGCTCTTCACGTCGTCGGATAACCTCGCGTCGCAGGGGATGATCGCCCGCTTCGGCTTCGTGCGCGTGGCCGAGATGGTGCGCTATCGTGGGCCAGCGCTCCCGCCGGGTGACACGGCGCAACTGGCGACGCTGACGCGCCCCGGCCCCGATGACTTCGAGCGGATATGGGAATGGCTGGTGCAGTCGAACCTCGCGCCGCTGACGGGCGGACTGGAGTACGACGGCTGGCAGGCGCGGGCGCTGACCGAGCCGCTGCTACGTGGCTATCTGGCGGCGGGTCAGGTGCGGCTGATCGAGGAGTGGGACGCGATTCAGGCGCTGGCGATCCCTATGGCGCGCACGTCAGGCGAACGCGAGACGCCAACGCTCGATGTGCGCTACATCGACGGCCTGGCCGATAGCATCGGGCGGATGGCGCTGGCCCTGCGCGCCGAGGCCGCCACCGCAGACTGTGAGCGCGTCGAACTCTGGCTGCCCGATCTGCTGATCCTGCGCGACGCGATGGATGGCGCAGGCTACGCGGGCGACGACGAGACGATGCTGGTCTTCGCCCGCGAGTTGTGAGCGAGGGGGTGAACGATGAAGCGTCGCGTGGCGGGATTTGCGCTCAATGCGTTCCTGCGAGCCAGCATCGCCGCTTTCCTTGTGGATACGCTGCGCCATCCGCACGACCCGCGCTATGAGGGCAAGGCTATCCCGATTCGTAACCTGCTGGTCGTCGGTGGTCTCAGTCTCACCTTCCCGCTGCTCGCACCTCTGGCAGCGCCGACGACCGGACAAGCGCCGACGGTGGCGTCGCTATCCCGTCTGGTCTGATAACCTCTACCTCTCGATCTTCTGGCTCGATATGGCTGGCAATTACTTCGATCTCTATGATCGCTACAAGCATTTTGACCTGATTCCTCATGGCCACGGCTCCGGCGCGCTTGGCGCGGTGCTGCTGAACGCGTTCGGTATGCAGCCGCTGGCCGCCTATGGCGTCGCCAACGGCATCCACGGATTGCTGGAGGCGCAAGAGTACCTCACCGATGTCTTCTTCGGCACCCACAACGTGCGCGGGGCATGGGACAGCATCGGCGACCTGGGGGCGGGTCTGATAGGAACCGCTGCCTATATTCTCGCCTCGCGGGCATTCTGGCCCAGCGACTCCTTCCCGGTGGAAACGTCCCGCGAATAGGGGTAGTCAGCGCGACGAGACGATGCTGGTCTTCGCCTACTGACTGTGATTATGGGCTGAGAGGGTAGGTGGTAGCGGTGGAACATATCCTCCTGTTGTCCTCAACCGAGATTACAGATGAGCTAGTTCCGCGCATTCCTCGTGGATGTGGGACTGGAGCTACGCGCGAAGCCAGATCAGTGGTTCGATGCTACGTGGACGCAGGCAAACGGCAAGATTTGGGTTGCCCTGGATAATGAGCAGCTTGAAGATATTGATTCAGACGACCCTGAGTTATATCGGTGTCTCGGAGGTCAGCCGTGTTCGCTGATCTCCGTCGAACTGGCGAATGCCCTCGAAAGTCGCCGGTTAGCGCTAGAGTTCGCCTGCCACGTTGCCGAGCGCTGGCCATCCGTCGCCGATGACATGCATGGTCGCCTTTATAGTGCGCGGGAACTCGTTGAGAGGCGCCAGCAAGGTCTTCCTATCTGATAACAATAGCCCCTCCTCAACACATAGCGTGGTTGAGGAGGGGCTGTTGCTCGCGCTAGTCCGCGAGATGCAGTACGACTCGCCTTAAGCTACTCACTGTTCGCGGCCCTGGATAAAGTCCATAGATCGGCAATCAGAAATTGCTGGAAATCTCGTATCTGCTCGCGCAGCAGGTCATTCGTACGCATTTGCGGTCGGGATCCACGTAGTAGACGCCATCTAGCTTGCTGAGCGCGACCGAGTATCCCAGAAAGTGATTCCGCTTGAACGTCGAATTCACCCCGAACATGCGAGAGCTATCCTCGCCTCTACGGGCAGTAGCTCGCTGGACGTCATGGAGGAATATAGCGACGACTGGCACTTGTCGCTGGAGCAGATGTGAGAGCAGGTATTTGTCGAGAAATATCTTGTCAATCCTGTCCTTGCTTGTTGTCTTGACCGAGCCTACGATCTCCGTGGGATGGATATAAGCGGTTTCTGAGGTAAGGATTGCCTTGTTGCGCGAGAATACCAGGTCTAATTCGTACGTCATCGAATACCCTGGGAAGCCGGGAATAGGAATCTTGACTGTGCGTGGTTCGCATACCACACCGACCTCTTTGATAATGAGCCGGATGAGCGTCTCGAAAAGCTGACCAATGCGCTTGCGTGATTGATTTGGGCTCTCAAACGAGTCGCCAATAGCCCCTATCGCCTGTTGGATGGTATAGACGACTTTGTTGATCTCGCCCGACTCGATATACATTCCACTTCCGGGCTGTTCAGTCGCATGTTCTTGAAGCTGTTTCAAATCGGCAAGGAAATCTATGAAACGGGCAAAGGCAATCTCGAACGCCTCGACTGATGTGTAAAAGAGAGTGCTGTTGAGAGGCCGGGTGATGCGGTGGTTGAACTGCTCACTATATTGAAAGAAGATGTAGTTGGGAACCGTTGGCGAGACAATACGTGTTGGCTGCTCGCCTTCCAGAAAGGCCAGGAATTCACGGCATATCGCATGATAATCATCTAACTTCTCGAACGACTTGGTATCCCGAACTTTTGTCTGCAAGTCTGTCAGCGCCAGAGCGGTCATCGAATGGATTTCCTTCGCTCCGCATTCTGGCGATCATACTCGATCCACTTTTCAATGGGCCAGTTTTCAACCAACTCTATCCGTTGAATTGCCCATCGGCAATATTCCGGTGAGATGTCACAGCCCATCCAGCGCCGCTGGAGTTGCTCGGCGACCACCGCAGTCGTTCCTGACCCAAGGAATGGGTCAACCACAAGGTCGTTGGCATTGCTCGACGCGAGCACAAGCTTCCGCAGCAATTCTTCAGGCTTCTGCGTGGGATGAGCCGTCTTCTCATGCATACCATTGCAGGTCGTCGGAATTTCGATAACATCCTTTGGTTTCGCTCCACCCGGATGCGGCTCCCACATGTGATCTTGCCTCTGCCCTTTGCCATATTGGCTGGTGTCGGCCTGCGGATGCACTGGGTACTTTAATGTATGGGCGCCGTAGGGTATGCGCACGTCATCAACGTTACTGGTGAATTGTTTGCTTTTGCGGAAGTGCAAGATACTCTCATGGGATCGCCCCCAATCGCTTCCTAGGTTCGCCTTATTTTTGTAATGCCAGACGAGCCAGCGGCAGCCCGCAAAGAATCGCGACGCTGGTAACCTGAGATCGGCGAGAATTTCAGAGAAGCCACAGATATAGAGCGTGCCGGTTGGTTTGAGTACCCTGGCCGCCTGCTCAATCCATATGAGCGACCACGCGACGTATGCCTGTTGAGACTCGAAGGTATCCCACTCGGCCTTTTTGATGTTATACGGAGGATCAGCAAAAATGAGGTCAACAGATTCCGTTTCGAGCGTCCGCAGCCAGGCAGCCGAATCGCCTAGCCAGATTTCACCGTGCGGATGTTTGTACATCAGAGCAGGTTCTTCGGGATTGAGATGAGCGTCGTTTACCGCGCTCTGTACACTCACTATTTCGGGTTCGCCGCCATCTAACGGGAGGGGTGGTTGCTTTGCCGCTCTATAAGATTTGTTGCGGGTAAAACGCATCCTGGGAGGTTGTGGAGCTATCGAGGCGTTGCGATGAGATCGCCTGGTTTGCTTCTGTTTGTCTGGTGTCTGGGTATCCGCCTCGGCGCTAGCAATGTTTATCATCGCCGCCTGGAACGAGAGTTGATTCATGATGATGCCTCGCTCATACCAATATTATGATTGCTTCACGGTCATTAGTTAAGTCTATAATATCGCTTGACTAGCTTGCAGTCAAAACAATGGGCGTTGGCGCCCATACGTCATCACAAGCCAGGATAACGTGAAGTTAACAATTGCCCCTCCTCAACACAGAGAGTGGTCGAGGAGGGGCTGTTTCTCGCGTTAGTCCGCCAGATCGTAGACCTTCGCGAATTTCTCGGTGAGATAGCGGCGGAAGTAGTCCGGGTTGGGCTTCTCGCCGGTGACGCGCTCGATCAGTTGCTCCGGGAGGTAGACCGCGCCAACGGAGTACATGCGCTCGCGCAGCCAGTTCAGCGCGAAGCTGGTATCGCCCGCGGCCAGCCGCTCGTCGAAGTCGGGGAAGGTCTGGCGCAGGGTGGCGTAAATCTGTGCCCCATAGAGGTTGCCCAGCGTATACGTCGGGAAGTAGCCGAATCCGCTCGACCAGTGGATATCCTGCAAGATGCCCTCGGAGTCGTTCGGCGGCTCGATGCCCAGGTATTCCTGATACATCGCATTCCACTTGCCCGGCAGCGACTCGACCGCGACCTCGCCGTTGACCATCGCCTTTTCCATCTCATAGCGGACGATGATGTGCAGGTTATAGGTCACTTCATCGGCCTCGACCCGAATCAGGCTCGGCTGCACGGTGTTGAGCGCGCGGGCGAACGTCGTGGCGTCCACGTTGGCGTACTGCTCTGGGTACGCCGCCTTCACCTTGTCATACTGGCCCTGCCAGAACGCCTCGGAGCGCCCGATGGCGTTCTCCCATAGGCGCGACTGCGACTCGTGCGCGCCGAGCGACGCCCCGCCCGCCAGCGGTGTGCGCGCCAATCGCGCATCGCTCCCCTGCTCATAGACGGCGTGGCCGCCCTCGTGAACCGCCGCCATGATCGCCGCCTGGAGGAAGCGCGGATCAGGCCGCACCGTCACCCGTACGTCGAAGGGCGAGCCGAAGCTGGTGGTGAAGGGATGCGGCGAGACGGCGATGCCGCCACGGGTGAAGTCGTAGCCCATGCCCGTCAGCAGCTCGCGTGAGAGCGCGACCTGCGACTCGGCGGGGAAGTCGCCCTCCAGGCACGAGGCGTCAATCGTGTGGCCGCTCTGCTGAATCCGCCGCAACGTGGCGACGCTCACCTCGCGCACCGGGCCAAAGAGCGCATCGAGCCGTTCACCAGTCATCCCCGGCTCGTAGAGGTCGAGCAGGGCGTCGTAGCGGGTCGCCTGTCCCTGCGCGCCCAGGCGGTCGGCCACCTCGCGTTGCAGGGTGATGGTCTTGCCGAGCCACGGCGCGAAGAGGGCGAAATCATCATTTGCGCGGGCGCGACGCCATGCCTCGAAGGCCGCCGCTCCGACGCGGGCGATCTCCTGCACCAGCCCGCCGGGCAACTTCGTCGCCTGGTCATATTCGCGCCGCGTCTGGCGCACCAACCCCCGGTCGCTGTCGGTATAGGGCGTCTTCGCGACGACCGATTCCAGTTCGCCGAGCAACTCGCCGATGCGCGCGGCGGTCATGCGCTCATGGATGATGCCCTGGAAGCTCGCCATCTGTGCGCCACGTATCTCGCCCGCGCCATCCGGCAGGGCGGTATTCTGGTCCCACCCGAGCAGCGCGCCGATAGCGCCGAGGTCGGCCACCTCATTCATGCGCTCCAGCAATTCCTGGATGCGCGCGTCTGATGTCGTAAGATTCAGCTCATCATTGGGCTGATTGGGCTGCGATTGAGGCGTTGTCACGGTACGATCCCTCATGTTGCTTTGTGGCGGCACGGTCAGAGAGAGCCGCCACCATACGATGCATACGATGCCATCCCATACGATGCGCCACTGCCGCTCCCTTTTACAGAAGTCGCGCGCGCTCACCCTGAGACTATACACCAGCGACCTCGCGCGATTCTTCCCTCCACTGGAAGAAGGTGCGGAAATCTGATAGCCTCTACGTCGCTCCACCAGCTATGCTGTGCATGGCGACGATCTATCAGGTCGCCACCTACGTTGCCCACTCGCTATCCCATGTATCCGCACAGAAGGAGTGTCCCCATGATGATGGTTTCGTGCGCCTGCCAGACACATACACTTCATGGTGTGATCGGCGGAGCCGCGCCGCGAATCAGCGTACCCGTCCACTAGCGGACCTCCTCTCGTTCGCTCACGTCTCCACGATCACCTTCACCGCGCGCCTCACCCCGCCGCATCAATCGCGCGGGGCGTCCGTCGCGCCTGGGAGAATAGCGCTCGTGGATACGAATCGACCCGACACATCCGATACGCATGAGACTGAGATTGAGACGACTCCCCGCAACCCAAAGACCAGCTACGAAAGCAACGCCGACGTGCAACGCTGGCTGCGCGAACAGGAGTCCGCGCGCGCGGGCACGAAACCGCCGTTCAACCCAACCTTTCTGGCGCATCAACGCGACCGCCCGTGGGTGCTTTCCTCGCTGGCGACCTTCTACGAGGACGACCTGATTACCGATGTGCTGGCGGTGGTCAAGAGCGGCAAAGAGGCGACGGTCTACTGCTGCGCGGCGCATCCGTCTACCGGGCTGGAGTATGTGGCGGCGAAGGTCTATCGCCCGCGCATGTTCCGCAGCCTGCGTAACGACGCGGTCTATCGCGCCAGCCGTCCGCAGGTGGACGCGCGCGGACGCGAGGGGCACGGCGCGCACCGCTGGAACGCGACGGCGAAAGAGACTGAACGCGGACGCGCCTCGATGGTGAGCGCATGGATTCGCTACGAATATGAGACGCAGCGGCTGCTCTACGACGCCGGGGCAGATGCGCCGCGTCCACTGGCGCAGAGTGGCAACGCCATGCTGATGGAGTACGTCGGTGGTGGGCCGGGCGCGCCCGCGCCGCTGCTACGCGAGGTAGCGCTGACGCGGGAAGAGGCGCAACCACTCTTCGAGCGCGTGCTACGCAACATCGAGCTATGGCTGGCGTGTGACCGCGTACACGGTGATCTCTCCGCTTATAACATGCTGTACTGGGAGGGCGCAATCACCATCATCGACTTCGCCCAGGCGGTGGACCCCCGCTACAATCCCGCCGTGGCCGATCTGCTGGCGCGCGATATCGCCCGCGTCTGCCAGTATTTCGCCCGTTGCGGCGTCGCGGCCGATGCGTCCGCGCTGGCGAGCGATCTGTGGCTACGCTACCAGCGCGCCGAATTGTAGCAATTTTCGTCCAGGTCGCTATTGTTGGCGGGCGGCGGCCCTCTCCCCCAGCCCCTCCCCTAAAAGGGAGGGGAGCCAGAGCCGAGCCAGACGCAGCAATGGCGCCAGATGGCCACGCTGGTCGCCTGATCCCTCCCCTCGTAGGGGAGGGTGGCCGAAGGCCGGGAGAGGTCTGCGCCATCCACGGCCCTCTCCCCCAGCCCCTCCCCTAAAAGGGAGGGGAGCCAGACGCGCTACGGATAGCTGGCCGTGGAGAGCAGCACACTCGGCAGCGACGCCAGGTGGCCGCCGATGTTGCCGCTGAGATGCGCGAGGTACGTGCCGCCAGCGTAGAGCCAGATCACTCCCCCGCCAGATGACGAGGCGTAGAGGAAGGCACTGCTGCCATTCACTGTGCCGAGATATTGCCACTGATTAGAATGTGCGGGCAGCCGGTAGAGACCGACGCGAGATGCGCTGTCAAGCGAGATGCGCAGGATAGAATTGTCGGCTGTCAGCGCCCAGAGACTTATATCATTATCAGATGTGGGGCGGATGCGGAACAGGGCGCGTTGGTGCAGAGAACAGGGCGCACACTCCAGCTTTGCCCACCATCGAAGGTGCAGACGATACCATCCACCTGGCTGCGATCGCCAGGCGCGGAGTAGCTCGCACAGATACGCCACGGCGCATTTCCGGTGGGAAGCTGCACGAGAAAACCAATGCCTGGTATCAGCGCCTCATGTGTGGGCAGCGGTACGGCGAAACTTGCCCAATGAGCGCCGCCATCGTGTGAGATCCACAGGGATTGGTCCACGGGCATCAGTATACCAATGCCATTCTTCGCCATGGTCGAGACTTCCGCGAGCAGCTCGCCATCCGGACGTACCCAGAAATGTGAGACCTGCTGGTTGGCCCCGATCAAACCTGAGTCAATGGGCTGCCAGGTACGAAGATGATCGGTGCTCACTGAGAGATGTCGGGTGTAGGTTCGCCTGAGATCCGTTGCCGTTCTGCTGATACAGCGCGTAGGCGCGCCCACCCACTGACGTTGCATCGTAAAACAGGGCAGGATTATTGGTGTCATCGTATGAAATCTTTGTCCAGGTTGCGCCGCCATCTTCGGTCAGTTCATTCAAACTTATCCCCAGCAATGTCTGCATGTTTTGTCCCAACACATTGACGAACACACGATTGGCGTCCAGTGTGTCCACCTGCACCTCGCAATCCGAGGTCTGGACGTTCGGCAGCGGAAACTGCGTCAGTTGCGTCCAGTGTATGGCGCGGTCGGATGTGCGGTACATCGTAATCTGCGAGCCTGCCTGGCTTGTCGTGCTGTAGCAAGAGTACGCGGTCGCGCCATCCGTCGCGGCGACGCCAAAGGTGAGAATGTCGTCTGATTTCTCGCCAAAGGTGATCCCACTGCGTGGGAAAGTTTGCCCAGCTGCCAGTTGGGCGAAGGCGGCGCGGACAGCGGGCGAGGGTGGCGCGGCGGTTGGCAGCGGCGTGGGCGTACCCTGCGCCGTCGCAGTAGACGTGGGATGATAGGTGACGTTGCCGCGCAGTTGGAAGAGCTGGGCGAATCCGAGCGAGAGCAGCAGCACCGCCGCCAGCGCGCTCGTCGCGCCCACCATGCGGCGCACTTCCTGCTGGTAGTTGCGCGGCCTGCGGTTGCTGGTCATGCCTGCCCGCACCGCGCGCCAGAGGCGTCCGTCGCTCGCAGGCACAGGCTGACGCCGCAGGGCGTTGTCCAGCGAGTCGTACATGGCCAACTCGCGCTGGCAGGCCACACAGCCCGCGATGTGGGCCGCGATGCGCGCCGACTCAGCAGCGGAGAGCGCGCCATCGCGCCAGGCGGCGATGGTGGTGGGGGGGAGATCGAGCGGGCACGAGACGTTGGCGGTTGTCATCGGGTCTCCTCCTGCGTATCTTGCGTGTAGTGCGTGCGGAAGCTCTCGCGGGCGCGTGAAAGCGTCATCGCCGCCGCACCTCTGGAGGCTCCCAGCGCCTCGGCGATTTCGGGGATGGAGAGGCCATAGACGACGCGCAGCACGAGCGCGCTCCGTTGCCGGACGGGCATCGCGAGCAATGCGGCGCGGACGGCGGCAGACTCCGCCACACCAGCGGCGGGATCGATCACGGTCGGCTGGTTCGCGCCAATGCGCGCCATCGTCGCATCATGGATCGAGCGGTGGCGCCGATGATTGCTGGCCAGGTTGGTGGCGACGCGGAAGAGCCAGGCGCGTGGCTGGTCGTAGCGGCTGACCTGCTCGAAACGCTGCCAGGCGCGCAGAAATGTCTCCTGGGCGATATCGTGGCTGGTCTGTTCGTCGCCGGTGATGCGCCAGAGATACCCCAGAATCGTGCCTTCATGGGCATGAAAGAATTGCTCGAAGGTCGCCTCGCGCGCCTCCAGGGTCTTCGCCTGGCGTGAGGCGGCCCGCGCGCCATCGCCCGATGATGCCGATGATGACTGGCGGCGTTTCGTCGAGCGAGGATGCGCCCGTGAGCGCGCCGTGCCAGCGTGTGAGGGCGGCCAGCATCCAGGCGCGCCCGCGACGCGACGCTCATAGTGAGCGATTCGCTGCCTGCCAGGAGTTGTCCAAATCATGCGGTAATCACTTCCTGCTGAATCGTTCTGAATCAATCTCGCGAAAGAAGTTCTCAACTGCGGAATACTCTTTACACACGCCAGTAGCGCAAAGATAACATGACCGCTCTCGACAAGGCGTATAGGTGGGGGTAGTGGCGATGATAGGAATGCCGATGATGCGCTATACTGACGACATAAGCACAGATGGGGAGCCACGGCGGCTGGCGGCTGAAGCCGCGCCTAAGGGATGCGCTGCCGCGCATCCGCAAAGCCTGCCTCCGCAGGCTGCAGAACGTGCGCCAACGGGACGCCCGGTGGGCAGTGTTCTGGGCAACTCGCGACGGCGGGTTTCGTGGCGGCGGCGTAGCGAGGCCCTCAGGCGCGGTTTATGCATTTTAAAAAATACTGCAGAACCGTGTCCTGTGGGCGAGCGTGTCGGAGCCGCAAAGGCCTCGGCGCTCCGCGCCCTGCGACGTGCGGCAATGGGGCATGCTGGTGAGCTGCGTTCCGGGCAACCCGCGACGGCGGGTTTCGTGGCGGAGCGTATAAAGCTTAGGCGTTCATGCAACCGCCCGCGCTCCGCTGTCCATGGTAATTTCTAAAACCGCAAAACGCGCACCCTACCAGCCGACTATCTCGCGGTTGGAACGCGCTGTATGCGTGCGCCGAGGGAGCGGAGCTTGACGTCGAGATGATCGTAGCCGCGCTCGATGTGTTCGATGCCATGTACCGTCGAGACGCCATGCGCGCAGAGCGCCGCCAGAATGTAGGCCGCGCCCGCGCGAATGTCGGGCATCGTCAGCTCGGCGGCGTGCAGGGGCGTTGGCCCGCGGACGACGCAACTGTGGAGGTATTCATTCTCGCGGAAGCGGCAGGGAAGCTCCCCCAGGCAGCGGGCAAAGAGGCCCGTATCGGCGCCCATGCGGTTGAGATCCTGGGTGTAGCCAAAGCGGTCCTCGTAGATCGTCTCGTGGATCACCGACATGCCGCGCGCCTGCGTCAATAACAGGGTGAACGGCTGCTGCCAGTCGGTCATGAAGCCAGGATGCACATCGGTTTCGAGGGCAATGGGGCGCGGCGGTTCATCGCTCCCAAAGAAGCGGATCGCGTCTTCTTCCACCGTGAAATCCAGGCCGACGCGGTAGAGCGTATTCAGAAACGTGAGCAGCATGCCCTGGTCGGCGCCGATGACCCGCACATCGCCGTGGGTCAGATAGGCGGCGATGGCCAGCGAAACCGCCTCATTGCGGTCGGTAATCACGCGGTGGTCGGCGCCGTGCAGCCGTTGAACGCCCTCGACGACAATCTTACGATCCACCCGCTGCTCGATGATCGCGCCCATCTTTTGCAGGAACTTGATGAGGTCGATGATCTCCGGCTCGATGGCGGCGTTGGAGATAATGGTGACGCCACGGGCGAGCGTCGCCGCGATCAGCAGCGTCTCGGTGGCCATCACGCTGGGGAAGGGCAGATCAATCGCCGCGCCTCTCAGGCCATCGGTACGCAGATGATAGATACCATCGCGAAATTCCAGCGATGCCCCCATCCGTTCCAGGCCATCCAGGTGAAAGTTGATCGGGCGCGGGCCGATGCGGTCGCCCCCCGGCGCGGGAATAATCGCATTTCCGGCGCGATGCAGCAGCGGACCAGTGGTCAACACCGCCAGCCGGTTCTTGCGTCCCAGCGCCAGCGGCACCTCGGTATTATCGAGATTGACGGCGCGAATCGAGGCGACGGTCTCTTGCGGCCAGGTCACGTCGGCGCCCAGCGCGCGCAGGACCTCTTCGGTGATGGTGACATCGCCCAGGCCAGCGGGCATATTGTGGATCGTGCAACGGTCTTCGGTGAGCAGCGCCGCGACCATCAGCTTCGTGGCGGCGTTCTTCGCGCCGCTGTTACGCACCTCGCCCCTGAGAGGAATCCCACCCTCGATCAGATAGCAGGCGTCATTGGGACCGGTCTCGTGCCCATCACCAGACATTGCGCCCATTGCCCTCGCACCCATTTCCACAGTCTCGCGGGTCACACGCACGGCGGCCCGGCGCTGTCGCTGCGCGCGCTGGTAGTGAACACCCTGCCGCTCCCTGGCTCTCTCCATCGTCTGACCCTCCCTGGCCTGGCTGCCAGTCATTGTGTCTTTGCTCTGTCAGCATATGCGCCGCATACGGCAGTGTCAACGCGAACCGCTCGTTAGTGGACTATCGGGCAGGCAGGCGACGGGGTGACATCGTGTGGCGATGTTACGAGCCGGGGTGGGGTGGCGGCGGCGCGACCAGCCAGCGGAAGGCGCGCCGTTTCGGCGGCTTCGGCGGCGTGTATGGCGTCTGATTCGTCGGGCCATCGACCGTATCCAGCGTATCCAGCGTATCGAGCAGCGCGTTGACGCTCTGGGCCACCCCCTCCACCATCAGATAGCCCGACGGCTTGACGGCGTCGCCGACGAGATAGAGGCCCGCGACACCCGTCGCTGGCGCGACATCCTCGCCCTGCATGGCGCGGTTGACGGGCCACTCGCCGCGATACTGGCTCATCGTCAGAATCGTCACCTTCGTCCCGAAGTCGTCGCCGAAGAGCCGCCGCAGATCGGCGCGGGCCGCCTCGCGCTCCACATTCACGTCGTCGCCGCGCATCAACTGGTGGGTAATCAAGAGGTGCTTGCCCGGTGGGGCCAGACGGCGGTCGCTATTGGACGGCTGCACCACGCCCGCGATACGCTCGGTATCCAGGCAATACATGATGCCGCGATGGGGGATAATCGACTCGTCACTGAGCAGATGAACCTTCAGACCACTGGCGACCGCACGCGGCGCCGTCGCCTCCGCGTCAGCCGCGCCGCCCCTGGCAGCGGGATACGCTCTCGTGGCGACACCACGCCAGGCGCGCCCGCATGGGCCGTCACGCCCTCTGGGACGGCCACCAGCCGACGTGTCGCCCAGGGACCAATGTTGCTGATGACCATTGGCGCGCGCAGCAACAGTTCTTCGCCCGTTTGTTTGTCGCGCACGCGCACACCACTCACCACACCCTCGGCCTGTTCGATGGCGATCACGTCGTGTTGCAGCCGCAGATCGGCGCCACCCGCGACCACTCGCCGCTCAAGGGCGCCAGTGAGCGCGGCGCAGCCACCATCCACAATGCCCGGCGCGCCATAGCGGAACATATTCTTCGTCGTCTCGACAATCTCTGGGTAGAGCACATCATCGAGATCAACACTGAGCGCGAAGTGGCAGACGCGCTCGAAGTAGGCGTAGAGTTCTGGCGAGGTCGCGCGGTTGATACGGCGATCCAGCCAGTCGCGGTAGGTCTGGGCGCGCTCCTCTGGGCGGGGTTGCCGTAGCAGCATCGCGCCGCCCAGCCGCACGAACTCGGCGAACTGGCGCGCGCCCAGCACACCCGCCAGTTGCAGCACCGAGCGGCAGACAAGCTGGCGCCCGCGCACATGGAACGAGGCGAATACCTCGGAATCGTGGATGTGGTGGGGAACGCCCAGCGCGCGCAACATCGCGGCCAGCTCGCCATTGGTGCCGAAGGGCAGCATATGCACGGCGCCCGTGCTGACCTGCGCCCCATGGAAAGTCTTGGCGGTGAATCGGCCTCCGGGATGCGTCAGCCGTTCGACGATAGCCACCCGTTGCCCGCGCCGCAGAAACTGCGCGCCGGAAAGCAGCCCACCCAGCCCGGCGCCAATCACCACCACATCATAGTCGCGAGAGTCACGAGAGTCGCGTGTATCAGCCATAGCTCCTCGAAGGCCCAGCGTCAGGCCAGTTCGTCCAGCCGCATCTGAAGCGCCCGCAGTTCTTCCAGCGCGTTTTCGTCTGCGGCGGGGCGTGGCGGCTGGATGCGATGCGCCTGAAACGCCTCGAGCGCCTGCGCGATTTCGTTCGCGTGCTCCGCCAGCCGCGAGACGTTCTGCAGGTGGTTGGGGTCAGCGGCGGTCTGCTGCGTCAGCGAGATCAGATCGGTGAGGTCGCCCGTATCGTCGTCCGCGGTATCGGGCGTCTGGCTTGCCGCATTTTGGATGCCCGCCAGAATCGCGTGCAACTGGTCGCGTGTCTCGGCCAGCGCCTGACGCCGCTTTTCGCTGAGGTCGGTTTCCTCCTCGGCATGCTGCGCGACCGCCTCGCTGGTCTGCGCCAGTTGCGCCAGTTGCGCGCGTAACTGGTCAAGCTCACCACCTGGTTGGCGCAATGCGCCAGACGAAGGAGCGCGCGCCAGCAGCGGTGTTCCATCGGGCGTCGAGGGTGGCGGCAGTGGGCCAGACGAAGGAGCCTCGGCCATATCGCTCGTGGACGCGCTCGCGTCCTCCGCCACATCCGCACACATCTGATACATCGGACACGTTCGACGTGTCTGCTACACCTGCAGGCGCCGCCACATCCGAAACATCTGCTACATCTGCTACATCTGACGTACATCCGACGTATCGGCCTCATCCGTGGGCGCGGCCTCCATGGGAGCCATCACCGTCGCCATATAGCTGGTATCGGCTTCATCAGGGTTCTCTTCCACCTGGTCATCTCCCATCGCGACAGGCGCCTCTTGCGCTTGCATTGATTCGGATTCACGGCTGGCTGCGCCCCGGTGATACCCAGCGGCGAAGATGGCGGCGCGCCGTTCAAGTCGACACTGGCGACGGGAGCCGCCCCACCGACGTTCGTGGTAAACATCAGTTCATGCTCGCCAACGATGACACGGTCGCCATTGTTGAGCGCTGTGGCGTCGCGAATCTCGGCGTCGTTGACGAATGTGCCGTTGCTACTCCCCAGATCGACCACCGTGTAGCGGGCGCCATCGTAGCGCAAGAGCGCATGGCGGCGCGAGGTGAGTTGATCGTGTTCGAGGACAATCTCGCACGAGGGCGAGCGTCCAATGGAGATATTCTGCCCGGTGAGCGCATATTCGCGGGGCGGCTCACTGGCGCCCTGTAGCGGGCGAACGATCACCTTCGCGAGCGCGCCGCCAGTCGTCGCCTGCGCGCCATTCTGGTGGTTGGCCTCTGGCGGCGAGGTATAGACCGTATCTCGCCCGGAGATATCGCTCTCCTGTGTGGTGAGAGGAAAGCCGCAGAATTCACAAGTGAGCGCGTTTGCCTGCGACTGCCTGCCGCAATGTGAGCAGATGGCCATCCGAACCTACCTCCGCGTTATCTTTTGTCGCGTTGCCTTGCGCATGCGCGCCTGAATCGACCCTGCCTCGATCCCAACTCGACAGCGACCGTCTCGCACGCTGCCCGCACGGCCAATAGTATACCATTGCTGGCCCTGCTCTGCGTACCGCCATGGGTTATATTGGCGCCTGGCGCGTGGCCTGGCTATTGCGCGCGTCACATCTGCGCAGCTTAGCGCGACACGGCGACCGCCCGCTGGCGCAAGATGCCACGCACCAGGAAGAGGACGGCAAACGAGACGAAGAGCAGCAGCAGCGAGAGGGTGAGCGCCGCCTGGAGGTTTTGCTCGAAGCCGAGGTAGATGGCAAGTGGCATGGTCTGGGTGACACCCTGGAGGTTTCCGGCAAAGATGATCGTCGCGCCAAATTCGCCCAGCGCGCGCGCCCACGTCATCACAGCGCCCCCACTGAGCGGCGCGGCGGCCAGCGGTAGGGTGATGTAGCGAAAAATGCGCACTGGCCCGGCGCCATCGACGGCGGCGGCGTCTTCGAGATCACGCTCGACGGCGCCAAATGCGCCAATGGCGGTGCGGATATAGAGCGGCCCAGCGACGAACAACTGGGCCATGATAACGGCTACCGTGGTAAAGGGAATCGCGATGCCAAAGGCGCTCAAAACGCCACCCAGCAGCCCGAAGCGACCAAACGCCACCAGCAAGGCGATTCCAGCGACGGCAGGTGGCAGCACCACCGGCAGATCGATCAGCGTCTCCAGCGCGGCGCGCCCCGGAAAGCGCCGACGCGCCAGCAGGAACGCCAGCGGAGTTCCGCCCACCAACGCCAGCGCCAGCGTGACGAGTGTCGTCGTCAGGCTCAGTTGGATGGCCTGCCCCACCGCTGGGTCCGCGAGCGCCGCTAATGGATCGCTCAGCGGCACCCGCAGCACCAGCGCGAGCAACGGCAGTATGAAGAAGATGAGCAGCGGCAGGCTTGCCAGCACCAACGCCAGCCGCCCGACGAACCCCTTCAGCCCGGCGCCAGCATAGCGGCGCCGCGTAAGGAGTTCGCCTGGCCCGGCGGGGGACATGTCTTCGATGTAGACCGTAGGTGATTTCTGCTTCATGAGACTCTGTATAGCCGGTGCGACTTACGAGCTTGGCGGGCTATATTGCTTGCCGTCACCCCCGGCGATAAAGCCGTATTTGGCAAGCGTCGCCTGCCCGTCAGTCGTGACGACGTAGTGGAGGAAATCCTGCGCGGTAGCCGACTGTTTCGACGCCTTGACGACGCCGATGGGATAGAGGGCAATCGTATTGAGCGTGTCTGGTATCGCGACCGTGCCAACCTTGCCAGTCTCGGTGGCGGCGTCGGTCGTGTAGACGATACCCGCGTCGGCCTCACCCAGCGCGACCTTGGCGAGAACCGACTTCACATCGGTTTCATAGGAGACGACGTTCTTGAGCACATTGGTCTTATAGCTGGCGCCATACGAAGGGTCGGCAGCCGCAGCATCCAGGAAGGTCAGCGCGTACTGGCCCACTGGCACTGTCTTCGCCGCCAGATCCACCTTCACACCTGGCTTGGCGAGATCCGCCAGCGACTGGATGTTCGCGGGATTCGCCGTTGGGTAGATGACCACCAGCCGATTGTGCGCAAACGTCTTCACAGCGCTGCCATCGACCTCGCCTCCGGTCACGATGACGTTCATCTGTGCGGCGTTCGCCGACGCGAAGACATCGGCGGGCGCGCCCTGAGTAATCTGGGTCGCCAGCGCATCAGACCCAGCGAAGTTGAAGGTGACTGTGACGTTGGGGTGCGCCACAGAATACGCCTTGCCGATGTCGGTGAACGCGCCCTGAAGCGAGGCGGCGGCAAAGACGGTCAGCTTCACTGGGGATGGCGTCGATGATGTGCCCGTCGAGGTCGAGCCGCCACAGGCCGCCAGCGCGAGCAGCAACGGCAGCACGCCCACGTAGAGCAGTGCCCGAACGATAGCGGTTTGCCGGAGACGAGATGTGCGCGTCGTCTGGTGCATTGGATCGTCGCTCCTTCTGAAATTCTTGGCCATCGCCAGGCGCTGGCGATTGAAGCCCGCCTAGCGGACTCGCCAGATCCGCCTGCCTGATGACGCTATCTATCAAAAGCCATGCTCGCCAGCTACTGCGCTGGCGCCAGTTCGCGCTCGCAGCGTTCCAGCCAGCTCAGGATGGCCGCAATCTGTCCGGCGCGAAATTCGAGGACGAGGCGGTCATACGGCTGCGAGGCGGATATCGCGGCGATGCGCTCGTGGAGGTCGCCCAGCCAGATGGCGCAGGTGGCGCGCTGCCCCGCGATGAGCGCCGCGACGGTGGCTGGCCCCTCGCTGGCGGCGCAGGCGAGCTTCGCCAGAAACTCCAGCCGAAAGTCGCGCCCATGCTGCACTGGCGCCGTCACCCAGGAGGTATAGATAGCCGTCCCCTCGGCGGTGAGCGCCAGCATTCTTCGTGGCGGACGCGCCCCTTGAAGCTCCGTCGATCCCGCGATGAGCCCCTGCTCCTCCAGCCGGGCCAGCAGCGCATAGAGATGGCTCTGCTTCAGTTGCCAGATGTGCCCCAGCAATTCGCCGCGCCGTAACCGCTGATACATCTCATAGGCATGGAGTGGCTCGCGCCGTAGCAGGCCCAGCAGAGCGTATTCCAGTCCGTCGGGCGTTGCGGTCTGCTGGTGGCTGGCTGTACCCATTGACCTCCTCACCCTCTAACTATTCATGTCGTGAGTAATTCCACCGCGAGTATCGCACGCCGTCTGCATATCGTCAACTGTGCTCTTTCTTCGCGGCGTTTTCTATGATATTGATTAGTCATGATTGACTATACGCATTGAAGTAACTGTATTACACTGGGCTTCCCAGGGAGGTATTCATGCACACACATCACCCCATTCACTGGCTCAATGGCCGGGTAACGGGCAGGGTTGGCCGCTGGGTGGCACTGGCGATCTGGCTGATGGCCGCCGGACTCCTGTCGGGTTTGGCGCCGAAGCTGGCCAACCTCTACGATAACAACGCTTCCTCAGCCATTGGCAACCAGGAGTCGGTGCAGGCCCAGCAGATCATCCAGCAGCATTTCCCTGGGCAGCGCGGGTTGCCCGCCGTGATCGTCTTCACTGATAAAAGCGGCCTGACCGATGCGGATTACGCCAAGGCGCAGCAGGTCAGCGACTGGCTGACCACTGGCGCGCATCCCAAGCAACTTGGCCACGTCGTCTCGATCTACACCGTTCCCCAGGCCCGCTCGCAGCTTGTCTCCAGTGATGGCAAGGCGATGACGATGGTGGTTCCGCTGACCATCAATCCCAGCGATCCGGCATTCTCTGATGTCATGACGTCGCTCCGTGCCTACACCGATCAATTCGAGGGCCACGGGACGCTGCTCCAGGTGAAAGTGACTGGGCCAGCGGGTGTCATCGCGGACGCCGTCTTCATCTTCAAGAGCACCGACCTACCGCTGTTGCTCACGACCATTGCGCTTGTGCTGGTGCTGCTCATCAACAGCTACCGCTCACCCATTGGCGCTGATCTCGAATATCGCCGACGGTTGGGTGCTTTCCATTGTCAACGCGCTGCTGGGTTTCGTGGCGCAGGCGGGCTGGCTCTCAATCAGCCAGCAGGCGACTTCTATCATGACGGTGCTCCTCTTTGGCGCGGGCACGGACTACACCATCTTCATCGCCTCGCGCTACCGTGAAGAACTGCGGCGCAATCCCGATGCCCACGTGGCGCTACGGATGGCGATGCGCGGCGTGGGTGAGGCGATCACCTCTAGCGCGGGGACAGTGATTCTGGCGCTGCTAACCCTGCTGCTGACGACGCTCGGCCTCTACTATTCGCTGGGGCCATCGATGGCTATCGCGATTGCGGTCATGTTGCTAGGTGGGTTGACGCTGGTTCCAGCGCTGCTGGCGGTACTGGGTCGGGTAGCCTTCTGGCCCTTCATGCCTCAGCCCACGACCGAAGATGTCGCTGCCGAGACTGCGTCTGCTGGGCGCGGCTTCTGGGGACGCATCGCCACCTTCGTAACACGCCGACCAGTGGTCTCGGTGGCTGGGAGCGTCGCGCTCCTGGCGGTGCTAGCGCTCGGCAACATTGGCGTGCCAGAGGTCTTCAACTTCCTGACGGGATTTCGCAGCCCAACGCCATCCGCCGCTGGCTATACCCTGCTGACACAGCACTTCGATAAGGGCACGCTGGCCCCGTTCAAGGTCGTTATCTCCCTCAAACAGGGCAACGCCTACGATCATCTGGTCGCGCTCGACGCGATAGACCAGGCAGTGGCGAAGACGCAGAATATCGCACAGGTGATCGGGCCAACGCGCCCCGACGGCAATGCTCCCGCGCTCGCGCCAGCCGCATTGCAGAGCGCCTTTGCACAGCTTCCCGACTCACTCAAAGCGGCGATTCGCTCTGGGCAGTCCACCGGGCAGCCCGGCGGACAGAATGGCGGGCCGAACGCGCAGATCGTTGGCTTCTATGCGGCGACGATACCCTATATCTCCGACGACGGCTCGACGGCGCTGCTTCAGGTGACGCTGAAGAGATGACCCCTACGGTGTGCCCGCGATTGACACGATGCAGCCGGTACGCGACGCCACCCGCCAGGCAGCCGGACAAAATGGGCTGGGCGCGGATGTTGTGGCAGTCCGGCTGGCCGGGGTCACACCGCAACTTGCCGATACCCACGCCGTGAGCGACGCCGACCGTATGGTGGTCGTGCCGGTGGTGCTGGCGCTCGTGGCGATCATCCTGGCGCTCTTGCTGCGCAGCCTGATTGCGCCGCTCTACCTCATTGCAGCCGTCACGCTGAACTACTTTGCCGCGCTGGGCGCATCGGCGTTCCTGTTTACCCGCATCCAGGGCGACGAGGGTATGTCCTACGCCATCCCGCTCTACACCTTTATCTTCCTGGTGGCGCTGGGCGCTGATTACACTATATTCCTGATGTCACGCGTGCGCGAGGAGACGGCGCGCCACGGTATGACGACGGGCACGCGGGCCAGGCCCTGCAACGTACGGGCGGCGTCATCACCTCGGCAGGGCTGATCCTCGCCGGAACGTTCCTGGCGCTGACGACGCTGCCATTGCGCGACCTCTATCAATTCGGGATCGCGGTGGCAATCGGCGTGCTGCTGGATACGTTCGTAGTGCGGGCGCTGCTCGTGCCAGGCATCGTCGTCCTGCTGGGCCGCTTCAACTGGTGGCCAAACCGCCTCAAGGCACCGCCAGCGGCAGCTGAGTAGTCATAGTATCAATCCATTCACCTCCTCCTTGACATGGGAGGGAGTTGGAGAAGAGGTTATTAGTCCACGGCAACTTGCACACGCGCCAACGCCTGAGGTCCTCGCTGTTATAGGCACGACAGATCTTTCAAGAATTGAGATCTATGCGATGCGATCAGGGAGCACAACGACCCTGCTTCGCATAATACTGAGGGGCCAAAATGGCACGCAAAATCCTCACCATGTCAGTTGTAACGTCCGCGATTTCCAACCAGATTGTTACAACCTTGCCGCATATAATTGCCCATATTGCGTTGTTGGATGAAATTCGCCTTTCACGAAACTACTGCCCATACTTTGAATCATGGAAGCCATTCTGCATGAATAGTTGAGTAAGCGCACTCTCACTAGCAAATGGAATGCTCGTAATCCTTCCAGCATACGTCTTAGCGAGAGAATAGAGATCAGAAAGCGCAATCGGGAACCAGTTACCAAGCCCCTGCGCGGCTTGCACAGCCCGATTGGCGAAGTCTTCGACCTCTTGTGCCTGGAATCTTTATAGTTCCAGCTTGATCTGGCTGTACACATTGCTTATTCGTGCTGTAGTAACGACAACTCCTCCAGGTTTTAATATGCGTCGCCATTCCATAACTACACGAGTCTTCTCATCAGATGAAAATCTCGTAAGAAACGCATCGGTCATAATTACGTCCACGGTTTCATCGGGGAAATTAGTGGCAAGCACATCTTCCTCAAGGGGAAGCAGCCTCGGCATCGCCTGTCCGGGTTGCTTAATGGTGCGTGCATACCAATCACAAATGCGTAGTGGAGTACTACAAAGATCCAATACATGAATTTTGAGCCGACGCATCTTCTCAGCAGGTGTAGCAGAATAAATCTGTTGCAATGCGCCATAATCAGCAGTACCAGATATCAAGACATCGGTGACATGATCGCGTGCAATCACTTCTTCTAGGCATGCATGATAGAATCCTGCGTGCCGATCCGGTGTTGAAACCATATCAAGAATGCGGAGATATTGCCAAGCCTGATGGTACCACAGGCAAGCATCCTTCCCCAGGTAACTACCATGGCAGAGATCACGCGCCTGATCTGCCATATAATCTGCAGACCTGAGCAGCATACCCAGATGCTCATTTGTTTGACTTAGCTCGTCGATTCTCTTGAGGAATATGGGAGCTGGAACAGCTTTCGCTTGGATCTTCTCTTTCCAATTTCGTGCAGATGCTAACTCATTTGGCAGACGACTAAAAGTGGCCCATGTACCTCATTAGCTCGAATGGGATTAGTTTCGATGAGACAAAGGACTGTGTCATCCCAAATGCCGAAGTCATGTACAGCATCAGATTCAATGGCACGCGAAAGTGCAATATATGTATGTATACCACTGCGCTCGTCCAGATGATTCGCTCACGCAATCCTGGATGGATAGGGAGTTAAAATCTGGGCTGACAAAGACACGATCGATGAGCATACCGGGCTTGCGAGCAGCCGTTCTGCATTCTTGAGCGTATGAATCAGTGCTGCTCCAAAATTCGTTAATCTTGACGAGAAATGTTACAAACCCACCTCGTCGCAATCGCCTGAAAACCTCGATACCTTTTCTAATAGCCTCATCCTGATCAACATAGACACGGCCAGTTGACCATTGATGCGCCTGTTCCTTCATGTCGTTGAGATAAGCCCCCATAATTTCACAGAAAATGTCATTTTGTGGGGCAGGCAAATTGTCAACATACTCCAACGTATCCATAACGGGTTGGCGAAGAGATGTAATTTTGAGCGCATCATCTAGCATCGCTTGCATTGATTTAGAAATGATTGACGCAAAATCGCGAATGTTTGTTCTATCCCCATACGAAATGATTTGATAGTCTTGCACATCGAATGCCACGTTCGTTAGATCTTTTGCAATCATGAAGATTGGTTTGCCCAACGCTTCAGCGTAGCCAACCTCATAGTAAACATTAGGGTTAGCCATGCTAATATCAGCGACTATCAAGTCGGCTTTGCGTGTCAACCGCACTATTTGTTCAGTAATCTTCCGCGCTTCCCGTTGCGCTACGTCTGCTCGGTGTGCAGATGCTCCAAATAACTCTGCAATCTTTTGGATGTTCGCGTAAATCTCATCGAATGATGGCTCAAATGGCAGGATTACAAAGATAAAGGGATCACTCATGGGTTCTTCTCCTGCTTACTCATCATCTGCAACGCGCCAAAACAATAACTACGTGAAAACCTCATTCTTTATGGATCGAGTATTACTCGAAAACGCCTAAACCCAAGAGTCTAAGTCTAGGCTTTTGGTCGTTATATCATAACAGCTAAAAAGTAGCAAGCATTTCAAGCAAGCATGAAAGGTCAAACGCAGGAAGGAATGCATACGGATATGCAGAATACGGCATCGTTCCTACTGGCGCAACTTCGTAATGACAAAGCAATCAATGACTAGAATCAACACGCTAACTTTTGCCCATCAATATGAAAAGCCTCTCTCTATTCAGTTTCAGCAACACCTTCATTAATTTGTCACCTGTGTGAAATGAGCCAGAAATGGCCTCCGGGGCCAGCATCCAGAACAATTGCAATTCGTTTCCAAATTATTCGGAAGTCTCAAGGACTGGGAGGCATATGTCGCCGCCGGAGCCACCCACCTGCTGATGGCGGGCGGTGACTCCCCGTGGGACTTCCACGATATGGAGCGGCTGGCGCGTTGGCGCGATACACGCAACGGATAGGCGGTTGCGCCAGTCCCCGATGGAGAGCCCAGCCGCCAGCATTGGGATATTCCGGGCTATTTGGTAAAATCACGATATGTAAGCAGATGTCTGATACCAGGATTAGCCGCAGGTCTTCAGCCTGCGGCCTGCTCGACCAACCGCCAGGTTCGCCAGCGCCTACGCATGCACCGGAACACGCGCCAGCGCCTGCTCCAGATCGGCGATCAGATCGTCGGCGTCTTCGATGCCCACCGAGAGCCGCAGCAGCGTCTCGGTGACACCGCGCTTCTCGCGCTCCTCCACTGGAATCGACCCGTGGGTCATGCTGGCGGGGTGGCAGCAGAGCGATTCGACGCCGCCCAGGCTCTCGGCCAGCGCGAACAGTTTCAGCCCGCGCACGAAGGTATCCACATCTTCGCGCCTGCCCTTGAAGGCGAATGAGACCATCCCACCAAAGTCGCGCATCTGCCGCCGGGCCAGCGCGTGATCGGGATGCGACTCCAGCCCTGGATAGTAGACCTGCTCGACGTTGGGATGCGCCGCCAGGAAACTGGCGATCCGGCGCGCGTTCTCGCAGTGCTGGCGCATGCGCACCGCCAGCGTCTTGACGCCGCGTAAGGTCAGCCAGGCATCGAACGGCGAGGGCACGCCACCCGCGGCATTCTGGTAAAACTTGATGGCCTCATACGCCTCGCCATCCGAGGTCAACACCGCGCCGCCAATCACATCGCTGTGGCCGTTGATGTATTTCGTCGTGCTGTGAACGACGATATCGGCGCCGAGGTCGAGCGGCTGTTGCAGAAACGGCGAGGCGAACGTGTTATCCACCACCACGCGCGCGCCCTGCGCATGGGCAATCTGGGCGACGGCGGCGATATCCACCAGCGTCAGCAGCGGATTGGTCGGCGTCTCGATCCAGACGAGCTTCGTCTCCGGCTTGATCGCGGCGGCATAGGCGGCTACGTCGCGCGCGTCCACATAGCTGATGGTGATACCGGTTGGGCGCAGCACCTTCTCGAAGATGCGATACGAGCCGCCATAGAGATCGTCGCAGGCCAGCACATGGTCGCCGGGACGCAACAGGCTGAGGATGGCGCTGGTGGCCGCCATGCCGCTGCTAAAGGCGAGGCCATACTGCGCGTTCTCCAGCGCGGCGAGACAGGCTTCGAGCGCGGTGCGCGTCGGATTGCCGGTGCGCGAATACTCGTACCCTTTATTCTGTCCCAGACCCTCTTGCGTGTAGGTCGAGGTCTGGAAGATCGGTGTAATGGTCGCGCCAGTTGAGGGGTCAGCCTCCTGCCCCATGTGAATCGCCCGCGTCGCAAAGTTCATCGCAGCTGCCTCACTTCGTTGTGGTGTCATCATTTTCGCGGCGCTTGACTCGCGCAAAGAGGAGCACGCGCCTGTACCGCTGGGTCAAGTATATCTTATTGTCTGCGATAGGTCGGGGTGACTTTGGCTACGGCCAGCGAGGAACGCGGCCAGCAGCGCCAGCAACAACATGGGAACGGCGATGCCGAAGGCGTATCCAATGCCGATCTTGTCGGCAAGCGCGCCGAGCGCAAACGGGGCGAGCAGCGCGGAAAGCGCCGCCGCAATCGACAGACGCGCCGATGCCCGATCAGTCTGATCTGGCATGGTACGTGACGCCAGCGCGATGGAGAGTGGATAGACGTTGGCCAGGCCCAGCCCAACGACGAATAACCCAAAGACCCGCAGAAGCGCCATGGGAACAAGCCAGAAGATCGGGAAACCAACGAGCGCAATGGCCAGCGAGGCCACCAGAATCACCAGACCAGAGAACCGGCGCGTCAGGCGGCTGCCAGCGTAGCGACCAAAGAGCATCGCCAGGAAGAGCGCTCCGGTCGCGGTGGCGGCGTCGGCCTTGGAGAACCCAGCGTGTGTCGCCAGGAAGCTCGCGCCCCAATAGACGACGGACCACTCGACGCCGGTCTCCAGCGCCAGGAGCCACCAGAACGCCCAGAAGGCGCGTGGAGGCCGCGCATGTTTTTGTGTAGCATCATGCGCCTCCGCCGGAGCGTTTGCCGCCTGCGCGGGGAAACGCACGGCGTGATAACGCGCGCCCGCCGCCGCCAGCAGCGCGAGAGCCAGCACGAGCGTCAGCCGCCAACTCCAGCCGACGCCAGTGATCGCGCCGACAGAGACCGACGCGAGCAGCGCGAATCCGCTCGCCGCGACGTTCGCCTCGGTCAGCGCGACCGGACTCCACGCGGCGTGGTGATCCGCCAGGGCTGCCTGAATCGTAATCAGCAGGAGATTGCCCAGCAGCCCCATGAGAAACGCGCCCGCAATCGTCCCCACCGCCGAGGGCGAGAGCGCGAGCAGCGCGGCCCCAGCCGCCATGCCGACTCCGCCACCCCAGAACGAGGCGCGGCGTCCCCACCAGCGCGTGAGGCGGTCGCCGACGGCTCCCATGGCCATAGCGCCGAGCGCAAAGGCGCTGAAATGCAGGCTTGCGAGGAGGTAGCTCAGGCGCAGATCGCTGCGGATAAACGGCATCAGCGGGCCAAGCACCGCTTCGAGGAAGGCAAAATAGCCCAACATCCAGTAGGAGGCCCACGTCAGTCGCACGCGGATAAAACGCTGAGGGGCGCTGTGATTTTCTAACTCCGGGACTGTGGTTGCGCTGCTTTTCATATCACTATGTACTCTATGCTGTTCGCCGCGCTGGCTGCAACATCCAGCCGGAAAATGCGGTTACCCTCTGTGGATCGCCTGCGCTAAAATTCGCCGGGGATGGGAATGTTGCCCCGCCTTTCGTGAAGAACAGGATATGCTGTCAGCATGTTCATCAGAAATCTGATAGCACAATCTCGACACAGGTGATACAATAGCCGACGTGTGTGAGAGCGCCTTCGCGAGAGAAGGCCCATACAGCACCGTCGCATGATGCGTGACGGTGTTCCCCGTTCACCTCATTTGGAGGCACGGAGCCAATGTCTAAGCTTCTGGAAGTTACTGCGAAAACGATCCGGACCTCCGGAGTCTGCTAGGCGCCAGGCGCGTCTAGCGGACCAGGTTCTGCCCATCGTACTGGTCGCGTCCGGATCGCCCTGGTCCGTCTGCGCGGCCCTCCATGCCATTTTCCATGGCATCTCCGCACCATTTGCAACGGTTAAAATTCCCGCACCCGGTGCGTCTCCCATACGATGGGTTCTCGTTCACTTGCGGCTCTTTTTCCAGGAGGAACCCTCATGGCTACCGATGGCACGCCCGAATTCGCGGCCAAACGCTGCGGCGAAGCGATTGCACGTCTGCGCACACTGCGTGGCTGGTCACGCGCGCAACTGATTATCCGGCTCTATAACGAACTGCCACCCGAAGATCCCAACTACGATAGCATCAGCGAGACATGGCTCGCACGCCTGGAAAACGGGCGTATGGTCAAGGTGCAGCGCCAGACCGTCGAGGCGCTCTGTCGGGCGCTACGCTGCTCGCCGCAGGAGCGCGCCTGGGTGCTGCTCTATGCCGACCGCAACGTGCTGGTTGACGCCGATTGCGCGCCGACGCCAGCCGCTGAGGCGCTCACCTTCGTCATGGATCGTCTCTATGCCGAGGCGGGCGATCTGTTGACCGCGATGGTTGAACAACGTCCCGCGAGCGCGCAGGACGAAATGGCGCTCTTCGAGGCGACCGCCGCCGCGCTCGAATATCTGATCGAGCATCACCGGCAGGCGCCAGAGACGGCCAGCGGATACGCCGCCGCCACGCCGCTGTATGCGCTGCGCCGTACCAGAACCTGATCCGGGCTGGCGGATGACGGGATCGCTGCTCCATAACCGGAGAAGAGACCCCGCGCTTTGTGAAACATCCGCTAGCCCATCACCAGATACCAAGTAATACCAGGAGTCTTTCATATGCCACTGCCTGTTCTCTTGCCGCCGCACCTTGCCGTGCGCGCGGCCACACGCGACGACCTGCCCGCCATCTTCGCACTGATCCAGGCGAGCGATCTCGATATCTTTGGCCGATACGACTTTACGATGCAGGAGCTTCAGCATCAGTGGAGCCAGCCTGAGTTCGACCCGGCCACCGATGCCTGGGTCGTCGAACTGCCCGATGGGAATTTCGTGGGCTACGGCCATACGTCCTCTGGCACGCACTACCGCATCCACGCGATGGGGGTCACGCACCCCAACTACTACGACCAGGGCATCGGCTCGGCGCTGGTTCGCATGATGGAGGAGCGGGCGCGCGCGCATATTCCACTGGCGCCACCCGAGGCGCGCGTCTGTCTGTTCATCGGCATCGGCGGCGGCCACGAGCCATCCGAGCGCCTGCTGACCGATCACGGCTACACCAAAGTGCGCCGCTTCAGCCGCATGCAAATCCTGCTGGATGCGCCACCGCCCGCGCCCGTCTGGCCAGAGGGTATCGCGATGCGCACGCTGGTTCCGGGCCAGGATGAGCGCGCCATCTGGGAGGCGATGGAGGAGTCATTCGCCGACCACTGGGGCCACTCGCCCGAAACCTTCGAGCACTGGCTGGCGCGCAACAACACGCCCGATAGCCTCCCGCCCGACTTGCAGTTCCTGGCGATGGCGGGCGAGACCGTCGCCGGCGCGGCGCTGTGCATCTACCTGGAAGATTTCGGCTGGGTGCATCTCCTGGGCGTGCGTCGTCCCTGGCGAAAACACGGCCTGGGGCTGGCGCTGCTCCACCATGCCTTTGGCGAGTTCTATCGCCGTGGCACGCGCGAGGTAGGCCTGGGCGTAGACACACAGAGCCTGACGGGCGCGACCCGGCTCTACGAGCGCGCCGGGATGCATGCGCTGCTGCACTACGATTCCTACGAGAAAGAGCTGCGCCCCGGCGTGGAGCTATCCGTGCAGTCGCTGGAAGAGGTGTAACCGCTACGCCTCTCGCCCGGTTCTTTCAATGGATATCCTTCCATGTCTATCGAAAAGGGGGCAAGAACAATGAGCATTGACGCAGAGAAGGCGCAGCGGTGGCTCGACGCCTATAACCAGGCGTGGATCACCTATGATCCCGACGAGATCGGCGCGCTCTTCGCCGACGACGCCGAGTATCGCTATCATCCGTGGGATGAGGGCGACGACGTGCTGCGTGGCCGCGCCCAAATCGTCGCGAACTGGCTGGAGAATCGCGACAAGGCCGGAACGTATCGCGGCGAGTATAAGCCGCTGCTGATCCAGGGCGATCAGGCGATTGCGGTGGGCCTATCCTACTACTACACTGACGAGACGCAGGCGACGCTCGACCGCGCGTACCACAACCTGTGGGTCATGCGCTTTACCGACGCGGGGCAGTGCCGCTCGTTCACCGAGTGGTACATGGAGGCGCCCAAAGCGTCCTAGCCTGGCTGATCTGACAACAAGTCCAGATGTGTGGTTGGTGTTCGGCGCGCGCTGGAGGCCGCGTAGGCGGCCTTCGGCGGCGCTCGATGCTGACCACTCACAAAACCGGCACGAGCAGGACAATGGCCACACCAAGGGCAATCAGTGGCAAGATGGGAGCCCAAAGGTCGGCCAAGAAAAGTGAAAGGAATTTTCTGTAAACCCCAAGACATAGGGCCAGTAGAGCGGCTATTGTCACTATCGCAAAGGCAGCAGTGCCAATATAGCTGGGGACAGAAATGAGGTGGTGGAGAACATCAATACACAGGACGAGGACAAAAAAATCACCGGCAAGGCCGATCCCCCCAAATATCCGCACCAGGGGAAAAGTTGCCCTCACCCTCTTTGCGAGCAGTTCTGCGTCAATGCTCTCATCATTGATGAATCGCGCAACGCGCCAGAGCACGCGCGCGGCGCTGAGCAGAAAGTTCACCAGGAAGTAGACTTGCACTGTGATGAAGACTTCATGGTATAACCCAGCCACGTTCTGCTCACCAACTCTCGGCAAAGTCCAGGTAACAAACGGGTAAATAGCCCAATAGGTGAAAGTCGCTCCGGACATTACGACCGCGATGAGGAGCGCCACACTCGTTTGCAGAGCGCCCCCGATGATAAGAGGGCGTTGAGGTTTTGCGCCAGCATCGCTGATTTCCAGGCGGGTGACGTGGTGGTAAAATAGCACAATCAGCCCGTTTATGGCAGGCAAGGCGAAGAAATCACCAGCAACGGCGCTGAGGAAATCATTTGGGCCAGGTGTCTGAGGAACCAAATACCCTGGGGCCATCTTCTCCGCGAAATACATCACCTGCCACATGAGGGAGCCGAGAATCCAGGTCGCTACGATAGCAAAGGCCCAACTATATTTTGTCTGAGCGCAAAACTGGTAGATTGGCTCGCGTACCTGGATTGCGCGCGGGACGTGTCCACGCTGCTCCTCGCGCTGCTCCTCGCGCGCAGCGGCAATCGCTGGAACCACTTTGTCTTGTTTTCCTGGTAGGAAGAGGCGGCGGACATATAAAAAGGCCAGCATCGTCACGATCAAGAGCAGCAGTACGGAGAGATAACCAGCCCAATTTGGCAGCGCTGGCGCGACAATGCCGAGGTTGTGGCGCCCCAGAAAGATAAGACTCAACAACAGCAAAAGCGTCAGATAGAATAGGGCGGCCAGGATGGCAAGGTTGCCTATCGGTGAGAATCGCTGTCGGTCATCGGTATTGAAAGCCCCAGTACGCCATGCTATACGTCGCTGTTGGTATCTTCTCGCGAGTGCAACCAACCACCCATCAAGCAAAAGTAACCGTATGGCGCTTATCATAATCATATAAGCAAGCAGTAACCACATGGCAGTATTCAAAAAGAGAATGATGGCGTCCGAGTTGATGAATAGACGTGGGCTAGATGGAGTTGTATACAGCAATGAGGAAATATCGGTGAGCGCCAATGCGAGGCCCAGGGCCACTGGGGCAATCCATATCGTTCCCAACCACCGTGCGAACAACATGCGCTCATGGAGTACGCAGGATTGGACGTTTTTGTCGTCTTGCGGCCCAAAGAAACCATGATCGACAAACTGCTGGAAAATCGTGGATGAGTTGGATGGATAGCGCGTGGAACCCACGAGCGCGATTTGCCCATAGCAGTAGATGAGCACTGGCGCCAGGAATATGTCGGCGAGGCGATAGGGGAGTAGGAGGGGATTCAATGGTCCGATGTAGTGACCACTCGATGAGAAGCGACCAAGGAATACGGGTAAGAGAACATCGTTGATGATGACATAAAAAAAGCTAAAGATGAGCGGCCACACCCAGCTGCGAAACCCGCTGCGACCGAGAAGCCCTAGCTTACACAGAAAATAGGCGAGTGGATCATTTCCTGGCGAGGAATAGGCGAACGTTAGGCGCTCTTCGTGCGAGACCGCTGTTGAACTCATAATACCTCCTGCTCAAGCCTTGCCGCTGATTGGCTCTCATTGGCTCTACGCCGCACATCGTCAATACCCAACATGCCGAAGTAGGTATGGATCTGCGACTCTTGCGACGCGAAGACTATTTGTTCCTGGGCTCACAGGTTTTTCGCACCCCAGAAATTCATGAGGAAAAGTCGTTGTTTGCAATGAGGGTGTCGAGGTCACGGAGGAGGCTCATCTCAAAATCAGCCACAGTGGTATAGGTCTTGGGAAGCCCTTTGAGTTCCGCGTGCATTCCTTCAAATCTCTTGAAGAATGCATTCACTTGATCCCATTGTTCCCGATCCAGGTTTTCTGGAAGGGGTTTCACGCCACGGTAGAGCAAGATATAAGGTTTTCCATCCTGCTGATTACTGCGATAGGCGCTCATAAATTCGTATTCCGTGCCTGACTGATAGCGCACTTTCGTGTTCTCATCAAGTGTTGGTGTTCCCATACGCTGGCACAGGATGCCGATAAAAATATCCGCATGGCTCGCCTGCAGCATGTAGCGATTCACGGTCGTTTGAGGCGGATGCCCAACCTCGCCTGGCGCCACATCCTCATACCGCAATACTCTCAAGACATATTGGCCGGAAATAGAGGACAGGTTATTCAATTGCTGAATGACCCGTGTCGCCGAGTTGCGCTCGTCCTCTACATCTCCTGGTGAAGATATGAAGATGTTAATCGGTCTCAGCCCAGGGCGCGGTGGGCGCTCAAGAAATTTGACCCCCTCGGGGGTAATCGCGAAGAAATGATAGATGCGCTTATTGACGCGCCTTTCCCGTGTGAGTGTGTGAATGAAGCCATCTGCCAGAAGCGCCTCGACATCGGGCCGTATCTCATGCCAGGGTTTGCCAAGAAGCCTGGCCAAATCGTCTCCTTCAAACGCCTGGGCCTGATCATCTAGTCCTTGATAGAGTATTTGGAGTATCTCTTTACGTACCTCTTCAGGCATGCTTTACCTCTTTTGCGCAAGCCGTCAGCTTCATGCTACGCAGGTCTGCTTTTGGAAAACAACGGGTAACATACCCTACAGGCAGACAGATGACGCAGACAGATGGTCAGTGCAGCCTACGAACAACGCGGACTTCCTCCTGTGATCCGACAAGATTCTACTTTGCTTGCCGCAACACCTCCCCCTGATAGATCAGGTTGATCGTTTCTCGAATCAGGTAATCGATCAAGGCGCGCGTATTCTTGCAATCAGCGGCCTGCGCAAAAAAGTGGATGATCTGATCGCGTAATGCCGTCTGGCCAGAGACCAGGAGGAGATAGACCACACGAAACAGTTGTAATCCAATGAGGTCGCCCACTTTTTCGGGAGACTCACTCGTCAGCACCTGTAGGCGAAATTCCGGTGGCGCCTGTTGTTCCTCGAGGAAACTATCGACCGCATCTGGGTAGCGAGTGCGCATCTGCGCGAGCAACGTAGAAAGTGGTTCTTCAATCTTGTCAATCATGACGCGTCGGCTGAAGAACAGCGACAGTATATCGAAGACGGGCTTAGGCGCCGTCATCTCAAAAGCGACAAGCGGCAGATGAACCGTAAGCAGGAGCCGGAAGAATTTCTCATTCTTCTGCTCAAGAGCAGTATCGATCCGCGATTTGAACCAGTCTGTAGTGACTATGCCTGTTCGCTGGTATTGATAGTATATGTATTGTCCGACGAAGATAATTTCGGGACATTCAGCGTTAATCCAGGCGGCGCTGTGCCCAGGGAGCGCATAGTATTGTTGGCAGCGCTCCATCGCCTCGCAGAAATAGTCAAATACCTCGTCATTTCTTGGGTCGTTTCTTGGGTCCTTGTCCACGTCCAGGACTGGCGTGAGCGCGAACGCGATGCCACTGAGCCACAAATTCGGCGGTGGCGCGTTTTCCGCCGCCTCAAAGAGTTCCTTCATCAACTGAAGCGCGGCAGAGGGGTTGCGGGCCAAATGGACAGACAGACCAATGCAGCTTACGGGCTGAATTATAGCGTCCATAATGGGAAGCGCAGCCAGGAAGTCCCGTTTCATGTCCTCGTAGGTATAAGGCCCTTCCGTATTAATGTAGCTGGTTAAGCGACGATAGAGGGCTTTCTCAGCCTGCTTGCGATGAAAAAAGGTTTCAAAGCTCTCGGATCGGATTGGCAGGGTGTCGGGGAGGTCATTAATGAAGCGGAGAGCAAGACTAATGGCGAGCGAGAAAATGCGCTCGCGGATAAAACCACGAAATAACTTGCTGACTCGATTCGCAGACTCGTTGAGCGCAAAGATGTGCCCGATAATAGTATGCCAGAGCTGCTGGAGGTGTTGTATCACATCGTGATCCTCTGCATGATCGAAGAAGATCAAGAGCGACAGCCCCAAGGCCGATTCAAATGCGGCCATATTGGGAATTAGGTGGCGTACCGCCGCTTTGCCGAGATCATCCAGGATGGCAAAACCTGCCTGCCGATCCCGTTTCCAAAGGAGGTAGCTATAGCGTACTGTTGCCGCTCTAATCGACGGATCAGACTGGACGCCCCCTCGTTGTAACAATTCAGTGATGCCAAGGTTGCTGGCAACCTCAACCGCAATCTTGCCTGCATTCCGCGTCCCTTTATCAATCGGTTTGTCCGATCTTCCCATAAACTGGCGCAGCTGGCGCAGGCTGGAGGTCTTCTCTACGGCGGGGAGAAGCCGACGGAGCAGCAGCGCTACTTTCTCTGGATGATCGACGCCATAACTGGTGAGGGCGTCGATCATCATCTCTTTCACCCGTAGGTGATCCGAATAGCAAAGAGTGATACTCGTTTGAGTGTCATCCTGGACAAGCATCTGGAGAATGGCGCTTCTGATGGCTCCCCAAAGATATGGTTTCTCTGGGGTTTGTTCGATCAAATCGAGAAAGAACACTGCCCGTTTGGGTTGGGTGGCGCTCAGTTCTGCGAGCCGTTCCCCAATGAAGTACTCATAGAAACGCTCATATTTAAATGCAATCGCCCGTTCTGTCCGTTGCTCGCCTTTAATTTCCTGGCGCGTTAAGATGCTGGCGTCAGCCAAATTATTGAAGGATTGATTGCCGAGCTTGCTGTAGATGGCCTCATACAGACCACCACCCACAGCGTCGATTTCTTTCTGCGTAATCCTATTGTCGTAATGCCCAACGTTGACCATTAAGGGGATAAGTCGTTTCCGTAGCAGCCGCTCATCTTCTTCACTTAGGCGTCCGCTTTCCACATAGTCTTTCACCAGTTCGGTCACGCGGATCTTGTTAGGAATCGCTTTGCCATCGTAGGTTCTTGCCACCAGCCAGAGATTAAGCGGCTCCCGTAAAATCTCACGGACGTCAAATGGGAGATCAACAAAAGCTGTTTGAAGGTGAAAAGTCGTCTTGTATTTCGCATATGCCTCGGTCAACTCTTGCGTGGAAAACGGGTCCATTTGTTCAGAATAGTTGAATGGCTCCAATTGGTTTTCAAATGTGTCAGAGCCTGCTTCGCGATAGTACTTCGCCGCGTCAAGATTCACGCCGTGCCTGATGGACTGCCAGGTTTCTGGGCGCGAACTAAAAATCACTTTGAGCCAGGGCCATGATGCTTTTTGAACCAGGCCATCTAGCTGCTTCAGGAGATCGATGGCATGATCGCTCTCGTTAATAGCATCAACACAGAGCACGACCCGGCGTTCGTCGATGCGGTCGATTTTCGCAATCTCTTTCCAGATGTCTTCTACCTTTTTCCCAGCAACGTGCATGCGGTTATCAAAATCATGCGTGATGCTGTCAGTAAGTGGAGTATCTAAGTGCAGGAGCGCGCCATCATACATGAGCAGGCAGACATCCTCATGTCTCGTGTCGCGAAGGAGCTGATTGAGAGAGAGCAGGAAGCTGCTCTTCCCCACTCCCGACCGACCGATCAAGACAAAACAGCGTTTGTCCGAGTCAAGAAATCTGAGCAATTCTTGCAGCGTGTGCTGGCGCTGCAGGTATAAATCCTTATTGTACTTTCCCTGCGCGGTCGCCGTGCGCTGTTCAGTGATTTCAGCGCTAAATTTGCTTAATTCACGCCAGGTAAGCTGACTAACCTTGGCATACTTACTTTTCACGTCATCAATCGTGCCAATCAGATATTCGATAAATCCTGTGAAATACTGATGATCCTCGACGAACCTGCCTGAAGTCGATAAGAGATACTGCAATTGTTGGGAAAGAAAACGGTGATACACCGCAACTTCGGCCGGAAGCTTTTGGCTCGCCAGAGCCTCGTTATCCCAGAAGATCAGTAATGGATGGAGGGAGAGAAAATCATGTGTCTTGGCACGCAGATAAAACCTGCCGCTTTTCAGAGGAATAGATTCAGAGAAGACTTCGCCTGTGGTAATGACAGTGGTTCCTCGATAGAGTTCCAATGTGGAGGAGCCTTGCTGAGTCTCCAGGACGCGAATGAGGTCATAGGAGGCAAAGAACGACGTGTCCCGCAAGATGTGGCGCAGATGACTTTCCAGATCCCTGGCTAACTCCTCCCAACCGCTTTCATTGGCTGGTATCACGTTCTTGGTGAGATCGAGCGATGCGCGCGTGAGTCGGGCAAAGTGTAATTTTACGTCGGTGTGCGCGTTTCCGGGGAGGTCTGAGGTATTCCAATAGAAGTCGTAGAGTTCGGGCATAAAGAAGAGATCACGCTTGTCCTTATAAACCTCCAAAGTCGTGAAGAAAACATCCTGCCATCCATCAATAGTTAAGCCTTCAAAGTCATCTTTGAGTAAGCTGTTCAGGTCGGTGTCACTGACCGTATTCTTATCATGGACGAGATACTGGCTGACGAGCGTGATGGTTAGCATCCGCAGCCACAGGTCATAGATACGCGTAATGAGGGTCACACGATCACGCGCTGCGGTCGTTTCGAGGAGCGTCTTGTAGTTTCTTGCGATGAAAGATGGCAGGTGTGTAAGGATAAGCCTGTCTAATTCAACATCATCCATTAGCAAGCCTCCTCAATCAGGCACATCCCTATCACGAGCCTAGGGGTTGAGATGGAGGTACTAACATCTCCGTTGAGATGGTTGCCGTGGGACGACCCTCTCCCCCAGCCCCTCCCCTAAAAGGGAGGGGAGCCAGAGATGTGCCCAGGCGGCTCCCTGGTCGCCCTGGCCCTCCCCTCGCAGGGGAGGGTGGCCGACAGGCCGGGAGAGGGCTGCCTTTCACAACATCTCAAACGGAGATGGAGGTACTACTCAAATAGCTGCCTCACGTACGCGTTTTTCAACCTGCGCAGCTATTTTGAATGGTTTCGTATTCCATGCGAACTACAATGGAGTAGAGCTTGACACGTCCCACGGCTGAAGCCAGGAAGTTCTTTAGGAGCCGAACCCCACGCCATGATGCCACAAGGCAAAGACCAGGTGGTCTATGAGAGAGGATAGCATTCTGGCATGGGGCTGTCAAGCGGCTATTCATCTCCTACTCGAAACCGGAAACTTTCTGGCTAGATTCTGAACAGTTGCCAATGAGTCGCCCGGTTGCATTACTCCAGAGCCGTAGTCCCTATCCAGGGATTTTGTCTATTCGTTGTTCCAGACCGCCTTCGCTGACCCGCTGGAAAAGCCGCTGGGCTGAGGCGGACAGGCTATCACGCCTTCACATACGTCATTGGGCCAACCAGGCGCACCAGCCCCTTCAGTTCCAGCATCACCAGCGTGCCCGACACCTCGGCGATGGGCATGCCGGATGTGCGGCAGAGATCGTCGATATGCCCCGGATCATCGCTGGCGCCCAGCAGGGCCAGCAGTCGCGCCTCACTCGCGTTCTCTGGCAGCGCCTCGCGTAGCTCCAGCATCTCCATCTGCTGTGGCGCCAGGTGCAGATTGAGCTCCGAGAGAATATCGCCGACCTCCAGCACCATCTGCGCGCCATCCTGAATCAGCCGATTTGCGCCGACGCTGCCACGGCTGGTGACGTTGCCGGGCACGGCGAAGACATCGCGCCCCTGCTCGGCGGCGAAACGGGTGGTAATCAACGCGCCACTGGTTTCGGGCGCCTCCGTCACCAACACGCCCAGCGAGAGACCGCTAATCAGCCGGTTGCGCGCGGGGAAGTTGCCTGGCTCCGGCTGCGTGCCCGGCGGGAACTCCGTCAGTATGGCGCCATTCTCGACGATGCGCGCCGCCAGTTTCGCGTTCTCCGGCGGATAGACCAGGTCTGGGCCACAGCCGAGCACCGCCAGCGTGCGCCCACCCGCCGCCAGCGTCGCATGGTGGGCAACGGTGTCGATGCCCCGCGCCAGCCCGCTGACAATCGTGATGGACTGCCGCGCCAGTTCGCCCGCCAGCTTCTCGGTCATCTGCCTGCCATAGGGGCTGGCGCGCCGCGTGCCGACGATGGCGAGCGCCCACTCGTCCTGGGGGGCGAGCGTCCCGCGCACGTAGAGCACTGGCGGCGGCAGGGGAATCTCCTGGAGCAGCCGCGGATACGCCGGGTCTACGGTGCGCAGCGCCCCGACGCGCAGCTTGACGAGCCGCTCGACCTCGGCCTCAGGTTCGATGCCCCGCCGCTGCTTTTCCAGCGACGCCACGCTACGGGTGTCCAGTCCCGCCGCCTGCCAGCCAGATGGGGTCGCCTCCCAGGCGTTGCGGGCGCTGCCAAAGGCCTCCAGGAGCAGGCGAAAGCGCGCCGGGCCGATGCCCTTGACACGATTGAGCGCCAGCCAGTAGGGCAGGTCGGGATCATCCAGCGCCGTCGCCGGGGCATTCGCCACGTCGGCTGGCTGATAAGCAATCGCGGGCGGGATACCATTTGCTGGGCCGCTTGTGACCACCCCATCCGCCGCGCTTTCCGATTCCCCCACCTCATCATCCAGCAGCTCGGCGAAGAGTGATTCGGCGTCGTCAGGCGAGGGCAGCGAATCATGGGAGCGTCGAGGCATGCGGCGTCATCTCTTTCTGGGGAACGGCGATATCGTCTCAGCTTGATTGGCGCTATTCTATCATGCGCAGACCATGTGCGTCTGCCCGAGAATACACAAAGACACCGCCCGCAAATCACAGACGATGTCTTGCTGGTTACGATCAAAAGCCCGCCGTCAGCCGTGGTAGAGTTGCGCCTCGGATGCACGCTGCGTCGGGTGGGAATCAACGCGACTAGCGCGCACGCCATCGCCAGCAATGCGGGATACACAGCGAACGAACCCTGCCACAGGCTTGCGGGTATGAGTACGACGTAGACAAGCGCGGCGGCCCACATGATGGCGCGGGCAAGCGTCGATCCGTGCTGGGTGTGATAGTAGGCGCCAAGTAGCACACACGCCGCCAGCGCCGCGATGAACACGATAACCGCTAGCATGGGAACCAGGCCGTGGTCACGCGCATAGATGTGGTGAATGACCGGAGCGCCGCCATCAAGACTGAGGCCCGTTGTGGCAACCGGCGCAAAGATGGTCGCGACGATTGCCCCGATGGCGGCAAGAGCCGTCCCAACGCCCAAGATCAATTCAATGCGCCGCATCATCTGCTCCCCCTGTCTTAACCTGCAATTATGGATGGGTCGCTGATAGCGCCATTCTTACTGATGTATACTGGAAGCGGATATCAACGCTCCCCTCCTGGCGCCCATTGTATAGTTGCGCATGATTTCGCGCAATGCGGAAACGGTCTAGCCACATATCCCGTCTGCAATGTAGTGTTTCCTGGCATGAAGCAGGCAGCGTGAACCCGGATATGGTCACGAAGGAGCGATTGGGATGTCGGATGAGGTACCACAAGATAACGGTGGTTTGCCGCATGGCCAAACACAACGAACTGGCCAACGCTGGGCAA
Organism: uncultured Chloroflexia bacterium; assembly: GCA_963702665.1. Taxonomy (GTDB): domain Bacteria; phylum Chloroflexota; class Ktedonobacteria; order Ktedonobacterales; family JADMIN01; genus DAHUXT01. The sequence goes on from CAVPDP010000005.1 coordinate 56,359, forward strand.
TGATCATCATGGGCGCCGTCGTCGTGCTGATTGCCGTCACGGTCATTGGCTTGAGCCAGGCGCCCAAACCGATGGCGTTGTCGTCAGCGCCACAGCCGGATGTGACACCCACCTTCCGATCACAACCACTCACAGGGCATAAGGCTACCGTGGTTGCGCAAATGGACGCCACATTTTCAGCCACCTGGACGGCGGAGGCTGCCGCGCCTACGCCTACCTTCACGACGGGAACCTTCCCCGCGCTTCAGGACAAATTCGCCTCGTTCTATGGCAGCGAGGGATATAAAGGCCAGATCAACGGCGTATGGGAAATCGTCCGCCCTGGAACTGAGTGGCCTACACCCGTAGCCGACTATTCGGCGCCAGGAGGCTATGGCGCAGTGCGCGTCTATAACGCTATCAGCAATCAGTTGATCGGGGATTTTCCGGCGCCCGATCACTCAACATGGCTCGACATCACAGCAGTCAAAGGCGATGTGTTGTGGCTTCAATCGGATAAGACGAAATCCTTTGGCTTCGATATGACGACCAACACGTTCACCAGTTGACGAAACGACGTACCAGGCGATCTACCAGCCGCGCGCCTGCCACTCGTCCAACGCGGGACGCTCGGCGCCGATGGTGGTGGACTTACCGTGTCCTGGCAGCACCATCGTGCTATCCGGCAGGACAAAGAGCTTCTCGCGCAGACTGGTCATAATCAGTGGGAAGTCGCCGAGGGGCTGTTTGGTCGCGCCGGGGCCACCCGGAAAGAGTGTGTCGCCGCTGAAGAGGCAGCCATCGGTCAGAAAGCAGACGCCGCCGGGGGTGTGGCCGGGGGTATGGATCACCTGGATATCGCCCGCGCCCAGGCCGATGCGCTGGCCGTCGCTGAGGGCAAAGTTGGGGGTGAGCGGCAGCATATCGGCGTCCGCCAGATGGATGCCCACCGGAACGCCCCACTTATCGCGCAGGTGTCCCAGCGCTCCCCAGTGATCGGAGTGGCCGTGCGTCAGCAGGATCATCCGCACGCGCGCCTTCAATGCCGCCACCTCGCGTCCCAGCCGCTCCGCATCATCCGACGCATCGATCAGCACGGCTTCGCGTGTCTGCGGCGAGACGAGCAGATAGACATTGTTCTCCATCGGCCCGGTTTCAAACGTATGGCGCTCAAAATGACCGCGCGCGGTCATTGTCGGTGTGTTGCCGCGTTTCTGCATGCGTCGCCGCTCCCTTCACAGATGCCGGGGATGCTCCAGTCACGACCCAACCACGACCCAGCGATGGCCCGGACATTGCGTTCCCAGTATACGACGCCGATGGCATACAATTTCTACAGAGAATTGCCTCAAAAAGCATTGAGCAGCCAGTTGGCCGCCAATCGGGGAGGTAGGGCACAGATGGCCACCACACAACGCGCAACAGGACAACAGTCACTCCGCGAAAGCGTGAAAGAGCGTCTCAAGCCATTGCTCCGCTTCTGGCAGAAGATCAGCAACGACTGGGTCTTCAACCTGTCTGGCATGCTGGCCTATAACATCCTGATGACCATGTTCCCCATTTTGCTGGCGCTGCTGGCCATTTCTGGATTCATCCTCAACACCATCTCGCCAGGCAGCGAGCAGCAACTCATTCGCGCGATTGCTAACGCCTTTCCGGGTGGCTCCTCCGGGACGGGCGGAGTGATCGTGGAGGTCACGCTGAATAATCTGCGGCGCCAGGCGGGAGTGCTGTTCATCATTGGCCTGTTGGCGTCGATCTTCACTGGCTCCCGGTTGTTCATCGCCCTGGAGAACTGTTTCAGCGTGATCTTCCGGCTGCGTGGCCGCAGTCTGATACGCCAGAATCTGGTGGCTATCGGCATGCTGCTGCTCTACATGGCGCTGGCGCCGATCCTCTTTCTGGCGTCGATTGTGCCGACGGCGATCCTGAACGCCATTCAGCAAAGCGACGTGGGGAGCACCGTCAACGGCCTGCTGTTTCACGTCGTCGGGCTGATCGTAGCCTTCGTGGTGGCGCTTGTGCTATTCAGCGTGATCTACATTGTCGTTCCCAATCGCCCGGTACGCTTCCGCGAGGTCTGGCGGGGAACGTTGCTGGCGGCGGGGCTGCTGGCACTCTATGAACTGGTCTTCCCAATCTTCGAGAGCGTCGCGCTCCGGCCCGATAACTATGGCTCGGTGGCGGCGTTCGCCATCGTCATTCTGATCTTCTTCTACTATCTGGCGCTCATCCTCTTGCTGGGGGCGGAGGTGAACTCATGGGCGTCTGGCCAGCGCGAAGCCGCCAGTGACATCGCGGCGATTTTGCATGATGCGCAGGCGCGCAACACTACACGCGGCGCGACCAGGCCAACGGCAGGCAAGCCACGAAGAAGACCAGCGGCGTCACAAAGGCGCGCGGGCAATGGCGGCCCCCACGCGTGCCGAGCCAGGCGACGCCGCGAGCGGACAGATCAGCCCAACGCCCAGCGACGACACGCACGCGGCGCCATACACCTATGCGCCCGCCACGCCACAGCCGCACCGGACGATTCCGCTAGCCACGCGCCACGAGGCCCGCCCAGACACGGACGTCCGGCGGCAACGAACCCAGCGAGCGCTCGGCATCGCTCTGGCGGCGGGTGTGGCTGCCGCCGCATTCTGGCTCCAGCGGCGGGGCAGCGCGGCTAGATACCGCTAAATGAGGGGCGCTGGTAGGCCGGACGCGGGCCAGTGTAGTCTGGCGCGGCGTGCTCGGTGGTCACCACTGTCTTGATGTTGCCGCGCACGTTGAACTCCGCCACGACACGCAGCCAGCGGGGAGCCAGCGCGCCCACCAGATCGTCGAGGATATCATTGGTGGCCGCCTCGTGGCTGAGGGCGCAGTCGCGATAGCCATTGATGTAGAGCTTCAGGCTTTTCAACTCCACCACCGACGGCCCTGGCACGTAGTCGATGACAATCGTCGCGAAGTCGGGGTAGCCAGAGCGCGGGCAGAGGCAGGTAAACTCCGGTATCTCGAAGTGGATAACGTAGTCCCGCCCAACGCGTGGATTCGGCCACGGCTCCAGCCGATTCTCCGCGATCTCCTCGCGGCCATAGACGCCCGGTGTCCGTGGGCGCTGCCCGTTCGGTGGCGCCTTTTGTGTGGTCGTGTGCGCCTTCGCGCCAGTCTTCGCGCCAGTCTTCGCCGTGTGTGCCATGCTCGTCTCCCCACAGTAGCAATCGCCGATAATTTTTTTTTTTTTTTTTTTTTTTTTTTTTTTTTTTTTTAAAAAAAAAAAAAAAAAAAAAAAAAAATATCACGCCTTCACATACGTCATGGGGCCAACCAGGCGCACCAACCCCTTCAGTTCCAGCATCACCAGCGTACCCGATACCTCGGCGATAGGCATGCCCGATGCGCGGCAGAGATCGTCGATATGCCCTGGGTCATCGCTGGCGTCCAGCAGGGCCAGCAGCCGCGCCTCGCTCGCGTTCTCGGGCAACGCCTCGCGTAGCTCCAGCATCTCCATCTGCTGTGGCGCCAGGTGCAGATTGAGCTCCGAGAGAATATCGCCAACCTCCAGCACCATCTGCGCGCCATCCTGAATCAGCCGATTTGCGCCGACGCTGCTGCGGCTGGTGACGTTGCCGGGCACGGCGAAGACATCGCGCCCCTGCTCGGCGGCAAAACGGGTGGTAATCAGCGCGCCACTGGTCTCGGGCGCCTCCGTCACCAACACGCCCAGCGAGAGGCCGCTAATCAGCCGGTTGCGCGCGGGGAAGTTGCCTGGCTCCGGCTGCGTGCCCGGCGGAAACTCCGTCAGTATGGCGCCATACTCGACGATGCGCGCCGCCAGTTTCGCGTTCTCAGGCGGATACACCAGGTCTGGCCCGCAGCCGAGCACCGCCAGCGTGCGCCCGCCCGCCTCCAGCGCCGCGCGGTGGGCGACGGTGTCGATGCCCCGCGCCAATCCGCTGACAACCGTGATCGACTGCCGCGCCAGTTCGCCCGCCAGCTTCTCGGTCATCTGCCTGCCATAGGGGCTGGCGCGCCGTGTGCCGACGATGGCGAGCGCCCATTCATCCTGCGGGGCGAGCGTCCCGCGCACGTAGAGCACTGGCGGCGGCAGGGGAATCTCCTGGAGCAGCCGGGGATACGCCGGGTCTACGGTACGCAGCGCCCCAACGCGCAGCTTGATGAGCCGCTCGACCTCGGCATCTGGTTCGATGCGCCGCCGCTGTTTTTCCAGCGACGCCACGCTACGGGCATCCAGTCCCGCCGCCTGCCAGCCAGATGGGGTCGCCTCCCAGGCGCCACGCGCGCTGCCGAAGGCTTCCAGGAGCAGACGAAAGCGCGCCGGGCCGATGCCCTTGACACGATTGAGCGCCAGCCAGTAGGGCAGGTCGGGGTCATCCAGCGCCGTCGTCGGGGCGTTCGCCGCGTCGGCTGGCTGATAGGCAATCGCGGGCGGAATGCCACTGGCGCCACTCCTGGCCTCATCCTGCGCCGCGCTTTCAGATTCGCCCACCTCATCATCTAGCAGCTCGGCGAAGAGTGATTCGGCGTCGTCGGGCGAGGGCAGCGAGTCATGGGAGCGTCGGGGCATGCGGCGTCATCTCTTTCTGTGCAACGGCGCTATCGTCTCAGCGTGATTGGCGCTATTCTATCATGCGCAGACTATGCGCGTCTGGCTGCGAACGCACAGAGACACCGCCCATGGATCACAGGCGATGTCTTGCTGGTTACGACCAGAAGCCAGGCGTCAGCCGTGGTGAAGTTGCGCCTCGGCTACGGTACTCCGCCTCCGACTGGGAATCAACGCAGACAGCGCGCATGCCAGCGCCAGCAAAGCGGGATACGCAGCGAACGAACCCTGCCACAGGCTTGCGGGTATGAGCACGACGTAGACAAGCGCGGCGGCCCACATGATGGCGCGGGCGAACATCGATCCGTGCTGGGTATGGTAGTAGGCGCCTAGCAGCACACACACCGCCAGCGCCGCGATGAACGCGATAACCGCCAGCATGGGAACCAGACCGTGGTCACGCGCATAGATATGGTGAATGACCGGTGCGCCGCCATCAACACTGAGGCCCGTTGTGGCCATCGGCACGAAGATGGTCGCGACGATTGCCCCGATAGCGGCGAGAGCCGTCCCAATGCCCAAGATCAATTCAATGCGACGCATCATCTGCTCCCCCTGTCTTAGTCTGCAATTATGGATGGGTCGCTCATAGCGCCATTCTTACCGATGTATACTGGAAGCGGATATCAACGCTCCCCTCCTGGCGCCCATTGTATCGTTGCGCATGATTTCGCGCAATGCGGAAACGGTCTAGCCACATATCTCGTCTGCAATGTAGTGTTTCCTGGCATGAAACAGGCAGCGTGAACCCGGATATGGTCACGAAGGAGCGATTGGGATGTCGGATGAGGTACCACCAGATAACGGTGGTTTGCCGCATGGCGAAACACAACGAACTGGCCAACGCTGGGCAATGATCATCATGGGCGCCGTCGTCGTGCTGATTGCCGTCACGGTCATTGGCTTGAGCCAGGCAGCCAAACCGATGGCTTTGTCGTCAGCGCCACATCCAGATGTGACACCCACCTTCCGATCACAACCACTCACAGGGCAGAAGGCTACCGTGGTTGCGCAAATGGACGCCACATTTTCAGCCACCTGGACGGCGGAGGCCGCCGCGCCTACGCCTACCTTCACGACGGGAACCTTCCCCGCGCTTCAGGACAAATTCGCCTCGTTCTATGGCAGCGAGGGATATGAAGGCCAGATCAATGGCGTCTGGGAACTCGTCCGCCCTGGAACTGAGTGGCCTACACCCGTAGCCGACTACTCATCGCCAGGCGGCTATGGCGCGGTGCGCGTCTATAACGCTATCAGCAATCAGTTGATCGGGGATTTTCCGGCGCCCGATCACTCAACATGGCTCGACATCACAGCGGTCAAAGGCGACGTGTTGTGGCTTCAATCCGATAAGACGGCGTCGCTTGGCTTCGATATGGCGACCAACACGTTCACCAGTTGACAAAACGACGTGCCAGGCGATCTACCACCCGCGCGCCTGCCACTCGTCCAGTGCGGGACGTTCGGCGCCGATGGTGGTGGGCTTGCCGTGCCCCGGCAGCACCATCGTGCTATCTGGCAGGGTAAAGAGCTTCTCGCGCAGGCTGGTCATAATCAGCGGGAAGTCGCCCAGCGCCTGTTTGGTCGCGCCGGGGCCACCTGGAAAGAGCGTATCGCCGCTAAAGAGGCAGCCATCGGTCAGAAAACATACACCGCCGGGAGTGTGGCCGGGGGTATGGATCACCTGGATATCGCCCGCGCCCAGGCCGATGCGCTGGCCGTCGCTGAGCGCGAAGTTGGGGGTGAGCGGCAGCATATCGGCGTCCGCCAGATGGATGCCCACTGGCACGCCCCACATATCGCGCAGGTGTCCCAGCGCGCCCCAGTGATCGGAGTGGCCATGCGTCAGCAGGATCATCCGCACGCGCGCCTTCAATGCCGCCGCCTCGCGCGCCAGCCGCTCCGCATCATCCGACGCATCGATCAGCACGGCTTCGCGTGTCTGCGGCGAGACGAGCAGATAAACATTGTTCTCCATCGGCCCAGTTTCAAACGTATGGCGCTCAAAATGGCCGCGCGCGGTCATCGTCGGTGTGTTGCCACGTTTCTGCATGCGTCGCCGCTCCCTTCACAGATGCCGGGGATGCTCCAGCCCCGACCCGGTCACGATCCCAGCCACCGATCCCGGCCACGTTCCAGCGATGGCCCGGACATTGCGTTCCCAGTATACGACGCCGATGGCATACAATTTATACAGAGAAATGCGTCAAAAAGCATTGAGCAGCCTGCTGGCCGCCAATCGGGGAAGTAGGGCACAGATGGCCACCACACAACGCGCAACAGGACAACAGTTATGGCGCAAAAGCGTGAAAGATCGTCTTAAGCCATTGCTCCACTTCTGGCAAAAGATCAGCAACGACTGGGTCTTCAACCTGTCTGGCATGCTGGCCTATAACATCCTGACAACCATGTTTCCCATTTTGCTGGCGCTGCTGGCCATCTCTGGATTCATCCTCAACACCATCTCGCCAGGCAGCGAGGAGCAACTCGTTCGCGCGGTCGCCAACGCTTTTCCGGGTGGCTCCTCCGGGACGGGCGGCGTGGTCGTGGAGGCCACACTGAATAATCTGCGGCGCCGGGCGGGCGTGCTGTTCATCATTGGCCTGTTGGCGTCGATCTTCACCGGCTCCCGGTTGTTCATCGCTCTGGAGAACTGTTTCAGCGTGATCTTCCGGCTGCGTGGCCGCAGCCTGATACGCCAGAATCTGGTGGCTATCGGCATGCTGCTGCTCTATATGGCGCTGGCGCCGATCCTCTTCCTGGCGTCGATTGTGCCGACGGCCATCCTGAACGCCATTCAGAAAAGCGACGCGGGGAGCGCCGTCAACGGCCTGCTGTTTCACATCGTCGGGCTGATCGTCGCCTTCGTAGTGGCGCTGGTATTGTTTAGCGTGATCTACATCGTCGTTCCCAATCGCCCGGTACACTTCCGCGAGGTCTGGCGGGGAACATTGCTGGCGGCGGGGCTGCTGGCGCTCTACGAACTGGTCTTTCCGATCTACGAGAGCGTCGCGCTTCGGCCCGATAACTATGGCTCGGTGGCGGCGTTCGCCATCGTCATTCTGATCTTCTTCTACTATCTGGCGCTCATCCTCTTGCTGGGGGCGGAGGTCAACTCTTGGGCGTCTGGCCAGCGCGCAACCGCCAGTGACATCGCGGCGATTTTGCATGATGCGCAGGCGCGCAACACCACAGGCGGCGCAACCAGGCCAACAGCAGACGAACCGCGCAAAGACAAGCGGCGTCACAAAGGCGCGCGGGCAACGGCGACCCCCACGCATGCCGAGCCAGGCGACGCCGCGCGCGGAGAGGCCAGCCCAACGCCCAGCGGCGACGCGCGCGCGGCGCCATACACCTATGCGCCCGCCGCGCCACAGCCGCACCGGACGATGCCGCTAGCCCTGCGCCACGAGGCCCGCCCAGACGCGGACGTCCGGCGGCAACGAATCCAGCGCGCGCTCGGCATCGCTCTGGCGGCGGGCGTGGCTGCCGCCGCATTCTGGCTTCAGCGGCGGGGCAGCGCGGCTAGATACCGCTAAATGAGGGACGCTGGTAGACTGGACGCGGGCCAATGTAGTCTGGCGCTGCGTGCTCGGCGGTCACCACTGTCTTGATGTTGCCGCGCACGTTGAACTCCGCCACGACACGCAGCCAGCGGGGAGCCAGCGCGCCCACCAGATCGTCGAGGATATCATTGGTGGCCGCCTCGTGGCTGAGGGCGCGGTCGCGATAGCCATTGATGTAGAGCTTCAGGCTTTTCAGCTCCACCACCGACGGCCCCGGCACGTAGTCGATGACAATCGTCGCGAAGTCGGGATAGCCGGAGCGCGGGCAGAGGCAGGTAAACTCCGGTATCTCGAAGTGGACGACGTAGTCGCGCCCGACGCGTGGATTCGGCCACGGCTCCAGCCGGTTCTCCGCGATCTCGTCGCGGCCATAGACGCCCGGTGTCCGTGGACGCTGCCCGTTCTGTGGCGCCTTTTGTGTGGTCGTCTGCGCCTTCGCGCCCGTCTCCGCGCCCGTCTTCGCTGCGTGTGCCATGCTCGTCTCCCCACAGTAGCAATCGCCGTGGGGCCGCATCCACGCCAGCGCGCCGGACGCAGCCCATCGGTCTATTGTACCGCGCCGCGCCCGTTTCGTGGGAGAGAGCGCCCGCCGATTGTGGCCGGGCCTCTAGTTCAGTTCAGCTTTGTCCCGCAGGCTGGGCAGAAGGCGGCGCTCCGGCGCACACTGCGTCCGCACGACGGACACGCGATAGTGCTGCTGGCGGGCGGCGGGCTTAGATGGCATCGCGTTGGGATCATCTTTGCGCTGCACGTTGATGCTGATCGTGCCCGGCACGAACGTCTCATTGCGAATCGCGGTGATGTCGGTGTCACCCTGGTTGACATCGTCGGTGAGCGTCCGCAGGCGCGTGGCAATCGCCTGGAGGGGCGCCTGGGTCAGTTCGCCACGGCGCTCCAGATCCAGCAGCACCCCAGCAAGCTGCTCGACCACCGCCGACCGCTCGCGCTTCAACAGATCGATTTCGCGCTGGCGCGCACTGGTGCGGCGTACCCTATCGGCCTCCCAGGCGGCCCGCTCGACGGCGGTGCTGGCGACCCGCTTGGCGTTCTCGAACATGTCCTGCATCGTAATCACTCCTCTAGCCCAACCGCGCTACGATAGTGGCGCACATCGGTCAATCGGCCCCGGCCATCGAGCTGCACCGCTATCACATCGATACGATAAGGGTGCGCCTCGCTCTGATGTTCCGCAAGGTAGCTCTGCGCGGCGGCGATCAGATGGGCGCGCTTGTTGGCGGTGATGGCTTCCTCAGGCACGCCATAGGCGACGCCACGGCGCGTCTTGACCTCCACAAACACCAGTTCACCCTGCTCCTCGGCGATGATATCAAGCTCGCCATAGGCGCAGCGCCAGTTGCGCGCCAGCACCCGATAGCCACGCGCCTCCAGCCAGCCAGCGGCCAGCCGCTCGCCCGCGCTGCCCAACGCCGCTCGCGGATTCGTCGGGTGTACTCGGTGATCGCCCATCGGCGGCCCTTTCTCCGCGTCTGCTCCGCGTCTTCGCTGTATCGGCGCGCAGGCGCTCTCCCTGCAAATACGTGCCAGGGCGCCGATAGGTGGCATGCGATCTCGTCGTACCAACGTTTCCCGCGCTATGATGGGAGAATCGGCCTGCCCCAACAGTCCATGCGCGTAACACAGCGCCCGCAGGAACGTTCCACGTTATAGCGATGTAGCGATGTGCGTCACAGGCACGGTATGCTACACACGTTAGAACGGTGAAAGAAGGCTTTTTTCATGAGTAGCGCCAGGAGCGCGGTTCCCACGATTGTATTTCTTCACGGCTCAGGTGACAACGCCCAGGTCTGGGATGCGGTGATCGCCTGCCTGCCTCAGTATACCGCCATTGCGCTCGATCTGCCGGGACACGGCGCGCTGACCAATCGCCCCGGCCCCGCCAGGATGACCGTGGACGACTACGCCGGAGCGGTGCGCGCCGAGTTGACACGGCGCGGGCTTGAGCATGTCTGCCTGGTAGGCCATTCGCTGGGGAGCGCGATTGCGCTACGGATGGCGGTGGATTACCCGGCGCTGGTCAGCCGGTTGGTCTTGGTGGGCGCGGGCGCGCGCCTGCGGGTATTGCCCACCCTCCTCGAACAGACACGCACCGACCAGGAAACCGCGAAACAGGGGTTGATCGAGCTGGCCTTCGCGCCCGCGCATCAGCGGCAGGCGCGCGAATTCGCCCGGCGGCTCGCGCCCACCGCGCCCGGCATGCTCCATCGCGACCTCGCGGCGTGTAACGACTTCGACATCATGAGCGAACTGGGCCACATCGCGCAGCCGACGCTGGTGGTCACTGGCGAAGAGGATCGCCTGACGCCGCCCAAATACGCCCACTTCCTGGCGGAGCATCTGGATAGCGCGCGCCTCGTGCTGCTGCCGAATGTTGGCCACTATGCCCAGATCGAGGCGCCAGAGGCCATCGCCGAAGCCATCCGCGCCTGGCTGGAGTAACAGCGCCGCCAGTCGCCGCCTCAATGTCCTCACACCACCTCCGAATACGCAAAAATACGCAGTGACGTTCGCTCCAGACCTCATCCACAATACCCTTTCAACGCGAACATAGCAATGAAAACACGTCGGTACACTAGACTCTAGCTATGGCAAGGTGGCGTTCCATCGAGGGTCGCCTCAGTTGCGCTCCCCAATCGTAGGTGGAGGGGTCAACGCGCGAGTCGTCAGACTTGGACGTCGCTGTCGCAGCGCGCTCGCTCGTCATCACGCTCAAAGGATGGCCATAGCCCGGGCGACGGCGTCTGCGGGATACGAGTCAACGGATGCGCAGAACGGATATGATCTTACTCATGGCCTCTCGCTCTAGCCATCGTATTCACCGTATGGCTGTTCCTCCCCTAATCAGTCTGACGGCAACACAGCGGCGCCCTCATCTTCTCCACAATAATGGAAAAGGTGAGGGCGTCTGGTTGCTCATTCCGCGCGGGGAATGCTACGCGGCGGGCTGCTCCAGGTTCTGGCCGCTGATGTTTTCCAGCCCCTGCAACAGTTGCGTATCGCCTGACTGCTCGATCTGCTTGAGCGTGTACTTCAGGTTACTCGCCACCAGCGAGGAGACCGGCACAACACTCTTGGGCAGTGTCACTGGCTGATCGGGCTGGATGCCCTTATTGTAGATGGACGACCCATCCGGCAGCAGGAACTCCGCCGTGCCAATCAGGAGCGCCGACCCATCAGACAGCGGGAATGACTGGAGCACCGTGCCCGTACCAAATGTCTTCTCGCCGACGACATGCACCTCGGGCCGGTTCACCTTGATGGCGCCGGTGACGATCTCCGCCGCGCTCGCGGTATTGTTATTGACCAGAATCGTCAGCGGCGTAGTGGTCGCCAGTCCGCCCTTCACCACCGCCTCTGTCTGGCTATCCGTCCGGCTGCGCACGATCAGCACGTTCTTGCCTGGCCCCGCCGGAATGAACTCGCTGGCGACCGAAACCGCCTCGTTCAGATAGCCGCCGGGATTATCGCGCAGATCGAGCACGATGCCCGTCACATGCGCGGCCTGCGCGTCTTTGAGCGCCTGTTTCAGTTCGTCATCGGTTCCCTGGGCGAACTGCGTGATCTGGATGAAGGCGATGTTGAGCGTCGGGATGATATAGGGAACCACAATCGGCGCGGTGAAGCTGGCGCGCGTCAGCGTCACATCGAAGGTTGATGAGAGGTTGCCTGCGGTTCGCTTGATGGTCAGCGTCACCTGCGTTCCCGCTTTACCCGAGATGAGCGGGCGCGCCTGGTCGATGGTCATGCCCGTGATATCTTTGTGGTCAACGGCGATAATGAAGTCGCCCGGCTGCAGCTTGCCACTCTTGGCCGCTGGCGAGTCGGGGATGACCGCATCGATGCGAATTGGATCGGCGCCGCCGCCGCTCAGATAGACGCCGATGCCGACCGACGAGGAATTATTGAGCTGATTTTGCTCATCGTCGAACTCCGCCTTCGTCTGGAAGCGCGTGTGCCCGGTATCACCGAGGCTATTCACCATCGCGTCAATCGCGGCATACGCCATCTTTTGGCTGTCGAGCTTGCTCGTTATCACGAAATTGTTGTTGAGGTCATTCCACGCCTGGATGATGAGATGTTCATTGCTCGTCGGTGAGACATAATTGTCACGATTCACGAAGGCGTTGCCGAACCAGCCCGAGGCGAAGGCGATAATCACCAGCAGCGAGGTCACTACTGTCTGCCAGATCATCCCGCGCGCATTGCTCTGTCGCTGGGCATAATAGCGCTGCTCTGGCGATGGCTCCAGCGGTTGAAAGGGTGATTGATAAGGGTACCCTGGTGGGGGAGCCTGCACATTATTCGGGTCATTCAGCACGTCGGCCTCCGGTTATGGTGTTGGTCATGATGTCCTGCAAAATCAAAAAGTCCTGGGTAGTCTGCGCCGGGCAGAAGCGGTAATCCTATCAGGGTATACGTGGGAATAGCGCCGTGGGTATGCGCATAGTACACGAATTGGGATACCCTCGGCCTTGATGTCGCTTTACTGGTTGATCCGGTCATTGCTCGCCTGGCAGACCTCACCCCCAGCCCCTCTCCTGCGAGGAGAGGGGAGTACGCATGTGACCGTGTGGCGCGCTGGTCGCCTGGTCCCTCCCCTCGTAGGGGAGGGTGGCCGAAGGCCGGGAGAGGTTCGCGCCCGCGATGACCCGATCAACACAGGAAACATCCGCTCACCCTTCTAGAAGCATAAAAGCGCCGGAGTACTTTTGTGTACCCCGGCAAGAGAAACGCGCCTACCTCATCATCCCCTCATCGCCCGCGCCGCTATGCGCTAATGGCTGGAGATATAGACGTTCGGCCAGGCGACATCAACCATTATTCCCACGTTGTTGATGCCGAAGCCGCGCACCCATGGGCGCATCCGCCAGAGCGACTTCGACTGCTCGTAGGGAATCCACGGCACCTCATTGATGACCGCCTGCTCGGCCTGATTATAGAGCGCCATGCGTTTCGTGGGATCGCGCTCGGTATCGGCCTGCTGGAACAGTTTATCGAGGTTCGGATCTTGAACATCGGAAATGTTACTGCCAGCGTTCGATGCGAACTGGAGCGAGAGCCAGTCTTGCGGATCGGGATAGTCCGCCAGCCAGCCGATGACCCACATCTGATACTTGCCATGCAGTACGAGATTCGATCCCAGACCATCGGTTGGCGCAACCTGGATGTTGAGACCCAGCACTGCGGTCCATTGCTGCGCCGCAAAGGTGGCGATGGCGACCCGCGTCGCGTTCTTAGAGACATTGATCGTAATCGGCAACGGGTGATCGCCCGTGATATAGGGGCACTCCGCTGGGGGTAGGCCTGTTATCGGGCTGATCGTCGTACAGGTTGCGCGCGCCGCCTTGAGCAGTTGTTGCGCCTCGGCAACGTCGCCAGTGATTGACTGGGTCGGGTTAGAGCCGGGGGTCAGCAGGCCAGGGAAATAGCCCGGCATGCCTCTGGGCACGATATGGTTCGTCGGAATCGCGCCGCCTTGCTCGATCTTATCCACCAGATCCTGCTTGTTGAGTGCGAGCGAAAACGCCTGACGCACCTGCAAGTTGTTCATCGGTGGCTGGTCGAAGTTGAGGCCGAAATAATTCTCGGCGAGCAGCGGCACCTCATTGAAATCGCTCTGGCCACGCGCCGTGAAGTAGCTCTGTACCGGGACATCGGCGTAGTCGTTCTTGCCCGCCCGATAATCACGATATTCGTCGTCAACCACCTGATAGATAGGGCGAATAACCTTCTTCAGCGTCAGTTTCTTGCCCCAGGCCTGCTCCCAATAGGGGTTCGACTCCAGAACGATTTGCTGCGGCTTCGAGGCGGTATCGTATTGAGCGACCTTGTACGGCCCATCGGTGCCGCCTTCGTCCAGGTGCTGAACCCATGTGCCGTTGGGATAGCGATCGATGAGCTTCTTCTCAACGGGGTACGAGAGTGGGTAGGTCAGCGCCTCCAGGAAGTAGGCAATCGGGGTATCGAGGCGGATTTGCAGCGTCAGCGGATCGAGCACATTCACGCTGGTGCTCGCGTTATTGCCCTCGCCGTTGACCGCTGGACCAGTGCCACTGTTATACGCCGCCGCGCCGACGATGTGGCCCAAATAGCCCAGCGCTATCGGGAAGCAGTATCCCGTCCCGGCGGGTGTGGGGGCCGTAGGTGTCCTTATCGAGCTTATCGCAGAGATGCGGGTCGAGCGCGCGGTTGATGCTATAGGCGAAGTCGGTCGCGGTGAGCGGCGTGCCATCGCTGAAATGCATGTTGGCCGCAGATGGAAGGTATAGATCGTGCCAGTGGCGTCTATATCCCAGGTGGTGGCCGCATCGCCAACCACCGTCAAATCCGGTGAGTATGTCACCAGGCCAGAATACATCATGCTGGTGAATGTCGAGTCCGCCGCATAGGCAATCGCAGCCGGATCGAGGACAGGATCTTTGACCGTAGTTGTGCTACTGTCGCCGCGCGTATACGGATAGATGAAGGTCTGGTCGGCGGCCAGTCGCGGTACCAGTACTACCCTGCAACCCACACGCCGCGAGCAACAGGGGCAACATCCCTGCCAACAGAATCAATCCTCTGACAAGGCGCTGGCGTTGAAGTGTCCGCTCTCCCTTCACAGTAGCTCCTTTATAGCGTTCGGTTCCTGTAGCACGACTAGCACGACGTCCGAGATGTGACCATCGCATGCCCGCATTCCTCCCAGCCCAACCCAATGCCGCCAGAGCGGCGCACGGAAACTCTCCCGGTGGGTTCTCTTCTGGACTGAAGCGGCATCCAGCGATATCCCCGCCAGAGCAACAACCCCTGTTTGCCCGCGCATCTCTTCGGATAGATATATGCCCCGCGATTGTATGCAACCTGCGCGCGCCTGTCAAATCGCTAGCCATGCCGGGTGTGATTGCTCGTATATACGCGCGCGGTGTCCGCATCAAATCGCCAGTCATGACGCCTGTGATACACTGGACAGACCCTGGCGCGCTAGCCCACCGAAAATCAGGAGGAATGGATGGAGAACGTCGTGCCGTCAGCGGCTCGCGGCGATCATACGCCGAGGCACGACCCTCTCGCCACGGATGGCGCCCCTCAAGCCGCTGAAACGCTCATGTCCCATCGTGCCGAGCAGGTAACTGGCAGGTGGCGCACACTGCTCGTCTTCGCGCTCATCGTCTTTGTCGGCGTGAACCTGCGCAGCGTCATCCTGGCCATTCCGCCGCTTCTGCCGCTGATCCAGCGCGATTTGCATCTCTCGTATACCGCCGCTGGTCTGCTGACCTCGCTGCCGCTGCTCTTGATGGGCGGTTTCGCGCTGCCAGCGGGGTTGCTCGCGGGACGCCTCGGCGGGCGACGGATCGTGGCGCTGGGGCTGGCGCTGCTGGCGGGTGGCGCGATCCTGCGTGGCGTCTGGCCAGACGTGCTGCCGCTCTACATCTTCACCGTGGTCTTGAGCGCGGGCATCACGTTGGCGCAGACGGCGGTGCCGGTGCTGGCGCGCCAGTGGTTCCCCACGCGCATCGGTCTGGTGGCCGCGCTCTTCACCGATGGCCTGATTCTCGGCGAGACGTTCAGCGCCTCGCTCACCCTGCCCCTGATGAAGCGCTTTCTCGGGCCGGATGGCTGGGCGGGCATGCTGCTGTTCTGGGCCGCGCCCACCTTGCTCGTGCTTGCGCTCTGGCTGGTCTTCGCGCCGCCCGCCGCCGCCACGCTCCCCGCGCGATCCGCCCGCCGAACCCGTATCGGCCCCGGAAGATGTGCCGACACGCCGCCGGGTGAGCGCGCTGCACCTGGGCATCCTGCTCGGCGCGGGCAGTCTCGTCTACTATGGCATGAACGCCTGGATTCCCCCATTTAACCAGGCTATCGGCGCAGCCAACGCAACCCCGCTGGCGCTGGGGGTGCTCAACGCTATCCAGTTACCGGTGGGACTCGCGGTCACGGTCTTCGCGCAGCGGCTGGCTGGTCGCCGCTGGCCCTTCGTGGCGGCGGGAGTCGTCTGTCTGGTCGCGATTCTCGGCTGGGTTATCGCTCCAGTCGCCTGGCAGCCGCTCTGGGCCGCGTGTCTGGGCAGTGGCTCGTCACTCGTCTTTGTGCTGGGCATTGCGCTGCCCGCGTTGCTGGCCGACCGCGCATCCGTTGCCCGGCTGACCGGCGCGACCCTCGCGCTGAGCTATAGCGTCGCCATTCTGGGGCCGCTGCTCGGCGGCGCGTTCTGGGATATCGCGCATCAGCCCGAATGGGCGTTCCTCCCCGTCGCCATCGCC
The DNA here is from genome assembly GCA_963702665.1 of uncultured Chloroflexia bacterium. Lineage (GTDB taxonomy): Bacteria > Chloroflexota > Ktedonobacteria > Ktedonobacterales > JADMIN01 > DAHUXT01. The sequence continues at coordinate 72,777 of CAVPDP010000005.1, forward strand.
GGTCTGCTGTTGATCGTCCTCGGCGCCACCCTTCCCTCGCGCGCCAACTTCGGCCTGCTCGACGGGTCTGGCTCCGCGACTTGACGCAGCACCCCTGTCGGCAATACCATATCTGATGGCGCGAAACGAGGCGCACGGTTGAGTGACCCAGGCGGGAGCGGCGCATGGCGAAACATGGCTCGCAAGGCGGGCGCGGCGGTCGGGATACCCGGCGGCGCGACACCCGCTATGGCCGCAGCGCGCCACCCGGCCCCGGCCCACAGGATCAGAGTTTCACCTGCGGCCACTGCCAGCGATTCGTCGGGGCGCTGCCCAGCGGCGGCCATCATCGCAACCATTGCCCCTACTGCCTCTACTCACGCCACGTCGACGCCGTGAAATCCGGCGACCGGCTGAGCGGCTGCGGTGGGCTGATGGCGCCCATCGGCGCATTTCAGCGGCCCAACGGCGAGCATGTCATCGTCCACCACTGCGAACGCTGCGGCTTCGAGCGCTTCAACCGCATCCAGGCCGACGACGACTTCGATCTCGTGCTCTCGCTGCCCGTCGTGCCGCCACGCTCGGCAAATCCCTCGACCAGTGGGACGCCCGCTGAATGAACATCCGAACATAGAGGAGGCGCCATCGTGACCAACGCGACCGAGACCACTACGGCGACCAGCAGCTTTCTGGAAAAGGTCCATCGTCGCTGGCACGATGGGCGCACCCTGCTCTGCGTCGGGCTGGATCTCGAACTGGAAAAGCTGCCGACGACGCACGATGCTCATGCCGATGTCGAGACGGCGTTCTTCAACTTCAACAAGGCCATTATCGACGCCACCGCCGATCTCGTCTGCGCCTACAAGCCGAACGCCGCCTTCTACGAGCGCCACGGCGCCGCAGGCTGGAATGCGCTCGCCCGCACCATCGCCTACATCCACAGCCACTATCCCGCTGTGCCGGTGCTGGTGGACGCCAAGCGCGGCGATATCGGCAGCACCGCCGAGGCCTACGCCGACGCCATCTTCGACACATTGGGCGCCGACGCCGTGACGCTGCATCCCTATCTCGGCGGCGATGCGCTGCAGCCGTTCCTGAAGCGCGCCGACCGTGGCTGCTTCATCCTCGCGCACACCTCGAATCCCGGCGCGGACGAATTCCAGCACCTGACGCTGCGAACCGCCGACGGCGCCGAAGAGCCGCTGTATCTGGCGGTGGCGCGAACCGTGGCCGAACGCTGGAACACGAACGGCAACTGCGGGCTGGTGGTCGGCGCGACCTATCCCGAACAGCTAGAGATGGTGCGCCAGGCGGCGGGCGATCTGCCGCTGCTGATACCGGGCATCGGCGCGCAGGGGGGCGATCTCGCCGCCGTCGTCAAGGTCGGGCTGGATAGCCAGGGCGCGGGGCTGCTCATCAGCGCGTCGCGCAGCGTCACCTACGCCTCCAGCGGCGCGGACTTCGCCGAGGCGGCCCGCCGCGAGGCCCAGCGACTGCGCGACGAGATCGAGACGTTGCGGGGGCGGTGAGAGAAGCGTGGGCGGTTGAAACCGCGCCTGAACGGCCTCGCGGCCACAAAACCTGCCTGCGCAGGTTTCACGGAATGCTGCCCACCGGATGCCCTCGTTGGCGCACGCTCTGGCAGCCCGCGCAGGCAAGCTCCTGTGGCGTAGCCCGTAGGCGCGGCTTCAGCCGCCAGCCGCTGTGGCCCGTAATCAGCGCCGGCGCATAGTGGGAGGGGATAGGATGAGCGACGAAATGACCACGACACAGCGCGCCTTCGCCGATGCGCTGTTAGCGTGCGGCGCGGTGAAGTTCGGCGCGTTCCGCCTGAAGCTACACGAGCGCGAGCCGGATGCGCCGCTCTCACCCATCTACGTAGACCTGCGCGTGCTGCGGTCGTGGCCCGACGCGATAGATACCGCCGTCGCGGTACTCGCCGAGATGATCGACGCGCAGCAGCTGACCTTCACGCGCTACGCCGACATCCCGATGGCCGCCACGCCGCTGGTCGCCATTCTGATGCACCAGACACGCGTCCCGATGATTACGCCGCGCGAGGCGAAGACACACGGCCTCGCGGGCACGATCAACGGCGACTTCTCGCGGGGCGAGACCGTACTGGTCATCGACGATCTGGTGACGCACGCCGATAGCAAGCTCGAAGCGATCCGCGTGCTCGAAGACAACGGCCTGAAGGTGCGCGATGTCGCCGTGCTCATCGACCGCGAGCAGGGCGCGCCCGAGCAACTCGCCGCCGCTGGCTACACGCTGCACGCCGCCCTCCGGCTCGGCCAGTTGCTAGACTACTGGCGCGACTCCGGCGCGATTGACGGGGCCACCTATGAGCGGGTGCGCGCCTATCAGTCCGCGAACCAGGCGAAGTAGATGATCTACCGCCGCGTGCTGCGCCCCGCCCTCTTCAACGTCGCCGGACGTGACGCCGAGGCTATTCACGAGCGCGTGCTGGGGATGCTGGCGCGCGTCTCGGCCTCGCCCACGCTGACACAGGCATTGGCGCGACTCGCGGCGGTCACATGGCCCGGCGACCTGGGAACCCCACGGGAGGTCTTTGGTCTGCGCTTTCCTCACCCCATCGGGCTGGCGGCGGGCTTCGATAAAAACGCCCGCGCCGTTCCCGCGCTGGCGGCGCTCGGCTTCGGCTTCATCGAGATTGGTACCATCACCCAGCAGCCCCAGCCCGGCAATCCGCGTCCCCGCCTCTTTCGCATCCCCAGCGACCAGGCGCTCATCAACCGCATGGGCTTCAATAATGATGGCGCGGATGCCATCGCCAAACGGCTCGCGCGCCAGCCCGAATCGCCCGTGCCGCTCGGCGTCAGTCTGGGCAAATCGAAGGCGACGCCGCTGGATGACGCCATCGCCGATTATCTGGCCTCGCTCGACCGGCTCTATCCCTGGGCCGATTACTTCGCCGTCAATGTCAGTTCGCCCAACACGCCGGGACTGCGCGCCCTGCAAGAGCGCGACCGGCTGGATGCGCTGCTGGCGGCCCTCCAGGCGCGGCTGCGCGAGCGGGCGCAGGCGTCGGGCGAGCGCGTGAAGCCGCTGCTGGTGAAGGTGGCCCCCGATCTGGACGAGGCGGCGCTGGATGAACTGGTCGAGGTGTGTCTGGCGCGCGGAGCCAGCGGACTGATCGCCGTGAACACCACTATTAGCCGCGATACCCTGAGCGCCGCCGTCCCCGTGGCCCTGCGCGACGAGCCGGGCGGATTGAGTGGGCGTCCGCTGCATGCGCGCGCCGTCGCGGTGGTTGGCCTGCTGGCGCGCCGGACGGAGGGGCGGCTGCCCATCATCGGCGGCGGCGGCGTCTTCACCGTGGACGACGCGCAACGGATGCTCGATGCGGGCGCGTCACTGCTCCAACTCTACACCAGCTTTATCTACGAGGGGCCAGGCATCGCCCGCCGACTGGCGCATGGGCTGGCTCAGCGCGAGGCCCGCGCGCTAGCGACACGATAGCCTCTTTCTTCGCCACAAATGAGCGCAGCCAGCACAAAAAGGCGTAGCCAGTTGCGGGGTCTCGCCAGAGGATGCTAAAATAGCACAGATGGCGTCTCGCATACCACATGCGGTTCATGGGACGCTCGCGGAATATGCACGGCACGTTAGACATAGGCTGATAGACCCGAATCCCTGCGATTGGCAGCGAGAAGCGAGGGCAATGCGTGGGCTTTTTCACACCCTACCTACAATATATCCAGATCGTTCAGATCATTTTGGGCGTCGCCCTGACGGTCGCGATTCTGCTCCAGGCGCGTGGCGCCGGACTCGGTAGCGTCTTTGGCGGCACTGGTACCGTCTTCAAGACCCGACGTGGCATTGACAAGATGCTCTTCCGCATCACCATCGTCTTTGCCATCGCCTTCTGCGTGGTGTCTGTCGTGGGAGCTGCTGTCCCGGCAAACTAGCGCTGCACGCATAGCCTGTCTGATCTTAGCATGTCCGTCGCGCAACACCTGCGCCGGGCAGCTCATCGCACCTGAACAACGCAATTCGGCGGCAAATAGCGCCGCTGGCGACGCGAACCTGGCAATGTCGCTGGAGGAGTTCGCAGCCATGCCATAAGCCGAGCAACGAGGCCCGACTTCTGCGGAGGTCGGGCTTTTTCATGGGCATTAACCCATGCTTGTGCCTATGCCTGCCCGCGCGTACGTTCTCATGTGTCGGGGTGGTTTCCCCGCATGAGCGTATCCGCCCGCGCCATCAGTGCAGCATCATCGCGCCATCATCGCGCCTTCGCGAAGTATTCGGCGTTGATGCGCGTAAAATCGCGCCACTCGGCGGGCACGGCGCCTTCCTCGAAGATGGCATCCACCGGGCAGGCTGGCTCGCAGGCGCCGCAGTCGATACACTCCTCCGGGTCAATATAGTATTGCTCGTCTTCTTCACGGGCGTGAATACAATCCACCGGACAGACATCCACACACGATGCGTCCTTCACACCGATGCAGGGCTGACAGATCACATAGGTCATATGCCGACTATATCCTCTCCAGGAGGTCGGAGACTGCTCAAAGATTGCTCGCGAGACACAACGCGCCGTCTGGGCGCACAGCATCATCATACCGCCCGCATACAAGAATCGTCATCTGCTCACCCGCGAGAACGAAAGCGGAGACAGCGAACACAGTGCAATCAATCACGCATGTACGGCGTATCGCGCTCAACAACAGAAACTGAGGCGCATGCACGCGCTTCAAATAACGCGGTGGCGGACACCGCACCAAAAACAGCGTCCACCTGGGCGCGCATCCTGCTCAACCGGGCAGGGAGGAGACAGGGGAAACGATGGCCATCGGGAACATCACATTGGCCGGATTGGATCGGGAGCAACTGCTCCACATGCACTATCAGATGGTGCTCATCCGGCGTTTCGAGGAGAAGGCCGCCGAGGAATACACCCTCGGCAAGATCGGCGGCTTTCTCCATCTCTACATCGGGCAGGAGGCCAGCGGCGTTGGCGCGCTCAGCGCGTTGCGTCCAGAAGATTACGTCGTGAGTGGCTACCGCGAGCATGGGCACGCCATCCTCAAAGGGATCGAACCCAAGGTGGTGATGGCCGAACTCTTTGGCAAGGCATCGGGAATCAGCAAGGGTCGTGGTGGCTCGATGCACATGTATAGCGCCGAACACCGGCTGATCGGTGGTCAGGCGATTGTCGGCGCGCAGCTTGCCATCGGCACAGGCATCGCCTTCGGCAACAAATATCAAGACACGTCGGATGTCACTGTCGTGATGTTTGGCGATGGCACGGTGGACGAAGGCGCGTTCCACGAGTCGCTCAACCTGGGAAGCCTCTGGAAGTTGCCGGCCGTCTATTACTGCGAGAACAACCAGTATTCGATGGGCATGGCCGTCACCAAAGCGTGGGCAGTCGCTACGCTGGAGCCACGCGCCGCCGCCTATGGCATGCCGTACGAGCGCGTTGACGGCATGGATCTGCTGGCCGTGCGCGAGGCGATGTTGCGTGCGGCAGAGCGGGCGCGCAACGGCGAAGGTCCGACACTTGTCGAATCCGTCACCTATCGCTTCCGTGGCCACTCGTTGGCCGATCCTGTCTACTATCGCACCCGCGACGAAGAGGCCCACTGGCGCTCCTCGCGCGACCCCATCGCGCTGTTCGAGGCGAAGCTCAAAGAGCATGACATCATGACCGATGACGATATCAACGCCGCCATCGAGCGCGCCGATGTCGAGGTCGAGGCGGCGGCGCAATTCGCCGAAGAGAGTCCGATGCCCGACCCCGACGATCTCTATAGCGACGTGGTCGCCGACGGCACAGGCGCGATTGCCTGGCGCAACAAGCCCAGCACCCCGCGCGACTAGCGCCCTACGATAGCCGTCTACAACATATACGACCCTATACGATGAGTGAGAAGAGATAGAAGAAGACGATGCGAACAATAACCTACCGCGACGCGCTCCGTGAGGCCATCGCCGAGGAGATGCGACGCGACGAGCGGGTCTACATCCTGGGCGAAGATATCGCCGGATATGGCGGCACCTATGCCGTCACCAAAGGACTCTTTGAGGAGTTTGGCGAGAAGCGTGTCAAAGACACCCCGCTGGCCGAAGAGATCATTATTGGCACGGCCATCGGCTCCGCGCTTGTTGGTCTGCGGCCCATCGCCGAACTGATGACGATGAATTTCAGCCTGCTCGCCAGCGACCTGATTATCAATAGCGCCGCCAAGTTCCGCTATATGTTTGGTGGCCAGCCGAGCATTCCCATGGTCATCCGCATGCCGGGCGGCGGCGGCGCGCAACGTGGCGCGCAACACTCGCAATTCTTCGAGAACATGTTTGCCCACATTCCCGGCCTCAAGCTGGTGATGCCCGCGACGCCCTACGACGCCAAAGGCATGCTCAAGTCGGCCATCCGCGACGAGGATCCGATCCTCTTCGTCGAGCACGAGCTGCTCTATAGCGTCAAGGGTGAGGTCCCCGACGAGGGCGAAGAATACACCGTGCCGCTCAACCGGGGCATCGTCCGCCGCGAGGGCAAGGACGTGACGCTGGTGACGTTCTCGCGCATGGTGCACATCTGCCTGCAGGCGGCGGAAGAACTGGCGAAAGAGGGCATCGAGGCCGAGGTGGTTGATCTGCGTTCGATTCGCCCGATTGACCTGGATCTGGTACTCGACTCCGTGCGCAAGACCAATCGCGCCGTGGTCGTCGAGGAGGGCTGGAAATATTACGGCACGGGCCAGGGCGTCGCCGCGCTGATCTATGAGCACGGCTTCGACTGGCTGGATGCGCCCATCGGCCACGTGACCGGCAAGGATGTGCCGATGCCGTATAGCAAGTCACTCGAACAGCTTGCTCTGCCCGCCCGCAACGACGTGATCGCCGCCGTCAAGGCCATCGTGCCGCAGCCAGCGGGCGCACGGTAGAAGGGAAACCGAGATGCAAACAGTCGTTATGCCCAAGATGGGCGACACGATGGAAGAGGGCAAAATCCTCCGCTGGATCAAGCACGAGGGCGACGCGATGCAGAAGGGCGACGCGCTGGCGGAGATCGAGACCGAGAAGGTCAACATCGAGGCCGAGGCATTCGCCACCGGAGTGCTGCGCAAGATCGTCGCGCAGGAGGGCGAGACTATCGCCGTCGGCGCGCCCATCGCGCTGATCGGCAAAGCCGACGAGCCGCTGCCCGGCGCAGGCGACCTCCGCCGCCAAACCAGCCGCATCCAGCAGGGCTAATCAGCAGGCGAGCGGTGCGAACAATGGCGCGAAAGCGACGCCAGCGAGCGCGATGGGCACGGCAGGCACAGCGGTCGCCGAACCGCCAGCAGCGCCAGCAACAGAAGCGGCGGGCGCGGAGCAGACCGGCGAGCGCGTCTTCATCAGCCCACTGGCGCGCCATATCGCCGCCGAGCACAATCTCGACGTGACGCGGATTGCGGGCACCGGCCCCAGCGGGCGCATTCTGCGCGACGACGTGCAGGCGTATCTGGCGAATCCGCAGGCGGCCACCGTGGCGCCTCAGATACCTGCAGGCTGCCGCAAGTCCCCCAGACGCAGCCCGCGCCAGCCATCGCACAACCAGCTATCGCGGCGGCGCCGATTCCAGCGGCGGCTCCCGGCGAGGAGGTGCGCGCCCAACCGCTCAGCGCGATACGCAAGACGATTGCGCGGCGATTGCAGCAGAGCATGCAGACGGCGCCACACTTCTACGTGACGGTCGCCATCGAGACGAACAAGCTGGGCGAGATGCGCACCTCGATCAACGAGTACGCCGCCGGGCTGCCGAATCCGGTCAAGGTCAGCTACAACGATCTGATCGTCAAGGCGGTCGCGGTCGCGCTGGCCCGTATGCCCGAGGTGAACGTCTCATTCGATGGCGAGCAACTGCTCTTCAAGTCGCATATCAACGTGGGTTTCGCGGTGGCGATGGAGAGCGGGCTGATCGTGCCAGTGATCCGTGACGCCGACAAGCGCGGTGTGCTCGATATCGCGCAGGAGTCGCGACGGCTGGCGGAGGCGGCGCGCACAGGCAAACTGAAGCCGGAGGAGTTCAGCGGCGGCACGTTCACGGTGAGCAACCTGGGCATGTTCGATGTCGAGGAGTTCACCGCCGTCATCAATCCGCCGGAGTCGGCCATTCTGGCGGTCGGCGCGATTGTGCCGACGCCGGTGGTGCGCGAGGGTCAGGTGGTGGTGCGCGACATCATGAAGGTGACGCTCTCGGTGGACCACCGCGCACTCGATGGCGCGATTGCCGCGCGCTACCTCCAGGAACTCAAGCGCCTGCTGGAGCAGCCGATGGGCATGCTGGTGTAGCGTTGCTAGTTATTCAATAGCCCCTCGCTCAATTGGGTGAGGGGCTATTTTAGATCAGATGCGGCTGGCGGCTGAAGCCGCGCCTCAGGGCTGTCGCCGCAAAGCCTGCCTGCGCAGGCTCTCAGACTCTACTGTACCGTCCATTGCCCTGGCCAGGGTTGAGTCGCCACATAGTTCTCTCAGCCTGCGGCTCGCCACGGGTATATCCCAACGATCATCGCGCTGGCGCTGGAGTGTCTGGCCTACGATCAGGATGACGCTCGCAATCGCCAGGAACAGCCCGGTATCAATCGCGCCGCCATAGGCAATGCTCGGCGCGAACCAGGGCAATGGCAGCCCATCCAGCAGGAAGAAGCTGAGGCCCAGCAGACCAGCGCCAGCGGCGGCATAGGGCGCCAGCACATCGATCAGGCGCGCGCCATAGGAGAAGATGAGCGCCGCCCGCAGCGTCAGATAGCGCTCGGCCAGCGGACGCAACAGCGTGACAAGCCCAGCCGCCACCAGTCCGAGGCCCGCCAACGTCTCACCCCACTCGATCATGACGCCGAAGAAGTAGGCGTGTGGCAGCACCAGATTTTGCAGGAGGGCCGCGAAGAAGCCGGGCAGGCGACCGCCACTGATGGCCGCCGTCAGCAGGCCGCCCATTCTGTCGGGGAATGCGCCGAGCAATACCTTATCGACGCCCGAGACGAGCCACTCATAGCCGACGAGCAGTTGTAGCCCGGCAAGCGCGAGATTCGGTATGGAAACACCGGGCAGTGGCGCCCGTCGCGTCGTGAGCCGATGCGGATACAGTCGGTGAATACGCGCATGTGGCAGCGCACGCGCACGCGCCGTAGACCGGGGCGCGGGTCGTGTCCTTCGCGGAGTTGGGTGAGGGTCGAGATGAATAGCCATAACAAAGCCTCCATTGCAACGACTGAATCACGGGTATTTGTGTACCGCCCCGTGTTCGTCTGTCATCCACAATGGATTGTGATACGTTTGTGATAGTTCGTCTGTCAGGAGAATGTCTCGATTTTGCGCCTGCGCGTGTAGGTGTTTTGCCTACATCGTTTGGCGACGCGCTGGCCGCCACAGTCTACGCCTGCCCCACAGGCAGCGCATCCGCCCGCAACTTGCGCAGTGGCAGCCCGGTACGCGCCGCGATCAACGCGTGCAGCCGCTCGGCGCGATTTCTATATTCGCTGTTGCCATCACGCCATGGATACCGCACAATGGGTAGCTCAGTCCAGGAGAGCCGCAGCCCATCGCCGAAGACGATGTAGCGGGCTGGTTGCTCGGGCTTGGCTGGCCGCATCACCATCCAGGCGGTGACGCTCGGCCAGGGAATCGTGATCGGCTGGTCTTTATAGCGACCCCAGGTTGTCAGGCCAACCTCGTTCACGCTGACATCTGGTCGGCGACTGGCACGGCGCGCGCGTATAATCAACATGACATAGATCGCCAGCAACAGGATCATCGATACAACTATCGCAAGCACAAATGGCCAGAGAATGTTAGACGACAACGATGACCACCCCAGAATGTAGAGCAACGTAAATCCCACGTACACGTCGCTCATCCAGTTGCGGGCATTTGCCGTGGTGTGACCAGACAATCTGAGGGAGAGTTCCTCGCCATCGGCGAGCGGCGTACCTGCGCGATCATCGTGTGGCGCATATTGTGCGTCCGCCAGAGGCAGCGACTGCACATCTTCCTCACCGAGCGCTGCGATGGCAACCGCGCCTCTACGCTGACTGCGGCCTGGTGAAGTTATCTGCATTGTTAGCAATGGCGTATGCGCCCGCGCCGCAATCGTCGCCAGTTGTCGTTGAGCGCCTTTTATGTACGCCGCATAGCCGCCATCGAAGGTATAGCGGATTTGCGCCGACTGGCCATGATCTGCGTCTGGATCAATTTGCTCCTCCATGACGACAATGGGAAAGTTCAACGACTGAGTGCGTGTCCAAAGTACGTAGCTACCTACTGGGGCAATCTCTGTTTCTTCCGTGGAATGCGCGCAAACACCACGATGTCGCCCCAGCGAATACCGCGTCTCCCTAAACCATTCCTGATAGTGATGCCCGTATCATTGGCCACAATCTGCTGTATGCGATCACGTACAGTGCGCCATAACAGGTAGCCAAAGACACATGCGACCAGCAGCACGGGGAGCGCCGCCGCCAGCCAGTCGAGTGTCGACGGTGATGGCCCAGTTGGGCCATCGAATTGGCTCTTGAAGTAAGGATTGAGCGACGAGTGGCCAAATGAGGGAAGCGCCTGAAAAATCACCACCTCACTGGCGATGACAAGATAGTAGAGAAACACCACGAGCGCAAGGCTGTTGAACACAGTGCCGAGGCTATATCGATAGAGTCAGGGTCAATGTCTCACCCGCAGACAACGCGAGGCCGGGATCGGGCTGTAGCAGAGGCCTCAGTGACCAACAGAAGGATCCCGTTGCGCCAGCGCCAACGCACGCCGCCTCCGCACTATCAGTCCATGGACATTTGCCCAGATAGCGTATGTAATCGCTACGATAACCAGCAGAGAGAATGCGCTTGCCAGTGTGCTGAGGCTCCAGAAAGCATCGAAGGAACCAGCGGTAATAAGATGCGCCGCTACAAACGCCTCGTAGCCCGCTACCAGCACGGCGAACGCGAACGCCAGCGCAATCTTCGGGCCATACCCTGACCGTTTGAGTTCCACGACTTCCCTCCGCTACGCCTGCCCCACAGGCACGGCATCCGCCCGCAGCTCGCGCAGTGGCAGCCCGGTACGCGCCGCGATCAGCGCGTGGATGCGTGTCGCCAGCGCCCGATACGCCTCCCGACGATCACCCCGAATGCCACGCCCGGCGAGTCGCGCGTCGGCTGGCTCGGCCCAGGCGATCTTGTGTCCATCGCCGAAGACGATGTAGCGAACTGGCTTGTTGGCGTCCTGACAGGCGACGGGACAACCACCCACAGGCTGATATCCTGCCACAGTATCGTGACAGATTTCTCCTGCCCGCTGCTATGGCTGGTAATCCCGAAACCATCCACGCTGATCGTTGGTCGAAAAGCGCTTCGGCGCATCACGGCGATTGCCCACGCCAAGAACCCAACCAGCGGGATGACGATTGCCACAATGATAACCTCACCGACCAGTCCCAGTGATTGCATCGTATTGAATATTCCCAAAGAGTTGAGTGTGAACCCAAATATCGGCCCAACCACGAGCAGCCAGAGCAGTGATTCACCCATGACCGGCCATGCGTCAAAACGCGCCCGCAGAGTCAGTTGCTCGCCAAAGGCCAGAGTCGCACTGCCATCGTTCATCCGTGGCTGCCATGCCTGATCGGCCAGCGGAAATTCACGCGCGTCGTCCTCAGTCGTGGTCATCACCGGAGCGCGGCGGCGGATAGCGCGCACCAGCGACGCCTCGCGCATCAGGAGCAGCGGCGTGTAGGCGCGGACGGTAATCGTCGCGAAGAGGCGCTGCACGTTCGCCTGATAGGTCTCGTAGCCGCCATCAAAGTAAAAGCGTGTCTGCTGTGCGCCTGAATCGTCAAGATTCTCGACAACACGAGGGCCTACCACCGAGAACGGCAGCCGATGCGTGCGCCCCCAGAGCACATACGAACCCACTGTACTCGACGGCGCCGAGACACCGGTATGCGCAAAGAGGACGATGTCATTCCAGGGGATCGCGGTACGCCGCCGTCCCTTCCGTAGCGTGATGCCTGCATCGTCAGCGGTGAGCGCTGGCAACCTGTTTATGGCAGTGTATACAATAATCATCACGATTAACGCCAGTGAGAACAACAGCGGGAATGCGGCGGCCAGCCAATCCAGCGGCGTCGGAGCTACGGTCGTCGGAGGTTTGAGAAGTGCAATGTTGAGCAGGTTGAACGAGTTGAGCGCGGATTGCCCAAATACCGGAAGCGCTACAAAGATCAGCGCCTCACCGGAAATTGCCATCAAGAGACTGACGAGAATGAGGGCAGGAACCTGACGCCACTGGCTATGTAGGCGGTGATACGTGAGTGCAAGCGTCTCGCCATTGCTCAGGGCGAGCGAACGGTCTGGCTGCGGCGTGGCCGCCGAGACTAGCGTGGGATCGCGGGTTGCCAGCGACCGGAGATATTGCCCGCGCCGCAATGTTCCCGCAAATGCAGCGCAGAAGATAACGTTGAGAATCAGCAGAATGCCGAGGAATAGACTGCCCAATAGCAGCCCCAGGCCAAGCAATCCCCTCCAATCTCCGGTGGTGACTATCCACGCCACCACAAAGACCTCGTAGCCCACTAGCAGCGCGACAATCAATCCCAGCCAGACGATAGTGGATCCAGTTCGTATCGGTTTGAGTTCCACAGCGCAACAAATCTCCTTAAATCCCCGTTCCACTCGTGTCGCGCGCCCTAGCATAGCAGATGTCTGCGCAGGATGGACTACCCAAAACGAGATTCGCGCCCCGAACCTTCCGCCACATGCGATACAATGGCTGCACGGAGGCGTCGCGTTTTTGGAGATGAGTGAGCAGGGCTAGCAAGGGACACGGCAGACAATGGCTGAACCAGATCGTCTGGTAGGGGATATCCGGCAGGCGCTCACCATCCTGGATACCTACTTTGGCATGTCACTGGGATGCCCACCGTCCGACCTGCGGCGTTCCGGCTGGCATATGCTGGTCGCGCGCGCCGATGCCGACCCGACGGCGCTGCTCTTTGGCCGCCGCCAGCTGTTGCAACTCGTCTCGCCACTGCCAGAGATTGCTGGCGCGCCGCGTGGTGGCGTGGCGCTGGTGACGCCGGAGCTGCGGTTGCCCATCTCGCTGCTCCTGCGCGAGGTACGCCCCGAGGCGCTCTTCACCCCTGATGGCCTCGTCGCCCTGGAAACGGTGCTTCGGCGGAGCGCGGCGGCTGATCTCTTCCCGCTCGAAATCGCCCCCATGCGCCAGTGGTATACGCTCGCTGGCGCGTTTCGCCCCTACCTCGGCCCCTTGCTGGACTGGATCGAGCCGCTCGATGAGACACAGGAGATGGACCCCGCCGCGCTCCGGCTGCTGGCGCGTTTTGGCGCGGGCGTCTTCGTGATTCGCGACGAGGATGCCGCCATCCAGAGCTTTGCCGGGCTGCGGTCACAGTCGCCGCATGTCTGGGAAATCACCGCCGCCGCCGAGTCATCGCCGCAAGAGGGGCTGGCGCGCGCCGTGATCGCGCGGGCAACCAAAGCGGTGCTGGCGACGAAGCGGCTGCCGCTCTACAGCCATACCGCTCGCGAGAACGCCATCACCCAGGTGGTGCGCGACTTGGGATACCACTGCTATGGCGACACCCTCACCTGTAGCGCCGCCGCATAGGCGGCTGGCGGCTAAAGCCGCGCCTAAGCGCCTGCGGCGACAAAGCCCGCCTGCGCGGGCTGCAGAATGTGCGCCAACGGGGCATCTGGTGGGCACGATCCGTGTATCTGCGACGGCGGGTTAGCACAGAACTCCCGCGCACGAGCGCCCACGAGCGCCCACAGGTGGCCGATCCTCTGCAGCCCGCGCAGGCGGGCGTTGCGGCCTTCGCAGAAGGCCCTCTAGGCGCGGCCTTCAGCCGCCAGCCGCCGTGGCGCGGATCAGGCGACTAGCGTGGCGAATGGCAACCCGCGTCAATGGCTCTGGCTCCCCTCTCCTACGGGAGAGGGGCTGGGGGTGAGATTAGTGCGGCAGTGTGTAGTGGAAGTCCTTGGGGACGATGACCACGTTGCGCGGTCGCGCCATCCAGTTGTACGTGCTGAGCGGCAGCGACTTGATATAGTAGAGCGATGAATCGGTCAGGCGGATCGTCTTGCTGTCTCCGCCGGTCATGACCAGAATGTGGCCTCCTGAGAGGAAATGGTAGTAGCCCGTAGTCGCGCGCATATTCACGAGGACGGGAATACCAAGCGTATTGGTCAGATAGAGCATCTGTTTGTAGCTGAGCGGGTTGTTGGCGAGATACACATCCGCGCGCAGGCCATACTTGGAGACGACCTTGTTAAAGGCGTTGTAGGTGAGCAATCCCCAATTCGGCGAGATATCGGCTCCCATTTCGCGGATCACGCGCCCGATGGTCATATGCGGCAGACCATAGGCGGTCAATACCTCGGCGAGAGAAGCCGCGCTACAGTCCGCGCCGCCCCACAGATTAAATTGCGCCCGGCTGTCATAGAGGTCAACCCGCCGCATTTGCGTCATCGGCCGCACCCGGCTCGCTACCTTGCCATCCATCAACGGGGACGCCTGCGCGGCGAGCGCGGATGCCGAGCCGTTGGCCGCCGCCCAGGGAAACGGAGCAAGTGGCAACCCAGACCGCCCGGCGATTTGCAGGCTGGACGAGAGCACATAGTACAGCACCAGCGAGATCAGGAGAGTCCGGACAACCGTGACCGGCACACTGGCCCGGCTGCGACGGCGGCGCCAGCGGCGAGATGGCCTGTGGGCGCATGGACGGCATGATGATGAGCGTGTCGCGCGCGTCGCTCATCACCTGCCCGGCGCCGCGCCTTTCGACGAGCGCGTGGCCGTCGTCGTGGCCGTCGTGGCCCAATGGCCGCGCCACCGTGGCCGCACGGTCTCTGCTGACCGATGGCGCGCGGGCGGCATAGGCATCAGCCTCCCGCCACGAGTGATACTCCTCCGCGTCGCGCCTCGCGTCGTGCCTCACGTCGCGTCTGGCGTCGTGTCTACCAGCGCGTGGCTCAGTTGTCCCATACACCCGCACGCCATACGAGCCGGTGGCATCCTCCCACGAATCGACCGACCATCCAACGCGCATAGTTGATTCATCCATCGCGCCGGAGCGCCGATTGTGTTGAGCCACGGGCAATCCTTCCCAGGGAATCCGCCGAGCCACAGGCACACATCCAGGACGCCTGCGCTACCACATGCTCGGTTGCCGGAGGAGATGATGAGCGTTGATCTCTGACACGTGTCAGATGCCGTGTTGCATGATACGAGCGTGGCAAGCTCTGCCGTCAAGGAGCCTCACCGAAATGTCCTGTGTAGCAGCATCGCGTGGTGCGGATGGCACAGCGCGCCGCCTTCCGAACCCCCAGAAATAGGAATATTGCGGGGCAGGCTTGCGCAGAATGATAAAATACGAAAAGATGCGTAGAGCGCTCGTCTTCTGTCGTGGCATGCCCAGTGGGCGGCATGGCGAGCATCCGGTACTCTGGTGAACGGCCATTGGATCGGCCCCAGCGATGCCCGGCGATACATATGGTTCGACGAGTCTGGCGCGAGATGCGAACCGAGACGCGAGCCATAGGCCGACGGCGCGTGCCAAACACTGACAGACAGGGAGGTGAGCTAGTGGTAGACGACGATAGACGAATCGGTTCGCAGACTCGACCGGCCACGCGCACAACAGGGGCGCCAGCGACAACGACCGCCATCGGCGAACAGGGACATATCGCCACATTTGCGCAGGTTTCGCTCTTCTCCACGCTTGACCCCGAAGGCCTACGCGAACTGGCCGCCGCCGCCCGCCGCCGCGGATTCCGAGCGGGCGAGGTGATCTTCCACCGCGACGACCCCGGCCAGGTGCTGTACGTCATTCGCGAGGGCAAAGTCAAGATTTGCATCAACAGCCCGGATGGCCATGAGGTCGTGCTGGCCGTCTTTGGCCCCGGCGACTATTTTGGCGAACTGGCCCTGCTCGATGGCCAGCCTCGCTCCGCCAGCGCCGTCGCCATCGATCTGGTCGAGGTCTACGCCTTGCAGCGCAGCGACTTCATCAACATCGTCATCCACCACCCGCGCATCGCCATTCAGGTGATGAATGTCCTCTCGCAGCGGCTCCGCCAGACCGACGCCATGATCGAAGACCTGCTCTTCCTGGATGTGCATGGCCGGGTCGCGAAGAAGCTGCTCGATCTGGCCGATCTGCATGGTGTGCGCACACCAGATGGCATCCGCATCGACATGAAACTGACCCAGAGCGATCTGGCGGCGCTGGTGGGCGCCTCGCGCGAGAGCGTCAACAAAGTGCTGGGCTATTTCGTCGACAAGCGCTTCATCAGTTCAGAAAAGCGCAAGATTACTATTCTCCGGCTGGCAGAATTGCGCCGCAGGATTTGTTAAGGATTTGCTCACGCGAAACTGCCAATAGCTTTACGTGGCGGGGTTCCGTGGCCTATACTGCCGTGCGTGCGTGTGAATCCAGGTCATGCGTCTCTCATGGGTCTATAGTCTGGGTCACACGATGTCGATGAAGGAAGACCAGCGAGGGCATACCGGCGAATCCTAGGCCTGGGGTACGCCTTCCGGCTGACGCCACTGGAGAAATATCACTGTGAGAGCAATTATTGCGATTCCTACCTATAACGAGCGGGATAACATCATCAACCTGGTACAGGATATCCAGCGCGCGACGCCGTCAACCGACATCCTTATCATCGACGATAATTCTCCCGATGGCACCGGCAAAATCGCCGACGAACTGGCGGCGCGCGATGGCTCCATACACGTGCTGCATCGCCCCGGCAAGATGGGCCTGGGAACCGCGTACATCGCTGGCTTCCGTTACGCCATCGAGCAGGGCTACGACCTCGTCTTCGAGATGGACGCCGATTTCTCGCACAACCCCATCTACCTGCCACAGTTCCTCGCTCTGGCCGAGAACGCCGATCTGGTGATTGGGTCGCGCTATGTCAAAGGCGGGGGCACACCCAATTGGTCGCGGCTGCGCAAATTCATCAGCGGCGGTGGCAATATCTTCGCACGCGCCGTCCTCGGTATCCCCGTACACGATTGCACGGCTGGCTACCGCTGCTACCGCACTGCGGCTCTGCGCGCCCTGAACCTCGACGCGATTCGCGCCCAGGGCTATGCCTTCCAGGTGGAGATGGCCTACAATTTCTGGAAGAGCGGTTTCCGCATTCGCGAGCTACCCATCATCTTCGAGGATCGCCGGGTGGGCAAGTCGAAGATGTCACGCAAAATCTTCATCGAGGGATTCGTCTGGGTGCTGCGCGCGCGCGTGAGTGGCGATGCCGCTGTCAGACGCAAACCGCCCGCCAGCGCGTCACGGTCCGAGGCAGGCGTCTCGCAGATCGGTTCCGTCGGAGATCGCCAGCCGTAGACAGATGTCTGGCGCGTGAACACAGTTTTACGCAATGGTGGGACGATCCCGGCCGTGATGGTGTTTAATAACGCGTCCGTCAAGATTGTTGTCGCCGGACGGCCCTCTCCCCCGGCCCCTCCCCTAAAAGGGAGGGGAGCCAGACTGGTCCTGCCCCGTCGCCGCGCTGGTCGCCTGGTCCCTCCCCTCGTAGGGGAGGGTGGCCGAAGGCCGGGAGAGGTTCGCGCCCGCGATGACCCGACAACACAAAGCCCCCAGCCAGTGAACCAGGATTCACCAGTTGGGGGCTTTGTTGCGGGTGGATCGAAGGCTACTCTGGCAGGCCGATGCCCTGTGTCCACTCGCCCGGCTCGGCGAAGGTCATGCGCGTATAGGGCAACATGTTGCGGGCCAGCGCATCTCCCAGCATCCGCGCGACATTCTCCATCTCCGTGTGAGAGGGTACCCGCGAGCCAGGCGCCACCGCGAAACGAGCGGCCAGCACCATCTTGCCATTGCGCATCCAGCCACGTGTCTCGCGCACCTGCTGCACCTGGCGCGCTGAACGATTGAAGTGGCGCGCGACATCACGCGTAAAGTCACGCGCCTGATCCGCCGCAGAGGGATCTGTCAGCACGGGCGGTAATTCCACTTCGATGCAAGGAATCACCGTGACCTCTGGATCCTGCGTCTGACGTACCGTATTAGTCCACTCGCGCGCCTCCGCGCCTCGCCCACCGATCCCCGCGCCGATGCGTCATCGGCAGCGTGCATTGGCATACCAGGACCCTGCGGCCCCTGTGGTGAACCAGGCGCGGCGCCACCCTGGAACGATGACGGCTGGAACGATGCCTGTTGCTGGAATGGCGCCTGCCGTGGAAATGGTGGCGGATACGTACCGCTGGGTACCGCTGGCTGCCCTCCGTTCCATCCCCCGTTGAAACCGGGACGATTCGGAGACGCCGAGTTAGCCTGTTGTGGGGGCGCGCCTGGGCCAGGGGACCAGTGCGCTGGATTATTGCTGTTGCCAGAGACCCGGCTGGACAGCGAGCGACGAAGTTGATTGTACAGTTCCGCAGCCCGATCCTGGCCTAGCGCCAGACGCTCCCAGGGAGCCCTTGCCCCATACATGCCCGCCGCGGCAATCGGGAGATCGAGCGCCAGTTGCACCCAGACCTCGCGTTCAGCGGCGTCAACAGCGCCGTCCATTTCCGGTGAGTGGATGGCATCGAGCACATGTCCCGCCTGGTCATGCCAGCGGACATGCGTTAATGTCAATGGATTATCAGACCGTCGCGCACCCAGCAGCTCGCCGCCATACCTCACGTAATAGGCAAGCGCCTGGGCAATTCCTGTGTCAGGCTGACTTGGGCCTCCCTGCCCCCTCCAGCCATGTTCATCCATAGTATCCCTCCCGGCGCTTCTGCATATGTTTTTCACACCGCATGTTCATGTGGTGTGGAAAAAACATCCCCCTCCTCCAACAACGGGCCGGATAGCCTGTCGTAGTGGAGCAGAAGCAGCCGTTGTACAGCCCCCATAAGGGGAGACAATAATGAATGATTGCGGAGATGATATGGATATGCGCTATCGTGCCGGTAGGTGGTAGATAAACAGAGAGGAGCCGCTCGATTGGCTACATCCTCACCACCCACACGCCGATGTAAGCCCCACCAAATCAGGAAAAGTATATCATGTGGCGGTGCGCGGCACAACGCGCCCGGACTAACAGAGGCGTTATGCCGTCCGAACACCGCCTTCGAGATGATCGATAGGGCCGGATTCGGCGCCATCCCATCGACATGGCGCCCCTGCGAAGCGGTCACGGATGAGGTGGGCTGACCTCCGCAGTGGCCGCTGTTGGCGCTGTTGGCGCGACAATCACACGCATGCCCGGCTGGGCGTTCTGGGGCAGATCGTCCACCAGCCGCACCACCAGCGCGCTGATATTATCTTCGCCACCATTCGTATTCGCCTCGCGCACCAGCAACTGCGCCGCCTGCTGCGCGTCAGCGGTCGCCCGCAGAATGTGTTCAATCTGTGGATCGCGCACCATCTCCCACAGGCCATCCGAACAGAGCAGCAGCTTATCGCCCGCCTGCAGCGTGATCGGGAAGACATCGACGTCGACACGATCCTCCTCCCCGCCAAGGCTGCGGTAAATCTGATTGCGGCGGGGATGTGTGTAGACCTCGTCGGGGCGAATCACCCCCGCGCTCACCAGACTGGCCACCACTGAATGATCCATCGTGATCTGGCGCAGGCCCGCATCGGGACTCATCAAATAGGTGCGGCTATCGCCGACATTGACGACGACAGCCTGGTCATCCACGACGAGCGCCGCCGTCATCGTGGTGCCCATATCAGCGCGCTCACTGGTGTTGCGGCGCCGCAGCTCGTCATTGGCGTGTTGCAGGCCGTCGTGCAGAACCCCCGCCAGCGCCGAGCCATCGAGTGGCTGGCTGGTGTTGAGCGCCTGCATGACGCTGCGGGTCACGATTTCGATAGCCAGCCGACTGGCTTCCTGGCCATTCAGATGTCCACCCATGCCATCGGCGACGATGAAGAGGCCATAGGGCTGGGGACGCGAACCAGCCACCCGCACGCCATGCAACGCGAGGATGTTATCCTGGTTAGGCTCGGAGGCGCGCTTGACACCCGGATGCGTCAGCCCCGCCGCATATGACATGAGGCTCGTGTTCTTGCGCGATTGCGTCGGTGAGCGCGGCTCGGCGAAATCCGACGGCGCCATTGGCACGGTGCGTCGTGGCCCCGGCGCGCCGGTGGCGGCTGGCGCTGGGGGCATGGTGGGCATGATCCCCGTCGGAACATCTTCGATGTCTCGCGCTGGCCGTGGCTGTGAGTAGGGCTG
Organism: uncultured Chloroflexia bacterium; assembly: GCA_963702665.1. Lineage (GTDB taxonomy): Bacteria > Chloroflexota > Ktedonobacteria > Ktedonobacterales > JADMIN01 > DAHUXT01. The sequence goes on from CAVPDP010000005.1 coordinate 92,987, forward strand.
TGAGCGGCGCTGCGGTGGCCTGACCGCCGGGATAGATGATGGCGCATTCATCGCCGGAAGCTCATACATCGAATCACGTGGCAGCAGATCAAGCCCAACCTCGTCGGGCGGTGTCCGCAGAAACGCCGGAGCCAGCGAGCGCCGCCGCCGCAACACAATCAGCGCCGCCGCCGCCAGCACGAGCAGACCAGCGACCACACCGCCGCCGATGATGAGCAGCGTCCGCATGCTGATATTCGATGTCCCTGGGATGCCCGGCAAGATGCCATTGGGCGCGGGCGTCGAGATGACCGTCAGCGGCGGAATGGTGGTCGTCTGCTGTTGCGCGGCGTCCAGATAAGGGTTTGACGCCCGCGAAATCTGGCGCCGAGGTGAGCAGCCCGTGAAAGGCGGTTGCGGCGGACGCGTAATTTGGCGGTGACGCATAGAAGGCGGCGATGCCATTCTGCCAGGCGGTCATCAGCGGGCCCGGTTGACTCGTGATCGAGCCAACCGCTTTTTTCACCTCTGCCAGTGGCGCCAGCACATGGTTGCCGTTGCTATCGCTCACCACCATACCGACGAGACGCCCGTTGCTATCCACCTCCGCCGCGCCGATGCCGATGCTGTCCCAACTGCGGTAGGTGTGACGGCGGGCGTTTTTCCGGCGGCCGTCGCGCCGGGCGTCGTCGTTGCCGCCGCCACTAGCCTTGGGCGTCTGGGGAATCTGGTCGGCGGAGACGCTGATGGGATAGAGCGTATCGTTGATCTCGCCCGTCCGCACGGCATCGCGATTGAGTGGCTGGCCGTCGTGGCCGGTCAGGTCGATCACCTGGGGCGTTCCGCTGGCGGGGGCGTCTGAGGGCTGAGGGATCGAGAGCACGGGCAGATCATGATTGGGCGAGCCAGTGGCGTTCGCCAGCGGCAGGGCCAGCAGGCGGGGTGTGCCGGGGCCACCATTCGTCGTGACGAGGCCGGGGCTGATGTTATAGGTGATACTGCCACGCTGCGCCTGGTCGGCGCCGGTATAGGCGACATCGAGCACGACCTGGATACGGGTGATGCCCCAACTCGACGCCGTGCCATTCAACTGCTGAAAGGCGGCCTGCGCGCCCTGACACGGCACCAGTGGGTTGACTGCGGCGGTGGGCGTCAGCACATAGTTAGCGGTATTCAGATTCCCACCCTGGCTGGTCGTGCCGATCAATACGCCATCCGAGGCGCAGGGCGAAAGCACGGGAATCGGCGCCGCATTGTTGCTGGTCGTGCCGTAATAGTAGGTCAACACGCGCACGACAGCCACGCGGGCGGCGGCGACGGACTGTGGCGGGCGATCTTGTTCCGCAGCGCGCGTCGATTGAACTGTCATCATCGGAATACCCAACGCCAGCGCGAACGCTATCACTGTCAACGCCACGCGCCTCTGCCCGCTCCTTGCCGCCATGCCCATTCCCTCCTCCATCGCCACGCAGTGGGCGGTGAAAGTTCTCCCTATGCAACCACATGCGACTGCTCGTGGCCTCTATGATGCACCTTCGCGCCCACTGCCCGCAACTTTCCAGGACGGCCGGGCGCTCTCTTCATCACTCATAACGTAACTTCAACGTATAAGACGACATCAGGACACTGGATTATCTCGCGAGCACGGTGTATAATCGCGCAATATCCTCGATTGGTTGTCTGAAGCACGGAGTCCACCAGTTGGGCGAGTGGCGAGGTGACACACCATGAGCGAATACACGCGATCTTCCATGTGGAATCGTCCATCCTCGGCTCGGGATCCATCACCCTCGCCAGGTCCCCCGCGCGTGCGCGTCGTCACCGACAGCGCCTCGGATATCCTGCCAAGCCACGCACAGGCGATAGGTGTCGCCGTGGTGCCAAGTCGGATCATTATGGATGGCGAAAGCTTTCGCGACGGCGTTGACATCACGGCGACCCAATTCTACGCGCGCCTTCCCCGGCTGCGCACGCCGCCGCACACCGAGCCAGCGGCGCCCCACGAGTTCTACCATACCTATCAGATGGCCTTCTCTCAGGGCGCGAGCGTGATTATCTCGATCCATGTGTCGAGCCATCTGAGCAAATTGGTGCAGCACGCCAGAGCCGCCAGAGATTCGCTTGCCCCCAATGCGATTGATGTCATCGACTCACAGCAGGCCGGAATTGGGATGTGGCCAGCGGTGATCCGCGCCGCGCAGCTTGCCCGCATGGGCGCGCCCGCGCAGGTGATCCACGAGACCACCATCTCGATTCTGGCGCGCACGCGGATGTATGCGCTGGTGGAGTCGCTGGAGCAACTGCGGCGCAATGGACGCATCGGGCGCGCCCGCGAGTTGCTGGGAACCATGCTCGACGCGCATCCGATCATCACCATCGAGCAGGGCGAGGTGACGCCAGTCGAAACAGTGCGTCCGCGTGCGCGGGGGCTGCTGCGGCTGCGCGAACTGGTGCGCGATGTCGGCGCTATCGAGACGATGCTCGTCTGTGGCACCAGCATCGAGTCGATTGGGCAGATCGAAACTATTCTCGCCGAGCAGTATCGTGGCCCGATTCAAAAGACCTGGCTTGGCCCGGCCATCGGCGCCAACACTGGCCCCTGCGTCGCCGTCGCCGTGGTTGCGCGGCAATGAGCCGATGACCTCAGCCGCGCCAAGCGGCTGGCGGCTGAAGCCGCGCCTAAGGGTGCGCTGCGCACCACAAAGCCTGCCTGCGCAGGCTGCAGAGCGTGCGCCACCAGGGCGTCTGGTGGGCCAGAGCGCAACTGTACTGTCCACGCAGTCAGGCGAATTGCCAGCGAGCGCCGTCTTTCAGTGACTCATGGCTCCAGCCGCGCCCGACGTGGGGCCGCATGCGAAACAGGCCGCTGCCCGCCGGGTCGGGTGGCAGCTTCCCATATTTGGCCATCCAGGCAGCGACGATGCGCTGCCCCAGCGCCGCGTCGGTGGTGACATCTTCGACCACGCCCTTCGAGGATCACCACATCCTCGCCGCTTTCCAGATGAACGCAGACATGGGGATTGGCCGCGATGTTGCGCGCCCAGCGGGTGCGTGGATGGCCGTCGAAGTAGAGCGCGCCATCAATCCAGGCGCCCCAGAGTGGCGTCACGTGCGGCCGCCCGTCGGGATAGGTCGTGGCCAGCCAGTAGCTATGCGCCTGCTCCAATAGTTGCTCGGCATGCGACCACGCCAGCAGTCCCTCGGCGTCTTTGGGGAACCCGTAGCCTGCGGGCGCGCTCAGCGGGCTGGCTACAGGCTCCTGTGACTCCTGTAATTCATTCTGGTCAGTCATGGATTCTCCTCGATTACTCTGATACGTCTATCTCGGCTGGGAAGCGCGCCGTCCAGGCGGAAAAGCCGCCCGCCAGCGCCGCCGCTGGATAACTAGCGATAGCCCACTTCGGTCGCGGGCAGGCCCGGATCCTGCACCTCGACCGTATAGCGCCAGCAATCCGGTTGCGATCCATCGACGTCCGTCACGCCGTAGATGCGGGCCAAGTCCGCGCTCGAGAGCACCTGCCCGGCGTACTGACGACGTCCCGTGGGATCGGCTGCCAGCGCCACAATCCCTCGCGCTACGTAGGCGGGCGTCTCCGAGATGCAGAAGTGCGGCTCGTGCGCGAGCGCATCGCGCCAGTTCTCTTCCGTCACGCCAAAATCCTCCAGCATCTGCTCCGAGCGCATCCAGCCGGGGGTCACAGCCACTGCTGTACAACTCTCGTCTTCGAGTTCAGCCGCCAACGCCAGGGCGATCCGTTCGGCGTTGGCCTTCACCAGATCGTAGTAGAAGCCGACGTTACGGCGAAAGGCCTTGTTGTACGCCGACGTGCCATCGGTCATCTCGACCACAAGCCCATCTCCGCTCCGCAGGAGGAGCGGGAGGGCTTTGGCGCTGGTGATGAGGTGCGTATGCACCCCCATGCGCAGCATGTAGAGCCCGCCCGTCAGGTCATGCTCCCAGAGCTTCTTGTCCCACTGCGTATACTTATGACCACCGAAGATGTCATTGACGAGGATGTCCAACCGACCGCGCTCCGCCTCGATGCGGGCCACGAGATCCTCCACCGCATCCACATCCAAGTGATCGACGCGGAGAGCCACGCCCTCTCCGCCGGTCGCGAGCATCAGCTCGCCGGTTTCCTCAATGGTCTCGGGCCGATCCATATCTGACGGGCCGCTCAAGCGACTGCTGCGCCCCGTGGCGTAGACAAAGGCTCCGGCTCGGCAAAGCTCAACAGCGATCGCGCGTCCCGCGCCGCGGGTGGCTCCAGCTACCAACGCGACCTTTCCCTGGAGTGAGCGGTCGCCCAGTTGCTCCCCCATGATCTACTCTCCCTTCTTCGGTATGCTTCCATTTTTCAGACGCTAACCCTCTCTCTCACAAGAGAGGGGGAAGCAGAGGGCAAACTATATCCCTCACTCCGCCGCGCTCGTCTCTGTCGGAAATTGCTCCGTCCAGGCGGAAAAGCCGCCCGCCAGCGCCGCCGCCGCGAAGCCGTGTTCCGCCAGCAACGCCGCCGCTCGTTCGCCGCGCGACTGCCCCGGATGATGCATATTGCAGTAGGTGACGATGGGGCGATCTTTCGGGAGCGCGCCGTCCCTGGCAACCAGCCTGGTCAGCTTGCCGAGCGGCAGATTGCGTGCGCCGGGCAGGTGTCCCGCAGCGTACTCTTTGGGGCCGCGCACGTCAATGATGAGCGGCTGCGGCGACGCGCTATGTATCTGCTCCGCCGTCATCAGGTCGCAGGTCACTGTCTCCGGCTCGCCATCGACGGCGACCAGCCGGGCGTGGATGTCCGCAGCGCGCGCGGCCTCGCCCCGGCGCCGATAATACTTCTCGATCTCCTGCAACGCCCAGGTGAAGCCATTGGCCAGAATCTCGCCCTCGATGGGGCCGGGAGGGTAGTCGCCGTAGTAGTTCGGCGTCAGCAAAAACGCCTCGGAGGATTGCGCGACCGCCGCGACCAGCGCCGCCAGATCGGCGCGCGTCGCCTGGGCTACATCGTCCCATGACTGGCTGGCCTGCCGGGCAATCTCGTCGCGGTTGAGCGCGTCGAAGTCTACCTTGCGCGGCGGCTCGGCGCCCCGCGTATAGAACCCCATGCGCTCGACCATGTAGCGCATCCAGAAGCCCGTGAGGGCGACCAGCTCCTTCGCCGAATAGTCGTCCTTCCTGCCGCCAGGGTCGCCGCGTTCGTCCGCGCTGCGGCTCGCCACAAAATCGTCGAGTACTGTGCCCGTCTGGGCAAACGCCGCCAGCATCTCCGCTTTCTGCGCCATATCCGCCTCCTGTGGAAACTCGCGCATCCGTTCAAGCTACCATGAGTGTACAGCGGCCAAGCGGACACCTTGTGTCATATTTGCCGGTTGCGCCGCTGCACTGGTACTTTCCAATGCCTCCTGTGCTACGATGCTTGCGTAGAAAAGCGTCTCCTGAGCTTTACGAGGATATTTGCGATGAGCAGCAGCTACGAAGCCCGCATCGGCGCGCTGGCCAGCGGTGAGAAGATCGACCTGCGCAGCGACACCGTGACGCATCCCTCGCCCGCCATGCGCGAGGCGATGTATCGCGCCGAGGTTGGCGACGATGTCTATGGCGAGGATCCCACGGTCAACCAGCTGGAAGAACTGGCGGCGTCCATGCTGGGCAAAGAGGCGGCGCTCTTCGTGGCCTCCGGGACGATGGGCAACGCCGTCGCCATGCTCACCCACTGCCGCCGGGGCGACGAGATCGTGATGGGCGACCGCTCGCACACCTATCTCTACGAGGTGGGCGGCCCCGCCCGGCTCAACGGCTCCCCGACGCGCCCGGTGCCGACGCTGGCGGATGGCACGCTCGACCGCGAGCGGCTGGCCCGCGCCTTCCAGGGCGACGATGTCCACGAGGCGCGCACGGGACTGCTCTGCCTGGAGAACACGCACAACATGGTCGGCGGGCGTGTGCTGAGCGCCGAGACGCTGCGCGAGTTGGCGGCGCCTGCGCGGGCGCGCGATCTGCCGGTGCATATGGATGGCGCGCGCGTCTTCAACGCCGCCGTGGCGCTGGGCATCCCGGTGAGTGCGCTGGCGGCGGAGGTGGATAGCGTGCAGTTCTGCCTCTCGAAGGGGCTGAGCGCGCCGGTTGGCTCGATGGTGGTGGGGTCGCGCGCCTTCATCGAAGAGGGGCGGCGCATCCGCAAGTTGCTCGGCGGCGGCATGCGCCAGGCGGGCATTCTGGCGGCGGCGGGCATCATCGGGCTGACGGAGATGGTCGAGCGGCTGGCCGACGACCACGCCAACGCGAAGAAGCTGGCCGAGGGGCTGGCGGCGATTCCGGGCATCACCATCGCGCCGGAGACCGTCGAGACGAACATCCTCTTCTTCGGCGTGCGCGCTGACGATGGCACGGCCGCCGATGTTACCCCGCTGGTGACGGTCGCGGCGCAGTCGGGCGTGCTGCTCTCCGGCGGCGACGATGGCCGTATCCGCGCGGTGACGCACTACGGCATCGGCGAGGCGGATATCGACCGGGCGCTCGCGGTGCTGGCCGAGGCGATGCAGGGGATGCGGGCGGCTACAGTGCGGTAGGCCGTACAGGCATCAAGGGAATGTGATGTGTTAAGGGTGATGTCGATGTCCACCAGCAAAATCGACTCTGTCGAGCGGCTATGGCCCGACCTGGCCCCCTGGCTCTTTGTTCCTCATTCGGAGGAGGAGTACCAGCGCCTCGTTGCCCTGCTCGACTCACTGATAGATCGTGTCGGCGAAGACGAGACCCATCCACTGGCCTCCCTCATGGAGATCGTGGGGACGCTGATCGAGCAGTACGAGGACGAACACGTCTCTGAGCTAGCCTGAGTGGATGCGCCCCACCATGGCATAGTTGGCCACAACCCCAAAAGCGGCCCCAGGACACGAGGGAGTCTATGACTGAATCACCTGCTGTTTCGGCAGATCGTCTCGCCCAACGTCGTGGCGACTATGGGTTCGACGCGCCCTATGTGCCGATCATGTTCGTGGCCATCGGCGTAGCCCTGGTGGGGATGACCATCGCAAGTTTCTGGCTGTTCCAGCAGCCGATTCTGGCGGTGGTCTGCCTGATCTACGCGATCTACATGCTGCTCAGCGCGGCCAGCTATATCTACACGACCCGCGTGGGCAAGTTCCGCGTCTGGGCCGAGTTGCTCACTGGGCTAGCGCTGCGGGGCGATGAGCAGGTCGCCGATCTGGGCTGCGGACGGGGCGCGGTGCTGTTGATGGCGGCGCAATTGCTGCCCAACGGCAAAGTCACCGGGATCGACCTGTGGAAGACACGCGACCAATCGGGCAACGATCCGGCGGAGACCCGGCGCAACGCCGCACGCGAGGGAGTGGACGCACAGCGCATCGAGTTGCTGACCGCCGATATGCGCGACATTCCGTTGCCAGACGCATCCTGTGATCTCGTGCTTTCGAGCCTGGCAATACACAACATTCCCAGCGCCGCTGGTCGCGCCCAGGCGATTGACGAGGCCGTGCGGCTACTCAAGCCCGGCGGCAGGCTCATGATCGTGGATATTCGCGCGACGGCGGCGTATATGGAGCGGCTCCGTCAGTGCGATATGGTCAACGCGCGACAGCGCAACCTCGGTTGGCGTTTCTGGTACGGCAGCCACCTCGTCGCGGCGAAGCTCGTCAGCGCCGAAAAGCCAGGGTGAGGCCGCATATCGCGCCGCGTATGAAACACAGCAATGGGATATACTTCAGATGGCGCCAGGATATTTCGTGTTTTAGTGAGGAGAGGAGGCCACAATGCCTCAGTTGACACGGCAGGCGATTCTCGATGCGGTGCATCAGTTGCCGCCAGAAGAACAGGTAGCGCTTGCACAGGAGATCATGCAGGCGCTGACGCAGGATACGAGGCGTGAGCTACCACCAGCGCCAAAGGGCGGCAGCGCTGCTAGCCTGCGTGGCATTGCCCGCACCGATACGCCGATTAGACGACGAGCGATTGCTCGATGAGAGCCGCCAAGAGCAGTATGGTTGATGGCAGTCTCACCGCGCGAAGAAGCGCTGGGTGAAGGTGGCGATGAAGGACACCTCGACAACGAGGCCGACAAATGCCTCGAAAGCCGCCAGTACTGTAATGGGGTCATCCAAGACGATGCCACCGGGGAAGAACCCACGTCCATGAAAGCTGGTCATGCTGAACACAAACGCGCCCAGTGGTGATAAGTGTGGCCCCACTGTTTGGCCCAGTATGAAGTAAGCGATGGCAAAGATAGTTATGGAGAGCAGATAAACAGCGAGCGTACGCATCGGCTTGTAGCCATACCCCGCGATGACATCAAGCAGCCAGGAGCCGAAAGCCGCACCATAACGCTGTTGGCGTCGGAGTACTTGCCGCTGGAGCTTCTGCGCCTTATAGGCGAATCTATCAGCATCCTCGTTTAAACCTTGCTGACGTAGGGCAGTGGCAAGTTGGCGATTGGCGCGAACAGCGTCTTGTAGCTCGATTATCCAGTTTTCGTCACTCTTTGGCTTGTCTCCTGGCATGGTTGGCTTGCGCGCCTCACGCACGTCGCCCAATTCGATACCATCAATACGCTTACGGATGCCAGGAAACCGGGCTGCGTCCAAGTCCAGTCCACCACTGCTAGGTTGGCATCGCGCCAGCGGACATCAGCGAGAGAGACGTAGCCCAACTCGTTATTGCCAAGCGCGACATCGTTAAGTACTTGTTGCTGTCGTCGAGAAATGCACTTGCAATTGGCGCACCTTGCTCATCGAATCCTTAGTCAGATCCGCACCTTCTAGTCGTGTCCCGCATAGGGATGCACCCTCTAGATGCGCTTCACTGACGATGGCACCCTTCAGATTTGCCCCACTAAGGTCGGCACCCTGAAGTGCGCTGCGAGAAAACCGCCCTTTTCCAGCCATGCAGCGGCGAGGTCCGCACCTTCCAAGTGTGTCATGATAAGTTCGGCCTCTTGGAGTTGTGCCTCAATCAGGTTGGCCTCTTAAGATGGGCCTCACCAAGGTATGCGCCTTCTAGATGAGCCTGGCTAAGGAACGCGCCTTCTAGACTGCAGATTAGGCACCTGGCCAAAATTGCCTGGCCTCGACTGTGTCAGCTAGCCAGAATACGTCGGCCACCAGTAAGTCGACACGCCCCGCATTTCCCTGGGCCCTCTATCGAAACGGCTCCTTCCGCTTGCCGTGTTCTTTTTCTGCCTTCCATCGGTCAAAATAGCCCTGCAGTTCTGCCTTCCGTTCCTCGCTTATCGGTATCTCCTCACCGCGTGTCCATTCGACTCTGGATGCGGTCATGACTTGTGGCCGTCTATCTGCCTGCTCGCTCACCTGATACTCCTCCTGCTTGGCACATATATCCCTATACGACGTACCAAGCGAGAGGTTAGGATGGATAGCCTGCACGCTGCATGAAGCGCGGCGAAACCAGTTCAGCGGCCAGCCGCCATAGCTCGTGGTAATATCTCTGAGTAGAGCTATTTGGCAGGGCAGCGCATGCCGCCACATGGCGATGGGGCCATATACTTCTGATTCTGCTAGCCCGCGCAGGCGGGCTTTGTGGCCGAAGGCCCTTAGGCGCGGCTTCAGCCGCCAGCCAGCGTTGCCCCTTACTATCATCAGGGAGCTGAACCATTGAAGATTCATGAGTACCAGGCGAAAGAGATCATGCGCCGGTACGGCATCCCCGTGCAGCCGGGCAAAATCGCCACCACGCCGGAACAGGCCGAGGCAATCGCCCGCGAGTTTGGCGAACCCGTCGTCATCAAGGCGCAGGTCTACGTCGGCGGACGTGGCAAGGCGGGCGGCATCCAGTTTGGCGATACGCCCGAACAGGCGCGCGACGCCGCGAGCCGTGTGCTTGGGATGGACATCAAAGGGCTGACCGTCGAGAAAGTGCTGGTCACGCCCAAGATCGCCATCGCCAGCGAGTATTACGTCGGCATCGTCCTCGACCGCGCCAGCCAGGCGCCCGGTCGTCATGGTCAGCGCGGCGGGCGGCGTCGATATCGAAGAGGTCGCCGAGACAGCGCCCGAAAAGATCATCAAGCACGCCATCGACGTGCGCTGGGGACTGCCCGCGTGGCAGGCGCGCGACCTGCTCGCCCAGGCGGGCATGCCCTCCACCGTCGTCGCACGCGGCGGCGCGATTCTCTCCGCGCTGGCCCGCGCCTATACCGAAAGCGACGCCACCCTCGCCGAGATCAACCCGCTCGCCCTCACCGCCGATGGCCAGGTGCTCGCCGCCGACGGCAAGATACTCATCGACGACGCCGCCCTGCCGCGCCAGAAAGAGTTCGCCAGTTGGGCCGAGCCGGAAGAGTCGAATCCGCTGGAGTATGAGGCCAAGGCCGAGGGGCTGACCTATGTCAAGCTCGACGGCGATGTTGGCATCATCGGCAACGGCGCGGGCCTCGTCATGACCACGCTCGATATGGTCGCGCGCTCCGGCGGCAAGCCCGCCAACTTCCTGGATATCGGCGGCGGCGCCAAGGCCGAGGTGATGAAGAAGGCGCTGCTCTTCGTCGCCCGCGACCCCCAGGTGCGCGGCATTCTGGTGAACATCTTTGGCGGCATCACGCGCGGTGAAGAGGTGGCCAAGGGCATCATCATGGCCCAGGAGGAGCTTCCCAAAGGGATGCCCATCGTCGCCCGCCTCTCCGGCACCGGCGAGGTCGAGGGGCGCGCCCTGCTGGCCGACGCTGGCCTCACCTGGGGTACCGATATGCGCGACGGCGCGCAGAAGATTGTCGCCGCGATCAAGGCCAGGAGCTAACAAGCAGATGAGCATTCTATACGACACAAGCTCGCGCGTCATCGTGCAGGGCATCACCGGCCGCGAGGGGCTGTATCACACCAAGGGCATGCTGGCCTCCGGCACGCAGGTCGTCGGCGGCGTCACCCCCGGCAAGGGCGGCCAGACCGTCGAGGGGCTGCCCGTCTTCGACACCATCGAGGAGGCGCGCAAACAGACCGGCGCCACCGTCTCGTGCATCTTCGTCCCGCCGCTGGGCGCCGCCGACGCCATCATGGAGTCCGCCGCCGCCGGGATGGAGCTGGTCGTCTGCATCACCGAAAACATCCCGGTGAACGACATGACGCGCGTCGCCGCCTTCCTCAAGGAGCATCCGACGCGGCTGATCGGGCCGAACTGCCCAGGGCTGGCGACTCCCGGCGCGGGCAAGGTTGGCATCATGCCGTATCACATCTTCAAAGAGGGCGATATCGGCTTCGTCTCGCGCTCCGGCACGCTCACCTATGAGGTGGTGGCGCTGCTGACGCAGTCGGAACTCGGCCAGTCGTCGTGCATCGGCATCGGCGGCGACCCGATCATCGGCACCACGTTCATCGACTGCCTGCGGCTCTTCGAGGCTGACCCCAAGACGGCGGCGGTGGTGATGTGCGGCGAGATCGGCGGCAGCGACGAGGAGGACGCGGCGGCCTACGCGGCGACGATGAGCAAGCCCGTCATCGGCTTCATCTCCGGGCGGACGGCGCCCGCAGGCAAGCGCATGGGCCACGCGGGCGCGATCATCTCCGGCAAGACGGGGACGGCGCAGGGCAAGGTCGAGGCGCTCCAGGCGGCGCATGTGCCGGTGGCCGACACGATCTTCGACATCCCCGACCTGGTGAAGCAGGCGCTCAAGCGATAGCGATGTAGGCGGGCCGTATCCGCAGCATGATGCTGTTTCATATCAATTCTGTCACGTGTGTTGCTGGGGCACGGCCCTCTCCCGGCCTTCGGCCACCCTCCCCTAAAGGGGAGGGACTGAGCCACCAGCGCGCCCGCTGGCAACGTATGTTCCGCGTCTGGTTCCCCCTCCCTTTGAGGGGAGGGGGTTAGGGGGAGAGGGCGGTCGCCAGCCCCGCCCCTCTTCCCCTGACTGATGTTGTTTGTACAAACGAGAAGGGACAGCGCCTGGGCGGGGATCTGGCGAACCCGCACAGGCGGGTTTTGTGGCCGTAGGCGCTTAGGCGCGGCTTCAGCCGCCAGCCCCTCACCCCTACACCCCCCATTCGCCAGCGTAAGATTGTATACTGCATAGAGGCCTTGCCAATATGGACAAAGCACACGCAAAATATCGTCACAACATCGTCACAACAAGAGTTGACAAAGGCATTATTGATATGGCTATTTTGCTCAAATCCCCCGACCAGATCGAGAAGTTGCGCGCGGCTGGCCGCCTCGTCGCCGAAACCTACGAGGAGCTGCGCCCGCACGTCAAGCCCGGCGTCTCCACCGGCGAACTGGATAGCATCGCCGAGAAGTTCATTCGCGACCAGGGCGCGATGCCCATCTATAAGGGCTACGGCGCGCTGACCAATCGCGGGCGGCTGATACGTCCCGCCTTCCCCGCGACGATCTGCGTCGCCATCAATGACGTCATCTGCCACGGCATCCCCAGCACGCATCAACTCCTGGAGGAGGGCGATATCATCGGCATCGATATCGGCGTCATCTATCGCGGCTGGGTCGGCGACTCGTGCGTGACCTTCGCCGTCGGCCAGCCCAATGAGAAGACCGAGCACCTGCTCACCGCGACGCTGCATAGCCTGGAGCTTGGCATCGCGGCGGCGCAGCCAGGCGCGCATATCGGCGATATCGGCGCGGCCATCCAGAAGTACGCCGAGGGTGAGGGCTATGGCGTCGTGCGCGAATATGGCGGCCACGGCGTCGGGCGCACGCTCCACGAAGACCCATTCGTCGCGCACGTAGCCAGGGCAGGCACCGGCGCGGAGATTCGTCCCGGAATGGTCTTCACCATCGAGCCAATGCTCAACGAAGGCTCCGCCGACACCAAACTGGGCGACGACGGCTGGATCGTCAGCACGGCGGATGGCTCGCGTTCGGCCCAATTCGAGCATACGCTTGCCATCACCGAGAGCGGCCCCGAAATTCTCACGACGCTCTAGGGCAGAGACCTCTCCCGGCCTATCGGCCACCCTCCCCTACGAGGGGAGGGACCAGGCGAGCAATGCAGGCAGATGGCTATGGGCGTAGTCTGCTAGCCCGCGCAGGCGGGCTTTGCGGCCATAGGCCCATAGGCGCGGCTTCAGCCGCCAGCGCCATTCACAAGGCAACCATCCGCACCAGTACCGACAACCACCGCACGCCCGACCAGCGATTCTGCCGAGTTTCGGGCGCGTTCGCTTTTCCTCGTTGTGTATCCCGCGAGGGAACGGTATCATAGGGCGGTTGACATGCGCCCTTCTGGGGTCAGCGAATGTTCATCCTGGCCATAAATGGCCGGAGTAGGAGCAGAGAGACCATGAATGGTCGTCTCGCCCGCGGGCGAGCAGGGCAGCCCTGAGGGCTTTCAAGCCCTCTGGAAAGTACTCCGGCCTTTCAAGGCCGAGAGGGATTGGCCATGTCATCATGTGGGGAGCGCTGACCGCTTCTGGCTGGCTGCCTGGGAATAGACAGGTAGCCACAAAACAAGATAGCGGGCGGCAGTGGGGAGGGAGAGACGATGCCATTTACCAGCGAGCAGGCGCTTGCGCTGGCGCCAGATAGCGCGTCGGCCAGCGCCGGACGAAAGCTCGCCAATACCCGCCACTGGAAATCACTTGGACGCAACCCCGATGCGCTCTGGGGAGAGTGTCAGGGCAGCGGCAAAAAACCTTATGAAGTAGAGGTAGACCTGGCGACGCTGAGCGTGAAATGCACCTGCCCCAGCCACAAATTCCCCTGCAAGCACGGGCTGGGCCTGATGCTGATCTTTGCCGCGAAGGCCAGCGACCTCGCCGAGGGCGAGCCGCCGCCATGGGTCGCCGACTGGCTGGCCAAACGCCACGCCCGCGAGGAGAAGCACACCACAGAGGCGACACTCTCGCCAGAGGAGGCGGCGGCCAAAGAGCAGGCGCGCGAGAAGGGCAAGGCCAAACGCGCCGAGAAACGCGAGAAGCTGGTCGCCGAGGGCATCGCCAACCTGAATCTCTGGCTCGATGACATGATGCGCAACGGCCTCGCCGCTGTCGAGACACAGCCTGAGAATTTCTGGGAAACCCAGGCGGCGCGCATGACCGACGCCCAGGCGCCGGGTATCGCGGGACGACTGCGCGCGATGGCGACGCTCCCTGGCTCCGCGCCAGACTGGCCGGATCGGCTGCTCGGCGACCTGGGCCGTGTGGCGCTGCTCGCGAAGGCGTTTGATCGGCTGGATGCGCTCGATGCGCCACTCCACGAGGATGTGCGCCATCTCGTCGGTTGGCCCTATAACACCGAAGAGCTGGAGACACAGGGCGAGCGTATCGTCGACGACTGGGCCTTTCTCGGCCAGTGGGTAGATGCGCAGGATCGCGGCCAGGCGCAATATACCTGGCTGCGCGGGCGCTCCACCGAACGGACGGCGTTGATCGTCCAGTTCGCAATGCTCGGCAAACCGTTTGCCGAGATCCTGATGCCCGGTGTCAGCCAGCAGGCGGAATTGGGCTTCTGGCCCGGCGCCAATCCACAACGCGCCTATCTGCTTGCCCACCAGGGAGACGTGTACTCGCTGACTGGCCCGCTTCCCGGCGCCTGCGCGATTGAGCCGTATCTCGCCAGCGTCGCCGAATCACTGGCGCGCCAGCCCTGGCAGGAGCGCTTTCTGGCGGTGCTGGCGCAGGTGACGCCACACTATGACATCTCTGCGGAGCGTCTGGCATGTGCATGACGCCGAAGGCGCGGCGCTGCCGCTGACGCCCGGCGACTACTGGCTCTTGCTGGCGATTTCAGGCGGGTTGACCCGCTCGATCTGGCGGGCGAGTGGGACGGGCGTCAGTTGCGCCCGCTGGGCATGCTGAGCGATGGCGTCTATCATCCGCTGGGGGAGGCCGACTGATGGGAAGCATGGAGAGCATCGTCAACGCCGCGCTGGTCGGCTCCGCGCGCGCTGCCGTGGATGAGGCGCTGCCGTCCGCCACGCCTGAAGGGGGACTGGTCGCCTCTCTGAGCGACGAGAACGTCGAGCAGCGACTGCTACTGGCCGCTGGTGTGCGCAGCGTCTATCGCCTGGCGGGCTACGCGCCTGAGCGGCTGGCCATGCCATTGGCGCCAGCGCCCGCCGAAACGCTCACTGTCTGTCCCGCGCATGTCGCCGACCTGATACACCAGTTGTTGAGCGCGCGCGCGAATGACCTGCTGCGCGAGGCGCTGGAGCGTATGGCCGCCGCCGGACTGATTCTGCCGCCGGAGATGCTGCCGCTGACGCTGGGCAGCGCGACGATTGCGCAGCGGCCACTGGTGGCGCAGGTGGTGGGCGAGCGTGGCGCGTGGCTCGGCGCCTTCAACAGCGCCTGGGCCTGGGTGCGCGACGCCCAGATACACCGCCTCGACGAGCTACCCGCCGACGCCGAGACGATCTGGCAGGAGGGCGCGCCCGCCGACCGTCTGCAAATCCTGGCGCGCTGGCGGGCGACCGATCCCGCGAAGGCGCGCGACGAAATCGCGGCCATCTGGCGGCAAGAGAAGGCTGATTTCCGTGTGGAACTGGCCGAGGCGCTGGCCGATAATCTCTCCGCCGATGATGAGCCGCTCCTCGAAACCGCGCTGGATGACCGCAGCGCCAATGTGCGCGTTGTGGCGCAGCGGCTGCTGGCGCATATCGCAACCTCAGCCTATCGCGCCCGTGCCGTAGCTCGCGCCGATACGCTGCTGACCATGGGCAAGAAGAAGCTGGCGACCACACTGCCAGCGGCCCACGAGAAAAGCTGGGAGCGTGACGGCATCCTGGCGAAGACGCGCCAGGGAACCGGGGAGCGTTCGTGGTGGCTGATGCAGATCATCGCGGTGACGCCGCCCGCGCACTGGGTCGAGCGGTTCGGCATGTCGCCCGCCGACCTGATCGCCGCCGCGACCGATGAGCACGGCAGCGATGTGCTGGAAGGCTGGTCGCGCGCCGCGATTCTCTACGATGCGCATGACTGGGTTCCGCCACTGGTAGAGGCGTGGAGCAAACAGCTCGCTAAACGTCGTACTGGTGGCGTCGCGCCGCTCGAAATGTGCGAGTTGCTGCTGCCAAAGTTGCCGCAGGCCGCGCTGGAGGCGATGGCGCTCAAGATACTGAAGCAGGGCGAGTCGAAACAGGATATTGCCTGGGAGACGATTGTGGCCGCGTTGCCGCGCCCCTGGAGCGTGGAACTGGCGCGCGCGTGGCTCGCTGGCCTGCGCACATTCGCCACCGAGCTAAAATCCTTGAAGGGCTACGCGCCCGACTGGCGGGATTGCGCCGACGAGCAGGCGTCCATCTTGCCCCAGGAATGCCTGGATGAGGCGCTGGCGCCGTGGGACATCGCCGAGGACACCAGCGACAAATGGCCCGCGATCACCTGGCGCGAGCAGCACGACACGTTCCTGAAGGCGGTGCGCCAGCGCCAGCGCATCCGCGACGAGATTCCGGGTGGATTAGCGCAGTGAGGTATTCCCGGCCATTGATGGTGTTTCCTGTGTTGATCGAGTCAGCGCGGGCGCGAACCTCTCCCGGCCTATCGGCCACCCTCCCCTACGAGGGGAGGGTCTGCGGCGGGCCAGTGCGGCGACGGGGGACAGGATCAGTCTGACTCCCCTCTCCTCGGAGGAGAGGGGCTGGGGGTGAGGTCTGCCAGACGACAATGGCCGGATCAACCAGTAAAACACCATTTATGGCCGAGAGCGTCATCTAATTGAGGAGATTGCATTAACATGGCCTCTGAGAACGATCGTCAACGAATCCGTCCTGCGGCAGCACGCCGAGCAGCAGTTCGCCGAAGAGCTGGCCGAGCTGGTGCGCGTGGATGACCGCCAGCGCCCGCCCAACTGGGTGCTCTCACCCTGGGCCGTGCGCCTCTATCTGCTGGGCGGCAAGCTGGAGAACGGCTTCACCATCTCACCCAAATATATCGGCAACGCCCGCCTGATCGAGATCGCCGTCGCCACCCTGGCCACCGACCGCGCCCTGCTGCTCTACGGGCTTCCGGGAACCGCAAAATCGTATGTCTCTGAGCACCTGGCCGCAGGCATCACCGGCGATTCGACACTGCTGATCCAGGGCACCGCTGGCACCGACGAGTCCGCCATTCGCTACGGCTGGAACTATGCGCGGCTGCTGGTCGAGGGGCCATCCAGCGAGGCGCTGGTCGTCAGCCCGATGATGCGGGCGATGCGCGAGGGCAGGCTGGCGCGTATCGAGGAGTTGACACGTATCCCCGCCGAGGTGCAGGATACCCTGATTACCATCCTCTCGGAGAAGACACTGCCCGTCCCCGAACTCAACACGGAGGTGCAGGCGCAGAAGGGGTTCAACGTCATCGCCACCGCCAATAATCGCGATAAGGGCGTCAACGAGCTGTCGAGCGCGCTGATGCGGCGCTTCAATACCGTCGTGCTGCCGCTGCCCGCGACGATGGATGAAGAGGTGGACATCGTCGACCGCCGCGTGGCGCAGCTTGGCCGCGCGCTGGACCTGCCCGCCGAGAAACCCGCGCTCGAAGAGATTCGCCGGGTGGTCACGGTCTTCCGCGAACTGCGCGATGGCGTGACCGCCGACGGCAAGACCAAGCTGAAGACGCCCTCCGGCACGCTCTCCACCGCCGAGGCGATCTCGGTGATGACCAACGGGCTGGCGATGGCCGCCTACTATGGCGACGGCGCAATGCATGCGGGCGATCTGGCCGCCGGGCTGGTCGGGGCCATCATCAAAGACCCGGTGCAGGATCGCATCGTCTGGCTGGAATATCTGCAAACGGTGGTCAAGGACCGCAATGGCTGGAAAGACTTCTATCGGGCCTGCCACGAGGTATTGTAAGGACGTGTAGCCGTGACCACTCACATCTTTGGCATTCGCCATCATGGGCCGGGCTGCGCGCGGGCGCTCCGTGAGGCGCTCGAACGGCTCGAACCGGATATCGTGCTGGTGGAAGGCCCACCCGACGCGCATGGCGTGCTGCCGCTGCTGACCCATGAGGCGATGAAGCCGCCGGTCGCGCTGCTGATCTACGCGCCCGATGCGCCAGCCAACGCCGTCTACTATCCCTTCACCACCTTCTCGCCGGAGTGGCAGGCGCTGCGCTACGCGCTGACCCACACTATTCCCGCGCGCTTCATCGATCTGCCGCAGTCGGTGCGGCTGGCGCAGGAGATGGCCGCTACCACCGCCCGAGGCGCCGGACACCCCTGAAACGGCCGATGCGCGGGGCTGATGCCTGAGATGCTCCCGGCGGCGGACGCCGTCGCCGAAGCTATACCCGATGCGCCCGCGACCGAGGCCACAGCGGCGCCGACCGTGCGTGACGATCCGCTGGCGATGCTGGCGGAGGCGGCGGGCTACACCGACCACGAACTCTGGTGGGAGCGCCAGGTGGAGCAGCGCCAGAACGCCAACGATCTCTTCGACGGCATCCTGGAGGCGATGACCGCGCTCCGCAGCGACCTGACGCCCAAGGACGAGGAGGAGGCGCAACGCGAGGCGCATATGCGCCAGGGGATTCGCGCGGCGGAGGGCGAGGGTTTCAGCCGCATCGCCGTCGTCTGTGGCGCGTGGCATACACCCGCGCTGGCGCAGCGTGATAACGCGAAGGCCGACGCCGATCTGCTCGGCAAGCTGCCACACACGAAGGTCGAGGCGACCTGGATTCCCTGGACGAACTCGCGCCTCGCGTGGCGCAGTGGCTATGGCGCGGGCGTCGGCTCGCCGGGCTGGTATGAGCATCTGTGGACGACGACCGACCGTATGGGCATCCGCTGGATGGCGCGGGCGGCGCAACTGCTGCGCGGCGAGGGGCTGGATGTCTCCTCCGCCAGCGTGATCGAGGCGGTGCGGCTGACCGAGGCGCTGGCGGCGCTGCGCGATCTGCCGATGCCGGGGCTGGCGGAGATGCACGAGGCGACGCTCACCGTGCTCTGCAACGGCGATGACACGCCGATGACGCTGATTCGCGAGAAGCTGGAGATTGGCGAGCATATGGGCGAGGTGCCGCCAGAGACGCCCGCCGTCCCGCTCCAGCGCGATCTGGAGGCGCGCCAGCGGCGGCTGCGCCTGCCACCATTGGCCGATTTCAAGGACTACGATCTCGACCTGCGCAACGAGACCGACCGTGCGCGGAGCAAACTGCTCCATGCGCTGCGGCTGCTGGGCATCAATTGGGGCGAGCAGCAGCACGCTGGGCAATAAGCTGGGCACCTTCCACGAATACTGGCGGGTGCAGTGGCAGGTCGAGTTCGCCGTCGCCATCATCGAGGCCAACGTCTGGGGCAACACCGTCGAGTCCGCCGCGACCGCCGCCGTGCGCGCATCCGCCGCCAAATCCGGCTATCTGGCCGAGCTGACCGACCTGCTGGATCGCGCGATTCTGGCCGATCTGCCCGGCGCGGTGGATGATCTGCTCATACAGATCCAGGCGCGGGCAGCGGTCTCCGCCGATGTGCGCCGCCTGATGGATGCGCTGCCGCCGCTCGCCAGGGTCGCGCGCTATGGCGATGTGCGGGGCACGCGGGCCGAGCGGGTGCTGCCCGTCGTCGATAATCTGTACGCCCGCATCGTGGTTGGGCTGCCAGCGGCCTGCGCCTCGCTGGATGATGACGCGGCCAATGAGATGGTCGCGAGCATCGAGCACGCGCAACAGGCGATGGATATGCTGCAACGCGACGACCTGCGGCTGGCGTGGCAGGGCGCGCTGCGCGCCGTGATGGAGCGCGATGGCGTGCATGGGCTGGCGCGTGGCCGCTGCTGTCGGCTGCTGCTCGAACAGCGCGTGCTGGACGAAGAAGAATTGCGCCGCCTGGCCGGGCTGACACTCTCGCCCGTGACGCCCGCCCCGGAGGCCGCCGCGTGGGTGGCGGGTGTGCTGCGCGGTGGCGCGCAGATGATGATGGTGCAGGATGGCCTCTGGCAGGCGCTCGATGGCTGGCTGGCCGCGCTGGATGGCGAGCTATTCGTGGCGCTGCTGCCCTTGCTGCGACGCGCGTTCACCGATTTCGAGGCGCCTGCCCGCCGGGCGATGGGCGAGAAAGTGAAACATCTGCACCAGAGCGCCGCCGCGCCTGCTGAGTCCGCTGGCGCGTCTGGCGCGGTGGACGATGAGCGCGCGCGGCGGGTCTTGCCGGTGCTGGCGCGGATACTGGGGGTGAGCTATGACGACACCAAAAACTGACCCGATCGAGGACGAACGGCTGCGGCGCTGGCGGCTGGTGCTGGGCGGCCCGGCGCAGGAGGGGCTGGGCGGCGTCGCGCTGGCGGGCACGGACCGTGGCATGGACGAGGTGCTGGCGGCGCTCTATGACGGCGAGCGCTCCGCCGGGCTGGGCGGCTCGTCACCCAATGTGGCGCGCTGGCTCGGCGACATCCGCACCTACTTCCCCTCGACGGCGGTGCGCGTGATGCAGCAGGACGCGCTGGAGCGGCTGAACCTGACGCAGATGCTGCTGGAGCCGGAGATGCTGGAGCAGGTGGACGCCGATGTGCATCTGGTGGCGACGCTGCTCTCGCTGAGCCACGTCATCCCCGACAAGACGAAAGATACGGCGCGGGCAGTCGTGCGCAAAGTGGTGGAGGATCTGGAGCGCAAGCTAGCCAGCCCGATGCAGCAGGCGATTCGCGGCAGCCTGAATCGTTCGACGCGCTCGTATCGTCCGCGCGCCAACGAGATCGACTGGCATCGCACCATCCGCGCCAACCTGAAGAACTACCAGCCCGACCGTGGCACGATCATCGCCGAGAAGCTTATCGGCTACGGCCACAAGCGCTCGACCCTGCGCGACATCGTGCTCTGCGTCGATCAGAGCGGCTCGATGGCCTCGTCGGTGGTCTACGCGGGCATCTTCGGCGCGGTGCTGGCCTCGATTCGCGCCGTCAGCACACGGATGG
The DNA here is from genome assembly GCA_963702665.1 of uncultured Chloroflexia bacterium. Lineage (GTDB taxonomy): Bacteria > Chloroflexota > Ktedonobacteria > Ktedonobacterales > JADMIN01 > DAHUXT01. The sequence continues at coordinate 113,776 of CAVPDP010000005.1, forward strand.
TCGTCTTCGATACCGTCGGTGGTGGATTTGACCGAGGACCTGCAAGACCCGGTAGACCTGCTCTTCGGCACGCAGCTTGGCGGCGGCACCGACATCAACCGCGCGCTCGCCTACTGCCAGCAGATCATCACGCGCCCGGCGCAGACGATTCTGGTGCTGATTACCGATCTCTATGAGGGCGGCAACACCCAGGAGATGCTGCGGCGGTCGGCGGAGATCGCGGCGAGCGGCGTGCAGATGGTCTGCCTGCTGGCGCTCAGCGACAAGGGCGCGCCCAGCTTCGACCAGCGCAACGCGGCGACGCTCGCCGGGATGGGCGTCCCTCGTTCGCCTGCACGCCCGACCTCTTCCCCGACCTGATGGCGGCGACGATCCAGAAGCGCGACCTCAGCCTCTGGGCGGCCCGCAACGACATCGTGACCGCCCGCGCCGAGGGGTGAACACGGACGCGCGGCGTGATATGCTAGCGGTATCACCGATGGGAGGCTACCGATGCTGAACGAGAAACTGCAAGCCGCGATCAATGAAGCCGCCACACTCTCGCCTGAGGCGCAGGAGGAACTAGCCGCGCAGATCGAGTCGTGGCTGGCCGACGCCCGCTGGGACGCGCTTTTGGAATCACCTGAATCAGATGCTTTCCTGAATGAGCTGATACAGGAAGCTAAAAATGGCCCTACCGCTCCCTGCGAGTGGGATGATGAGGACAAGGACGCCGGGTGAAATCACACACCACACCCCGGTTTCGGAAACTTCTTGCCAACTTGCCACTTGAGATTCGTCGCCAGGCGCACGAAGCCTATCGCCAGTTCAAAGAGAATCCAGGGCGGAGTGGGCTATACTTCAAGGAATTGAAGAACAGACCGGGTGTCTGGTCAGCGCGCATCAATGACAACTATCGAGCACTTGGTATCAGAGATGGGGATGAGATCACCTGGGTCTGGATTGGATCACACCGAGAATACGAGAAGCGAACCTAAATCGCTACACCACCACCAGCGGCGCCACCTGGTGTATCTCCGAGCTATGCCAGTAGGTTGCGCCTGTCGCGGCATTCAGCGCGTAGATGGTGCTATTACCTTCACCGTCGGTACGCCCAAGATAGACGACATTCCCGACGACCGTTACGGGCGTGAAGCCCACACTCTGGTTGTTATCCAGCGGCTTATGCCAGATAACCTTGCCGGTTAAGCCATCGAGGGCATAAGCGCCATCCAGGGTGATATAAAGGGCGCCATTCGCACTGACCGCTGAGTTATAGACGGGGATAGAGAACTTGCTGCGCCAGATGATCGCTCCATCACTGGTTTGCAGCGCATAGAGATACTGGTCACGCGAACTGACATAGATCAGGTTGTTGGAGATGGTCGCGCCCGCATAGGCGCCCATCGAAAATTGCCACACCAGCGCGCCGTTCGTGGCGTCGAGCACATAGAGCACGCTCTTTTCCGCGCCATCAATCGAATCGAGTGTGCCGTAGTAGACGCGGTTATCGGCGAACGCGAGACTGCCGCCCGGCGGCGCGCCATCGGGCGGCGTGTACTTCCAGCGCACCGCGCCGTCGCTGGCGCTCACCGCAAAGACGCTCGTGTCGTCGTTGGCATAGAGCACGCCATTGGCCAGCGCATGGAACGACATATACCCTATATACCCAGTTGGCCCGGCATGTGTAGACCAGAGAATCTTCCCATCTTGCGCACGCAGCGCACGAGAGCCGCTATAGACAACGCCGTGATCTATCAGCGGAATCGCGTTATCACCATATGGCGTCGAGACCGACTCGCAGCCACTCGCGGCGCGCCAGAGCAATGCGCCATCGTCGGCGCGGAAGGCATAGGTTTGGCCATCGCCATAGCCAGACGCGCAGACATAGACGACGCCATCGGCCACGGCAGGCTGCCCCCAATAGATGAAAGGCCCAGGGGGACAGCTCACGGTCGCCGGGCAAGAATATTTCTCCGTGATAGAGACCTGCTTGCACCAGAGCATCGCGCCCGTTGCGGCGTTGAGCGCATAGAGATTCCCACTACTACTGACATAGATCGTATGAGCGCTGGATGCGGGTATGGGCGTCGTCACCGAGATGGTTGGGGGATGATCCGGGCAGTTATTCAGAGTAATCTGAGGCGTCTGCGATCCTGATCCGGGTGGCCCAGTAAAAGTCTGGTAGCCACAGCCACCGAGCGTCACCAATAACAGGCCACCGAGCGCGATGAGGAGAATTCGGAGCCGCATGGCGAGCCTCTTTCTTCAAAGCGTGTATGCTACACCGACCCTGGACGGCTCTCAGTGAGATGAATCGGTTCCCTCCGACATGGCACGTTCCTTCACGTGCGCAAATGCTGATAACACCATTGTAGCAGCGTCGATTCGACAAAAACAGGCCGCCAGGAGTATCCTCCCGGCGGCCTGCGTTCGTTGATTGTCTCACCAGTGCTTACGGTAGCTGCCCGTTGTACTGGTTCGAGACGATGATGTCGTCGAAGTACGTCGTCGTACTGGCCGACTCATTCCACAGATAGATGCGACTCAGAGTGTTGGTGGCCGAGAGGTTGCCCGTCACGCCGCCCAACGACGCGCCGTTGAACCAGACGTTGCCCTGACCCGTAGTCGCCTCGTTCAACTCGATCTCCAGCGAATACCAGGTGTTGGCCGCGATCAGGTTGGTGGTCGTGTAGAAGTCGAAGCGGGTGCGCGAGCCATTCCAGAAATAGATGTCGAGGCCGTGGCTGCCCGCATCGTAGACGACCGCCCACAGATTGTTGCCATTGAGATCGGTTGCGACGGCCATCGTTCCCGACACACTGGCGTTGGTGATGCGGAAGTAGAGGCGGGTGAAGGTGTGCGCCTGGCCGCCACCCGTCAGATTCTGGGAGAGGATCACATACTGGCCTGCGGCATTGGTCATCGCCAGCGCGTTCGTTCCCCGATTCACGACCGTGCTCTCGACAGTAGCGGCGCCAGGGCCAGCCGGGGCCGACCACAGGCTCAGATTGCCGCTCTCGAAACCGTCTTGCAGGTAGACGCCCACCTGTGTGCCGGTTCCACTCAGCGCAACCGTCTGCGGGCTGCCCGTCGCATCATCCGCGAACGAGAGCGCGGCGACGCGCGCGCCGGTGGCGGTTGGCGAGAACGTCACACTCACCGTGCAGGTCGCGTTGATCGCGACGGTGGCCCCAGTGCAGGTATCCGCGCTCTTGGCGAAGTCACCCGCGTTGGTTCCGGTGAGCGTTACCGTGGTCACATGCAGGCTGGCCGTACCATTGTTGGTGACGATGACGGGCTGCGCCGCACTCGTCGTGCCTGTCCCCTGGTTGCCATAGGCCAGACTCGGCGGATTGAAGGCAATCCCTGGCGCGACACCCGTGCCAGAGAGCGGCGCGCTCTGGGGACTGGCGCCCGCATCATCGGTAAAGGTAAGTGAGGCGTTGCGCGCGCCAGCGGCGGTTGGCTTAAACGTCACACTCACTATGCAGGTGGCGTTGACCGCGACCGTCGCCCCCGTGCAGGCATCGGCGCTGATGACAAAGTCACTGGCATTGGCGCCTGCCAGGGAGACCATAGTGACATGCAGGCTGGCTGTGCCTGTGTTAGTGACCGTGACCGCCTTCGCCGCGCTGGTCGTGCCCGTGTTCTGGGCGCCAAAGCTCAGGCTGGTGGGATTGAGGCTGACCGCCGGAGCCGCCCCAGCGCCTGTGCCGCTCAGCGCCACCGCCTGCGGACTCGCGGGCGCATCGTCCGCGAACGACAGGGACGCGCCGCGACTGCCGAGCGCGCCTGGGGTGAACGTGACACTGACCGCACAGGTGGCGTTGGCCGCCACCGTCGCTCCGGTGCAGGTGTCCGCCGTCTTGGCGAAGTCCGCCGCGTTCGTTCCGGTGATCGAAACCGACGTGATGTGCAGGCTGGCCTGGCCAGTATTCGTCACCGTCACAGACTGCGCCGCGCTGGTGATGGCCACCGTCTGATTGCCAAAGTTCACACTCGTGGGATTGAAACTGACCTGCGGCGTAGCGCCGGTACCAGTGAGGGCCACGGCCTGTGGGCTGGCGGGCGCGTCATCCGCGAACGAAAGGGACGCGCTACGGCTGCCCGCCGCGCCCGGAGTGAAGGTGACACTGACGCTACAGGTGGCGTTGATGGCCACCGTCGCGCCATTACAGGTGTTGGCGCTGATGGCGAAGTCGCCCGCGTTGGTCCCGGTCAGCGTCACCGTGGTGATATGCAGACTGCCCGTACCGGTGTTCTTCGCCATCACCGTCTGCGCCGAACTCGTCGTGTTCACCCCCTGGTTGCCGAATGCGGCGCTCGTCGGGGTGAAGGTGATCGCGGGGCCAGCGCCGAGCGGTCCGTTGTAGGCGCTCGATACGACTACGTCATCGAAGTAGGTGGTGCTGGCGACATCGTTCCAGAGATAGACACGACTGACGGGGTTGGTGGCCGAGAGGTTGCCCGTCACGCCGCCCAACGACGTGCCATTGAGCCAGACGTTGCCCTGCCCAGTGGTCGCCTCGTTCAGTTCGATCTCCAGCGAGTACCAGGTATTCGCTGATGTCACATTCGCCAGCGAGTAGAAGTCGAAGCGGGTGCGCGAGCCGTTCCAGAAGTAGATGTCGAGGCCATGGCTGCCCGCATCGTAGACGACCGCCCACAGATTGTTGCCATTGAGATCGGTTGCCGTCGCGACGGTCGCGGAGAGAGTGGCGCTGGTCACACGGAAGTAGAAACGCGTGAAGGTGTGCGCCTGCGCGCCGCCCGTCAGATTCTGCATGATGACCGCATACTGGTTCGCCGTGTTGGTCATCGCCAGCGCATACGTGCCGCTGTTGACAGTAGCCGTCTGCACCGTGACAGCGCCGCCGCCCGCCGGAGCCGACCACTGGTTGGCGTTGCCACTCTCGAAGCCGTCTTGCAGATAGACCCCTACCTGTATTCCCGTGCCACTCAAGGCCACGGTCTGCGGGCTGCCCGGCGCGTCGTCGGCAAAGGACAGGGCCGCCGCGCGCGAGCCAGTCGCGCTGGGGGTGAACGTCACACTGACGGTGCAGGTGGCGTTCACCGCGACGGTCGCCCCATTACAGGTGTTGACGCTGATCGCAAAGTCGCCGGTGTTGGCCCCAGTCAGGGTGACTGTGGTGATGTGCAGAGCCGCCGTGCCCGTATTCGTCACGATGACACTCTGCGCCGCGCTGGTTGTGCCGACACCCTGGCTGGCGAAGGTCAGACTGGTCGGGTTGAAGCCAATCCCTGGCCCCACAGGAACCCCAGAGCCGGTGAGCGCGACGGTCTGTGGGCTGGCGGGCGCGTCATCCGCGAACGAGAGCGCCGCTGTGCGCGAGCCGGTAGCGCCGGGGGTAAAGGTGACGCTGACGCTACAGGTGGCGTTGACGGCCACCGTCGCGCCGTTACAGGTGTTGGCGCTGATCGCAAAGTCGCCCGCGTTGGTTCCGGTCAGCGTCACCGTGGTGATGTGCAGGCTGCCGGTGCCGGTGTTGGTGACTGTGACCGTCTTCGCCGCGCTGGTTGTGCCGACACCCTGGCTGGCGAAGGTCAGACTGGTCGGGTTGAAGCCGATTGCCGAGGCGACGCCCGTGCCACTCAGCGTCAGACTCTGTGGGCTATTGACCGCATCATCGGTGAAGGTGAACGCCGCCGTCCGGCTCCCGGTGGCGGATGGTGAGAACGTCGCGCTGACACTACAGGTGGCGTTGACGGCCACCGCCGCGCCCGTGCAGGTGTCCGCCGTCTTGGCGAAGTCCGCCGCGTTCGTTCCGGTGATGCTGACGCTGGTGATATGCAGCGTCGCCGTGCCGGTATTGGTGAGCGTCGCGCTCTGTGCGGAACTGGCCGAGCCAACCGCCTGATTGCCAAACGCGAGACTCGCTGGGCTGAAACCCGTCGGGCCGCCACCACTCGTCACCGTGCCGTTGTACTGGTTGGAGACGATCACGTCATCGAAATAAATCGTCGTACCACCCGCCTCGTTCCAGAGTTCGAGAGTGGTGTAGACGTTGGGCGCCGACAAATTGCCATTCACTGGATTGGCTACTGAGGTACCGTTGAGCCAGACCTGCATCTGGCCAGCGGTTGCCGCATTGGTGTTGATTTCGAGCGCATTCCAGCCCGTCTGCACCGATTGGGTTGGGCTATCGATCTCAAAGTGGGCGCCTGCCCCATTTGTGTAGATGACATCCACGTTGTGGTTGCCGCCATCATAGAGCGCCGTCCAGAGTTGTTTACCGGTGCTGTCGTTGCCCACGGCCAATGTCGAGGTCGCGTTGGGGTTGCTGACCTGGAAGTAGAAGCGCGTGTAGGTATTGGCTCCGGGGCTGTTGACCAGATTCTGCGAGATTGCCGTGAACTGGTTACTGCCACTCGGTGTCACCAACTCCGCCGAATAGGTACCACTATGAACGACTGAGCCTGCGATGGCCTGCGCCATTCCGGTACTGTTGCCTATTGGCCCGAGCCACTGTGTCAGATTGCCGCTCTCGAAGTTATCTTGCAGATAGGTGCCTGGTGGCGGCGGCGGCGGCGGCGGCGGCGGTGTGCTACCGTTGAAATTGTAGAAGATGTTGGCCGTCGCCTGCTGAATGCCAGCGTTGGCATAGGTGCGGTTGCCGAAGTTGTCGAGTCCCCAACTCCACTCAATCGTGCCCGCCGCGAAGACGCGCGCGCCACTGGTGGCGGTGTAGACCGTCGAGTTGGCGTGGCCAAGCCCGGTGTTGCCCTGAACTGGCGAGTTTGAGAGGACGTGGACCGTCACGCCAGGAGGGGCAAAAGCAGGGTCGTAGTGATCGAATTCATAGCCGACGATGCCGGGAATCGACGTGCTGTTGGTGAATCCGGTGTTGGCAAAGACCCAGTTCGATGCGTCCGTGACGAGATAGGGCTGCTCTAAACCGACATTCTGGTCCTGGTACATGACGCCTTCCATGGCGCTTTCCGGTCTGTTGACCGTCGTACTTCGCCAGAGATCGGTCACAATCGCGTTATTGACCCCATATTGAGGGTCAGGCCCCGGCGCGATTGGACTGGTCGCGTAGTCTTTATAGCCCACCATGATGCGGTCAGGCACACCCGCCGCGTTTGGCAAGAAGCGAATCTGCCAGTAGCAAATGTTGGCGCCGAAGAACCCCACGTTGACGCCCGCATTGATGGCCGCCTGGACGTTGTCGCGCATCGCCTTCGACCAGTATTCATCGTGACCAACGGCCAGGAACGCTTTATGGTTGGTGAGGGGGTTGGTGTTGAGATCGGTATCGATATCGGTCGTGTAGGTCATATCGAAACCGTTTTTCTCGGCCCAACGCAACATCGGATACTCATACCAGAGGAAGTGGCCCGCGCCGTTGCTATCGCCTGGGAGGAACGGGCGATCAAACGATACCATGGTCGCGTGGGCGAATTGGGTTGCTGGGGTATATGTCGGGTCGCTGGACGAGTTGTTGTAGAGACTCGTGATGCCGTACTGGTTATACGCTTCGTAGGTGGTGACACTGGTCTGGAAAACGAAATCTTCGTGCCCGCCATCGTTGCGCACGACGAAGAAGATGAAGCTCATATCGCCGCTGGAGCCAATCAATTTCGCGAGGTAGACGCCAGATACCCAGTTGGAGGGAACCGCGAGTGAGGTGGTGAGCTGCCAGTTACAGACCACGATGCCAGTCACCTTGTCGGGGGGTGGGAATCGGCTGCTGTTGGCCGTTGTAGGGGCCCATAGTCTTCTCGAGGCGCGCGCCCGTGCCGCCGTACCAGCCCATACGGTAGATGTCAATCATGAGCGTGGCCGAGGTCGTGGTGACGTAGAAGTTCACCGTCTGGCCGTGATTGACGCTGATGGGGGAGGAATACCCTGAGAGCGCCGTTTGGCTGGGGTTGGCATTGAAATTATCCCAGGTGGGATCACCGGGCAGCGCATTCTCAGTCTGGATTGCATTGGATGCCGCTGACGCCTGTGGCGCGCCGGATATCACCGCGCTGCTGACGCTGGCGCCCAGTCCAGCCAGCACCACAATGCCAAGCAACGCAATGCGCTGCCACCCCACCAGCGAAGTCTTTGCCATTTGACGCAGCCGTTGCGTCATCCCCTGCGATCTCATAACCAATCCCTCTTCCATACCATCACGCCCACCACGAGCATCGATGACTATTACCTGTGCGCCAGAGCGTTTTCAAGAGTGCGTGAAGCCATCGCCTGCTAGTATCTCGCAGCAGGCGCACTTCAGCCATTTACCTTAGAGTAGCAATCAATGATGCGCAACCCATGCGCGTCGCTGTGTAACTTGGGTAGAGAATCAACAATCTGGTACTGATATGGTAAATACATCAACACCACGCCAAAGCGGAAAAACAGCACGCTCACACTGCATCAAGCATATACAAATGCTGTATCAATGTTGCGCCAATGTTGTGACGCGTTAGGGGTGGTTTTGAGGTACGGCGTGATATGCTGGTGGCGCTCCTGTAGAGAGGCCATTGATACTGAAAAAGAAAACCGGCATGGCTGCGATAGGCCATGCAGCAGTCTTCTCCCCTGAGGCACAGGAGGAACTGGCAGCGTGAATCTAGACATCGACAAGCTGGAAATCGAGGCATGTACGCCAAAACCCGTGCGGCGAGATGGCCTCAATCCGATGGCTACATCTACCTTATGGGTGTACAATAGAACACATTTTCAGCGCGATGACTGATTTCATTGATTTTCTTGGATTTGTTAACACTCAATTGCACACCAGGCAAACGCCACGGCTAGAGTCACTACTCATGGCGGCAAATTTCAGTAGCGTGGTGAGTGAATACATGAATGTAGCCATACCAAAGTATTGTGGTTCACTTGCCAGGAACACGTACCATAACGGCCATCCTGATCTGCTGCCTGCTGGCATTTTTCCTGGCAACTCCGTGCAATACAGCCACGAAGGCATTGAAGTAAAAGCTTCTCGCTATTTGAAGAATTGGCAGGGACATAACGCTGAAGAAAGCTGGTTGATGGTATTTGTCTTTGAGAGTAATCGGCCGAACGATCTCATACAGAAGAAACCGATACAGCCAAAGCCATTCCGTTTTCTTAAGGTAGTTGGAGCACAGTTACAAAACGGCGATTGGAAGGAACAAGCCGCGAGGAGATCAGAGCAGGAGAACAGCAACGGCTACTATCCTCCGATCCGGTTACGAGAAGATGGAAACCAATTGGATGTACCGTGAACCCGATCTTGACGAGCCGGAAACTGGCGAACCTGACGACGAGGTTACATTGCTGTGATCGTTCCAGATAATCGATAACCGCAGAGCGCCAATTGGAAATAGATTCTCGCATGCGCCCAGCCTAGCCGAGGAGTAGCGCTTTCTGCACGGCGTATTCATGCTCTTGGCGCGTATCCGTGGTGATTTCGCTGTCTCCTGCTCGCTCTGCTTCCTCTTCAAGTTTCTCCAATGAGTGCTGATTAATAGTGCGGACACGCAGGGCTGAGAGTGCTGGGATGGTCTCGTTCGCTCATTTCAAAGTAGTCAATGTAGCGCTCGACCCCAATACATTTCATGCCCATTGCTTCCGCAGCAGCCACAGTGGAACCAGAGCCCATGAAGGGATCCGCAATAATGCCCTCCCCTAAGGGCAACGCCGCCCACACGAGTTGACGCATGAACGATTGCGGTTTCAGGCTGGGATGATCGGCAATATCCCGCTCGCGTCTGGGGGTACGCTCGCTCACAATGACATCGTTAAATGGTTTGCCATCAGGCATTCTGCGCAAACCCCCGGTCTGGTACTCGCGCAGGCAGTCACTCACCTTCATCTTGTTTGGTAGTGGCTTGCGAAGGACGCCCCACGGCTCATAGCATCCACGCGGCAGCGAACATACATCGGGGAATTCGAGTTCGGCGTTCTTGGGACGATCCCCACCCCGCAAGGTTCGTACCAGGCGAATGAGTTCCCCGCGGAACTCAAGACCACCTTCGACAAGAGCCGAGAAAAGTAGTTGCGAGAGGAAAGCGTTGCTGGCAATGAACACATGACCACCAGGACGTAGCGCATGTACTACTGCTCGCGCCCATTCAACAAAGAATCTTCTGAGGATGTCCCGCTCACTTCGTGGTAAGAGCCGTGAAGCGCGGCAACGGCGCACGTTCATGCCCATCGAATGATGGCGGAATACGCCAGATACCGCCGTTGCCATTCGCCCGTTTCTCGATTTGGTCGAAGTTGTATTCTTTAACCCCATATGGTGGGTCGGTAATGATAGCATGTAAACTGTTTTCAGCAATACTTCCCAACCATTCGAGGCAGTCAGCATGTATGGTGAGCGAGCCGCCATGCTGTCTCCAGCGATACCCTGATGTGTAGGGCAACCACTCCTGACTGTCCGCGATTATCGCATTCAGCGGGATTTGCTGAACCTCCGATTGCGCCGTATAGTCCGACTTCGGCTTTTTATTCGCTGGCGGTGTTATTCTGGCCACTGGTTTGCCCTGCTTTCCCGCAACAACTATTTGACTCCTATAACGCATTGCCGACCTTCTTCCGTTCTCATTTTAACCGAACCACTGCATCAAACTGCGAAAGACTCCTTATAGTCCCTGTACTGCCGTAGTAGCCTATGGACTATACATATACTATTTGTCGCCATTCTCGATAATTGCGAAAAACGCGCCCTTATGTCATTTCTCTCCCACTCACACGTAGGAGATAACTACGTCGAGATTTCTCCCACATGTGTCTGGTTACGGTCATCGCATGGCGACATCTCTGCTGGCGCGCTTCCCTCTATCACATTCCCCCACCTTGCGCCATAGGCCACATGTGATAAACTATCAGGGTGAAATCACGTGCTATGCGTGCTTTGTGTGTCATTCCGGCGTGGCCAAGCGGTAAGGCAGTGGACTTTGGATCCACCATCCCAGGTTCGAATCCTGGCGCCGGAGCCAGTCTGTTATCCAGTCTGTTACGATAGCAACGCGAACAGCCATTATCAGGAATATGCCAGGGCGTATCAGCGCTGGCAGCGCGGTGTCTATTCGCCGCATATAAGGGAGTCATCGCATTAGTATGAGGCCTGTCGGGGTTCTCCTCCTGGCCGCGGGCAAGGGAACCCGTATGCGTTCGCGTACACCCAAAGTCGCCCATCACATCGCCGGTCGCCCTCTGCTCGAACATGTCTTGCGCGCCGCCGATAGCGCCCTCGCACCCAGCGAGAGCAGCGACGGCGACAGCCCGCGCCAGCGCGCCACACTATGTTGTCGTCACCGGCCACGAACGCGACGCCGTCCGCGCCTGCCTGCGCCTGGCAACCAGCGCATAACAAACCCAGCTTCGTCGTGCAGGAGCCACAGCGCGGCACCGGCGACGCCGCGCGCATCGGGCTATCCGCCTTCGAGGGCGAGAATCCGCCAGAGACGATCCTCATGCTCTACGGCGATACCCCGCTGATACGTCCAGAGACCCTGCGCGCGCTATTGGCCGAACACCAGCGCAGCGGCGCGACGCTCACCTTCCTCACCGGAGTCACCGATGAGCCGGGCGACTATGGGCGGGTGCTGCGCGATACGCGCGGGCATGTGCGCGCCATCGTCGAGGCAAAACACGCCACACCCGACGAGCTAGCCGTCCGCGAGATCAACTCAGGCATCTACTGCTTCCAGACGGCGTGGCTGGCCGCGCGTCTGCCCCGGCTGACCGAGCACGACAATGGCGAGTATTATCTGACCGATCTGGTCGAGATGGCGCTGGGCGAGGGGCAGACCGTCGCCACACAGAGCGCCAGCATCGAGGAGGCCGCCGGAATCAACGACCGCATCCAGCTGGCCGAGGCCGAGGCGATGCTGCGCCAGCGGATACTGCGCGAACTGATGCTGAGTGGTGTCACCATCGAAGATCCCGCGACTACCTATGTCGAGGCGGGCGTGCGCGTCGGGCAGGACACCATCCTGCGACACGGCACAACGCTCCGCGGCGAGACGATCATCGGCGAACGTTGCGAGATTGGCCCCTTCAGCGTCATTCAAGATAGTCGCATCGCCGACGATTGCCGTGTCTACGGCTCATGGCTCGAAGGCGCCATCATGCACGAGGGCGCGCGCATCGGCCCGATGAGTCGGCTGCGGAAGGATGCAGAGCTTGGCCCCGGCGCGCATGTCGGCAACTTTGCCGAGGTAAAGAATGCGACACTGGGCGACGATGTGCAGATGCACCACTTTAGCTACATTGGCGACGCCACGGTGGGCGCGCGCACCAATATCGCGGCGGGCGTCATCACCTGCAATTTTGCGCCAAACGGCGAGAAATATCGTACAGATATCGGGGAAGATGTCTTTGTCGGCAGCGATACGATGTTGATCGCGCCGATAACACTGGGGGACGGAGCCAGAACGGGCGCAGGCTCCATTGTGACGCGGGATGTGCCACCGGGCGCGCTCGTCGTGGGCGCCCGCCCACGAACGAGCGACCGAATGACACGAATGACACGCAGCAACACCTGCGCCATCCGGCTGAGCCTTGCCACGGAGAATGATGCTGGGGCATCCTAAGTCACGACGGCGACTGTGGCGACCGCAACGGATGCCGACACCACGCCCCACAGCGACAGGGCATCGACTGCCGCCGATAAGGGCGTGAGGGAGTAATACACGACTGTGGAGAGTGACAGTACAGGCTTATCAGGTCTGTTCACGTTTGCGGCGGCTGGGCCTTCGGGATTTCAGACGCATGACTGGGTTTTGCTGTTTTTCCTGTTTCTGACGTTGATCGTCGCGGCGGTCTCCGCCGCCGCCGAAACCGCGCTGACCTCCGTCAACCGGTTGCGCATTCGCAATCTGGCGGAGGAAGGCGACGCCAACGCCCGCATTATCGCGAATTTGCTGCGGCGGCCCCAGACGTTTCTAACGACGATTCTGATCGTGAGCAATGTCGCGGTCATCACGGGCACGACGCTGGCCACCATCATCGCGCTCGATATCAACTTCAACGGCGCCGAGGTGGTCTCCACCGCGCTGCTCTCGCTGATCGTGCTGATCTTCTGTGAGATTACCCCCAAGAGTATCGCCGTACAGGCGCCCGAACGCTGGGCGCGCTGGCTGGTGCGGCCGGTCGAGGCGGTCATGTTCGTGTTGCGGCCGCTGGTGGTCGCGCTGACCTGGATAACCTCTGGCATGGTGCGTCTCTTTGGCGGTGGCGCGACCCAATATAGTACGCGGTTTGTCACCGAGGACGAATTGCGCCTGCTGGTGGAGGTTAGCGAAGAAGAGGGCGTGCTCGAAGAAGAAGAACGCGAGATGATCGACAATGTCTTCGATCTCTCGGATACCGCTGTGCGCGAGATCATGGTGCCGCGTATCGATATGGTGACGGTGGAGGCCGACGACGACATGCGCGAGGTGACTCAGGTGATCTTGCAGGGCGGTCAGTCGCGTATCCCCGTCTATGAAGATTCGATAGACAACATCATCGGCGTGCTCTACGCCAAAGACCTGCTGCGTGTCTTCGCGCTGAGCCAGCAGGCGACGGTACGCAGCCTGGTGCGCCCACCGTTCTTCGTGCCAGAATCCAAGCACCTCGATGACCTGCTGCGTGAGATGCAGAGCCAGCATGTGCATATCGCCATCGTGGTCGATGAATATGGCTCGGTGGCTGGCCTCGTCACCATCGAAGACCTGGTTGAAGAGATCATCGGCGATATTCAGGATGAGTATGATGTCGAGGAGCAGCTCTCCGAGCAGACCGGCGAGAACGAATTCATCCTCGACGCCAAGGTGAGCCTGGACGAGTTCGAGGAGCTGCTGGAGCGGGAACTACCAGAGGATGGCTACGAGACGGTCGGCGGCTTTGTCATCGCGCAGCTCGACAAAATACCAAGCCCCGGCGACACGATACGCTTCGAGGATATGGCGTTCAGTGTACTCGGCACGAAGGGGCGGCGCATCACCAAGCTGCGCGTCGAGCGCGGACTGCCACCAACGCACCCCGACGACGAACAAGTGAACGCGTCCGGGGCGGATACTCCGCTGGCGCTGCCTGCCCCCGATGCTCCGGCTGGCCGCCCCGCGCCGCCGTCGCGCCCGCGCCAGTAGCAACCCGACATATGTGTTGAGAGGGAGAGTAGCATGCGCATCGCGGTTGTCGGTACTGGGGGTGTCGGCGGTTACTTTGGCGGCCGATTGGCGCAGGCAGGAGAAAATGTCATCTTCGTCGCGCGCGGCGCCACCCTGAGCGCCCTGCGGGAGTCCGGCCTGCGCGTGGAAAGCGCTGATGGCGACTTCACCATTCAGCCAGCGCAGGTGACTGATAACACGGCCACGGTTGGCCAGGTAGACATGGTGTTGCTCGCTGTGAAGGGCTGGCAGACGCCCGAAGCCATCGAGACCATTCGCCCGTTGATGGCAGACGAAACCTTCATCGTGCCGCTGCTCAACGGCGTGGACGCGCCCGATCAGTTGGCGGCGACATTCGGCGAGCAGCACGTAGTGGGCGGCCTCTGTGGCTTATTCGGCTCGGTCGTGGCGCCCGGTCACGTTCGCAACATGATGACGCGCCCATTCATCACCGTGGGAGAATTCGATAACACCAGCAGCGAGCGAACCGAACAGCTATGCCAGACGTTCGCGCGGGTTGGTGTGCAGGCGACGATTGCCACCGATATCCGCGCCGCGATCTGGGAAAAGCTGCTCTTTGTTGGCCCATTTGGGGGCGTCGGAGCCGTCACACGCGCGCCGATAGGGGTCATGCGATCCCTCCCAGAGACACGCGCGATCCTGGAAGGGGCAATGGCCGAAATCTCCGCGCTGGCCCAGGCGCGCGGGATACACATCGCGCCCGACGCCAGCGCAAAGGCGTTCGCCCTGATCGATGGCTCACCTGAACAGGCCACCGCCTCGATGCAACGCGACATTATGGCAGGCCGCCCCTCAGAGTTGGAGTCGCAGGTCGGCGTGGTCGTGCGGATGGCGCAAGATGCGAGCCTTGCTGTTCCGATTCACACGACCCTGTATGCCAGCCTGTTACCACAAGAGCGCCGCGCGCGGGGCGAAATCGCCTTCCCCGCATGAGCGGCGAGCACGTCTAGCCGACAGGTCAACGCCTCATCGAAGAGAAGAGCGCTATGCCAGAGATAACCGAGACGTTCTATACCGACGACCCGCAAGAGTGGCGGGCGTGGCTCGCCGACAACTGGGATAAAAAGCCGGAGATCTGGCTGGTTCTCCCCAAAAAATCATCAGGCAGGCCAAGGATCTTGTACAACGATTCAGTGGAACAGGCGCTCTGCTTTGGCTGGATCGACAGCATCCAGAAGCCCTTTGACGCCGAAAGTACGGTGCAACGATTCACGCCCCGCAAGACCAGGGGCCATTATTCCCAGCCCAATATCGAGCGACTGCGCCATCTCGCAGCGACCAATCAGCTTCTGCCGCATATCCTGGAGGCGGTGCGACCCGAGCTTGAGAAGGAATTTATCTTTCCCGATGACATCATGCAGGCGATCACGGTGAACCAGGCAGCCGCTCAAAACTTTCAGAAGCGCTCTCCAGCGTATCAGCGGCTGCGGGTCGCTTTTGTCGAAGGGGCCAGAGGTCGGCCCGATGAATTCGCCAAGCGCCTCCAGAGCCTGGTCGCGAGCCTGGAAAAGGGCAGGCAGATCGGTTACGGCGGCATCGAGAAATATTATTGATCTGTCGCCATCTGGCGGGATGCACATGCGAGCATACGAAATGGCCGCCCTCCCAGCAGGAGAAGCGGCCATTTTGCCGTAGCTGACGATGCGCCGGGCTATTGCGCGGGCTGTGCGGGTTGCCCTTTGTGGCTACCCTTGCCCAGCAGTGGATAGTTGCCGTTCTGCACCGCCTGCTGCACCCGTGTATAGAGCGCATTCGACTGATCCTGCGTAATCACGCTGGAACTCACCGCGCTCGCGAGTTGGGATTTGACCGCATTGAGATAGGCCGTGTTGACATCACTCAGGTTCACCTTCTGCGCGGTGGCAATCTGCGGAATCGTCTGCCCAGCGGCCAGATCGCTCTCCAGCGTGGTGGCGGAGATCTTCAGCGAACCGGCGACCGCCGACTCAACGGCTGCCCGCGCCGGGGCCAGCGCCCGATTGACGTTGTTGGTCAGCCCCTTACGCGCGCCATGGAGATTCACGAAGGCGCATGGGCTATCGGCGTATTTCTGCAGCGCCTGGGTCAACTCGTTCTTCTGGGTGGCGCTGATCTTGCCATCGCTGGCCAGTTGATTGATGACTGTCTGCGCGGCATCCTGGTTGGCGCTCTTCAGCTTGTCGGTGGTGACACCCAGATCGCTGGCCAGTTTCTGCAGGTACACCTGGCAATAGCTGGCCTGGTTGCCCGGCGTAGCCTTCGCAGGGGAGCCAGCCGCCGCCAGTGTGCGCAAGTTATCGCCAAAGATCATACCCGCCATCACCCCGACCACCAGCAGGCCGCCCCCGGCCAGACCAAGAAATATCTTCTTCATACCCGTGTCTATCTCTCTTTCAGGCGCTCCGCATGACTCCCACATGATGTCTGAGTACAGAATGACACGTCCGCGGCGGGAATGGAATGCTTATAGGCTGGTTGTGGGCATTCTCTCAGCAAAGACTAAGCGAGTCCTGAGCCTGGCTCCGCGCGCTTATGCCGCTGGTTCGCCACTCTCGCCACGCTCAGCGCTTTCAGCGGAGGTGGCGAAGAACGGCAGCAGCCACTCGACTCCCTCGGCGACCTCGGCCTCGGTCACATCATGGCGGTGGTCGTAGAGCATCAGCGCGAGGCGGTCGGGATGCGCGCCATAGAGGGATTGCGCCGTTTCGTAGAGGCGGAGCGAGCCAGCAACCGGCACCATATCGTCGTTGCGACCATGCTGGAGCAGTAGTGGCTTCGGGGCGAGGGCGGCCAGATGCGCAGCCGAATCGTGCGCGCGCGCCCAGCGTTCGGCGTCGGGGCCAGGGCCAGGCATGCCTGCGGGCATCATCTGCACCAGATCGGGCACTGGCGAGCCAGAGATGGAATAGATGCCAGCGGTACGCGCATCCTCGGTGCCAACGATCAACGCGGCAATCGCGCCCAGCGAGAAGCCCGCCAGCAGGGCGCCTCCTGGTCGCACGTCGGAGCGTTCCAGCAGGGTGGTCAGGGCGATGCCCATATCATCCACCGTGTGGCGCAGCACCTCGACGATGAAGTCGGCGGAAAAGTCCGACATCCAGTTCGGGCCGCTGGTGGGGAAGCGGTCGCCATGTCCCCAGGCGTCGGGCAGCAGCGCCACGAAGCCATACGACGCCAGAAACTGGCCAAGTGGCAAGAGATCAGCCTTGGAGGCTCCGTAGCCATGCTGCACCAGCGCGGCCGGGCGTGGTTCCTCGGCCTCTGGGCGCACGATCAGCGCGGGGATGGAGTCCGGCCCAACCGCGATGGGTTCGGGTGCGCGGACGGTAAATTGGGGGAAGCGTGTGCTCATTGTTGTCATTGCTACGGATTCCCTTTCCAGGGGCTGTGCCACCTATGCTGTGCGTCATCGCACGATTGCGCCATTGCAAATCTTACGAACCCTGGCGGCTGATGGTGTTTCACAACTTGATGCGGTACTCGCGAGGCAGACCTCACCCCCAACCCCTCTCCTACGAGGCGAGGGGAGTCCGCGTCTGCCCCCGTCGCCGCTCGGTCGCCTATGCCCTCCCCGCGTCGGGGAGGGTGGCCGACAGGCCGGGAGAGGTTCGCGCCCGCGATGACCCGATCAACACATGAAACCAGCATCAGCCGCCAGCCGCTTACAGTTTAAAGAACTCCTCGGCGCCAGGGTAATTTTTGGATGCATCCTGCTGGTACTCTGGCGGAACCCGCAGAAAAACACCGCGCGCGTCGGCCAGGATCACACTGGGATCATCGGCCAGCCGCACCTCGCCCTCGGCGTGTACCATGCGCGAGCGCGATGAGAGTGCGCGCGCCGTCACCCGCAGGCGTGGCCCCAGCGGCGCGGGACGACGATAGCGCACCTCCAGCCGCCCAGTCATCATCCAGCGGCCCTCGATGCTGGCGGTGCGGCTGAGTGTCTCATCCAGCAGCGTCGCCAGAATGCCGCCATGCAGAACGCCAGGGAAGCCCTGATAGTGCGCGTCTGGGGTGAACTCGGTGACGATTTCGTCGCCCTCCGTCCAGAAGGTCAACTTGAGGCCGCTGTCATTGCGCAAGCCACAGGCAAAACAGCCCTGATAGGGGCTGAGATCGTTCAGCCGTGGGTCGAGTGGCTTTGCCGCGCCCTCCCCATCATTCGCGATAGCTTCGTCCGCCGACATACGCGCTCCCTCCAGGAGACTCACACGCCAGAGACAGTTGGCTTCTGATGACACTATTCGCAGCAGTTGTGCCAATAGTTGGGTAATACCCCAGGCGCCAGCGTATCTAGTACGTGTACTGATCGATGCGGGTTTCGGTTACACAGTGCGATATATTCGCGCCATCTGGGCTAGCTCACTGTCAGCTGGGCGCGTTTCATGGCGCGGGCCAGCGCGCCATCCAGGGCCAGCCCGGCGTCGAGATGGAGATTATTGGCCAACACCAGCGTAATATAGAGTACGTCGCCCAGTTCTTCTTCGAGCGAGGCGGCGGATTCGTCCGGCTTGACGGGCTTGGGGCCGTGCGTCTGGTTGACGGCGCGCGCCAGTTCGCCACATTCCTCGAAGAGCCGCGCGAGGTTGGCCAGCGGCGGCCAGTAGCCTCCGAGCGCCTGAATCGAGGCGTCCACCGCGCCCTGGGCAGCGCCGAGCGTCAGCGGCTGCCCTTCATGGTCATCGGTCGTCATGTGGTCGCCTCCCCAAGCGAATACTCGACTGTCGCGATTGCCGATGCGGGCCACTCATGGTTGAGCAGCCCGAAATACCAGTCGTCATGGTAGTCGCCCTGATACCAGAAACGCTGGCGCAGCGTCCCCTCGTGGGTAAATCCAAGATTGCCCAACAGACCTTGTGAGCGAGTGTTTCTCCCATCGGTCAGCGCCTCGACACGATGAAGCTCCATTGGCCCAAATGCAAAGCCAAGCATGGCGCTCATCGCCTCGCGCATGATGCCCTGCCGCCAACTGGCCCGCCGCAACTCATAGCCGGTTTCGGCGCGGTGCGATTCCTCGTCGAAGTTATAAAGGCCGCAGGAACCGATGACAACATGCTCGCCCTTGAGCGCAATACCCCAACGAATGCCCTCGCGACGCGCATACCATGCCTGCTGGCGGCGAATCAGATCGCGCGAATCGTCGAGTGAGCGATGGACCGCTTCGCCATACCACTCCATAACTATCTCATCGGAGAAGGTGGCATACAGCGCGTCGGCGTCGTCCAGTGTGATTTGCCGCAGTACGAGCCGTTCTGTGACGATGCGCGGGAACTGAGCAAAGACATCAATCGCGGTCAACGGTTATCCTTCCATGTTTCATATACGCATCACGAGGCGTGTTCCAGCAGTTCAGTCAGGATGCCGAAGAGCCGCACGCCATCGCCCACCAGCGGGCCGATTCCCTGCCCAGACTTGACCTCGACATGGGCAAAGATATTCAACTCAACAAAATCGTGCGGATGATTGGCCTGAACCAGCGCCGCCGCAAACGCGCGCGACTCCGTGAAGGGCACGTAGGTATCGTTGCGGTCGTGCAGCAGGTAGATCGGCGCGCGGATGTCGTTCAGCACCGCGCTGGGCGAGAGCGCCACCAGATCGCGCTGCATGGCGGGTGAGAGCGCGGCGATATTTGCATCCACATGGGCGGGATCGTCACCCAGGAGCAGATGATACGCGGCGAGCGCGTCCGGCGAGAGGCTGGCCAGTTGCGCGGCGGTGAGCGGCGTGCCATGCTCCGAGAGCGCGCCGACCAGCAGCGTACTCTCATTCGCGGGCAGCGTGGGCGCGATGGTCTTGGCCAGCGCCTCCACCGGCACCGGATTGGGCGTCCAGGGTTCGAGCGTCCCATCGACATCGAGCGCGCGCCGCCCGAAATCGCGCAGCAGCGAGGTCGCGTCGTAGTAGCCGCCAAAGAGCATCATAAAGGCCAGTTGATCGCGGATGCGTGGGTCAGCCGCCGCCAGCATGCCGAGGTCGCCACCGCCGCTGATGCCCAGAATACCCACGCGTCCCACGCCAACGCCGGGGTGATGCGCGAGCGCCAGAAACGCCTGAACAACGGCATCGACATCGTCGGGATTGAGCCGCCGGGCGATAAGCGCGGGCGTCGTCAGATCCATCACGACAATACCCTCACGCGCCAGCGACATCGAGAGGTTGATGAGCTGCGAGTCTTTGCGTTCATCACCGATGCCGGGGATGACGACCACGCCTTCGCGGGCGCCGGGCAGCGGCGGTGCGGCGTCGTCTGGCTCGTAGATATCGAGGTAGACCGGGCCGGAGCGGGCAGACACCACTATCGTGCTGTGGCGCACAGTGCTGCCACTGACGGTGAGTGGGGTCTGTTTGTTGGGCTGCAAGACGGCCGGTACCAGCAGCATCCCACGGAGCGCGGCGCGACCACTGGGTATGATCGAGAGGAAAGCGCTCACGAGCAGCGCCACCAGCAACACGGCGCGCGCCAGCCAGATAAGCGATGTCAGGCAGCCACGGGCAAAGCGGCGGCCGGTGGCGCGGGGGTAGGGGCGCGGGCGGTTAAAACCGCGCCTGAAGGGTTGACCACGAAGTCCGCCTGCGCGGACTGCCCAGACTCCGGCTGGCGCACCGGTTGTGCTGGCAAAGATTGCTCACTCGCTGGAGTTTGGGTGTCGTCCATGCCTGCTCCTTTTGTGGCGATTGCCCGCGCTCACGGCAGCGAGACATACGCCGCGCTGGCGTCTTCGCTGTCTCCGGTAAGCCGCACCAGGCCATCACGCGCCAGCCGCTCGACCAGCGCCCGCAGCCAGGGATACTCAGCGGCGGTGTACTCCGGCTTGAGGCGTGGGCCAAGCTCGGCCAGCGAGAGCGTCGCGCCGGACGGCATCTCGCGAGGGTCGCGACGACGCGGCCACGAAAGTAGCGCGAGGTGCTGGTGAACGGCTGCGCTGGCGGGCGACGCGCGCCCGCTGTAGCGGCGGTGTAGCCCGCGCGACGCTCAGCTACTTTACGGACGGATTGTTTGCCGCTGGGTGTTTCAGTGGCGGCGCGCTGATCGCGCAGGCGAGCCACCGCCTCGCCGGAGGGGAAGAGTGTGACGCGCGCGGCCTCTTGATAGGCGGCGCAGCAGTCGGCGAGCGGGCAGCGTTCGCAGAGTGGGCGGCGGGCCAGACAGACGGTGGCGCCGAGATCCATCAGCGCCTGTTGCCAATCGTAGGCGCTTCGGGTGGCAGCGCCCATTCGGCCAGCGCAAGCATCTGGCGCTGGAAGGTGGTATCGGCGGGCCAGGCGCCAGGCTCGATGCCGCGAAAGATGCGCCAGAGCGTCCGGCGGATATTGGTATCGACGGTGGCGACGGGCAGACCAAACGCGAAACAGGCGACCGCGCCCGCCGTATAGCGCCCGATGCCCTTCGGTGCATCAGTTCATCCAGGCTGCCCGGCAATGCGCCGCCATAGCGCGCGACCGCCTGACGCGCGATCTCGTGCAGGCGGATAGCGCGCATGTTATACCCAAGACCTGCCCAGGCGCGGATGACCTCGGCGACCGGCGCGGCGGCCAGATCGGCCAGCGTGGAACTGCACCAGGAAGGCGCGATACTTGGGCAGCACGCGCTCCACCTGCGTCTGCTGGAGCATCACCTCGGAGACGAGCACGGCGTAGGGGTCGCGCTGTGGCGACAGGGAGCGTCGCCCGCCCCTCGGCGGCGTACCACGCCAGCAGCGCGCGCCACGCGAGCGCCCGCCG
>CAVPDP010000006.1:0-47384 GCA_963702665.1 uncultured Chloroflexia bacterium
TCCCAACCATTTTACACAAACGCGCTGAATCCGGTGACGGCCCGCCCGACGATCAG
Source organism: uncultured Chloroflexia bacterium (assembly GCA_963702665.1). GTDB lineage: Bacteria > Chloroflexota > Ktedonobacteria > Ktedonobacterales > JADMIN01 > DAHUXT01. The sequence continues at coordinate 57 of CAVPDP010000006.1, forward strand.
CGTGTTCATCTCACGGGTGCCTTCGTACGAGTAGATCGCCTCGGCGTCGGCCACGAACCGGCCCACCTGATTCTCCAGCAGGATGCCGTTGCCGCCCAGCAGCTCACGCGCAAAGCCCACCGTCTCGCGACACTTGCTCGTGCAAAACGCCTTGGCCAGCGAGGCGTGCTCGTCGTTCATCACCCCGGCGTCCTGCATCTGCGAGAGCCGCAGCACCATGCACTGCGACGCCGTGATATTGCCCAGCATGCCCACCAGCAAATCCTGCACGAGCTGGAAGCTGGCGATGGGTTTGCCAAACTGTTTGCGCTGCTGCGAGTAGGCCAGCGCGTGCTCATACGCGCCCATCGCGCAGCCGACCGCCTGCCACGCGACACCCGCCCGCGTCATCCGCAACACGGCGGCGGTATCGCGGAAAGAGCGCGCGTTCTGCAGCCGGTTCGCCTCTGACACCCGGCAATCGGTGAGGGTAATCAGCGCATTCTGCACGACACGCAGCGCCATCTTGTCTTCCATCTTGACGGGCGAGAAGCCAGGCGTACCCTTCTCGACCAGGAAGCCCTTCACCTGATTATCGGCCTCGTCGCGCGCCCAGATGACCGTGACATCGGCGAATGTCGCGTTGCCGATCCACTTCTTCTGGCCATTGAGCACCCACTCATCGCCCTCGCGCCGCGCCGTGGTCATCAGGCCGCCCGAGGCGCCCGAGCCAACCTCAGGCTCCGTCAGCCCGAAGGCGCCGATCTTCTCCATCCTGCGCATCGCGGGCAGCCACTGCTGTTTCTGCTCCTCAGAGCCACAGAGGTAGAGGCTGCCCATCGCCAGGCCGCTATGCACGCCAAAGAACGTGGCAATCGAAGGATCTATCCGCGCCATCTCCACGGCAATCAGGCCATCCAGCACGGTCGATTTCCCGGCGCAGCCATAGCCATTGTAGGAGATGCCCGCGATGTCGAGCGCAGCCATTTTCGGGATGAGATCGAAGGGGAACGCGGCGCGTATCCAATAGTCGTTGATGATCGGCGCGACCTCAGCCTCCATGAAGGCGCGCACCTTTGCCAGAATCGCCTTATCGTCGTCGCTCACCGTCGTTGCGATGCTGTAGAAATCGCCAGTGACGGGCGGCAGTGTCCGCTGGCCGCGCGCATCAGGCGGCGTTTCGTGACTCCGGTCGTACTCATCCGCGCATCTTCCTTTCCCCTGTCATCTCACCGGTCTACTTACTGGCCGTCATCGGTCGTCACCTGTTGGCCTGCCACGTGCAATCCCCGGACACGATACAGCATACGACACACAGCGGCTCTTTGGCGCACCTTCGCGATGCACTGGCGGGCGCGCGTTTGCGCTCATGTTTGCGCTCGGCGGCTTACGCTGCTACTATGAAGCTCTGTCGTGGATGCGCCCGCGATACGGCGGGAGGCAGCGCGGCCGGGGAAGGGATGGCTTACCATGTCTAGCGATGTTTCGAGCCAGGGGATGCGGGTCGTCGCGCTGACCGGGCGCCGTGTGGACGCACCCGATAGCTCGGTAGCCCGGTTCCCCGGCGACCACGTGCCTGCGGTGAGGGAGCGGATTCGCGCGCTGCTGCTGGAACTGGGCGCGCAGGCCGTGGTCTGCTCCGCCGCCTGCGGCTCCGACCTGCTGACGCTCGCGGTGGCGCGGGAGCTGGGGCTGGAGGCGCATGTCGTGTTGCCGTTCGCCCGCGACCGCTTCCGTGAGACCTCAGTGGTGGATCGTCCCGGCGATTGGGGGCCGATGTTCGATGATCTTGTCGGCATGGCCGAGCAGCAGGGAAGGCTCCACGTCATCACGTCGTTGGGCGAGACCAACCATGACGCCTATCTCGATGTCGCTCAAACCATCCTGGACGAAGCTGCTACGCTCTCCCAACGCACAATGGACGACCACCCGGCCACAACTCCTGGCGTGGTGACCGCGGTCGCCGTCTGGGATGGCGAGCCACGTGGGCCGCACCCGCGCGACACGACCGCGTACTTCATCGCCGAGGCGCAGCAACGTGGGCTGGATGTCCGCGAGGTGCACACTGACATGCCATAGGCAAAGACTGCCCCGATTGCCTCACTGCGTTTCGTTAGTGCGTTTCGTTCGCGCCCTGCTGCACGATGCGCCGCCACGCGCCGTTTTCCTCTCGCAGCGAATCCTCTACCAGACCCACAAACCTGGCCCAGGTATCTTCGTTCCATGGCTCTGAGGGTCTGAGGCAACGCTCGCGAAAGCTGGCCATGCGATATGCCATTGCGCCGTAAGCGCTGGCAAGTTCGCTGTATTGTCTGAACTGCGACCATGCGGTCACACCTGCGGCGATGATACCCACGACGCCGACGAGGTCGAGATCCAGAAACGCGAGCGCGTTGATAGCCGCCACCGCCGCACCGCCAATCTCGATGATGAGCAGAACCCATTGCGATATCTGAGCGTTACGGATATTCTGTCGCGCCCGTTTCTCATAGAAGTCTTCCTGATTCCTGATACGTTTCTCAGCGTACAGCGCCTGGCGGGCTGGGAGATCCTGCGCCCGCGTGTCGTGCATCCACTCGGTGATGACGCTAATCTCTCTCCGCTTGAACGTCGGCATATAGCGGACACGGCTGGCATTGGCCTCGTACGTGGCCTGATCGAGCGCTTCCTCGAAGCTCTCATCGGAATCGTCGGGTCCGGTTTGGGGCTTTTCAAAAGGAGCGCCACGGACGGCGTACCGCCAGCTCAGCGACCTGGTTCGTTCGGCGAGTGCCCGGCTGCTGAACCAGGTGCGCTCCGGGGTGCTGTAGATGCGATAGAAACGGATGCCTGCCGCTACCAGAAAGAATAGGGTGGCAATGGCGGTCGCGGCGTTGACATGATAGGCGAGCACCTGCCATTGAATGTTCTTGCCATGAAAAGCGCTCACGAGCGCTGAGATGCCCACCAGGAACAATCCGAGGAAGACAACCACCTTCGTGATTCGCTGGTAGACGCGCGAGTTCTTGCTGAACGCGCGCTGGAGCGTGGGCATCACCGGTTTCGACAGGTCAGGGGGATTCGCCTCGCTGATAGCCATACCGTCATCCTCGCTGTTAGACGTACCTTCACAACGACCGAACAGCAATCATCTTACAGGGGACGTGCCGGGGTGTCAAGCGTTGAATACGCTGAGATCTGAGGTTAGTCTGTTCAAAGGCGCGACCCATACATGCCGCTATTAGCGTCTGTCACGTCTAATCCTGGTAGCATGTTCTGCGAGATGGTAAGCATGCACGTGGCCAGCATGTGCCTGGGCTGCCAGAATAGCGAGTAGAAGCCCAGTGCCTAACCGATTTGGAGGCGTCGAAGAAAAGTGAGAGTAACGGCTAGATCTCTACCAGGGACTACCGGATGCAACCAAAGCGAGCTATTGCGTCACGCGCCCTTTGTGCGCCGGGCACCTGCATTCTCGTGTATATATCTTCCGCCTCGACTAGACACTCACACCCTTCTTTCACCTTGCGAACCGCGCAGAGCAAGCTACCGATGGCTAGACTTGCATCGGCGATATCAAGGCCGTTCTCAACCTCACGTGCGATCTGCAAGCCCTCGTAATAGTATGCCTCCGCGCGCTCGAACTGACCGCGACCGTCGGCAATTGCTCCCATCTGACGGAGATTAACCCCTTCACCGCGGCGATTTTCTGTCTTGCGTGCAATCGCCAAACTGCTGGTGTAGAGTTCCTCTGCTTTGTCGTACTCGTGCTGTTCCAATGCGATCCGGCCCAGTAAGGCAACGTCGATTCCTTCGCCCCTTGGATCCTGTACCTCTACGCGAATGCTCAGGCTGAGGTCCAGCAATCGGGTTGCCTCGGGAAACACGCGCTCTTCAATCGCAACGAGACCGAGTTGTGAGAGTATAACTCCTTCATCAGCGCGCGCATGCAGTTCCCGAAAGATATCCAGACTCTTGTTAAAATACTCCCGACTTTTTGCGAAATCGCCTCGGTCAAGGAACAGGCGTCCGAACTGACCTAGATCGCCAGCCTCGCCGTAGCGATCTTCTACTTCGCGACGAAGTGCGAGGCTCTGCTGAAAGTACGCTTCTGTTTCTGCTAAATCCCCTCGTGCCAGACAGAGCTGTCCGAGCAATGACAGCACAACAGCTTCGCCAGACTGATCGTCATATGCGCGACTGATAGAAAGGCTCTCAAGCAAGAGGGCTTCGGCTTCATGCCAATGCCCGCGTACCTGTTCTACCTGCGCCAGGTACGCGGAGTCTGCACTTTCTCCTTTGAGATCGTCTACCTCATAGAAGAGTGTACGAGCCTGGCGGAACAACTTCTCTGCGACGCTAATCTGGCCACGGGCCTGAGCAATCTGCCCGAGATACATGCGGTTCGTCGCTTGGGCCTGCTTGTCTTCTGCGGCTGTAGCGATGTCTAGGGCGCTTTGAAAGTAACCGCTTGCAACGCTGAGTTTTCCATGTGCTTGTGCAATTAGACCCAGGCTTGTTAAAACCAGTCCCTCGCCTTTGCGATCCCTTAACATCCTATAGAACGAGCGACTCTCCATAAAGACAGCCTCTGCTTCGTCAAATTGCCCGGTTGCTCTGAGGGCTGCGCCATAATTGAGCGCCAATCGCGCCACCCGGAGGCGATCTTCTCTCCTATCACTCGACCTGGCAATCGTATCCGCAGCCTCCTTGCCCCAAAAGAGGTAGCGCTTGCTTGTGCGTGCTCGCCCTCGTCCATACCAGAACATGGCCATGCCATCACACAGGGAAGCTACGAGTTCGTGTTCGCTGTTGTCATGAGCCCACTCTAATGCGCCGACAATATTTTCCTCATCGGGTGCGAGCCAGCGGTCGGTGGTCACATGAGTATATTCGACATAATATTGGGCGGCTGCTCGATACGCACTGGATCGCCGCTGTTCGTTCCACTGACCCAGCAAATCTTCGGCCAGCGTGCGCAGCATTGGGTGCAGTATCAGGCGGTCGCGATCCGCGGGGACTGGAATCCGGTCGTTCAAACGCGCATCTACCAGTGCCCGGTTGACGAGCATTTCCAAGCCAGCGGTTGTATCCTTGACACCCACTGCCTGGGCGACATCGAGGAGAGCGTTCCTTCCTACATCGGTTGCGCGGAAAATGGCGAGGAGCGTGAAAAGCACCAGTACATCGTTGGGTAACTGCCGTACGCTCTGGTGAAACGCCAACTGGACAGCATGGCGTCGGCTATCAGTGGGAGCGGTGGCAGGCTCGGCATTCGCCTCTACTTCAAGCTCCGTCGCAATCGACTCAAGCGTGCGATGGGAGTAGGCAGCATAGGCGCCAGTAAGCTTGAGCGCAAGTGTATGCTTGTCCAACACGGTGAGAATACGAGAAGCAGCCGCTTTCTCAGCTGCGCTCAGTGTTGGGCGGTTCATTGAGCGGCTCATTAGGTGGCCTCCTCTCCATAGCATCAGTCAGCAGACTGATCGCATCTTGTCGCCGAAGTGAAGTCAGCTTGATAGAGATGACCTGGGACAATGCCAATTGGCTTTTCGCGGTGATGAGCAGTGCGACTCCGGTTGTGTGGAGCGCTTCTATCATGTGCGCTATGGCTGGGCTAGCCTCGACGTCGTCCAAGATGACGGCTGCGTCTTTGCCATCCAAGAGACGGTGGGCTTCCGCAATAAGTCCGGGCTCATTGGTCTGCACGGGAGCACGTCGCTGTGGGTCGAAGCGAGTCAGCACATCCTGCAGAATCTCGAGCGGATCGCCGACCCCGCTGCAGAGCGCCACGGCTATACCATCACGGAAGCTGTCATCCATGTGGAGTCGTCTTGCGGCTTCGGCCGCAAGCACGGACTTGCCGATACCTTCGGGCCCTTCGATGCAGACAATATGGCTCCCGTTGGTATGTGTCAAACCGTCCATGACATGTGCGAGATCACGACCTCGCCCATAGAATCGGCGCGCACGTGGGAGCATCCGCATGTCCAGTGGAGGCCCGTACGAACCGCTGCTATGGGCACTCAAGGGGCGTTCAAAGCTGCCAGACGAAGCTGGCGACGCGATGCTGTGGCGCGTGGATTGTGCAAAGTCGGTCTGCGCAAACGTGTCTTTCATATCCGATGCCAGAAGTGCTAGACGCCGACGCACCGACGCCGAGTATATGTGAAGTTCGCGTAGCTTTCGCCAATCCACGTACTCATATTGTATCAGGTGACGTTCCATTGACCATGGGGGATATTGTGCGGCGTCGCTAAAATGCTCAGCCTTGATATAGTACACCGGATAGATGAGCGGCCTGATCCCCTTCTCTTCCGCCTTATCCCAGAAGTACTCAAATTCTTTGCGGCACCATAGGCTCTTGTAATAGTGTGGCGTTAATATCGGTATGAGAATGCTGGCTTTCGAAAGATATTCATTGATACGATCCTCCCACGTATGGCCAGGATGTATATGAGAGCGATCTTGAAAAATTACGAACTTATCGTCTCCTAAGTGAACACGGACTGCTCCTTCGAGTCGCTCACGAAAGCGCGACAAATAGCCTCGATCATAGGCGTCATTCTCGTGGGCATAACTCATAAAAGCAACTCGCACGAGCGTGTCCAATAGTGTCTCCATCCACACGCCGCAACGCAGCGCGTTGGGCATGCATCTTGCTTGTTACGACTAGTATGCACGGACTTGCTACAAAACACAATGGTTGATAGCATGTTGATACTCTAGAGTTGGCCGATGACACGTTGTCTGCCCTCGGCAACATACTGTTCCCAATGGACAGACGAACAACAATCGGTCAAGACGTGAGGAATTCCTTTTCACCAGTGGGCGTAGCCGATGTGGCAAACGTGGCGACGGCGCGATGCGGCAACCTCGCCACATCCGTTCCACGCGCCCATCTTCAGCATACGCCCGCATGGCAGCCATCCGCCACAGCGGTGGGGATGAGACGACACGCCTGACCCGAATATCCCGCGATCAGAAGGCGCCGCGACCCGTGAGCACGCTTTTTATCGTCATCAGCAGTATCTTGATATCGAGCCAGAGCGAATAGTTGCGCACGTAGAAGATGTCGTCCTGCGTATGCAGGTGCAGCACACGATTGCTCCGGCCATTCACCTGCCACCAGCCAGTCAGCCCCTGTGGCACCAGCAGCCGTCGATATTGCCACGCGCGATAGCGCTCCACGATCCAGGGCAGTTCGGGGCGCGGGCCAACGACCGACATATCACCCTTGACGATGTTGATAAGCTGTGGCAGTTCATCAAGACTCGTACGGCGTAGGAAGGCTCCTAGCCGCGTGATGCCCGGGTTGTCGCGGCGCTTGTGATCCAGATCGCCAGTGGCGGTGTGTTCGGCCATCTCTTTCATGCGTCTCTCGGTATCGACAGGCATCGTACGGAACTTGAGCATGATGAAGCGGCGATTGTGCTGGCCGATACGCTCCTGCTTGAAGATCGCCGGGCCGTGTGAATCCAGCCGCACGAGCATCCCGATGACGATCAGCAGTGGCGTCACGAGAATCAGCAGCGGCACACAGATCGCCAGATCCATCATGCGCTTGATGCGCGCATTCCACCCCGAGATGGCCGATTCGGTCAGGCCAATCGCCGGGATACCATCCAGCTCATCCATCACCGTCTTCGCGGTCTCCGTCACCACATCGGGCAAGACATAGAGCTGCAATGGCAGATTCGCCATGCTGCTGATGAGCCAGCTTGCCTCATAGCGCTCGCGCGGAGAAAGCGCAATCAGCGCCAGGTCAACCTTTTTCTCGCGCACGACACGAGGCGCGTCGCGCAGATCGCCGAGCCGCCACGTCATCCAGCTACGGTAGAGGGCTTCCTGCCAGGCGCCGGGCATATCTGGCTCAGGGTGAAACTGGCGCTGAGGGCCAACCACGCCCACCATTTCCAGGCCGATCGCGCTCCGCGCAGAGATCGCTCGTGCGGCATCGATGGCCAGCCGCCCTGTGCCAATGATGAGAATGCGCCGCCGTGGCGCGCTCAATCGTGACAGCGGGCGCAACACGACCCGCGCCAGCCCCAGCAACAGCGCATCAAGCACGACAAACGTCAGCCAGAAGATGCGCATGCGGTCGAGCACCAGAAAATACAATATGCCGCTGACGGCCAGCCCGGCGACGCCAACGGTCAGGATGGCGCGAATCGGCGCGAAGATATTATTGGTCCAACTGGAGCGATAGAGGCCAAGTAATGAAAAAACGAGAGGCCAGACGCAGAGAACAACGCCCGCGAAGATGAGCGCATCGGAGGTTTTCAGAAAGCGAATTTGTGGCACAAAAGACGCGATTTGGGTGTTGAAGCGCTCGATCAGGATAATCAGCAACAGCGAGAGTCCCACATCTACCAGCAACAGCATCTCACTCAAGCGAGCGCGGGCACGCCGCCGATTGGAAAGCAATCGCTCCGCCTCAAGATACTCCGGGTTGCGTGAGAGGCGCGCCATCCGGGCCGTTATCGAGTGTTCGAGGCCATCTTCATCCTCCTCGTCGGAGATGCTCCGGCTCTGGCTCTGAGGGCATCTGTCCCGCTGGAATCCGTCCATCAGCGGAGAAGTCGTCGCCAGATTGGCCCGCTGCAGGGCCAGGGGTACGTAATGGATACGAGGTATCGGGGCGGTCACCATCGGCTGGCGGATTCCACAGCGGAGGGCGGGGAGGCGCGTCGTCGCGTGTGGGCTGATTGGGCTGATTGGGAGCATGCGCGTGGTTGGCCGCCACAGAAGACATGCCTGGCCCGGCGCCCTGACCGTTATCTGACCATTATTCGGACTATTGTGCCGCCCGTTGCGCTGATTGGTACTTTGATCATACGCGGGATCCCAGGGATACAAGGGCAGCGGGCGCTGATCGTCTGGCTCACCCCCCCCACCATTCTGCCATCCATGGTCCGTCGTCATCTCGTCCGCCCCTCCCTCAGTTCCTCCGCCATTTCGACAGGTTGATCCGGGCTGAACCGGGGTCCGCGTTGCCCCACTCACCATATCATGCCGCTGGCGCCAGTCGGCGTAGCGTCAAACCGCTTCCAGAGTAGGCTGCCCCTGAACGGACACCGCTATCTTTTTATGCTGAGTACTACAACAACATAGAGGCAGACAAGTCACCACTAGCAGAATCATTGCCACATGTTCTCGGCGGCATCTGGTGGCGCTTTTTCGCGGCAGTTCCCCACAGAGGGTATTCGCGTTGCGTTGTCATTCGGACTCAAGTCTATCCTATTGCGTGCTATCTGTCTACGAATGCGCGCCAGGAGTAATGCTGATTTTACCGCGTGTCACGCCATATCACGCCGCAGTCTCGCCTGTTCAAGACATAACACCATGACTGATAGTACTGTTATTTTACTCTTCTTTGTCGTTCGCGGCCGACCTTGTGTATATTCTCCCTCGTGCCTTCGATCAGGCGCATCTCTGACACTGGACACCAGGCGACAGCACAACCTGTCGTCGCTGAGAAAGCCACGCGCAGCACGTGTGTGTTTTCTAGGAGGGCTTAACAATCGCGGTTACGCAGCCGCGAGTAGACTCCCACGGGGGTCTCGAGAGGGGTACAATTTTGGCGCATCTTTCATCGGTCGTGTTTGGTCGTTCATCCCGCGTGCGTTTGCTGGTTGGAGCAGCGCTTCTGGGAGCGGCGTTCATAGCGGCTCTTGGGTCCAATGGCCCAACTGCCCACGCATCTGGCGGTCTATACTATCAGCGCGGTTCCTACGTTGCGAATGGCTGGCTCTGCTACGGCTGGTCCAACGGAACCTATCACTGCACCTCACACTGGCATCGCAATGGCAGCCAGCTTGTTTCTGACAATCCTTCGTGGGTCCCCAGCTCTGGCTCGGCGAGCGCGAGCAGCGGAACAGCTGCCGCCAGCAAGCCCAGCGTCACGTCCGCGACTGGCTCGGCATCGGGCAGTAATACCGCTGGCCAGCCATGTCACAGCTCGGCCATGTTCCCGGCTCACATCAGCCAGTGGACAACCCCAGTAAGCTGCTACGCGGGCGTCTATCGCGTGAATCCAGCCAACTATGTCGCGCGCTCGGGCTTTGGCTGGTGCAACTGGTGGCCTGAAGTGCTGCATCCGAGGCAGCCCGATATTCTCTGGGGCAAGGAATACCGACACTCGTCGTCGCCGACACCCGGAGCCGTGGTGCACTTTAATGGCGGCGTACAGGGCGCGAGCAGCGATGGCCACTGGGCGCAAGTTGTGGCAGTGGCGCCCGATCACTACTGGGTGCTCATCACCGAGATGAACTTCACCTGGCGTGGCGCCGGTTGGCAAAAGGTCAGCTACCGCTACATCCATGTCGGTGGGGGTGTGACCTTCATTTCGTAGCTGGCGAGCTACCAGTCCTGGTCAGAGCGAGGGGGCATGCTTCATGACGAAGCGTGCCCCTTGTCGTTTCCGCATGATACCATCTCCGTTTGAGATGTTGTGATGGGCGGACCTCTCCCGGCCTGTCGGCCACCCTCCCCTAGGAGGGACCGGGCGACCTGAGCGCCACCTGGGCACATCTGAGCACTTCTCTGGCTCCCCTCCCTTTTAGGGGGCAGACGCGCGAGGCGTTCGCCTTGGAGTGCGCGACGAGCGCACGGAGCGGCTGCGGCCCGCAGGGCGGGGCTGGGGGGAGAGGGCCGCCTTGCGCGCACTTCAACAACTGAGGCGGAGATGGTATGAATGGCGGCGGAGCGCGCCAATTGCCCGCCGGGGCCGTGTGGTGTAGTATCGGAGGCAGTGGCGAGTATGCGACGCGAGAAGCGAGGATCACGATGAGCAAGCCTGCCCTTGGCCAGTGGGCGACGGAGACAGTCAATCAGCGCTACGGCGAACTGGCGGCGCGCTCGGCCAATCTGGCGCCGGGTGATCGCCTGCGCCACATCGGCGCGCTCGTCGCGGAACAGGCGCGCTGGGTAGACCACGAATGCCTCAATCTCAACGCCGCCACCAACGTCATGAACCCGTATGCGAACCAACTGGCCGCCTCTGGCATTGGCTCGCGTCCCAGCCTGGGCCATCCCGGCGATAAGTATGAGACGGGGCTGGGGCCGGGCGAGGAACTGGAGGTGCTGGCGAGTGAGCTTGCCCGCCAGGTCTTTCGCTGCGCCTATGCCGAGACGCGCATGCTCAGCGGCGCAATGGCCAATCTCGCCGTCTACATGGCGACCACGCGCCCCGGTGATGTCATCTTCTCGCTGCCACCCGCCGCTGGCGGCCACGCCACCCATCAGCCATATGCCGCGCCTGGCCTCTACGGCCTGGATGTGCGCCCGATTCCGCTGCTGATTGACGAGGCCACCGCCACCTGGCGTGTCGATCTCGACGCCCTCGCCGCAGCGGTTCAGGCCGCCCAGCCGCGCCTGATCATTCTCGGCGGCAGCCTTGCCCTGGCATCGTATCCCATTCGCGAGGTGGCCGCGCTCGCGCATGATGTCGGCGCGCGTCTGCTCTTCGACGCCGCGCATCTCTCGCTGCTGGTCGCGGGCGAGGCGTTCCAGCAGCCGCTCCGCGAGGGCGCCGATATCATCACCGGCTCAACCTATAAGGCGCTGGGTGGCCCTCCCGGTGGACTGATTCTCACCGACGACGCCGAACTGGCCGCGCGGCTGGACACCATCGCCTATCCCGGCCTCACCGCCAACAATGATCTTGGCCGCGTCTCTGCCCTCGCCGTGGCGCTCAACGATCTCGTGGTCTATGGGCACGAGTACGCCGCTCGCTGCGTGGAGGTCGCTCAGGCGCTGGCGGTGGCGCTCGCCACCGAGGGTTTCGCGGTCGCGGGCCTGCCGCCCACGTACACGCTGACACATCACGTCGCGGTGGATGCCCGCCGCTGGGATGGCGGCACGCATGCGGCGCGGCTGCTGGAGCCAGCCAACATCCTCGCCACGGGCATTGGCCTCCCGCTGCCGGAGGTCCCCGGCGACCAGAACGGCCTGCGCTTCGGCTCGCAGGAGCTTGTCCGCTGGGGGATGGGGCCAGCGGATATGCCGCAGGTAGCGCGCCTGATCGCCCGTGTGCTGCTACACGACGAGCCAGCGGCGACGCTGCGCGACGAGGTGATCGCCCTGCGTGGCGGCTTCCAGCAGATACGGTATACCCTGTCGCCCGATGGGGAGTAGTGGCGCGCTGGCAACGTCAGGAAAGGTGGCCTGCCCTCGACCATCCCGCTGCATGCGATCTCATATTTTTGATTGCATGTTGTACAGGTTCGCATAGACGCCATTCAAGGCGATTAACTCCGCATGCGTGCCCTGTTCACCGATCCCGGTGTCAGAGAGCACCACGATTCTTTGGGCATTGCGGATCGTTGACAAACGATGGGCGATGACAAGCGTTGTGCGGTTATTGGCTAACTTTTCCAATGAATCCTGCACCGCCTTTTCGCTTTCATTATCCAGCGCGCTCGTCGCCTCATCAAAAATGATCACCGGGGGATTTTTGAGGAAGACGCGCGCGATACTCAACCGTTGCTTTTGCCCGCCTGAGAGTCTTACGCCGCGTTGACCGATATCCGTGTCATAGCCATCCGGTAACGCCATGATAAAATCATGCGCGTGCGCCTGTTTGGCGGCGTCGATGATTTCTTGCCTGCTGGCGTCAAGTTTCCCGTAGCGGATATTGTCCGCGACGGTTCCGGCAAACAAATAGACATCTTGCTGGACAATACCGATATTGCTGCGTAGTGAGCGCAGGGTAACATCGCGGATATCCTGCCCATCCAGCAGGATTTTTCCCGCATTGACTTCGTAGAAGCGCGGAATGAGCGAGCAGAGCGTTGTTTTGCCGACGCCGGAAGACCCGACCAGGGCAACGTACTCGCCAGCTTGTATCTCCAGCGAGAGGTTCTTCACGACATAGTTATGATCTTCTTTGTACTTGAAGCTGATATCTTGAAACTCCACAGTACCCCGAACCTGCGCCAGATCAATCGCATCCGCCGCGTCTTGCAGATCGGGCGCCACCTCCAGAATTTCCATAAATCGGTGAAATCCGGTAATGCCTTCCTGATAGAGCCTGCCAAAGTTGACCAGTTTCTGAATGGGATCGATGAGGATACCGACACACAATAGATAGGTCAGCAAATCAGCCAAATCCAGGGAAGCGTCGAACAATGGCGACGCCGCCGAAGATAATCACGGCGATGGTGATGAGCTGGGTGAACGCAATCAATCCGCCGGAAAAGTACGCCTCACTTTTATAGCCGTCTCTGCGGCTGGCGACAAAACGATTGTTGGCGTAGGCGAACTTGCTTGTTTCAACGTCTTCGTTGGTAAATGACTTGACCACTCGAATGCCCGCAAGCGTATCTTCAACCTGCGCGTTGATATCGCCGATTCTATCCTTGCTGCTGCGTAACGCGCGATTCATCTTTTTATTGAAATACAGCGCGTAGACGGCCATGACCGGCAACAAGAGAAAGACGATCAAGGTCAGCGCAACATTGACCTTCAGCAAGATAATGAAGGCGCCGGTGACCGTCAAACAGGTGACGACGATATCCTCAGGGCCGTGATGATAGAGCTCGGCCATTGCGAAGGTATCGTTGGTAATCCGGGTCATCAATTGACCGGTTCTTTGTTCATCATAAAAGCTAAACGAGAGCTTTTGATAATGGTCAAATAACTCACTGCGCATGTCGCTTTCCATCCTGGCGCCCATCATATGCCCTTGGAAGTCGATGAACATGGTACACAGCGCATGGACACCCACCAGCGCCAGCATGAGCGCGCCCATCAGATAGATGTGGTTGAGCGCATGCGGCGTATTGCCTTCCAGGATGTTTTTGGTGATGTATTGCGCGCGATAACGGGAGTAGCAGCGTAATCGCCGAGACGATAAGCGCACAGGCCATGTCCGCGAGAAACAAGCCCCTGTATGGTTTGTAGTACGACAAGAACTTCTTGCCGCGCGAATGGGCGGGCGCAGCCACGGAAGGATCATTCGCCGCTGGCAGAGTCGGCGGTTCTTTCGTGAGAGCATCGGGTGAAAGCAAAGGGAAGCTCCTCATGGTAGTGTTCGAGCAATCGCTGAGCGCAGATGGCACAGACAGCTCACCCCGCGTCAAAGCAAACGGGCGGAGTCAGTGGGTGAGGATGCGCGCTCCAGGGAACACCTGCATGAGAGGGAGTTACGTGGCGGCCAAGACGATCTTGGCGGAGCCGTGGCTTATAGAGGTTGAAAGGAGGATGCTTTTTCCAGGGATCGAGAACAGTACGACGCGAAATGATATCTCAGCGTCTACATTCCCAGGGTATCCTCGATGCAACTCCATACCTTCATGACCTTCATACCAGGTATCGATGTTGCGCGGCGTGCGCTTGTGGTCATCGCTACACCTCCTTTCTGAACTGGTGGCGCACAGCAGTATGCGCCAAACATCGTGACAACAGCGTACCATGTAGAGGGTCAAGACATCATGAAGAAATCTTATGGAAATGCCTGGCTAACTCATACCAAGTCCGTTGGCGCTCTTGGCGTGTGCCGCCGACCTCACCCCCCGGCCCCCTCTCCTACGAGGAGAGGGGGAGCCAGAAAGTGTGGCGCGCGACTCGTTCTGGCTCCCCTCCCTTTTAGGGGAGGGGCTGGGGGAGAGGGCCGTCCAACGACAACACTCTCAACGGACTGGCTATCAGGATCGACCGTGGCGCTTCAGGTCACGGCGTGAGATGCGACCCCGCCGTCACGCGCGCGGTTTTGTCGGTTTTGGCGAGGGCGGGCGTGCGCCGCGCAGGTGGCTTCCTATGGCGCGACGCGGAGGCGCCGGGGGTGGGATCGGCGGCGCGAGGAATGGTGACGGTGAAGCACGAACCCTGGCCCAGCACACTCGCGATGGAGACGCTGCCACCCATTGCCTCGGTCAGTTCTTTGACGAGCGCCAGCCCCAGGCCCGATCCGGTGGCCGATTGCAGGCGCGCGGTATCGCTGCGAAAGAAGCGCTCCCAGATATGCGGCAGGTCGTCTGCGGCGATGCCCTCGCCGGTATCCTTCACCTGGAGGATGACACACTGCTCATCAGCGGACGCCGAAATCGCCACGATGCCGCCGGGTGGCGTGTGGCGGATGCCGTTGTGCAGCAGATTCTGCAGCACCTGATACAGCCGGTTGCTATCCACCAGCGCCAGCGGCAAATCTGGCGCAACCTCGGCGACGACCTCCACCCGGCCCGACTGCCACGCCAGCGGCGCCACCGTCTCGGCGATACGTCGCACCTCTTCGCCCACATCCGCCGGAACGCAGCGCAGGTCGAGCTTGCCCACCTCGGCGCGCGCCAACGTAAACAAATCTTCGATCAGCGTCTGGAGCCGCCGCGTCTCACGCTCCATGATTTCCAGGTCGCGCCGTAGCGACGATGGCGGCGCATCCTCTTCGCTCCAGTGGGCGCTCGCCGATTCCAGATAGCCGCGCAGGGTGCTGACAGGCGTGCGTAGCTCGTGCGAGACGCTCGCCACCAACTCACGCCGCGCCGCGAGCAGGTGCGACACCGTGTCGCGCTCGGCCTCCAGATCGTGAACGGCCGACGCCATATCCACCGCCATCGCATTGAAATTCGCCTGAAGTTGCGCGACCTCATCCTCGCCCTCAACGGGTACGCGAACACTATAATCACCCGTGCGCACGACGTTCGTGGCGGCGGCCAGCGCGCGCAGACGGCGAGTGGTCCGGCGGGCAAAGATATAGGAGAAGAGCGCCGATGGCGGCAAGACGACCAGCACGGCAATGACCGTCAGAATGCCCAGGAAGACCAGAATCGGCAAAATCTGTGGTTCGAGACTATGCGTAAAGTAGACGTTGGTCAGCACGATGAATGCGGAGAACGCGGCGGAGCCAATCACCACCACCAGCAGGTGCGCGTTGGTCAGCGCCCAGACCAGACTGCGGCGGCGCAGTCGATTCCACCAGATCAACAGCGAGATACCCGTTCGCACGAAGAGAAAAGCTCCGGCCAGCACCAGCATCCAGAGCAGCGAGTAGCGGGATAGCAAAAAGTCGGCGACCCAGCTTCGTACGGACGCCTCCCTGATTTGTGTGGGTGGTATCGAGGCTAACAGCGACTGTACCAGCAGCGTGATGATAATCGTCGGCGCGATGGCCAGCACGAACGCGGCGGCGAGGTTGACCAGGAGGCGACGGCGCCAACTCGCCGCGAGACGCATGCGAAATGCGGCCCAGAGCAGGCTGGCAACCCCGCTGATAAAGAGAATGACGACGATAGGGCCATTGATCGACCCAGACCTCTCCCTGAACTCCGCTGGCGCAATGACGACTGCCCAGACCTCCACTGGCACGATCACGATAGCCCAGAGCCAGCGCCAGCGCCTGCACGAATCAGCGCCTCGGCGATAGCGCGCACGGGATGTGTCTGTAGCCAGAGCGCCCTCCAGTATTGCCGAGCGATGCGCCACGACGCGGCCAGGTGTGGGCGCAGGCGTATCCACTGCGCGCTCAACCGGGTCAACCAGTCATCCACTGTTCTCAGTAGTTTCATCGCGCGCCCTCCCCTTCGGGACGCAACCGATAGCCGATGGACCAGACTGTTTCGATCTCCTCGCCGAGCGCGCCAAGCTTCTTGCGCAGCCGCAGCACGACATTATCCACCGAGCGGTCGCCGCCGATATACGATTCGCGCCAGATTGTTTCGAGCAGATAGGTGCGGCTGAAGGCGCGACCTGGGCTGCGCATCAGCAGGTGTAAGAGGGCGAACTCGGTCGGGCTGAGGTCAATCGTCTCACCATCCAGCGTTGCCAGATGCGAGGCGGCATCCAGCCGGAGCGCCCCAAGCGTCAGCGTCTCAGCGGCCCCATCACGATCCGCCGCCAGCATCTGACGCAGCAGATCTTGTCGCCGGAGCAGCGCACGGACACGCGCAATCAATTCGCGCATGCTGAATGGCTTGGTCAGATAGTCGTCGGCGCCGACCTCCAACCCCACGACGCGGTCGGTCTCCTCGGTGCGCGCGGTCAACATCAGCACGGGCGTCGGGGCCATCTGGCGCAACTGACGCAGCACTTCGAGGCCGTCCAGGCCCGGCAGCATCCAGTCGAGGATGACGAGATCGGGCGAGAGGCTCATATGCGCCGTCAGCGCGGACCGGCCATCGGCCACGTGATGCACGGTGTAGCCCGCCGCCACCAGCTCGCGCACCACCACCGCCGCCAACTCACGCGCATCCTCCACCAGCAGAATCGTCGCCATCGTGACTCACCCTTGCCTGTTCCGCTCTCATGGAACACATGGGAGCATGTTGGTCTATGCCTCTCGACATTATATGCGGAAGATGGCGCCGACGGCGCGCACAATGCGGCCATGCGGGCGACCTGCGACAAAGTTGCGACAGGTGCGCGATACGGCCGTGACATCTGGCCGTTATGATGGAGGCAAGCGAGAAAGAAACCCGCGAACAACTCGCACGACGCGAATGTTGGATACATTCCACACGAAAGGACACAAGCACACATGGCCAATACCATGAGCGCGCCCGGCACACAGCAGCCAGCGACCAGGACCGGCGAGGTAGCCATTCGCACCCGCGGCCTGACGAAACAATATGGCCAGCGGCTGGCAGTCAACGATCTCAACCTGGAGGTCTATCGCGGCGACATCTTCGGCTTTCTGGGGCCGAACGGCGCGGGCAAGACCACCACGATCCGCATGATGCTCCACCTGATTACGCCTACCAGCGGCGGCATCGAAGTCCTGGGCCACGATGTCGCCACCAGCAGCGCGGAGATTCTGCCCCGCGTGGGCGCGCTGGTCGAGACACCGGCGCTCTACCTCTATATGTCTGGCCGCGACAATCTGCGCGCGGTCGGCTCGGTGCTGGGCGGCGTGCCAGAGACGCGCATCGACGAGGTGCTGGAACTGGTGCGGCTGAAGGGCCGCGATAAAGATCGGGTCAAGACCTACTCGCTGGGCATGAAGCAGCGTCTGGGCGTGGCCATCGCCCTCTTGCAAGACCCCGACCTGCTGGTGCTGGACGAGCCAGCCAACGGACTCGATCCGGCGGGCATCGTCGAGATGCGCGACCTGATGCGCACACTGGCCGCCGCTGGCAAGACGGTCTTCATCTCCAGCCACGTGCTGACCGAGGTGCGCCAGATTTGCACGCGCGTCGCCATTCTCGACCAGGGCAAGCTCGTGACCGAGACGACAATCGAGGAGTTGGTCAAAGGGCATGGCGAGTTCACGGTTGAGCTAGAGCCAGCCCATGCGCGTGAGGCGCTGGCGCTGGTGCGCGCACAGCCCTGGGGGCACGACGCCCGGATCGATGAGCACGGCGCGCTGATTACCGCCGCGCCAGAGGGCCACGGACGCGACCTCAATCTCTTCCTGGTGCAGTCTGGATTCGCCCCAGAGACGCTGGCGCCGCAGACACAAGACCTGGAGCAAATCTTCCTGCGTCTGACCAACTCCAATTCAGGAGACGCCCAATGAGTACCGCGATTTCCGCTCCACGCTCGCCACAGCCGCGCCATCGCGGCTCCATACGGCGCGGCCCAGCTTTGTGGGCATCGTGCGTGGCGAACTCTTCAAGGTCTCGCGCCAGATCAGCACCTGGATTCTCGGCGTGCTGCTGCTGGGCGCCATCAGCTTCCCCTATCTGATATTACTCACCAGTGGCCGCATCAAAGACTGAGGTGCAAACCGATCCTTCAAGCGCGCTCTACGCCATACTCGGTGTGGACATGGTGATACTCAAGGTCTTTGGCGGCGCCCTGCTGATCGTCATTACGGCGCGGCTGATCGGCATGGAGTATTCCGGCGGCACCATCCGCGTCATCCTCTCGCGGGGCGTTGGGCGGCTGCAACTGCTCTTCGGCAAGCTGACCGCGCTGGCGCTCATCGCGCTGGGTGTCGTCGTCGTCACGGTGCTGCTCGATCTGCTGCTGGCCGTGCTCTTGCTGCTGCTCTCCGTCGGCAATCTCGACCTGTTCCAATCGGCGACAAGCGCGTTCTGGTCGGATAGCGGCGACGTATCTGTTGCTGGCGCTGGTCAGCATCGGCGTCACCATTCTCATGGCGACCGCCGTCACGGTCGTCGGGCGCTCACTGGCCTTCGGCGTCAGTGTGGCGATGTTATGGTATCCCGCCGAGAACATCTCAGTGCTCTTCCTGTTCCTGGGTTTCAGGCTGACGAACAGCGACTTCTGGCGGCTGATCTCCGGCGATTTCCTGGGGCTGAACCTCAACGCGATGCCTGCGGCCATTCTGCCCGCACGGGCCGCGTTGGCGGCGGCGATCAACTTCACGACGCCAATAGTGCCGGTGGATGGCGGCCATACGCTGCTGGTGACGGCGATCTTCGCCATCGTGTTCGCCGCCATCGCGATTGTGCTGACCGCCCGCCGCGACGTGAAGGAGTAGCCTGACTCTTACCTCCTGGTTCCCTCGCTCGCGAGCAGCGGGGGAGCCAGCGGTGGCCACACCATCACATTTTTCAGTTCAGGAGTATCAATGACTACCGTCGTTTCTGTTCCAGCGTCCGCCGCGATACAGATACATACGGCGCGGCCCAGCTTTGTGGGCATCGTGCGCGGCGAACTCTTCAAGGTCTCGCGCCAGATCAGCACCTGGATTCTCGGCGTGCTGTTGCTGGGCGCCATCGGCTTCCCCTATCTGATCGATCTGGCCAGCCACTTCAAGGACAGCGTGCAGAGCAATCCCACGTGGGCCATCTATAAATTGATGGGCGTGGATATGCTGGTGCTCAAGGTCTTTGGCGGCGCCTTCCTGATTGTCGTCACGGCGCGGCTGATCGGCATGGAGTACTCCGGTGGCACCATCCGCGTCATCCTCTCGCGCGGCGTCGGGCGGCTGCAACTGCTCTTCGGCAAGCTGACCGCGCTGGCGATTATTGCGCTGGGTGTCGTCGTCGTCACGGTGCTGCTCGATCTGCTGCTAACCGTCATCTTGCTGTTGCTCGCGGTGGGCAATCTCGACCTCTTCAAGTCCGCGACGGGCGCGTTCTGGTCGGATAGCGGGACGTATCTGCTGCTGGCGCTGGTCAGCATCGGCGTCACCATTCTCATGGCGACCGCCGTCACGGTCGTCGGGCGCTCGCTCGCCATTGGCGTCACTGTGGCAATGGTCTGGTATCCCGTCGAGAACTTCTCGATCATCCTGTTGATACTGGCCAACAATCTGACGGGCAGCAATTTCTGGACGTTGCTCTCCGGGGATTTCCTGGGGCTGAACCTCAACGCGATGCCCGTGGCAATTCTGCCCATGCGGGCCGGGCCAGCGACCAACTTCAGTTTCACAACCCCGCTGGTGCCAGTGGATGGCGGCCATACGCTGCTGGTGACGGCCATCTTCGCGGTGATCTTCGCGACGGTTGCGATTGTGCTGACCGCCCGCCGCGACGTGAAAGAGTGATAACGAGTCCGTTGAGATGGTTGTCGTGGGACGACCCTCTCCCCCAGCCCCTCCCCTAAAAGGGAGGGGAGCCAAAAGGCCAGCACGTCCACACTGCTCTAGCGCGGCAAGGGCAACAGGCGCAGCCATGCGCGCCGTCGCTAGACTTGCCAGCCCAGTTCCCTGGCGTGTTGCTCAGCCGCCGCCGCCTCGGTGGGACGCTCCAGCATGTGCAGACAGGCGCCCTTGTTGTTCCAGGCGGCGGCGAAGTGCGGGTCGATGGTCAGCGCGCGGTCAAAGGCGTCAAGCGCCTCCTGGTAATGTGCGAGGCCAAAGAGCGCGGCGCCCGGCGTCGCGCAGCGCCCCGTCACAATAGTGTGGCAGAAGGCGTCGTCCAGGCTGCTGTGGCTGACGAAGACCCGCAACTGTTGCGCCGCCTGTGCCATGAAAGGTCGCCCCTTCGCTCCGCGTTCAGCTACGCGCGCGTGACGCGGTTCACCGATAATGCCCGCCCGCTCCATCCATTCTAGCATGTCTCGCATGGCTCGCATGCAGGCAGATGGCGGACGCAGGCGCGTTATGGGGTTTTATGTGTTGAACGGCTCATCATGGGTGCGAACCTCTCCCGGCCTATCGGCCACCCTCCCCTACGAGGGGAGGGACAGGGCAACCAGCGCGGCGGTAGGCGGATCTGGTTCTGACTCCCCTCTCCTCGGAGGAGAGGGGTTGGGGGTGAGGTCGGCTCTCATCACTCAATGAAGTTTTTCATCACCATTATGGCCGAGAGAAGTATCCCCTGTAATTTCTAAAGCCACATGAACCGCCAGCGATACAACAACATCCACAACGAAATCGCTATCATCGGTCGGACTGCGATGGCGCCCTGGGAAAATAGGCGCCCGGCCACCAATTGAGGCGGTCGGGCATAGTGATTCATCGATAGCTAGCGCCAGCGTACTATTTGCGTTATGAGACCGTGCTTGAGGCAGGCGCTGGTGTGCCGGTTGATGGCTGCTGAGCGGCGGGTAGCGGCTTGCGTGTCTCGCGCAGGAAGAATCCGCCAGCGACGATCAGATAGGAGATGTAGGCAATGGCCTGAAGCACCGTTGGATTATCGCTATAGCCCAGCAGGCCATGCAGCAAGCCACCAACCGCGCTCTCGTCGCTCAGTGTCGCCCGGAGATCCCACAGATGCGCCCCGCCAAACGGCAGCCAGCCAAGCGTCTGCATCTGCCCGACGGCGCTGCCCAGCAGACCCGCCGCAAAGAAGATCAGCAGGATGCCCATCACACGGAAGAAGATGCGGAAGTCGAGACGATAGCCGAGGCGATAGATCATCAGGCAGAGGCCAATCGCCGCCAGCAGGCCCAACACCGCGCCCAGCGCCACCAGCAACCCATCACCCTGGAACGCGGTGGCAAGGGTGAATACCGCCGTCTCCACCGCCTCGCGGCCAACGGTCGTAAACGCCAGCAGGCCAAGCGCCAGGCCCGACCCCGCCGCGCCAGCTTTGGCGGCGATCTCATGCTTGAGGGTTCGGCTGTGGCGCTGCATCCAGAACGTCACTGCGGTCAGCAAGACGACTGCGCACAAAAACGTGATGGTCTCGAAGACCGCCGCAAAGGTGGTGTCTTCATACTCGTGAATGGTGCTATAGACGATGATGCCGCCCGCCAGCGCCGCCACGACAGCGAGCGCGGCGCCGATCCACACGGCGCGCATCTGGGACGTCTGCCCCATCTGGCGGAGCGCCGCCAATAGCATACCAATCACCAGTGCGGCTTCGAGACCTTCGCGCAAGAATAGCACAAACGTTGTGACCACGATACGCCCTCTTCCAAAATCGCTCTGTGCCGCACTGATGCGTCATCCGTCAGCGGGCCAGCGATGGATAATCATGTTATACCTGACTTAGCTACTCGGATATTAGCATGACCTAAGACAACGCGTCAACCGCTGGCATTTTGCTCTACAAGCGAGCGCACAGAGCTCTATGATACCGATTTCGTTGTGGGTGTTGGTGTATCGCGGGCGGTTAAAACCGCGCCTGAAGGGCCTCCGGCCACCAAGTCCGCCTGCGCGGACTGCTCAGACTCTGCCTGGCGTCGTGGCCTGTCGGACAGAAAACCTACCCTTGTAAGGGCAGGGCAGCCTGAGGCGCTCTGGTTCCCCCTCCCTTTTAGGGGAGGGGGTTAGGGGGAGAGGGTCGTCCAACGACAACACTCTCGCCGGACTTGATATTAGACCCGCGTGAGTTTTTCCGGGTTAGCGATGATGCGAATCGCCTCGATGTGTCCCGCATCCGCATCAATCGTCAGGATGGAGAATGCTTGCCCTGCTGACCTGCTTGACCATCGACGTAAATAATCAACGCTGGCTGGCCATTGACTTCGCCCAGCTCGGCACGGGCATCCTCTGGCCAAAAGCGCTTTGTTCCCACCATAAATCGCGCCACGGAGTCGCGTCCGAAAACGGGGCGTGTCGCTGCCCCTTTGACTTTGCCGCCGCCATCGGCCCACAGGGTGACATCTTCAGCCAGCATTCCCGTCAGGGTGGCCATGTCGCCCACCTGAACCGCGCGTAAGAAACCCGTGAGCAGTTGCCGATGGGCGTCGGGCGAAGCCGGAAAGCGTGGCCGGTGCGATTGTAGATGGAGCTTCGCCCGGCTGAAGGATCGACGGCATGCCGCTTCACTCTTCTCAAGCATGGTGGCAATCTCAGCAAACTCGTAGCCGAAGACCTCGCGCAGCAGAAAGACCGCTCGCTCGAACGGCTGGAGCTGCTCTAACAGCATCAGAAAGGCGAGCGAGATCGACTCCTGCATAGCGACGCGCTTTTCTGGATCGCCTGTTTCAACCGTCTCTGCCATCTCTGCTGTCTCTGTCGTCTGGATCGGCTCCGGCAACCAGGGACCCACATACTGCTCGCGCCGCCGATGCGCAAGCTGAAGCTGATCCATACACAGGCGCGTGAGGATCGTGGTGAGATAGGCTTTGAGCGAATCAATATGCTCCGGCTGATGGGTCTGATAGCGCAGATACGTTTCCTGCACCATATCCTCGGCATCCATCGCGCTGCCAAGCATGCGATAGGCGATGGAAAACAGGTAGGATCGGTAGCTCTCAAAGGATTCCATCGGCTTCCCCCTTGGCGTGAGGCGACTCACTGTGCGTGATCGCCACTTACTCAGCGCAGTGGCTATCTTGCTGTAGCCCGCGCTATTTCGCTTCCAGCATAAACAGCGGATGGATGAGCGCCGCATGCTCGAACTCCTCCAGCGAGGAGCTTGCCGTGACACCGTAATTACTCGCGAAGGGATTGCCACCAATGACATCTTCGCGTAAAACGAGGGCGCCTTCGCTGGGGGGCAGCTCTCTTGCGCTGACCGTTTCGGATCGGCGTCCACGCGTCAGGATGGCCTCACCCGCTGCCCGCAGATTGCGCGCCCAGTCCACCATTTCAAACGCGGCGCCCACATAGCGGTTGCCATTGCGTTGGATGATCGCCAGCGGAACCGTACGCGGCAGCCCACTTTTGCGTCCGCGTACCGTGAGCAGGTACATAGGGTAGTTCCCAACGATAATGCCAGGGCCGACGACCTTGAAGCCCGCGCGCAGCAGAGCTACGATGAGCTTGTTCGCCAGTGGCACATACCACGGGACGTGTGATGTCTTCGCCATACGTGCTGTATTCTCCATATCCTTCCCCCTCATTCTATGACTAGCTGGGCCGAGCCTGGAACGTCTCTCCCGTAAAAAAACTTAGCATGCTGGGCCGTGCCGCAGTCGTAAACGACAATATTCACTGGGTTCCTCATTTCGTGTCATGTTTTCATCGTGCGGCCATCACCTGTGGCCGTCACACCTGTAGAGGGTTGAGCTATCGTTTTTGGGACAGGTTTTGAGACGGGTTTAGGACGAGAGCCAAACTTTTTTCGGGGAGATGCCTCACGTCTAGTCGCCGTGGGTTACAATCTGGTTGCGCGGGCATCGCGGTAAGCGACGCTGACTACGCACAGGTTCGGACAGTTGGAGGGATCTTTACATGTCGCGCGTCACACCCGATCAGCTTCGCCAGATGAAGGCGCGTGGTGAGCGCATTCCCATGTTAACCGCGTATGACTATCCCACCGCACAGATTCTGGATGCCGCCGGGCTGCCGATATTGCTCGTCGGCGACAGTATGGGTATGGTGATGCTCGGCTATCCGACAACACTTCCCGTCACTGTGGATGACATCATTCGCCATACACAGGCGGTTGTGCGCGGGACCGAGCACGCGCTCATCGTGGCCGACCTGCCCTTCGGCTCATTCCAGGTGTCGCCCGAAGAGACCATGCGCGCGGCCATTCGCATCATGAAAGAAGCCCTGCCACAGGCCGTCAAACTGGAGGGTGGCCGCCGGGTCGCCGCGAGTGTGCGGGCGCTCACCGAGGCGGGCATTCCCGTCATGGGGCACGTCGGCCTGACCCCGCAATCAGTCAACGCGACCGGCGGCTTCAAGGTGCAGGGCAAGACCGAGATGGCGGCACGGATGTTGCTGGACGACGTAGCGGCGCTGGAAGACGCTGGAGCCTTCGCCGTCGTGCTGGAACTGGTTCCCGCAGAGCTGGCGCGGCTGGTGACTGAGCGCAGCGGCATCCCCACCATTGGCATTGGCGCAGGCCCATATTGCGATGGTGAGGTGCAGGTCGTGCATGACATCCTGGGGCTTTTCCCCGATTTCACGCCGCGCCATACCCGGCGCTTCGCGGAATTGGGCGCAGCCATGCGTGAGGCGGCGCAGGCGTATGCCGCCGAGGTGCGCGAGCGGACATTCCCAACCGAGGCGCAGAGCGCGAAGATGGATGCGGCGGTCATCGCCGCCCTGCGCGAGGAGCGCGCGCCGTCCACCGCGCCCGACGCCGCCAGCCCCACCACCGGCCAGGGAGAATCGCCAGCCGAGGGTCAGGCCGACGGCTACGCGCCACCCAAAAAGCGCTAAAAGGATTCGCTAGAGCGTGTTTTGCAATGGAATAACGGGTTGAGATCCCCTCCTGGGCTGAAATTCGATGCTCTGCGCTCTTTTTTTGTATCGTTCCCGTTTTGGGGACGAGCCACAGAATAAGAACGATGTGGGCCGCTGGGCGCTCCTGAAGGCCCATCGTCGTATCACGGCCTCATGAGAGGTCGCCAGATGTGGGAGGAACTCGGTCATGAGAAAAGTGATAGCACTCGAATTCGTCACCCTTGATGGTGTCATACAAGCCGGAGGCGGGCCAGAGGAAGACACCAGTGGTGGCTTCGCGTATGGCGGGTGGACAGCTCCCTATGCTGACGATGTTCTTGGAGCAGTCATGAATAAGCAGATGAACCTGCCGTTTGATCTGTTGTTAGGGCGCAAAACCTTTGAAATTTGGGCGCCGTACTGGCTTCACCATGCGGACGAATGGCCGGGCGTCAATCCAGCGACCAAGTACGTCGCCTCGAATACCCTGACGTCGCACGAATGGCAGCCCTCCGTGTTTTTAAGCGGAGACATTGCGGAAAAAGTCAGCAACCTCAAGCAGCAGCCAGGGCCGGATCTGCACGTGTACGGCAGTGCAAATCTCCTTCAGACGCTCATGAAGCATGATGTGGTCGATGCGTTCTGGCTCAAGATCTATCCGATAACATTGGGCAGTGGCAAACGGTTGTTTGCCGATGGCGCCATCCCGGCGGCGTTCAAGGTGACGGAGAGCCAGGTCTCCCCAAGTGGCGTCATTCTCGTGAATTACGAGCGTGCAGGCGTAGTGACCACCGGAAGTGTAGGGGGGTGAGTCAGCCAAACAGGCTCTGAGAGCGCGTTGTGTAGCGAAGGTAACTATGCCGTGCAGTAGATCGTGGGACTCCAATGAGCGCTGCTAGCCTGCTTTTCGCAGACGCCGCCAGGACCAACGGCCTACCCTTATTGGCGCATCATCATGTCGATGGATTGATCTAGATGTATTGTTCTTAAGTAGACGTGGGCCGTACCTCTTGCCTATCGTCTCTAGGCCTGGCGGCGTCATCTGGACACGCCTTGTGCTTCCCACTGGTTTCTGGGAGAGTCAGCATGCCAACTCGCGCAGAGATTCTCGACACTCTTGCGGCGTCGCAGACGCAGGTCATGGCGTTTTTTCACGGGCTGAGCCCGGAAGACCTGGAGCGCCTAGCAACGGCGAGTGACGTTCCCGGAGCAGCCTCCTGGCGCGCCAAGGATCATTTGGCTCACCTGGCGAGTAGCGAGCGCAACATGCAGCGCTTGCTGCGCCATGCACGCGTCGGCGAGACGCGAGACGCTCTCTTACGCCTACAATACCCAGAGGGAATGCCGCTGCCGGGCATTCTGGGCGATTTTGACGCGCTGACTCCGGAGGAGCAGGAGCGGGTGGAACTGGCCGTCGCCAACGTCAATCAAGCCTACGTGGACGCGCACCGCGACGACAGTATGGAGATGCTGGCAACGGATTACCTGGCGGCGCGGCAGGATACCTTGGACCTCCTGCGCCAGTTCACCGATGAGCAGCTGGCCGCTCCGCTGCCCACCGTCGTCGGTGACCAAACCCCCGGCGACTTCTTTGCGGGGAGGGCGAGACATGCAGCCGAGCACATCACCTCGATTGAGGAAGGATTCTATCAGGGCGTGTAGACGGGTTTCTTTCTTCGTCGCTCTGCAATTTCTTGATCAGATGTACAGACCGCCTGGGGCCGCTGATACAATGAGGCCTGATGAGTGATCGCGTCGTGCCGAGGCATATACAGCGCCTCGCCTACAAAACACGCTCTAAAACAGGACTTTTCGTGTGCCGCGAGCGCCATCAGGTGACTGACGCGCCGTTCCCTCGTTGGATTCACCAGAGCAACCAGAGCAACGGCGTTGTAAGGATGGTCAGGGGGAAACCGTGCGTTCACTCATCGGACAACAACTGGGTGACTATGTGCTGGAGGCCGAACTCGGCTCTGGCTCGATGGGCGCGGTCTACCGGGCGACCTATCTCCCCCAGCGCACTACCGTGGCCATCAAGGTGCTGCTGGATGAGCTTGCCAGCGATGTCTCGTTTATCACCCGCTTCATCCGCGAGGCGCGCGTCATCTCGTCGCTCGATCACCCGAATATCGTCCGTGTCTATGACGCCGGGCGTCAGGGCGAGTACATCTATTTCGTGATGGAATATTTTCCCGGCGCGACGGCTGGCCAGATGTTGCGCGAACGCCAGCGACTGCCGCTCGAAACCGTCGTCGAGATTGCCGCCCAGACGGCGGACGCGCTCGCCTATGCCCACCGTGAGGGGCGGCTGGTTCATCGCGACATCAAGCCCGACAACCTGCTCGTCAATGAGCGTTGCCGTGTCAAAGTGCTGGATTTTGGCCTCGCGCGCATCGAGGGCGCCCGTAGTATTACCGTGGCGGGCACCGTCGTCGGCAGTCTGTATTACGTCGCGCCGGAGCAACTGCTCGGACGTACCCTGGATGGCCGCACCGATGTCTACGCGCTCGGCGTCACCATGTATGAGATGCTCACCGGCCAGCGCCCCTATCGCGGCCAGACGCTCACCGAGATGAGCGATGCGATTCTCATGGGCACAGCGGCGCCGCCGAGCCGTCTGGCGCCCTCGGCGCCACCTGAGATAGAGCAGATTATCGGTCGCGCCATGGCGCGTGATCTGGACTATCGCTATCGCGACGCTGGCGAGTTATATCGCGACCTGCGCAACTTCCAGATGCAACTTTCACACATCTCCACCGCGCCACTGCCACTGCCTGTCAAACCCATGGCGCCGATGCCGCCGATCGTCACGTCTCGCCGCTGGGCCAGCCACACCCACAGAACCCCTTGCGCACGGCTCCGCCAGCGCCAGACGCGCCCTACGGCCAGCCCCAACGCCGCCAGCGCAACGAGTGGTGATCCGCTGCCGATCGCTGCCCCAGCAGGATGGCCGCTGGCGCCACAGAGAGATGCGAGTTATACTGAGGGTGAGCGCTTCTCACCGCACAGGGATGAAGCCTTATCGCACGCTCATATTCTTTCAACACATGACAGCGCATGACCGTAGTGCGCGCACAATGCTATTTTCAAGACGGTAGGCGCGAAGCAGCGCGGAGGCAGGATCAGGATGGCGCAGACAAAAGAGCGAACACAACCAGTGGCAAAGGCGCCCCCAAAGGCAACGCAACGTACATCGTCGCCAGCGTCAAAAGCGCCAACGCCAGCACGCCAACATCACCGGCGCCCTGGCGTAACTGGCTGACCCGGCTGCGCCCGCCACTCACCAACGCGCCAACCGCCGACGGCAAGCCGCGCCAGCGCGCTGGTGGAACCCTTTTCAAATCGTTCTTTGGCGTCATTGTCTGGTTCATCGCGTCACAGTTCATCATGTATGGGCTGCTGCTGCTGGATGGCGCACTGAAAAAGCCCGGTGGGCTTCCCCCGCTCGAAGCGACGCACCTGTTCCCCGCGAATACTCCGCTGCTCGGCTGGGTAACGCCCTTCCTGCTGCTCTATGGCGTGGCCGTCATCGGCCTGTGGTTTCTGTTGATCCGCATGGGTCTCATTCCACGCGATTTCTTCAATGCGCGCGCACAGGCGCAGGCAGCGCGCCAACAGACAGGCAGGCGGAACAGCGTCTGCGTCTACCGGCGCGACCACTGGCCCCAAAAAGACCCGCACACAGCGCCGCCATGCCGAGATACAGGCGCAGACGAATGCCAAGGGCAACGGCAAGACCACCGCGAAAGGCGGCCCCAAGCCACCGCCAAACCAGTGGCCAAGCCCATTGCAAAAGTGAGCGATTCGCAGAAAGTGGCCGTCACTGCCTCAGGCGACCACGATCAGGAATATGACCAGGTGCGCGCGGCTGATCGACAGCGCCGCCGTCGCGTCTCCAAACGCTAACGATCCCCACGGAGAGCCTGTTCTGGCGCGCGCAACCACGGCGCGCGGCGGCAGGCTCTCCGCCAACTCCACCGACGCTGCCTCAGCCGCCATGCTCCGCATGCCATACCGCTGATGTCGCTCGATACTCCAAAGGATCTGTGACCGATGGGCAAGGCCTCCTTTCGCATCCGCAACTACTCCTTCCCCTATCACGATAACCTCTTTGACGCGCGTCTGGTCGCCATCCGCGAAGAACCGGACGCGAATGGCGAGAACACCACTGACATTCTGCTCGATTTCGAGGAGATTCGTCTGTTGAAGCCGCCTCAGCCATACGGTTCGCCACTCTGGCCCGAAGAGTGGGTGGAGGCGGAATATCTGCCACGCACACTGCGCTTCAAGGGTGGCGAATGGGTGACGCGCAGCCCGATATTGGATCAACTCGATCAGTTGCCGCCGGATCATGGCGTGCGCAGACTCCTCGGTGTGCTCCATTGGCGCACGCTCAGCCTGGGCAAGATCATCCTCATTTTCACCCAGGAGCCAGCGGAATTCATCCTGCGCGCTGAGGAGTTCACGCTGGAGGAACGCGAGGGCGAGCCACGTCCGTACGCATTTGCGCGGCGCTGGGCCAATACGCCACCGCATCTGGAGGGCCTGGTGCCCGAGCGGACAAAATTGCTGCGCAGATATGGCTGGCGACCCCATCACCATAGCCCTGGGCAATCGCCGCTATCGCTATCGCCTCTTCATCGGCGGACTCCGCCACCAGAGCGAGACACGTCCCGAGGTGGACGCCGTGCTGAACCTCTGCGAGTTGGATAACCCGTGGGTGATGCATGCGGGCCGCCATCTCAATGATCGCTTCGCCTGCAAAGGGGAGATGGCTATCGGTATGGATATGAGCGACCTGCTGGCCGAGGGGCGCTGGGTGGCCGAGCGGCTGCGCGCCGGGCAGCGGGTGCTGGTGCATTGCTACGCGGGGGTGAATCGTTCCTCGACGGTGTGCTGCGCCGCGCTGATGCTCATGGAGGGGATTCCGGCCGAGGAGGCGCTGGCCGAGTGCGCGAAAATCATCCCAACTGTCGGCCCGATCCCTACTACTGGTTCCTGCTGGAACACCTGCTTGACGCGCTCGCCGCCGAAGAATTGGCGGGCGAAGATACCCACAAGCTTCCCGCGATAGACCCGGCATCGCTCTTGCGGAGTGAGGTGACGGTGGGATAGAATCCTGGTTCGCCCGCCCGCAAGCCCTGAAAATCGCATGCACAGGGAGGCTTTATGGTACACTACGATGCGGCGGTGGTTCGCCTGCGGCTGGAGACTGATCGCCAGCGGCTCGAAGACGACATCTACCAGCGCACCCTGGGGGATGAGGCAGTCATGCCTTCCGACCCGATTAGCGATAGTGGCGGCGCTCGTGGTCATAACGCTGAGGAAGCCGACGCGATGGCGGATGCCGAGCGCAACAATCTGGTGCTCGGCAACTCGCGAACGCTGTTGGGGCAGGTGCGGGCGGCGCTGGAACGACTGGATAACGGTACATATGGCATCTGCCAGCGCTGTGGGAAACCGATCGATGCGCGGCGACTGGAAGCATTGCCGTATGCGCTCTACGATATGGAATGTCAGGAGATCGTCGAGCGAGAGACGACGACGACATGAGGAGTATGCATGACGACGGCGCGACGGCGTGATGTGGCGATGGTGGGCCTGGGCCTGCTAGTAATCGTGCTCGATCAGTTGACCAAACACTGGATCACCTCGTACTTCAGCACGAAGCCCCCGGGCTACTCGGTACCAATTCTCGGCCAGGTGCTGACGCTCGTCTATCTGGAGAATCCGGGCGTAGCGTTCAGTCTCCTCGAGGGTCAGGCGGTGATGTTCTTCTTCATCGCCATCGCCATCGGCGTCATTGGCTATCTCTACTGGCGCTCGCGCGAGAATGGCTCGCTGCTGCTCAAGCTCTCATTCGGGCTGGTGCTGGGCGGCGCCATTGGCAACCTGATCGACCGCTTCTCGCACACCTATGTCGTCGACTTCGTCCATTTCCAGATTCCAGGTGTCTTCAATTTTGCTGTCTTCAATGTCGCCGATAGCGCCATTTCGGTCGGGGTTGTGCTGCTCGCCTTCATGATCTGGCGTATGGGCGTCGCGGGCGAACGCACCACGAGCGGGCGGTTACCGGCGTCTCATGCGGCGGAAACTCCGGCGGAGGATTAGGTGACCAGCCGCACGAAGAAGCCCGCTCCGCAAGCGACCGCAGACCCCACAACCGCAGCAACGACCACCACCATCATCCCGGTGAGCGATGATCTCATTGGCGTGCGATTGGATCGCGCGCTGGCGCAGCTTTTCCCCGATCTCTCGCGCACACGGGCACAGGCGGCCATCAAGGCAGGCGCGGTACGCGTCGATGGGCGGCCCATACGCTCCAGCCACCATGCTCGAAGCTGGCCAGCAGATCGAGGTGGACGCTCGACGCGCTCACCATCGCTGGCGCGCCGGGAGCCGCGGACGCGCAATCTGCCACAGGCCGAGGCGATTCCGCTACGGGTGGTCTTCGAGGATGAGCGCCTGCTGGTGGTCGATAAGCCCGCCGGATTGGTGGTGCATCCAGCGCCGGGACATTCTACGGGCACGCTGGTGAATGCGCTGCTGGCGCATCTGCCCGGACTGGAGGCTGGCAGCGACGCCTCGCGTCCCGGCATCGTGCATCGGCTGGATAAGGACACCTCTGGCCTGATCGTGATCGCGAAGGACGCGCCGACGCATACGGCGCTGGCGCAGCAAATGCGGGAACACAGCACCGTCAAACGCTATCTGGCGCTCGTGGAAGGGCGCATGCCCGCAGCCGAGGGCGTGATCGACGCCCCCATCGGACGCGACCCCCGTCATCGCCAGCGGATGGCGCTGGTGAGCGAGGGCAACGGCGGGCGTGAGGCGCGGACGCGTTTCAAGACGCTGTGGGAGGCGCGCGGGCGCTCACTCCTGGAATTGCAGCTGGAGACCGGGCGTACCCACCAGATTCGCGTCCACCTGGCATCGGTCGGGCATCCCGTCGTCGGCGATATCGTCTATGGCCGGGCGCAGCTTCCCCTGCCGCCGCGCCAGTTTCTGCACGCCACCCACCTGGAGTTCGTCCATCCGGCGACGGGCGAGTGGCTCCTGTTCGACGCGCCGCTGCCGCCCGACCTGACGCATTTCCTGGCCGCTCATGGGTACGTGGACGAATAAGCGATAAGATGAGTAGGGCCGCTTCTCCGTGACGTGCGCCTCACTCGCCACTTCCTCCGGTGAGAAAGTAGCGGAACGCCCACATGTGCGGTACACTATACTTTTGGAATCAGGCTTTTGGTTTGGGCTTGCCAGATGGAGGTGAGCGACGAAGGCATTGAGCAATCGCGAGCAGGCGATATAACGCCTCGGGAGCTTATAGACATGACGGCAAGCACAGACATCGACGGAGGGCAATCCTCCACCCACAATGAACAGACCCCAGGCGCCACTGTAGAACCCACCACCACAGCGACCCCACCAGAAGAGCAGGTAGTAGCCGACCCAGCAGAGGCCTTCGCGGCGCTGGGGCTTGGCCACGACGCCCTACGCGCCATCCGCGAGCTTGGCTATGGCGAGCCGACGCCCATCCAGCAGCAGACCATCGGCGAGTTGCTCGCGGGCCGCGATGTGATCGGCCAGGCGCCGACCGGCACCGGCAAGACCGCCGCGTTTGGCCTGCCCATCGTCGAGCGGCTGGATGTCAATCAGCTTGCCCCGCAGGCGCTGATTATCGTGCCGACGCGCGAACTCTGCATCCAGGTCGCCGAGGCGATGCACACGCTCGGCAAATTTCGCGAGTTGGTCTCGCTGCCCATCTATGGCGGCCAGCCGTACGAGCGCCAGTTTCGCGCGCTCGCTCGCGGCGTACAGGTGGTGGTTGGCACGCCCGGACGCCTGCTCGATCACCTCAACCGCAAGACACTCGACCTCAGCACGGTGAAGATGGTGGTGCTGGATGAGGCCGACGAGATGCTCGACATGGGCTTTCTCGAAGACATCGAGAATATCCTCAGCACGCTGCCGGGGCAGCATCAGAGCGCGCTCTTCTCCGCGACGATTCCGCCACGCATCTCCCGGCTCGCCGAGCAGTATCTGCACAACCCGATACGGGTGAGTGTCGCGGCGCGCGAGGCGGTTGCGCCACGGGTGCGCCAGGTCTACTACGAACTGCCCTATCAGGCGAAATCTGAGGTGCTCTCGCGTATCCTCGACCTCGAAACGCCGGAGTCGGCAATCGTCTTCGTGAATACACGCCGCGACGCCGATATGGTCTCGGAGCAGTTGAACGGCCTGGGCTATCTGGCGCAGGCGATCCACGGCGAGATCACCCAGGCGCAGCGCGAGCGCTCGCTCGAACGTTTCCGCTCGGGGCGCACGCAGGTGCTGGTGGCGACGGACGTGGCGGCGCGCGGGCTAGACATCCCCGACGTGAGCCACATCATCAACTATGATCTGCCACTCGACGCCGAATCGTACGTCCACCGTATCGGCCGCACCGGGCGCGCCGGGCGTAGCGGCGAGGCGATCACGCTGGTGACGCCCCGCGAGCGGCGGCAGCTCCGGCTGATCGAGCAGGGCATCCACCGCAACCTGGAGCGTCTGCGCCTGCCGACCCCGGCGGATGTGGCGGCGCGGCGGCGGATGGCCTTCCGCGAAGAGGTGCTTTCGATTCTGGATGGCGGCCAGCTCGACCCCTATCTGGCGCTGGTGGAGGATCTGGTTGGCTCGCGTGAGCCTGCTGATCTGGCGGCGGCGGCCTTCAAGATGGCGGCCCAGGCGATGCAGACGCGCCGCCCTGGCCAGCCGATGAACTGGATGGAGATGCCACCACCACCGGAGCATCCCGAACCCTTCGAGCAGCGTGAGCGAATGAGCGCCCTGGCCGAGGGGATCGCATCGACCGTGGCGACCGTGGTGAACGTCCCCGCGACGAGCGTGGAACCCGCGAACAACGCGCGCGGGCACGTACCTTCCTGCGCGATACCGAGCATGGGGCGCCCGGCATGGCGCGCCTCTTCATTCGCGTGGGCCGTCAGGATGGCGTCCGACCGACCGATATCGTCGGCGCGATTGCCAACGAGGCGCAGATTCCCGGCGACAGCATCGGCGATATCGACATCTACGACGGCTTTTCGTTCGTCGAGGTGCCTGAGGAGGCCGCCGAGCGTGTGCGCACCGCCCTCAACGCGACCACCATTCGCGGACGCTCGCCACGCGCGACGCTGGCCAAGCCCGCAGGCGAGTGGATGGAGGACGTGGATACCCGCGACGAGGGCCGTCCCGCCCGCCCATCGCGCGCCGCCGAGGATGAGCGCCGACCGCTCCGCGCGCCATTTGGTGGCCGCCGCGCCGCCGCTGGTGGCTACCGTGGCGGGCGTCCCGGCGAGGGGCCACGTGGTGGCCGGAGTGATCGTCCCGCGCCGCGCAAACACCGGTAAGCGCGCTCGCTTCTCAGCTTTCGCTATGATTACTAGGTTCTGTTGACATTTAGGCAGGACCCCCTAGAATAGGAGGCATGACCGACATTCGATTGAGCGACGCCGACTGGACCAAGATCCACCCGTTCTTGCGCCAAGAGTCGCGGGCCTACATCGGCCGAGATGAGCAGGCGTGCCGCCGCTTCGTGGAGGCGGTGAAGTGGATGAGCCGCAGTGGCGCGCAATGGCGCTTGCTGGCCGCCGAGTATGGCGCGTGGAATACGGTGTACAAGCGGTTTGTGCGCTGGTGCGAAGCTGGGGTGTGGGAACGCCTGCTCGCTGCGTTGGCCGCTGACCCCGATACCGAACACGGGATGATTGACGCCACGATTGTGCGCGCCCATCCCTGTGCCGCAGGCGCGCAAAAAACACGGGGAACAAGCGCTCGGGCGGAGTCGCGGCGGCTTCAGTTGCAAAATCCACCTCACCATTGACGGTTTAGGCAATCCCTTACGCGTCATCTTGACGCCTGGCCAACGCCACGACAGCACCCAAGCCGAGGCGTTGCTCACTGCGTTGACTTTCCAGAAAGTCCTGGCAGATCGGGGCTATGCCGGAGCGCCGTTCATCGCCTACTTGAACCAGCGCGGCTGTGAGGCGGTCATTCCACCGTATCAGTGCGCCAAGGTCAAACGGGAGTACGATCCCTGGGTCTACCGCGAACGCCATCTGGTCGAATGCTGCTTCAATAAACTCAAGAAACTCAAGCACTTTCGCCGCATCTTCTCGCGTTTCGAGAAACTGGACCGCTCCTTTCTCGGCTTTGTCCACTTCGTTTGTGCGCTCGTTTGGTTGCGGTGAAGGCCCTGCCTAAATGGCAAAAGAACCTAAAAGGCCTGAAGACATCAGGTGCGATCGTGTTGACTATTATCGGTGATCACGGTGCGATTCGTGATGGCGCACATGGTTGCTGCGGCTACCGGAAAGGATCAAGAGAGTGAAAAAGTACATACTCTTCGATCATGATGGTGTTCTGGTGGATACCGAATTCTGGTATTACAAAGCTGGAGAACGCGTCCTGGCGGACATTGGTTTGACTTTGGACAAGGATCAATACCTCCGGGACATGAACCAGGGATTGGGCACTTGGGCCCAAGCCAGGGCGGCAGGTATTGATGAACAGACCATCAGCAGGCTGCGTGAGGTTCGTAATGATTACTACCAGGAATATCTTAGAACAGAACCCATTGAGATTGAAGGCGTCGTTGAAACTCTTGCTGAACTGTCAAAATATGTCCACATGGCCATCGTGACGACCGCAAAACGTGTGGATTTTGAAATTATCCATGAAAAGCGCCAAATTAGACAATTCATGGATTTCGTCCTTGTTCGCGAAGACTACAAGCTCGCCAAGCCGCACCCGGAACCGTACCTGACCGGCTTAAAACGCTTCGGAGCCACCAAAGAAGAGACACTGGTTGTAGAGGATTCATCCAGAGGGCTGAACTCGGCCGTGGCGGCCGGTATTGACTGTGTCATTGTCTATAACGACTTTACAAAAGCACAGGACATTTCACAAGCTAGCTATCGAATCGAAACTCTGATTGAATTGAAGGATATCATCCTTAATGTAACCTGAAGGAGAATTTACCAGTGTGTCCCATACTCCTTTGAAAAGCGAAAGAGCATGGCTATCTCGGCCGCGAAACGTTCGTGTTCGCGTGTGCGCTCGTTTGATTACGCTGAATGGTCCCGCACAAATGTCAACAGAACCTAGCAGCCGGGAAAGCATCCAGCGGGAAAATGTGTAACAAGCCGAGGCTGAGCGCATGCTGTCGGACGACGAGAGTTCACCAGGGAGCCGCTCGATTCCGCGCAAGCTGGCAGCCCAGGGCGGCAAGCGGTGGACTGGCGGCATATTCGGCGCCCTGTACAAGCCGCTGCGTCAGCGGATAGCGCGCCGTGTGCTGCTGACCATCGGCGCCTGTATATTGCTGGCTGTCACCGTACTCGTCAGCACCGGAACCGCCGGGACGCTCTGGCGGCAGGCGCGGTTTACTTGGCTCGAACACAACGCGCCGACGCTGACCCGCGCCACTATCACGCCCCAGCCAGCGGGCCAGCGTACCCTACCGAGCGACTGGCAGCAACAGCCGCAGGTGACGCTCCCAAATCCCAATGTCCACTGGTATATCCCCGCGCCGAACGACCCGCAGACGCTGTACGCCTGTAGCGCCGGGCAGGCCGACTCGAAGGGATACCTGGAAGATGGCCCGCTGATCTTCTGGTACAGCCACGATTCAGGCCAACATTGGTCGAGTGTCCCGATACCGCGAACACAAGCAGCCAGTTGCTACGTGACCGTAGCGCCAGATGCGCCGCAACACATTGGGCTGATGAGCCAGTATCTTGGCCTGATACGCGCGCAAGATGTCGCCTGCTCGCAACTCGCCGCATTCCTGAGCGCGGATGGCGGCGCGCACTGGCATACGGTTCCCTCATTGCCTGACGCCCCTATCGCGGCTGGCCGGAATACGTCCTGCAGCCGTATCGCTCTGGCCTGGCGCGCGCCACCTGTACCTTCTCTATAACTACAGCGCGCCGTCTGGCTCATCGAGCAACGGTACCGAGACATCCGATGGTTCGCTGGTGAGAAGCGATGACGGCGGCCAGACGTGGAAGCGCCTGGACGAGAATCGCCCGCCGGAGAGTGGTGAGTATTTCTATCCCACGCTGCTCGACGATGGCGAGACCCTGCTGCTGAATGTGAACCACTACGAGCCGCCAGTGAGCGGCAAACTCTACCACGAGGAAACCTGGCTCTGGGTGTCTCATGACGCTGGAGATAACTGGGAGCCACTGGGCAATGTGGATGGCTATGAGACGCTAAAAATGCTGCTGGCGCCTGAGGCTCACTCGGCGACGCCCTCCCTGGCGCATCCGCTGTATCTGCTCGATGAAGCGTATCCTTCCTCCCTACGGTTTCGCACCCAGATCGCGCAGGTGACTGACCTGCATCACTGGGCGCCGCTTGCCGCCACTGCCTATCGCGGGCGCCACCCCTGAGCGTCTGGGGATCACGAGCGTACTGGCCGAGACGGCATCAGGCAAACTGCTCGTCTTTGGCCTCGGCCCCAACGACCATGTTCCCTCTGACGATGCGCAAGTTTCCGCAGCTCCAAAACCCGCGCAGCAGTGGCTCTGGGAGTGGGATCCGCAGGCCAGCCGGTGGACGCTTCTCACACCTGCATTAAACGCCCCCTGGCCGGAGACGTGCAGCGAGGGCTGCTGGCAGGGGTGGGTTGCTCCGAACCAGGACGCAGGCGGCGCAGGAACAAATCTGTGGGTGAGCGCGTTCTTCCATGACGAACCGGCGCACTGGCAGACATTCCGCATTTTGCTGCCCGACCCGCTATAATGGCGAGACTCGCTCCTGGAACAATCAGCGACCTGTGATCGTTCCATCTCTATAGATATGCGCTATGGATATATGGGCGAAGCTGGGGAGGACTTCCATGATCGTTCATCTGAATTTTTCAGCGCTTCTGGTTCCCGCAAGCTGTCCGCTAAGAGGTGACTGCAACTGGTGGGAAAGTGACGTCGGCCCATCGCCGCTGTTCACCTGCGGCGTCTTCCTCGGCCTCATCGGGCTGGTCTTTCTCGTGAATTTCCTCCGATCCCATGACGAGTAGCCGTTTCGTCGCCCCGCGCGCCGCTACTGGTGGCGCAGCAGAAAATCGAGCGCGACCGACTGCGCCAGCGGCGTAATCGCTAAGCCTGGCAACGTCTCCATGATGCATCATGCCACGCCTTTGCTCGATGGTAATACGATGAGATCACGTGTTGACATGCCACTTGACAGAGCGACACAAGCGTGCTACACTCACTCACACAAGAAAGGAGGCAGCGAACTTGAGCTAAATTCTTTGTTGCTGTGGTAAAGCGCTTTCGTCTTCGTCGTTGCTAATGAAGGAGTCTGCAATGTTTACGAGGTTGGGTGCGCGCACTTTGTTGGTTACCACTCTTGCACTCATTGTTAGCGTGATAGGAGCGTCTGCTTCAGCACATCCAAGCATGGCGACTAACTCATGCAACCACCCAGGGTGGGGTGTTCCATCGTCTATCAACCAGTTGCCTGATGAACAGTTTCGCGCATACCTGCTCAAACAACCTGAAGGCGCATTCCTTGCGTTGACAATGGGCCACCGTGCTAAGCCTGTCTTCGTAAGCTGCACTGGGCCGGGGTATCCACTCTACTACGGAGCGCCCTTTCATTCCTAAGTTAAGAGCAGTGAATTGGCCCTAACTGGCTCTAGCGGAGCGTCTCGCCCATTGTCGTGCTGCTGTCCTGCTGGAAGACATTACCGCGAGAGATGGTATACCCCATTGTCTGCCGTAGTAGCAGAAAATCGAGCGCGACCTCGCGCACCAGCGGCGTAATCGCGTGGTCGAGATGGGGCAGGATGCATAGCTCGCCGTGGGGCAGCGCGCGGTAGGCGGCGACGCCTTCTTCGGGCGTGCAATAGTAGTCGCGGTCGCCCACCAGCACCAGCGTTGGGATGTCTATCGTCGCCCAGTCGGCGATGGTGTAGCTCCATCGGCTGCGTCCACATCGGGAAGATGTCGCGCAGCAGCGACCGCCACGCGCCCTCACCCTGCGCCTCGTCCACGTCGCGCACCATCCGCTGGAACCACTCCTGGTCGGCGCTCTTGCTGGCGAAATAATCGGGGTCGGCCTCGGTGGCGTCGGGGCCGCCGCCCATCCGCCGACGTAGCCGCGTGAAGCCGTGCGCCTGGGGATTGAAGACATCGTAGCCCGCGATGTTGACCAGCGCCCGCGCCACGCCGGGATGACGAATCGCCATCACCGTGCCAGAGATCGCGCCATCGCTGAAGCCACAGACTAGCGGCTTCTCCAGCCCCAGCGCGGCGATCAGCGCGGCCCAGTCGTCCGCCAGCAGCGGATAGCTCATCGGCGTCCCGTTGTTGCGTGTGCCGCCGTGGGCGCGGGTATGCGGCGCGATGACGCGGAAGTGACGGGCGAGCGTGGGCAGATGATCGATCCAGCCCCACTCGTGTCCGGCCCAGGCCGCGCTGGTGGAGGCCATGCCGCCGTGTAGCAACAGCAGCGGCTCGCCCGCGCCAGCCTCCAGATAGTGGATGCGCAGCCCGTTCGCCTCGATGTCGCGCTCGGCGATGGCGACCTGCGGCTCGGCGGCTCGTTTATAGGTCGGACGCATCGGCGCTACCTCACCTCATCCAGCAACTGCGCCACCGTCTTATCGAGGAACGTGCGCGCGAAGACGACACAGGCATAGACATCGGCGAAGGTGGTCACGAGTCCCACCGAGATACGCACCGCGCCTGTGCTCTTGTCGTCGATACAGCGGCGGAACTCATCCAGCGACAGCCGATCATGGCGCACGAAGCACGAGGTCAGCTCATCCGCCGAGATGCCCAGCGCCAGCTCGCCATCGCCCGGATTGCAGAAACAGCCCGTGCGCAGTGAGATGCCCGCCGCATTGGCGCGCTTCTCGACGAGCCGGTGGTCGATGAAATGGCCGTCGCGGTCGTAGAAGTTGAGCGTCACGGTCCCGCCACGCATCTCCGAATCGACCGGGCCATAGATACGCATCAGCGGCACGCCAGTTCGGATGGGCCAGCGCGGTTAGCTCGCGCAGCAGCCATTCAGTCAGACACATGACGCGCGTGTGAATCGCGTCCAGGCCAATCTGCTGGATGTGGCGCAGGCCAATCTCCACGGCGGGCAGCGCGAGATAGTTCAGCGTGCCGTCCTCGAATGCCTCTGGCCCCTCCGCGAAGTAATACTTGTCGCCCTGCACCGAGGCCACGGTGATGGTGCCGCCCGCGAACCACGGCCGCCGCAGTTTCGCCAGCGCCGGTCTGCGCGCCAGCAGGCAGCCGAGACCCGTGGGATAGCCGAACATTTTGTAGAACGAGATCGGCACGAAGTCGGGATGCCACTGGCTGAGGTCGAGCGTGTTGCTGGGCACAAACGCCGCCGCATCCAGCAGCACATCCCAGCCCTTCTCCTGCGCCAGCGGAATCCAGTCCAGCGCGTGCTGCACGCCCGAAAAATTCGACTGCGCCGGGTAGGCGAACAGGTTGTTCCCGTTGGGGCGGGCCTCTTCCAGGTGCGCCGTCAGCGTCGCGGCGTCGATCCGCATATCCGGCGGCAAGACGGGCGTATACGTCACCGTTGCTCCGGCGGCGGCGGCAAACTCGCGGATGCCGTTCACCGAGTTGTGGTTATCGAACGTCAGCAGATAGTGGTCGCCCTTCGCGAACGGGTAGGACTCACCGACGAGCTTCAGCGCGCCGCTCGCGTTCTGGCTGAAGATCACCTCATACTCATCGGGCGCGGCGTTGAAGAAGGCGAGGATAGCCGCGCGCGTCGCTTCGACGTGTTCCGTCGAGG
The DNA here is from genome assembly GCA_963702665.1 of uncultured Chloroflexia bacterium. Lineage (GTDB taxonomy): Bacteria > Chloroflexota > Ktedonobacteria > Ktedonobacterales > JADMIN01 > DAHUXT01. The sequence continues at coordinate 41,173 of CAVPDP010000006.1, forward strand.
CCATCGAGGTGGGATTGGAGGAGTGTGGATTGCCAAAGACGTTCGCGCTCAGCAACTCCATATGCGCGCGCACCTGGGACTCGGCGTAGATGCCACCGCCGGTGTAGTCCAGGTAGACGTGCCCCTGGCGATCCAGCCGCCCATATTCGGTTGCGCGCAGGTCGTCCAGATGGCTGGTCGTCGCATACGCTGGCGTCTCACGGCGGAAGGCGGCTTCGGCCTCCGCAAGCGCTTGTGTCATCTCCGTTGATGGCTGCGAAACGTCGTGCGTGGTGGACATGCGACCTCCCTGGCGCGCTATGAACGCGCCACTAACCCGCGACTGGCTGGCGCTCGGCCAGCGTGGCAATGATCGAGCCGAAGATAAGCCGCCCATCTTCGCCGCCGAGAATCGCCTCGGTGCAGCGTTCGGGGTGCGGCATCATCGCCGCGACATTGCGACCTTCGTTGATGATGCCCGCGATATTGCGCCGCGAGCCGTTGGGGTTGGCCTCCGGCGTCAGATCGCCCTGGGCGTCGCTGTAGCGCAGCAATACGCTGTTGCTCGCCTCCAGCCGGTCGAGCGTCTCATCGTCGGCGAAATAGTTGCCCTCGCCATGCGAGATGGGGACGCGAATCACCTGGCCGGGACGGCAGAGCCGCGTGAATGGCGTCTCGGCGTTTTCCACGCGCAGATGGGTCCAGACGCAGCGGAACTCCAGACTCTGGTTGCGCAGCAGCGCGCCGGGCAGCATGCCCGCCTCCAGCAGAATCTGGAAGCCGTTGCAGATGCCCAGCACGAGGCCGCCACGGTCGGCGAACGCTTTGATCGCGCCCATCACCGGGGCGAATCGAGCGATGGCCCCGGCGCGCAGGTAGTCGCCATAGGAGAAGCCGCCGGGCAGCACGATGCAGTCGCACCCTTGCAGGTCGGTATCCTGGTGCCAGATGGGAGTCGCCTCCTGTCCCAGCACTGGCCCCAGCGCGCGCAGGCAATCTCTATCGCTCCACGTGCCCGGAAAGACCACGACGCCGAATTTCATTGGTTCACACCTTCTTGAGATGACGGAATCGGCCCACGGGCGGCTGGCGGCTGAAGTCCGCGCCTAGGCTGAAGCCTGCGCTAATCCTGAGAGGACCTACCCTTGCGCCCATCACAGCGGCCGAACGACAGGAAGCCGCGGCATTCATGCCGCGAAGGGTAGCCCGCGCTCCCGCATATCACCCTTCGACCCATTCTTCGCCGTCTTCCGCGACCTCTTTTTTCCAGATGGGCACGGTCGTCTTCAGCGTATCAATCGCGTAGCGGCAGGCGTCGAACGCCTCGGCGCGATGGGGGCACGCGACCACCACGACGACGCTGCACTCGCCGATCTCCAGCCGCCCGATGCGATGGACGATGGCGACGTGATCGGTGTGCCAGAGATGCTCGACCTCGGCGGCGATGGTGGTCATCATCTGCTCGGCCATCTCCGGGTAGGCGTCGTATTCGAGGTAGCGGATCCGCTTGTTGCGCGCGTTATCGCGCACGACGCCCTCGAACGTCACCACGCCGCCGTCGCTGGCATGCGTCGCCTCACGTACCAGCGCGCGAATGGTCGCGTCGTCCAGCGGGTCGCGTGTAATTTTGACCACTGCCGCCATCGTTAGCCACCTCCCAGCGGGGGAATAAACACCACCTCGTCGCCCTCACGCAACGGCGTATCGACCCCGACATAGGCGCGATTGACGGCCACGGCGCATGGTGGCAGCAGCCGCGCCAGCGCGGGGTAACGCTCGCCGAGCAGCGCGCGCACGGCATCGGCGGTCGCGCTCATCAGGCACGTCGAGCGTCTCGCCCTCCATCCCGGTCGCCTCGCGCAGCCCCGCGAAGTAGCGTATCCGCACCTGCATGAGTATGTATCCCTTTGTCTAAGGCCCATGTCACTACATGGCTATTCTATCAGAATCGCGAAGAATCGGATGGACTGGGATCACACAAGGATATCAATCGCCCAACAGGGGAGTGGTTACGCTGATAGCCCTGCGGACTCTGGTACTGCCAGAGAAGCTTGCCTGTCGTGGTGTCCAGCGCGTAGAGCTTGCCGTTCAGACTCTCAGGAGGACACATAGGTCCAGCAGCGCAATCATAGAAGCCCGCGCTGACGAAGATTGCCGTGTCTGTGACCACTGGCGCCGACCAGCCATAGCGAACATCGCTCGATACCGTCGTTGGGTCGAAGAGCGCATAGGCGCGGATGAGCGCGCCGCTGGTGGCATCGAGCACGTCGAGAGTCGGGCCTATGCCAACATACAGTTGCCCATTGGCAACGCGGGGGCGCCAATCCTGCGCGTTCACCTGTCTGGAAACGCCACACGATCTGGCCATCGGTGGCGCGCAAGGCATAGAGATAGCCATCGATCGCGCGTAAAACGTAAGCCGTGCCGTTCGCCAGAAGCGGATCGTAAGATACGCTGGATCAGGCTAGGGAACTACAATGACCGCTTCCCACAGGTGCCCGCCATCACTGGCGCGAAATGCCTCTACCCTCAGCCCAGACGCATAGCGAACGCTCGCCTTCCGACTGGTGATGACATCGCCATCAGCGGCGGTGAAGTTGACATGATCTTTCGTACGCGTCACGCTGCCAGAGTTGCTTGCCGTCACTGGCGCGCAGACCCGTCAGCGAGAAGACTTTTCTGGCGAGGCTGGGTATAGGTTGAATTGCCGACGACGAGAACGCCATTGGTGAGCGCCAACGTTGCCCAGACGACTGCGCGAAGGGCGCGCGCCAGAGGACGTGTCCATCGCTCGCCCGTAGCGCATAGACCCACCCGTTCGGCCCACAGCCGAACTCCACCGCTCCAGTGTCCAGACAGCGCAACATAGACCACGCCATCGGCGACCAGCGGCGAGCGTCCATCGGAAACGTCGAGACAGCCAGCCACAGGCGTCTGCCAGCGCGTCGTCCCATCGCTGGCGGTGCAATCGCATAGACTGCGCCAGAGTTGTGATCGTCGTACCCAGCGCATAGAGCGCATCGTTGTCCAGCGTTGACATCCAGCGGGCCATAGGTAGAAGGAGCAGCCATTATCGCCACACGAGGCGAGCCAATTCTCCTCCTGTCTGCCAGCGTGGCTGACCATCGCTGGCCCGCAATGCGGTGAGCCAGGGATCCTGGTTCCAGTAGATCGTGCTGGCTGGCCAGCGGCGAGACTGGCGTAGCAGTGGACACAGGGCGATCAACTGGACGAGATATTCCAGGGAAAGATGGCAACTCACAGCCAGCCATCACCAGCAGCGCCGCCAGCAGCGCGACAAGCAGCATGCGGCGCCGAACGCCGTGAATCGATCGATCTGTCAGAGCCACTCACCATCACGCTGCCCTCCTGTCCTGACTTGTACCCGCTCACCATCAGCAAGGACGCTGAACGACTGGGATTAGCCGTAGGTCTTCAGCCTACGGCACGGTTGCTCCAAGACAACCGTTGCCATCTGGCTTCCTGCCCTCCTGAAGCTATGACGCGCCACACCAACCATGCATTACGACACAGTTTACCAGACAAAATGCCCCTCTCCACGAGCTATGGAGAGGGGCCAGAACGCGGAAGAGGGTTAGTCTTGCTTGCTCTTGCCGTTCTTGTTGCCAGCCAGCAGCGTCGCCAGCTCGACGAATGTGCGCACGCCGAAGCCGGTCGCGCCCTTGTCGCCCTCGGCGTCTTTGCTATGGCGCGCGTTGACGCCCGCAATATCGAGATGCGCCCAGGGGGTATCGCCGACGAAGTGGCTGATGACCTTCGCCGCTGAAATGACGCCCGCCGGACGTCCGCCAACCTGCTTCACATCGGCAATTTCACTGCGTACCAGATCGCCATACTCGTCGTCCATCGGCATCGGCCAGAGCCGCTCGCCCGCGACCTCCGACGCGCTGAGAATCGTGCGTTCCAGCGTCTCGTCGTTGCTGAAGATGCCCGCGCGCACGTGGCCCAGCGCCACCACCATCGCGCCGGTCAGCGTCGCCGCGTCCACCAGCGGCGAGAGCTTCTGCTTCACCGCCCACGAGAGCGCATCGGCCAGCGCCAGCCGCCCCTCGGCGTCGGTGTTGAGAATCTCGATACTTTTGCCGTTGGCGGCGCGCAGAATATCGCCGGGGCGATACGCCTTGCCGCCGGGCATGTTCTCCGTCGTCGGGACGATGCCCGTCACATTGGTGTTGGGCTTGAGGCGGGCAATCGCCATCATCGCGCCGACGACCGCCGCGCCGCCGCACATATCCATCTTCATCGCGTCCATATCGGCGCCCGGCTTGAGCGAGATGCCGCCGGTATCGAAGGTGATACCCTTGCCCACCAGCGCCAGCCCTGGCTCGCCCTTTGCCCGGCCACGATAGCGCAGCACGATGAAGCGCGGCTCCTCGGCGCTGCCCTGCGCCACCCCCAGCAGCGCGCCCATCCCCTGCTCGCGCATCCAGTCTGGCCCATAGACCTCGCACTCTAGCCCGACCTCTTCGGCCATGCGCCTGGCTCGCTCGCCAAACTCGGTGGGGGTCAGCACGTTCGGCGGCTCGTTGCCCAGGTCGCGGGCGAAGTTGGTCGCCTCGGCCAATACCTTGCCGCGCTCGACGGCGGTACGCAGGGCAGGCTCGCGTCCGCGCCCCAGCACTGTGATGGTCTGGATACTGCAATCGCTCTGCTCGCCATTGCTCTCGGCGGCGTCGGCGCCAACCTTCGCCGACTTGTAGCGCTGAAACTCATAGAGACCCAGCAGGGCGCCCTCAGTCATCGCGCGCGCCGCCTGGGCGAGATTGATGCTGCGCTCAGCCGTCGCCAGCGCCAGGCCAACATGTCGCGCCTTCACCTTGCGCAGCCGTCGGCAGGCAATCGCCGAGGCGCGTCGGATGCGCTCCAGCGTGCAACGGTCGCGCGGGCCCAGGCCGATAATGGCTACCCGCGACGGCTCGATCTTGCCCAGCGTATGCAGCAGCGTCACCTCGTCGGCGGCGCCCGTCACCTCGCCACTGGCGCGCAACTCGGCGATGACACCCGCCAGCGCCTCATCCAGCGCCGCCGCTGGCCCCTGCAGCGGCCCCTTATCCGAAAAAATACCGACCGCCAGGGCATCGCCCTCAAACTGCTGTACATCCCGTGTGCTGACCCGAATATCCATTCCGCTACCCAACCCCTTCTTCCCAAAGAGAGCCGAAACGTGTAGGACCGCCTGAGCGCGGAGAGGGGTCTCGTCAGGTGTCTGAGGGAAAGTCCAGCTATCCACGCGGCGCCATCGCTTCGCTGGCGTTTTTGGGCTGGCGGTTTCAGGCGCGGCGTCCATGCCCTCCGATGGATGGATGCGTTGTGAGGGCTAGTCGCGCGCGAGCAATCGCTCGACCATGCGGAGCAATTCGCGTGGACGGAAAGGCTTGGTCAGATACTCGGTGAACCCGGAGCGCAGGGCGCGCTGGCGATCTTCAAGTGTGGCGTGCGCAGTCACCGCGACCACCGGAACCGCGGCATACACTGGCTGTTCGCGCAGCAGCGCCAGCATATCGAAGCCGTCGAGCACCGGCATAGAGATGTCAACGAGAATGAGGTCGGCAGTCCTGGTCTGTAGCATATCCAGCGCCTCACGCCCGTTCGCGGCGGTCAGGGTATCGTACCCGGCAATGCGGAGAATCTGATCCATCAGGTGACGATTGGTGGCCTCATTTTCAGCGACCAGAATCGTGCGATGGCGCGGAGACCCGCCGTAGAGCGCCTGATCGTTGTCGGTCTGCGCCTGATCGTTGCCAGGGCTTTGGGCAGAGACGCGCCGTAGTCGCTCTGGATGATCCATGCGCGTGCTACCCTCCGCTTCCCCACGGAAGCCCGGAAGCCGCACCTCACGCATGGGGCACGGCCTGAACCCAGTGCGCGCGCCAATTCACCTCCACGCCACCACCCCGCCGCATGTGTTGCGCACTCCATATACTCCGCATTGTACCAGACTTTTGCCGCTGGTCAAGCAGGAAGAATGGGTTTCTCTGCCTGCTCGCGTATTCTGCTGCTCGCGGTAGCTCTGCCGATTCTGCGGTCGATTCTGCGGCTAACCCTGCGAATGCTCCGTGGTGTCGGCGGTTGCCGTGAATTATGCTTGGGGCGAACAGACCACCTGATGGCTTTGTTCGCGAACGCGCAGGCAACATCCACAGAAAGGATCGCCGCAATGACTCATCCATCTCACGCCATGCAACACGCCATGCACAGCCGCTTCCTGAGCC
>CAVPDP010000007.1:0-182286 GCA_963702665.1 uncultured Chloroflexia bacterium
CCTTACACAAGTCAGGTCGCTTGCTTGGCCGAGATGCACGGCGCAATTGGGCGTGATGACCTATCGCGCGCTCCTGACCATTCACAATCTGCTCCCGGGGTAAGCGAAGAGGAGAGGACGCCATGCGGCAATCCCCTCCTCCGCTTTTCAATGTGATCGGCCCGCCCGTCGCACATTGGGGCCGTCTCTGGCTCCCCTCTCCTCGGAGGAGAGGGGCGGGGGTGAGGTCCGCGCGGGCCAGCGCTTCATGGGCTATCTGCATAGCGATGGATATGGGTATGTGGATAGCCACGCCAGTGATGTGGAGGGGCGGCATCGGGGGCGGACACGAGCAGGCGGGGTCAGGCGGGGTCAGGCACAGGCAGGTCGCTCCCAGCGGAATTGGTGGGGGCGACGGGTATAACGGGTGAGTCGTCGGAGAGATAGCTCTCCCCGAACTCTCTGATCGCCGCCATGATGTCCGCGAGCGCGAAGCCTTTTGCGGTCAAGTCATACTCGACACGCGGCGGAATTTCGGCAAACGCCTGCCTCCGGACAAATCCCAGTCCCTCCAGCAGCCTGAGCCGTTGCGCGATGGTTTTGGGGCTGACATCTCCCATTGCCGTGCGCAGGGCGCCGAAGCGTCGCGTGCCGTGCAAGAGCGTGAAGATGATGAGCAGGGTCGGGGCGTCGCCGAGCAGGCGCAATGCACGGCCCATCGGATGGGTCGCGCAGGCCTCAAGCTGTTCTGGCGCCGGATCAAGTGTACTCATGCGGCACAGCATACCACAGGGAATCGCCAGGTAGTCTCACAAATATCCTCATCCTCGCCAGCGCTCTTGACATACACCACTTCCCCATGTACTATTAGTTCCATATTGAAAGTAATAGGATATTAGCCACCATAACGCGCTACCGCACATGTGCACTGGCGGCGCCGACAGGGGCTATCGAAGGAGATTGAGCCATGGCAGATTCAGTGTCCACAGGCGGACAACAGGGAACCGAAACAGCGACACAGGGCGTCTGGCAGGCGGATCCCTATCATACACAGGTCGAATTCGCCGCCAAACATCTGGGCATGATGACGGTGCGCGGCCACTTCGCCGACGTGAGCGTCACGGGGAACATTGATCCCACACACCCGGAGGCGTCGTCATTTGACGTTACCGTCCAGACGGCGAGCATCCGCACGCACCACGAGCAGCGCGACAACGATCTGCGATCATCGAATTTTCTCGAGATTGACAAGTATCCGACGATGACCTTCAAGAGCACCAAGATTGAAGATGGCGGCGGGGATCGCTACACGATAACCGGTGACCTGACCATCAAGGGCGTCACCCAGCCCGTGACGCTGAATATGGTGCGGTTAGGCGAGTTCAATGACCCGATGATGGGCCACCGGATCGGCTACAGCGGCGAGGGCAAGATCAACCGCAAGGACTTCGGCATGAACTTCAATCCAGATGCTCGACGGCAGATTTGTCGTCAGCGATGAGATCAAGCTGATGCTCGAAGGCGAGCTTGTCGAGAAAAAGCCCGAATAACGTGAGTTCGGGATACCCGCCAGTGGACGTGTTGCGGGAGCAGACGGCTGGCGGTTGAAGCCGTTGTTCCATGATAGTGCGGCGCACTCTCGGCCTTGAAGGCCGGCGTCCGGACGACAGAGGGCTTACAAAGCCCGTCAGGCGGCATCGCCGCCCTGCTCGCCCGCTCGGGCGAGATGACCATTATGGTCTCTGCGCTCCTACTCCGGCCATTCATGGCCGGACTATCCCATAAATTGTAAAACACCATCAGGCTACGGCGCGCGGCACAGCCATGCACGGACGCGACAGCGTATCCGAACTGACGTTAAGCCAGCCGCTATGGTGTAGCGCCATTCGCGGCGCTGGCGGCGCTGGCTCCGTCGGTCGCGTGTTGCGTCACGGTTGGCACGGTTGGCACTACGATTGGCGCATTCGCCACGTTCGTGTGCTCGATTAGCGGCCGGAGCAGGCTGGTGAACTCGGCGGGCACCACCAGCTTGGTGGACGGAGACGCGCCGAGCGCCTTGAGCGCATCCAGGTATTGGAGGCTCATCGTCTGGCTGTCCAGGTGACTCGCGACCGTGGAGATCTGCGCCAGCGCCTGCGAATAGCCTTCAGCGCGCAGGATGGCCGCCTGGCGCGCGCCCTCCGCTTCGAGAATGGCTGCCTGCTTTTGCCCGTCAGCGATCCGCACGGCGGCGTCGCGCTTGCCATCAGCCTCGATGATGATGGCGCGGCGGCTACGCTCGGCGGACATCTGCCGGGTCATCGCCTCCTGGATCTCACGCGGTGGGGTGATTTCGCGAATCTCCACCGCCGTTACCTTGATGCCCCAGCGCTCGGTGACCTCATCGAGTTTGCCGCGCAGGACGTTGTTGATATCCTCGCGCCGGGAGAGCACCGCGTCGAGCAGCATGTCGCCGACCACCGCGCGCAACGTGGTGATCGCGATGCCGCGCGAGGCACCTTCATATTGTTGGACGTTAATGACGCTCGACGCGGGGTCCACGATCTTGGAGTAGATCAGAAAGTCGATCGCGAGCGTGGCGTTGTCTTGGGTGATACACGCCTGCGGGGAGACGTCGAACACGCGCTCGCGCAGATCGGTGCGAATGCCGCGATCGACGAACGGTATGAGGGGGACGAGGCCAGGGCCACGCACGCCTACGAGACGACCGAGCCGCAGCACGACCAGTCGCTGATACTCCGGCACGATGCGAACCGCCAGCCCGCCAGAACGACGCCCAGGACAATGACGAGAACAACTAAGCACAAACGCTACTAGTGACATGGTGGCGCCTCCTGCACGCGAACGTGACATACGCGAACATGACGCTCGTGAGATGTGTGATTCTCAGCGCGAAAATTCATCGGGCAATCTCCACTCGTAGGGCCGGTGTACACGGAGCGTAAGCCCTTCTACCGCGAGCACTTCCACCGTCTCGCCCACCTCAATCGGCCCCACCTCCGCGATGGCGCTCCAGTCCTCGCCGCCAACGCGCACAGTGCCGCGCAGCGCCAGGTCCGAGGTGGCGACACCCATCCTGCCCGAGCAACGCCTCGCTACCGCTCCTGGAGCGGGAGGCGCCGCGTGCGCAGCACGGCCCGCACGACGATCAAGACATAGCACTCACCGCAATGGTGCCGAGCGCAATGAGCCACGGGCTGACATACCCATGAGACGTTGTGGGCGCCGAACCCAGGATTGGCATGAAGAGGAGCAGCGACCCCGCGACGAAGGCGAGGATGCCACCCAGCGCGAACAGGCCAAATCCTGGCATATGCGCCTCGGCGACGAACAGCCCGGCGGCAAGCACGACAAGCGCCACACCGATCCAGTTGACGCCCAGCGCACTGAAGCCAACCAGCGCCAGCACCAGCGCGACGGCTCCGACAATGCCAGGAAAGAGCGTGCCTGGGTGATGGAATTCGCCGACGAGGCCAATGATCCCCAGGATGAAGAGGAGATAGGCCACGTTGGGATCCGCCAGCACCGAAACCAACGGCTCAGCAATCGTCATCGGCATCGTTCGCCTCGCAGTCCAGCTCGCCCGCTCTCTTGACGTTCTCTACAGGTTGGCTCGCCCGCCGAGCGCTGGGCCAGTTCGCTGCACCCAACGCCCCACACATGCGGGGCTACGTGGCGGACTGGTGGAACGTATTACGGGTGTACATCGCAGACATCGAGACACATTCGGATCGCAAGAGGAGATGATGGAAGGAGGAGCGCACCGCTCACCCTATACATAATACGAACCCTGTTACTGTGCGTTGCAGCGGGATGTGCGGCTGCTGGTTTAGAGCCAGCCACAGCGGCTGGCGGCTGAAGCCGCGCCTAAGGGATGCGCAGCAGCGCATCCGCAAAGCCTGCCTCCGCAGGCTGCAGAGCGTACGCCAACAGGATGCCTGGTGGCAGCGATTCGTGAAACCTGCGCGGGCAGGTTTTGTGGCCGATCACCGTGAGGCCGTTCAGCCGCCTGTAGGATGGGTCGGCGCCCAGGTACCCATGACTTGCCGCATGATGGCGAACTCGCCGAGGTGGTAGGCGTTGTGGTCGGCCACCACCATAATCTCCCGTGCGATTGTCTGCCCGGCGCCCTGGGGAATCGGCGCCCACAGGTCGTTTTGTGGATCCATGGATGATCGCTCGCAACGCCTGCCGATCCGCCAGAAAATCGTGGATCGTTCGCTGCCAGTCGTCGGGCGAAGCCTGCTGGTCGTGCGGAGGCCAGTATTCCTGGGGCCACGCGCGCTCCTGATAGTGCGGATTGCGGATGAAGTCCAGGATGTCCCACTGGGTGAGACGGAGATGTTCGAGCAGATGCCATGAACTATAGCCGCCATTCGGGAATGGCGCGTTGATCTGTTCCATCGGATAGTCGGCCACGGCCTCCTCGAAAGACATATGCGCATTCCCGTGATCGAGCAAGAACACAAGCTCTTCACGCAGCGGTTCATTCGATGGCATAAGCGCCTCCGTTGTCTCGATTGAGAGTCTGTTTTGTCCATCAGTTAGACACATACGCCCCAAGTGTTCAAGTCATGCGAGAGCCACTATCCCCGGAAGACGTTGCCCGCGACGAAGACGAGGTTCGCTGGGCGCTCGGCCATGCGCCGCGTCAGATAGGGATACCACTGGGAGCCGAAGGGGATGTAGACGCGGACGTTGTAGCCCTCGCCCGCCAGCCGCTCTTGCAGGTCGCGGCGGATGCCATAGAGCATCTGGAACTCGAAGCGCGCGCGTGGGATATTATGCGCCTCGGCGTAGCGGATCGCCTCGGTGATGATACGCTCGTCGTGGGTGGCGATGGCGGGATAGGCGCCGCGCTCCAACAGTTCGTAGAGGATGAGCAGATAGGCGGCGTCGACATCGGCCTTTTTGGGATAGGCAATCGTCTCCGGCTCCAGATAGGCGCCCTTCACCAGCCGCACGCGGATCGTGTTGGCGATCAGCAACTCGGCGTCTTTGGGGGTGCGATGCAGACACGACTGGATGACCGTGCCGACGTTGGGGAAAGTCTCGTGCAGATCGGTCACCAGATCGAGCGTACGCTGTGTGTAGTCTGAGCCTTCCATATCCACGCGGACAAAAATGCCGAGGTCATGCGCGCACCGGAACACCTGTGTCAGGTTGTCGCGGCAGAGGTCATAGTCGATGTCGAGGCCGAGGGCCGTGGGCTTGACGGAGATATTGGCCTCCGCGCCCTCCACCGCGATCCGGTCGAGAATCTGGATGTAGCCCTGGGCAGTGGCTTTGGCCTCGTCGGCGTCGGCGACGTTTTCGCCGAGGTGATCCAGTGAGACACTGATATGCTCGCCATTGAGCGCGTGCGCCGCGACCATCGCCTCGTCGAGCGTCTCGCCCGCCACGAAGCGCCGCGCCATCTTGCGCGCCGCCGCATTGCGCATCACAAACTGGCGAATCGCATCCTGGCGCGCCAGGTAGAGCATCGTGTCTTTCAGCATGATCGCAGGCTCCCTCGTCGTTGAGTTTCGCACCGATGAACGTATGCCCCTCACTGGGCGCACGCTACCTTTGATTATACCCGCTTTCAGCGAATGGGAAAGGGGGTATTTGAGGGAAAGGCAGGGTGAACTACGCACCTCTACTCCGTTGCGCGAACGCCTCAGGAGCTACTTTGAGAATGATGTAGTATGAGCAGTTAACATCTGCATTGATTGGAGTACCATCTGCCGAGAGATACAGACAACGCTTCACTAGTCGCCGGCTGAAGGCTAGGCGATTCTAGCTGTGTGCGTAAAAGACAGATAGCGGATCGGAATCGATGAAGCTCGCATTGCTGGTATAGCTCTCCTGGGTGAAGATGACCTGGATGATCAACAGTTAAGACTAGTAGAAAAGCAACTAAATGAAGAGGGCGTGAGGCAAGAGACGAAGTGTTGATTGTTGCGTCTGCTCAAGTTGCGCTTCCTGTTACCAGAGAGGATTCTTGCCGATGAAGAGAGTGCCGATGCAATCAGCGACCAACAAATCAATGAAGAGAAGCGACGGCGGTGTGCAGGTAGTGGTCAATACGTTGCGTGCGCTTAGTGGTGATGCGCTGTAGACGTCGGCTCGTGTGCGCCTTCTCTCAATATGGCTTTGCAACTCTGCGCGGCGCTTGTTGTAATATTGGTTGATGGACTTGACTGGCCGCAAGTTGAAGAGGCGCGGGATAAAGCGGGGCTTGTCTGAAGCTAGCATGGCGAGATTGTTGATGACAATGTCACAAACAGCACGTAGCGCAGGGTCTAATACCGCCTGAATGGGTGCTCGCGCATAGATCTACTTGCACGACATAGAAATACGATACGAGGAATAATGCGAAACTGCTGGACATTCTGCAGCTTGGTCTGTAATAGTGATGCCCAACATAGACGGTACGATCTCGATAGTTGACGAAGTGCGGGCACGCTCGTCACGCGAAAGGGGGTAATTTTACGCGATCAGCCCGCCCGACACCTGCCACTGCTGGCGCACGCGCCAGATCGCCTCGAAGCAGCGATACTGCACGCCCGCCACCTGCTCGTAACAGAGGCCGCGCCCCACGAACGCCTCGGACGCAGTGACCGAGGGAACCGCGCCACCGAGTTGCGCATGGCGCAGCAGCACCGGCCAGAGCGCGTCGCGTAGCGCCAGAATCTGCTGCTCGGCGGCGTACCAGTCGGTGCGCTGATCCACCAGGAGCAACACATGAGCAGCGAAGGTGGACAGCGCGCGCCCGGTGTAGCCCGCCAGTTCGACCGTCTCGGCGTTGGTATCCGTGGGGAGCCAGATGCAGCACTGTGGCAGATAGGCGTCGGCGAAGTCTTTGGGGCGACCGACGAAGACCGCCCGCGCGACACCATAGCGAGCGGCATCGGCGGCGCCAAGCGCGGCGAACGGCGAGACGCCCGCCACCAGACACTCGCTCAGAATCAGCGATTGCATCGCCCGCAGCGCGCCGAACGTATCGGGCTGGGATGGTAGCGTTGGCATAGTGTGATTAGCCTCCTACAACGCGCTCACAGAGCGCCTCCTGGTGGTCATTCGCGAACGTTTCGACATCGGCGACGATGCGATATTTGGCGGGCTGGTTCGTCTCGGGATCGCTATTGATCTCGTCGAAGAGCACATCGCGCCGTCGCAGCGGAGTGAGCGGGACGCCCTGGGTCGTGTAGAGCCAGAAGAGGTCGTACGGGCGCGCATCGGCGAAATCGACATGTTCGCTGTCGCCGCTGGCCGACTCGATCTGTACCGGCACGCCGCTCAGCAGCGCTGTGCCTTCCGGTCGCTCGACGCGGATCGTGGTGAATATCATCGGTTGCCTCCCACTCGCGGTTCAGAGCGCCTGCGCGCGATACGGTTCGAGGGCGGCCTTCGCCTGGAGCAGCAGCGTCGAGTCGCCGCTGCGGTCGCCCCAGGGACGCGCCTGTAGCTCGAATTTGCCCTGGCGTACCCGCGCCGCGCCCGACGGATTACGCCGCTCGGCCAATAGCTCGCTGGTAATCCAGACGCACGCCTGCGCGAGGTCATACAGCGGCGCATCGGGCATCACGCCGCCGGTATAGGTGACGCTGATCCATGCCCGGCGGGAACGCGAGAGCGTCAGCAGGGGATCAAGGCCAGCGAGCAGCGGAACCTCGATCAGCCGCCCATCGGCTGGCAGCCGCGCCTGCGCAACATCCAGCGCGGATGAGCCGACCTCGCCCTGATCGAGCGTGAGCGCGCTGACCGACTGCACGGGGAAATGGCCAGGGCGCACGACGGCTATCACATCGCGGTCGATCCAGGCGCGGGCGCCCGGCATGCCCCATTGCTCCGTCCGGCTGAGGGCGTAGAGCGAGCGGTCGGCGGTTGTCCCCTGCTGGCAGTAGCCCTCCAGCCACGCGCTCGCCCGCAGAATCGTCTCGGCCAATGACCCCGCCACGCCTGCCTGGCTGACGGAGATGCCCGGCGCGTGCGGCCAGCGCGTCCCCGGCGCGGCCAGCGTCAGATGGGTAGAGTCGGCTGAGCCAGTCACCTGGGCGACCTCTGACCACGGGCCATCCAGCAGCCAGAGCGATCCGGCGGCCCACCCCGACGACGAGGCGACGGGCAGGCTGACCGCGCCCGCCGCGAGCGTTGTCGCGCCGCCGAGCGCCGTGTTCAGTCCCAGCAGCGACGCCGTCTCCTGATTGGTCGCCGCGCGCAGATAGCCCGGCACATCCAGATATGCGCTGGTATAGGTTGTTGTCATGCCACCACCTCCTACCTCTTTCTCATCCTGGCACGGAAAACGACAACGACGCCTGCCCAACACGCCTCCCATTGCTGTGGAAGCAGTGTCGTGCGGCGCCGTGTTCCGGCTCACCGATGAGCGTATCAAATACGTGTCGGGACGACATCATCCCGGCGCATTTGCTATAGCCAGCATAGAACGTGGCGTTTCACCAGCGCAAGGGGCCAGCGCGAATCCGTGGCGGCAGGTGGCGGGTTTGGGTAGCATTAGACCGCAGTAGACGCAGTCATCCGGCGCGGCGCGGCTGGACAGCGTGTAGGCCAGCGTGACCAGCGGAATCAGCGCAAAGGGCGTCTGGAAGGCGACGGGACTCTGCACGCTCAGGAGTATCCAGATCATCGCGAAGAGACCGGCGCCCACCAGCACAGCCGCGACCAGCAACACCGACAATCCAGATGTAGCGTTGCTCCAGCCCAGCCACGACAATACCAAAGACGAAGTCCACGGCGGTCAGCGGCATCGCCAGGATGCCGACCACACCGAGGATAATCACAACCTGAGTGAGCGCCGTTGGATTGACGGGCTGCCCGTTGGGATCGTAGTAGATGCCCTGCGCGACCGTGAGCGCCTGCGCGACTATCGCCGCAAGCACCGATAACGAGCGTGATGAGGGATACGATCTGTAATGCGCGTTTCATCGCTCAACCTCCTGTGTTAGTCGCCAGTCTGGCCACCCAGATCAACACGCTTTCTGATTTTCAGCGACTGTGGCGGACGGGATCTGGGCAGTCCGCGCAGGCGGACTTCGTGGCCGCAGGCCGTTCAGGCGCGGTTTTAACCGCCTGCGCATCCCGGATCATCATTTGACACCCCGAATAAAGCGGACGGTGATGGTGCCAAGCACACAGAAGACGACGAGGAAGGCAAAGATCAGCGTATAGCCGAGGCTGAGGTTGCCCATCGCGCCGCCAAACGCCAGCAGCCAGCCACCAAAGACGACCGCCAGCACCTGTGGCAGCGTCAGCGCGATATTCCAGATGCCCATGTCGCGGGCGAAGGTTTTTTCGGAGGGCAACACATCGGCCACCAACGCCCAGTCTACGCTGACATACGCGCCAAAGCCGAGGCCAAAGACCGCAGCCAGCACCAAGGAGAGTGGCAAACATTGCCAGGGAAGACAAATGGCGCAACGACAAAGACTGCGCCGACCAGCTGCCATGAACGAGCCAGAGAGGTAGACCATGCGCTTGCGGCCCACGCGGTCCGAGGCCCAGCCAGCAAAGAGGGTACTCAGCGTCGCAGCGAGGGTAAACGCAGAATGAGTGAAAGCGGTCGTCGCACGTCTGCGGATTAGGACGCATGGGCAACATCGCTCATAATAGAACAGCACGAAGTTTTGGATCAGATAGAAGCCCATCATCACCAGCATGCGCGTCAGCACGACCCAGGTGAAATCGGGGTTGCGCCGTGGGCGGAAGTCGAAGGCAAACGCCGCGCCAACCGAGGCGATGGCGACGCCGATCAATTGCACATAGCTCATACTATCTTCGCTGAGCGCCTGCCCAGTTACTCGCGTGACCAGATAGATGCCGCCCACCATCGCGGCGAGCGCGAGCAAGGTCAGCCCAAGATCACGCAGCGTATGGCGTTGCGCGGCGCGCTGCTGTCGCTGACATCATCGCGGATTGCCAGGGACGCTCGCGGACAAAGATGAAGGTCAGTATGGCCATCAGCAGGATAATCGCGGCGGTGGCTGGCGTAACCGAGGACGATGCCATGCTGATAGGTAGCCGCGCTCTGCGTGCCATCGAGCAGGGCAGTGGAATTGAAGCCAAAGAGTGTTGGCACGATAGCGCCGCCGATGGTGCCAAACCAGATATGCCAGCCCCATGATGCCCGATGCCTTGCCACGCTGCTCCTGGGGCACGAGGTCGGGCAACAGCGCGTGGAACGGCGCGGCGGCGGAGTTGTTGGCGAATTGCACAACCATCAGTCCGACCATCAGCACCAGCAGCCCCGGCGACAGCACGATTGCCGCTATGGTTGCCTACCAAGCATCGTCGGCAGACAGCGCCATCATGGCGAGTCCGACGACATTGACGAGCGTGCCACCAAGCACATAGGGGCGACGGCGGCCAAAGCGACCGGGCGTGCGGTCGCTGAGCAGGCCGAAGAACGGGTTCGTGAGCAACGCGACGATCAGTCCCGGCGCAACGACGATAGCCGCGCCAATCCGGCCTTGTGTTGGCATCTGACCCAGGTCAGCCTGGCTTGCCAGCGAGCCTGCGGGCGCCTGTTGGAAGAGCAACCCGATAACCTGGCTCGGAACCAGAATGCACGCCGACAGCGGCCCAGTGGAAGTTGAGCGCGAACCAGAAGATGCTGATGGCGATGAGTCCGCCGAGCGAACGCTTGGGGAGCGTTCCCAGCCCGGCACGGCCAGCTTCGTCGAGCGATCCAGCGGCTACTGACATGGTGGTTGCCCTCCTGTGTCTCCGAAATTCGGGAACAGCCCGCATCGTGGGGGAAAGTATAGCATGTCGCGACGACGCCGAGATGACCGGATTTCTCTGCGGCGTTGGTTGTGCTTCAGTATGCCTCAGGGGGAGTGAAAAGGCCACGCAGCATTCGTAGTTTCACTCGCAGGATCGCGCGCAGAAGAGGAGGAGATCATAGGCAACACAGGGTTCTGAGGAGTAGATGGCTGGCGGCTGAGGCGGTTGTACCATGTACGGAGACAGTCCCGGCCTTGATGATGTTTACACAACGTCTGATGCGGTCATCGCGGGCGCAGACCTCACCGCCCAACCCCTCTCCTACGAAGGAGAGGGGAGCCAGCTTGCGTTCCCCATCGCCGCGCGTGGTCGCCTGATCCCTCCCCGTCGTCAGGGGAGGGTGGCCGACAGGCCGGGAGAGGTGCGCGCCGCGATCACCCGATCAACACAGGACCCCCCGTATGGCCGAGAGCGATCGCCGCAAAGGCCTGCCCACGAATGCGATGCGTTCTCAAAACGGCTGCGCCTACCGACGGAAGCGGCTACCGCTGGGCGAGTCATCGTCGTTCTTGCGGCTGAGCAGGCCACCGCCGCGAGTCGGCGCGCGCGAGCTTGAGCGATTCGGCGCGGCGCCACCGGAACGACCGCCCTGCGCAGGCCCATACTCCGAGGGCGATTCGTCGTCGTCGTAGCCCTCGTCGCCCCAGCCGCCCTGCTCATCGTCATCCCAGTCATCGGCGGCTGGCAGGTAGGCGCTCTCGCCATCGAAGTCGCCATCGAAGTCGCCACCGTAGTCGCCAGTGGCAGCGGTCGCCGCAGGCTGTTTGCGGGCCATCAACACGATGAAGACGATTGCGGAGAGCGCCAGGCAGATTCCGGCGCCAAACAGCACCAATCCAACTGGCCAGCCGCGAAATGGCAACCGCGTGAGCGCCGCTGGAATCCCAGGGACGCCATCAACGCCGACATAAAAGACCGTGAACAGCACGGCTCCAATGGTTCCGCAGAAAGCAACCAGCCATGTCTCAGCCGAGCCGATGGCCCGCCGCTCGAAGCCCGTAAAGCCCACGAACAATCCAGCGCGAGCGCCCATGACGGCGAGCGCGTTGAAGAGGCCAAGCAGCAGGGCGCAGGCGAGCACCACGAGCATCATTGGCGAGAGTGTCATGGCGGCCAGGGCGACGCCTGTACCGATGATACCAGCGATCAACGCGGGACGCCCCTGCCCACGACGCGCGGCGGAATCGCCGAGCAGCGCGCCCAGCGCCAGGCCACCAGCCTCAGCCGCCAGCAGCGCGCCGAGATAAAAGCCGGGCAGGCCGAGGCGATCCTGCACGAAAAAGATTTCCAGCGCGGCGAGTCCACCGCCCACCAGACCGAGTGTGCAGAGCGCCAGCAGCGCCGTCTGGCTCACCGCCGATCCGCCTGCCAGCGCCATGCCCGCGCGCAGTTCGCCGAAGGATTGCCGAACGGTGGAAGGAGCGATCTGATACCACTCCGGCAGCGCCAGTTCGCGACGCATCTCTGGGTCGGTCAGCCGCTCATCAGCGCCATCATCCTCCTGCATGAGCGCCGCAAGATCGTCGTCGTCGGGCTGGACGTTGAGGAAGGCGCGCTTGGGTTCTGGCAGCGCATCGAGAAAACCATCGGAGTTCGACGCGAGCAGGTAGCAGACCGCCGCGAGAACGCTCACCAGCAGAATGCGCTCACCAACCACGATAAAGGCGAGGGTGGCGAGTAAAGGCCCACAGACGGCGACAATCGCGCCGCCGACATAGAGATCGGAAGAGACACGCTCCGGCTCGCCCGGCGCGAGACAGGTGCGAAAGGCGGCGACCCGCAACGCCTCGCGCAATCGGCCACAGAGCGCGATGCCGAAGATGATCGCAAAGACGACGGGATAGATGGTATTGAAGTGCATGGGGATGAGGCCAAGGGCCAGCAAGAAACGCAGGCGACCAATCCAGGCCAGCCCACGCCCCGGCTCGGAGATACGCGTCAGTGGCGCGGCCAGCGGGCCAGCCAGCAGCCAGGGGATACCCAGCAGCGCCAGCGCCAGCGCTACGGCGAATGGCGAACTCGTCAGGCTGACCAGCCAGATGAGTATGCCCGTGGTGAATATGGCCTCGCCCATCAGTGAGGCGATCTCGCCGCGCCAGAGATGCCCGGCATTGCCATCGTGGAACAGCGAGAAGGGGTGATGATGCCCAACGGCCGCCATCTGGGTGGAGGTCCAGCCTGCCTGATCGGGAGCAGCCCAGCGGCCAGTCGCGTCGGGCCGGGGCATGCGCGCGCTGCCATAGGGCTGATAGGGGTCGAAGGCGCTGGGCGGCATGGCGTTGCGGCGGCTGGAGGCTCCTGGCGCCCCCATCCGTGGATCGCGCGCTGGCCGTCGTGAATCATCGTCCCAGCCCATGCCATCCCCCTGCCCGCCTGCATCTGCGCTCAGACGCAACATAGCCGCTTGCCCAGCGGACGGGGCCAGTATAGGCTGACGCATGAGGGGTGTCAAACCGCGTGGCCCGAAAAGCGGATGCGGACGCTCGCCGAACCCCTGGTCACCATTCCAGACGTGGGGAGTCGGCGGTATGCGCGCCCAGCACTCGTAATAGCGCATTGCCGACCGCCTCGGCCTCGTTCAGCCCGTCGCCATCCACTGGCGTCGCGTCGCCGGGGAGGGTGAGCCGACAGACGTGGCGCGACATCGGCGCGGAGGCCGCCAGCACCGGCGCAAACGCTTCTCCGGTCGCCACACGATAGCCACGCGCGCGCAGCCATGTCTTGAGTTTGCCCGCTGTGGGCAGCCAGAGACAGTTGCCGCGAGCTACCTGTGTCACCGGCCACTGGCCATTCGCATCCACCAGCGCCACCGTGTCTGAGCCGGGCGGCGCGGCGATCACCAGCCAGAGGCCAGCGTTACCCTCGGCCACGTGTTCCGCGCCCAGCACCGTACACCAGTCGCCAAGCTGCGGCTCCCAGGCAAGTCCCTCGGCCACGAGACGCCGGGCAGTGGTTGGCATCACCAGGTCTTCGCGCATCGCTAGCCTCCCTCACCCCCGCAGACGACGAGCGCCCATACGCTCAGTCTACTCCCCAGGGCAAGCCGACGCCAGCGATTGCGCCTTCGGGGCAACGACGAGGTACGACGGGGAGCGCTAGCTACTGCGCCGGGCCAGCCATGGGCGGCTGCGGAGATTGGGCCGCGCTGTTGGCGCGTTGCCACGCGGTGCGCGCCGCGAGAATCTGGGTGGCGATGCGCTTCGCGTCGCCAAAGCGGCTATCCAGCCGGAACGTCTGGCGCCGGTCGCCGCCGGATGGCGTGACGCTAAACGTTATCGTGCCACGATTATTACGGGCGGCAATCGCCTGCATCGCCGCAAACGCGTACGCCGTGGGCTTCTTCGCGCCGATGACGAACCCCTCAGGCATCAGCACCAGCGCCTGATCGCGCACCGTGGTCAACTGTGACGACGAGGAGACGCACAACCACAGGCCGACCACCAGCACCACCGCCAGCACGACAAAGTCGCCGATGCGGGCGACGGTGAATGGGCCTGTATCAAGAGTGGCGCTTTGCCCGGAGCCTGGGACAATCACTGTATCAGGATTCAGCAAGAGGTACATCACACCGACAAATCCCAGCAGCAGAATGAGCAGGCCACCGAGCATCTGCCGCACATGGAAGGCGACACGTCCGCGATAGACCTGCCAGTTGGCGGGCGCCTGTCCCTGGCGCACCGCCGTCATGACAGCATCAGCGTTGAGCAATTGAGGATTCATGCGCAGATATACTCCTGAATACATGAGGCGCACAGGCGGTTGAGCTATTCAGCTGGCGCGTCGAAGCGGATCACCTGGCCACTCGTGGCGCTGGCGCGCGCCGCCTCGATCACCCGGATCGTCTTCAGCGCGTCGTGGGCATCCACGGGCAAGGGGCCACCTGACCGCAGCGCATCGCGCACCATCTGATAGAACGTCTCGTAGCTTCCTGGCAGCGAACGCGCAACCCCAGCCACCGACACCTCGCCGCTATCGGTGTAGAGGCGGCCCCAGATGTTTTCCGGCTCCAGCGCCCATCCCTCGTCGCCGGGACGCCCACCCGTGCGCAGCATATCCTCCTGGGTATCCATGCCATATTTCTCGTAGAGGCCACGGGAACCGATGACGCGATAGCGCGGGCCGGGCTGGCGCACCAGCACACTCATCCACAGGTGGGCGATGGCGCCGCTGGCGAACCGCAGGGCGACAAATGTATCGTCATCCACCTGCGCGCCGGGCCGCCGGGTATCTGATTCCGCGTAGACGGTGACAGGCTCGCCCAGCAGATGAAGCGCCTGATCGATCAGGTGCGCCCCCAGATCGAAGAGCAGACCACCCGCCTCCTGTTGGGCCGCATGCTCGCGCCAGGAGTTCGTACTGACCGTCGGGCGGTACCGTTCGTAGCGGCTCTCGAAGCGCACAATAGCGCCGAGCGCGCCCGCCGCCAGCAACGCCTGGAGCGTGCGAAAATCGCTATCCCAGCGGCGGTTCTGGAAGACCGTCAGCGGAACACCCGCCGCACTGGCCGCCTCGATCAACTGGCGCGCCCCATCGCTGGTGGGCGTGAAGGGTTTGTCGATGACGACAGGCAAGCCCGCCTGGATGGCGGCCAGCCCCAGGGTGAGGTGGCTGTCGTTCGGCGTCGCCACGACCACCAGATCAATCGTTTTGGGGTCGGCGAAGAGCGCATCCGCAGAGGACAGCACCCGCGCCGTGGGGTAGTCGCGCCGCGCCCGCGCCTGCCGTTCGGGGTTGCCGCTGACGATAGCCGCAACCTCCATACCCGCAACCGAGGCGATCAGCGGCGCATGAAAGACAGACCCGGCAAGCCCATAGCCCAGGATTGCCGCCCGAATCGGCGATTGCTGTGAGGATGACACTGGAAGCCCACCTGTTTCCTACTGATATAGAGAAGCGAAGAGCGACATAGAGCAAAGCGCCAGGAAGAGATCCCTGGCGCGCTCCGAAACAACAGACGCTAGCGCAGGCCAGACGCGCTGCGCCGACGTATGACCGCATCAACGGTGACCGCGATGAGCAGTACCACGCCCTCAACCATCAGCTTGACATCCGTTCCCTGATTCAGCAGGTCGAGACCGTTTTCCAGGCTGCCGATGATGAGCGAGCCAAGCACAACCGCCCAGACCGAACCGCGTCCACCGAAGAGGCTGACGCCGCCGATCACCGCTGCGGCAATCGCGTCGAGCAGCAAGGTAGGATTGATCTGCGCCGAGGCTGAAATTGCGCGTGACGCGGCCAGTATGCCACCAATCGCCGCCAGCGCGGAGGCCAGTGTGAAGATGGCGACCCGAATGCCGACCACGCCAATACCCGCGCGCCGCGCCGCCTCGGCATTGCCGCCGACCGCGTAGACATGGCGGCCAAAGCCCGTAAAGCGCATGATGAGCCAGAATATCAGCAGCGCCCCGACGAGAATCAGCGCGGAGTATGGAATACCGCGATAGCTCTCGAAGATAATCAGCGCCAGCACCGAGACCACGACGACCGCGCCTGCGCGCGCGACCAGTTCCCAGAGCGGAGAGAGCGGCAGCCCCGCGCGCTGACGCCGCACACGCGTCCAGAGTTGGAGCAGCACATAGAGCGCAATCAGCGGAACCGGGAGCAGGACATCCCAGGGGAAGGTAAGATAGTTCGTGGCGATGCCCGTCAGGAAGGGGTCGATCAGGCGAATCGAGGCATTGGGCAGCAGGTGAATCAGCAGGCCCGTATAGCCGATCAGCGCCGCAAGTGTCACAATAAACGAGGGCACACGCAACACCGCGACGAAGAACCCGTTGACGAGGCCAATGACCACCCCAGCGACAATCGCGATGATGATCGCAACACCCGGTGAGGATAGTTGCCCGCCGAAAGCACTACCAGCACCGCCCCGCAGAGGCTGGCGACCGCGGCCAACGACAGGTCGATTTCCGCGATGAGGAGCACCAGCACCGAACCCAGCCCCAGGAAACCGATGGTGGCGATCTGCAAGATCAGGTTACTCAGATTCTGCGGCGAGAAGAAGATTCCATGGCTGGTAATCTCGAAAAAGATCGCGATCAGCACGAGCGTCAGCACAACAGGGAGCTGCCCAAGCTCACCCCGGAACAGGCGATCGCGTAGCGTCTGTAGTGGCCCCGCCTCGGGGGTCTCAGATTTTGATGCCGTGGGCGCCGATTCGGCGGAGGATGGACTCGTCATTGATCGTTCTCCTGGCTGGCGCTCGACGGCGTAGCATCACCATTGCTCATCAGTTGGCCAAACTCAGCGCCAGTGATCGCCGAGACAACTTGCTCTGGCGTCGTATTGCGCACATCAAAGGTGGCGATGCGTTGGCCCAGACGCAGCACAATAACACGATCTACCACCTCGAAGACATCGGCGAGGTTATGGGAAATGACGACGACCGCCATCCCGCTGTCGCGCAGGCGGCGAATCAAATGCAACACCTGGCGTGTCTGTGCGACACCGAGCGCCGCTGTTGGCTCATCCAGCAAGACCACCTGGGCGTTGCGCAGAATCGTCTTAGCGACCGCGATCGATTGCCGCTGTCCGCCGGAGAGTGAGGCGGCTGGGACACGAATCGAGGGAATCTTGACATCTAGCTGCGCGAGCACCTCGCGTGTGCGGCGCTCCATTTCAATTTCGTTGAGGGATCGAAATGCGGAGCGCTCCTCGCGCCCTAGAAAGAGATTGGCGACGACATCGAGATTGTCGCAGAGCGCGAGATCCTGATACACCGTCTCGATGCCAAGATTCGTCGCGTCGGATGGCTTGGTGATCGTGGCGTGCTTACCAGCCACATAGATCGAGCCACTATCGGGAACATTGACGCCTGAGATGGTTTTGATAAGGGTAGATTTGCCAGCGCCGTTATCGCCGACGAGGCCAACTACCTCGCCAGAATACACCTCGAAGTCTACATCGCGAAGCGCCTGCACAGCGCCAAATGCCTTGGAGATTCCCGTCAGGCGCAATGCTGGCTCGCCTCGTTGGGGAGTCTGGCCCTGCGCGCCGGGAGCATTGCCACCACTGGGATTGGGGGAAGCATACTCAGCCATGTACGGTCCCTTCCTCGTCGAAGCTGACACACTGCTACGCTGATTCAAGCCCTACCGGTGCAAAACACGAAACAGGTTATTCCCTAAGGCTATTGCCTACAGTATACCTGCAAGAACCGAGGCATGACGAGAGGAATCGCACACAGCGCGCGGTGTTACTAAAGATAGCGAGAGGAGCAGACTCCAGCAACGGATGCTGCTCCTCTCTATTGATCAGAATCCCGGCAATCGTCTACCCGAAAGCAGACAGCGCCGTGTCGCTGATCGACAGTGGGGAACCGTTCTCCCGATGGAGCGCGCGATTCCCACCTAATACGCTAGACTAACAGATGCCGTCCGTGCCAGCAGGAACACCCTGGCAGATGTCAGACTTCGTCACATAGTTATCGGCCAGTACGGTCGAAGCAATGTTCGAGAGGTCAACTGCTACCGGAGTCTCGAGCGTGGACGGAATCGATTTGCCATCTTTGAGGCTGATCGAGGCGGTCGCGAGCGAGGCTGGTGTCGGTGCCCTTGCTGAGCGCGGCCACCAGGGCTGCGGTCGCGTCGGCTTCTTTCCCGATGGCCTTGTAGATGGTCATCGCCTGGTTGCCCAGCAGAATGTTCTGGAAGCCGATAACCGTCGCGTCCTGACCAGTGACGAGTACCTTACCCGCCAGACCCTGCGCCTTGAGGGCAGCGATAACCGTGCTGGCCATGCCGTCGTTGGCGACATAGGCGACCGCAAGTTTATTGCCGACCTTGCTCAGAAAGCCTTCCATCTCGGTCTGCGCCGTCTGGTTGTTCCAGGCAGGCGTGTAGGTCTCACCCTGGAGAGTCAGGCTCTTGGCAGAGATCAGCGCGTCGAGCGCGGAATGGGCGCCATCATGGAAGAGAATCGCGTTGTTGTCGTCCGGTGACCCATTGATCATGACAAGGTTGTTATTGCCGTTGGCCGTGACGAACTTCTGGTAGTGGTCAACGATGTACTGACCCTGGAGCTTGCCAACCTGGGTATTGTCGAACGAGACGTAGAAGGCAAGGTTGTCGTCTTGAATCAGGCGGTCATAAGCGATAACGGGAACGTTCTGAGCATGCGCCTTGTCGACGATTGCCGCGGAGGCTGCCGCGTCGACTGGGGCCACGACCAAAATACAATCGCCCTTGGTCAGCGCGGTTTCCGCCTGGTTGGTCTGCGTGTCTTTGTTGTTGACCGCATTATAGAAGTCGGTCGTCGCGCCAGGTAGAGCAGCTCTTGATTGCTGCGTCGAGCAGCGGGTGGTCTTTTTGCTCCCAACGAGGCGAGGTGTCGGTCTCTGGCAAGAGAACGCCGACCTTCATGCAGCCTTTCGGGCCACTCGCGGCCGTTGAACCGCCGCTGCTACATCCGGCAAGCACGCTTGTCGCAAGCACGCCTCCCAGAATCAGGGTTGCTGCTACCCGCCAATGGGTATTCTTGATGAGCTGCATCGCGCGTCGCTCCATTCTGACGTGTTTCGGTTGGATGAAGCCAGTGCTTCATCACAATCCCCTCTAGGTTTCCTCCGATTCCCCATTGGAACCGGCCAGGACAGATTGCGCCTGAGGTGTTTCACATCCTCCTTTCGCCTCAACGATACAGGAACTATAATTCAGAAAGGCGGAACCTCCGGCTGTTCACCGCAGACGATTGAGAGCGGAGCCAGAGCCACCAGACGAAAAAGGCGTTATGCGCTTCCCTCCGTGGGAATGAGAAATTCACTGTCGGCACGCGCTGGCATGGTCGCCAGCGATGGTGAGCCAAACGCGGCCTCGATCACCGTGGCAATGGCGCCCAGCGCGATTGCGTTATCGCCAAGCTGCGCCAGCTCAATTCTGGTGGCGGCCGATGACGCCGCAAGGCTGCGCCGGGCAATGGCCTCGCGAATGGGCGTCAGCAAAAACCCGCCCGCCCGCGCCATGCTGCCATCCAACAAAATCAGCGATGGGTTGAAGATGTTCACCAACCCGGCCAGCGCAATGCCGATATGATAGCCCGCGCGCTCGATGGCGGCCTGGGCGGTTGTGTCGCCCGCCAGCGCCGCCCGCACCACATCGGCGACATCCAGCGCGGTGGGCGCAGGCTGTTTGCCTTGCGCGGCGGCGAGCGTCACGGCGGCGGCGCCTGCCAGCGTCTCCAGACAGCCGCGGTTGCCACAATCGCAGACCGGGCCGTTGTCATCAATCGTGACATGTCCCAGTTCGCCTGCGCTGCCACCGCTGCCGCGATAGATGTCTCCATTCACAATCAGGCCGCAGCCGATGCCCGTGGCGACCTTGACATAAGCCATGTCATCTACATTACGTGCGGCGCCATACTTACTCTCACCACGTGCGCCCATATTCGCGTCATTATCGAGATAGATGGGCACTTTGCAGGCCCGCTCCATCACCGTTCTGATGTCGAAGTGATCCCACCCCGGCATGCGCGGCGGGCGCACCAGTCTCCGCGAGGCGGCGTCCATCGGGCCAGGAATGCCCAGGCCAAGGCCAATAATCTGATGCCAGCCGATAGCATGTTCGGCCGCGAAATCCATCAGGCTGGCGACCACCTGTTGCAGGCATCGCTCTGGGCCAAGCGCCGCGTCGAATGGTCCTGAACGGCGGGCGATGATCTCACCCGCGAGGTTTGTCAACAGCAGCGTAAGATGGCTGCGACCCAGGTCTACACCGATGACGTAGCCAGCATTGGCGTTGAAGTGCAGCAGGGTTGCGCGCCGACCACCAGTAGGCGCCGCCTCGACCGTCTGCCCCTCGAACAACAGATTATCCGCCAACAACTCGTCAACGATGCTGCTGACGGTGGTACGCGAGAGTCCGGTTTGATGCGCGACAGCAACACGGGTGATTGGCCCGGACACCCGAACGCGATTGAGAATCAGGAGTCGATTCAACTCGCGCATCAGGCGCAAGTCAGCCCCTTTGGTCGTGGCGGAACGATTGGATTGACGCATATCGCGCGCCTTCATGGAGCGCACAATATGGCGGACTGTCTTCGTCACAGACACTCCCTTTCTTCCCGTGCGTTAGGTAGAACAGTAGCATGTGTAACACAGTTCGTCAAGAGTCTTTACTAAACAAATGCAATCGGACGTCACCGGGATGTCGATGCTGACTAGTGGTAGAGGGAACAGGCAGTTGAGCGGGAACGGACCTCGTACGCGCGTCACTTCCACAGGGCTACACTGATACCAAGTCCGTTGAGATGGTTGTCGTGTGGGCGGCCCTCTCCCCCGAGCCCCTCCCCTAAAAGGGAGGGGAGCCAGAGGGTAAGGTCAGCGGCCAGGTGGCGCGTATGTTCCACGTGAAAGCAGCGCATTATTCAATGTTGGCGCTATCGGCAAGTCTGCGCGCTGTCTCCCCTGGCAACCTCGCGCGTATACGGTTGTCACCTTCCCCGGAAGGCAATCGATACGATCCATACGGCATGGCGCGCAGACAGTACCAGGGCATCACGAACCCGTTACGAGCAACTTTTTGTCCCGTTACACCCAATGGATGACCTTGATTCCGCTCCGCAAGGAATACTGTAGCCGACCGCGCGCAACACGCCAGGGTAGTATCTTTGCGGCGTACGCCCTGGTAATAGGAGTGATTGGTGTCAGGTTGCAACACAAGCGCGCACCAGTGTTACAGTGTGATGGGCCGTTGCCGCTGGGGTAGGAATGGGGAGGCGCCTGAGCCATGACGTTGGAGGTAGCTCCCTATGGAACAATAGAGATAATAGCCCTTCCACCACGCGGCGCCACCACGAAGACCAGGGTTGGCGGCTGGGGCTACCTGCCAGAGTTGTGCCTGATTGGCGCTTTAGGGCTGTTGCTGGTCGCCATCGGCTATACGGGCGAACGTACCTCAGCAGGGTGGGCAGAACCCCTCTTCTGGTGGGGACTGGTACTCATTTTCGCTCCGATCATGACCCGCCTCTTCATCATTCAGACGGTGGGCATGCGCGAGCGCCTCGGGCTGCTGCTGCTCCTCGAAGTTCTCCTCTACTTCGTGCGCGTGCTGCAATATCCATTGTCCTTCATGCAGTTCGACGAATTCATTCATTGGCGTACCGCAATGGATATCGCCACCACTGGGCATCTCTTCCAGGATAACCCGCTGCTGCCGATCAGCCCTATTTATCCAGGGTTGGAAATTGTCACCAACGCCGTGAGCGACCTCACCGGATTGTCGATCTTCACGTCGGGGCGCATCGTGGTTGGCGTCGCGCATCTGCTGCTGGTGCTGGCGCTCTACCTGTTTCTTGAGCGTGTGAGCGGCTCACCGCGTCTGGCGGGTATCGCGTCGGCCCTCTACATGACCAATCCTCACTACGTCTTCTTCGACGCCCAATTCGCCTACGAGTCCATCGCGTTGCCGATGGCGATCTTCGTGCTATTCGTGGCTGCCCGCGCTGTTCATCTGGGCGACACCCTGCGTACACGGCTCGGCTACATCATTGTGGCCATCGTTGGCGTCTGGACGGTGGTCGTCATGCACCATCTCACATCCTATGCGCTGATGGGCTTTCTCCTGTTGTGGATGCTGGCGTCACTTCTGCGCAGCCGCCGCACCTGGGATTCGATTTCCCTTGGCCTTTTTGTGTTACTTGGCCTGGCCTCTGTCGCGTTCTGGCTTATCTACACGCAGTCGCGCGCGCTGGGGTATCTCGCCCCAGTCGTCGCCTCCGCCGTGCAGCAACTCCAGATGATTGCCGCAGGCGAAACCGGCACGAGACAGTTATTTCATGACTATGCGGGCACCGTAACGCCATTGTGGCAGCGTGTCGCGGCGTCTGGGTCGGTTGGGCTGATTCTCATCGGGATGTTGCCAGGGCTGTATTGGATCTTACGCAATCGTGTGAATGCGGTCGTGCTGGCGCTTACGGTATGGGCGCTGGTCTACTTCCCAAGCCAGGCCTTACGACTGAGCCAGGATGGAGTCGAGGTGGCCGACCGCGCGACGGAGTTCGTCTTCCTGGGGATTGCGCTGGTGCTCGCAATCGGCGTGACACAGTTCAAGCCAGCCCTGTTAAAACGTTGGTTTGCTACCGTGTTTTTGGTCATCGGCGCCACCACGCTCTTCATCGGCGGCGTTGTCGCCGGTTCTGGCCCCGATTGGGGGCGCTTTCCCGGCCCCTACCTGGTATCCGCCGACGCCCGATCCATCGATCCCGAAGGTGTCACGGCGGCTGAATGGGCTTACGTGCATCTCGGCCCAGGGCGCCGTGTCGCCACGGATCGCGTCGATTCGATGCTGATGCTGACCTATGGCGATCAGCGTGTGATAACGAGCATTGACGATCAAGTTGATCCGTCGCCGCTCTTTACCTCATCGACATTCGACGCCGCCGACCTCGACCTCCTGCGTAACACACAGATCGCCTATCTGGTCGTGGATCAGCGAATGAGTACGGGATTGCCGCGGCTGGGCTTCTATTTTAGTGAAGATGAGCCAGACGCGTTCAACTACACCGCTCCGATTAGCCGGGGGGCGCTTACCAAATTCGACGACATCAGTAACGTCAATCGCGTTTTCGACAGTGGCAATATTGTCATCTATGACACCGGAGCGCTCCTTGATGGTACGTAAGTCGTTGGATCTCCTCGGTATCATGCTGATCGTAGCCATTGAGTTCATTTTGGTCGGCGCCGGGATAACCAATAGCCCAGTCAATGTCGTTTTCGGCGTGTTGCTGGCGCTGGTTCTGCCAGGCTATACGCTCTCAGCGGCGGCATTCAGGATGCGCAGTGTGCGGGGCGTTGAGCGGGCCGCGCTTACCCTTGGGATCAGCCTATCGGTTGCCATCCTTGGCGGCCTCCTGCTGGATGCGTTGCCGGGCGGTTTGCAGACACAATCCTGGCTGTTTCTCCTGGGCAGCGTGACTGTCGGCGCGGCGGCGGTCGCGCTCCTGCGGCGTGTGACGATTGAGACACGCGATGACTGCATGACAACGACGCGCCACGCAACGCTGCGACAACCGCGCCCACCGCGACCACTGCGACAACCGGAGGACGCTGAGAACTCAGAGGATGCGGAGAACTCGGTGGTCGCAGAGAAACCAGAGGACGCAGATGAAACCGCTGATATCGCTGAAATCGGCGTCCCAACGGCTGACGCCGCCCCTGTCACAGGCGCTGCGGACGTGGCTGACGCTCGGTGCGCTCGCCTATATCATCCGGGGCGCTCCACGCCGACAGATCCTTATGATCGCATTGGCGGTCGTGATTCTTTTCGGCGGAATCGTTATCGCAGTGAATGGGGCCAAGCAGGAACAGACCGCTACGGCGGTCACGCAACTCTGGCTATTGCCCGACAAAACGGCGCCAGTCGACGGTGCAACTTGGCGTCCACACTCAGGCGACACAGCCGATGGAGTATCGGCTCACGCTCTCGGTCAACGGTGTCCCGTTGAGAGAGTGGGACTCCATTCTCCTGGGATCCACAGACACCTGGGAGGCCGCTATCACGGTGCCATCCGCTGCTCCTGGAAGCGCTGTGAAAGTCGAGGCCGCCCTCTATCGTGAAGATCAGCCCAATACGGTTTTTCGACATGTCAGTATCACACTCAGCGTACCGCTGCCATCCCCCTCGCCGACACCAACGAAGGGGGCGTGAGTGATGCTCAAACAGGAAAGTGGCCACAGTCATGGGTGAACAACCTGCGGGTGAACACGACAACGTGCATGCGACTCAGGCGCGGCCAATGCGCGTGCTGCTCGTGACCCCACGATACTTCCCGTTTATGGGAGGGATCGAGACACATGTGTATGAGGTTGGGAAACGACTGGCCGCCGCTGGCGTTGATGTGACCGTGCTGACGACAAATCCTGGTGGAAGACTTCCGGCGCGCGAAGAGATCGACCGGGTTCAGATCAGGCGCGCGCGCGCCTGGCCAGCCAATAGAGATTACTACTTCGCCCCAGAGATCGCCCGCGTCATCACGCGGGAACCCTGGGACCTCGTTCATTGCCAGGGTATCCATACCCTCGTCGCACCGCTTGCCATGTTCGCGGCGGTGCGCGCCAAAATCCCATTCGTCCTCACATTTCACACCGGCGGCCATTCGTCACGGATGAGAAATGCGATTCGCGGCATCCAGTGGGCCACGCTACGTCCGCTACTCGCACGGGCCAAAACGCTCATTGGGGTCTCCACATTCGAGGCCGAGTACTTCCGCCGTACGTTGCATCTGCCAGCAGACCGCTTCGTCGTGATTCGGAATGGCGGCCAGTTGCCCCAGTTGCCCCAGATCGATGCCGATCACGGCGATGTGTCAGGCGTATCAGGCGCATCGGCGAATGGCGCCAGCGAGTCCCGGCCCTATCCAGTCATCGTTTCCATCGGGAGGCTCGAGCGCTACAAAGGACACCATCGAGTCCTCGCCGCGCTGCCATACATTCAGAAGAAACTCCCAGATGCGCGGCTGCTCATCCTTGGCGCTGGCCCCTACGAAGCGACGTTGCGGCGGTTGGCGGCGCGCCTGGGCGTGGCGGATTCGACCGAGATCCGCATGATTCCTCCGGCTGACCGCGCAGGCATGGCAGCTACGCTGGCCGCTGTGGATGTGGTCGCGTTGCTCAGCGAGTATGAGGCCCATCCAGTCGCGGCGATGGAGGCGCTGGTGGCGCGCCGACCGATTCTGGTGGCTGATACCTCGGGCCTGCGAGAACTGGCCGAGGCGCACCTGGCGCGGGCGATCCCGCTGCATAGCTCGCCCGCCGATGTCGCGCGCGCGATCCTCGCGCAACTCTACGACCCACTGATACCCACTGATGTCGCGGTTCCAACCTGGCAGGACTGTGCTGATGCGCTGCTTGCCATCTATGAGCGTATCACAGGAGGATCCCCGTGCGCATCCTGATGCTGTCTCAGTTTTACCCGCCAATCATTGGCGGCGAAGAGCGACACGTCCGCACGCTGAGCGCCGAGCTTCACGCGCGCGGTCACGAGGTCGCCGTCGCGACACTCTGGCATGACGATCTCCCAGAATTTGAAGTCGAGAGCGGGGTACGCATCTACCGCATTCGTGGACTTTTCCAGCGCATTCCGGGGATCTATAGCGAGCGCGAACGCCCGCATGCGCCGCCGCTGCCCGACCCTGAGGCGTCGCTGGCGTTGCGCCGGGTCATCAAGCGCGAGCGCCCCGAGATCGTCCATGCGCACAACTGGCTGATCCACTCGTTTCTGCCGCTCAAGGCGGCGAGTCGCGCCCGTCTGGCGCTCACGTTGCATGACTTCAGCCTCGTGTGTTCGCGCAAACGACTCATGTACCACGGGAAGCCATGCACGGGACCTGGGCTTGCCAAGTGTCTGCGGTGCGCCCACGAGCAGTATGGGGCGATCAAGACACTGCCGACAGTGGTGGGCACATGGGGTATGCATCTGGTGGAGCAGCGTCAAGTGGATATGTTCATCCCGGTGAGCCGGGCGGTCGCGACCGGCTGCCGCCTCGATGAGGACCACTTGCCGTATCAGGTGATACCGAACCTTATCCCCAACGACATCGAACCGCTCCCAGACGGCGACGATCCGCGGCTCCGGGCGCTTCCCGCTGGTGGCTACGTGATGTTCGCGGGCGACCTGACAGAGCAGAAAGGCATCCATGTGCTGCTCCGCGCCTACAGCGAGCTACACGATGCGCCCCCACTGGTCTTGATTGGTCGTTCTCAGCCAGATATGCCCGCCACCTTGCCACCCAACGTGACGGTGATCGAGAGTTGGCCACACGCCCTGGTGATGGAGGCATGGCGCCGCAGTACGATTGCGGTCGTGCCCTCAATATGCCAGGACGCCTGCCCAACCGTGGTGATGGAGGCGATGGCCTGTGGGAAGCCAGTCATTGGCGCGCGCATCGGCGGCATCGTCGATCTGGTCGAGGATGGGCAGACCGGGCTGATCGTGCCACCGGGTGATACCGATGCGCTCCGTCACGCGATGGGACGGCTACTGGCCGACGTCGATCTGCGAACACGCTTCGGCGAGGCCGCAACACGGCGGGTCGTGCAGTTCCAGGCGAGTAGCGTTATACCGCGCATCGAGCAGGTGTATCAGGATTTGCTGCGCCGACGCGCGGATCAACCAGTCGCAGTGTCCATATGATAGGCGGAGGAGGAGACATGCCGAGGCCGACGGTCGCGGAGCCGCCTACGGGCGACATGCGCCCCAGGGTCGCCCGCTCATCGCCACAACCGGGCAGGCTGACGGGGCAGATTCGCTGGGGGATGCGCTGGGTTTCGCGGTGGATTCAATTCGGGCGCAGAATCATCTCAATAAGCGCCGCCCAGGTGGGCGCGACTGCGATCACCTCCGCGCTGGGGTTCGTATTTTGGTGGGCTGCGGCGCGCATCTTTACGCCAGAGATAGTGGGGTTTAGCACTGCGGCGACCTCGGCCATGCTCCTGCTTGGCACGCTCAGCGCCTCGGGCCTTGGCACCATGCTCATCAAGGAGCTACCCAGCCATCCACGGCAGAGCGGATCCCTGATCCTCGCGTCTGGGCTACTGGCTGGCGTCGTGGGGATCATACTCGGCCTGGCGTTCGCTGGCGCCGCGCCGCTGTTCTCGGATGCCCTGCGCCCGCTGGCCGCCAATTGGGGAACCGCGTCGCTCTTTGCCACGGGCGTCGGCGTGACGGGGATCACGCTTCTCGTGGATCAGGCGGTACTGGGCCTGCTACGGGAGCAGCTCCAGGTCGTGCGCAACACGATCTTCGCGGCGGTCAAGCTCGCCGCATTGGCCGGATTGGGAGCCTGGGCGCTCAACAACACACAGACATCGGACCTGCGTCTCTACGGCATCTACGCGACGTGGCTGATCGGCAATGTCGTCTCGCTGGTGGTCGTCTTTCTGGTCGTACAGGGACGACAATCGGCTCCCTGGCGGCATCGCCCAGACTGGCCGCTGTTATGGTCGTTGGGACCCAGCGCCATCGCCCACCACATCTTAAACATGGCCTTACTGGCATCCAGTTTGCTGCTGCCCGTCGTCGTCGCATGGCTCCTCTCCACAACAGCCAACGCGTACTTTTACACGGCGTGGATGCTGTCTGGGCTGGTGCGGACAGTGCCTGTCACACTCGCAGTCTCGCTGTACGCTGTTGGCGCGGCGGATCCACGGGCGCTCGCGCAAAAGATGCGCTTCACCCTGACGCTGGCGTTCCTCGCCGTGATCGCGGCGAACGTGGTTTTGTTCCTGGGCGCGGATCCGATACTGTCTGTCTTCGGCCCCTCGTATAGTACACATGGAGCCTGGAGCCTGCGCATCTTCGGGCTGGCCATCTTTCCCCTGATCATCAAGGGCCATTACGTGGCGATACACCGTATTCGGGGGACGGTCAAACAGAGCCTGCCGCTCATGGTTTTCGGTGGCGCCCTGGAGGTGGGGGGAGCGACACTGGGCGCCATAGTGAACGGACTGCCGGGCCTCAGCGTCGGCTGGCTCATCGCCGTCAGCATTCAGGTGATCTTCATGGCGCCGCCTGTCTACCGAGCGGCGGCGGCATTGCCTTTCCCTGGCTCAGACGCCAACGGGCCGACAAACGCCATTGCCAGCGCGGGCGACAAATCCTGACGGCTGGTCGAGGGCGCTCTACGCCAGTCGGTCGCATGGCGTGGGCACTCGCGAAAAGGCGCATATGAGGGAAACAATGGCAGGGTTTGCGACGACGATTATACGAGATATGGGTGAGGTGCGGCGATTAGAGGCGGAATGGCGTAATCTGGCCCTCTCACTCGCGGGGATAACCATCTTTCAATTGCCCGAATGGGCGCTTACCTGGTGGTCATATTTCGGCGCTGGCAAGCGCCTCTACTGCGTCGCTGTTCATCATTCCGGCGAGCTTGTCGGCTTCGCTCCTCTGATGATTCAGCGGCGCTTTGGCCTACGAACGGTCAGCTTTATCGGTTCGCCGCTCAACGATTACAATGGCCTCGTCGTAGCCAACGCCGATGCGGCCCTCATTCGCCAGGCGATACGACAGTGTCTGCTTGAGCATGCCGCCGAGTGGGATATGATTGATCTGCAATACGTCGATGCCCATAGATTGCCAGAGTGGCGCGAGGCGCTCGCGTCGAATCTGAACAAGGGACGCCCGCGCGGCGCCTGTTGTGTGTTGCGCCCAACCCCGTGTCCGCGGATGCCCCTGCCACTCGATGCGCAGGACTCCTGGGATCTCATAGCGGCGAGGCGTCGAAAAGATCTGAAGCGGCGCGAACGCCAACTCGCACGCGATCATGATGCGACGTACGGCCTGGCCCTGACTCCCACGGAGGTAGCATCAGAACTGCCATTATTTCTCGACTTGAAGCGCAGAAGCTGGCAAGCGCGTGGCAAGTTGTCCAAGATGAACCAGATCCACCTGACCCCCGCTTTTGCCGGATTTCTCCGCGATGCCTGCGTGCAACTTGCCCAGCGGCGCCTGGTCGTCGTCGCGCATGTGAAGGTTCAGGGCATTCCCATTGCCTCCAGAATAGCCTTCATGGCTGGCACTACGCTTTCAGGCTATCAACGCACCTATGATACGCGGTTTTCGCGCTATGCGCCTGGTATGTTGCTGGACATGTACACCGCACGCTATGCTCTAGAATCTGGCGTGCGCACCCTTGATTACGGGACGGGTAATGAACCCTACAAGTTTGCGCTTGGCGCCTCGCCCTACTTCAGCCAAAACCTTGTCGTCGCATCACGCGGGCTGCGCGGGCGCATACTGCTGAGCCACCGCTGGCTGGCGAATAAGGCGGCTATTCTGCGTGATAGCTATGTAGCGCCGCTGCTCCGCCGCTTCGGGTGGCGCGCGCATACGGGACAGGACTATGTGGCGCCCGAAAAGACACATGTGGCGGTGCGCGCCAAGGTCTGATATTGTATTTCTGGCCCAATGCCCGTTGAGACAGGGTGATTGCAGGAGGCGGATTTTGTGTTGAATACATCCACCGACACCGAAGTTGCAGCGTGGTCTCGCAGCACTTTGTCAAATTTACGGCAACGATGGCAGTTCCATCTCTCAATTGGGCTATTGATCGGCCTGATACTGGGGATTCCCGCAGCGCAAATCGCTGGCCAACTCGGGGCATTTCTTCCCTGGTCGGGCAGCGGGAATCTGGTGCGCAATGGCTCGTTCGAGCATCTCGACGGATGGGATTTCGTGGTGCGCCCCGGGTCAAGCGCGGAGATTAGCCAGGATAGCGGGCAGCACGTCGATGGGCTGTATTCGCTCAAAGCCGATATCATGCTGGCCGCGCCAGCCAACCCCTGGTACATCCAGGTGCGACAGGGCAACATTCCGCTGCACGCTGGGCAGGCGCTAGAGCTATCCTTCTCTGCGAAAGGCACGGCGGGGACAGGCGTCGAACCCAATCTGCAGCAGGCGGACGAACCCTATGCGGTCTATTTCGATAAATCGGTGCATCTGACGACCTCCTGGCAAAAATATAGTTTCACGTTCAAGCCGACCCATTCTGATCTGAAAACCAACTTCATCTTCAATCTGGCGAGTGCGCCAGGCCAGATCTGGATCGATAACGTGGCGCTGGCTGCTACGTCTTCGCCGGTATCCGCCGGGAACGCCGCGCAGATTCCTACGCCGTTAGCCTCCCCCACCGCGATCCCAACCAGCGTGCCAAACCCGCCCGGCTGGACGCTCGTGTGGCATGATGAGTTCGATGGCGCTGCCGTGGATACCACGAAGTGGAATATCGTCGACAACGCTCCAGGGGGCTATCATCACGACAGTTTAGAGGATGGGTTACAGGCCTGGACTCCCCAGTCGGTGAGCGTCGGGGGCGGCGTGCTGCGCTTCACGAGCGCCCGGCAACAGGCGGATGGACACAACTACACATCGGGGGCGCTCACCACACAGAACAAGTTCAGCTTTTTGTACGGGCGCATAGACATCCGCGTGCGGCTGCCGCGCGGTGATGGCCTCTGGCCAGCGATCTGGACACTCCCCGTTCACGACACCTCCACGAATATCGCCAGCTACGAAACCGATATCCTCGAGATGCTCGGCCAGGATCCAACAACCACCTACTTTGTGCAGCATACGGGATATCAGCGGAGCTTCTGCACGTTCACCGGGCCTGACTTCTCGGCGGGCTACCATGTGTTCACGATGGAGTGGAGTCCTGGTCAGCTGATTTGGCTGGTTGATGGTGTCCAGCACTGCCAGATTAACGTACGGGTTCCAAACGTGCCCATGTATCTGCTCATCAACACCTATGTTGGCGGAAGCTGGCCTGGCCCTCCCGACAGCACAACCGCCCTGCCGCAATATACCGACTTCGATTACGTGCGCGTCTACACGAGCAAAGCTAACTAACGTGGTGGTTTGCCAAAGACGTATTTCGCGACGGTGTTGCGAACGAATCCCCTGGTCGCAGTGAAAGCTGGAGCCGGATCGCGCAGGTCCATGTAATCGTAGCGCATGGGTTTTAGACACGATGCGCAGAAGTCAGCCGCTGCCCTGACCGGTCCGGGTTGCGCCGGTCGGTTCGGCCTGGTAATCATATCGAACGTGGTGCGGAGATCGCCGCCCAGGTAGCGCATCCACTTACCAGGCCGATAGGGTTTCATGACATCGATTTTCGCGCCACTCGCCCATTGATACATCATATAGGGAACGTCGATGCCAGCGGATACGGCGAGACCGAGGTCCGCCGTCAGCCGGGCATTGATCTCCATGAGATAGGGGTGGCCGTCGGCGCCGCGACGGAACTCGACTTTGCAGAACCCTTCGAGGCCCATAGCGCGTACCAGGCGCTCGGCCTGCTCCCCGGTATCGTCGGGGACATCGATGAGTTGCCACAAGACAGATGTGCCACCGAGCGGGGGTTCCATACGCTTCGCCCATACGGAAAAGCGCGCATGGATAGCGCCGTGCGCGTACATGAAACTGACCGACTCGCGACGTCCCAGCAGGAGCTGCTGGAAGGAGACCGTCGCGCCCAGACTCGTCAAGTGTTCGACGGCCTTTGCCGCTTCGTCCCGAGAAACCACCAGTTCCGATTCAACACGCTGGCTGCCCTGCGGCGACTCGGCCCATGATCGTGTTGGTTTGACAACCGCAGGCAGCCCTACTTCGTCGAGCGCCGTGGGAAGGTCATCAACACTGCGCAAGGTCACACTGCGCGGCACACGTAGGCCCAACCCCTGCGCCATCGCAAGCGTCTTCTCTTTATCCGCCGCAAGCTCCAGCGCGGCCTCACTGGCAAGGGCGAGGGCGACATGCGGACGAAGCCGCTCACGAGCGCGTCGCAGAGCCTCGATGGTGCCATCAGCGGTTGGAAACACCACCCCAACTCGATGCGTCTCTAGCAACTCTTCGACAAACGCCACGTTGGCATCGGGGTCCGCATCGGGGTCTTCGCCATGTCCTTTCACCACAAACCGGTCGGCGCACCAGCGGGAGGAAAAGCCAGGGGCCGTCGGGATCGTGTCGGCAGCGGCCACACGCAGGCCATGCCGACCCAGGGAACGTATGGTCGCCAGAGACTGTCGGTAGCGCGCATCGAGCATGAGCACATCGTAGGTGGCGCGTGACCTGTTATTGGTACTCTTTGTCACAGTGGCTATCCTTCGAGTATGTGGTGGTCAGCGGTTTCAAGATCCTTGCGCCCTCATTGACCCATCGTCGAGTACGCATCAGCAAAATCATCAGGCGCGTCAAGAGCGCGCGGAAGGGGATTTCGTCTGGGGGCCGTACGACGCAGACGAAAGAGACTGACGAAGACGAGAGAGCGCGAGAACATGCCAGACGCCCACTGCCTGGGCCGCAAGCACTGAAATGGGCACATCGGGATCAGTGGAAATGCGCCGTAAGAGATGAGGCTCGGTGGCGGACGTATTATAGCCTGGGATGGTCGTGACGGCCCAGCGATAGCCGACCTCCCGCACGGCTCGCACTGCCTGCCCGTCGATATCCTCACCCTTGCCGACTGGATACGCGAAGGCAGTTATCTGACGCCCCAGGCCGCGTTCGAGCGCCACACGGCACGCGGCAATCTCGTCATGCGCCTCGGCGGGGTCACTCAAGCAGGCCAGGATCGGATGATGCATCGTGTGCGCGCCAAACGTCACGAAGGGATTGGCCAGCAGGTCATGGGCCTCATCCCAGCCGAACGGCAGAGCGCCAGGATCGTCATTGGCTGTGTCAGGGGAAACATCGAGGGCGGCGCGTGTCGCGGCGAGGAAGGTTTCTCGTGTCGTGACCGCACTGGCGAAACGCAGGCGTGAGTCGATCAATTGCTGCAAAGCGCGTCGGTCTTCCGCGCGCGCCAGCAGGTAGGTGTGTTTATCGAGAGTCACCTCCTTGCTCCGTGCGTCGCGAACCAGGGCGTCGGCCTCATTCCACCAGAAGCGCTGCCGCGTCTCCATCGAGCCAGGGACAAGAAACAGTGCGATTGGCGTGTGGAGTTCGGCGGCAAACTTCGCCGCATGTGAGTAGTTGTCGTAGTAGCCGTCGTCAAACGTAATCACCAAGGGCGTACGGCGATCACGGTGGCCATTCGCCTGCGAGGTTGGCGCCTGTGCTCGCGGGGGGAGCGCTCAATGTCGGCGCGTAAAGCTCCTCCAGGGCGCCATCGAGCGGCATGATACGATAATGGCGACGTAGATAACAGAGATGCGCGCGCAGGTCGCCGGTTGCCGCCCGGTGATAATTGAGGATGACGACATGGCGACCGCGTCGGCGCACCCAGCGCATCAGTGGCACGAACCCACTGTAATAGAAGCAGGCCGCGACCAGCGTGAGAAACGCCTGATAGATCCGCATACGTCTGGACTCCAGTGGTGTAGAGAAGTCTGAGGGTTGCCGCACCCTCACCTATAACGCGCCGCGAGAATTCGTGATGGGTGAGTGGGATGTTTATCCCACTCACTGCTAGCCCGCTCGATTGCCATCCACATGCGCCACATGCGCCAGATGATCGGGTATTTGAGTGACCGGTCGCCTGTCCTCGCGTTTAAAGGTTCGAGTGGCCATAGACCCTCTGTCACGTCTGCTGTCATGTGGCCGTTCGCCACTCAATCAGGTATGTGTGGGGCTTTGGGACTGTAGTTTGTGTATGGGACTGTAGAAGGGCATGGCCGCATGAGCACAACGGCACAGGCGCGCCGTGTTCCTATCCTGATGTACCACAGCATCTCGTTCAGCCAAAATCCGCACTATCGGCGTTTCACAGTCGCCCCCGAACAATTTGAGGAGCAACTCGACTACCTCGCGACGCATGGCTACACAGCGCTCACCGTGAGCGACTATGCGCAGCGGATAGCTGGTGATGGGCAGTTACCCCTGCGGCCAGTTGTCCTTACCTTTGATGATGGGTACGCCGACTTTCACTCGGCGGCGCTTCCTCTCCTTCAGAAGTACCATTGCTCCGCCACCCTCTATATCATCACTGGCTACGTAGGCGACGACCAGCAAGTGGCTGCGGCGTGAGGGCGAAGCTGACCGCGCGCTCCTCAACTGGAGCCAGATTCGCGAGGTCGCCGCGAGCGCGATTGAGTGCGGGGCGCATACGCATACGCATCGCCCGCTCGATTGGCTGGCGGACGCCGATCTTCACCAGGAGATTACGCTGCCCCAGCGCCTGTTAGCCGAGAACGTCGGCATCCCACAGAGCTTTGCGTATCCGTTTGGCTACTATTCACGCGCCGCGCGCACACTGGTACAACAGGCGGGCTACACATCGGCCTGTGCGGTGCGTTATGCGCTGAGTTCGCCGCATGATGACCGATTCGCGCTCTCCCGCCTGATCGTGACAGCGGATACCGATCTGCCAT
The DNA here is from genome assembly GCA_963702665.1 of uncultured Chloroflexia bacterium. Classification (GTDB taxonomy): domain Bacteria; phylum Chloroflexota; class Ktedonobacteria; order Ktedonobacterales; family JADMIN01; genus DAHUXT01. The sequence goes on from CAVPDP010000007.1 coordinate 34,568, forward strand.
CCTTTGAGAAGCTGCTCCTGTCGGGGGGGCGACTTCCGGAGGCGGCCTATCTGCGCCTGCGATCCGTGGCCTGGGCGAGAGTAAGACAGGGTCGCCAGATGATACGTCGGCGTGTGTGAACCGTCAGAAGTCAGAAGGGGAACCTTTATGCGCCAAGAAGCATTGGATATATCCGTTATTATTGCCACCTATACTGAAGATCGCTGGCAACACCTGGTCAACGGGGTGGAATCGTTACGCCAACAGACACTCCCTGCGCGTGAGATCATTGTGGTCGTCGATGGCAATCCCGGCCTCCTCGAACGCATCCGCCGGGAACTCCCCGATGTGGTAACGCTGGAGAATTTTAATCACCCTGGCTCATCTGGAGCGCACAATACGGGAATCGCCGTGGCTCGTGGCGAGTTTATCGCCATTCTCGATGACGACGCCACGGCTGAGCCCGACTGGCTGGAACGACTCGGTGAACATGTCAAAGATCGCGCGGTCATCGCTGCCGGGGGATCCTCACTCCCCAATTGGCAACAGACACAGCCGCGCTGGTTCCCCATGGAATTCGCCTGGGTTGTTGGCTGCTCGTATGCGGGAATGCCGCAGCATGCGGTGGCGGTGCGCAATGTGTGGACCTGTCTCTGCGCACGACGCGAGTACCTCGTAGACGCTGGTGGCTTTCGCAACGACCTGGCGCGCGTTGGGACACTGCCAACGGGCGGTGACGAAACAGAGCTATGTATCCGCATGGCCGCTGCGATGCCACAGGGCCGTATCATCTATGAGCCGCGAGCAAGTATCCACCACTTTGTGCCACTGAGCCGCACGCGCTGGAGCTATTTCTTGAAGCGGTGCTACCACGAGGGAAGATCGAAATCACTCATGGCGCGCCATGTCGGTACGCGCACCAGTCTTGAGACGGAGACCAGCTACACCGTACGCATCCTGCCTCGCGCCATGCTGAAAGGGCTGGGGGATACCATTTTTCATGGCGACATATTTGGTCTCGTGCGAACCGGGGCCATAATCGCTGGGCTGGCGACCACCGCCACGGGCTACCTCACGCCCAAGCCCCGCATGAGCAAGGCCGTGGCAGGCAAGAGCGCCGTGTCTCAGCAGGACACGCTAGCCCCCGACGCCGCTCCTGAGCAGGATAGCCAGAGCGTATCCGGGCGACAGTAAGGGATGCTGTGTACCACACGCTGGCTCCCCTCCTGATGGTGTTTCATATGTTGATCGGGTCATCGCGGCGCGCACCTCTCCCGGCCTATCGGCCACCCTCCCCTACAAGGGGAGGGACCAGGCGACCAGTGCGGCGACGGGGCAGGAAGCGATCTGGCTCCCCTCTCCTCGAGGAGAGGGGCTGGGGGTGAGGTCTGCCAGCGGCAATGACTGGATCAACCAGTAAAACACCTAAAAGGGAGGGGTTGGGGGAGCCATTCGGGCATACGACAACCATCCCAACGGACTGGTTATGAAACGCCATGAGGCTACGCGCCTGGCGCCCACGTTCCGAGGTGTCGCTCAAGGATCGCCATCTGGGGACGATCCTGGCCAGTATTCGTGGGTTCGACCGAGTCGATGTCGCCGTAGGGGCCTGCGTCCCAATACGTCCCGCTTATCTGGTACTGATCGAGAAATGTCAGGAAGTTGTCGAGAACAATGTCCCAACGAGGATCATTCGTGGGCGCCCCATAGGTGGTCTCCGTGTCGCCGCTCGTCCAGCCGCCCGGAATGCCGTATTCGCCGACATAGCATCGAGCGACATGCGCATGGCACCACTGCACAAAGGGCCACACCCGATCCACTCCCACCATGGGATATGCGCCTTCGGCGTCGTAGCTGCCAGCGTACTCGCCAGAACCATCACGGTCAAAATAGACGTGCGCCTCGTACCACAGGTTGTTCGACGGATCCTTGTAGCCCTGGAAGCCGTTTTGGAGCCGGTAACTCTGGCTCCCCTCGCCCTGCGGCATGACAATGATCGTTTTCGCGCTATCAACCGCGCGGATAGCATTGATCGCATCCTGTGCATGGGTGTTCCACTGGGTATCGTGATACGGTTCGTTCATCAGGTCATAGGCCCAGACACCCGCATTATCGCGGTAGTGGATCGCGAGCTGCTGCCAGACATTGGTGAAGGCGCTCACAGGCACCGCAGCCGACCCGATCACCTGCCCCGTGCGCGCGGGATAGAGACCCTGGTTAATGAAGGTGAATATCACATGCTCACGGCGCGCCGTCGCCTCTGTGACCAGCAGATCCATCCTGCTGAGATATGCCGGATCCAGCGGCCCCAGGAGTATCGGTTGCAGATGTTCCCACAGAACTGGCGCCCGGAAGGTCGTGAGTCCTTTGCTCTCATAGTAGTCCAGTTGGGCGGTCGTCGGGAAAGCATCCGGTTCTCCCCAGGCGCTCTGCCATGGGCCGAAGAGATTGACGCCGCGAAAATAGCCTGCCAGTGCTACCGAGATGGGCGCAGGGATTGGGAGCAGGAGCGCGTCAGACGCGTTGAGAGCAGCCGCGTTCGCGGGCGTCAACATAGCTGAATAGCTGGGGGCTGCGTTGACATGCGCGACGGCTGATGGGGTGGCGGCAAAGGGTGGAGACGCCAGGGCCACCTGAACAAGCAGGAGCACGCTGAGCAGGAGCAACACCAGACCGGCGCGCGCTACTCTTTTCCGCATCTCATCGTTCTCCTGAATGCTCCTGTATCGGATTACGAGGGACAATCGGCCGGGAGCCATCGCAGCCTGGTCGGGATGCTGTGACGGGCGCGTGACACCCAGTCCGTTGAGAGAGTTGTCGTGGGACGGCCCTCTCCCCCAGCCCCTCCCCTAAAAGGGAGGGGAGCCAGAGCGTTACCCGCTATCAGCCGCGATCCGAAGCCTGCGCCCCATAAGCGGCTACCGTGCGGTCGAGACCATCGGCAAAAGTGACAGCGGGCTGGTAGCCAAGCGCCTCCCGTAGCCGCGAAATATCGGCGACACTCTCGCGCACATCGCCTGGTCGGGAGTCCTTGTAGATCGGATGAACCTCACGGCCGATGATGCGTGTGAGTTCCGCGACAAGCTGGTTGATGGTACTACGCGCGCCTGTGCCTACATTGAAGACATGGCCATCCGCTTCAGGCCGCTGTGCGGCGCGCAGGTTCGCGCCCACGACATCGTCGATGTAGATGAAGTCGCGCGACTGCTCGCCATCGCCAAAAATTGTGGGCGTGCCGCCGTTCAGCACGGTCGTTACGAACTTTGGGATCACTGCGGCATAGTCGCTTTGGGGATCCTGCATCGGCCCATAGACATTGAAGTAGCGCAGCGCGACCGTTTCCAGGCCATGCAGCCGCTGCCACACCCGGCAATAGTGTTCGCCGGCCAGCTTCTGCACCGCATACGGCGAGAGCGGATCCACTGGCATGCTCTCAGACGTGGGTGAGCCAGACGCCAGGCCATAGACGGCGCTCGACGACGCATAGACGACGCGACGAACACCGGCGGCGCGCGCCGCCTCCAGCACATTGAGCGTGCCAGTCATGTTAATCGCGTGGGCCACATCTGGCTCCGCGATGCTCCGTGGCACCGAGGCCATCGCCGCCTGATGGAAGACCACCTCGACGCCCCGTAGCGCGCGTTGGAGCGCCGCGCTATCGCGCACATCACCCGCAATCCACTCGATGTCGGCCTGCACGTCACTCACGCGCGCGGGACTGCCGCCCATTCCATTGTCGAATATCCGTACCTGCTGATGCTGGCGCACCAGCGCGCGCGCAATATGCGAGCCAATGAAACCTCCGCCACCGGTTACAAGATACATGTAGCTTCCTCTTTATCGACCCTTCGCGTTCGCGACAATGGATCCACGATCACAACGCCAACTGTCACAGCGCGCTCACATCGGCATCGCTTCAGACCCACAGCACTGTAGACAGCCCATTGGAAAGAATAGCACATGCTGGAATAGCTCCCCTGCTCCCCACTGGCGCCAGTGGCTGTTGAGTTTGCCAGCGGGGCAGCCGTCACGCTGCCAGTAATCGCCGTGTTGAGCGAGGGAGCAGACCGCATAACGCTGGCGTAGCTGCAGCGATAGCTGATAGATGGGGTAGCGATTGGGTCAGTGAGTGACCAGTGGCCTGGGCGCGCGTTTAAGGAAACGAGTGGGCATGGATCGCTACGGTTCGCCATAGATCGCTGACTCGGCGTCGATGCGAATTGCTGCGGTAGCTAAAAAGATGATGCCCTCAAGAGATACCAATCAGGCGCTTTCCTCCAGGCAATATCACTGTGCGTTTTCATACGTGCTCTTGCGCCTTCGGGCAGGCGCGGAGGCATAATCAATTATCCGCCGTATGTTACAGTTGAGTAGCTCATTTTCTCTACTCCCTGGTGGCATACCTGCCAGGCTTGTGGTACTATGTTGCGGTTCATCTGGCAGTTTGTTATTCCATCCACGTAGATCGGAGAAACCTTTGGATTCGGCTCACGGCCCGGAGGAGAGAGCTATGCCTGAGGAACGTGGTTGGTCAGAGGCGGAATTTTTGGATATTGTTGGTTCACTCGAAACGGGTGAGATGCCAACGATAGTGGTGAACCGACCTTTTGATAAACGCTTCGATTACCCCACAGCGGCGCGGCGCGCGCACTGGCCAACGGTCACGGTGATTATTCCCACACACAATGAGGCGCGCAATCTCCCCTTTGTGCTTCGCGAGTTGCCAGAGCTTGTCACCGAGGTGATTCTGGTCGATGGCGCCTCTACCGACGCGACTATTGAGGTGGCGATGTTGCTGCGGCCAGATGTGATCGTTCTCCAACAACCAGGGCGCGGCAAGGGTGACGCAATGCGCGTGGGAGTAGCGCGCAGTCACGGAGAGATCGTCGTGCTGATGGACGGCGATGGGTCAACCGACCCCCATGAGATCGAATTCTTCGTGGCGGCGCTCATCAGCGGCAATGCCGACTATGTGAAGGGTTCGCGCTATCTCTCCGGCGGCGGCAGTGAAGATTTCACACGGGTGCGTAACGTCGGCAATTGGCTGCTGAATTCCTGTGCGAACCTGCTCTATCGTACGCATTTTAGCGACTTCTGCTATGGCTTCAACGCCTTTTGGCGCGAATGTATCCCCTTCATTCCCATCGAGTGTGATGGCTTCGAGGTTGAGGCCCAACTCAACTGCCGCGCCGTGCGCTCTAACCTACGAATTATCGAAGTTCCCAGCATCGAGCGACCGCGCCGCCACGGCACGAGCCATCTCATGCCACTGCGTGATGGTTGGCGCATTCTGCGCACCATTCTGCGCGAGCGCCAGTGGCAACCACCTCGCTCAACTGCTCCCGACACGCGCCCCGCAGAGACCAGACGCATATCTGGTCAACGTACAACTGGGTCACGTCCGCTCGCTGGCCAACAGGCCCGACCGACCGCGCCACGAACCAGACCGCGCACCCACACGCTCGCCTCAGATGTCAATCAGGACGTCGCCTGGGGCGAGGATTCATTGCCCCACTAGCGCAAGCCATACCACCGATACACTGGCAATCGAAAATCGATCTCAGGGGAAGGTCATCCCCTTGAAGAACCAGCCGCTATTAGCCGCTATTATCAGCGCACATTTCCACACCTATTATGAATTGTACCTGTTCCCCGCTTGATCTGACATCGGCAGTATGCCCGATTTTGTTTGCCTTCTCATGGTTTATGATGTGCTCTTGGAGCAATGGGAGCGACGCCAGGCGCGCCTGCGACATAGGTGGTCCAAGCCAAATTACGGCAGATGTGGCCAGCAACCAGAAGCTACGGACATCGGGAGGAGCGCAATGCGTATGGTGTTGTCGGCGTATCTGACAGGAGGGTGGCGATGACAGATCATGCGGTGGTGATCGCCGGAGGCGGCCCGACCGGGCTGATGTTGGCGGGCGAGTTGGCGTTGGCGGGTGTGGATGTCGCCATTGTCGAGCGGCGCGCCAGCCAGGATCTCATTGGCTCGCGCGCAGGTGGTCTGCATTCCCGCACCATCGAGGTACTCGACCAGCGTGGAATCGCTGACCGGTTTCTCTCGCAGGGGCAGGTGGCGCAGGTCGCAGGATTCGCCTGGATCCGTTTGGACATCAGCGACTTTCCCACCCGACACCCCTACGGGCTTGCGCTGCGGCAAAAGCACATCGAGCGCATCCTGGCCGACTGGGTCGGAGAACTAGGCGTGCCGATCTATCGCGGACGTGACGTGACCGGTTTCGCGCAAGACGACACTGGCGTCGCTGTCGAGTTGGCCGACGGCCAGTCGCTGCGGGCAACATATCTCGTCGGGTGCGACGGAGGACGCAGTCTGATCCGCAAGGCGGCCGGTATCGAGTTCCCCGGCTGGGATCCGACAACCAGCAACCTGATCGCCGAGGTCGAGGTGCGCGAGGAGCCAGAGTGGGGCATGCGCCGCGACGACAAGGGCATTCGTGCCTTCTCTCGCCTGGAGGATGGGCCGGTGGGGGTCATGGTGACTGAGCAGCGCATCGGGCACACCAGCGAACCCACCCTGCGCGATCTCAGCGAGGCGCTCATCGCCGTCTACGGAACCGATTACGGGGTACACAGTCCCACCTCGATTTCCCGGTTCACCGACATGGCGCGGCAGGCGGCGTCCTACCGGGAGGGACGTGTGCTGCTGGCGGGCGACGCCGCGCACGTGCATTACCCGGTGGGCGGACAGGGCCTCAACATTGGTGTGCAGGATGCGGTGAATCTGGGATGGAAGCTGGCCCAGGTAGTCAAGGGGACATCGCCAGACAGCCTGCTCGATACCTACCATGCCGAACGACATCCAGTCGCTGCCCGCGTGTTGCGCGACACCATGGCGCAGGCCGCTCTGCTCCGCTTCGACGACCGCATCGAGGCCTTGCGCGAGATCATGGCCGAACTGCTGAGCATGGACGAGCCGCGTAAGTGGTTCGCCGGGATGATGTCTGGGCTGGACATTCAGTACGACCTTGGTGAGGGAAACGAGGGGGGCGAGGGACACCCGCTGCTGGGGCGCCGCATGCCCGATCTCGACCTGGTCACTGCCAATGGCGCGCTGCGCGTCTTCGCGCTGCTGCACGAGGCCCGCCCGGCGCTGCTCAACCTCGGCGAGCCTGGTAGCTTCGACATCACTCCCTGGGCGGCTCGGGTTCAGGTGGTCGACGCTGAATATAGCGGGATATGGGAGCTTCCGGTACTTGGCGCGGTCACGGCGCCCACGGCGGTGTTAATTCGGCCCGACGGCTATGTCGCCTGGGTGGGAGACGGCACGGACCTGGGGCTTTCCGCCGCACTCACCACCTGGTTCGGACCGCCTCCCACGGCGTAGCGCGAAGAGGCGCTCGCGGCTGACACGCATGCCGACGCGGCACGACGAAGAACGAAGCCGTGGGTGACTGGTGTAGGGCTCGCCCTACACCAGTATCCGATCACGCCCTCGCCGCGTAGAAAACGTGATCGCTCTGCTCACGGGAAGTCGTTTTCAATCGTTCAAGGCGCTCGTTTGGGAGTAGCGAAGTTGCGTAAGACCCATTTAGTGGCCTTCGAGCGCCTTGATCTCTGGCAGCGCATCACCCGCGCGATACAGCGCCATCAGCGTGTAGCCCTGCGCGGAAAGCTCATCGAGCTGGCGGCGCATCTTTTTCGCGCGCGGCTGCATATTGACGACATATCCCTGTTCGCGCAGCGTCGCTCCGGTCGCCAGCACCGCCGCGAGGTCGTCGGCTTCGGCGTCGAAGAGGAGCGCCAGTTTCTTGCTGCTCGTGGGTGGGGCGTAGCCGCGCTCTTCCAAAATCTGCATCAGCCGCTCGAAGCCAATCGAGAAGCCGCAGGCGGCCACCTCGCGCCCCAACAGCTTGCCGATCATTCTATCGTAGCGCCCGCCGCCCGCGATGGAGCCGCTATAGCCAGGCGCCTCGATCTCGAAAATCGTTCCCGTGTAATAGCCCATGCCGCGTACGAGCGTCGGATCGAAGGCCAGTGTAAAGCGCTCGCCCGCCTGGCTGCCGACAACGCCGATGATGCGCTCCAGCCGATCCAGCGGCTCGGCGGGGACACCAGCAGGCAGCGCGGCGCGCGTGGCGGCAAAGTCGCCGCGATCCTGGGGGAAACCGCTGAGCGCCGCTATCATCCGCTGGATCGGCTCGGCGGCGAACCTCTTGGACTCCAATTCGGCGCGCACGCCATCTAGCCCGACCTTATCCAGCTTATCCAGCGTGATGAAGACGCTGCCGTAGTCTTCGGGCGCAAAGCCACACGCCTCGGCCAGCCCAAAGAGAATCTGGCGGTCGTTGATGCGCACGGTGAACCCGGTGAAGCCCAGCACGGTGATGGCATCGGCGGTCGCGCTCACCAGTTCGATCTCGGCCAGTTCCGACGCCTCGCCCAGGATATCGATATCGCACTGGATGAACTGGCGATAACGCCCCGCCTGCGGACGTTCCGCGCGCCAGACCGGGCCAACCTGAATCACTTTGAAGGGCGCCGGGAGCTTCGCGACATTGTTGGCATAGTAGCGCGCCAGCGGCACGGTCAGATCGTAGCGCAGGCCCAGATCAACCAGGTCATCTTCGCGGACATCGGGCCGGGTGAGATCCAGCTTCTCGCCGCGCTTGAGCACCTTGTAGATCATCTTCTCATTCTCGCCGCCCTCGCCGCTGTTGAGCAGTTCGATATGTTCGAGCGCGGGCGTCTCGATGCGGGTAAAGCCGTAGCGCTGGTAGCAGTCGAGAATGGTGGCGGTGACGGCGTCGCGTAGCTCTACCTCACGCGGTAGCAGGTCGCGCATGCCACGCGCCGGTGATGTGTTGACGCCCATGATGATAATCCTCCCTGTCGCTATAATGGCGCTTCATTCTATCACAGGCGCTTGCGGAGGGCAGGCTGGCGGCATTGGTTATCGAATCAACAGGGCAACTGGCAAGCTGGGTAGCATAAATACATGTTGTCTGGTATACTTGGCGCATAGATGCGAACGCCGCCCCTGCTACGAACAGGAACGGCGCTCTGGCCCACAACGCTACCAGTACCTAGCGCGGGGTTGACTCCATTCTACCCCACGCGCCTATCTCGAAACGAGAGGCGCATCTCTATGACATCCCACTACTTTCCTCTTTTCCCCTTTGCGAATGCATCTCTTCACTGTACTCTCGCAACTCGCGAGCGCCGTTATCCACCCATACGTGGGCAATCGTTCTCATCCCTGTAGCGCGTTCTGCGTAGTGCGTTCTACGTAATGTGACCACGAGCAAGCTGAAAGTAGAGAAAGGTCGGACCATCATGGCTCACCCTTTGCACCTCGTGAACGATTCCCTATAGCGCGTCCAGTGTAATGTGTTTGTATATACATCTAATTAATTTTCAGTCAATGGGGTGCCGTTACGGCACCCCCTTTGCCAAAATGGAGACAGCAATGGATGATTCCCCAGTTCAGCCGACACGGCAAGAAGTGATTTCCCTCTTTGACAGCTTTATCGTGGCTGTAAGTCTCCCAGACGGGCGTATCGCCGCTACACTGGGAAGTTTGTGTGATGCATTGGGATTGGCCCAGAATAGCCAATCACGGCGCATCCGCTTAGATGATGTGCTAGCCGATGAACTGCTCGAGTGTTGCCATCGAAACGAGCAACGGCATTCAGATAGCTGGCGTATTGACGGCGTGGGCGATTCCCTTGTGGCTGACTGGCGTCCATGTTACCAGTCTGGCTGAGTAAAAACGTTCAGCGATTCTGGCATTCAAGAAACAGGCGGCAAACGCGCTCTATGAACATTTCTCGCACCTGACGCTCCCACCGCCTGTGACACTCGTTCCTTCTGAACCCATCGAGAAACCAACCTATCCTGACGATTCGGCGGGCCTGGATGAGCGGCGGAAGTATCACCACGACATGCTGGCGTGGCTCGACTGGCAGGCCGATATTGCCGCATGGCAAAGCGATACGAACAATCGGCTCGATGGCTTGCAGAGTGAGGTGGAATCACTGCATGAGGTGGTGCGGCTCGTGCCGGAGTTGTTGGAGCGGATGGGGCCAGCAACACTGAGTCCTGAACATCAGGGCAGCGTCCAGGCTCTCGCGAAACGTCTGCATGAGGTGGGTGGATTCAGCTTTGCGACTATCTACGGCGAGCTAAACGCCGCCTTTCACGTGGGCAAGTACGACCAGATCAGCGATGCGTCATGGGAAGATGTTACCCGCTGGTTTGCCACGCGCATCAACGCGGCGGAGCGACGCGGACCGTAAGGGAATAGAGAACAGGCAGAGCATCATGGCGACTGAACGGGAAAATCATGCGCGGCTATAGTTGCCGTCCTCGCGTAGAACTTGCCAGCGTGGCGCTCCACATCGACAGCGAGATCTTCATAGACAGGCTGCCTGTGTTTGCCATTACGTCGGAATACAAGGAGTTTGATCCGCATGACTGGTCCCAAGTCTCTGAAATCTCCGGGCGGTGGGCCGTAGCCGCCGCCTCTGTGAATCTCGTAGCCCAGATAGCGTGCGTGCGCCCTGGCGACCTCAAGCACAGTCCCATCGACTTCTGGCCAGTCATGCCAGTACCGATTATACCAATTGAAACGCCGTCCATTTTCTTTTGGCATGTCGCTCTCTACCATCTGCACCGAGAAGTAACTCCAGCGATGAATACTGTGAGCGGGAGTCAGCCATCCCTATGGCCACATGGTACAACACGACTGCGTATACGCCATATCCCGCCGCTACTCCCCAGCAATCGAGAGCGAGCCGAAGCGGATCGACATCGGCCCGTAGTACGCGCCGTCACTAAACGTCTCGGCGGAGAGCCGCGCATCCTGGAAAGCCGTGAAGATGTTGCCGGAGAGCGATCCGCCCTTGATCGGGTGGACGCCCGTCGCATCGTGACGATAGCCCAGGCGTATCTCGGCCACGAAGTCGCCCGTGATGGGATCGGGCAGCATCAGCGAGAACGAGACAATCTCGTAGACCGGGCCATCCGCCACCGACCGCAGATCCTCCAGCCGCCATGCGCCGGGCGTAATCGAAAGTCCCGCGAAATCGCCAGTTGGCGCCGACCCACCGAGCCACGCCGCCGAGCGGATATCGGTCCAGTAGCGGCGTAGCACCCCATCCTCGATCAGCGGTGTCAGCGCCGCAGCGACACCGTTGCCATCGAAGGGCGCGGTATTCGTGCCCCACGGCCGTAGCGCGTCGGCCTGCGCCGTCAGACGGTCGCCGCGCGGCTCCTCGCCCGTGATGAACGCGCCGAGTTCGCAGCGTGAGAGCTTTTGAAAGGCCGCCTGCCCGGATGTCTGGAAGGCGAGGGGCGCAGAAGAAGCCCGCAAAGCCGCCAAGCGCTGGCGCCGAGCTGGAGCCGAGCGCGTCGCCACTGAGAATCACCGGGCCGTGGTGGGTCGCCGGGGGCGTGGCGCGCAGCACATCGCGCGCGTAGGCGCCATAGACGGCGACCGTCCGCGCAATCTGGAGATCAGCCAGGCGGCGGCGCGAGAGCGTGGCGTGAAACTCAGATTCCTGGTCGCCAATGCGCGCAAGCAAGGCGAGATCGAGAAAAATGTGGGTGCCATCATAGGCGCCGGATAGCCCGCGACTGTTGCGGAATGCGGTGGCGGTATGCGTCGCGTAGAGTTCCGCGCTGCTCAGCCGCACATCTGGCTGCGCCGCGACGGCCTGCTCCAGGTCGGCCCGGATGGCCTCCAGCGCGCCGGGGAGATCGCGCGCCAGGTCGTCGTCGTTGATACGCACAGCAGGGTATCCGCTGGTGGCCATCGCTGGCAGCGCAAACGGCGGATTATCGGTCAGTCGCGCCATCGCCACACCATCGCTCAGCCGCGCCGCCAGCCGGGCGCGGTCGGCCAGATCGTCGCCAGAGAGCGTCAGCGTCGTCGCGCCACGGGCCAGATCACCGCTCGCATCGTTGGCCGGGGCATGATCGTTGTAGAGCGCCACCTGTGTCCGCGCGTTGATGACCCGCCGCTGCGCCTCGACACGCGAGCCAATCAGATACACCTGCGCCTCGTCGTCGCGCCTCGTCGTACACTGCCAATCGTCGGCTCCAGGTGTGGCCGCGAGCGTCTCGGTCAGTTGGTCTGTGGTGTCCTGATGTCTCTGTTGTCGTTGCGGCCTCTGTCTGGATATCCATCAGCCGAGCCTCGCTTTCATGCGCAGATGTGGGCCACCCGAGGCCACCGACACTATTTCTTTGTGGCCCTTGCCGCAGTTGCCGGGGGATAGCTCGAAGTCGTCGCCAATGGCCGAGATGCTTTGCAGCAAATCAGGCACATAGCCCGTGATGCCGACCGGGGCAAAGAGGCGCCCGGTGAGCGCGCCGTTGACGATCTCCTCACCATAGTGCGCCGTCACCTGAATGCCCCACCCGGCGGGATCTTCCATGCCGCTCTCCGCCATCCGCAGATAGATGCCTCGCTCGACACCCGCGATCATCGCCGCGGCATCGTCCGTGCCCGGCGCAAAGAAGGTGTTGCTCATGCGCGCGTAGACCTTGCGGGTGTAGTCCTGACGGCGGCCATTGGCGGTGTGGATGCCGGGCGCGAACGTCGCCGAGGAGAAATCGCTGATGGGGCGCACCAGCACGCCATCGCGCAGAATCTGCGTCGGACGCGCCAGATCACCCTCATCGTCGAAGAAATAGGAGCCGTAGCCGCCCACCACGCTCGGATCATCGTACATCTGCACGCTTGGCGCGGCCACCTGGCGGTCGAGGTAATGCGCCGCGAGCGCGCGTCCCTTGGGGAAGAGGTCGAGTTCGACGCCGTGGCCAAAGCACTCATGGGCGATGACACCGGAGACGCTGGGGTCGGTGACGACATCGTACTCTCCCGGCGTGATCTTTTCGGCGCCGAGCAGCCGCAGGGCAATATCGGCGGTCTGCGCCAGTTCGTCGGGGGGAATGTCGATGATCTCATAGCCACCGGTGCCGCCGCGTATCGCGAAGTGGTAGCGCATCTGCTGGCCATCGGAGACGGCGATCAGCACGATCATGCGCATGCGGGTGACGTGCTGTTCCAGCAGCCGCCCACGACCAATATAGACACACTGCTCGCTGGTATCGGCATACTGCACCTGCGCCTGCACGACGCGAGGATCCAGCGCCCGGCCACGCGCGCCCAGGTCACGCGCCAGCGCCAGCTTCTCGCTCAGGGGGACCGTCGCGGGGTCGCGCGCGCCCTCGGTGGCGAAGCGCCGCCAGTCGCTACCCGCCAGCGTGGCGAAGCCTCCACCGCTCATCGCGGGGCCACCAGAACGTGGGCGTAGCTCTGCCGCCCAGGCGCGCACCTCGCGGGCGAGCGCGTCGGGGGTCAGTGTGCTGGTGGCGTACTCGACGAAGCTGCGGCCATCATAGACCGTAAAGACGATGCCCCGCGATGGGGACACTTCATTGGCCTGCTGCTCGTTCCCCGTATCAGTAATCTGGACGCCTGACTGGCCGCTCACAAGGGCAGCCGCATAGGGGAATCGAGGTTCCAATTCGGCGACCAGGCTCTGCACCGCCTGGTAAAGCGTATCTTCCATCTAGCCTCCACTGCTACGCCGTAGGTATGAACACCAGTCGCGCTCCCATGTCTGTGAGACCACACTGCTCACACTATGATATTTCAAGCATACCAAATGTGGGGAACATCACCCCAACCCCATACACCACTTGGGGCGGCGCCAAACGCTGGCATAGAAGTTGCAAAAGAGTACAGCGTGATGGGCAAGCGAAATCTTGCTCGTTATCAATGGGGTAGTAACGAGTGCTCCCGGCATGCCACACCACACGCGCCGATGGGTGTTACTCCCCCCGCGCTCATCCGCAGGCTCCCTCCCGGCGGGTGAGCGCTCATTGTCTCCTCCTCCTCCGTCTATTCGCCCCGCCCGTCCTGCCTGTATACCCATCAGCCTGATCGCCGCGCGCGGCGCCTGGCTTGCGCAGTCTGGCGCGTTAATGGTAGGCTGAGAGATAGACAATAATAGATCATCCTGCGAAACATCCCCCCGAACATGCTACGCAAGATGTCCCGAAAGAGGCTATGCGGGCGGGGCGATGGCGCCTCCGCAGCGCATCTCTCAATGATGAAGGAGTGACTACCCCCTATGCCAGTGCTGACGGCGCTTGAAGCGTGGGTTGAAGACGCGGCGCGACGCACCCGGCCAGACCGTGTTGTCTGGTGTGATGGCTCAGATCGCGAGTACGAAGAGTTGGTCGCGCAGATGTTGCATGATGGCACATTCATCAGCATGAATGAGAAGGCTTATCCCAACTCGTATCTGTCCCGCAGCAATCCCAATGATGTTGCCCGCACCGAGGGCCTTACCTATATCTGCACGACACGCCGCGAGGACGCTGGGCCAAATAACAACTGGATGGATCCCAAAGAGGCGAAGGAGCGCGTCGGCAAATTGTTCGACGGCTGCATGCAGGGTCGGACGATGTATGTCATCCCCTACCTGATGGGCAACCCTGGTTCGCCCCACGCCAAAGTGGGCATCGAGGTGACGGATAGCCCGTACGTGGTCGCCAACATGCGCATCATGACACGCATGGGCGCCGTGGCGATGGAGGCGCTGAAGACCAACGGCGGCGAGTTCGTGCCCGGCCTGCATTCCGTCGGCGACCTCGATCCCAAACGCCGCTTCATCCTGCACTTCCCCGAAGAGCAACTGATCTGGAGCATCGGCTCTGGCTACGGTGGCAACGCCCTGCTCGGCAAGAAGTGCCTCTCGCTGCGGCTGGCAAGCTGGATGGGCTGGAAAGACGGCTGGATGGCCGAACACATGCTCATTCTCGGCCTACAGGACCCCGATGGCGACATCACATACATGGCGGGCGCCTTCCCCAGCGCCTGTGGCAAGACCAATCTGGCGATGCTCGTCTCGCCGCTCACCGACCAGGGCTGGAAGGTCTGGACCGTGGGCGACGATATCGCGTGGATGCGCATCGGCGAGGATGGCCGCCTCTGGGCCGTCAACCCTGAAAACGGCTTCTTTGGCGTCGCGCCGGGCACCAACGTCGAGACCAACCCCAACGCGATGGCCTCGCTCTCACGCAACTCCATCTTCACCAATGTCGCCCGGACGCCGGATGGTCTGCCCTGGTGGGAGGGCATCGACCCCGCCCAGAAGACACCGCCGACCGGCACGATTGATTGGATGGGCAGGCCGTGGCAGGCAGGCAAGGGCCACGCCGCCCACCCCAATTCGCGCTTCACCTCGCCCGCCAGCCAGTGCCCCTCGATCTCGCCGCACCGCGAAGACCCCCAGGGCGTGCCAATATCCGCCTTCATCTTTGGCGGGCGCCGGGCACGGGTCGCGCCGCTGGTCTATCAGGCATTCAACTGGCAGCACGGCGTCTTCGTCGGCGCGGGCATGGGTTCCGAGACAACGGCCGCCGCGACCGGCGCGGTTGGCGTCACCCGGCGCGACCCGATGGCGATGCTGCCCTTCTGCGGCTATAACATGGGCGACTACTTCGGCCACTGGCTCACCATGGGCCAGAAGCTGACCAATCCCCCGGCGATCTTCCATGTCAACTGGTTCCGCAAAGACGCCGACGGGCGCTTCCTCTGGCCAGGGTTCGGCCAGAATATCCGCGTGCTGATGTGGATGCATGGGCGCATCCACGGAACCGCCGACGCCCGCGAGAGCGCCATCGGCCACATTCCCACGCCCGACGCGCTCGACCTGGATGGCCTCAATCTCGCGCCAGAGACGGTCGAGCAGTTGTTCGCCATCGACAAGCAGGACTGGGAAAACGAGTGGGCCAGCCAGGGCGAGTTCTTCCAGCAGTTTGGCGACCACCTGCCCGCTGGCATGACCGCAGAACATAACGCGCTCAAGACGCGAATCGACGCGATGCAATAAGCTGCGGCGCGTACTCGCCAGCATGTACCCATGCGTCCTTCTCCAGCGATGGGGAGGGGCGCATTGTCTATGGCGATCCATATGCTACTCTTGAATGGGCACTATGGGCACGCACTTCAAACAATGGCAAACGATCCCGCTGGGAAGGGCTGTGACGATGGCAGTTACGAATATCTTGCGCCAGGTGACACTCATCGACGGCACGGGGCGACCACCAGTCGAAAACGCCGTCGTGGCCTTCCGCGATGGCCGGATTCTCTACGCTGGGGCAGCGGATGGCTGGCAGCCGGAATCGCACGCGGTAGCCGCTGAGGGCGCCGACGAAACGCTCGCCCTCGATCTGCCGGGGCAGTACGTGCTGCCGGGGCTGATCGATCTGCATGTGCATCTGGCGATGGGTGGCGAGGCCGATAGTCGGCTGCAGGGCGAACCCGCCTGGACGACGCTGCTGATGCTGGCGCACGCGCGCAACAGTCTGGCGGCGGGCGTCACCACGGTGCGCGATGTCGGCGGGCGCTTCGGGCTGGAGTTCGTGGTACGCCGCGCCATCGAGTCGGGCCTGTATGTTGGGCCACGCATGGTTCTCTCCGGCAAGCTGCTCTCGATCACCTCGGCGGGAACCGAGTACTACGACGGCATGTATCGCGAGGCCGATGGCCCGGATGAGGTGCGGCGGGCCACCCGCGAGCAGATCAAGGCGGGCGCCGACTGGATCAAGGTGATGGCGACCGGCGCGGTGCTGACGCCGGGTGAATCGCCGGGCGCGGTGCAGTTCGGGCCGGATGAGCTGGCGATGGCGGTCGCGGAGGCGGCAAAAGCGGGGCGCTCCGTCGCGGCGCACGCGCACGGCATCGAGGGCATCCGTAACGCGGTGGCGGCGGGTGTGCGCACCATCGAGCACGGCACCTATCTGCACCGCGATCCCCAGGTGATGGCGACAATGGCCGAGCGCGGCATCTATCTGGTGCCAACGCTCAAGGCGGGCTTCGATATCATGCTGGGCGAACATCCCGGCACGCCCGACTGGATCGTCGAGAAGATGAAAGCGGTGCAGGAGGATGCGCTGCTGAGCGTGCGGCGCGCGCTGGAGATGGGCGTGCCTATCGCGATGGGCACCGACGCGGCGACACCCTACAACTACCACGGCGCGAACGCGATGGAGCTGGTCTGGATGGCCGAGGCGGGACTCTCGCCGATGCAGTGCATCACGGCGGCCACCGCCAACGCGGCGCGCGCCCTCGGCTGGGAAAGCTGGCTGGGCACACTGGAGGCTGGCAAGGTGGCCGATCTCGTCGTCACCACGCGCAACCCCCTGGAGAACCTGCGCCATCTGGCCGACCAGAGCAACATCACGATGGTCTTCAAAGATGGGCGGATTGTGGCGCGTCAGCCCGCGCCGGACGAGGGCGGCATCCCCGAAGCGATGCTGGCGGGCGGCTGGATATGCTGCGGGCTGCCGGTGCGCGAGGGCTAAGTGGAGCACGCGCATCCACTGGCGGCATCACGCCAGATCACGCTAACGCTGGAGGAAGGGCCGACTCCCACGCGCCTGCTGGGGGACTTGCTGGGGGACAGTCATCTGCTGGCGCGTGCAATAGAGAATCTGATCGACAATGGCATATGCTATACTTAAGCGGGCGGCGAGGTTCGTGTGAGTTGGCGGGCGGAAGGGAAACAACTACTGTTCCGCGTCTCCGATACGAGGCCAGGCATTGCCGCGCACGATTTGAAGCACATCTTCGAGCCGCTCTATCGTGTCGAAGACTCGCGCAGCTGCCAGACGGGTGGCACGGGCATGGCAGGCGAACGCGCATCGTACCCACGGGCGGAGGCGATCGTCTGGCGCGGCGAACGCTCCCGCGCTTTGTCGGGCAGTAGCGGATGCCTGTGGCGCTGACACGTGTCTCAGGAAACAGGAGGCGTATAAAATATGGAACAAGAGATACTGACAGAGAACAGCGAGATATGCGCCGCGTCTCAGGAAACAGGAGGCGTATACCCTTTGGAACACCCCTCATTCCCAGAAACACCGCAATCCACGGAACAGACCATTTGGAGCTAGAGTGTGTTGCGATTCGTGATCATCGGCATCGCGGCAAGTTTGGGCATCGGCGCTTTGACGGCGGTGGGACAGAGTGTACTGAAAGACGACCTCTTTCAACTGACGAATTCGGGCGCGATATGGGTCATCATCACGTTTGTGATGGGAAGATACGCATCATCGCGAACCATGGCGATAGTGGTAGGGACGCTCGCGCTGTTCGGTGAGCTGCTGGGCTACTACGTCACGGTATGGCTGATCAGTCCCTATGTGTCGCCACTCTGGAGAATACTCGCATGGTGCGCGGTCGCGGTAATCGCCGGACCACTGCTCGCCTGGAGTGGCTACATCTCAAGCGACCTGAGCGGGCGCATGCGACTCGTCGGGCTGGCTATGTTGGGCGCGATATTCATTGGAGAGGGGCTGTATCTGATCGCCTGGGTTACGACTACAGCGCTGCCTCTCCTCTGGCTGGTGATTGGGGTCGCCACCACCGCTCTCCTACGAGCGGGAGACTCAGGGCGCACAAGCGTGGGCGTATACCGCTGGCCTGAGCATCTCTTCTACGGGGCAATCGAGACGCTTACGCTCCTCAATACGCTACGCAAGGCACTCATCGCAGGGTGATGAGCGAGTCGATTGGCCTCCTGACCGCCTCGAACAGCATGCGCTTCCAGACAGCATCGAGCAGATCGCCGATTCGAGCGCAATGTGGGTCATCATCGCCTTTGTGATGGGTCGTTACGCACTCTCACTGGTCATGGCGATACTTGCGGGCACCCCTCCCTTTTAGGGGAGTGGGCTGGCTTTTAGGCGAGGGCCTGGCGGCTGCATCTCGCGACAACGCCGCTCTGGGTGGTGTTCGCGTGGGACGTGATGGCAGCGATTGCCGGGCCATCGCGCATCGTCGGCACAGGCGTGCATGGTACACTGTATTGATAGGGATAGCAGCGTGAGAGCGTTTGAGAGCGTTAGAGAGAGTTCAGAGGTGTGCAATGGCTTCTCAGAAAGCGGCTCGCTCTGGCCAGGAAATCTCCGCGATTATGCGCAAAGTGCATTCGCGGGATACAGCGCCTGAGGTGGCCTTTCGGAAGGCGCTCTGGGCGCACGGCGTTCGCTACAAAGTCTGCCCCGCCGATGTAGCGGGGAAGCCCGATGTGGTGATTCCGGCGCGGCGGTTGGCCATCTTTATCGACGGTGATTTCTGGCATGGCGGCCAGTGGCGGCGGAGAGGCCTGGCGGCGCTTGAGGATCAGTTTCGCGAGACGGCCACGAAAAGTTACTGGCTGCGCAAGATTCGCCGCAACGTCCAGCGCGATTGCAGAACAACCGTTACCCTGCAACATGAAGGGTGGACTGTGCTACGCATCTGGGAAAGCCAGATTAAGAGTGACCTGGAAGCGTGCGTGCGGATGACGATGCAAATTCTCGACGAGCGATCTGAAACCTACCCCGCTCGCGCTCATCCCACAGATGACGTTTCTCGAATTCTTCGCCGGTATTGGCCTGATGAGAATGGGGTTAGAGCAGGGCGGGTGGTCAATACGGTTTGCCAATGACATCGACGAGCAGAAGCATGCTATGTATACAGCCCACTTCAAAGATGCCGAAGAGCATTTCGTGCTCGGTGATGTTCATACTATCCCTGTAGACCAGATTCCCACTGCGACGCTGGCGACAGCGTCTTTCCCGTGCAACGATTTATCGCTGGCTGGTTCTCGCGAGGGGCTGGTCGGCAAGCAATCATCGGCATTCTGGGGCTTCGTGCGCGTGCTGGAGGAGATGGGCGCACGCAAACCGCCGCTGGTCTTGCTCGAAAACGTCCCCGGCTTTCTCACATCGCATGGCGGAGAGTGATTTCCAGCAGGCGCTTTTAGCCTTGAATCGGCTCGGCTATGAGGTAGACACGTTCATCCTCGATGCTGCGCGCTTTGTGCCGCAGAGCAGGCAGCGCCTCTTCGTCATTGGTATGCAGCGTCCCGAACAGGAAGCCCTGCGCGTCAAAGACCGCCGACGCGCCTATGCGCCCCAATCCTTCGCGAGCGATGTCAGACCGAAGGCGCTGGCTGACTTCATCCTGACGCACCCTGAGATTGCCTGGAATATTCGCGACCTGCCCGCACAACCCCGGCTAGAAGTTGGCCTTCGCGACATCCTCGAAGACCTGCCGCATGCTGCCCCTGAATGGTGGAGCGGCGAACGGGCGGAGTATCTGCTCAACCAGATGAGTCCACGCCACCGGGCAGTCGCTGAACAGATGATGCGGGCGACTGGCTGGTCATACGGGACAGTCTTCCGCCGCATGCGTCAGGGGAAATCAATGGCTGAGTTGCGAACCGACGGCATCGCGGGATGTCTGCGCACGCCACGCGGCGGCAGTGGACGCCAAATCGTGTTCAAAGCGGGCAAGGGCGAGTACCATGTGCGGCTGATGACGCCGCGAGAGACTGCGCGACTGATGGGCGCCAATGACTACACTATCTCTGTCTCGCTCAATCAGGCGCTCTTCGGGTTCGGCGATGCGGTCTGCGTCCCCGTCATCGAATGGATCGCGACCCACTACTTGAACCCCTTAGCAACTGAGTTCATTCATGGGTATCCCTTGCACGGCTTATAGCGCCTACTCCGCTGGGCGGGCCAGCCAGCGCACGATGAGGGCAATATCCCTGGCGAGATGCTAGCTAAACCGTGCGCCTATATGTTGTCATGCCCGCTGCTGTGGCTGGCGCAGGGCATGAGTGATTGCCTCCGCAGACGGATGTGCAGCAAAGCGCCCATCGGGTTGCGGGTACAAGCGACAGCCAAAGAAAGGCACGGATGTCACATCTGGGGGGCTAACATCCTCACCGTTGACGCGGATTGTGGGCGAGCCATAGAAGGTATATTGCTGGGCCATCGCTTCGTTCTCGATATTGATCATTTCTATCTTGGGCGTCAGACCCTCCGCGCGCAACACTTCACGCAGGAGTGTGAGCGCTTGCGGTGCATGAGGGCAGGTCGCAAAGTACAAAAATTGGATACGCAGTTCGCTGGGATCGTTATTACGACCGACTGAGCTAGATCCCGTCTTCGATTCCGCGCTCATAATCTCGCGCCTCACTTCCACGCTCTGTGCCCACCTCATCTATTCGTCTCGACGCCAACTCGATCCAGCGCCTCGGCAAACAATGTGTGCGCCCGCCAGAGCGCCTCATCTTGCGAAAGCACAACATCCTCAGAGGAACGTGGACTGCCGCCCACCGCTCGGCATGCTCTTGCGTGACGAAGAAGTTAGTCATTGGGCAGCAGGAACCGGCAGCCACTCCACCCTCGCACTCATGCTCCTCCGGCCGCGCGAAAACCGCCGCCGTTGATGGCTCCCAGACGGCTACCAGCCATCCAGGTCGCCAATCTTGTTCTCGTCATTGGCAGAAGTCTCCGCAGTAGCGATCCGCCGCACCAGCACACGTACCGCCTCGCCTGTCAGCGCATCAACTGACGTCACGAACGCGTCGCGGCGAAGTATAAGTGGAATGCCCAGGGCGTCGAGGGCACACATGGCATAAAGCTCGATGGGTGAGTCTCCAGCGAAATCGGCCAGCAAGGTGACACGATGGACAGTCGGCACGCCAGAGAACGGGTAAGCCGCCCGAATCGTGCCACGCGACGGGTCGCGTTGCACGAGGTCTTGTCGCGCCATATCCGCCAGCGTCGCCTCCAGCGGAATGGCATAGCGCTGGGCAAGCGTGCGGAGGGTCGCGTGGTCAGGTGGGGCTGAGTCGCCGGAAAGGTGAGCATAAGCGCGCGATAGAACTGATACTCCGCAGGTCTCAGGGTGGCTGAGCGGCAAACGAGTATCAGATCAGATGCATCATCGGCGCCGCGTTCTCGTTCCCCGCAGTAGACGAATTCTCTGGAGAGTCCTGGTGCGTCAGATCGTCCATCGTCGCCTCATCTCTTCTTGCATGACAGTTATCTGGATATCCAGATGCGATGGTCAAACAAAGGCGTTCAGTGGCATATAGGAGATTCGAGAAATGACTGAGCTAGCGGACCATGCCGCAACTTGCAACACCTGCCGCGTGATCGTGCAAGATAGCGCTTCCCAGCGCTAGCAACTCGCGCACGCGCGGGTCGGCGACACGATAATAGACCTGCTTGCTCTCGCGCCGTGTCTGGACGAGGCCACACCAGCGCAGACATCCCAGATGAGTGGAGACGCGACTCTGGGGAACACCGAGCGCCGCCACCAGTTCGCCCACGTTGCACTCGCCAGCAGGCGCATCGAGCAGCAGTTGCAGCACACGAATACGTGTAGGGTCGCCCAGCACACGGAAGAAGCGCGCGGATAAATCAGCTGCTCGATCCCTGCGGCATTGCGCTTTCCGGGCGCCTTGGCTCTAGGGAGATGTTTATCAGTTCCTGGGAGTTGTGGATCCTCGATCATGTGGATTTCTCTCGCTCATATCAAGACATTCTGATATATCACATGTATAGCATCATTGCTGAAGAAGCGCAAGCAGCATATTTTTAGGAACAGCGGCATCAGCAGGCTGAATAGCCCCCAGATTTGGAATGCACGCCGAGCAGCATTTATCCTTCTGGGCGGGCCAACCAGAGACGCGAGAGCGCGCCGAGGATGCCGAGCAGCAGCGCCAGACCAAAGCCGAGCACATACAGGATCAGCAGCAGGACGAAGACCAGATCGCCAAAATCGCTGGATGGGCCGGACGGTGAATACTGGCCGAGCAGCAGCGGAATCAGCAGGTTATGCAGGCCCATGCCCACCCACGCCACCACACCGCAGCCCAGCGCCAGGACCACCGTCCCACCCAGGCGCACGCCGCGCGTCCCCACCGCGAAGGCGGCGATCAGCGGGCAGAGCACGACCGCCATGCCGACGACGAATGACGTGTCGAAGCCCGGAAAGCCCTGGATCGCGTTGAACGCCAGATCGCCCAGCGGCAGAATCACCACCAGCAGCGCCACCACCAGCCCTACCCGCAGCAGCGCGCCGCCCCGTTGTGGCGTCTTCATCAGCAGCACGGCCAGCAGCGGCGGCACGGCAATCACCAGCGCGTTGAGCAGCGCATCGAGCGTGGTGGGATGGGTGAGATTGAACCAGGGGCCAGCCGCCGCGCCAATCAAGAGCGCCAGCGCCAGCCGAATCGGCGTCGAACCACATGCCATGCGTATCTCCTGACCGCCTGCTTCTATGAGCCACCAGACGCCCAAACAACCGAACGTGGATAGGTGTCCGTACACTACAGGGCAGCCAGCGCCGTGTCAATCAGCGCCGTTCAATCACCTCATCATCCGAGACACCTGTGTATGCCTGGAGAATGGTCGCCAGAGCGAGTTACACTGGCGGAATAGAAGGGCATACACAGATCGATTCACTCACACCAGAAAAACCGTGCGAAACTGAGGGATCTCTGTTGACCAGGCGTCTTCGACGTTCGAGAGGGGAACAGTGGTAGTCGCAATCTCAAAAGCACCCGGAATCGTTGCTTGCAGCACGCCCTCGATCGCCTTGAGGAGATGATGGAATGGAACACTGCCAATGCCGCTGCCCATCAGTTGGATAGCAGAGGCACGCAGAACCTGGTTCGGCAGCGCGATGCTGGATGCGGAGGCCCCACCAATTTGGATAAAGCGGATCGGAACTCCTTCTTCCCCCGCTTTTGCTGCCGCCACCAGCAACCGTTCCATACTTGGCCCCCACAGGTAATCGAGCACAACATCGATCCCCTCGTGAAATGGTTCCAGGAAGGTTTGTTCTAGCGCCTCCCCGTCCTCAACGAGAGGAATGGTCAAGTCAGCGCCCAGAGATGCAAGGGATTTCAAGGCTTCGGTATTCCGACCTGTGGCGATCACTTTTTTGGCGCCAAGATACTTGGCGATCTGAACAGCCAGGCGACCAGATATTCCGGTCGCGCCGTTGACCAAAACCGTTTCGCCCGCTTGGAACTTCGCGGTTTCCTGTAACGCCGCCCAGGAAGACATCCCAGGAATAGCAATTGCAGCGGCAGTCACATCGTCCAGGCCATCGGGCAAGGCCAGACAGTGAGAGGCGTTCACGCTCGATTGCTCTGCCATACTTCCAAAGGGGGCTGTAGGCAGAACAAAGTAGACGCGACGACCAGAAGCATCCCGCCCAACGCCATCAATGCCAACCACAAAGGGAAGAGAGCCGGGGGTACTGTAGTGCGTCCCTGATGCACGGCTCCTGGTCACATGGTTGAGCGCGGCAGCAGTCACGGCAATACGGTTTTCCCCCTCGGAGGGATCTGGTTCGGGAAAGTCGCCGTACACGGGCGCCTGACCACTTTGCAAGACGAGAGCAGCTTTCATGATATTCTCCTGTTCAATGCGTCTCTGCCTCCGCCATATACGTGTATTTTGCACGTATATAACATACCAGCAAGAGCATAGACAGGTCAAGTAAGTCGGTGTATACTACACGTATATGGACCAGACCATTCGTCAATTCTATGACGCCCTCTTTGATCTCATCGGGCTGATGAACCAGCCGCAACGCGATAGCGTCCTGCTGCAAGAAGCTGGCGTTGCTCTTGATCGGGCATTGTTTCCTTTACTGGTGGTGATTGGTCGTCGCGACGCTGTTGGCATCATGGAACTGGCAGGGCTGGTCGGGCGCGATCATAGCACGGTCAGTCGCCAGGTTGCTACCTTGGGCCGCCTGGGACTGGTGACACGACATGCTGGCGCCAGCGATGGGCGGGAACGCAAGGTGGCGGCGACCGGGGAAGGGCTGGCAATCGTTCATGCTTTGGAAACAGCTCGCGAGAGGCTGGTGCAACCCATTGTTGCGCAGTGGGATGAGCAGGACTGGAAAATCTTCGTCTCGTTGCTCTGTCGCTTTGCTGATGACGCATTAGCGCTTCCGACGAAGGGAAAAGATGAAGAACCTCCCCAATAGCTACTCATGGGTATTACTCGACCTGCGCACGCTAGAAGATAGCCAGTACGCGCAGGTTCTGGCGGTCGGCCAGCACAGTCAGGCGCGTGGCGCTCGTGGTATCGGCCATCTGGAGGCGAAGAGCAGGCTGGCCCGCGTATTCCACCAGCAATTCGGGTTCGCTGACCCAGTGTGGATATTCGCGCATGAACTGCCGCGTCTCTGTGCGTGACCAGTAGACCAGATCGCTGGCGGCGAAGAGACCGCTATGCCCGTGGGAATCGTGCGCTGTCTGTTGGCAGCTCCACCATACCCAGAACTGGTAGGGGTGACGCGACAGGCCATCTGGCGGAACGTTCCCGTTGGGAGCGTCGCCATCTGCGCCTTATCGACCAGTTGAAGCGTGGCTGGCGCGCCGCAGAATGGGCAGCGATAGGCGCCCGCGCGCAACGCCTGCGTGAACTGCTGGGCCGTGCCCTGCATCGTGCGCTTCCAGGCCGGGCGGAACGAGCGTAACCCATCGAGACGGATCAGGCCTTTGCTATGCACGGTGCTGCTATCGATATCGCTGAGGCCAGAGCGCTGCTCGCAATCGGCGCAGCGCATATGCAGATTGACGCTGCCATCGGGCTGGACGATAAACATGCCAGAGAGGCGGCGCTGGCCACAGAGCGTACACCAGAGCCGCGTCTCGCGCCATCCCTGGGCGCACTCATCATCCAACGCCAGCCCGAATGCCTCGGCCTCGCCACGCAGAGGGCCGTTGAAGAGCGCGCGCAATTGACGACGCGCACGGTGCAGGCGAGCCTCCAGCGCGCTGAGCGAAAGCCCCAGGCGATCCGTCGCCTCACGCTGCGGCAGCTCGCGCAGGTAACACAACTCCACCAGCTCGCGCGCGCCCTCCGGCAGCAAACCGAGCGCGCGATCCAGCAAGAGCGCCATGTCTTGACGGGTAAGCTCCTCGATGGGATCAGGGGCGTCGCTATCGGGAATATCGTTGAGGAGCGCAGTCGTGGCGTCGTCGCCATCGTCGTCTGGCGCTGGGATCGGGAGATGCGCGTGCCGCTGATCGAGCGCATGCCCGCGCGCATAGCGGCGGCAGATGTTGCGGCAAATTTCATCGAGCCAGCGGTGAATGCCGGTGGGGTCGTAGAGACGATCCACGCATCGCCAGGCCTCCAGCAGTGTTTCCTGCACCACATCCTCAGCCACATCAGCGGGCACACCACGCAACCGCGCCAGCCGCAGCAGACGCGGACGAGCCGCCACCAGCGCCGCTTCCAGCGCGCGCGGTATGTCGTCGTCGATTGTCGTACGGATCAGCATCGCAGCGCCATGTTGGATAGCATCCCTCTCCTTCTTGCCTTCTCCCTATCCTTATCACAAAAACACCTGTTGCCGTGCGCGTTTTTTGGCGGGCCGCCATCGAGCGCCACAAGAGGATACGCGCCTGGTGAAAATTGGCGCAAGGGCAGCGCCAAACCGGTGATAGGCAACCACGACACCGCCAATTGCCAGCACGCGCCGGGCCAGAATAGGCGCGGACGGCTGTGGAAGGCATGAAAGGACGAAAGGAGGAGAGGCGATGCAAGATTCTGTGGAGAACTGCCCTATCTGCGCGAAACAACAGGGCGAGGTTGTGGGCGGGCCGGTCTATCAGGATGACCTGGTCTACGCGCACCATGTCTACAATACTGAGGGGCCGACGTTCCTCGGCTATCTGCGGGTGGAGACCAGACGCCACGTGCCCAGCTTCGCCGAACTGACTCCCGCGGAGGCCCAGGCGGTCGGGCTGCTGATCGCGCGCCTCAGCCAGGCGCTCAAGACGTGTGCGGGCGCTGACCACGTCTATGCCTTTTTCTACGGGGACTATACGCCCCACCTGCATGTCCACGTATTCGCCCGCTATCCTGGTACGCCAGAAGAATACTGGCGCGAGCGCGTCGGCGAGTGGTCAGAGTCGCCCAAAGGCGGCGCGGATGAGGTCGCGGCGCTCTGCCAGCGGCTGCGCGTGTATCTGGCGGATAGCGCGGCGCTCGTCAATTAGAAAGGGGAACAGGTCATGGAGAGCTGCCTTTTCTGCGACCTCCAGCAGAGCCAGACACCACCGGTAGGTGGCCCGGTCTATGACGACGAACTGGTCTATGCTTACCACTGGGACGAGGAGGGAAGTGGTTATCTCGGCCACCTTGTGCTCATTACCAGGCGGCACACGCCGGACTTCGCCGATCTTACATCCGCCGAGGCCCAGGCGGTCGGGCTGCTCATCGCGCGCCTCAGCGAAGCCCTCAAAGCCTGCACGGGCGCTGAAAAGGTCTATGCGGTATTCTACGGCGAGGTCACGCCACACCTGCACGTCCATCTCACCGCCCGCTATCCCAACACCCCACCGGAGTATCTACGCTGGCATGTCGAGGACTGGCCCGGCGCTCCACGTGGCGGCGGTGAGGAGATTGTGGCGCTCTGCCAGCGGCTGCGCGCTACGCTGGCGGACGGCGCAACCAACCAGTAAGCTGGCGTATCGATGCGCCTGGTATGCTATACTTCGCCTATAAGCGCCCCTCCCGCACCGGAGCCAGCACGCGGGAGGGTTTCCGCTCTTCGATCCGTTTGACTGATCCTTCCAGAAAAAGTAAGGCTCGCCCATGAGTCTAACTGTCGAGCACGTCAACAAATGGTTTGGGTCGTTCCAGGCGATCAAAGACCTCTCGATGGACGTGAGAGAAGGCGTCCTCTTCGGCTTCGTTGGCCCCAACGGCGCGGGCAAGACCACCACCATGCGCATGATCCTGGATCTCCTTCGTCCCGACTCTGGCCAGATTACCTGGAATGGCAAACCAGCATCCGCAGTCCCTCGCCGTGACTTCGGCTATTTGCCGGAAGAGCGTGGACTCTATCCCAGGATGGAGGTGCAGGAACAGTTGCTTTTCCTGGCGCGCCTGAGTGGGATGTCTGTAGAGGATGCGCAGACTGCGCTGGATGAGTGGCTGGAGCGTTTCCAGATTACCGCCTATCGCCACAAAAAGGTTGAGGAACTCTCCAAAGGGAATCAGCAGAAAGTGCAGTTTCTCGCGGCCATTTTGCACAACCCGGCGCTCTTGATTATGGATGAACCCTTTAGCGGGCTGGATCCGGTGAACGCGGCGGCGCTCAAAGAGGCATTTCTGGAGATGCGCCAGCGTGGCAAAACCATCATCTTCTCTACCCATCAGTTGGAACAGGTCGAGGAGATGTGCGAGGACATGTTGCTGATCAACAAGGGACAGGCGATTGTACAGGGCAATGTGCAGGCGATTAAGCGCCAACATGGGCATAATGTCGCGCGCCTCACGCTCGACAACGATCCCGAAGCGCCCTGGCTCGATACGCTGGACGGCGTCCATGTGACCAAACGCCGCCAGGATTACATCGAAATGCAGTTCCAGGCCAATCTCAGTCCCAATGTGATCGTCGAAGGGGCATTGCGGCATGGCGGAATTATCAGCCGTTTCGAGGTGGTTGAGCCGTCGCTGACCGATATCTTCATCGAGTTGGTGGGCGCCACCGCCCTGCCTGACGCGCCCGCACCGCGCCTGGCATGACGTGTAATACTCGGCTCTCGATCAACAGCGGGTAGAAGCGAGGCATGAACCGATGGCAAAGCGCGTCGTGGAAACGCCAGAACAGCAGCCGCCAGACGAGGGACACCAGACGGTAGCGATCCGCTCGGGCGGCGCTGCTGCCCAGGATAACCTGCGCAACGCCCGCTTGATTATTGGCCGCGAGTACAGGAGCCGCGTGACCCAGCGCAGCTTTATCATCAGCACCATTATCCTGCTGGCGCTGATTGTCATTGCCGCGTTTGTCCCAACCATCATCCAGCTTATCGCCAGGGCTACCAGCGGGCAAACGCAGACGCAGACGCATATCGTCGTGGTGAATCAGGCGGGCGGGGTCGCGGGGCTGGATGAGACGGCGCTGACCGCGCTCATCAATACAACACTGAATGGAACGCAGACTGGAGGCAGCGCTCCCTATGCGATTAGCAGCCAGCCTGGGGCTTCCGTGGCCGACGCTCAGCAGCAGGTCAAGAATGGCACGCTGGATGTCCTGCTCGTGCTCTCCCGTACGTCGGCCCAGCAGTTGCAACTGACCTATGTCACCAACACCAGCGCGGCCAACGACGGCAATCTATCTGCGATCCAGACGCTGGCTACCGAACTCACCTTTTTCGACACCGCGCATCGCCTGGGCCTGACTCCGGCCCAGGTAGGCAGCCTCTCGGCTCCTCCCGACCTGACCATCACACGAATCCTGAACCAGAGCGCTCGCCCAACGAATCAACTCGTCGTCGGGTATGTGCTGACCTTTGCCGGGGCGTACCTGCTTTTCTATGCCGTAGTCACGTATGCGACGGCTGTGGCGAATGGCGTTGTGGAAGAGAAGAGCAGCCGCGTGATGGAACTGCTGTTGAATGCGGCGACGCCCTGGCAGTTACTCGTCGGCAAGATCGTGGGTATTGGCGCGGCGGGCCTCACGCAGATGGTGTGCCTGGTGGTGGTGGGTATTGGGGCGCTCTTATTGCAATTACCCCTACAGGCAGCGCTGCTTGGCGCCAATACCGGAGGTTTCACCCAGTATCTCTCTGGCGTTTCGATTCCATTCCTCCTCCTGTTCCTGGTCTACTTTCTCCTGGCCTACTTCCTGTATGCAACCCTGTTCGCCGGACTCGGCGCGATGGTGAAGCGCCAGGATGAGGTGCAGAGCGCCATCCAGATCCCTTTATTCTTGTTGATCGTGAGCCTGGTGCTGCTCTACGTGGCGGCATTTGCGCCAGATGAGACACTGACGCGGGTACTTTCCTTCGTCCCCTTCTTCACGCCGACATTGATGTTGGTGCGCCTGGGGTTGGGAACGGTCGCCTGGTGGGAGGTCGTTGTGACGATAGCCTTGATGGTGGCCACCATCGCCGTCTGCGCCTGGATTGCCGCGCGCCTGTATCGCTATGGCGTCTTGATGTACGGGCAAAAGCCCGGTTTGCGACAACTGGCGCGCATCGTGCGGGCAAAATAAGAGCGGGGAAGCGCACCCATCTGCGCTTCCCCGCCCTTCGAGTCAACGTACACCTGACGAACACACCATACACACCTACGACGCCCGCAATGCGCGTAGCGTCTCCTCGATCTCGCCCCAGGAATTCTGTCTGCCCGCCGCGCGGTGCGGCGAGAATGGCGCCAGCGGAGCGCTTTCGTAGCCAGCCAGCCAGTCGGCCAGCGCCTCTTCCAACACATCCTCCGGCCGCCGACCTGTCAGCCAGGCCGCGCGTGTCGTCTCGCGCATCAGCGTCGGTGGCAACTGCCACGCCATCGCGCTCCCCAGACTCGCATTCGCCCCGTTCATCCTGGTCATCTGCGCCACCGGAATCGCTGGTGCCAGCAACGCCTCCAGCCCGGCCATCGCGCTCCCCATGCCACGCGTCACACCCGCATGCGCCATCTGTGCCGCCTGCACCGCCCGCGCCACTCGTGGCCGCGCGGATGCGTGTGGGGCAGGATGCGCGCCGCGCCATCCCTTGACCCTGAGTGCCCAGCGCATTGTCATACCTCCGCTCTGCCCGTCGTCTCTGCCAACTTCGCCCGCCGTTTGACCTGATACACACCACCTGCGCACAAGAGAAAACTTGTGCCGAAGCCATCGTCAGTGACCTCGGCAATACTTGAACTTATGTTCTATATTCTAGAACGCTTTTTGGTGGGGTGGGGTAACAGCGGGACGAAGGTACCAGACAAGAGGAGAGATGGCGCCAGACATGGGCCGACATACGCTGACACGTGCTGACACGGGTATTCATGGTGGTCGCGGGCAGCCTCGTCAGCGGGCCATCCGCTCGCTGCACGCCTGCACGAATGCGCGGAAAAGCGCGCGGCTCGGCTCATCGGGCTGTTCAGGATCGCTTTCGAGTTCTTCCGGGTGAAACTGAACCGCCAGCGCAAACGGATGCCCGTCGATCTCCATCGCCTCGGCCACACCATCTGGCGACCAGCCGACGATCTCGACGCACTCGCCGGGACGCGCCACCGCCTGATGATGCAGGCTATTGACGGCGTAGGGCGCGGTTCCCAGAATCTCGCTCAGCCGCGAGTGCTCTTGAAGGCGGATGCCGATCAGCAGCACGGCCAGCAGTGGCGGCACAGCGATCACCAGCGCGTTGAGCAGCGCATCGAGCGTGGTGGGATGGGTGAGATTGAACCAGGGGCCAGCCGCCGCGCCAATCAAGAATGCCAGCGCCAGCCGAATCGGCGTCGAACCACGTGCCATGCGTATCTCCTGACCGCCTGCTTCTATGAGCCACCGGACGCCCAAACAGCCGAACGTGGATAGGTGTCCCGTACTCTACAGGGCAGCCAGCGCCGTGTCAATCAGCAATGATACGGGGGAAAGCAGTCGCTAGAAGATAGCCAGCACGCGCAGGTTCTGGCGGTCAGCCAGCACAGTCAGGCGCGCGGCGCTCGTGGTATCGGCCATCTGGAGGCGAAGGGCAGGCTGGCCCGCGTATTCCACCAGCAACTCGGGTTCGCTGACCCAGTGTGGATGTTCACGCATAAATTGCCGCGTCTCCGCGCGCGACCAGTAGACCAGGTCACTGGCGGCGAAGAGACCGCTATGCCCGTTGATCTCGCCGGAGCATTCCCACCATACCCAGAACTGGTAGGGGTGACGTGATAGGCCATCCAGCAGAATCGTTCCCGTTGGGAGCGTCGTCATCTGCGCCTTATCGACCAGTTGCAGCGTGGCTGGCGCGCCGCAGAATGGGCAGCGATAGGCGCCCACGCGCAACGCCTGCGTGAACTGCTGTGCCGTCCCCATCATCGTGCGCTTCCAGGCCGGGCGGAACGACTGTAGCCCATCGAGACGGATCAGGCCTTTGCTATGCACGCTGCTGCTGTCGATATCGCAGAGGCCAGAGCGCTGCTCGCAATCAGGACAACGCATGTGCAGATTGACGCTGCCATCGGGCTGGACGATAAGTATGCCAGCGAGGCGGCGCCGACCACAGAGCGTACACCAGAGCCGTGTCTCGCGCCATCCCTCGGCCCGCACATCATCCAACGCCAGCCCGAATGCCTCGGCCTCGCCACGCAGAGGGCCGTTGAAGAGCGCGCGCAATTGACGACGCGCGCGGTGCAGGCGAGCCTCCAGCGCGCTGAGCGAAAGTCCCAGGCGATCCGTCGCCTCGCGTTGCGGCAGCTCGCGCAGGTAACACAACTCAACCACCTCACGCGCATTGCCCGGCAGCATACCGAGCGCATGATCCAGCAAGAGCGCCATGTCTTGACGGGTAAGCTCCTCGATGGGATCAGCCGCATCGCTATCGGGAATGTCGTTGAGTAGCGCAGTCGTGGCGTCGTCGCCATCGTCGTCTGGCGCTGGGATCGGGAGATGCGCGTGCCGCTGTTCGAGCGCATGCCCGCGCGCATAGCGGCGGCAGATGTTGCGGCAAATTTCATCGAGCCAGCGGTGGATGCCAGTGGGGTCGTAGACACGATCCACGCAGC
Source organism: uncultured Chloroflexia bacterium (assembly GCA_963702665.1). Taxonomy (GTDB): domain Bacteria; phylum Chloroflexota; class Ktedonobacteria; order Ktedonobacterales; family JADMIN01; genus DAHUXT01. Next base: position 66,896 of record CAVPDP010000007.1, read on the forward strand.
GCCAGGCCTCCAGCAGTGTTTCCTGCACCACATCTTCAGCCACATCAGCGGGCACGCCACGCAACCGCGCCAGCCGCAACAGACGCGGACGAGCCACCACCAGCGCCGCTTCCAGTGCGCGCGGTATGTCGTCGTCGATTGTCGTACGGATCAGCATCGCATTACCACGTTGGATGTCATCCCTCTCCTTCTTGCCTTCTCCCTATCCTTATCACAAAAACATATGTTGCCGTGCGCGTTTTTTGGTGGGCCGCCAGCGAGCGCCACATGAAGATACGCGCCTGGTGAAAATTGGCGCAAGGGCAGCGCCGAACCAGTGATAGGCAACCACGACACCGCCAATTGCCAGCACGCGCCGGGCCAGAATAGGCGCGGATGGTGTGGAAGGCATGAAAGAAAGGAAGAGACGATGCAAGATTCTGTGGAGAACTGCCCTATCTGCGCGAAACAGCAGGGCGAGGTTGTGGGCGGGCCAGTCTATCAGGATGACCTGGTCTACGCGCATCATGTCTACAACACTGAGGGGCCGACGTTCCTCGGCTATCTGCGGGTGGAGACCAGACGCCATGCGCCCAGCTTCGCCGAACTGACGCCCGCGGAGGCCCAGGCGGTCGGGCTGCTGATCGCGCGCCTCAGCCGGGCGCTCAAGGAGTGTGCGGGCGCTGACCATGTCTATGCCTTCTTCTACGGGGACTATACGCCCCACCTGCACGTCCACGTCTTCGCGCGCTACCCTGGCACACCAGAAGAATACTGGCGCGAGCGCGTCGGCGAGTGGTCAGAGTCGCCCAAAGGCGGCGCGGATGAGGTCGCGGCGCTCTGCCAGCGGCTGCGCGTGTATCTGGCGGATAGCGCGTTGCCCGTCAAGTAGAAAGGGATCTATCATGCAGGGCTGTCTCTTCTGCGATGTCCAGCGCGACCACCGCGAATTGGTGGGAAGCGCTGTCTATGTGGATGATCTGGTCTACGCCTACCATTGGGAGGACGAGGGAACCAGCTACCTTGGACAACTTGTGCTCATTACCAGGCGACACGCGCTGGACTTCGCCGATCTCGCACCCGTCGAGGCACAGGCGGTCGGGCTGCTGATCGCACGCCTCAGCAGCGCCCTCAAAGCCTGTACCGGCGCTGAAAAGGTCTATGCGGTGTTCTACGGCGAGGTCACGCCCCACCTGCACGTCCATCTCACCGCCCGCTATCCCAACACCCCAGCGGAGTATCTACGCTGGCATGTCGAAGATTGGCCGGACGCCCCACGCGGCGACGCCGAGGCGATTGGGGCGCTCTGCCGCAGGCTACGCGCTACGCTGGGCGGCGTAACCAACCAGTAAGATGGCGTAGCGATGCGCCTGTTATGCTATACTTTGCCTAGAAGCGCCCCTCCCGCACCGGAGCCAGCACGCGGGAGGGTTTCCGCGCATCGATCCGTTTGACCGATGCCGCCCAAAAAGTAAGGCTCGCCCGATGAGTCTAACTGTCGAGCATATCAACAAATGGTTTGGGTCGTTCCAGGCGATCAAAGACCTCTCGATGGACGTGAGAGAAGGCGTCATCTTCGGCTTCGTTGGCCCCAACGGCGCGGGCAAGACCACCACTATGCGCATGATCCTGGATCTGCTGCGTCCCGACTCTGGCCAAATTACCTGGTATGGCGCGCCGATAAGCACAATCCCTCGTCGCGATTTCGGCTATCTGCCCGAAGAGCGTGGACTCTATCCCCGGATGGAGGTGCAGGAACAGTTGCTGTTCCTGGCGCGCTTGAGCGGGATGGCTGTAGAGGATGCGCGAAGCGCGCTGGATGAATGGCTGGAGCGTTTCCAGATTACCGCCTATCGCCACAAAAAGGTTGAGGAACTCTCCAAAGGGAATCAGCAGAAAGTGCAGTTTCTCGCGGCCATTTTGCACAACCCGGCGCTCTTGATTATGGATGAACCCTTTAGCGGGCTGGATCCGCTGAACGCGGCGGCGCTGAAAGAGGCGTTTCTTGAGATGCGCCAGCGCGGCAAGACCGTTATCTTCTCCACGCACCAGTTGGAACAGGTCGAGGAACTGTGCGAGGACATGCTGCTCATCAACAAAGGGCAGGCGGTTGTGCAGGGCAACGTGCAGGCGATTAAGCGCCAGCATGGGCAGAATGTCGCGCGCCTCACGCTCATCAACGACCCGGAAGCGCCCTGGCTCGATACGCTGGACGGCGTCCACGTGACCAAACGCCGCCAGGACTACATCGAAATGCAGTTCCAGGCCAATCTCAATCCGAATGTGATCGTCGAAGCGGCATTGCAGCATGGCGGCGCTATCAGTCGTTTCGAGGTGGTTGAGCCGTCGCTGACCGATATCTTTATCGAGATGGTGGGCGCTACCGCGCTCCCTGACGCGCCCTCACCTCCCCTGGCATGACGGGAAACAATCGGCGCTCGATCAACAGCGGGTAGAAACGAGGCATGAACCGATGGCAAAACGCGTCGTGGAAACGCCAGAACAACAGCCACCAGACCAGGGACGCCAGACGGTAGCGGTTCGTTCGGGCGGCGCCGCTGCACAGCATAACCTGCGCAACATCCGCTTGATTATCAGACGCGAGTTCAGGAATCGTGTCACCCAGCGTAGTTTTATCATCACCACCATTGTCCTGTTGGCGCTCGTGGTCATCGCTGCGTTTGTCCCGACCATCGTCCAGTTGATCACCAGAGCCACAAGCAGGCAAACGCAGACACAGACACATATCGTCGTGGTGAATCAGGCGGGCGCAGTCGCGGGACTGGATGAGACGGCGCTGGCCGCGCTCATCAATACAACACTGAATGGGACGCAAACGGGAAACAGCGCTCCTTATGTGATTGAGCATCCAGCCGGGGGCTTCCGTGGCCGACGTGCAGCGCCAGGTCAAGGACGGCACGCTGGATATCCTGCTCGTGCTCTCCCGTACGTCGGCCCAGCAGTTGCAACTGACCTATGTCACCAACACCAGCGCGGCCAACGACGGCAATCTATCTGCGATCCAGACGCTGGCTACCGACCTCACCTTTCTCGACACCGCGCATCGCCTCGGTCTGACTCCGGCCCAGGTAGCGCAGCCTCTCGGCTCCTCCCGACCTGACGATCACACGAATCCTGAGCCAGAGCGCTCGCCCAACGAATCAGATCGTCGTCGGTTATGTGCTGACATTTGCCGGGGCGTACCTGCTTTTCTATGCCGTCGTCACCTATGCGACGGCTGTGGCGAATGGCGTTGTGGAAGAGAAAAGCAGCCGCGTGATGGAACTGCTGTTGAATGCGGCGACTCCCTGGCAGTTACTCGTCGGCAAGATTGTGGGTATTGGCGCGGCGGGCCTCACGCAGATGGTATGCCTGGTGGTGGTGGGTATTGGGGCGATCTTATTGCAAATACCCTTACAGGCGGCGCTGCTTGGCGCGAACACCGGAGGGTTCACCCAGTATCTCTCTGGCGTTTCGATTCCATTCCTCCTCCTGTTCCTGGTCTACTTTCTCCTGGCTTACTTCCTGTATGCGACCCTGTTCGCCGGACTCGGCGCGATGGTGAAGCGACAGGATGAGGTGCAGAGCGCCATCCAGATTCCTTTGTTCTTGTTGATCGTGAGCCTGGTGCTGCTCTACGTGGCGGCATTTGCGCCCGATGCGACACTGACGCGGGTACTTTCCTTTGTTCCCTTCTTCACGCCGACATTGATGTTGGTGCGTCTGGGGTTGGGAACGGTCGCCTGGTGGGAGGTCGTTGTGACGATAGCCTTGATGGTGGCCACCATCGCCGCCTGCGCCTGGATTGCCGCGCGTCTGTATCGCTATGGCGTCTTGTTGTACGGGCAAAAGCCCGGTTTGCGACAACTGGCGCGCATCGTGCGGGCAAAATAAAAAGCGGGGAAGCGCGCCCATCTGCGCTTCCCCGCGAGTACGTCACCTCATACGACAACCTATATGCCTACGACGCCCGCAAGGCGCGCAGCGTCTCCTCGATCTCGCCCCAGGAATTCTGTCTGCCCGCCGCGCGGTGCGGCGCGAATGGCGCCAGCGGAGCGCTTTCGTAGCCAGCCAGCCAGTCGGCCAGCGCCTCTTCTAGCACATCCTCTGGGCGACGACCGGTGAGCCACGCGGCCCGTGACGTCTCGCGCATCAGTGTCGGTGGCAACTGAAACGCCACCGCACTGCCCAGACTCGCATTCATCCCGTTCATCCTGCTCATCCCGCTCATGCGCGCCACCGGAATCGCTGGAGCCAGCAACGCCTCCAGCCCGGCCATCGCGCTCCCCATGCCACGCGTCACACCCGCATGCGCCATCTGTGCCGCCTGCACCGCCCGCGCCACTCGTGGCCGCGCGGATGAGTGTGGGGCAGGATGCGCGCCGCGCCATCCCTTGACCCTGAGTGCCCAGCGCATTGTCATACCTCCGCTCTGCCCGTCGTCTCTGCCAACTTCGCCCGCCGTTTGACCTGATACACACCACCTGCGCACAAGAGAAAACTTGTGCCGAAGCCCTTGTCAGTGACCTCGGCAATACTTGAACTTATGTTCTATATTCTAGAACGCTTTTTGGTGGGGTGGGGTAACAGCGGGACGAAGGTACCAGACAAGAGGAGAGATGGCGCCAGACACGGGCTGACATACCCTGACACGAGCTGACACGGGTATTCATGGTGGTCGCGGGTAGCCTCGTCAGCGGGCCATTCGCTCACTGCACGCCTCACGAATGCGCGGAAAAGCGCGCGGCTCGGCTCATCGGGCTGCTCCGGGTCGCTTTCGAGTTCTTCCGGGTGAAACTGCACCGCCAGCGCAAACGGGTGCCCGTCGATCTCCATCGCCTCGGCCACGCCATCTGGCGACCAGCCGACGATCTCGACGCACTCGCCCGGACGCGCCACCGCCTGATGATGCAGACTATTGACGGCGTAGGGCGCGGTTCCCAGAATCTCACTCAGCCGCGAGTGCTCCTGAAGGCGGAGGCATGGGCGCGATAGGTGCGGCCAATGGCGGCGTGATCGTGCTGCGCGGCCTCGGGTTGCTGCGTCGCCAGATCCTGAAACAAGCGTGCCACCACAGGCGACATTGAGCAGTTGCATCCCACGGCAGATGCCCAGAATCGGCACAGCGGCGTCCAATGCCCAGGCGGCGAGCGCCAGTTCGAGTTCATCGCGTTCGGGCTGCGGCTCCTGGCAGGCGGCTATCGGTTCTTCACCATAGCGGGCGGGGTCAATATCACAGCCACCGCTGAGCAACAGGCCATCCAGCCGCGAGCAGATCGCTTCGAGGGCGTCGGCGTCCTGGTGCGGGGGGATAAGCAGCGGGACACCACCCGCGCGTTGCACCGCGTGGACATAGCTCTGATTGTTGCCATATGCGGCAGGTCGCGAATCTCCCCGCCGCGCACTAGAACAGGGGATGCCAATCACCGGACGCATGTTCACCCTCCAGGATGGATAACGCTGGGCCTTGCGCTGCCAGACATCTATCCCTACGAACCGATGATACGATTAGCGATCATTGGGATCAGAAAAAGGCGCTGAGGACGAAACAGGTCCACCAGTGGCTCGCCGAGAGAGAGTATGGGATCGACGCGATGAGAACAGAATCATCAGACAAATGCCAACCATCCAGGCAATCAACATCACCAGAACAATGGATCCTGTCATAGAAATCGCCTTCTACATCACAACACTATTGTCGTGCAGTCTGCCAGAGCAGGCGGCCCTGGTCAATCGCATTGCTACGGATGGGCTATCCGTTCGCTCGATGAACGCGCTCCTTGGACGACGTACGATGTCTCCCAGCGTCTCCGACGCCTCAGGTCAATCGGTATCCTGAGACACTTTTGGTGATTTGCGGGCGCTGGGCTTGCCTGGTTGCGCGGCGGGCTGGCTGTTCTTTGCGCTGCCCATGCTACGGCTACGCGGCTTCTTCGCGGCGGCCGTCTCGGGCTGCTGGCGCGGCGATGCGCTTTGAGTGACTGTCGGGCCATCCGACGCGCGAGACCGGGCGGCCCATCGCAGCGAGCGATTTGCTGGTCGCGCCACCAGTTGACCGGGTTGCTGGGGTACTCGCCGACCGCCGGGTTGGCTTGTCGGTCTCCTCAGCAGATGAGCCAGGTACTTTCTCGGACGTATCGGGCGTGGCGAGAGTATCATGCCTATCGGCGGTACCTGTGGTGTCCACAGAATCCCCGGCATCCCGGAGTCCATGGCTTCCGCCGTTTCGGGAAGCGCAGGCTCCTCCGACGCTGGTTCCCGCGTGGCCGACTCATCGGCGGTGGTTGGTGTAGCATCCGCTCGGTAACGTCGGATGTTGCTCTTCCACCTGTGGCTGCTGGGGCGTCATCGCTGTCGCCAGCCAGTCCAATAGCGCCTCGGTGAACATCGCTGGCTGATCCTCGAACGCAGACTCCCCGGCGCTGGTCAGCACATCCAGGTCGGCATGTGGGTTGAGTACAGCCAGGTCTTCCATCACGCCGACCGGACGCGCGGGATCTTCATCGCCGCTGACCAGCAATACGGGCGGCTGGAGCAGGGGGAAGATATTCTGGATCGGCAGGTCAAGCTCACCCGTCATCAGCGCAAGCAGCGCGTGTTGGCCGCCGAACTGATGGGCGCTGGCGTAGAGGTGCTCGACCGACTCTTCCCTGGCGACCTCATCGCCGGTGAGCGCGCTACGCCGGTGGGCCAGCCGCCGCAGGAGCGGTTTCGTGCTGAGAAACGCGTAGGGAACTAGCCCCAGTGATGTGCGCTGCGCGGCGCGGGCGAGCACCTGCGCTGGTTTCGGATCGAGATCGATGCCCGCGTCGACATCCGGCGAGACCAACACCAGCCGACTGAAGAGTTCGGGGACATCGGCGGCGGCGCGGGCGGCGATATTGGCGGCGCAGTCCGTGGGCCAGCACAACCGCCGGACGCTTCACGACATCGCGCAGGAAGCCCAGCAGCATGTTGGCGTAAAACTCGCCCGTGTAGGCCAGCGGCGGATGCTCAGACATGCCGAAGCCCAGCCAGTCGGGCGCATAGACGCGCCATGTCGGGGCCAGACGCGGAAAGAGATGGCGGTATTCGTAGTTGGATGCGCCGAGGTAGAAATCGTGCAGCAGCACAATGGGGTCAGCGGACTCGTCTCCGGCGACGTTGTAGTAGATATCGCCACCGTGTTTGCGGTCGATGCGCCCCTCGCCCGGAAGAACGCTCTGTAGCGGCTGGGGAGTCTCCAGAATATGCCGCGCCGTCACGATCAGCGCGCCACCTGCGGCGCCCAGGCTCACCAATACCATGCCACGCCGCAGCCAGCGAATTGGTCGCATAACACCCTCCCCACGCCTTCCACAGGCATATATCGCGCCAGGGTTGATCCTAACCCTTGTTCCCCTTGATAGTGCGGTTGTACTGCAGAGATCAGGCCACGAATGCGCGGTGGATACGCCGAAGATCCACACGTATTTGTCCGCGTATTCAGACGAACGACACCCATTCTCCAGCCAATAGCATGCCACATTCTCATCAAAGTGTGATGAAACGCGGCTATTCAGGGTTGGTTGCCAGCCTCATTCGCTGACGACACGCTCGCGCGCCAACTCCTCGGCGGGTGGTGGCAGATCAGAGAGCGGCGTGGCGCTCACACCGCCAGCGGCGAACATGCGCGCGACGCTGGGCAAGCAGGAGCGCAGCCGCGCCAGCCAGAAAGATGCCGCCGACCATGATGAAGGGCAGGCCGCGATACAGTCCGTAGATGAACCCCGAGACGGTCGCGACGACGAAGGCGCTCCCAGTGCCAGCCGCGCTATAGACCGCCTGTATGCGTCCACGGAGATCGGGCGGCGTCGCGTCGGCGAGCAGCCCATCGGCGGCGGTACGCGCAAAGGCGGCGGCGATGCCCTCTGGCACCGAGAGGATCACCAGCCAGATGGGATTGATGGGCAGGCCATAGATGACGAACAGCACCCCACAGACAGCGATCCCTAACAGCACATACCAATAGCGCCCGTGGCGATCCGCCATCCGTCCGGCAATGGGCGCGAGCAGAATGATGGGCACGGCAAAGGTGGTGAACGAGAGGCCAATCACCAGCGGCGACGCGCCAAGATCGGCCATGTAGATGGTCCAGACGGCGGCGCCCACCCCCTGCGTCGTCGCGAGGATGATTTGCAGGCTGTAGGCGAGCCGCAACGGGCGTGTGAAGAGTGTTCTCGTCGCCGCGCGCGGCGCTGCCTTGTTGGCGACCACCGTCGCGCGGTGCGGCAGATAGAACCACGCCAGCACAGCGCCCGCCGCCAGGGGCACGCTGGCCACCAGAAAGGCGTCGTGGTAGCCGACCGCGCTCGCCAGCAGCAGACCACATGTGGGGCCGAGCAGAATGCCCACCGTCTGCGCCGCGCTCAGCAGGCCGAGGGTCTCCGCCTGGCGCGTCGGCGGCGCGAGTGTATTGGCCAGCGCGCGCGCCGGGGGCAGAATGCCGACTATCGCGATACCCTCTAGCCCACGTAGGGCGATCAGCAACACCGGGTCTTCGATGAAGATATAGGCCAACACCAGCAGCGTATGAACCACCAGCCCGGCAAAGAGCACGTAGCCATGTCCCACGCGATCCGAGAGCCTGCCGATCAACGGCGCTGAGAGGAAGCCGGTGAGCAGCGCCGAGGATGCCATCAGGCCGATCTCTCCGCTCGACGCGCCGACCGAGCGGCCATAGAGCGCGCGCAACGGCAGGATGAAGCCGACCCCCAGAAACGACGTGCCGACGACGAAGACCAGCAGCAGAATCGCTGGGGTATAGACACCGCCACTGGCTGACCGCTGGCGGAGAGCGCGAAGCATGAAAACGACCACTTTCTCGAACGGTGAGCGATGGCTACGGGTGCGACGGAACATGAGCGATAGAGGAAGTGTATCACAGGCATGATACGCGGGGAGATGTCTATAACACCAGGCGGAAAACTGCGCGAAATAGTGTCGTCGGACTCAGGCGGCGCGGCCCATCGCCCAGACGCCACAGGCGCGCCACACGCGCAGCATCCAGATGCCCAGCGCGAATTCGACGACTGCGCTAGCCATCCGCAGGATGATGTACCACGCTGGCTGCTGAATCGGAATGATGTCCATCAGTTGAAGGATGCCCGCCGGGATTTCGAGGATCGAGGCAAGAAAAGCCACCGGGGCCAGCCAGAAGATCCAGCGCCAGCGCCGCACCACGCCGACACAGAGCGTCGCCACGAATGTGAGGATCGCGACGAAAAAGAGGTTGACCGCCAGCGGATGGGTATCGGTCGCCTGGGGGTCTTGCATTAGCGTCTCCAGGTAGATGGAGGGCGCGACGAGATAGAGAACCACCAGCACCGCGACCGTCGATGCGAAGAAGGCGATGAGGGCGCGCTGGAGGGCGCGCTGTGTACGTGCGCAGCCGGATTGTTTCGTTGACATCAGGCTACCCCTTTGCCTCCATCTTTGCCTTGAGCCGCCGCGTCGCCTCCTCGGACTCCGCCTGTATGCGGCGGCGCACGATGAGCGCATCGAGGACGGCGAAGAGCGCGTTGGGCGCTGGATAGACGAACTCGCGCTCGAAGAAGACGCCATCGGCGCGCTGGCTGAGATTGTACGTGATGGTACCGCCGCCGTTGCTCCCCTCGATGGCGCCGACGATCACCCAGCGCTGCGGCGCCTCACGTTCAGTCACCGTCCAGACGACGCTGCCCCGGCGGCCCGCGACGAGAAAGCGCTCGGTGACCGCTTCACCCACCAGCAGCGAATGCTCGGCGCCCTCGCTGACGCCAAGCGACGAGGGATGCCACTCCGGCCAGTGGGCAGGCGTGGTGACGTAGTCGTAGAGGGCTTCGATAGGGCAGGCTATCGTCGCCGTGGTGTAGATACGTGTCATGTCGGCGCCTCCTGGAAATGGCGTTCTACCGCTGGCGGAATACTCCAAAGATACTACACTTTCCATCACTCGCCGGATGAACGACTCGACGCCACACACGTGTCATACAGGATACGTCGTAGTCACGTATACTGGTATTGGCTGGCATAATTTGTGCTTACAACCCCTATCGCTCCCTCGTTTCAGCATGCTATTGAGCGTCTGTGCGGCCCAGCACAGAGGAAGAGCCTGTCGTGAAGGAAACCATGACTTCCGCTGACATCACCGCTGGCGCTGATACCGCGACGGCTTCATCGGCGCCACCCGCTGCCACGATGGTATCATCGCACCTCGAGTCGCTGGCCGAACGCCGACAGCACGGCAAGGCGCTACGCGACACCGTGCCACGCTCAGCGCACGCCCGCTGGGAACCGCCAGCCGACCGAACAGACCCGGTGAGCGTGTTGCAAGCCAGCGACCCATTACGCCAGCCTGACCTGTTGCCCATCCGCTATGGGCGCATGTTGGAGTCGCCGTTTACCTTCCTGCGCGGCTCGGCGGGGGTGATGGCCTGCGATCTGGCTTGCACGCCCACCACATCCTTGCTCGTACAGGCCTGTGGCGATGCGCATCTCAACAATTTCGGGCTGTTCGCGACGCCGGAACGTCAGCTCGTCTTCGACCTCAATGACTTCGATGAGACGCTTCGCGGTCACTGGGAATGGGATATCAAACGACTGGCGGCCAGTCTCGTGGTGGCAGGACGTGTCAATGGGCTTAGCCCCGCTATTTGTGACGAGAGTGTCCGTGGGGCCGTTACCACGTATCGTGGATGGCTCGCCCAGTTCGCGGCGATGGATTATCTCGCGCTCTGGTATGCGCAGGTAAATACCGAGGATGTGCTCGCCCTGCTTTCTGGCTTGGCCCACAGGGTAGCACAGAAGCACGTGCAGAAGGCGCGGCAGCGTGATCGTCTCCACGCTTTTGCCAGATTGACCACAGTCACAGACGGCCACGTCCAGCTTGCCAATGATCCACCGCTCCTCATGCATGTCAGCGATTCGATTATGGGCGATCATATTGAAGAACTCTTCAGCGGCTATCTGGCCTCGCTCCGCGAAGATCGGCGTGATCTGCTGCACCGCTACACCCTGGTTGATTTCGCCCGCAAGGTTGTCGGCGTGGGCAGTGTGGGCACGCGTTGCTATATCATGCTGCTCATCGGCAAGGATCAGGGTGATCCGCTCTTTCTCCAAATAAAAGAGGCGAACGCCTCGGTGATAGAAACCTACGGGGAGGGACGCAAGGGCATCCATGCCAATCACGGCCAGCGAGTCGTTCGTGGGCAGCAGATGATGCAGGCGGCCAGCGACATCTTTCTGGGCTGGGGACGCATGGGGGTAGAACACTACTATGTGCGCCAGCTCCGCGACATGAAGGGTTCGGTAGATGTCGCCAAATTGACCCCGACGGGTTTCGTGGGCTATGCCCAATTGTGTGGCTGGGCGCTCGCCCGGGCCCATGCGCGCTCCTGCGATGTCGTCGCCCTCAACAGCTACCTGGGCAAGGGCGATGTATTTGATCGCGCGCTCATAGCCTTCGCCAACGCCTATGCCGACCAGACCGAGCGTGACCACGCGGCGCTGGTGGCCGCGGTGAAATCAGGCCGCGTGGTGGCGGCAACGCCCTAATGCGAACTCACTGCGCTTGTTGGCGGATGATGGTGTTTTAGCAATTTAGGAACGCGGCGGTTAAAACCGCGCCTGAAGGGCCTCCGGCCACAAAACCTGCCTGCGCAGGTTTCACGGAATGCTGCCCACCGGATACCCCGTTGGCGCGACTGTGGCAGCCCGCGCAGGCGGGCTTTGCGGTTGCGCGGAGCGCACAAGTAGGCGCGGCTTCAGCTGCCAGCCGTCGTGGCGTGCCCCCTGAACAGTAAAACACCATCATGCTGCGGTAAGTCCCTCAAGGGAGCAACAACGCGCGTCACGTTCGGTCACTGTCCAGACGACGCTGCCCCGGCGGCCCGCGACGAGAAAGCGCTCGGTGACGCGCTCGCCCACCAGCAGCGAATGCTCGGCGCCGTCGCTGACGCCGAGCGATGACGGATGCCACTCCGGCCAGTGGGCGGGCGTGGTGACGTAATCGTAGAGGGCTGCGAGAGGGCAGGCTATCGTCGCCGTGGTGTAGATACGTGTCATGTCGGCGCCTCCTGAGCAATGGCGTTCTAGCGCTGGCGGAATACTCCATAGATACCACACTTTTCACCGCCGCACGAATAAGCGACTCGACGCTACACGCGTGTCAGACAGGATACGTCGCAGTCACGTATACTGATGTTGGCTGGCATAATTTGTGCGTACAATCACCTATCGCTCCCTCGTTTCAGCATGCTATTGAGCGTCTGTGCGGCCCAGCACAGAGGAAGAGCCTGTCGTGAAGGAAACCATGACTTCCGCTGACATCACCGCTGGCGCTGATACCGCGACGGTTTCATCGACGCCACTCACTGCCACGATGGTAGCATCGCACCTTGAGTCGCTGGCCGAACGCCGACAGCACGGCAAGGCGCTACGCAACACCGTTCCACGCTCGGCGCACGCCCACTGGTCGCCGTCAGCCGACCGAGCGGACCCGCTGAGCGTGCTGCAAGTCAGCGACCCATTACGCCAGCCTGACCTGTTACCCATCCGCTATGGGCGCATGTTGGAGTCGCCGTTTACCTTCCTGCGCGGCTCGGCGGCGGTGATGGCCTGCGATCTGGCTTGCACGCCCACCACATCCTTGCTCGTACAGGCCTGTGGCGATGCGCATCTCAACAATTTCGGGCTGTTCGCGACGCCGGAACGTCAGCTCGTCTTCGACCTCAATGACTTTGACGAGACACTTCGCGGTCACTGGGAATGGGACATCAAGCGGCTGGCGGCCAGTCTCGTGGTGGCGGGACGTGTCAATGGGCTTAGCCCCGCTATTTGTGACGAGAGTGTCCGTGGCGCCGTTACCACGTATCGTGGATGGCTCGCCCGGTTCGCGGCGATGGATTATCTCGCGCTCTGGTATGCACAGGTGAATACCGAGGATGTGCTGGCCCTGCTTTCCGGCATGGCCCACAGGGTAGCGCAGAAGCACGTACAGAAGGCGCGGCAGCGCGATCATCTCCATGCCTTCACCAGGTTGACCACCAGTCACAGACGGCCAGACCCGGCTTGCCAATGATCCACCCCTGCTCATGCATGTCAGCGATTCGATTATGGGCGACCATATTGACAGGAACTCTTCGAGCGGCTATCTGGCCTCGCTCCGCGAAGATCGGCGTGACCTGCTGCGCCGCTACACGCTCATTGATTTCGCCCGCAAGGTTGTCGGCGTAGGCAGTGTGGGCACGCGTTGCTATGTCATGCTCCTCATCGGCAAGGACCAGGGTGATCCGCTCTTTCTCCAAATAAAAGAAGCGAACGCCTCGGTGATAGAAACCTACGGGGAGGGACGAAAGGGCATCCATGCCAATCATGGCCAGCGGGTCGTTCGTGGGCAACAGATGATACAGGCGGCCAGCGACATCTTTCTGGGCTGGGGACGCATGGGGGTAGAACACTACTATGTGCGCCAGCTCCGCGACATGAAGGGTTCGGTAGATGTCGCCAAATTGACCCCGTCGGGTTTCGTGGGCTACGCCCAATTGTGTGGCTGGGCGCTCGCCCGGGCCCATGCGCGCTCCTGCGATGTCGTCGCCCTCAACAGCTACCTGGGCAAGGGCGATGTCTTCGATCGCGCGCTCGTCGCCTTCGCCAACGCCTATGCCGACCAGACCGAACGCGACCATGCGGCGCTGGTGGCCGCGGTGAAGGCAGGCCGTGTCGCGGCGGCAAGGCTCTAAATGCGAGACTCACGTCGCGTTTGTTGGTCGGATGATGGCGTTCTTAGCACATTACGCTGGCGGCTGACAGGCGCTCACTCGGCCATAAATGCCAGTTTTCCAAATAGCAGGGGATAGGCGACCAGGACGAGCTGGCGGCTGAAGCCGCGCCTAAGCGATCTACGGCGACAAAGCCCGCCTGCGCGGAGCTGCAGAGGTGCGCCAACAGGACGCTCAGTGAGCAACGTTCCGTGCGACCTGCATCACTTGCGCGCAGCACGGTCGAGTGCCCCTCTGGCAGCCCGCGCAGGCGGGCTTTGCGGATGCGTAGCATCCCTTAGGCGCGGCTTCAGCCGCCAGCCACTTACCTCCGCCCGGCGGTGATCTGCTCGCGTTCGGGCTGGCGGCTGATCGGCGTGATGATGCGCGCGCCATGCTCGTACGTGAAGTACGCCCACGCCCACTGCACCATCACCAGCAGGCGATTGCGGAAGCCGATGAGGTAGAGGATGTGGACGCCGAGCCAGAGCACCCATGCGATGAAGCCGCTGACACGCAGGAAGCCAAAATCGGCGATGGCGAACGAGCGGCCGATGGTCGCCAGATTGCCCTTGTTGAAATATTTGAAGGGCTGCGGCTGTTCCCGGCCCTCAACCCGCGCGCGAATCGCCTTGCCGACGTAGCGGCCCTGCTGCATCGCGACGGGCGCGACCCCCGGCAGCGGCTTGCCATCGTCTCCAGTGGCGCTGGCGGTGTCGCCCAGCACAAATATCTCTGGATGGCCCGGAACACTCAGATCGCCGTTGACGATGACACGGCCCGCACGATCAGTCTCAGCGCCGATCCACCTGCCCGCTGGCGACGCCGTGACGCCCGCCGCCCAGATGACCGTGGCCGCCTCGATGCGCGCGCCCTCGACCACGACACCAGCGGCATCCACCTGTTCCACCCGCTCGCCGGTGCGCACCTCCACGCCCAGGCGTTCCAGCTTTCGGGCGGCTTTCGCGCTCAACGATTCGGGAAACGTGTTGAGCAGGCGCGGCAACGCCTCGACCAGCACAATGCGCGTGGACGCGACGCTGATATGGCGGAAGTCGCCACGCAGTGACCGATGGGCCAGCTCGGCGATAGCTCCCGCCAGCTCCACGCCCGTCGGGCCGCCGCCGACAATCACGAAGGTCAGCAGCGAACGCACCCGCTCGGCATCGTCCGGCGTCATCTCGGCCTCCTCAAAGGCCAGCAACACCTTGCGCCGCAGCGCGGTCGCATCGGGGATCGTTTTGAGGCTCGGCGCGTAGGCCGCCCAGTCGTCGCGACCAAAGTAGCTCTGGCCCGCGCCGGTCGCCAGCGCCAGATAGTCGTATGACACATCGCGTTCCATACCAGTCGTCTCATCACGTATCCGCACCTGGCGGTTGGCGACATCCACATCCGTCACCTCAGCCAGCAGCACCTCGGTATTCTGCTGGCGCCGCAGCACATTACGAATCGGCGCGGTGATATCGGCTGGGGAAAGGTATGCGGTGGCTACCTGATAGAGCAGTGGCTGAAAGACATAATGATTGTTGCGGTCGATGACCGTGACCTGTACGGGCGCATGTCGCAACGCGAGCGCCGCCTCCAGGCCGCCGAAGCCCGCGCCGACGATCACCACACGCGGTGGCTCGGCTATGCGCCGCTCTGGGAGATGATTCGCGGAAGAGATCCTGTCTGTCTCATACATGATGTCCCTCGCTTTCCTCTTCCAGAGCAGATTATAGGCCTGCTCGCCATACGCGCCAACGATACGATATGCGTCGGGCGAGCCGAGGGATAACGCCGCGCAGTGGCATCTTCTGTGCTATATACTGCCTGCGTGCGCGGAGTGCGCGAGTGACTCCTGTTTCCGCGAGTTTCTCTGCAAGGAGATGATGACGCTATGGCAGATTCCAACGACGCCGAGGTGCAGAACGCACTGAATCCCAACCCCAGCAATCTCGACGAAAACGATCCCAACGTGGCGCGCGATCCCGTCTGTGGCACGCTGGTGGATAAACGCACCGCGCCAGATACGATGGCCGCCCCGGTCAACGATAAGGGCGTGGGCACAATCTACTTCCACTCAGCGGATTGCAAGGCGCTCTTCGAGGCCAACCCCGCGCAGTACGGGTATCCTTCCCTGTAGCGCGGGAGTGTCCGCTTTGGTTCACACCGATCGACTTCTCCCTTGTCCCCTCCCCGATGCGGGGAGGGGCTAGTTGTAAACCGGGAATGGGCCATTCTATCAATGCAGCCTCTCGATTCTGCTGCTAGCAACTTTTGATGTCAAGATAACCACCGCTCCTTGATGCGGAAAAGATAGGTACCAGAATACAAGTCCGCCCCCTCGTTCAGGCGCTATTGACACTCGCAGAGGGTCGAGCAGCCTCGCGCTTGCCCGTACAATTTCGCTATTCAGGAAGGCACTGTAAACCTCCGCCGCTCAACTTTCTCGGCTTCGACTATGAGGGCCGTATTCTTGTTATTGCATCGGCAAGCTGATTCGTATTCGATCCTTCTTCGCTCTTATTCAGGACAATCCTGGCTGCGAGATGACTTCTAGTATGTAGGAAAACCGCTACCTGCGAAAAGTGATGCGCCGAAGTAGTTGACACAGCTTGCACAAATGAATATGGTATAGTCGTAGTGATTTCCCCCCCGTTGTTAAATCTCTACGTTATCGTGTGAAGGTGAAGCAACAAACCTCACACAGCAGGCGTCGCATGGGAGTGAAGTGTTATGAACACGAATCTAGGGGTGAACCAGCCTAGTGAGAAGAGATTCCGTCACTATAATCGTTTCTTTGAAGGAGAAGGAATAGATGAAATCAATGTGAAGGAATTCGAGCGCAAACACTTACACATCCCAGCTACACTTGGAGAGCACTTAGCCGATGTAGTCGCCACTGGTATGGGATCATGGCGCTTCATCATCCTCCAAACTACAGTTGTCATACTGTGGATGACGTTCAATACAGTAGCGTGGTTCGCCCATTGGGACGTTTATCCATTCATCTTGTTGAACCTGCTTTTCAGTACACAAGCCGCCTATGCCAGCCCAATAATTCTTATGAGCGCAAACCGTGCCGCTTCAATAGATCGCAAGCGAGATAACCATGAAGCAGCAGAAGTTACGGCGATGGTTGAAATGAACGATCTCCAGCTAAAAACGCTCGATGCTCAGAGGGACATGCTCAATACTGTCCACGACATCAACCAGAAGCAACTTGAGATTCTCACGCTGCTCCATGAACTGCTGTTTCGAAGTAAGTGATTCTCCTTCGTGACCTGTGTGCCTCGGCGACATCGTTTTTACGTTAGTATGCTTCCATGGGGAGCGAAATACGGTGTCGGATACCATGAATTCGGCTGTACGAAGAGACACATGACATCGGCTTCCTCCGAAAATACGAGAAAGGGTGTGGTCAGGCAGCGACCGCAGGCGTCAAGATGGCGGCATAACCGAGTTGTTCAAGACGCTGGACGAAGTGGCGCTGTACACGAGCGATATCCAGGCGGGCAAAGTGACCCGGACCGAGATTCTGATATGGTTGGTGGTCACGGAGCGTATACGCGTAATGGTGTTTCCTGTGTTGATCGGGTCATCGCGGGCGCGAACCTCACCCCCAGCCCCTCTCCTACGAGGAGAGGGGAGCCAGAGCGGCTCCTACCCCCGATCGTCGCGCTGGTCGCCTGGTCCCTCCCCTCGTAGGAGAGGGTGGCGGACAGGCCGGGAGGGGTCCGCCCCCGCGCTGACCCGATCAAGTAGTGAAACACCATTACGCGTATACTAGATGCTAACGAGGACGTTGTGCGCGGCAGCCATGATCGCTTTGTATTTGCCACAGCGGCGGGGGAGTGCAGTGGAGTAGATAATAAAGGTGTGGCTAATCGACCACGCTACCCCGCCAAGTGCTGCGCGCACCCATAGATTGCCATCCGTCGACTTACATCTCGCTCAGTTGGTTACCTCATAAACGCCCATACATCGAGCTGCTTCGTCGCACCGTACCCATTACCCGCTTTCCGGGTTCCCAAACACCTCTTATTTCTCTGCAAGGGATGCATCAGTCAGGACGCCCTGCGAACGATCAGGCGTCTGCGTTTCAAGCACGCTGGTTAAGCCGTACTCCTTCAGGACCTGGGCAAACGTGACAACATCCCATTGCTCGATACGTTGCCGATTGCTAGTCGTAGAGAGCCATTGATCGAGTGTACGAATTTGGTGAGGCGCATAACCAATGGCACGAAGTGACTGGCTAAAATCCCAATCGGAGATGGTGGTACGCCTGTGAAATTCCGTACTCTTGAAGCGCAGCACACAGAGGGCACGAGGAAGAAGGATAGTCTGCGGAGACAGGTCAAAGATCTCAATCGCGTGCTCCTGTGTACGCGCACGGCGCTCCCAGTCGCGAACGCCCTTCGCACGCCCCCACCGAGTGAATCGTTCGGCACGGCCCTTTGCCTTCTTGCGACTTGCGTCTTCGCCTCCCTGGGCTAAGCCGAAACGCAGTTCCTTCCAAAGACTGGCAAGAATCTGGACAGCAGCATCATCCCACTGATCGAGTTGGCGCTGCAATGCATCGTCTTTGTCGACATCGGCGGCAGCAATGTACACTTCGGCAGCGCTCACCAGCTCCCGGAAGCGCTGCATGTCTCTTGCGAACCGGTGACGTTGCCCTCGGCAAGCGCTGAGTGATCCATACGGCCCCATAGAGAAGCGACACAGCGATCAGGAGGAATCCGACACCCTCGAAGAGGAGTCGAGCTACCAGGTTCAACTCGGACGCCTGGACAAGGCGACCGATGACACTGGTCGATGGCAAAGGCGCCGGGACTGTCTGGTTGATGGACTGCGCGCCAAGAATCTGCGCAAGACCCACAAGTAGCGCCAACAGCGCGATGATGAAGTTAAATATACCTCCAAGGCGTGACGAAAGAGCACGCGTATGACGGTCAGACAGGTCAAGGACGGTATTTAATGAGGCGCCCGTGCGATCCATGCCGCTGGTCAGTTGACTCATAGCACTCTGTAGCGTCTCGACCGGTTGCTTCACGTACTGATACGGGTAGGCATATTGGAGAGCTTGTTGCAGATTCTGGGCTGCAACACGCGGCACCGCAGAAGAGATGAATGTGCGATGGAGAGAGCTCTTGAGTACTATCCAGGTAGCCCTTGTAGAGGCTCTCAACCTGGTTCGCGTCACTCGCGCCCGTTTCAATTGAGGCTTGCAGCCGCCGGAGCACCAGATGAAGCGCTGCCAGACGATCATTGATGCGCCTGAAATGCGACTTGTGGACAGAAGACATGAGATCGATCGCTTCGCTGGTAATGCTGTTTACCGTGTCTAGCGTTCCGCTCTAGAGGGCGCGCCGTACCTCCAATGGTTCCATGTCAGTGTAGACATCACGAGCCTCATGGCCAATCGAGAATTCAAGGAATGCCAGACGCTTGGCGACACTACCAATATCTTCTTCTATCGGTTGGGCATTGGCTGCCTTGACCGAGGTCGGAAGCAGAAGATAGCGCGGTTGGTTATATTGCCGAGAGGTTATTTCACGGCGTAGCGCTACAAGGTTGCCTCCAAGTAGCCCCCACGCCACTTGCTCTGCAAGTGGATCGGTCGAAAGCAGACAGGACGTGACTAGTGGGTAAATAACGGGGACGCAAACTCCCAGCGTATTCTTCGGGATAGAAGGGAGGATCAGCAGGCGCCGCAAAGAAGAACACTGGCGGACGACTATCCATATCCGCGAACTCCGGCTCGGAAACGCCAAGCCCACAGACATTACGGGCGATGTTGAATACGCTCTTGAGTTGCCTCCAGAAGGTATCCGTGAGCAATGAGACAATTTCGTCACCTGAGTAGTGATGTCGCGATGACCTGAATACCGATGATGCTGGAGCCCACTCCAGGCTTGACGGCCATGCGCTCCAGAGTGCGAGTATTGGAGTCCAGACACTGCTTCCATCGACATTAGAGAAATCGGTCAATTGCCATGACCAGAAGAGATCAGTCATCGCTGAAAGACGCTCGCGAGCTATCCCAAGCTCTTTAAACAGAGCCTCATAGCGCTTCTGAATCTCAGGTGGCTGGGTTGCGATCAACTCGACCAGAAGATCCCATGTTGCGCTACCATCGAACGGAGCAAACACGGTGCAATCGTGCCGTGAAAGGAGGCGAGGGATCTCGTGTAAGTCGCTGCTCTCCGTAAAGAGACTGGAGGAGTGCTTGAGGGACTTTATAGTCGCCGTGATCCACCAATCTGCGTCTTTGGAATCAATCCAAATATATTTAGCATTCTCCCGTGCTCCCTCCTCAATCCAGCCCACTAGTTGGTCGAGGTATTCCTGCCATACCTCGCGGTCGTACTCCCATTCACCTGTGTAAACACGCTAACAAGTGTGGCGACATCAGACACAGAGATCCCCAGGCGTGCTCCTGGTAGTCTCAGGCACCACCGGAGAAGTGTTTCCAGATGGTGAGCGTGCTCCAGGGGGGAAGTGCTCCAATAAAGCGGGCGCGCGATCAGCATGGCCGCATGATCGAACTGTATTGCGCTCGATTGATATGGTTGTCTCATGTATGGCTGTGTGGTGTCGGGATCGTTCATATCTATTGCGACAAGGGATCCCGACACTGTAGTGAAGGGATGAATTGCCGCTCTCCTTTCTGGGGTATACCAGAATATGAAGGTCGTCGCTACACACTCCTTCCGAAGGGAGACACCAGGTAGCGTGATACTATAGGAACTGCACTGTCGCAGTATCGAGGGCATAAAGTCTGGCATCAAGGGATCTAAAGTAGCATGCGCCATCGACGAGGGCGCCGCTCCGCTCCAGTACATTTCCGTAACTGTGCAATGGCAAGTTCATCGTTGTGCGACAACTACATCACCTCCTTACCTTTATTGCTCGTCAGGATTGAGCAACTGAAACAGCAATGATGCTAGCATAGCGAGCAGAAAGTACCCTCCAAAAGATCCCAGGTTCGTCAAGAAATTGGTAGCTGGCCCACATAGTGGCACACGAACATTGTGGCCAGCAAGACTGCTAAGCGCAGCCATGATGTGGTTCGATATATTGTCCCAAGAGAGTGTCATGGCGCTACGACTGCACGCCGACGACGGAAAAAGACATCGTCGGCAACGAATAAGCCGAGCACCGCTACGAACACTGTCAGCGAACCTGTGAGATATTTCCAGGGTTGAACGCCATACCCAGAAAAGAAGTTAGCCAATACGAGGAGAAAATACCCTCCCCACTCATGCGAGCGACGCTTTATCGTCTTCAAGGATCGATTATACTCGTACCAAAGGGCATTTTTGGCATCATCCATTTGTGAAAACCAACCATGCTCCAAATCTTTTGCTTTTCCTGGACCAAATTGCTTGCCAAGAACTCGCAGCCGCTCAACATCAGTGCGATCTAGTGGAAAATAGTGAATCCTGGTTACAGCATAGAGTTGCTTATTCCACATTTCGAGCGTGGCAAAATACTCCCGCACGAACGTCCGGAAGGTCGACGCTGCGTCTTTTTTATGACGTTGGCCAGCTCCTGGAGCAAAGAACAGGTAGTTAAAGCCCGATCGCACCAGGTAGAGCTTCGCCTCCAGCGCTTGTGACAAAAGCAAGCGCGCATAGTGAGCGAGAAATTGAATCTGGGTGCGTTGCGCCTCCTCGATTGCGGGTGCTCGTGATTTCTTGGGCTGCTGCAGTAGACCTGAGGCAGTGTCGCACCAGAGGTGATACGCTGAAGCGGTCAAATCTTCAGCGAGTTGATTCCAGAGGCCAGCCGCCTCCAGATTCAGAGCAAGAATCCTGTTATCTTGGGCGAGACTGACCCCTTGCGACCACTGAGGGAAGAGGTAACTTTCCTGCAGCACGTCCATCCGCACGGCAAAGTACGCTACGAGCGCGCCAGGAGCATCTGGCATGCCGTTCTTAGCGTGCTGGAGAATAGCGCCTATTTCCGGCGCATCAGCTCTCAGTGGGTAGTCTTTACAATCTAGCATGTGGTCTCACCTTGCCCCGCCGCTTGTTCAATGATCTTCTCTGAGGGATTTAAAGACCGCTGGCTCCATCAATTCCCACTTCCAGAAGATGTCACGCTCTGGAACAAGCTTTTTCAATTTGCGATCCTTTAGGATCTCTTCAGGCAGTTTACTCGAGTAAATAATCACCCGCGGCTGAAAATCTGAGTGGTCGGGAAGTCCACGTAATGAAGGTCGTGATATAGTTAGTCGCCAGCGATTCGTTGGCTGCTGCGAGGAGGAGAATGTCGAAAATGATGAGTAAACCGGGATAGACGATATGATTTGCTCGCGCAGCATCCTCCCGCTGTGCGAAGTCCTCGATAGCATTTCTTGCGCCTTCTAAATTGTATGCACGCGCAAGAAGGAAACTCGATGGATCTTGAAATGGATTCCCACTACTCATCCCGAGTTCAGCGCACTGCTGCATCACGTGCTCTTTAATCGCGTCGTATTCGCCGTTAGTATCCTCTACCACCAGAATATTTAAACGCATGGTTTACTCCTGTATGGCCCCGCTCACCCACGGCATGCGGATAAAGAAGACATTTCTGTCAGGTGATTCGAAGCGGTATCCGGCCATACCTCCTAAATGGACGCTTATACGTCTCACCTGGTAAAGCCCAATACCTTCTCCATCTTTGGTCAGGCTTGCGCGAAAACCTCGCTTGAAAAGCATGGGTCGCTGTGCCTCAGGAATAGGAAGCCCCCGACTGATCACATCGAACCGCACGTAGGGCACACCCTCATCTTCCTCGTACGAGGTTGTCACCTCAATGTTATGCTCTGGGTCATATTTGAACGCATTTTCGATATAGAGGAAGAGCGCCGCACGTAGATATCGACCACGCTGCCTTCCTGAAAGAATGGTTAAGGGCCGAGCAGAACCTGTCTGAAAGATGAGTTCCTTTTTACTGGTCACGGAGGCCAGGATCTCCATTGGCTCGCGCAGCCCATCAAGGATCTCTGCAGCTGAGGTTGGCTCTATGTCATCGCTATCATCAAGATCGTCGTCTTCATTGGCAAGCTCGAAAAACCATCGCATGAGATCACGGGTCAGGCTCGCAAGGTTACGCACTTTGAGCGCATCCCAGGCAGAAGGTTCCTTGGTAATCTCCTCGTAAAGAGGAATTACGGCTTTACCCAGGCCATGCTGGATCGAGCCAACCAGGCCAGATGCTTCTTCGAGCAATTCGATATTTCTAATCCCCAAAGGAACGGCTCGCGTGAAATCAGTGAGTACCCGATCATCCGAATCATTGAACATACACGGACGTGACGTTGCGAGACTCAACAGGCCAAAGCACCGCTCGGCCTTATCTCCCAGGTCATCCAAAGGACGAATGAGCGGCATACAGATGAAGGAGCGCGCGCTAGGCCACGGGATGTCTGGCCTACCTTCCAATCTTGATCCGCCTGAACGTCAACGTTGAGGTGAGAATGGATGTTAGATAGACCGCGTGAAAGCGCCATAGGTCACTCGAGGGTAATCTTCCTCAAAGTTCAACCCCTCGGCACTAGAAATCTTCCAATCTTCCTGATTGCCTCCGCTCAAACGCAGTGTATAGCTCTTCTCGACGCGCTGGATATTGGGATCTTGATCAAACGGATAACTCCTGATGAGGAGCATGGGCCCATTCGCAGGTGCGCGCGGTGAGGCGCGTAGCAACCTCCAGAATCTTGACCATAAATTCATCAATATCTGGACGTTTCATATACATGATGTCTTGATAAACACTCACGAGTGTTGCAGACTGAAAATCCTTAAGCCGCGCCTTGGTCGAAGCAATGATATCCGACGCCATCCAGGCGATCTGTTCGCAGGCGTCTATCAAAGTGTCATCCTCTGTTGAGAAATTGCTGTCTCCATCTGCTCTCCAGGCTCAACAGGCCCACGACATTGAGGCCCTCAAAAAGCGGAATGAGTATGCCAGACCGTGAAGTGGTATCAAGGAAGGGATTTGGGCTTAAAGCGGACTGCGCGTTGAATATATATTTATTCAGCTCGCTTGTAATTGCCCCTGAGATCAGATTGCTGTGTTGGAAACAACTTGTGTGTCTCTGGCGAAAGAATGTCTGATAACAAAATAGCGCGGGTCTTCACCCGCTGGCAGCGGCTGAGGAGCCACGATCAGCTCTGTCAAGTAGCCATATTCGTCATCCAACAGTCCGTTGACTTGTGATATGCGTTGAGAGTGCGAAAGATACGGCCATGCGACGCATGTGCCAGAGCGCACGCGTCTACAAGAAATCTGAAGGAGGCTGTTGCGCATGTCATAGAGGGAACTGATGTCTTTGGCCGCACGCAATTGCGATATCTGCTGGTCACTTTGTTCCAGCAGTGTGTTCACACGTTGACGAAGATCAGCATCTCGTGGTTGTGAGGTATTCAGTAGCTCGGGCATAATAATATCTGGTTTGAGAGGCTTGGTGTCTCGCTGGGGACGGCGCATTCGCATTACACTAGAGATAATAAGAACCACGATCAATAGGATTGCAACAACAATCAAACCGAGAATTACTGGGGAGTTTAGATCGAATGGCATTCTCGTCTCCTATTCATTCAACAAATGATGGAAGGCGGAAATCTGCAAATGGTACAAGCAGATCATGTGAGTAACAATGTAACATAGGCCGCTGGTTATGTCCAGACCCATTGCGTGCTTATATAGCGAGTGACATTAAAAGTCGTCTTATAATTGCGTGATACACGACATCCTCCAGGTGGATGCAGCGATCGACTTGACCGACAAACAACGGAGAGTGCTGCAGTTGTGATCGGTGAATTGCCGTGCCGCACGAATGTACCCATGCGTCCCCTGGTACAACCGCTGGGAGATGTTGAACCGTATTTAGAGGATCTTGCGCACCGGCGTGCCGTGGGCCAACTTACCTGAACTGCATCCACTGTACCAAACTTGCTAATCGTCACCTCTAACGCCTTGGCACGCTCGTCTCCGACAATAAGGTGTCCGCGATGTGTCGCCCCTTCCTGGCGTTCATGATGCCAGGGGAGGGGCGAAGTCATGTGTCATTGCCATTTGCTTGGCAGGTCATCCGATGCGTACACTGGCGGAGTAGGTACAGCGTAGGTACATAGTGGGCTGGCAAGGGAGATACTGGCCCACGTGTTCGTGCGTCTGAAGCAAGATGCTCGTTGCCCTGGCATGCGAGACTGGCGCGTCACACCTGGTCGTCTGTAAGGAAGAGACGCCACCCATCTGTGCCGCCGCGTCTGGAGGGATGAGGTTATGCGTCTCAAGGCTGGTCAGCCCGCGCCCAACTTTACCGAGCGTGACATGTATGAGCGAACCGTCTCGCTCTCGCAGTACTGGGGGCGAAAAGTACTGCTTTCCTTCTATCGCGCGGCGGTGTGTCCGCTCTGTAACCTGCGCCTGCGCTATATGATCGACCACCATGACGATTATCGGCGGCAGGGGCTTGAGATTATCGCGTTTTTCGAGTCATCGCCAGAGATGGTACGCCGCTATCTGGAGCGCCAGCGGCCCCCGTTCCCGGTTATCCCTGACCTGGGCCGCGTCGTCTACGAACAATACGGCCTCGAATCATCGTTCTTTGGCGCCGCGAAGGCGCGTCTCATGCGCGGATCGCAGTATCGCGAGGCGGCGAGATACCGCATCGGCGGCGGTTTCTGGCTCAATATTTTTCACATGGATGGTGTGTTCGGCCGTCGGCCCGCCGACTTCCTGCTCGGCGCTGATCTGCGCGTCCAGACAATCTACTACGGACGCGACGCGGGCGACTTCATGCCCTTCGCGGAAATCGACCGTTTCCTGATGACGCGCCCAGAATCGCGCTGGCCAAACTACGGTAACTATGGGCAGGCCTCCGCGCCAGCGCAGCCTGCCTCAGGGTATTCCAACCCGCAGGCCCACGTCGGGGCGCTCGTATCCAGGGCCACAATCAGGGCGATCCGCGCCGGGCAACTATCCTTCGGGCCAACCGCACTCTGGCTATCCTGGTCAACAGGGGTCAGGAAATTCAGGC
The DNA here is from genome assembly GCA_963702665.1 of uncultured Chloroflexia bacterium. Lineage (GTDB taxonomy): Bacteria > Chloroflexota > Ktedonobacteria > Ktedonobacterales > JADMIN01 > DAHUXT01. The sequence continues at coordinate 92,651 of CAVPDP010000007.1, forward strand.
TGGGGTGATTCGGGGCAGGGTAATTCAGGCTGGTGAGACGAGGGGACAACTACTCCCCGGGCTCGTCCTCGCACAGCGTTCCAGTCAATGTGATAGTTCTGGGGTCAACCTTGCGGCGATACATCGATTTCCAGGCTTCGATAAACTCAGCGCGCGCGCGATCCTCGGTATCTTGCTCCTGCTCCAGTTCTTCGTCTGTTTTGTCTACATCCACCTGCCCACCGACAAGCAAGGGACTGGGATTTTGCATGACTCTTCTCCTCTCACGTTTTCCGCAGAGATGAATATTGCCTACCTGCTATCTTATCACTTGACGATTACTGAATTCTGTGATAGTTGGTGGCGGTCAGCTATGTTGCGCCATAGTCTCGGGCATTTGAGGATCTCGGTGATAGAGCACATAACATCTCACAGATGTCGGTCGTTTGTGCTTCGGCCAGCGGTCGTGGTACTCGGTCAGCACGAAACGGAAGCAGACGCTGGGCACGATAAACGAAAATACGTTGTCGTCACGACGGTGCGCCGCCCACAAGAGGCTGGATTGACAGCGAACGAGAGAATGGTCACAGTAGCGCTCTGCTATTGTATGCCAGCAGGTGAAAGGAACTGCAGGTATGCCAGACCAGCCCCTCGCCGAGGTTTTTGGGTTCCCGCCAGGCAATCTTTCGGATATTGCCGCATTGAGTCGGAAAGATCGCCTCTGTCCGTTTAACAATGGCGTACCCAACTGCACCAAAGTCAGCAAAGAGAATCCACTGGGTGTCTGTAGCGTAATTAGCGGCGGTAACGCTGTCATCACCTGCCCAGTACGCTTTCGCGAGGATTGGATTATTGCCCAAGATGCCGCGCGGTTTTTCTTTTCCAGCAGATACCCAGTGGGCCTCAATGACTGAGGTTCGCCTGAGAGACAATCAGGATATGCCAGCGGGCAATATTGATATGGTGCTCGTCGCACACGATGAAAACCATCGGCTACTCGATTTCGGCGCGATTGAAGTGCAATCAGTCTACATCAGCGGCAATGTGCGCCAACCGTTCGACTACTATATGGAAGATCCCGCTGGGAGATAGCGCAATGCAGTGGCAAGGCCAGGTGCGTCCTGATTTTCTATCCTCTTCGCGCAAACGTCTGGCGCTGCAACTTATGTACAAAGGGAACATCATCAATGGCTGGGGCAAGAAACTCGCGGTCGTACTTGATCGAAGCTTTTCCAGACTTTGCCCTCACTTACAGAAGTAGATGCTGATGAGTCAGATATGGCCTGGCTTATCTATGATTTGGTGTTGGATCCCAGCAATAACCTCTTTCACCTGAAACGTTATAAAACGGTGTACACGATGTTTTCCGCTGCCTTGATGCGTATCTCGCAATCAACCGCAGGGCCAGTCGAGCAATTTATTGCGCGGCTTCAATCACGGCTCGATCAACAGACAAGGTAGCCAGAGCGCGGTGAGTGCTTTCCGGTTTTTTCGAGATGGGCGCATAATAATCTGGTAAGGGGTTCGTGCCAGGTGACTGGCATAGAAGAAACGGCGAGAATGTATATGCGACAGTTAGCACTCTTTGACGAAGGACACGATGTCGAATCTACGCAAATCGTCAATGTTGCTTCGGTACCACAGAGAAGCCCTTTCCGCTATCCTGGCGGCAAGACCTGGCTTGTGCCGCGCCTTCGCCAGTGGCTGCTATCCCTCAGGACACACCCTTCCGTATTTATTGAGCCATTTGCGGGAGGAGGCGTAATCAGTTTGACCGCTGCATTTGAGAGGCTCGCCGATCACGTTATCATGGTCGAACTGGATAGTCAGGTCGCTGCTGTGTGGCATGCGATATTAGAAGGCGATGGGGAATGGCTTGCCAATGAGTTGCTTCACTTTCAACTTACCCCACATACTGTCGAGGTAGCGCTTGGAAAAGTTGGCAGCGATATCCCGTTACGAGAGATTGCCTTTAACACATTGTTAAAGAATCGCGTAAATCGCGGGGGTATTCTGGCATCTGGCGCGGGGTTAGTGAAACATGGCGAAAATGGAAGAGGTCTCGCCTCGCGGTGGTATCCATCTACACTCAAGCGGCGCATTCTAGATATCACGACTATTCGCAACCAAATCACCTTCATCGAAGGCGATGGGCTACATGTAATGCGCCATCATGCCACTGACAAGGGCGCGGCATTCTTCATTGACCCACCATATACCGCCGCCGGGAAGAAGGCAGGCAGCAGACTCTATAATTGTTTCCAACTTGACCACGAGGAGCTTTTTCGCATTGCCGCATCTCTGCAAGGGCGTTTCTTGATGACCTACGATGACACCGATGAAGTTCGAGAACTCGCTCAAAAACATGGCTTTGCGGTAAAGGCAGTTGCGATGAAAAATACGCATCACGCAAAGATGCTGGAGCTGCTCATCAGCCGAGATTTGGATTGGCTAGGATTTTAATGTACTCCACCATTTCTGCGGCCAGCGGTCGTGGTATTCGGCGTCGAAGCGGAAGAAGACGCTGGGCACGATAAACGAAAATGGCTCGGCGTCGCCGACAATCGCGCGCGCCGTCAGCGACGAGACATCGCCCACCAGCGGCTGACACGCATCCAGCGCAATATCGAGCCGAATCTCCTGGCGTGTCACCCAGGCGTGCCACGGCTGCACCGTCAGCGCGCGATCCTGCGGCACACAGTATGCCAGCATCTCCCCGTAGTCCGCGAAAGCGGCGGTCCACGGCCCCGTCGCCGGTCGGCGCTCATCGGGACGCAGCAGCGCGGCGAGGTCGGGCGCGGAGCCGACGCCGGGATCGAGCGAGACCAGCCACGCGCCAGCGGGCGTCTTGCGCAGGTCGGCGCTCTGGGGCACGTGCATCGGCATCCCTTCGGAGAAGAAGCGCGCGCCCAGCGCCTGCGGCAGACCTGTCACCGCGTTCGTCAGGAAGTGGATGCCGCGCTGGCCGGTCTGTGGATCGGTGACATAGAGCCGCCAGTTCGACTGGATCGGCGAGGGGAAGAGCCGCCGCAGTGGCCCGGCGATACGCGGGCCAAAGTGGCCGTGGCGATAGGTGAGGATCGAGAACAGCGCATATTGCCCATCTGGCCCGATCCGTTGCAATTCCAGGCCCGGCGGCACAAGTGATAACACCCGCTCGGCAGGCGCGAGATAGTTGGTGTAGATCACATGCTGGATGTCGCTGCGAAACGCCAGCACAGGCACGTGTTCGCTGAGCGCGCGCAGAAAACGGCTGTTCGCCAGCGGATCGAGCAGCCAGCCGATAGCCCGGTGCGGAGAGCGCCACGGCGCATAGCGGCCCCACGCCGTCGTAGGTCGCGCCCGCCGCAAGACCAACTCCGCCGCCAGCGCCAGCCAGATCAGCAGCAGCACGAAGCTGACGGCATTGCCCGCGCCGACGACCCACGCCGGAAAGCCCGCGCCATCTGGCAGCGCAGCCAGCAGCGCCAGCAGCAGGAAAAGCCCCCAGAGCAGGACGGAAAACACCGTCATGCCGCGTGTCCAGACGCCAGCGCGCGCCAGACAGACGCTCCAGAGAATCGCCGCCAGTGTGTAGCCCGCGCCACCACCCGCCGCGATGAGCGTGAAGATAGTGCGCTCGAAGGCGGCGTACGCCACGAGGTTGCCCTGGGTCGCCAGAGCCACGCCAGCCGTATCCCAGAGCGTCTGCCCGGTCTGGTCGGGCACGATGGCGCCGAGCGTCACGATCAGCGCGAGCCACGCCGGGAGACGCGGAATCCACGGTGTGCGTAACAGCGCCCACGCCAGCAGCAGATCGCTCAGCGCGGTCAGTTGCCAGGGCAGCCAGCCGAGCCGCCAGAGCCACGGATGCGCCGCGACATACGCCATCCGCGCGGCGACGTCGCTGTGCAGGCCGCCAGGCGTCCCCGGCAGCAGCAGCGCCGCCATGCTGAGCATCGCCAGCCCATGCGCGATGAAGCACACGATGAGCGCGCGCGCCAGCCAGCGCCCGGAGCGCGCCTGAGTGACGTCGGCGGCGAGTGATGGCGTCACAGCATTGTACCTGGTTACTCGTCCGCCAGAGACGGATGGCACAGGAATACAGCCGACCGAGAGGCGCACGAAGTCGTCACTATAGCCGAAGGCGCTGCCCGGCACCCCAGCGATGCCCGTCTTACTGAAGAGCGAGAAGACATCTTCGCCGGGCTTGAGTTGGCTCCAGTTATAGACTGTGCCGCCGTCGTCCAGGTTGATCCGCGCGAAGAGGTCGTGCTGCTGGTTCAGCCGCTGAAGCTGGCAGATGAGTCGCTCGCGGCGCAGACGGTAGAGCGCGCGAATCCGCTCCTCGATCTCTGCGTGTTCGGCGAAGAGCTTCACATAGGCCATGTAGCGTAACTGCCACTCGGCGGGCAACGCGGCGCAGCCATTGGTCCAGCCAGGGCCAACGCCCGACGCCAGTTCGGGATCGCCAAAGACGACGAAGCCGCAGCGGTCGCCCGTCAGTGTATGCGTCTTGGAGAAGCTACAGAACAAGACGCTTTGCCGCATGACATCGGGATCGTTGAAGATGGCCATCCGCGCGCGATCATCCGCTGGCTCACCGGTGCCGATGTAGGCCAGATCGGCGGCGATCAACACCTGGGGAGCGCATTCTTTCAGCACGGCGCAGAGCGCGCGCAGTTCATCCGGTGTATAGGCGAAGGCGGTGGGATTGCTGCTGACGGTGAGGTAGAAGACGCGGATATCAGGCGAATCGGCAAGGGTGGCGCGCAGTTCGTCGGGCGTCACCTTGAAGTCGTTTGCGACGCTGGTACGCAGGCGATGGATACGCCAGCCGAGCGATTGCGCCTGCCATTCGGGAACGTTAAAACCAGGCGCGGGGAAGATCACGGCGGCGTCGAGCGCATCATCGGGGCGCCCCAGTCGCTGACGCAGCAGCGCCGTGTACCCCTGGAAGAACTTGTTCAGGCCGTCGAGTGAACCGAGGCTGAGGTGTATCTGCGCGGAGGGCGCGGTATAGCCCCAGGCGCGCATCAGGTAGTCGGCGATCATCTGGCGCAGCAATGGATTGCCGACGCCATTCAGATCATACATACGCATATCGACGTGGCGCGCGAGCAACTGGCGCTCGAATGCCTCTATCTGGCGGTGTATCCAGCGGTAGCGTTTGCCCGTCGCGGGTACGCCATCGATCAACTCGCGTGGCAGGGCAAGCCCCATATCATCGGCGAGGGTCGCGAACTCTGGCCCATCTTCGCGGGCGCTGATGCGGCGAACGTCCACGTCTCCGATGGTGCGATTCACGATTTCAGCGGCCATCAACTCCGCCGGAATACCCTGCTCGCGACACTGCGCCTCCAGGTCGGCGACCATGCGCGCCATCACCCGGATAGGCGCGGCGCCTGCGTTCACCTTCGGGCGCGCCGTCTCACACGCGGCATCGCGTAGCCGAACAATCTGCTCGCGAGCGCGCTCGGCGCTAGCATCAGAGCTGGCGGATAGACCAGAGCTGGGCGGCGCGGATGCGCTCACCGTGCTGGACGCCAATCGCGGACGCCGAAAAGAGGCATCCCTCACCATACTGGACTCCTTTGTCCTGAATCGAGGAAATTCCCACTACGCTACAGAGCCGTCCGAGAAAAATGACCACACTTCCCCAGTGAAGTCTAGCACAGCCGCAGTATGCAACGTAAGTGCCAACATCGCCCTGGCAGCGTTGGCGCATGCCAGGCCAATTCCAGGCATGGTCGTACCAGCCAGGAAATCCCTGGAAAGCCAGGGCATCGCACATGGTATGCTATCCGGAAGGATCTCGACATCATCGTGCTGACATCACCGGGAGAATATATGGCTCGTCATGCTTCGCGCCCCACCCCTTCATCATCCCTGGAGGGGTCGCGTGAGATTTTCCCCTTCGATACGGTTCTCATCGCGAATCGTGGGGAGATCGCCCTGCGTGTCATTCGCGCCTGTCGTGACCTCGGGCTGAAATCGGTCGCCGTTTTTAGCGACGCCGACCGGACGGCGACCCATGTGCGGCTGGCGGACGAGGCGATCCATATCGGGGCTGCGCCTGCCTCGGAAAGCTACCTGAGCATTCCCAAAATCCTGGATGCGGCGCGCAGGGCGGGCGCGGGCGCGATCCATCCCGGCTACGGCTTCCTCTCGGAGAATCCCGACTTCGCCGACGCCTGCGCCGAGGCGGGCTTTCGCTTCGTTGGCCCGCCAGGACGCATCATGCGCGAGATGGGCGAGAAAACCGCTGCCCGCCGCGTGGCGCAGCAGATTGGCGTGCCTATCGTTCCCGGCTACGATACCGGGCTGGATGATATGCGCGAGGCTGCCCGGCTCGCGGGAGAACTCGGCTATCCCATCATGATTAAGGCGGCGGCGGGCGGCGGCGGCAAGGGTATTCGTTTCGTCCACCAGCCCGAAGATCTGGAATCATCGCTCCGGCTGGCGCGCAGCGAGGCGCAGGGCGCATTCGGCGATAGCAGCGTCTATATGGAGAAGGCGGTTATCCCGGCGCGCCACATCGAGGTGCAAATCTTCGGCGATACGCACGGCAACGTCATCCACCTGGGCGAGCGCGAATGCTCGATCCAGCGGCGCCACCAGAAGCTGATCGAAGAGTCGCCCTCGCCAGCAATCGATGCCGCACTACGGGCGCGTTTCACCGAGGCGGCGGTGCGGCTGGCGCAGGCGGTGGGCTACGTCAACGCGGGGACGTGTGAGTTTCTGCTGGGGCCAGATGGCGGCTTCTACTTCCTCGAAGTCAACGCGCGTTTGCAGGTGGAACATCCCGTCACCGAACTGGTCACGGGACTCGATCTCGTGCGCGAGCAATTGCGCGTGGCGGCGGGTTTGCCACTGAGCGTCACCCAGGAACAGGTCGTTTTCCGGGGGCACGCGATTGAGGCGCGCATCACGGCAGAGGATCCACTCAACCGATTTCCTGCCCGCGTCGGGGCGTATCAGCGCGCTGCGTGATCCCGCCGGGCCGGGCGTCCGGCTGGATGGCGCGCTCTACGACGGCATGGAAATCCCGTTGTATTACGACTCGCTGCTTGCCAAACTGATCTGCTGGGGCGAAGACCGGACGGAGGCGATAGCCCGACTGCGACGCGCGCTCGACGAATATATCATCGCCGGGGTGCGCACGACGATCCCGTTTGCGCGGTGGCTACTCGCCCAGCCGCGCTTCGTGGCGGGCGACTTCTCGACCGACTTCATCGCCGAGACGTGGGACGCCGACGGAGCGCAACACCAGCTTACCGATGAGAACGGCGGCGCGGGCGACCTGACGCGGGAGGAGATTGCGGCGCTGGCCGCCGCATTGGCCGCCCAGGATCAGGGCGAGGCAGCCGCCAGCCACCGGCGCCCCGGCGGTGAGCAGGATAGCAGTGACGGCAGCCGCTGGCGCGCGCTTGGCCGACGCGCCGCGCTTGGTGGCGGTTGGTAGAGGCTGCCCTCTCCCCCTAACCCCCTCCCCTAAAAGGGAGGGGGAACCAGAAGCGGTATGCTGGGGGAGAGGACAGTCGAACGGCAACCACTGAGGCGGACTTGTTATAACATGAGGGAAACATGAGCAGCACAGACGAGAGCGACCGCACGCGAACCTATACCTGGGACGACCCGATAGAGACCGCACGCAAATTCGCGACCAGTAGCGGTATGGAAGTCCTACACGCCATCATCGATGGCACAGGGCCGCAGCCGCCCATCGCACAGACGATGAACTTCGAGCTGGTCGAGGTTTCAGAGGGGCGCGCGGTCTTCGCAATGACACCCGCCGAATATCATTACAATCCCATCGGCGTCGTCCACGGCGGCGTGGCCGCGACGTTGCTCGATTCGGCGATGGGCTGCGCTGTCAATGCGTCGTTGCCCGCTGGAACCGCCTACACCACGCTGGAAATCAAGGTGAACTATCTGCGCCCGCTGACGATGACGACTGGCCCGGTACGCGCCGAGGGCACGGTCGTTCACCTGGGGCGACGGATGGCGGTGGCCGAGGGGCGGCTCACCGACGCCGACGGCAAGCTCTACGCCACCGCCAGCACCACCTGCCTGGTGATGACACCCGGCGCGTAGGAACGACGTCAGCGTGCATCGACAGCAGAATTGAGAGCGCATTTTTGGGGACACGCAAGCCACAAAACAGCATCAAAGCGCCACAACTCCCCAGGGCGCTGCCGCCCGCTGAGCTACCGAGCGATACGCCCGAAGACCACGAGACGTACTCGAACCTGGAATATCAGCGCCTCGATCTCACGGAGCGCGCTATTTCCCGCCTGCACTTCGAGACGGTCATCTTCACCCAGATGGTCGCCACTATGACGCGGTTCGATTCCCTGCGTCTGGAGGATGTGCGCCTTGCGGGTTGCAATCTCGCCAATGCGGCGTGGCCCAATATGGCCTGTGTCCGCGCCGAATTCGTCACCTGCCGCATGACCGGATTTAGCACGCAGGAGGCGCTGTTCCACGACACCGTCTTTAGAGACTGCAAGGTCGATCTCGCCCAGTTCTATCAGGCAAAGATGCTCGGCGTGCGCTTCGAGGAATGCCCACTCGCCGGGGCGGATTTTCGCAAGGCGGATTTGACGGGGGTGGTGTTCGTCCACTGCGACCTCAGCAACACCGACTTCACCGGGGCGACGCTCACGGGCGCGGATTTGCGCGGCTGCCAGATCGACGGTATGCGCGCAGGCCCCGACGAACTGCGCGGCGCGATCATCGACGAAGTACAGGCGCTGGCCCTTGTCCGCGCGATGGGCATCACCATCGAGTGATACCGCCCCGGCCAGGGTCGGCTCATGTCTCTGGCGAAGCCGACTAGTCTGTCAATCTGTCTGGTCTGCCTGGGGCAGCGCGCAGGTATCGCCTTCGCAGACATCGGCATCTGCCGATGCGCTGGTCACTTTGAGCAGTGGGTGGCTCTCGGCCCACGCCTGTTCGAGCACTTCGAGCAGCAGGCTGGCTGGTTGCGCGCCCGAGACCCCATAGCGTTCGTCCACGACGAAGAATGGGACGCCAGTGATGCCGAGCATGCGCGCGCGCCGCTCGTCCGCCCGCACGGCATCGCTGTAGGCGTCGCTCTCCAGGGCAGCGCGCGTCTCGTCGGCGTCGAGTCCCGCGTCGGCCGCCAGGCGCGCCAGCGTCTCGGTATCGCCGACGTTCTCGCCCTCGGTGAAGTAGGCAGTCATCACTCGCTCCAGCGCCTCATTCTGCAGGCCTTTGCTGGCGGCGAGATGGATCAGGCGATGCGCCTTGACCGTATTGGCATGCTGCGCCTTCTCCAGGTGGTAGTCCAGACCCTCTTCAGCCGCGAGACCAGTCACCCGGCTATTCATCGCGGTTGCCTGCGCCAGGCTCACGCCATATTTCTCCGCGAGCATTGCCGTCACCGGCTTCCCTGAATCGACGGGCGCGGTTGGATCCAATTGGAAGCTGCGATAGATCACCTCGATAGCGTCACGCTGCGGGAACTCAGCGAGCGCGGACTCGAAGCGGCGCTTGCCGATATAGCACCACGGGCAGACGACATCCGACCAGATTTCAACCTTCATATGCGTATTCCCTTCCAGGGGTAGACGATTTCCAATACTTTCATAAGTAAAGTATTGTGCCATAGGGAACGATTTGTCAAGTTTGCCCGATGCCTCGGCGGCGCGATGCCTCCCGCCCGCATGGGAATCGCCTTCCTGGAGGCCGCTGGAAGCCGCTGGAACTTTCGGCGAGTGTTTGCCGTCATAGCGGCGTGCGCACACGAAAGATTGTGGATGTTACGGCCACCTGACAGGGAGGGGATAGATGTCTCTATCATCGGGATCAACACGGCTGATGCTTGCGCTTATCGCCATTTTCGCCGTGCTGACCATCATCGCGATTACATTGGGATTGGTCAACGTGGCGCACGCGGGAGCGGTTTCCGTGTTGCCAGTCACCTCGCAGCAGACCGGCATCAGCGTCTGTGGCCACGGCACGGCGCAGATCAAACCCGACCGGGCGCAGATCAACGCGGGCGTGAGTGTGCAGTCGAGTAGCGCGCAGGATGCCCGTGACCGCGCGGCCTCGGCGATGACGGCGGTCATCAACGCGATCAAGAGCAACGGCGTCTCCGCCGACGACATTCAGACCGGCTACGTCTCGATCTCGCCGCAGTATGACTATAGCGGTGGCACGCCCCGCACGACGGGCTATACGGCCTCGAACAGTGTCAACGTGACGGTGCGCGATGTCTCGGCGGTCAGCAAGCTGATCGATGCGGCGACAGCGGCGGGCGGCAATAGCGTCTTCGTCAGCGGCGTCTCGTTCTCGTCGAGCGATCCATCGGCGGCAGCGACCCAGGCGCAGCAGAAGGCGCTCACCGACGCGAAGAATCAGGCGACCCATATCGCGCAGGGCGCGGGCGTCAATCTCGGATCGCCCGTCTCGATTCAGGTCGGCGGCTGCGGCAACTCGTCCGGCCCGATCCCGTACGCGAATGCAGGCCGCCGCCGACCAGAGCAGTAAAGCCGCTACCCCGACGCCGATCCAGCCGGGCCAGCAGGATGTCGCGGTGGATGTCGCGGTCGTCTACGCCATCGGGTAGTTGGCTGGCGGTTGAAACCGCGCCTGAACGCCTGCGGCCACCAAACCCGCCGTCGCGGGTTGCGGAGACCTTACCCCCAGCCCCTCGGCTCATGCAGGGGCCCAGTGGCGCCTCCCGTTCGTGCAGCCTGGTCGTCCACCGCGTCAGGCTGTTGTGGCCGACAGGCCGGGCGTAGGTAGGCGCGGCTTCAGCCGCCACCACATGCCGAGTCGTGACTCTGCGGCTAGCGTGGCAGTTGCAGCAGATAGCAGCTATCCCCGCCGTTGTCCTTGATGGCGAACGCGCGCCCGAATGGCAAATCCTTGGGCGCGAAGATCACCTCGACCCCACTTGTCTGCAACTCGGCAAACGACTTGTCGGCGTCGTCTACCACCCACCACAGTTCGACTTCCTCGGTGCGGGTATCATCTCGGCCTGCCGAAATCCCAAAACTGCGCGCTATCGGGCGCTGAAAACTGGACGAATCCCTCGGTATCCGTATCAATCGTCAGCCCCAGCTTCTCCAGATAGAACGCGCGGGCGGCGGCGACAGCGGCCACATCATCCACATGGCGAATCACGAACTGCAATCCGGTAGTCATCTCTTATCACCCTTCTTTTCTGAAATCCTGAGCCATCGCGAGAACTCCTCGTCGGCTCTGAGAGCAGTATGACAGGGGCGAGTGACAACAGTATGTCAGTAGTGGAAGCGTTGGCATGAAACGCAGAAAAACTCGTCAGGAGGGCTGATAGTGGCAAAGCATCGCGGCGGCTTCGGCGGCGATACGCTGGCGCAGCGACTCCGGCTCCAGCACGCGCAGATGGCGCCCCCAGCCGAGCAGCCACTGGACGACGTCTTTTTCGTCATGCACGCGCAACGTCACCACCAGCCCATCGGCGGTCATCTCCTCCGCCACCCGGAAGAACGGCGGCTCCTCCTGCGCCCAGCGCGCCACCTCGTGATCCAGCAACACGCGCGCCACAATCATCTCCTCAGTGGATAGTTCGCGTCGTCTGCCCACCCGAAAATCGGCCGGGAGGGTGAAGGTATCATCCAGCGCGTCGAGGTCTTCCATACGCGCCAGGCGGAAGCGGCGTATGTCGCGGCGCGTGGTGTCCCAGGCGGTGAGATACCAGAAGGCGCGTATATGCGCCAGCCCATAGGGATGAACGATGCGGACCGTCGGCGTCTGTGCGCCATCGGCGTGCGAACGCGCAAAATAGCGGAAGCGCACCTGGCGCCCTTCGAGCATGGCCCGCCGCAACACCAGCAGTCGCTGCGCCTCATCTGGCGTCATGCTGATATTCTGCCGGATGAAGGCGATCCGCTCGCGCAACGCCCGCACATCCTCGCGCAGCCGCTCTGGCAGCACACCAGCGATTTTGCGGCCAGCGGATTCCGCCGCCGCGCGATACTGGATATCGAAGCTCTGCGCCATCACATCGCTGCCCAGCAGCAGCATGGTGGCCTCGTCGGTGGTGAAGGAGAGCGGCGGCAGAAAATAGCCCGCGACGAGCGAATAGCCGCGCCCCGGAATCGAGACGACCGGCACGCCAGCCTCGCCCAGCGCCAGCATATCGCGGTAGATCGTGCGTTTGCTGGTCTCGAAGGTGTCGGCGAGATCTTCGGCCCGCTGCCATCCCCTGCCCTGTAGCTCCAGGACGATGGCCAGCAGGCGGTCGGTTCTATTCATGGCATGGCTATCCGAATCGCTTGAGAAGCGAGTCTATCGTGGCATGAAGACGATCACTGAACTGAGCACGCCGACGCCCCAGCCCAGCAGCACCTGCCCACGGGTGTGGCGTCCCAATTCGACGCGCGACCAGCCCACCAGCAGCGCGGCGCATGATGCGGCGATACCCCAGGCAGGGGACGCGCCGAGCCAGAGCAGTGACGCGCAGGCGGCGGCCCCGGTGGCGTGCGCGCTCACTTTATAGAGGAAGTTGATGAAGGCGTCGACGAGGTTGGCGAGGGCAAACGCGCTCATCGTGCGGATAGCGACAGCGGGCGCGCCGAAGTGGGCATAGGCGAGAATCAGCGCCAGCAGGCACGCGAAGCCGAAGGGGTAGAGCGCATACCGTTGACGGCGCACGCTGACATCCAGATCGGTCCATTGGCCGCGCAACACCTGAACGCCGACCAGCACCGCGACCGGCAGCGAGGTGAGCACGATGGCCAGCAACAGCCAGCGCGAGGTCTCCGCGAACGAGGAGGTAGCGATGTAGGTGACGATGCCCAGGGTCAGCAGCGGAAAGGCGATGGGATGGATGATTGTCGAGATCAAGCGCGCGAAGACGTGCCGATGTGGCTCTTTGGTTGGTGTCGTCTCTTCCAGGCCAATACCCATGCCTAACTCCTTCGCGCCAGGAGCGCGCTGCCAGTAACATCCTGGCGCAAACCCAGCGATATGCCCCGATGGCGCGCAGAAGCCGCCCGCGATAATCCGGAGGCGGCGCACGAGTCATTGTAGATGCGTGGCGCGGCTGGTGTCAATGGACGCGGGATGGTGGCGCGCAATGTCTGTGGCGTGATTCACACGGCGGCGCGGCCAGTCGATGTCCCACCGACGGAATGCGCATTTTGGAGAACCGGCACAGATTGTGCAGGCGTGTCTCCGATAGGTTTGCGTGCCCCCATTGACCCGCGAACAGATGCCAATCGGATGACCAACCGGATGCCAACGTTGCCGATATTTTCAGCAGGAAGAGGCCTCAGATGACAACGTCTGATCAGTATGCTCAGGGCAAGGTTCCTTTCACGAACTATGTGATTGCGGTAGTCGATACGCCCGGCGCGGCTCAAAAAGCCAGAGAAGCATTAGAGGCGGAGGGATTCGCCGCAGCCGATATTGCCATGTCCGCTCCCTTGCAACCGAGTACGCCGGAATCTGAGCGCCAGCAGGGTACGCTGGCCGACCCGCCGACACACGCTGAAAGCCTTTTCACCGAAGAGGGCCTCGACCAGGAGCAATACGCGGCAGAGCGGCGGCAGGGCCATGTCGTCATTCAGGTGCAGACGTCTCAAAACGGAGGATGTCGAACGCGCCCACGGGGTTCTCGTGGCTCACCAGGCGCATACGATCAAACGGGTCGGCACGTGGACACGCGAGAATCTGCCCGCAGAGGGGTGAAAGGCGACAGAGAAAAATTGGGGTAGTGGCCAACTATTACACTACTACCCCATTGAGGTATAAAGACTTGGGAGGTTACTGGCAGTAGCTCAACGACCAGTTCAGTCGGATCACTGACGGTCCACGCAATCGCCAGACTGCCCTTGACCACCCAGCCCGTGGTTCCACAGAGCGACTGATTGGTCGCGGAATAACCGAGCTTGGCCAACTCTCCGCTCATGAAGGTTTTCACCGAGGTTGCGGTTCCGGGGCCGCACATCTCCTGCGAGTAGACCGTCTTACCGCCGACCCCGTGGCCACTGCCCATTCCCTCGACGGTCAGCGGCGGCACGGGCACGGGCGGCTGCTGGCTCCAGAAGAACTCAACGTGCCTGATCCCCCTCCTGGCACGATATTACTGCAATCGGGGTTTCCTGGCGGACTCGCCAGCCGGATGCCATACGTCACCAGCCCATTGCCGACATCGGTCACTTTCTCCAGCGAGAGAAAATTGGGGCTGGATGGCACGCGGCTCCAGCAATAGGGGTCGCCACAGGGCGCCTGATAGCCGCCATCATAGGGGTAGGTTGAGCTTTGCTTCCAGGCGGTGTTTGGCGCATTGGTAGCGAAGTGGGAGCGCACGGCGTTGGCGGTGGTGTTGGGCGTACAGACCGACAGATAGGAGATCGAATAGAGGCCCGTCCCGCCGTTGAACACCACCTTGAGGTCGGTATAGAGCGAGTGTGACGGGTCAGGGAATGGAATGCTCCCGAATACAGCGCCCGCGTGTGGCGCTGGGCCAGCCTGGGCGAAGCCAGGAACCTGGGAGCAGGTGGTCGCCGTGCTGGTCGCCGCCGTGTCGTCGGCCGCGCTGGTCGCAGCGGATGTGGCGGCGCTGGTGGCGTTCGGCGTCCCATTGACGATGACCGTACTGGTGGCGCATCCAGCGACGGACGCCGCGATGATGGCCGAGAGCAGTGCGAGAGCGAGGAGTTGTGGCGCGTGGACCGTACTCGTGACTGTGATAGCGAGCGGATGAGCATGCTAAGACCTCTTCCTGCACGTGAAAGCTCATGGCGCGATATATCATCAGCCACCAGTATAGCCGCGTAGCAGCCAGATGTACTGGTAATGCGCGACAACTAGCCAGTGATCTTTGCACACGTTGGCCGCAGGGAAAGAGGGACGTGGGGAGACGCCGAGCGTGTGTTCAGGGCGTTTGAGATGGAAGCGAAGATACAGGGTGGGGACGAAAGCTGGCTGGAATCCTCAGACACATGATGCTCTCTATGGGCGCCAAGGGGGACTCGAACCCCCACTCCCGAAGGAACGTGCCCCTCAGACACGCGCGTCTACCGGTTCCGCCACTTCGGCACATCACGGATTGCGACTGCACATCTCGTATCACAAAGCGAGGAAGTGTCATGTGTCGAGATTGCCCACTCTACAAAGTACAGGTTATCCACAATGTGAGGGGTACTTATCCACCACGGTTATCCACAAGAGCAGCGGGGCGAGCGGGTCAGCCGCCGGACTGCTGATCGCGCAGGGCGACATTCTTCTGGCGCGAGGCGATGGCCATCTCCGCCTGATACGCGATCATCTGCTGCTGCAAGTTGGGGTCGCTCGTCGCCAGGATGCGTATCGCCAGCAGCCCGGCGTTGCGCGCGCTGCCAATGGCGACCGTGGCCACCGGAACCCCCTGCGGCATCTGCACAATCGACAGCAGCGAATCCAGCCCGCGCAGGAACTCCGACGGCACCGGCACGCCAACCACCGGCAGGGGCGTATGCGCCGCCAGCATACCGGGCAGGTGGGCCGCGCCACCCGCGCCCGCGATGATGACCCGCAGCCCGCGCGCATGCGCCGTGCGCCCGTATTCCGCCATATCGTCGGGCGTGCGGTGCGCCGAGACGATACGCATCTCATACTCGACGCGAAAGCGCTCGCACATCTCCGCCGCGCCACGCATGGTCGGCAAATCAGAGTCGCTGCCCATCACAATGCCTACCAGCGCTGCCATTGGCCGCCGTCCTTTCTCCCCAATTCCCCCAATGTATCCAGCGTACTGGCGGATTCACAGCGCGTCAAGAGGGAGCCTGCGGGAATATCCTTCCCCAAGCCTCACAGGGATAGATTCTTTCTAGCAGGGCCAATGTGGCAGGCAAATTCTGGGCAGTCCGCGCAGGCGGACTTCGTGGCCGACCGTGCGGGAGGCCGTTCAGGCGCGGTTTCAACCGCCAGCTGCTCACCGTGGAACTGCTATTTGTCGTTCAGCCAGTGGCTATCGTTTGGCCCACGTGGCGGCGGATCATCGTCGAAGCGGCCCAGTGGCGGCAGCCCACCCGGAGGCGCCGGCGAATCGCCCGCAGGACGCCTGCCACCGTTGCCGCCGTTGCCGCCGTGCCGACTCCCCGACGCGCCGGGAAACGCATTGAATGGCCCTTTGCCATGGAGTGGCGGCGACCGGAACCGGCCTGAGTCGTCGCCCAGCGAGAGGCCCGACAGCCCATCACCAGCCGCGCCCCTCGGCCCACCAGTGCGATGCGGAGGATGGCCAGTGGCGCGTTTGCGCGGATTCGTCGCGGCGCCTTCCACTGCCTGGAGCATCTGGCGCAGACGATCAGAGGCGTCCGTAATATGGCGAATCAGCGGCGCGCTGCCAAGATCGTAGCGGTGGGGCGTGAGATGCTCGCCCAGGTCAGTTTCCATGCGATCCAGCGTCGCCGCGAGTTCGTTGGCGTGGCTCTCGGCCTCCTGGCCCTCCTGCGCCAGCGCGCGTCCCTCGGCAATCACCTGATTCATCAGCATGATAACCTGCCGCGCATGCGCCCGCGTCGCGTCGCCAGCCATGCCCACCTCTGAGGCGCGCACCGCCGCCTCACGCGCCAGCCGCAGCGCCGTCGCCGCATTGAGCGCGACACCTGGCTGCGACATCTGCTCCCAGATCGCCGTCGACGTCTGATGCAACGCCTCCTGGCCGTCATCCATCTCCGAGGCCAGCGACTCCAGCTTCATCGCATGTTCGCCCACCTGGCGCGCGGCCCGCTGCTGATGGTGCAGCCGGAACTGCTGCTGGTGGGCCAGCCTGCCCAACTCGACGGCGGCATGCGCCATCATATCGAGCTGGCCATCGAGCTGGCGCAACAGGCGATTGGGAAACTGATCCACCAGCCACATGCCCACCGCCACCACAATCAACCCCACCAGCAATCCCGCCATCAGCAGCAAGATCGCCAGTTGCTTTGGCGCCGCGAGCACGTCGTCCAGCGGGGTCATCACGCCCACCGCGCCCACCAGATTCCCATCCTGCCCAAGCAGCGGCTCGAACCCGGCGACATAACTCACGCCCGCAATCGTCACCACACCACTATAGTCGCCATAGCAGGCCGTGCTGGCGTTGACCGGGCCACAGGAGCCGAGGATCGCCGCCTGAGCATCCGGCGGCAGCGGCTGATTCGTGGCGCGCGTGTTGGCGATGTCATGCCCCAGGCCATCCGTCTTGGGCAGATTCGCCGCGACCGACACCAGTGACGGCTGCAAAGTCGTGCCAGTCAGTTGATAGATGACCGCCCAATTGCCCGTCAACTGGCGCACATGGTCGACCACCCAGGTATCGTTGACCAGCGCGTAGTTGCTCGCGCCACCACTCGCCACCAGTTGTTTGTTGACGATGGCGGGATATTGTCCGCGCTCGCTAATGACCTCACGCGCGATCTGCGCGTTCGTGCTGGCGCTGGCCTGGGCGGCGCTCATAGTGGTGGCGCGCGCGGCGACATAGCCGACGATAATGACCATCAGCAAGGTCAATACGGTCGTCGCCACCAGCAGCGGCAGATATTGCTGGCGGGTCTGCAAGCGACGGAAGGCATGCCGCTGGACGGGTGGCGTGGCGCTGCGGTCGCCCAGGCGCCTCCATGGCGAGAGCAGCGCGGATTGCGGCGCCCTGCTGGCGTACCCTGAATTGTTGCTATCCATCACGCCCTGCCCCTCTTCCGAAATGCGCCTGTTCTTCCTTTCAGGCAACACTTTCCCCCGCTCAGCGCTGAACACGCGATCATGAGACATACTGCGGCATATGTGATGCTATCGCTATGAAGACGAAATCAAACCACCAAAATGCGCAGAACGCCGGGTACTCCAGTCTGCGCCTGCGAGGACAGTGTACCCCACAAGGCCACGGCAAAAAGCAAGCGGGGTGACGAATATCTTGTTGTGGAGGCGCAACCGCGCGATGTTCTTTTCCAAAATCGAGGGACAGCCACGGCGGCTGGCGGCTAAAGCCGGCCTAAGGGTCTCGCTGCCTCGCGGCGAAGCGCCTGCGCAGTCTGCAACCGCGCGGCTGTGCGGGAGGCTCAGGGCGGTTAGCAGTTACATAGGGGGACCGCTGGCGGGCGTGGCGTCCGCCAGCGATGGCCTGTATCACGCGGTTTGAACCGCCCGCTCCCCAGTCATTGGAAAACTGCATGTACGTGCGACGAGGCGCGAAAAGCCCTCTTCGCGCTGTAAGGTACACTGGAAACAGAACCGCGCTCGTTCGCATTATTCGCCGGGCGCGAAACACCGCGAGACTCCGGTGTTGTCGGAGTGATAGTAACCACAAAAGCAGAGGAAACGCATGAGCAAGCCAAAAGTCTTTGTCACGCGCATTATCCCCAATGAAGGACTGGATCAGATTCGCGCATTCTGCGACGCCACCGTCTGGGAAGATGAACTGCCGCCCGCACGCGAGGTCATTCTGCGCGAGACCCGCGACGCCGATGGGTTGGTCAGCCTGCTGACGGACACGATTGACGGCGAACTGCTGGACGCCTGCCCCCGGCTGCGCGTCGTCAGCAACTACGCCGTCGGCTTCGACAATCTGGATATTCCGGCGGGCAGTAGTCGCGGCATTCTGATGGGCAACACGCCAGGCGTGCTCACCGAGACGACGGCCGACTTCGCCTTTGCGCTGCTGATGGCGGCGGCGCGGCGTATCGTCGAGGGGGCGGACTACGTGCGCGCGGGCAAGTGGAAGACGTGGGGACCGATGCTGCTGATGGGCCACGATGTGCATCACGCGACGCTCGGCCTGCTGGGGCTGGGACGCATCGGCGTGGAGATGGCCAAGCGCGCCCGTGGCTTCGATATGCGCGTCATCTACTATGATGTGCTACGCCGTGAAGACCTCGAGCAGCAATTTGGCCTGACCTACGCCCCGCTAGAGGACGTGCTGGCGCAGGCCGACTTCGTGAGCATCCACACGCCGCTGACGCCCGAAACACACCACCTGATGAATCGCGAGCGGTTCGCCCTGATGAAGCCCAACGCGATTCTCGTCAACACGTCGCGCGGGCCAGTGGTAGACGCCGATGCGCTGTTGGAGGCGCTGCGGAGCGGCCAGATCGCCGGGGCCGCGCTCGACGTGACCGAGCCAGAGCCACTGCCCGCCGATTCGCCACTCGTCCAACAGCCCAACTGTCTGGTCGTGCCGCATATCGCCAGCGCCAGCCGCGTGACCCGTGGCAAGATGGCCGATATCGCGGCGCGCAATCTGATCGCTGGCCTGAAGGGCGAGGCGCTCCCCGCCGGGCTGAACAACGAGGCGCTCGGCCAGGGCCGCTCGGCGCTGGCGCGCGACTGGTAGCGGCTGGAAGCGACCGGGAGCAACGGGACAATCCAGCGAAAATCGTGCTATCATGCCTCAGGTTGGAGTGGCTGGCGGCTGATGGCTGGCGGGGAGCAGGCCGTAGCGTAAACGCTACGGCGAATGGGCGGATGATTCTGGTGCGGAAATTCGCCGGGGCCATTTATGCTCCGGCAGGCGCCCCTCAGACTTCTGTCACAGGCCGGGCGTAGCTGCTCGCACTCGTAATTTACTAAAACGA
The DNA here is from genome assembly GCA_963702665.1 of uncultured Chloroflexia bacterium. Classification (GTDB taxonomy): domain Bacteria; phylum Chloroflexota; class Ktedonobacteria; order Ktedonobacterales; family JADMIN01; genus DAHUXT01. The sequence goes on from CAVPDP010000007.1 coordinate 112,162, forward strand.
GCATCAGCCGCCAGCCAGATTGAACGAGACAATTCGAGACAAATCACTCGCAGAGTGGCGAGTGTGGAGAAGAAACAATGAAGTTTGCGCAACGTATGGAAGAACTGGGCACCGAGACCGCGTTCGAGGTGCTGGCGCGCGCCAAAGCGCTCGAGGCGCAGGGCAGGCAGATTGTCCATCTGGAGATTGGCGAACCGGATTTCACGACGCCCGCCTATATCATCGAGGCGGCGCGCAAGGCGCTCAGCGAGGGCTACACCCACTATACCCCCGCGCCCGGCATCCCCGAACTGCGCGCGGCCATCGCCAACGACGCGACCGAGCGGCGCGGGATCGCATTCGCGCCGGACGATGTGGTGGTGACGCCGGGCGGCAAGCCGGTCATGTTCTTCTCCATCCTCGCGCTGTGCGAGGCGGGCGACGAGGTCATCTATCCCAATCCAGGCTTCCCCATCTATGAATCGATGATCCAGTTTGTCGGCGCGCGCCCTGTGCCCGCGCAGATCGAGGAGCAACGCGGCTTCTCGCTGGATGTCGATAAACTGTGCGCCGCCGTCAACGAGCGCACGCGCATGATTATCCTGAACTCGCCGCATAACCCCACCGGTGGCATCCTCAGCCGCGCCGACCTGGAGCAGATTGCCGCGACGGTGCTGAAATATCCCAACTTGACGGTACTCTCCGATGAGATATACAGCCGGATGCTCTACGGTGGTGAACACATCAGCATCGCGTCGCTACCGGGCATGCGCGAGCGCACCATCGTGCTGGATGGATTCTCAAAAATCTATGCGATGACCGGGTGGAGGCTGGGCTACGGCCTCTTCCCGCGTGAGATGGTTCCCGGCATCACGCGGCTCATGGCCAACAGCAACTCCTGCACGGCGACCTTCACCCAGATGGCGGGCGTCACGGCGCTCACGGAATCGCAGCAGCCATCCGCGGATATGGTGGCGGAGTTCCATAAGCGGCGCGATGTGATCGTCGCCGGGCTGAACGACATTCCGGGCGTAACCTGCGCCACGCCGGGCGGCGCGTTCTACGCCTTCCCCAACATCACCGGAACCGGGCTGGCCTCGCGCGAACTGGCCGATCAACTGCTGAGCGAGGCGGGCGTCGCGGTGCTGGCGGGCACGGCGTTCGGCGCGTTTGGCGAGGGCTACATTCGCCTCTCGTACGCCAACTCCATCGAGCAGATCGAACTGGCGCTCGCACGCATCAAGGGGTGGCTGGCGACGCATCAGGCGCAGGCGAGCAGCGTTACATCGTCCTGACGCCGCCTGATATGGACGGATGTACCAGCCCATCAGGGTTGCTAACTCAGCAGTTTTTGCATGGATTGGCCTTCTGTGTTATGCTGGCTGCGTACCGGAAGGCCCCCGGAAATTCACGCCTATGGACGTGGCCCTGAGTCACGACCCGGCGACGTAAGACTGATCTGGCTTGTCGGAAGAGCCGTCGCCAGTCTCAGGAATCGCTCCGGCTTCCGTTCCGGGAATGGTCAATGATGCAGCCAGAGACCACAGGATGTGATCGCCCCCTGAGCTGCTGATAATTCTCTGTATGCTCGCCGGTTCAGCCTATCCGGTAATACGCGAGGAAATCATGATAGCCACCAGCGATTTGACACGTTTCTTCTGAAAAGCGCCGTGCGCTGGCGGCGTCCGCTAATTTTCGACGCCGAGGGATGTTGGTACGCTATTTGTGGAGTTACGGGTGCGAAGGGTCTGACGAGGCGAGGCAGGGAAGTACGTTTCAACGGCTATGCCGCATGCATAGCGCCCGGCAGTTTGTCTAAGGAGTTTCCATGCCCGCTCCGATGTCTCCTGTGACGCCTCAGCAATTACCCTGTCCATCGTGTGGCCGTGTGCTCGATGATCTTCTGGTCGTCAATCCCGCTGGCGAACTGATCGGTTGTGAAGACTGCGCCGAGAGTCTCGGACTCGCGGGCGGCACGCTCACGATTGACGAATGGAACGCTACCTCAGTCGTCGCAGAAATCCTCAGCCACTATCCGCTCCAGGACTGGCATTTTAGCAAGCCCGCGAGCACACCAACCCAGCGCCCGCGCGCCCATTATTGGGAGATAACCGCAGGCAATAAGCGCTATTTCCTCAAACGCTTCCATGATTGGTATCCAGCGGAATCTATTCACTATACACACAGTATCCTCGCGCATCTGTTTGAAGAAGGGCTGCCCGCGCCACGCGTGATCGCCGACACGAACGGCGCGCACTCGTGCGAGGGCGGTGGGTCGTCCTGGGCGCTCTATGCCGCGCGCGACGGACACCAGGCAAGCGAGAACGACTGGATGTGGGGACGCCCGAAAGCGGCGGAGATGCTGGCGTCACTGCATGCCGCGCTGGAAACCTGCGCGCCAGAGGGCAACTCGTTTCAACCCTGGAACGCCTGGACGCTCGAAACGGTAGACCAGGTGCTTGGAGAGCTGGCAGCCCGCGCCTGAATTGCCCGAAGACCTGCTGGACTTCGTGCGTGAGCGGCTGGCCACCCGCTACTTCGGTGAACTCTATCCGCAGCTGCCCAAGATGGTCGTCCACGGCGACTTTACGATGGCGAATGTGCTCTGGCGCGGCGAGTCATCCAACGCCGACCATCAGCGGCGTGCTAGACTTCGAGCGCGCTCATCGCGATACGGTGCTCTTCGACTTCGCGTGGGGGCTGGGCGACCGGCGGCCACCGCTCTTGCGGGCGACCGTCGCCTCCTATCATCGCGTGCGGCCACTCTCCGCCATCGAGCGCGAGGCGCTGCCCGAGGCGATGTTGCTGGGGCTGCTCATGGGCATCGATATGCAGATGAACTACTACCACAACCTGCAAGAAGTGGGACGCCTCGCGCACGAACTGGCGATGACGGTGCGCGATATGGAGTCGCTACGCAAAGCGGTCGCCATCAAGACACCCGGCATGTATTAACGCGGGCAGCGGGCTATTGGGTGGCCTGTCTGTAGCGTAAGCTACGGCGAATTGGGAGACGCTGCGCTACGCCACGTCCCCATCCGGCGCGAGCATGTCGAACGAATCAATGATGCGCTGGACAAGCGCCAATCGTCTGCGCCGCTCGTCTGGTGAGAGCGGTGCGGGCGGCTTCCAATCCATGGCATGGTATGCGCCAGCTACGCCCTGAATCTCGTACTGGATATGCACACGCGATGTATCCAACGATACAGGTGAGCCAGTCTGAGTCGTGAGCGATGCGGTAGGCGCGCAGGGCGTTGAGATCGGTCGGCTCCGGGAAGATCTCTGGTGATCGGCGGCGGGGTCTCCGCAAATTGTTCGATACGGATCGTCACGCTCATCTGTCGTGCGTCGCTGCCACTATCCGGTGGTAGCACGTGGGTAAAGGAGCGACGCCCCTGCCAGACATGTCCCTGGTGGCTATGGGTGAATGCGCCCTCGGACTGTTCCACATGCCATGAGATAGGAACCTCGACGTGAAAGCGTCCGTGCGGATCGGTGAACAGGCGCCAAATCTGCTCATCCATCGACATGTCCACTGTGCGCCTCCCCAGCGATTCGCAGCCGCCTTTATTCTTCCGCATCCGGCGCGAGCGCGTCGAGCAGGCCAGCTTGCAGCGCGGTGGCCAGCGCCTCGATATCGGGCGAGGGCGGACGGTCGGCGGTCAGCGCGGGCACGATCTGGCGCACGGCGGCAACCGCCTCGACGACGCCTTTGCCCGGTTGGAACGGCTTGCGGAACTCCAGCCCCTGCGCGGCGCAGATCAGCTCGATGGCGATGACCCGCCACGCCAGCGGCAGCAACTGTTGCAGCTTGATGGCGGCGGTCGAACCCATGCTGACGAAATCTTCCATGCCCGCCGAGGTGGGAATCGAGTCGATACTGGCGGGATGCGCCAGCACCTTGATCTCGTTCACCAGCGCCGCCGCGACATACTGGGCGATCATGTAGCCAGAGTTCAGGCCGGGTTCAGGCGTCAGAAACGGCTTGAGCGCGTTCGCGCCAGTATCCCAGGCGTGCGGTTCAAGCAGGCTGTAGGTGCGCCGCTCGGAGAAGCTCGCCACCTGGGTCAGCGCGATTGCCAGAAAATCGAGCGCCAGCGCCAGCGGCTGCCCGTGGAAGTTGCCGCCGCTCAGCACGTCGCCATCCTGCGCGAAGATCAGCGGATTATCGGTCACGGCATCCAGTTCGTTGTCGAAGACCCCCGCGCAATACGCGAGCGCATCGCGGGCCGCGCCGAGCACCTGGGGCGCGCAACGCAGGGTGTAGGGATCCTGCACCCGTCCGCAGTCGGCGTGGCTGGGATTGATCTCGCTCTCCGCCAGCAGCGCGCGTAGCCGTGCGGCGGTCCGTTGCTGGCCGGGCTGCGGGCGTAGCGCATGGATGCGGGCGTCGAGCGGCACGAAGCTGCCCATCAGCGCCTCGGTGGACATCGCCACCGCGACCTCCGCCGCGCGCACCAGCCGCTGGGCGTCGGCCAGCGCCAGCGTTCCACAGGCCTCCATCACGTGCGTGCCATTGATGAGCGCCAGCCCCTCTTTCGCGCCGAGTGTCACCGGAACCAATCCCGCGCGCTTGAGCGCCGCGCCGCCAGGCATCCGCTCGCCCGCGTAGTCGGCCTCGCCCTCGCCGATCAACGTGAGCGCCAGATGGGCCAGCGGCGCCAGATCACCGCTCGCGCCGACCGAGCCACGCTTTGGCACGACGGGAGTGACGCCCGCGTTCAGCATATCGAGCAGCAGTTCGATCACCACGACGCGCACACCCGAATGGCCACGCGCCAGGCTATTGGCCAGCAGCAACATCACCGCACGCACGGTGTCGGGCGCGAACGGCTCCCCGACGCCACTGGCATGGCTGCGAATCAGATTGCGCTGGAGGTCGGCGAGATTGCCGCTGGAAATCTTGACGCTGCTGAGGTGGCCAAAGCCAGTGGTGACGCCGTAGACGGTACGCTCCTCGGCGCCGATCCGCTCGATGAAGGCGCGCGCCGTCGCCACGCGATCCACCGCTTCGGGCGCCAAACGCACCGCGGCGCCCTCACGCGCGACCGCGACGACATCGGCCAGCGCCAGGCCGGTCTGGCCGTGGCCGCCAATCGTCACCACAGCGGCATGCTTCGTATGATGTGAAGGCTCGCCAGCGCTCGCCCGTTTCGCCATTGTTATGCTCCTCGCGCCTCGTTGCGCGTCTGTCTCAACCTGGTGATGTCGTCTACAGTGACATCCCCGATTGTAACATGCGGTCACGTGGGAAGAAGGCGGCAGTGGTAAAGGTAAAGGCAATTTACGGATCTGGATCGTGAACTTCTTAGACCTCTGAAGAAGTAGTCGGAATCTATCCGTTTAATTTCATAGATGGTTGCCACAGACACTCCCACACTATGATCGATCATGAGTTGCGCCAATTGTTCGCCATCGATTAGCACAATCTTGCTGTCAATATTACCAGCATATTCCCTTGCCTCACGAGAGAAAACGGATGTTGTGATGAATATGCCCTTCCTGGCCCGCTGTCCCATGAGTGCCCCGGTAAATCGCTGAATGTCTGGGCGGCCAACGGTTCCTTGCCAGCGTTTTGCCTGGATGTAAATCGTATCTAGCCCTAGTCGATCCTCTTTGATAATGCCGATCGATACCTTCATCGCCACTACGGCCCACCGCCTCCCCGCGCATCCTTCCGTGAGCCGCCATACCCCATTTTCACCAGCAATTCGACCACTAACCGCTCGAAGAAGCTTGCGGAACATCCCATGATCCGCCCGAGTAGCTCCTGAGCCAACTCCAACCGAATGCGCTGATAGCCGTCCTCCAGACGCTCCTCAGGAGTCTGCTGATGTATCCTGCTCAAGTGGCTCAGGAGACGAATGACCGTTGCGCTCCTTGCGCGATCCAGATCTGAACTCATTAAATTCGGGGTATTGCGCCAGAAATTTGATATCGATACGCGTGGGACTCTGCGTAAGCACCTGCACTCCGCGTTCCGTGATACGAAAGACACCCCGGCGCATATACTCAAGAAGCCCTGCATGCTTCATATATGAAACGGCCCAGTTCACACGGTTGTCAAAGGTGCGCTGCTGTCCACTCGGTAACATCTCCGACCGTTCCGTGTCAGAGAGTGCAAAGTTATCTGCGAGCGCGTTTACCGTATCACGCATTGTATGCTCTTGCTGATCGGCGATGAATGTGAGAACTGGCAGCATTATTGTTTGAAAATCCGGTATAGCCATGTGCAACCTCTCAGCATCTCATCATCCTCGGAGTGATTCTCTATTCAGAATCTAGTCTACATCAATCGCCCTGCTTTGGAAATTATAGATTACTTCCTCATTGGCTATCCCAAAAACCATGAGACCATCCACCGCACTCAGGCCCACTTTATGCTATCTGAGCTATATGATAGATAGGTAACGTACCAGCACAACATAGATTGAGTGCGAGGAGGCATTGCATGGCATCGGCACAGTCAGGGCGTACCGTGGCGTATCTGCTGATTGGTGGGGGGCTGGCATCGGCCACCGCCGCCGAAGAGATTCGTAAGCGCGACCCCAATGGCAGCATCGTCATCGTCTGCGCTGAGCCACGGCGCCCCTATAATCGTCCGCCACTCTCCAAGGAGTATCTGCGCGGCGAGATCAACGACACAGGCGTCTACGGCAATGGTGGCGTCTATGTGCATGAGCCAGAATGGTATGACGCGCACCAGGTGGAGCTGTTGGATGGCGAGGCAGCCGCGCTCGATCCCACCGCCAAAACCGTGCGCCTGGCCGACGGGCAGACGCTCACCTATGGCAAACTGCTGCTGGCGACCGGTGGGCGACCACGCGCGCTCGACGTGCCAAACGCCGACCTGAAGGGCATCCACTATCTGCGCACGCTGGCCGACGCCGACGCCATTCGCAGCGAGCTGGCTCACGCGGGCAAGCGTGTCGTCGTCGTCGGCTCCGGCTTCATCGGGCTGGAAACCGCCGCCAATGCGCTTTTCCGCCATGCGCAGGTGACTCGTTGTCGAGCCGCAGGATCGCCCGTGGCCATCCATGCTACCGCCCGCACTTTCGCAATACATCGCCACCCAATATATCCGGCGCGGCGCGACACTCCACTATAAGCACAGCGTCACTGGCTTCACGGCGGGCGATGATGGCCAGGTGACCGCCGTACAGGTGACGCCGGTGGATAGCAGCGGCGCGACCGAGACGGTCACGATACCCTGCGACCTGGCGATCATTGGCGTCGGCATCCTGCTCAATAGCGACCTGGCGCAACAGGCCGGGTTGGACGTTGACCCCCACCAGGGTATCGTGGTCGACGATCATCTGCAAACCTCCGCGCCAGACATCTACGCCGCTGGTGACATCGCCGCCTATCCTGATCCCATCCTGGGGCGCATGCGCTTCGAGCATTGGGATAACGCAATCGCCACCGGGCAGACCGCCGCCGCCAACATGACTGGCGCTGACGAGGTCTATCGTCATGTGCCCTACTTCTTCTCTGACCAGTTCGACCTCTCCATCAACATGCTGGGCTATCCGAGCAACGCGGCGCACGTGGTGGTACGCGGGGCGCTGGCGCTGGATCAGTTCAGCGCCTACTTCATCGACGATGGCGAACTGCGTGGCGCCATGCTGGTGAACGACGACGCGCAGATGGATCTGGTACGCGATCTCATCGCCGAGGCCGTTCCCGTTCCCAATCCACATGCGCTGCTCGATCCCACCTTCGATCTCGCCTCACTGCGCCCAGCCCCCGCCGAGCAGACAGATACGGCCACTGGCGAGGCGTCCACCGTGAGCAAGCAACCCACCGCCGCTGATGCGCCCTAGCCGATAGCGGACATCAGCGGCTCGATGGCTGGCCTGCTTGACCGGTGGATTGACTGAATCGACCAGATTGGGCAAGCCAGCCGCCCCTGATACGCTCTATCCAAAACACATCGCTCGCTGTATAGTGGCAGGCACATAGTGTCGCGTACATTGCGAACGAGCCTGGAGTCGCCGGATGAATCTCCACAACCTGCATGACGAGGCGAATCGCGCGGAACAGACAGCGCAGGACGTAGCGAATATCTCGGTCGGCGGGCATCTGCGGCTCAGTGTATTATGGTTCTCGCTGAACTTTCAGTCGGCGGCGCTGCTGCCCATCGTGCTGCCGGTGCAGTTGCTGCTCTTTGTCGCGCCGGGCAGCATTGGCAATGCCGAACAGGCGACGCTGCTGGGCTGGCTGTCGGCGGCGGGCAGCCTGATCGCGCTCTTCATCCCCCCTATCGTCGGCGCGCTGTCGGATCGCACCACAGGCCCACTGGGGCGGCGGCGCCCGTATATCGCGCTGGGCGCGGCCATCGAGGTGCTGGGGGCGGTGGTACTCGCCCGGCCAAGCAGCTTTGGCGTGTTGCTCGGCGGGCTATTGCTCTTTCAGACGGGGGCCGGGGTGATTGGCGGCGCGTATCAGGGACTCCTGCCCGACATGGTGCCAGTGACACAACGCGGCGAGCAATCAGGCTACATCGGCCTGATGACCATTCTGGGCAACGCGGGCAGCCTGGGGCTGTCGGCGGCGCTGCTGGGGTCTATCACCACCTATGCGGTCTCTGCCGATACCATCACCACTGGCAGCGCCTTCTTTTATCTGTTGTCCGCCGTCGTGCTCATCATCGGCGTGCTCTTCACCGTCTTCGGCGTCCACGAAACCCCACTACTCCCCTCGGCGTACCAGCCACAGAGGCACAGCAGTTGGCGACAGCGTCTGGCGGCAGACTGGCTTTCGCCCTGGCGGCATAGCAATTTCACCTGGGTCTTTCTCACCCGCGCCTCGGTCATGCTGGGGCTGAGCCTCTTCATGACCTTCATCGAATACTACTTCGCCAACGTCGCGGGCAGCAGCAATTTTGTGCAGCAGACTGCGGCGCTGGCGGTGCTGGCGCTGGTGGGGGCGGCGGCAAGCGCGCTCGCGTTGGGCATTCTCTCCGACCGCCTGCGCTTGCGGATGGGCCGCGTGCCACTGGTCTGCATGGCCACGGGCTGCATGGCGCTGGCCGCGACGGGCTTTCTCGTCCTGCCACCGGGTACCCCGCTGTGGCCACTGGGGATACTCTTCGGCGTGGGCTACGGGGCATATAGCAGCGTGGACTGGGCGCTGGCGGTGGATGTGTTGCCGCTGGCGGAAAATGCGGGCAAAGATATGGGCATCTGGAGCACCGCAAGTACATTCCCCACGCTGCTCGCGCCGCTGGTTGGGGCCATCATCCTGGATCTGAGCGGCCAGGCGCACCAGACCACCCTCGGCTATCAGCTGGTCTTTCTGCTGGCGGCGCTGTGCATGATCGCGGGCGCTGTCTTCATCTTCGCGGTGCGCAATGTCCAACAATAGACCTGGGCCACCGCCCCAACAACCCCAACAGCGCCAGGAACACCAGGAGCATCCCGTGCGCGCCTGGTGGCGGCTGGTCTTTGGCTCGCGCGGCGGAGAGGCGCGTGGCTTCTTGCGCCTCTGGCCGCTGTGGGAATGGCTGACCGCGCGGGTGATGCCGCCCCACCACGCGATTCCGAACGCGCCGTATCACCTGTTCGAGGTGCAGTTCACACGGGTCGACGCCAAGCCGATCACGCTGCCCGACGGCACGCGCATCAAGCGGCGTGATCCAATAGCGATCCTCCACGTCAACAACCGTGTTCTCACCAGACTCGTGGCCGAGACAACGCCGTGGCAGCAGCTACGGATGATGCGGGACGATCTGCGGGCGCTGGCGCAATGGGTGGCGGCTGGCGGCTTCCCCAAGGATATTCACGCGCTCTACGGCTACACACTGCTGGGCAGAAGCGCGCCGCGCCTGGGCTTTACGATCCGCGAGCGTCCCAGCAGCATCCGCACCCGGCTCGACCGCTTCTTTCTGATGGGCATCATCGTGCTCTACCATCCCGGCGGACGCGAGCGCCTCCAGCGCGGAACCACCTACGACACCGAGCCAGCGGAAACGTGGATGTCGCTGGATGAGCTGCTGCGCCGCTATGGTTCTCCACCCGCAACACCTGCCGATTGAATACCACATCGGCGCAAGCAAACCGATCTAGCTGCATCGTGTAGAGCAATGCAAAACACTTGCTGGCACGTTTTCCTTCTCTCTATATATGCGGCTATTGATATGGCGAATACCTGGAGTTCGCGCAGGCGTCGAGGTGAGACACGCTGAATCGAGTGTGAGGGAACATGCATCATCGACTGAATAAGACGTTGTGCGTCGGACTGATCGTCGTCGCGCTGCTGGTCGCGGGGTGCGGTGTTCCGCGCGCAGGGCATGTCAACCGCACGGACAAGCGTCTCTCCAACGGCGAAGCCAGCACTCACCTGGCAGAAGCGCGCGCTGCCGCCCAACGCCGTCGGATGGGCCATCTCTCCGGTCACTGGGCGCGATGGGTGGGCCTGCGTACCACGACAGAGTGGCGGCTTCACCATCCTGGCAACGCATGATGCGGCGGCCACGTGGGCGCAGGTCGGCAGCGTTACGCTAGCCACACCCGAGCCAGTTGGACTCTGCGATCTGGTGGCCGACCAGGGCGTATCCACTGCGCTTGCTGCGGTCATCAGTTGGGGATCGGGCGAGGCCGGAACGTTGCGTTCGATTGGCTTGATTTCAACCGACAGCGGCGCGCACTGGCGTAAGCTCGCTGGTGAGATCGTGGTAGGCGAAATGGAGACGGTCGCGGGCACGACCTACGCCATAATCAACAATACCAACTCGATTGGTAGCGAAGACATCAATTCACCTGGTCATCAGCACAGACGCGCTGCGCACATGGCATACGACGCGACCGGCGCATCTCGATACCAACGATAGCTTCTTCGATTTTCACCTCGGCTCGTCGGCTGGCGAAATCGTGGCGGCAACCTATCAGAACACGCTCTGGCAGAGCGCCGATAATGGCGTAAGCTGGTCGCGGATCGCGACGCCAGACCAGCAGATCACGCTCTCCGCGTGGCTGCCGCAGGCGCGCCAGTGGATGCTCTGCGGGTCGGACGCGACGAGTGCGGCGCCGACATGCAGTGTGGATACGGGCAAGACGTGGCAGCAGTATCCGGCCCTGGTCGCAAAGACGCCCTGTGGCCCCTGCCTCAAAGGCGCAACCCCCACCCAGTCATGCTATGCCGACGCCATCAGCAGTGATGGCTCGCTGCTGGCCTTCTGCGCCGATGGCGCTGTCTACCGCCTGGCGCCGCAGACGAATACCTGGAGCGCGCTGGGAACCGCGCCCGCACCGCTATCGCTGCTGGCTGCCCGGCAACTCTGGTGCTTCAACGCAACACAAGGGCGTTTTTCGTGGCGACCCTGCCCTTCTAAGAGCGCTCACATCCGTATCGCCCACTTGACACGGCGTTCGCCTGAGTCTATTATATCCACATTGGATATATCTGATGTGGAGCGAGTGAAGAGGGTCCCATGGACGCCAGTCAAGAACCGGGAGAGCTGCTGCCACTCAGCCCCGCCGTCTTCCACATCCTGCTCGCGCTGGCCAATGGCGAGCGGCACGGCTACGGCATCATGCAGGAGATCACGGCGGCCACGGAGGGGCAGATGCGCATCGGGCCAGGCACGCTCTATCGCTCGATCAAGCAGATGTTGGCGGCGGGCCTAATCGCGGAATTGGATGAGCGCCCCGACCCAGCGCTGGATGACGAGCGCCGTCGCTACTATCGGCTGACGGGCTTCGGGCGGCGCGTGGCCCAGGCGGAGACGCTACGCCTCGCCCAACTGGTACGCGCGGCGGAGGCGCGCCAGTTGCTCCCCGGCGCTGGCGGAGCGGCTGGAATCGAGGGGGCGTCATGAGCGCTAACACTCGCATGACGCCCTGGACAGTGCGCCTCTCGGTGCAGATGTACCAGCGGCTGCTCGCCGCCTATCCACCGTCGTTCCGGCGAGCGTATGGCGTGCCCATGCTCCAGGTTTTCCGCGACTGTTGCCGCGAGGCAACCTCTACGGGTGGGATCGCTGGTCTTTTGCGCTACTGGCTGATCGCGTTCGGCGATCTCATCGTGAGTGCGCTCGCCGAGCGCCGACGAGAAGAGGTTCACATGTCACGCACATCCTGGATTCGGCTTGGCAGTCTGGTGGCCATCATTGGCGGCGTCATCGCAACCGTATTCGCCGCATTGAGCCTGACAGTCGCCATAGCGCAACTACTCGATGAAAACTCACCACTCGGCGTCGCCCTTTTCCCGGTTCATGTCGTCTCATGGGGGGCGCCCGCTCTGGTAGTGTTCTATGTGCTCGCACTCATCGGTGTGCAGGCGCGAGGGGCGAGCCGGGCAGGTGTGGTCGGCTGGATAAGCATCACGGGAGCGATCCTCGGCCTGATCGTCGCTGCCCTGGGCGACGGACTGACCTCGGTCTTCCTGTATTCGCAGGCCGGAAGCTGCTATAGTCCGCTGAACTGTAATTTCTACGATCCTGACCGCTATCTGCTGATGGGATAAATATGGGAGGAATGTTAGGGTCGGTGATCTTTGCCATCGGCATGATTGTCTACGGCATCACCGCGCTCAGACGTCACATTCTGCCACGACACAACTGGCTCCTGCTAGCCATCGGGCTGATACTACTCCTCAACATAGTGACATCCGTCATCGCTATGCTCGTTTCTGGAGGCTCCGACTATGCCGGTACCCAGAAAGTGGCAATCATGTTAAGCGTGGCGCCACTCGCGTCTGCTGTGATGTGGATACTGTTGGGAGTCTCTCTTTGGCCGCGCAGAAATGAAGAAACAGGAACGCAGGATGTTCCAGCCTCGGTCGAACCAGCCGTCTAGGGGCGCACTGATCCAGCGGCGGATGGCTCTTCTTCCGTCGCATCGTCCGCTGCGACGTTGGCGCGTGGGTGTATCATGCGCGGCAGCAGCGCCAGCGTCAGCACGCCCGCGAGCAGCTTGCCCGCCGCCTGAATGTTGAGCACGGGGATAACGCCGAGCGTGTTGCTCACCGTTCCGGCGACGAGCGTGCCCACCAGCATAAAGGCGCCCATCGCCGTGCCCAGGATGCCAAAGATGCGGCCAAGGAAGGCTTCGGGCGCGCTGGCCTGCAACCGCGACTGCGAGCCAGTGAGGACGCCAACGCCCGGAATACCCACCGCGACAAACAGGCCAATCTCCACCCATAGCACGGGATACGATATACCAGCCAGCGCCAGCCAGGCGGGCGCGCCATAGATGGCAATCGAGATGACGCCAAAGGCCAGCCAGTTCAGGCCGATGGACCAGCGCGAGAGCAGCCGCTGACCCAGCCAGCCCGCCAGCACTCCGCCGAGCAATCCACCGACGGCCTGCGCGCTCATCAACTCGCCGATCTCCAGCGCGCCACCATGCAGCGCCTGATACACGAAGACGGGATAGAGGACGCCAAAGACGCCCTCGCCCAGCGCCGAGATCGCAAAGGTCGCCGTCAACACCCACAGCGTCTGGCTGCTGAAAAGGAGCCGCAGCCCATCGGCCCATTCACGGCGCAGATTGGCGAGCGGGCTACTCGCCGCAGTGGCTTTGGCGGATGAGACGACCCCGGCGACCGACGCTGGGATGCCCAGCAGCACCAGCGCCGCCAGCAGAAACGAGATCGCGTCCACGACGACGATGCCATTCAGCCCGAAGAATCCGGCGATGACGCCACCCAACGCCGGGCCAACCAGCCGCGAGAGATTGCTGCTGAGGGAGTTGAGCGCATTCGCGGACACCAGTTGCTCCTCGGTGACGAGCACGGGCAACAGGGCATTCTGCGCCGGGACGGTGAATTGCTCGAAGCAGGTTTCGGCGAAGATGACGATGTAGACAATCCAGACGTGGTCAGGCGTGCGCACCAACACCAGCGGCGCCAACGCCACCGCCAGCAGCAGATTGGCGACCACCAGCGTGCGCCTGCGGTTCCAGCGATCCACGAACACCCCGGCCACCGAGCCAAGGATGATCTGCGGGATGATGCCAGCGGCAAAGGTGATGCTGGTGGCCAGCAGCGAGCGTGTCAGGATATAGACGTAGATGGGCAGGCCGATGAGCAGCACCCAGTCGCCCGCCTGCGAAATCAATCCAGCGCACCAGAGCCGGGCGAAATTGCCGTTGCGCAATACCTTGAACATGGCCATAGCGTCTCTATCTCTCCGTCCGCATGCTGTTAAACCTGCCATAGCATGATGTGGTTTCACGACGTAATTAGGTCATGGGCGGACCTCACCCCCAGCCCCTCTCCTTGGAGGAGAGGGGAGCCAGACCGATCCCTGCCCCCGGCGCCGCACGATTTCACCCAGGCCCTCCCCTCGTAGGGGAGGGTGGCCAAAGGCCGGGAGAGGTCCTGCGGCGCGGGCGTTATGCGGATTCGGAGGCGTACAGCACTTCGAGGGTATCGCGAGCGGTAATGATGTCCAGCCGCGCACAGAACCGCGCCAGCCGGTCGCGCTGGCCGTTCAGCGCCGCCCCGAACGATTCCGCCGATGCCGACTCGATGGCCATCATACCGATTCCCTCACTGGATGCGCCTGCGATGCTCTCGCGAACAATGCCAGCGCAACAGGCCAATAACATATCTCTGGTCTGTTATCGCGGCTGTGCGCCATATGTTACGCGAAAAAATGGCGCCCTGGCGAATCAGTGAGAAATCGCGGCCTCGTATTCAGATCATGCAGTGGGAGTGAAGGTAGCGAGCGCGGCCTGAAAGAGCATGCCATCGCGCGTCGCCGTGGCAGCGTCGGAGGCTACCTCGAAGGTGTATGCATAGCCCAGCGGCCCAGTGGGGAGTACGGCTGCCCACTCGACATCGCCCTCATCGTTGGTGAAGAGATAGGGGGTGATGGGTGTATTGCCGATACAGATGGGAGTTGTCTGAGCATGCCAGTTCGACAGCATTCCGCTCCCAAAAGCGGTCGGGCTCGTCCCGCTGCCAACGTCTACCTCAAGTACAATGACCGGGGAGAAGGTGTCGTTGCGCTGCTTGCCACTCGACGAGGCAATGCCGATGCTGCCTGGGCCGAAGAGGTCCACCACATGAATATGGGAAGGCGAGGTAACAGGCTGATTGGATCCGTCAGGGACGAACTCGAAGCTTCCGGTGCGCCAACCGGGAGGAACAGCGAGACGAAAGAGATAATGCGCGTCGGTGTACCATGTCCAGCCCGATGGCAGCGCCTTCGCTTTGCATTGTACGCTCGCGGTCGCTATCGGCGCGACATTGGCGGTGGTCGCCGTCGGCGCCAAACAATCAGCAGTCGGCCCTGGTGTACTCTGTTCATTGCAGAGCGCATTACTCACCGATTGGCCAAAGCCGCACCCCGCCAGCACAAACACCATCGCAACGGCCAGCCCGGCGGCCAGCCCCTTCGCCCAACCATGTCGCGCACGTTTCACTCCCGCGCCCTCCTGCCTATCGCGCCAGCGCCACAGCATCTCATCTCGCCGTGCTATCTGATAAGACGCGCCAACGATGCAGCGGTGTTTTGGAGCCGGACGAAGCGTGGGCGATGCGGGTTATTTGCGGAAGAGGTGGTCGTAATGCTCGCCGACTACTTCCTTTGGGAAGAGTTTGAGCAGGTTGAAGGCGGCCACGCCCAGCACGGCCCAGTCTATTGTGGCGTCCACTGGCAGCCCCAGCGCGTCGAGCGCCCAACCAACACCAGGGATTCCCAATCCAAGAAGTTCCGCCGCCGACTCTGGGAAGAGCAGCGCCAACAGCAAGGCGCCCAGCGCGCCAAAGAAGAAGAGTTTGGGCAGCCAGTGGACACGCGCATCTTTCATGATGGCGGAAACCAGCGAGGTAGTTTTGCCCATGTGAAAGAGCAGCGACGCCTGCTTGACGGTTTTCTGGGTTGTCGGCTGAGTATCCGTTGCAGAAGATGGCATGAGGTATTCTCCCATTCAAACTGACAAGTCCGCGTCCAGGTTCGCGCCACGCACAGCGCAATTACTATTGCGCCCATTCTAGACTCTTGCGGCGCAATCGTCCAGTACAGCGGGTCTTTCCGGTAAATCGTTCGCTGCGCCGTATGGTGTACGGGCAGGCGGCGGAAAAGTTGAACATTGGCTCAAATTCATGCTGGCACATATTGGGACATTTGGCGGCGAAATGGGGCGTGATTGGCGCGCCATTTTGGCAGTTGGCGCGGCGTCGGGTACAATGCAGGGGCAACGATTTGGCACACCCGATAAGGAGCTATTTGGTGAAGATTCTCGGTCGTATGGCCGTTTTTCCTGAGATACCCGAACGTATTCAACGTCTGCGCGAACTTGCCTATAATCTCTGGTGGACCTGGAATCCCTCCGCGCAACGCCTCTACGCCACGATCAGCCCGGAACTCTGGCAGACCAGCGAACATAACGCCGTGCGCGTGCTGCTGGAGGTCGATCCGGCGCGGCTGGCGGCGCTCGCCACCGATGGCGATTTCCTGGCGCGCTACGATGCCGTCTGCGTCGACTTCGATGCCTATCTGCATCCGTCTGCGACGTGGTTCAGCCAGACTTTCCCCAGCGAGGCCGACCACACGATTGCCTATTTCTCCGCCGAGTTTGGGCTGCACGAATCGCTCCCCATCTACTCCGGCGGCCTGGGCATTCTCTCAGGCGACCACTGCAAAGAGGCGAGCGATCTGGGGCTACCGTTCATCGGCGTGGGCTTCCTCTATCCGCAGGGCTACTTCCGCCAGCGCATCACCGCCAAAGGCCAGCAAGAGGCCATCTACGAAAAGCTGCTCTTCTCGCAGGTCGCGGCGCAGCCCGCGCTGGATCCCGCAGGGCACGAGGTGATGATTAGCGTCGATCTGCCGGGGCGCAAGGTCTACGCGAAGGTCTGGCGCATCCAGGTGGGGCGCATTCCGCTCTACCTGATGGATACCGATGTCGAACCCAACACGCCGGGCGACCGTGTGCTCTCGGCGCGGCTCTATGGCGGCGACCACGAGATGCGCATCGCGCAGGAGATCATGCTGGGCATCGGCGGCGTGCGGGCGCTGCGGGCGCTGGGCCTCGATCCGATGGTCTGGCATATGAACGAGGGCCACGCGGCGTTCCTGCAATTGGAGCGCTGCCGCGAGTTGGTGCAGGGGATGGATATCGACTTCGAGGTCGCGCGCGAGATTGCCGCCGCCAACGCCATCTTCACCACCCATACACCCGTGGCTGCGGGCAACGACGCCTTCAACGTCGAGCTGGTGGATACCTATTTCGGCGACTACTGGCCACAACTGCGGCTCGACCGCGACCAGTTCCACGATCTCGCCCGCGAAGAAAACGGCTGGGGGATAGCGTTCAGCATGACGGTGCTGGCGCTGCGCCTCTCGACGCTGCGCAATGGGGTCAGCCGGTTGCATGGCGATGTCTCGCGCCGGATGTGGCAGTTTCTCTGGCCCGAACTGGAGGTGGACGAGACGCCGATTACCTCCATCACCAACGGCGTGCATACCGCCACCTGGGTAGCCCCGGCGATGGACGATCTCTATCTGCGCTACCTGGGCGCCGACTGGTACGCCCACCTGGACGATCCGGCGCGCTGGGAGCATGTGCGCGAGATTCCCGACGATGAGCTGTGGGCCACACACAGCCAGCTCAAAGAGGATCTGCTGGCCTATGCGCGGACGCGGCTGGCGCGCCAGCGCGAACGGCTGGGCGAGGGGCCACTGTCGATCCGCGAGACGCATGCGCTGCTCAACCCCAACGCGCTGACGATTGGCTTCGCCCGGCGCTTCGCCACCTATAAGCGCGCGACGCTGATCTTCCGCGATGAGGAGCGGCTGGCGCGGCTGCTCAATAACCCTGATCGCCCGGTGCAACTGGTCTTCGCGGGCAAGGCGCATCCCAACGACACGCCCGGCCAGGATTTCATTCGCCAGGTCTACGAGTTCTCGCGCAAGCCAGAGTTCAGCGGCAAGATCGTCTTCCTCGAAGACTACGACATGGATATGGCGCGCCATCTGGTCAGCGGCTGTGACCTGTGGCTGAACAATCCCGTCCGCCCGCACGAGGCCAGCGGCACCAGCGGCCAGAAAGCCAGCCTGAACGGCCTGCCCAACCTCAGCATTCTCGATGGCTGGTGGGAAGAGGGCTACAACGGACGGAACGGCTGGGCGTTTGGCGAGCGGCGCGAGTATCAGGACGACAATACGCGCGACGAGGCCGACGTGCTGGCGCTCTACGCCACGCTGGAAAACCAGATCGTGCCGCTGTTCTATGATCGTGGCGCGGACGACCTGCCCCACGGCTGGATCGCCGTCATGCGCGAGGCGATTCGGACGGTGGCCCCGGCCTTCAGCATGCGCCGGATGGTGAAGGAGTATGCGGAAACGCTCTATGTGCCCGCGCTCGCCTATGGCCGACGGATCGACGCCAAACACTATGCGCTGGCCCGCGAACTGGCCGACTGGAAACGCACGGTGCGCGCCGCATGGCCGAAGGTGAGCATCCGCGCCGAGGGGCCGCACGATGGCCGTCTCTCGTTTGGCGATCCGGTCGCGGTCGAGGCGTGCGTGCGGCTGGGCAGCCTGCGCCCGGAGGATGTGCGCGTGGAACTGGTGGCGGCGCGCGACGACAACGGCAATCTGCGCGAGCGCCGGGTGATCCTGATGACGCCGAGCCGCGAGACACCCGACGGCGAACACTGCTATACCGCGAACCTGCTGCCACCGATCAACGGCAGCCTGGTCTATGGCGTGCGGGTGACGCCAAGTTCCAGCGGGCTGAGCAATCCGCTGGAGATGGGGCTGGCGCGCTGGGCGTGAATGGGAGCCTCACCCGACCTCTCCCGGGAGCGGTGAGCCGAGTGGCGACGCTGAGTGCTAAGGGGACGGGCCGCAGGCTGAGAGCTATGCGGCTAATCCTGTGGCGAGGAAGCGTCATAAATGGCGACGACCTGCCATAATTGCCGCTACCCGATTAGCACGCACTGCCCTGATGCCTGGATACATCATCCGCCGCGTTAAGCGCTTTGCGGCACATGTTGTTCATACTGTTTTATCGCATCAATGATCGCTTGCCGATCATTTAAGACATGCAAGAGTTCAAAACGTCTGGCCTCGATGAGCGTCTCATCTCCACTTGCCAGCGCCTCAATGAGACGTTGCTCGCGCTCTCGCACCACTTTCGTCAGGGTATCGCGACCGCCCTGGTAGCCGTGATATTCCTCCTCATTGGTAATGGGTGGCTGAACAGGGCGCATGATGATGCTCCTTCTCTTCACAGGAGCATATCACACCAGCCGGTTGGTGGTCGCGGGATCGAAGATGTGCAGCGCGTCGGGGTCGATGGCCAGGCGCACCGTCTGCCCCACCCGTACCGACGCATCGGCGGGCAGGCGCGCCACCGACACATGCGACTCGGCGGTGTCTGCGGCGATGGCTCCGGGCAGTCGCAGATAGACATACTGCTCGTTGCCCAGATGCTCGATCACGTCCACCACGCCTGAGACCGTGTTCGCCTCCGCGTCGCCCGCCAGCCGCAAACCCTCGGGCCGAACGCCCACGAGCACCGATTTTCCATCGCCGCTAACCTGCCCCGCCAGTTGCTCCGTGGAACGCCCACGCAGCGCCCAGGTCGCCGCGGCCGCACCTTCATTGGCGATAATCGCCGCGACCCCGCCATCCTGACGAACCAGATTCGCGTTGAAGAGATTCATGGCTGGGCTGCCGATAAAGCCCGCGACGAAGAGATTGGCGGGCGTATCGTAGAGGTCGCGCGGCGTGCCAAGCTGCTGTATCACGCCCGCGTTGAAGACGGCGATACGGTCGCCCATCGTCATCGCCTCCACCTGATCGTGGGTGACATAGATGAACGTCGTCCCCGTCGCCTGATGCAGTCGGCTGATCTCCGCGCGCGTCTGCACCCGTAGCTTGGCGTCCAGATTCGAGAGCGGCTCATCCAGCAGAAACACCTTGGGGTCACGCACCAGCGCACGGCCAAGCGCGACCCGCTGGCGCTGGCCACCAGAAAGCTGGCGTGGCTTGCGCGTCAGATAGTCGGTAATGGCCAACATCTGCGCGGCCTGCCGCACGCGCTTCTCGATCTCCGCGCCTGGGGTGCGGCGCAGCTTGAGCGCGAACGCCATATTGTCATAGACCGACATATGGGGGTAGAGCGCATAGTTCTGAAACACCATCGAGATGTCGCGGTCTTTGGGCGCCACGTCGTTCACACGCTGGTCATCGATATAGAGATCACCAGCGCTGATGTCTTCCAGCCCGGCGATCATGCGCAGCGCGGTTGACTTGCCACAGCCCGATGGCCCCACCAGCACCAGGAACTCGGAATCGCGCACCTGGAGATTCAGGTCGTTGATGACGGGCGCCTGATCGGTATACCACTTCGTAACCTGCTCGAATCTCACCTCGGCCATGTGCCTGCTCCTCCTATATACTGCGCCTGTTCTGGCTATGGGCTAGCGGCGCGCTGGCGGCATATGTGGCGCCGCGTGCAGCGCGTGCTGCCGGGCGATGAAGCCCGCGTACCATTTGCCGCTGTCTTTGACGATCCGCCGCTGTGTGGCGAAATCCACATAGACCATGCCGAACCGCTTGCTATAGCCCTCGGCCCATTCATAGTTATCGAACAGCGACCAGACAAAGTAGCCCGCGACCGGAACCCCATGCGTGATGGCGTCGCCGACCGCGCGCAGATGCTCGCTCAGATACAGCACCCGCTGCGGATCGCTCACACGTCCGTTGCCGTTCCACTCATCGTCGAAGGCCGCGCCGTTCTCGGTGATGAGGAGCGTGCGCGGATGATAATTGCGGGTAAGTTCTTCGAGGATAAGACCCAGGCCATGCGGATAGACTTCCCATCCCATCTGGGTAAAGGTAGCGTCTGGCAGGTCGGTCACATACTCGATGCCCGATGCTATCTCATTCGCGGCGATCTCGGAGCTGGCGCGCACGATCCAGCGGTTATAGTAGTTCACGCCGAGGAAATCGGTGGGCGCGCTGATGATCTTGAGGTCGCCCTCCTGGATGGGCGGCGGGGCCGCGCCAAGATCCTCAAACAGGCCAGGGGTATATTCCCCCCGGTAGACCGGATCGAGAAACCAGCGATTGTGGAAGCGGTGGGCGCGCTCAGCGGTGCGCAGCGTCTCGGCGCGGGCATCACCAGCGAAGATCGGAAAGAGATTGAGCGCGATACCGATGCGGGTATCGACAGGAGTCACCGCCCGTAGCGCCTGTGTGGCCAGGCCATGCGACAGCAGCAGGTGATGCCCGACATCCACGGCGGCCTGCATATCCCCCTTGACGCCCGGCGCGTGAACGCCTTCCCCATAGCCGAGGTAGGCGGGACACCACGGCTCGTTCTGCGTAATCCACCAGCCCACCCGATCCCCCAGCGCGCGCGCCATCACCGTCGCGTAGTCGGCGAATGCGTAGGCGGTCTCGCGATTGCGCCAGCCACCCTGCTCGAAGAGCGTGAGCGGCAAATCCCAATGGTAGAGCGTGGCCACCGGGGTGATGTGGTGCGCCAGGAGCTGATCGACCAGACGATCATAAAAGTCGATGCCCGCCTGGTTGATGGCGCCAGTACCGTCTGGCAGGATGCGCGGCCAGGCGATGGAGAAGCGATAGGCGCTCAGGCCCAGATCAGCCATGAGGGCGACATCCTGCTCCATACGGTGATAGTGTTCGATGGCGATATCACCGGTCTCACCCTGGTAGGTACGTCCGGGTGTCGCCGCGAACTGATCCCAGATAGAGGAGCCGCGGCCATCTTCGCGCGTTGCGCCTTCAATCTGGTAGGCGGAGGTTGCCGCGCCCCAAAGAAAATCACGGGGATAGATCATGAAGATACCTGCTTGTCTGCTAGCTTGTTTGATTGCCAGGCGGTCGATGTTGGTTGGCCGGTCATAGCGACAGAGCGCTATTATCCCGTCGTGCTGCCGAAGGCCAGGCCCGCGCGCCAGTAACGCTGAAGGAACAGGAACATCGCGATCAGCGGAAGCACGGCCAGGAACGACCCGGTCACGATCAGGTTGAAGAGCGATTGATGCGACGCCGGGTCGAAGTTCCAGGTCGCCAACCCCAGGTTGACTGGGTAGAGGTTGGGGTCACTGAGCACGACCAGCGGCAGAAAAAAGTTGTTCCAGATCATCACGAACTGGAAGAGAAAGATCGTGACCATACCGGGAACCAGCAGCGGCGCCGCTATCTGCAAGAAGACGCGCAACTCGCCCGCGCCGTCTGCCCGCGCGGCGTCGATCAGATCGTCGGGCACCGAGGCGCGCGCATAGATGGTCGCCAGGAAGACCCCAATCGGATTGAGCAGCGACGGCAACAGCACCGCCCAGTAGGTGTCGGTCATGTTGATCTTGCTCATCAGCAGATAGGTCGGCAGCGCCAGTGTCGTCACCGGCACCAACACGGCCCCCAGCACCAGCGCCGAGATCAAGTTGCGCCCAGGAAACCGGTACTTGGCCAGCGCATAGCCCGCCATAATGGAAATCACGGTGGCGAGGACTCCGCCGACCACGGCGTAGATCACGGTATTGAGAATCCAGCGCAGGTAGATGCCATTCTCGAACGTAAACGTGTCGGAGAGGTTCTGGAAGAAATTGAAGTGGGCGAACCAGAGGCCGAATGAACTGAACAGGTCGGTGGGATCCTTGGTGGACGCAACCGCCAGCCAGTAGAGCGGCGTGAGAAAGTACAGCGTCAGCACAATCAGAAACGCATAGGCGACGATAGCCTTCGCCGAGAACCCGCGCATGCCAATCGCCTCGTGCGAGCGCGGATTCTGCCGGGAGGCTCGCGGCTTCAGCTTGAGCGAAGCGTTTGCCATTTAGAGGCCTCCAGACTGTCTGCGCGTGAGGCGCATGAAGCCGAACGAGAAGATGAAGGTGATCGCGCCGAGAATGACCGCGATTGCGCCGCCATAGTAGTAGTTCGTCTGCACAAAGGCGATGTTGTACGCCAGGATGTTCGGCGTGTAGGTCGTCGTAATCGCGTGCGAGATGCTGGTGAGAATCTTCGGCTCATTGAAGAGTTGCAGTGTGCCGATGAGCGCGAAGAGAACGCCGAGCAGCAGCGCGGGCCGGATCAGCGGCAGCTTGAGCCGCAGCGCGATACCCACCTCCGAGAGGCCATCCAGTCGCCCCGCTTCATAAATCTCCTGCGGGATCGCCTGGAGCGCCGAGAAGAAAATCACCATGTTGTAGCCGGTGAACTCCCAGGTGGAGATGTTGGCGATGGACCAGAGAACGGTATGCGGCCCCAGGAAATCTGGCGCGGGCAGATGCAGCGCGACGAAGGATTGGACGATAGGGCTAAAGCCGGGACTATAGAAGAATCCCCACATGATCGTGGCGACGACACCTGGCACCGCATACGGGATGAAGAACGCGAGCCGGAAGAAGCGCCGGAGCCGGATGAGCGCCGAATCCATCAGGAAGGCCAGCAACAACGCGAGAATCATCTCGATGGGAATCTGCACCGCTCCGAAGATGATGACGCGCTTGATGCTATCCCAGAAGGCGGGATCATGCAGCGCTTTGACATAGTTCTCGGCCCCTGAAAAGAGAATCTGTGGCGGCGCCAGACCGAGGCCACTGCGATGCTCGGTGTAGAGGCTCTGCCAGAACGAATAGGCAAAGGGGAGAAAGAAGAACGCCACAAAGAGGAGCAGAAACGGCAATACGAAAAGATAGGGCGTGATGAATCGCGTGGCCCGCTGCCAGCGAAGACTCTGCGTGCCGCGCGGCCTCCGAGATGAGGCACTGAGATTTCGCGAGCCGGAGGCACGAGGCGCCGTCAACGTCTCCATTGACAAAATCCTCTCGTACAAGTCAGGCAGACCAGACAGCCATACTACGCTGAGGATAACACGAGCCACTCCACGCGATGGGAGAGGTTTGGCAATCTCTCCCCGACAGACAGCGCGACGGGGAGAGATCACACACTGGCGCCAAGTCAGCGCGTCGCTGGTTGGCTACGACAACAACTACGGCAACAGCTACGGCGCGACGTTAATGCCCTGGTTCTTCAGATCCTGGACAACCTGCTGTTGCAACTGATCCAATGCGCCCGAAAGCGGTGTCTTGTTGGAGACAGCAGCGGCAAAGTCATTGCCCATCATCTGATTCACCGCCGTCAGGTTGGGCGGCCACGTCCAGTTTGGATCGGCGGTGACGTTCGTGAAGAAGCTATCCACCACCTGATTGTTATAGTACGGATCGGGCGAGGTCACCTCTGGATATTTGCGCGCGGCGAGGTTCGAGGGGAACCAGCCGATTTCTTTCACGCCGATCTGGAGGCTCGCCTCGTTGGTCAGATACCAGCGGACGAACTCCTCGGCCTCTTTGGGGTGCTTGGTGCCGTTGACCACCGAGATCGCGGAGCCACCCCAGAAGCCGACCTGATTCGCGCCAGCCTGCCACTGTGGCATCGGCGCGACGGCCCAGCCCTTGGCGTCAGCCGCGTTGCCCTTGACGACGCCCTGGCCCCAGACCGCCGACGGCCAGGAGGCGATGGTGCCCTTATCCAGCCCTGCGTTCCAGTCGTTCGAGAAGTCGTCGAGCGTGGCGACCAGGCCCTTATCGAGCAGCCCCTGCCAGTAGTCGGCCACCTGCTTGGCGGCGGCGCTATTGATGTTCACCTTCCAGGCGTTGGCCTGGGTGTCAACACTGAACCAGATGGCTCCCGCCTGCCACATCAGCGCCTGAATCCAGCCGGTGCTCTTGGGTGGGAACGAGACGATGTAATACTTCGAGCCGAGCGCGTGAATCTTGGCGGCGTCCGCCGCGAACTCATCCCAGGTGGTTGGTGGATTGGCGATGCCAGCCTTCGTGAAGGTGTCCTTGTTGTAGAACAACCCCATTGGGCCGGTGTCCTGCGGATAGCCATAGACGGCTCCGCCTTCCATCACCTGCGCCCAGGCGGTCGAGTCGAACTGGCTCTTGACATCATTCGCGCCGTATTTGGTGAGGTCTACCAGCGCCTGATTCGCAACCATCGTGGGAATGTACTGGTACTCAATCAGCGCGACATCAGGGGCGTTACCCGCCTTGACCGCGGTAAGCACCTTGGGATAATACTGATCGGGGCCAGACGGCTGCTTCAAGCCGGTGACATGTATGTTGGGATGCGTCTTGTTGAAAGCGTCTGCCTGCTCGGTGATCTGCTGGTTAAAACCCCAGAAAGTGAGCTGAACTGGCCCACTGTTCTGCGCGGTGGAACTTTCGCCACACGCGGAGAGCAGCATGGAGAGGCCGAGGAGCAGTGCAAGACCGAAGAATACCCGCTTGTGCCAATGTCGCACGACAAACCTCCTGACGACGGATGGAAAATGGATCCTGACGTGGATCCGGCAAACGACGACACTACGGCAAATACTGTGACGCAGTTCGTGAAAGCCTGGGCACAATTGTTGCACAAGAGCAGCGCAACGCAAAGGGCGAAACACTAAAAGGCGATGAAGGGCCAGAATCGGGTGCATCCTGGCCCTTCAGAGGCAAGAGACGCACGGGTAAATTCAAGCAACGAAATAGGGGTACGCATCCGCGGAGAGCAGGTGAATCAGCCACGTGCAATGCGGAAGGGGACAACGCGTGCAGACCGAGCGACCATCTCAATTTGGCCGTCACCAGAAACCCACACCCAACCGACGGGATTCGCAGGTGGGCGTAGCGGCGTCCGGACACCAGAAGCTCCCGGCAATGGGCCACGTCGCTCGACAGGTAAAGGGATCCACTCCTTTCCTTGGTCTCATTGAATACGCTCCCGGTATCGGTTTCGTAATCGCTTACAGTATACGGATGGTATTCTATCTTGTCAAGCATGTCATGGCTTCAGCGACAAAATTGGTCCGCGAAGACACTCGCCAGGATGCTCAGCGCGCCGCGTCTATGGGAATCGGAAAGGCTGCCGTTGCGCTAGAATCCTCGGCTCCACATGATTCGCGCACGACCAGCTCGGTAGGCCACTGGATCCGCATCGGTTGGCGCAGACCAATATCCGCGCGCGCGCCCACCGGAGACACCATCTGGCTATAGGCCGCGCCGCCAAACACACGCGGGGCGGATACCAGCGCCAGCAGCATCTCCGCCGCGCTACGCCCCATCTCCGCAAAGGGCTGCTTCACGGTGGTCAGCGCCGGGCGGGTATGCGCGGAAAGCGCGGTATCGTCGAAACCGATGACCGCGAGATCGCCCGGCAGATGGAGACTATGCGTCTCGCTGACCGAGAGGATGCCATAGGCCATCTGGTCGTTGGCCGCAAACGCCGCCGTTGGGCGCTCAGACACTGGCAAGGCCAACAGGTGCGTGCCAGCGGCGCGCCCGCTCTCGATGGTAAAGTCGCCCTGGACGATCAGCGTGGGGTCGATGGCAATCCCCGCCTCTCCCAGCGCCTGCTGGTAGCCCGCGTAACGGTCATGCGAACACTGATATTGCAGCGGCCCCTGAATGTGGGCGATCCGGCGGTGCCCGTGGCGCACGAGATGGCGCACCGCTTCATACGCGCCGATACGGTTATCTGGTCCGACCCAGGGCACGGGGCCAGGCAGACTCTGGTCGTCGAGCATGACCACCGGGAATCCCCGTTCATAGATTTCCAGCAGGTGGGTGGACGCCTCGCGATGCGGGTGCTCCGCCGATTCGGCGCTGGCGATGCCATCGGGATAGATGGCGAGAAGGCCGTCGATCAGCCGGGTCGCCAGAATGCGGTCGAGCAATTCGCTGCGGTCAGTGCGGTGGCTAATGCTGTAGAGCACCAGTTCGTAGGACGTTTGCTCGATCACCTCGGCGATGCTCTGCATGATCTGTGGCATGAGCGGCCAGGTCAGCGAGGGCACAAGAACACCCAGCAGCGGAGAACGGCCACCGGCCAGGCTCGACGCCGTGACGCTGGGAACGAAGCCGTGTTCGTGCACCACCTGCATCACACGCTCGCGCGTTGCGGGATCGACATCAGGCTTGTTATTCAGCACGCGCGAAACGGTGGCAGTCGAGACACCAGCAAGCTGCGCGATGTCACGAATAGTGAGCTTATTTGACACAGGTGAGATACCTCCATGGTGCGCTAGCGTTGCCTCGAACTATCGGCGGCGGTTGCCGTGCGATCCCCGCAGCAGCAATGCGCGTTGCGCTGTCTCCGGTTCCGGTAGCGATTACACAATCAGTATACGTAGGCAAACACGCAACGTCAAGGGATCGTTTTTCGCGCGCGTATTGCGCGTATTTGGTGGGATCACCGCGCCGCCTGGCCTACTGTCCGCCCGCCGTACGCACGGTGGCGCTTTCCTCAGGCTGGCTCTGCCGCGCCACCGTGCGCTGCCCCGACGTCCTGGCGCACCAACGAGCAGCCGATGGCCAGGACGCAGATCACAGCGGAGACCAGGAAGGCGCGCACCATACCATTGGTGAAGTCGGCTGAAATGGTGGCGGAGAGATGACCGACCGTGCCCAGGAAGACAGCATTTAAGACCTTCGGCGGCATGGCGGCGGCGGCCACCGCCAGCGCGAGGGCGAAACTGAAGACCATGCCTACGTTGCGCATCGTGTTCAGCGTGGCCGAGGCGACCCCCAGGCGGTTGCGCGGCGCGGCTCCCATCGTCATGCTGGTATTGGGTGACCAGAAGAGTCCGCTGCCCACGCCCATCAGCGTGAGCGCCAGCGCCAGCACAGGATACGGCGTGGTGGGCGTGAGCGTGAACAGCACCAGGAGCGCCAGCGTCTGCGCCAGCAGTCCCAGCGTCGCGGGAATCGTCCCGCCGATGCGGTCAGCCCAGCGGCCACTCAGCGGCCCGACAATGGAGCCAACCAGCGGCATCGGCAGAATGAGCAGCGCGGCGGTCAGCGGCGAGTACGCGCGTACGCCCTGCAGATAGAAGATCAGCAGGAAGTTGACGGCGAAGATCGCCAGCGATTGGAGAGCGGCGGCGGCGACCGAGAAGCCATAGGTGCGATTCTCGAAGAGGCTCAGGTCGAGCATGGGGAAGGCAAAGCGCAGCTCCCGTACGACGAAGAGACCCAGCGAGACCACCGCCAGCGCGAAGAGTCCCAGAATCGGCGGGGTGAACCAGCCGGAGCCGATGCCGCTGGTAATCGCCAGCAGCAGCGCGACCAGCCCAACGCTGAAGAGCAACGCGCCCAGCAGATCGAAGCGTTCGCCCTTCGGGTTGGGCGCGATATCGTGGAGCAGCAGATAGGCGAGCAGCGTCGCCACGATGCCAATCGGCAGATTGACGAGGAAAATCCAGCGCCAGGATCCCACCGCCAGGATGATCCCGCCGAGGACTGGGCCGAGCACGCTGCCCGCGCCCCAGGTGATCGCGTTGATACCCATCGCCTGGCCACGCTGTTTCGCCGGGAAAACCTCGGTGATGATCGCCATAGCGTTGGCCGAGAGCATCGCGCCGCCCAGCCCCTGCACCACCCGCGAGCCGATGAGCATCGTATCGCTCTGCGAGAATCCACAGGCCACCGAGCCGAGGGTAAAGATGATAAAACCGAGGTTGTACATCTTCACACGCCCGAACATGTCGGCCATGCGGCCAAAGGTCAGCAGCAGCACCGTGCTGACCAGCAGATACGCCATCAGCACCCAGGTCATGCGTACGAGGTTGGAATGCAGATCCTGAAGCATATCTGGCAGGCCGAGGATGACAATGGTGGAGTCGATGGCAACCATCATGGAGCCGATGGTGGTCACGAGGAGCGCGACCCATTTGTACTCGAGTTTTCGCATGAATGACACCTGTATCTAGCAAGGATGAAGGAGTGACGTGAACGTGAAGGTGATGCACACTCCCCAAAGTATAGCATGGGCGGTACACAGGCGATAACTGGCCGAAGGGACAGCATTCGTTGGCCTTCGCAGCCAATGCCGTTGCGACGATGATGCGCGCGTGCTACCCTTTCCAGTGAAAAACGACATGCCAGTGACCCCTCCCGGCCTGCGGCTTCTGGCTCCCCCTCCCTCTTTAGGGGAGGGGGTTGGGGGAGAGGGCTGCGGAAGGGAATAAACGACGATGAGCGATGCGAGCGATTCACAGCAGCAGCCGAAGCCAGCGACGAGCGCGGACGCGGAGCAATGGCGCACGACGACGTACGCCCGCGCGGTAGAAAAGCAGGGCGAGCGCGACGCGGACTTCACCACCAGCTCTGGCATCGTCGTCGAGCCGCTCTATACCGCGGAGAACCTGGCGGACTGGAACCCCGAAACGGCGCTGGGCTATCCCGGCGAGTATCCCTACACGCGGGGCATCCAGCCGACGATGTATCGTGGGCGCTTCTGGACGATGCGCCAGTACGCCGGTTTTTCGTCGGCGGAGGAGTCGAACCAGCGCTACAAATATCTGCTGGCGCAGGGCACGACGGGCCTCTCGGTCGCCTTCGATCTGCCGACGCAGATGGGCTACGACGCCGATAGCGCGCTGGCGGAGGGCGAGGTGGGCAAGGTGGGCGTCTCGATTGGCAGCCTCGAAGACATGCGCACGCTCTTCGAGGGCATCCCGCTCGAACGCATCACCACCTCGATGACCATCAACGCGACCGCATCCATCCTGCTGGCGCTCTATCTCGCCGTCGCGCGCGAGCAGGGCGCCGACATCCGCAAACTTTCAGGCACGGTGCAGAACGACATCCTCAAGGAATACATCGCGCGCGGCACGTATATCTATCCGCCGCAGCCCTCGATGCGCATCATCACCGATCTGTTCCGCTATTGCGCCGATGAAGCGCCAAACTGGAACACCATCAGCATCAGCGGCTACCACATTCGCGAGGCTGGCTCGACCGCCGCGCAGGAGATCGGCTTCACGCTCGCCAACGGCATCGCCTATGTGCGGGCGGCGGTGAACGCTGGCCTGGACGTTGACCGGTTCGCGGGCCAGTTGTCCTTCTTCTTCAACGGCCACAACAACTTCTTCGAGGAGGTCGCCAAGTTCCGGGCGGCGCGGCGGATGTGGGCGCAGCATCATGCGCGAGCGCTTCGGCGCGAAGGATGCCCGTTCGCTGCTGCTGCGCTTCCACACGCAGACGGCTGGCTCGACCCTCACCGCCCAGCAGCCCGATAACAATGTCGTGCGCACGGCCTATCAGGCGATGGCGGCGGTGCTCGGCGGCACGCAGTCGCTGCACACGAACTCGAAAGATGAGGCGCTCTCGCTCCCCACGGAGGATGCGGTGCGGCTGGCGCTGCGCACGCAGCAAGTCCTGGCGTATGAGACGGGCGTGGCCGATACCGTCGATCCGCTGGCCGGGTCGTATTACGTCGAGTCGCTGACCGACGCGCTGGAGGCGCAGGCGCAAGACTACATCGCCAAGATCGACGCGCTCGGCGGCAGCGTGCGCGCCATCGAGCAGGGATACATCCAGCGCGAGATCGAGGAGGCGGCCTACCGCTACCAGCGCGAACTGGACGAGCAGAAGCAAATCGTCGTCGGCGTCAACCGCTTCCAGCAGGCGGAGGAGGCGTCCATACCGACGCTGCGCATCGATCCCGATGTGGGCCGGCGGCAGGCGGCGAAGCTGGTGGCGCTACGTGACCGGCGCGACAACGCGGCGGTGACATCATCCCTGGCGGCGCTCGAATCGGCGGCGCGGGGCAGCGAAAACGTGATGCCGCGTATCCTGGCGGCCGTCGAGGCGTACGCGACGCTCGGCGAGATCAGCGACACGATGCGCCGTGTCTTTGGCGAGCAGCACTCCGAGCGCACGATGTAGCTGCTACGACCAACAGAATCTGTTCCTTTACCGCACTCCGACACGGAGTAAGGCGTATTCACACACCCAATTGCCCGAAAATGCTTGCGGTCCGTCACAATCTGGCTCCTTCGTGGCATATAGACGAAGTAGCTACGAAAAACAACGATCGGAAAGCGACTGGAAACGGGGCGCCATGCGCATGAAAGAGAGACCGCCGGAGCCAATGAGCCATACGGCGGCATTCTGGGAGCCGGTCCTCCAGATGCAATCGGCGCTCATCGGATTTGCGCGCGGACTGGTGGGTGACAACGAGCTGGCACGCGACATCGCTCAGGATACCTTCGTGGATGCCTGGCACGCGGCATGCCAAAATACACCGCCCTTCGATGCGCCCGATGACCTGACGGGCATCCGCCGCTGGCTCTTTACCGTTGCCTATCGTCACGCCATCAAGCATCTGCGCCGACGGAAAAGCATCGCCTGGGAATCGCTCGATGCGCGAGAGATCGCATCACCAGCCATGTTACGCTCGCCAGGTCACTTTGAGGACACGCTTGCCGAGGCCGAGACGCTACATATGGCCCTGCGGAGCGTGGAGCCAGAAGATGCCGCATGCGTGCTCTTGCAGGTTGTTCATGGATTCAGCACTACTGAGATCGCTGCGATTCTCGCTATTCGCGCCGACACCGTGCGCAAGCGGCTTTCGCGCACCAAGCGACGCCTGCGCGACGCCTATCTCGCGCTCTCAGAGACTCATGCCACAATTACCGAAACGCGAGCCGCACGAAGGATGACCGAGATGACACACCCAACACCGATTCCAGCGCCAACGCCAGAGTGCGCCGCCTTCGAGCCGTTGCTGCCATTGCTCGCTACCGACACACTGACACTGGGCGAGGCGACCGCCACACGCCAACACATTGCCGGATGCCCCTGGTGCCAGGCGCAACGCGAGAGCTACGACACCTTCGAGGCCGCCCTCCGCCGCCACTACGGATCACAGGTATCAGATGGCCCATTGATCACGCTGGAGGGAGTTATACGCGCCGACGAGGAGGTGGATGAGCCGGACGATATATCGCAGCTCGTCTTGGAAGTCTCTTCGGTCGCGCCCGCCACGCCACGGACTTCCTGGAAACGGTGGCGACCCAAACGTTTCGCGGAGATCGCGGCGGTGGTGGTCGTTGGGCTGCTCGCTGCAACGCTGCTGATCGGCCGCTTCGGGCCATTGAATGGACTGCCCTTCAACCAGCAGCCGCTCAAATCATCGGCAGGCGCAGTGGTATTCACTCACAGTGTCTCGTGGGGTAAACTCCAGATCAACGGTCAGGCGATTGACGTCACGTCGGATGGTAATAAGCCACTCTATTTGCCACGCGGACAAAACGCGCTGAGCTATTACGCGCCGCCTTTTCCTGTGTTGACCTGCACGATCAGCGCTCCCGCCGCGAAAAACGACACCTGCCCTATCTACTCAGACCAGGAAAGCAATCCCGGCTTTCCAACGTTTCCTGGCCGGATAGTTAATTTGGAAGTAACGCCTGACCGACTTTCCGCAACTCAGCGTGACGCGCTCCTGAGGGCAGTACAACAGCAACTCAATACGCTCAGCGCCCAAGTAACCATCCAGCCAGGAGACCATTACTCAACACCCGAAGGACGTTATCTGACGGCGGATCGGACGTTCACGATGACCCTGAATTATCATGTCACAGCCGATGGACTCGGCCTCGTCGTCTATGGATGTCTGCCGTTCTGTAAGAACGTACCAGAGAACGTCTGGACAATTTCCCCGTCGTTCGGTTGGGACTATATTGACGAGTATGGCAAGCCAGAGACGGTGCTCCAGGGACCAGCAGGAAACAGCAGCCAAAGCGACACCACAATGGGTATGATTCTACAATGGAACGGCGCGTGGCAAGTCTCGTTTCCCGATGGAACGGTTTCGTCGACGATGTGCTCACTCATCTCTGACATCATGACGAATATCATGTCGAATCGCGCAGACAGCGGTAGCACTTCCGGCATTGGTTGCAGTGGGAGTTCTCTAGCCACCTACGTCGGGACACTATTCGAGTTGAGTGGATCGAAAAACACCGATGGTAGCCAAGAAATAACTGGCTACGTGCTCTATCGTGGCGGCGCCATGATTGCCGTGGATGGAGCGGCGCACGAGTTGGCGCCCTGGATGCCGTTGGCCAGCGCGCACGAGTTGGCCATCGCCTACCAACTCCGCATGAATGGATAGGATCGATCCGCTTGCCGACGCGCTCACCGATATGTCACGATATCATCGCAGTCAGCAATAGAGGCTGACCTTTGAACAGTGAAAAGACGGCAAGAGCGCGATGGCAAAACACGAGAAGCACGATAGCCACGAACAGCACAATACTGAAGATAACGAAGAGACAGCGGAACTCACCGATATGATCTGGGAGCGGCACATCTTCGTCTGCACCAGTGGCAAATATTGCCCGGAGGTCGATGGCGATGGGCTGGGCGTGCATGCCGCGCTCAAACAGCAGGTGGCGGCGGCTGGGCTGAGAGACCGGGTGCGCGTCAATCACAGCGGCTGCATGGATCAGTGCGGCCACGGCCCGATGGTGGTGATCTATCCAGAAACAGTCTGGTATGCTGGCGTGCGCCCGGAAGATGTCGAGGAGATCGTCCGCGAGCATCTGGTGGGCGGGCGGCCGGTAGAGCGGCTACGGTACCGTAACCGCCCCGGCAAGAACAAGCTACCCCGCGATGACCACAACCGCGCGATTG
Source organism: uncultured Chloroflexia bacterium (assembly GCA_963702665.1). Taxonomy (GTDB): domain Bacteria; phylum Chloroflexota; class Ktedonobacteria; order Ktedonobacterales; family JADMIN01; genus DAHUXT01. The sequence continues at coordinate 145,537 of CAVPDP010000007.1, forward strand.
GCCGCCCGACATCGACAGCCAGGTGACCAGCGGCAGGCGCTAGCAGGCGCTAATAGCCATCGCCGTAGCCATTGCCATTGCCATCCGAGCTGCTCGGCGCGAGATCAGGCGTCGCCGTGAACCATTTGCCAAGCACGCCCTCGCCTTTGTCGTCGCCCGGCGCGGAATCCGCCGCGTACGTATAGAGTGGATGGCCGTTATAGGTGATCTGCGCGCCCTCGCTGCGGCTTACCGTCGCCAGCGTGCCTGTGAGGCCAGAGATCGGCGCCATCGTGCTGGATGTTGAGAGCAGTGGCGGCCAATTGGTGACGCACCCACCCGCGCTGGTGCATGCGACGGTCGTGGCGCTGTCAGCGGTGAAGTAGTAGAGCGTTTTGCCGCTGGGAGTCACCAGCACTGACTTGGCGGTTCCTTTCACCGGGACTGATCTGGTGCAGATGGCTGCTGTGCTGCTTGCGCACGCCGTCTGCGCCGCCGCCGCTCCGCCGCTCGTAGCGGTGCTCGTGGCGCCGCTGCCGTAGAGTCCGCCTGCGCCATTCGCGGCGCTCGCGCCACAGCCAGCCAACGCGACGACACTCGCGAGCGCCATCAGCAGACCGAGGCCCAATGTGATCCTGAAATGCCTGTGCAACATACGATTGCCCTCCTGGTATGAATGTGTCATCTGCCGTGGCCACGGTTCACACGGGAGTACGCAATAGCGTTACGCCAACCGTCGGGGCATGAAATATGCGCCCTGCCCCAGGCGTCTGGGGAGTAGCTGGGGAGTAGCCGGCGCACGCATGTTCAACAGTACGTTTGGTTCGCTACAATGCCGCTGCGGCGGCCTGTGGGGTAAGGTGAACTATCCACTGGCGATCAGCGCTGTAACTGCCACACGCACTGTATCGTCTTAACGAATGCCGCATGAAGAGACTACTACTACAGACCAATTGAGACACATACGAACTACGATGGACATGGGCGGCGTTCGGCGCGCGGGTGATGCGGGGAGATGAAGAAGCATATGACGCATGGATGGAGCGAAAACGCGAAGGACCAGGTTCAACAGGCGGGCAGCGATGCGCACGCGGTGAAGGGGCCTGCCGCACCACGGACTCACTCGCTCGGCGCAAGTGGCCGCCGTGCGTTACGCGCAAGCCGTCACCGCGCCGAACACGCCTATCCGGCAATGCTGCTGGTGGTTTTCGCCTGTCTGATGGCGCTGCTCGCCTGCGACCTCTCACCATCTTTCTTACCCGCGCTTTCGCATGGCGCGGGAGGCGCCGAAAGCGGTGGGAAGACTGGCATTGAGATAGTTACCCCGGCAAATTACCCGCCCGAAAAGCCGCTCACCTTCGCCGACCGTGTCCAACAGACGGTGAATCACACCCTCGCGCAGATGACACTGGACGAAAAAATCGGCCAGATGATGATGTTTGAAACCACTGCCCAGTCCTGGAATAGCGACATGGCCGCGATGGTCAGCCAGATGCATGCGGGCGCGATCATTATCTATAAGAAGAATATGGTGAATCCGACCCAACTGACCGCATTCATCACGGCGACGCAGGCGCACTCGACCATTCCCATGCTTGTCACGATGGATGAAGAGGGCGGCAATGTTGATCGCCTGGGGGATATGCAATTCAACGCGCCGCTCCCCTCAGCAGTGTGGCTTGGCTCAACGGGCAATCCGCAATTGGCCTATCAGGCAGGTGTGACGGCAGCGAAAAACCTCAAGGAGTATGGTATCAACACCGATCTGGCGCCGGTCGTTGATGTGCGGATTACCCCCGGTCAGATAGAGGGTCCGCGCCTGTTTGGCGATGACCCAACCACCGTTCAGACATACGCCACCCAATTTCTTGAGGGCCTTCAGCAGAATGACATCATCGGCACCCTCAAGCATTGGCCGGGCATCGGCGATGCGGTTCAGGATCCCCACCTGACGCTACCGGTCATTGACCGGACACGCGCTGAACTGGACGCCACTGAATTCGCGCCATTTCGCAACATGCTGAAGGATAATCCCGGCATGATTATGGTCACACACGTCATCCTCTCGGCGATTGATCCTACGATGCCGACATCGCTTTCACCCAAGGTGGTGCAGGGCATCCTCCGCGACGAGATGGGCTACAACGGCGTGGTTATCACCGATAACCTGTGGATGCAGGGTATCAGCATCAAATATTCGCTGGGGCAGGCGGCGGTGCTGGCGATCCAGGCCGGCGATGATCTGCTCGAAGGCGCGTGGGCGCCCTACGAACTGCAGCAGATGATTGCCGCCGTCAAGAACGCAGTCACATCGGGACGCATCAGCGTGAGCCGCATCGACCAGTCGGTCAAGCGTCTGCTGACGCTCAAAGCGCAGTATGGTATTCTGCCGCTCTATAACAATCACCCACCGCGCCAGGTGCCGTCGGATATAGCGAGCGCCCCCGGCGGTTTCGCGGGCACGGCCGACCTGCCACATGGCTACGCAAACCTGGCATAACGCCGACCTCACCCCCAACCCCTCTCCTGTGGGAGAGGGGGAGCCAGAGCGGCGCCGCCTTCTCCCCACCATAGCTGTCTGAAATTTGCCTGACAGATTTGATCCGTTTGTGCGCTATAGCAGATGAGCAATTGCTGCTATCGTGTCTGCTATCGTACTTCGACTGTACGGACAACTTGCTATCGCCTGGCAAGGATACCAATCATGCGCAAACGGACTCAGCCGGACAGGATCCTCTCCGAGGATGATTTTGCCTGCCTGGTCGACGCCCACCAGCACCGATTGTATGTCTATCTGGCTGGCCTGACAGGACAACCAGAGCAGGCGTCCGATCTCGTACAGGAAACCTTCTATGACGCCTGGCAGGCGGCATGCGGAGGCAAACCACCGTTTATCGCCAACATGGCGGAGGATGATATCCGGCGCTGGCTGTATCGCGTGGCGACCAATAACGCGTTCTCGATGCTGCGCCATCATCGGCTCATCCATTGGGAGCCGCTGGATGACCATACCGAGCTGCTGCCCGACACGCGTATGTCGTTCGAGGATCACCTGGCCGAGAACGATATCTTACGCGCGGCGCTGGCCCGGTTAGCGCCACAAGACGCCGCATGTCTGCTCTTGCGCGTGGTGCATGGCTTCAACGCGCGCGAAGTCGCGGAGATGCTCAAGACATCGCCTGATACCATCAACACTCGTCTCGCCCGCGCCAAACAGCGGCTACGCGCCGCCTACGAGCAACGGCTGACGAGCCAGGGGGAGGCGCACACGTTCCCATGAATAATCATACGCCAGCGCCTTCGATCACCTGCGCCCGTATGGAGTTGATTCTGCCGATCCTCGAGGGCGGCGATCTCGACGCCGTAACCATGGCCGCCGCGCTGGAACACCTGCGCACCTGCGCGCACTGCCAGCGGGAACAGGAACACTATAGCGCGCTCGACCAGGCGCTACGTGACCGATTCGGTTTCGCGCCGGTTCGACCCTATGCGACGGAGGAAATCATGCGCCGTATCACTGAACGCAGTCAATCTACCGAACAGCCAGCGCCGGTGGCGCTCAACGATAGCACTTCCCAACGTTCCACCCGCCCCTCCCGTTCCGCTCGATTCTATCGCCCGTGGCTCTCGGGGCTGGGGGCCGTGGCGGTCGTCGCCGTGCTGCTGGGCATGGCCGCGCTGCTCTTTGGCGGACGACTCGGCTTCGGGGTAGGCAGTGGCGGGCCACCACGTCCGAGCTTTGCGGGAACCCAGGGACTCTTCGCCGACGTCAGCATGGTCTCGCCCACGGAGGGCTGGGCGCTGGCCCAGGTGACAAAGACGCCCGATGGCAAGACCACTCACAACACGGTGACGTTCTATCACTACCAAAACGGCATCTGGACGCCTGTAACGCTAACGCTGAGCGCGGCGGCAGCCAATCTCTTGCGGCAAGGTGGCCCTGGCGGTTTCAACGGCGTCATCTCGATGGATTCGGCGACCGACGGTTGGGCGATAGCAAGTAACTTCAATCGCGGGTCTGTGCTCTTCCATTTCACGGGTAGCGCCTGGCGTGAGGCGCCCAATGCGCCGAGCCAGGGTTTGAGCGGTATACAGGCGCTCTCGGCGCATTCTGTCTGGGCCTATAGCGGCACGACATACAGTGGCCAGACACCGTCGATTTTTCACTATGACGGCACGACATGGACACGGCAAACCATCGGCGGCGTCACCGCACAATCACGACTCGTTACGCTGCAGATGGCCTCGGACAGCCTCGGATGGGCATTGATGAGCGCGTCTGGTGACTATGCGAATCCCAACTATACCGTAGCCCAGTACGCCGGGAACAACACCTGGACGGTTCATAGCACGATCAACGCGGGCAATCTGGGCGAAATCAGTGGGTTGGCGATGGTCTCACCTGAGGAGGGATGGGCGTTCGGAGCAAGCGCCATCGACGGCCCCAGCAGCGTGACAGCGGGGAAGGCGACGCCACAGGCTCTCTATCACTACAGCCACGGCAGGTGGCAGACCGCGCCAGTCAGCCTCAACGATGGCGTATCGTTTGTCACCCTGGAGAAAATCGTGATGCGGTCGGCATCAGATGGCTGGATCATCGCTCAGGATCAGAACCAGCGGCCAGGGATCACCGCCAGTGGCATCGAGCGGCATACGATTCTGTTGCACTATGATGGCGCGTCATGGACACAGGCGCCGACGCCCGACTGTTGGCGGCGATGTGAGCGAGATCACGGGCATGACGTTCGTGGGCGACACCGGTTGGGCCTGCGGCTACGTCGCGGCGCTTCCCTCCGGCCAGGATATCCAGGATGACACCCTGTCGTCATACGGCTCGCCGATGCTGTGGTCCTACCACGATGGCGGCTGGACACTCTACCAGCAAAAGTGGCACTGCACATGGTTCCGGAATCCCCTCCCTTTTAGGGGAGGGGCTGGGGAGAGGGTGGTTCAACTGCAACACCCTCAACGGACTTGTTATTAAAACACCATCAGGCTCCAGCGAGCGAGGTCGGCTTTGGGTGACACGCTGTGCTACACTGAAAGCCGACTTTCTTGATGCTATTCATGGCACGTAGCGAGAATTTGCCTGTTGCCCTGAATATGCCCTTGAAGAAGCATTTCGGAACACACCATGCCCACACGTGTCTTGATCTGGACACGACAACACCGGTATGCGCTCGCCGCCAGTCTCGTCATTGGAGTCGCAATCAGCCTCCGTCTCGCGCTCGTTCTAGGCAGGCTGGCCTGGAACGGATAGCGATGATTCGACGATGGGCCTGATGGCCCGCCATATCCTCTTCCAGGGTGAGCATCCGATTTTCTTCTGGGGACAGGCCTACATGGGATCCCTCGAAGCCTTTGTCGCCGCGTTGTTCTTCGCCGTTCTTTGGTTCGGCGCCCGCGACGCTGAAGTTGGGCCTCATCCTGCTCTATGCGCTCTTCCTCGTCGTGATGTATCTGCTCTTGAAGCTTCTCTTCGATCAGCGTTGGGCATTCGTAGGCGTCATGCTCCTGAGCCTGAGCAGCTCCCGCCGTTCTCTATCTGCTGCTCAATGCCTACGGCGGCTATCTGGAAACGCTCCTGTTCGGATCGCTGCTCATTCTGCTGACCTGCTACCTGCTGCGAGATGGCGCATCAGTGCGGTGGCGTCGTCTCGCGTTGTTCGGCGCCTGGGGGCTGGTCGCTGGATTCGGCATATACAGCGATCCCCTGATCGCCCCATTCGTCGCGCTTTCGCTGCTGGCGCTCATCGTTATCCAGCGGCGCGAGCTTCTCAAACGAGCCGGGATACTGCTGTGCCTCGGATTCCTGCTGGGAATCTCACCCTGGATCATCTACGTGGCATCGGCAGCGGCGCCAGACGCCGCCAAAAGTTTCCTGCAACGCACACCATCATCGCAACAGACTGCCGTTCCCGGAGCAACAGCCGCTACACCTGATCTGCTAAGCCTCGCTGGAACCCACGCGCTTGGCACAATAGTCATCGCGATTCCCAATATGACGAATGACATAAGCCTCTGCCCACTCGCGCAGGAAACCGCCTGGCCCCCAACTCGCTGGGGCACATCCTCCGCCCAGCCATGTCTCGTCATACGCGGCCTCTGGGGCGCTGGCATACTGCTTCTGATACTCCTCACCATCATTTGGGAGAGCGTCACGTTGCGTATCTTGCTTCGCGGCTCCCCACACGAGTGGACAGCGACTGAACGCTGTCAGGCACTCCGCGCAATTGGCCGGATACTGGCTGTCGCGGCTCCGCTGCTCACCATGATGCTGTTTACGATAAGCTCCGCGTCGGCAACCTCACCCTGGATATTTGCGCGCTATCTGGTGACGCTCCTCATCGCATTCCCCGTCATCATCGCCAACACAGGGCAGCATCTCGGCAAACACCTATCCAGGCAGGACGACCCGCATTGGGATCGGCGCCATACTCCTGCTGCTGCTCAGCACGCAAGCCCTTGGAACACTCACCACGTTTCGTCAGGTGCGGGCGCAACAGCTGGTCAATGCCCAACAGATGGATCTGGTGCAGCAATTGGTGGCGCGTCATGACCATGCTATCTATTCCGAGTTTTGGACATGCTATCGAACCGCTTTCCTCAGCAACGAGCAGATCGTATGCAGCGTCCTCAATAGCGACTTTGTACAGAAGCCAAATCGTTACGCGCCGTATGACTATGCGGTGCAGGCGGCCAAACTGCCTGTTTTCGTATTTCCACGCGATTCATCCCAGACGCGCAATTTCGCGGCGCTGGCGAGCAAGCAAGGGTGGCAATACCGCACCACCACCGTAGATGACCAGTGGGTTATCTTTGAGGTGACGGCTCTGGCATCCTAACTATGGCCGTGGCGGCTCTTCGTCCGTGGGGGCTGCGGAATCGTCATCATTCGTCCGCGTCTTCGGTGATGATGGTATCCCCAGCGCGATCATCCCATAGCGCGCCCGCATCCTCATCTTCAGCCATAGGGATGGCTGGCAGTTCATCCTCATCAGCGGGCGTCTCAGTCGGCACCGTCATCGAGGGGATGGCCCGGCTCAGCGCGACGCTGCCCCGCAGCATGTGGCGCCAGGCCTCGGCCAGCGACCCGCGCAAATCCTCCAGCCGCAGCCGCATATCGTGCTGCGTGCGCGACGGGCGGCGCGTGGAACCCTTTGTCTGCCAGAGGCCGCGCGCGTCGAGCACCTGGCCCACAGCGCCCTGCACCTGTTGCAGCAGATCAATCGTCTGGTTCAAAACGACGAGCAGGTCGCCCTCCGCCAGTTCGATGTGGTTGAGCAGCCCACGCAGATTGGCGCCGCGCCACCAACTGAGCGCGACGCTGTGAAAACTCTCGACGATGCCTGGGCTGATCGAGACGCCTTGCTCATATTCCAGCGTCTGCACCTGTCGCAGCGTCTTCCAGACATCGCGGCGCACCTCCAGCAGATTGCGCGGCAGTGTGTAGAGATTATGCAGCGTGCGGTCGCTGCTATCATAGGTAAACCAGCTAAAAACCTCCGCCAGTTCACCGGGATTCAGACCATCAAGCGCGCCGCTCAGCGCCAATTCGGTCAGCACCATGCCCGCCGGATGGAAAATCGCGCGCAACATCCAGCCACGCACCGTCAACTCGTCGTCCTCGCCGAAGTATCCCATCATCCGCAGCACATAGACCGTCGCGTTCAACTCGGCGGCGGCGGCGCGACTCAACCCGCCGGATTGCTCGCGCTGCGTCTTCTTCTTACGCTTGCGCTGATAGAGCGCGTACTCATCCTCCGGGCGCGCCCGCTCCTGGCGGCTGCCACGCCGCTGGAACTCGCGCAGGCTGGCGGCGACTGCCGCGCGCAATCGGCCATAGTCACCGGGTCGCCAGAGATTGAGGATGGTGTTATAGCGAATCGTGAAGGCGCTGGTGACGGGCAACAGCGGCGCGGTGAGCGAGGCGAACGCCGACTCGAACACATCCCACGGCGAATAGAGCAGCACCGCCGAACCGTGCGCATCCATGCCACGGCGGCCCGCGCGTCCGGTGAGTTGCTGATATTCGTTGGGCGTCAGCAGCCGCATCTGGCGGCCGTCGAACTTGCTCAGGCTGCCGACGACGACGGTGCGCGCGGGCATGTTGATGCCCAGGGCCAACGTATCGGTGGCGAAGACCGCCTTGAGATCGCCACGCGCGAAGAGCGTTTCCACCATCACCTTGAGCGTCGGCAGCAATCCGGCGTGGTGAAAGCCGAGGCCACGCGGCAGCAGCGTCGCCAGCCGCCGCACCTGGTCGAGCTTCTGGTCGTCGGGCGGCAGCGTACGCACCCACTGCTGCACCTGCTCGTGCAGCCGGGCGCGGTCTTCCGGGCTGACCAGCAGATGGCCCGCCGCGCTGGAGGCCGCCGCCTCGACGGCGCGACGCCCCGGCAAAAAGTAGAGGCAGGGTAGCATGTTATCGGCGCGCAGCGCCGTCACCACCTCGCCTGGCTCCGGCGCTGGGCGCTCCTGTGGCAACTCGGGCTGCTCGGGAGATTCGGGGTTGCCCGGTTTGCCGGATTTACTTGGTTTGCCTGGCTGGCCTGCGCCATCAGTGTTCGCCTGCTGACGCATACTATCGACGAGACTGGGATACGACTGAGCCTGGGGCTGGGATCGCGCGCTGGTGGGCAGGCGGCGCCCACGCTGCATCAACCGGAGCTGGCGCGTCTCACCGCCGATCCCAGGGAAACGCTCCACCCGCTGGCCATCGGCATTCTGGACAAGACGCAGCTTGTTCTCAAAGAAAAAGAAATGCTCCAGCGGCACCGTGCGCTCGTCATGGAAGACCAGCGCCATCGGCCCATGAACCGCCTCGATCCAGTGGCGCAGTTCATCGGCGTTGCTGACCGTGGCCGAAAGCCCCGCGAAGAGCACATGCGCGGGCGAGTGGATGATCGCTTCTTCCCAGACCGGGCCGCGCTCTGGATCGCTGAGGAAGTGCAATTCATCGAAGATCACGCAGCCCACCCCAGAGAGTTCCTCGTCGAAGGCGGCGCGGCGGGCCATCTCCGCGACATCCGACGCCTCGATCAGCGCGCGCTCGTCGTGGGCGTTACGAGCATCGAGCGGGGCAAGCAGGGCGCTGGCCTCTTCAGTGACGGTCATGCGGGCGGCGCGAGCGCCTTCGAGCAGCATGTTGCGGTAGATCTCGGTGGTCATCACCAGGATAGGCGCGGCGGGATTCTCGACAATATCGCCCGTCAGCAACCCAACCTCGCGCGCGCCATGACGCTGGCGCAGGTCGCGGAACTTTTGATTGGAGAGCGCTTTAATCGGCGCGGTATAGATGGCGCGTTGCCCAGCGCGGCGCGCCTGCCAAATGGCAAATTCCGCCACCACGGTTTTCCCAACCCCGGTCGGAGCGGCCACCAGCACCGAACGGCCCGCCGCCAGGTGTTCCGCCGCCTCGATCTGGAAGGGATCGAGCAGGAAGGGCTGGGTCGCCAGAAAAGCCGCGACCGCCTCGGATGGCGGGCCATCCACGTGATCGGAGGCTGGCCGATTCACAATAGGCGACGCGCTGTTTTTGCGTTTCGCACGCGTCGCCGATGGCGGATGCGCGCCGGGCTTTCGTTGGCCGGCGGGGCGATGGGAGGAATCGCGTGGGGGCATTGCTCACATACTCTTTCGTTGTTCGATCATTTCAGCGCGTCGCCGGTATCGCCGGTATCGCTAGAGCCGCCAGATGGCTTGTCTTGCATCAGCAGGTATTTCGCCTGTGGCGCCACCAGCACACGAAGCTGCTGCGGCGCGACGCGGACGAATACCGGCGTGTGGGTGCGAATCTCACCATCCAGTGTCACATCCATGGCGGCAGCCGTCTCGATGATGGCGCCCCGGGCGCGAAAGCGCCGCACCCCGGGCACATGCGGGGGCGGCGGCGTCAGCCGAAATCTGGCGAAGTTGACGAATCTGACGCACCGCCGATGCCAGCGATCAACCGCTGAACAGTATGACGAAGTTGCTGGGCGTCTACCGCTTCAATGAGCATAAAGTCGAGCAGTTGATCGCGCACGCTCACATCTGGCAGGCGCACACTCATCCTTCCCCCAAAGACGGGCGTATTCACAATGGAGACCTGCACCACGCGACTCTGCATAACCGTCTCGGTCGCGTCATTTGCCCCCTCCAGCCCAAAGATACGGAGCGTCACATCGACCGGGCGATAGTGCGTCACTGCTTCGAGCGCGGAGGCCGCATAGGTCAGGCTTCCCAATCGCTCGCGGCGCTGGGCGTCCGTTGCCAGACGCGCAAACTCGACATTCAGCCCCAGCGTCGCCGCGTGCAGGAAACAGACGCCAGCCAGCGGGGATGGCTCGTCGGTCAGCGCGGCGTCATCATGCGCCACCGAATAGGCGCCCGGCTCGATCAATCCCGGCAGAACCTGGCCGATATCGATATCCATCGGCAACGCGCCAGCGATGGCGGCGCACGCCTCCTCGACATCCATTGGCATATGGAGTGATCGCGCCACATCGTTGGCGGTGCCCAGCGGCAGAATCGCCAGGGGTACACCACTCCCGGCAAGCTGGGTCGCCACCGAGCCAATGGTGCCATCACCACCCGCCGCAATCACCAGGTCATAGGCGCGATCATGCCACAACGCCCCCAGTGGCAGCGAACGGTCGAGATCGCTCACCAGCAGGCTTTGCGCCACGGTGACGCCGACGCGTTCTAGCAGCGCGGTCAGTTGTTCAGCGCCCATCGCGTTTCCGGCGTGCGGGCTGCTCACCAGCACAGCGCGTCTTCCCTCGGCTGGCGCCCTGATTGTTGTGCAGACATGCTCAGGCCTATTTGCCTTTATCTCTAACGTCGCAAGTGCCACGGGCGATCCTCTGCCCGCTGGCTGCTCCGTCTCACAACCTGTGATCGTGTACGATACGAGGTACACTCTACAGGCTACCACATCACCGCCATATTCAAGCATACGCATAAGCATTACGCGCGCGCAGCCGCGAGAGTCGCATATTCTGCGCCACTCTGTGGTGTTGCTCACCTTTCGCCATGCTCTATACTCTGAAGCGTGCCCGATGGGCAACACATATTGGGCAATTTTTCTACAGGGATGGAGTTGTAACGGCATGGCATTCCAGCTCGATGACAGCGATCCGGGACAGGCGCATACTGCTGAGCGGCTGCGCAAGGAGTATATTCTCTGGTTGGCCAGCGTGCGGCCCGATGGGCGTCCGCATCTGGTACCGGTCTGGTTTCTGTGGGAAGGCGAGACGATTCTTATCTTCAGCAAGCCCGAACAGCAGAAGATTCGCAATCTGCGCCAGAATCCGGCGGTGACGCTCGCGCTCGATAGCGCCGACCATGGAGATGATATTACCGTTCTCGAAGGAGTCGCCGCGTTGATCGACGAGCCAGATGTCACAACCATTCTGCCTGCCTACGCCAGCAAGTATGCCGGGCCACTCGCGAATATGCGGATGACCGCTGAGTCGATGGCAAAGGAATATTCGCAGGCGATTCGCATCACCATCACGCGCCAGGCAAACATTTAAGCGCATGGCAGGGGCGCAGAACCCGCGCGTGTCCAGGTCTATTCCATGTGCATTTCAGGGGCATAGCATGAACCCGACGCACGCTTCAGACGTAGATGCATCGCAATGTACGCCACGGTGTGCGTCATTGTCATAGATCATCGCTGGGTAGGATGACCACCCGGCGTTGAAGGAGGATCCGCTGATGCGCTCGAACTCTCATCGGCATTGGCCGCCGCAGTTACGAGTATCACCCGCGCACGCGCGGCTGCTCGCGATTGTGGCCGCGCTCTGCGCCCTGGCGCTGGCCATCGGCGCGTGTAGCCTGACCACTGGCCCGACATCTAGCGGGGACAACAATGGATTTTCCTCCAACACGGGCAGCGTGACGACCGGCGGTGGCCAGACTACTCCGGTGAAGATTCTGCGCGGTGGTGGCGGAACCGCCATGGTTCTGGTGCCAATCACGATTGACGGACAAGGCCCCTATAACTTCGCGCTGGATACCGGCGCGGGCATCACCCTGATCGATACTGACCTGGCGAGCAACCTGCAACTGCCGGTGACAGGGGATAGCGCACAGGTTGCGGGTGTCGGCGGCACGCAGAATATCACGCCGGTTCACATCGACTCGTGGAGCGCTGGCAAGATTGCGCTGCCCACCGCCGATGTCGGCAAGACTGGCCTCTCATCCTTCAAGGCGAATTCGGACGTGCGCGGGCTGCTGGGGTCGGATATTCTCAGTCGCTTTGGCCGTATCACGATCAATTACGATTCTGGCGAACTCTCCGTCTCGAACGCTCCCGCCCCGCAGGCCTATGCGCCGCCGCGCGAGCCGTTGCCCGCGTTCGTGAAGTCGGCGGTTCACCCGTGAGTGGCCGGGCGCGTCAGGACAGTTTTCTGCGCGGTGATACAATGCTGATAGTCGTTGGCTGCTTTGGAATCGGTACTGCATCGCGGAAGAGAGAATGCGGATGGCTTCTGGGGTAAGACACGCTCCACCTGCGCCGCCGCAGAAACGCCCCACGCCGAAGCCGTCCTCCGCCGATGCGCCGCCCCATCAGATGGCCACCTGGCGAGCCAGTGCGATCATTCTGCTGGCATTCTTCCTGGTTGGCATCATCCCGGTGGGAATCGTGGCGCATGCTACTGGCCAACCGAGGCTCACACTCCCCTCCAGCATCACGCTCTTCTCTGGAGCCGCCAGCACCGCGACACCCACCGACGCGCCTGACCTGGCGTTGCCACGCGACGCCTGGGCGACACGCCCAGTGGATGTGTTGCCCAACCCCGCGCAGGGGTCGGCGCTGGCGACACTGGCGGCGGATTTTCCGGTGAAGGTGCTGCAACATCAGCGCGTGGGCAATACGATCTGGTCGCGCGTCGAGTGGACTGGGCCGGTGAACGGCACGGGCGGCGCGGGCTGGGTTCCCGATACGGCGCTCATCTCCTACGGCACGACCGGAGCGATACTGGGCGATCTGGGAGCGCTCGCGCCAGCACTACGGCAGGCGGTTGCGCCCTACGCAAAGCAGTTCACCGCTGCCGTCTACATTCCTAGCCAGAACCGGCTCTATAGCGCGGGCGCGGTCGACGATGCCTTCGCGCTGGGCACTGGCCTGCGCCCAATGCTCCTGAGCGCGCTCTTTTCCGGGGCGGAGGCGCAGAATCAGTCTATGAGCCTGACCGACGCGCTGAGCCTTTCACACGGCGACGCCAACGGGACATTGCGTATCTATCAGCAGCTTGGCGGCGCGAACAGCCTCTCGCTCTATCTGAGCAGCCACAATATTGCGGGGTTCCAGACAGCGCCCGTCTGGACCGCATGCTACACGACTACCCGCGCCATGACCGACTATTACGCGCAACTGGCGGGCGCCCTGCTTCCGGCCAAAGCGCGTTCATCCACGATCAGCATACTCTCGCTAGCCGATGCGCCGACCACGACGAATCTTGTCTTGTCCTGGGCGCGCGCAGCGGGTAATCTACTGGTGGTTGGCATCGCCCCAACGGACAACACGTTTACGGTGAGCGTGGCGGGCATCCTCAGCCCCAAGAATGGCCCGCAGATGATCGTGGTGGCCGTAGCCACAGCGCAGCCCTCCACCGACGCCGCGCTCCAGACGATGAAGGCGTTTTATACGCCGCTGACGACGATGTTCGCGGGATAGCTAAGTGGAGCGCGGGCGGTTAAAACCGCGCCTGAACGGCCTGCGGCCACGAAACCTGCCTACGCAGGTTTGCACGGAACGCGACCTCACCGGAGGCCCCGTTGGCGCACGCTCTGCAACCCGCGATGGCGGGTTTTGTGGCGGAGCGCCAGCGAGGCCTCATAGGCGCGGTTTCAACCGCCAGCCGCTGTCAGCATACCGAGCGTCGCCACGTCCAAACCCCGCGAGTTGGTAAGCTACTTGTTCGCGCCAGTTGTCATCTGAATTCAGCAACATGCATGTCTCCGGTTGATGTGTCGTGTTCAATCGGTGCCGCGTGCTCGCAACCCTTCCTTGCCTTACCCGACCTTATTCGTCCTCGCCGTTGTTTAGATGCGTTGGCCCTGGACTCAGCACCACGCGCCATCTTCATACTGGACAAAATTGTTCCCTTCTCCAACGGCCCAGCCATCCGTCGGCGAGACCATCGAGACACCATGAAAGGCGATCTTCAGCGGGGTGGTCACGCGCACCCAGCCGTTTTGTCTGGTGTAGTGCAGGATGACGCTAGCCTCGCCATCGGCGCCCATGGCCCAACCCTCCTCGGGCGAGGCCAGCGCTATCGCCGTCAGCGTGTCGTGCGCGGTGAGGGGATTATCGGCAAGCTGCCACTGGCCGTTCTGGTAATGCAGGATCACAGGCGGGCCCCCTGAATCGGTGTTGCCAATGGCCCAGCCTTCGCTGGGAGAAGCCATCACCACACTGATGAGCATTATGCCAGTCAGGGGAAACGACAAGGTGACGGTGGTCCAGGCGCCGTCATGATAATGCGTGATAACCTCGCCACCAACAGCCCAGCCATCGCTCGCTGAATCCATAGCAACGCTCACCAGGCTGGGGATAGGCTGCACTGGCGTCCAGTCGCCATAGGTATGATGGTGGCTATTCGTATAATGCAGCATAGCATCGGGGCCAACGGCCCAGCCATCCGTCGGCGAAACCATCGAGACACTGCTTAAGTCGCTTGGGGTCGGGCTGGAATCCTGGCTCCAGAGTCCGTCGCTGTAGTGCAGAATGGTCCCCTGCTCCCCCACACTCCAGCCCTCGCTGGGCGAAAGCATGTCTATACTGGAGAGCGGTTTGGCGCCACCGATAATCTGAACTGGCGACCATTGTCCACCCTGATAATGGACTATGATTCCTCCGGCCCCTTGCCTTCCAACAGCCCAGCCCTCGTCTGCTGAAACCATCGAGACGCTTGCCAGCGAGGGAGGCGTCTGGCAGGTGGTACAGGCATAGATGCCGCCGCACCCGCTAAGGAAGCCGACCAGGAGTATCATTCCACAGCAGAACAAAGCCAAACGCGCAAGCACACCCGGCGTCGCAACGCTGACCACTGGATGCCAGACAGGTAGAGGCGTGATCTGACCGTCGTAGAGGGGATCGGAGCCAGGCATGGGTAATCTCCTTGCCTTCAGGAAAGTAACAGTCATCACTATTACTATGCGCCTGCCTGGCTCATGCTCTCACCCGCTATGAATTTGACCATCCGTACAAACAATCACGAACAAAAGCCGGGGTTAACGCCGCTCGGTTTGTGCGGAAGTGTGCGCACATATATACATACCGTTCTCGTGGGGAGAGGGGAGCCAGAATCGCTCCGCATTGGCGACGGTGGCTAGGCTAGCAGGATCCTGCTACTCCGCGCGCTCACCCTCGATCAGTGATTCCGCTCCGGCGGGAATGATGCGTGTCAGCGTCAGCCCGGCCGCCGCGAACAGGCGCCCATACTCTTCAGCGGTGCGCTCGCGTCCACCATTCATCACGAACATCACCAGATCGAGGAACTTCGCCGGGGACGGATCGTTGCCTGGCTCGATGACGCTCTCGATGACCAGTACTCTGCCGCCGGGGGCCATCGCCTGGACGCAACTGCGAAGGATCGCGATGCTGTGTTCGTCATCCCAGTCGTGGAGAATGTGCCGCAGCGTGTAGGTATCGCCGGATGGCGCCGAGACAAAAAAGTCGCCACTCGCAGGCTCACAGCGGTCGGCGACACCTGCTGTCTCCAGCAGCGGCAGGGCGTCGGCCAGGACATGCGGCTGATCGAAGAGAATGCCCCGCAGGTTGGGATTCGCCCGCAGAATCGCCGCGATCAGCACGCCCTGCCCACCAGCGATATCCACGACTGTGCCTGCCGTCGCGAAGTCATACGCGCCGACGATTGCCACCGCCGAGTGCCGTGAACTTGCGCTCATCGCCCGGTTGAAATCCGCATTTGCCTCTGGATGCTGCGCAAGATACTGGAAGTGTGGCGCGCCAAATACCGCTTCGTAGGCATTCGCCCCAGACATCACGCTGGACAGAAGATTGCCCCATGCCCGGTAGGGTTCGTTGCCAAGATAGATGACCTGCGCGCGCACCGAATTCGGGTGGTCTTCCTGCAGCAGCCTGGCCATCGGTGTCAGGGTAAAGTGGCGCTCCGCAGTCTCCGCGAAGACGCCGATGCTCGCCAGCGCGCGCAGCACACGATAGAGCGCGTCGGCGTCCGCGCCAGTGGTCGCCGCTAGCGCATCAGCCGACTTTGGCCCATCGGCGAGCAGATCCGCCAGGCCCAGGCTGGCCGCCACATAGAGCGCCTGTGACACCCGGAAGCCATGCCATAGCGCTTGCAGCCGCTGCAAGTCTGCCGGTGATGGTTCGGTGGCGCTGGTTGTCTCGTCGCTCATCATGCGTTCTCCTCCCCCATGTTTTCCCCTTGGAGTCGTTGCGCGCAAGCATACCATGACGCCATCGCGCCGTCTGTAGACCATTCCACATACGACGCTGGACGTATATCGGGCGTGCCGTCCGCTTTATGGGGCAACGCGCGTTATATCAGCAGACAGGGCGCGCGAGTGACGCACCACGGCGGGTCGTGGTAGCGGATGGCGGCGAACGGCGGGAGAGGCTATGGGATTATCCGACATCGCTTCGGCGGATGAGTTGAGCCAGATTCACCGCGCCACCACGGGCGACCACGCGGCATTCGCGGCGCTGGTGCGGCGCTATGAACAGCGGATACACGGGTATCTGCGGCAGATGGTCGGTGATGCGGAAACCGCCAGCGACCTCACGCAGGAAACCTTTCTCGCGGCCTATCGGGCGCTCTCGCGCTGGCAGCCGCCACCAGAGACAGCGGCAGGCACGACAACGCGCGCAGACCGACCTGCTCTCGCCCTGGCTCTATCGCATCGCCACCAATCGCGCGCTCTCGCTGTTGCGCAGCCAGGCGACGCATAGCCGCACGCCGCAACAGCCACTCACCAGCGGAGGCGCCTCACTCGAAGATACGGTGATTGGCCGCGAGTTGCTCCGCGCCGCCCTGAACACACTGGACGACGATGACGCCGCCTGCCTGGTGCTGCACTATGTCGCCGGTGAGCGCTACGGCGAGATCGCCACCCGACTGAACCTATCGAGCGAGGCGGTCCGCAAACGGGTGGGCCGCGCGCTAACGGCCCTGCGCCGAGCATACGCCGCACTGGAAACCGAGGCCCAGCAATGAGCGAATATCCTGAGATAACAACCAATGGCGCATCGCCGCATCTCACCGATGAACTGCTGGCGGCCTGGGCAGCCGACGAACTCGCGGACGACGAGCGCGGCGCGGTTCAGCGCCACCTGGATACCTGCGCCTATTGCCAGAGCGCACTGGCTGAGACACAGCGCATTCGGACGCTGGCGCGGGCGTCGGCCAACCGTGTGGTGGCGCCCGTGGCGAGCGCATCGCTGGTGGAGCGCGTGCTGGCGCGTCTGCCGGATGCCAGTCCCGCTCCCCCTGCCGCCTCCCCAGCGCAGCGGCGGGAAGACGCCACTGTGCCGAGGACACACGCTGCGCGAAATCGGCGGCGCGACGCCTGGCGCAGGGTCGGCGCGCTGGCCGCCGTGCTGCTGCTGGTCGCCTCCACCGCGATAGTGTTCAGCCGGATCAGTTCGCACAACGGCCCAACCTTCACACCAGGCCCACCAGGAGTGGGAAACTTACCGGGGAACTGGGCGGATGTCCTCCCGCCAGGATCCTTTGTGAGTGACATAGCAGTCGTTAGCCCGACTGATATCTGGGCCGTCGGCGAAGTGAATTTAGGCCCGCTCTTTCGTCTCATTGCAGATGCATTTCGATGGCAAATACTGGCAACGCAGCCCAGACCAGTTCCCCTTCGTATCTTTGAACAGCATTTCAATGGTCTCGGCCGACGATGGCTGGGCATGTGGAACCACCGGCGATCTCAAGCCAGCGCTGTTGCACTACAGCGGCGGTCACTGGCACGATGCGACGGCATCCCTGGATACCAGGCCGTTCAAGATTCCGCAGGCCGCACTGTCGGAGGTGCATATGGCCTCGGCGACCACTGGCTGGGCGCTGGGCAAGCGGTCGACGTCAATCAACCATCGGTGGTATTTCAATACCAGGAAAGTAGGCTCAGCATATAAGTGGGAGCCAATAGAGTCCTTCAGCGACACGACACTCACGGGGATATCGGTGGTCTCTCGATCATGAGGTATGGGTGGTGGGATATACCGAGCCAGACCGACTGGAAAACGCTCATCGTTCGGATCACTACAACCGACACCGCTGGGCCTTCCGGATCCAGCGTCAACCACTGGGACACCCATAGCTGGGACGTTGGCGACGGAATGCTCACGGGCGTCAGCATGCTCTCATCAACGGACGGCTGGGCATCTGGTGGTGACACGTATGGGGCCGGGATTTTATTCCACTGGGATGGCAAGCAGTGGAGTCCGAAGCGCTTCGTACCAGATGGCCAGGAAACCGGAGCGATTGACCAGGTGGTGATGACAGGCGCGAACACTGGCTGGGCCTACACTGTCAAGCGGGCAAGAGAACTATCTCTATTCGACGACCCACGATCAGTGGTTTGGCTATCAGGTGCCTGGGGATAGGGTAATCATTGCGGGGGCGGCTGATAACACCGACAATCTTCCTGGCGATCACTATCAGGGTAAACGAGGAGCACAACCTCGATCCCGTTCCCGTGATCTACGACATGAAAAACGGCAGCCTGCTTCCGGAGCCATCGCCAACGCCATAAAGCGGCGCGACAGCCACGCGGATTCAGCGATGCAGGGATGCGCGCAGATCCGTGACATCCTGGCGGGCCTGCTGATCCTCGGCGATTGCCTTCGCCACGCGGGCGCAGCCGTGCATGATGGTGGTGTGGTCGCGGCCACCGAGGTGGCGGCCAATGACGAAGAGCGAGGCGTCGGTCTCCTCGCGCAGCAGGTGCATCGCCACCTGACGCGCCCAGGCGATCTGGTGGTTGCGCGACTTGCCCGCGCAGGTCGTCCATCGTCACGGCAAAGTGGCGCGCCACCGCCGCCAGCACCATATCCGCGCTGGGCCGCTCCGGGCCAGAGACCGGCTCGCCAGCGATGGGCGCGAGCGCCAGGCGCACCATGTCGCCCTCGATGGGCTGCCCAAGCATCTGCGCATAGGCGGTGACGCGGGTGAGCGCCCCCTCCAGCGCGCGAACGCTCTCGCAGTGCAGCGCGGCCAGCGTGGCCAGCGCATCCTCCGGGATGGCGAGCTGGAGCGCCGACGACTTGGCGCGCAGAATAGCGAGCCGATGCGCGTAGTCTGGCGGCTGAATGTCGGCGATCAATCCCCAGGCGAACCGCGAGCGCAGGCGGTCGTGCAGGTGGCTCATCGCCTGCGGCACGCAATCGCTGGTCAGCACGATTTGTTTGTTGGCCTCGTGCAGCGTATTGAAGGTGTGAAAAAACTCTTCCTCGGTCGATTCTTTGCCCGCGATGAACTGCACATCATCCACCAGCAGCATATCGACGGCGCGGTAACGGGCGCGGAAGAGATCGGTGGTGCGCGAGCGAATCGCGCCGATGATCTCGTTGGTGAACCGCTCCGCCGTGACATACGCCACCGAGAGGCCGCGCAGGCGCGCGCTATGGCCGATGGCGTGCAGCAAATGGGTCTTGCCGAGGCCAACACCGCCATAGATGAGCAGCGGGTTATAGCTTTCGCCAGGATTCGCGGCCACCTGCTGCGCGGCGGCAAACGCCAACTGATTCGTCAGGCCGACCACAAACGTCTCGAACACATAGCGCGGATTGAGTTCGTGCGAGACGCCAGCGGCATCCGGCATGAGGGGCGTCGTAGGAGGCAGTGCGCTTGCAGGCTCAGGCTGCGCCAGTGGCAATGGCGTCTGGGCGGCGGCTGGTTCGCTGCCCCCAGCGGGCCTGCTACGGACACGCGCAACTGCGGCGCTCTGGTGGGCGGTCCATGCGGCGCGCGGGCGGGCGGGACGCCGGGTGGGCGGAGTCGGGAGCGGATTCGTGGGTGTTGGGGACGCTGGCTGTGCGGCGGCGGATGATCGCGCAAGACAAACGCGACCTCAACGGCGCGACCAAGCGCCTCGCTGACGGCAGCGCGCGCGAGTTCGAGGAATCGCTGGCGCAGATGCTCACAGGCAAAGGTATTCCCAACACCCACCACGAGCGTATCCTGGGTCAGTTCAAGTGCGGATGTGCCACGGAACCAGGTCGTATAGGCGCTCGCAGAGACCCGCTGAGCGATACGCTCAAGGGCGACCTGCCAGATTTGTCGCGCATCCGCAGACGCGCCGCCGCCCGGTCGATTCAGTCCCATACTCGTCGCTCTCCCATGACGAACAGCCAGGCTCTCAATGCATTTCTTAGCGTATCACTCAGCGTTGAAACTGTACAGACTCCATGGACTGCGTCCGACTGCGCCGCGTGCGAGTCGGCAACGTGTGTGACGCTTCCCTGCCTGATGATGTGGCCGCTGGTGTGTCGGTGACTATCCGTGTTGAACCATGTTGATGTCGTTTTACACAATGGTGGGGACGGTCCCGGCCTGCAACAGGTGTCTGAGGGACGCTTGCCGGAGCCTGAAGGCCCCGGCGAATTTCCCCACCCCACTGTTGCGTTCGCCCCATTCGCCGTAGCGTTCACGCTACGGCCTGCCCACCCCCGCTGCAACACGTGCAATCAGTATGTCACCCAATGACATGCCGAAACGATGCCATTGAGCCGATGTATGTATCTGACGAGTCAGGCCCCCACGCGGTTGCGGTTGTGCAACGCGCCAGTTTTCCAAGCGGACTCTAACCTTGCCCTCAGCGAATCCTCAGGCGGCTCCGCTATGCTGCGGATAGTTTCACTGTCGGCACGCTCTATCACCGACACCACACCCATTTAGCGCACCTTTAGAGGAGGCTCCATCGCATGAAACGTGGCAACAGGAATGTATCCCACTGGAATTATCGTCTGCGCATCGCACTAGTACTTCTGACGCTGACAGCGCTGGTGGTCTTGAGCGGCTGTGCGCTACGCGGCCACAGCAGCGCCAGCAACCAGCCTGGGCAGCAGACGACCGGTCAGCAGACGGGTGGGTCGCAGACAGGCCAGAACAACGGATCGAACAGCGCGGCGCAACAGGTTCAGGACGCCGACCAGCAGGTGCAGGATGCGATGCAGGGTGTCGATAGCGCCCAGAACGACGCCGACAACGCCAACAATCAGGCCGGCCAGGAAAACGACCTCGTTCCCTAGCCAGCAGACAGCGCAACCACCTTCAACATCCAAGGAGAGATAGGGAGTTCAGCTATGCGATTTATGACACTGCTTCATGCTACCCCACGCCACCTGATAGCGCTCGGTATGGCCGCCAGCATCGCGCTCGGCGGAGCTGGGCGCAGCCACCGCGCTCGCCGCGCCCTCGGTTCCCACCTGCGCACGCACCGATGTGAAATGTGTGATCGCGTTTGGTGACCAGCGCATCGACGAGCGCACCGCCGCGCTGACCAAGCTCAACGATAAAGCCAATGCGCAGGTCGCCGCCGGGCGCATCACCACCAGCCAGGCCAGCGCCATCCAGGCCGATGTGACGAGCAATCAGGGCGGCCTGACGACGCTCAAGGGCAAGCTCGACGCCGAGACCGACGCGACCGCCGCACGCGCGGATGTGCGCAACATCTACACGCAGTTCCGCATCTTCGCGGTGGTGTTGCCACGCGACTATCACGAGATCGTGCTCGACATCATGACCAATGTGCAGGCGAAGTTGGCCGGACTTGAGTCGAAGCTGCAACAGGCGATCAGCGGCGCGCCAGCCGGTGAGCAGGCCCAATTGAACACGCTCTACAGCGACTACACGGCCAAAGTGGGCGCCGCCAGCACACAGATTACCAACGCCAATGGCCAGGTCTCGTACTTCACGCCCGATAATTTCAACAACAATACCGCGACCTACCACACGAACTGGCTGAACTTCCGCAGCGCCATCCTGGCGGGCCGCGCCGATCTGCGCCAGGCCGCGAGCGACCTGCATCAGATGGCGAAAATCCTGAAGGCGAATTCTTCCGCGCCGACGGCTACCGCTACACCGAGCGCGTAGGGCGGATACGCCCTCTCCCCCGCCCCCTCCCCTAAAAGGGAGGGGAGCCAGAGCCAGAAGACAGCATCCCCTGTAGAGATTGCAGGGGGTGCTTTTTGGCATGTCGTCGTGGGGACGCGGGCGGGTCATGTTCAATTCCACAATACGAGGGACAGTGCACGGCGGCGGGCGGTTAAAACCGCGCCTGAACGGCCTCGCTGCGCTCCGCCACAAAACCTGCCTGCGCAGGTTTGCACGGCACACTGCGCCCACCGGGCGTCATGTTGGCGCACGCTCTGCAGTCTGCGCAGGCGGACTTGGTGGCCGCAGGCCCTTCAGGCGCGGTTTTAACCGCCCGCGCTCCACCGGCGCGCTACCCGTTGCGAAAACTGTCCGTTCTCCTCTGCCTCCCCTCCCTTTTAGGGGAGGGGCTGGGGGAGAGGGTCTGGGAGAGGGCCGCCTTAC
Organism: uncultured Chloroflexia bacterium; assembly: GCA_963702665.1. Taxonomy (GTDB): domain Bacteria; phylum Chloroflexota; class Ktedonobacteria; order Ktedonobacterales; family JADMIN01; genus DAHUXT01. The sequence goes on from CAVPDP010000007.1 coordinate 168,042, forward strand.
GGTTGCGGCACGCCAGTCTCATGGCGCACCCGCAGGCTCAGCCAGGTCGCGCTGCCCATCAGGAGCAACGCCAGCGCCGCGATAATCAGGGCGACCGGCACACCGGATGAGAACGCCAGCAAGGCGCCACGGATGGCGGCCAACCCAAAGAATCCCGTCCCCAACAGGATCAGCGCGCGCGCATGGGCGCCCACGCCGATGGCGGCGATCACCAGCGCCTCCACCGCGAGCACACTGGCATAGATCCAGTTCTCAGAGAGCGCGGTCGTGAATGACTGCGTCAGCGTCGGCAGCAGGAGCAGCAGCGCGCCCAGCAGCGTGGCCATCTGCCCCGGCCGCACGGGATTGCGCAGGCGATGATCGGCGGGCAGCAACACACCGATAATCAGCAGATAGCTGGCGGGCGCCAGCACGAACGCCTGAATATTGTCGGCGCCAATCCAGCGCACCTCCCAACTGACGGCGACGGCGAGCAGCCCACCCGCCACGTACCAGAGCGCGTGCAGCGGGATCGTCCGCGCGCTGAGCGCCACCATGATCGCCAGCGAGACCAGCGCCACCACCTCAACCTGAGCCAGCGCCGTATGGGGTGAATACGTATCCGCCGCCAGCAATCCGGCGACCACCACGCCGCTGCCCACCAGCAGCCCCGCGACGTGGTGAACCACCCCGCCGAGTCGCTGTACACTCAGCCGATTCGCCGCGTTATTGGGCAGCGCCTCCGGATTCGTCCACCGCGGATCGGTCCACCAGGGGAGGGCGCGGCGATCACGAAGCCAGGGCAGCGCGCCCCAGAACCACTGGCCAGCCCGTATAGAGCCACGAGAGCGCGACAAACGCCAGCAACGCCTGCCAGGGGAGCCAGCCGAGCGCGCTGAGCGCCCGCCGCCAGCGCCAGCACGCCGATGAACAGCGCCAGCGCCAACGCCTCTACCTGCGCCTCGATCAGCGCGACCAGATAGGCGACCAGCGCCAACGCCAGCAACGCCCACCCCTCGAATCCCGGCGCGCGCAGCCCCAGCAGCGCCGTCATCATGGCGGCGACCAGTGACGCGGCGTAGGCGGGCCAGGCCCAGCGCCAGCCACCAGCGCGGCCAACCGCGACGCCAACCGCCGCCAGCGCCAGCGCGAGCGGCAGCAACGCATGGGCGTCTGGCTGCACGACGGCCGCCAGCCCGGCATACGCCGCCGCGACGAGGCCCGCGAGAGGCGCGCGCTCGATCAGCGCAATGCCATAGGCGGTGACCGCGAAGATCAGCAGCAGCGCCTCGACGACCCCTGGATGTGGCGGTGTGGCGCGCGCCACCGCAATCAGCGATGGGACAATCGCCGAGAGATACGCCGCCAGCGCCCAGCGTCGCCCAAAGCGCAGCCGCAGCGCCAGCCCGATGACGACGGCGCCATAGGTCATCACCAGCGTCAGCGCAAACGCATGGGAGCCCGGAACAAAGAGCGCGGCGCCGAGCAGATAGAACGGTACGACGGCGGTAATCCACGGCTGGCGCTCCACGGCGGCCACGAGATAGGCGAGCAGCACGAAGAGCAGCCCAACGCCAATACGCCAACTCAGACCATCCATCGAGAGGGTGATCCCCTGCATGACCACCTGAATGAGTGACGCGAGCAGCGCGGCGATATACCACGCGATGCTCCACCACCAGCGGCCACGGAGCAGCCGCAGCGCGATCCCGGTCGCCGCCAGCGCTACCACCAACACGATGCCCTGCGTGTCCGCCAGCCCAGGCGTCACCACAGCGGCCACCAGCCCCGCCAGCGCGGGGATAAACATCGCCCAGGGCAGGTTATCCCAGAGGATGGCGAGCGTGGCCAGCAGCGCGACGGCCAGCAGCAGCCAGACACTGATGGAGAGGCCGAGGAAACGCCAGTCCGTCGGGACATTCGGGACGTTCGGGCGCACGAGCAGGCGTATGACGCTGATGAACGCGGCCCAGAGCGCAATGAGATAGGCGGGGAGGGCTACGCCGCGTCCCAGCGCGCCACGGAGGCCGAGCGCCAACAGCATCGTCGCCACCGCCGACCCCGCCACGACGAAGCCACTGGTCGGCCCACTGAACGCGAAGGGCAGCGGCAGCAGGAACCCAAAGAAACCCGCGACCAGCCCACCGGCCAGGGGTTGACGCAGCCGCCAGCCAGCCACCAGCGCCAGCAGCGCATAGAGGCCGAGGATGAGCGTGGCATAGAGCGGATCATGACCAGACAGGTACAGGGTCACATAGAATGCGTTACCGAGCGCCACCAGATAGACCGGCGCGGCAAAGCGCTGGACGCGCGGCGATGGCGCCACCAGCCAGGGAACGACCAGGGCAACGACCAGCATCGTCGTCGCGACCATCCAGAATCTGACCACGTCGTCGGTGGAATTCGTCGCCAGCATCGGGTGGAAGAACGCATCGAGCAGCGCGTGGTAGTCGAGCGAGAGAAAGACACCAGCGGGCAGCAGCCACAGCGGCGCAGACTCGAAGATCGCCAGGCCGCTCGCGACGACGACGCCAGTGGTCAATGCCAGCAGATAGGGCCAGTTGGGCGCGGGATCGCTCACCACGCCGAGGCATCCACCGACCGCCAGCAAGAGCGCCAGCGCCTCGACCAGATAGCGCAGTTCGGCGCGCTCGTGGGCACGGCGCCAGAGGATGAACAATATGCCGACCATCGCCAGCGCCAGCGCGGCCAGCACGATCGACATCGCGCGGCGATCCGCGCCCAGCAGGGCGGCTATGGCAATCGTGGCATGGGTGGCCGCCGCCACAATCAGCCAGTCCAGCACGTTCAGACGCCCGGCGCGTTCAGATGTCTCCAGCGTACTGGTCAGCCTGCGCGCCACATAGCTCCAACCCATCGCGACCAGCACGAGGGTACACGACGCCAGCGCATAGACGGCGGTCGAGAGCTGTGGCGGCGCACTCACCGAGACGGTGAGCGGTGTCCCGGCGATGGCGCGGATTGCCAGCAGCAGCCAGATGTAGAGCGTGCCGACGGCGGCGGCGATTGAGGTCACGGCGGCGAGTTGCAGGGCGGGCGTTTCGAGGATTGCGGCGAGCGGGAGACGATAGAATATCCCTGGCAGCAGCAGCAGCAATGAGGCGACCGCCAGCGCGAAGACCAGCGCCTCGCGGGGCGCATCCGCCCAGTAGACGGCGGCCAATAACGCGAGGATCATCGCCGACCAGCCGAGATAGGCGTACGTCCCGAAGCGCGTGCGCCAGGCAAGCGCCAGATAGATGATCGCGGCATAGCCCGCCGAGAGGCTGAGCATCGCCGCGCCTGGGAATCCCGCCGCCTGGAGGCCGAAGCGGTAGATGCCGAGCGCAAGCAGCGGGGTCATGAGCGCAAAGACGCCAAGATACGCGCCGCCAACGGTATGTAGCCGTGGCAGACGGCGCATCACCAGCCCAAGCGCGCCAAACGCGACGTAGACCAGGATAATGGCGCCCAGCTTGACGCTGAGATCGAGCGACTGCCAGCCACCAATCTCGAAGCTGAGCATCGCGACCAACCCCAGGAAGCCGCCCATATACATCATGATGGCGATGGCCTGCTCCGAGAGAAACGCCTGCCAGGAAAAGACTGGCCCCGCTGGCCGTGGCGCGCTGGTCGGCGCGGGGGCGACGGGCGCGGCGAGGCGGCTGCAATGCGGCGACCGGAGGCGCAGATGGCGCGGCAACCGGAGGCCACACCAGCTACCGGCGCGGGTGTAGGCGCGGGGGGTTGGATGCGGGGGCGGGGCGAATGGCGAGGTAGCGTGTGCGATAGTCGTCGCGCAGCGCGGTGATCGCATGTTCACCCTCGCCACGGGCGATACGGGTATCGAGGTCATTCAGCGCGCCATAGAGCCACTGTAGCTCGACGACCAGCGCGGGATCGATAGCCTCACCACACTTGGGACAATAGGTGAGGTCGGATGATGATACACGTCCGCAGCGCGGACAACGGAGCATTCTGACGCTCATAGTAATCTCCCTCCTCACCACCTATTGTAGATGGTCGCTACCTTCCGCGATGTACGCAATTTATAGTAAGTCCGTGTGGGATATTGGTGTGTGCCGCTCCGGAGTTCCGGCTCCCCTCCCTTTTAGGGGAGGGGCTGGGGGAGAGGGCAGTCTAGCGCCGATTTCCCTACACTCAGTATGCGTGAAGGCGAGGGGAAATCCCACACAATACCCGCAGATTGACCCGTAGAACAAACCGCAGATTGATCGGCGGGTAATTATTGCATACTGGATACTGTATACAATTTCGAGATGGGATACACCTTGGCCAAATGGGTATCCGATGCGTCTATACTCCTAGAGAGCGAAACCGCACCACATAAGGGCTGATAGAGGAGACCGACATGAGTGAGACCGCAACTGGCAATTGGAGAGCGCCTCTGGCCTTACGGTTGCGACACGCCAGTCTCTTGTCGCACCCGCAGGCTTAGCCAGGTCGCGCCGCCCATCAGGAGCAACGCCAACGCCGCGATAATCAGCGCGACCGGCACACCGGATGAGAACGCCAGCAAGGCGCCACGGATGGCGGCCAATCCAAAGAAGCCCGTCCCCAACAGGATCAGCGCGCGCGCATGGGCGCCCACGCCAATGGCGGCAATCACCAGCGCCTCCACCGCGAGCACGCTGGCATAGATCCAGTTCTCGGAGAGCGCGGTCGTGAATGACTGCGCCAGCGTCGGCAGCAGGAGCAGCAGCGCGCCCAGCAGCGTGGCCATCTGCCCCGGCCGCACTGGATTGCGCAGGCGATGATCGGCGGGCAGCAACACACCGATAATCAGCAGGTAGCTGGCGGGCGCCAGCACGAACGCCTGAATATTGTCGGCGCCGATCCAGCGCACCTCCCAACTGACGGCGACGGCGAGCAGCCCACCCGCCACGTACCAGAGCGCGTGCAGCGGAATCGTCCGCGCGCTGAGCGCCACCATGATCGCCAGCGAGACCAGCGCCACCACCTCAACCTGGGCCAGCGCCGTATGGGGTGAATACGTATCCGCCACCAGCAATCCGGCGACCACTACGCCGCTGCCCACCAGCAGCCCCGCGACGTGGTGGATCATCCCGCCGAGTCGCTGCACACTCAGCCAATTCGCCGCGTTATGTGGGAAGCGCATCCGGATTCGTCCACCGCGGATCGGTCCACCAGGGGAGGGCGCGGCGATCACGAAGCCAGGGCAGAGCGCCCCAGAACCACTGGCCAGCGATATAGAGCCACGAGAGCGCGACAAACGCGAGCAACGCCTGCCACGGGGTCCAGCCGAGCGCGTTGACGCCCGCCGCCAGCGCCAGCACGCCGATAAACAGCGCCAGCGCCAACACCTCTACCTGCGCCTCGATCAGCGCGACCAGATAGGCGACCAGCGCCAACGCCAGCAACGCCCACCCCTCGAATCCCGGCGTGCGCAGCCCAAGCAGCGCCGTCATCATGGCGGCGACCAGTGACGCGGCGTAGGCGGGCCAGGCCCAGCGCCAACCACCAGCGCGGCCAACCGCGACGCCAACCGCCGCCAGCGCCAGCGAGAGCGGCAGCAACGCATGAGCGTCTGGCTGCACAACGGCGGCCAGCCCGGCATACGCAGCCGCGACGAGGCCAGCGAGAGGCGCGCGCTCGATCAGCGCAATGCCATAGGCGGTGACCGCGAAGATCAGCAGCAGCGCCTCGACGACCCCTGGATGTGGCGGCGTGGCGCGCGCCACCGCCATCAATGATGGGACAATCGCCGACAGATAAGCCGCCAGCGCCCAGCGCCGCCCGAACCGCAGCCGCAGCGCCAGCCCGATGACGACGGCGCTATAGGTCATCACCAGCGTCAGCGCAAACGCATGGGAGCCTGGGACAAAGAGAGCGGCTCCGAGCAGATAGAACGGTACGACGGCGGTAATCCACGGCTGACGCTCCACGGCGGCCACGAGATAGGCGATCAGCACGAAGAGCAGCCCAACGCCAATACGCCAGCTCAGACCATCCATCGAGAGGGTGATCCCCTGCGCGACCACCTGAATGAGTGACGCAAGCAGCGCGGCGATATACCACGCGATGCTCCACCACCAGCGGCCACGTAGCAGCCGCAGCGCGATCCCGGTCGCCGCCAGCGCCACCACCAACACGATGCCCTGCGTGTCCGCCAGCCCAGGCGTCACCACAGCGGCCACCAGTCCCGCCAGCGCGGGGATAAACATTGCCCAGGGCAGGTTATCCCAGAGGATGGCGAGCGTGGCCAACAGCGCGACGGCCAGCAACAGCCAGACACTGATGGAGAGGCCGAGGAAACGCCAGTCCGTCGGCACATTCGGGACGTTCGGGCGCACGAGCAGGCGTATGACGCTGATGAACGCGGCCCAGAGCGCGATGAGATACGCGGGGAGGGCTACGCCGCGTCCCAGCGCGCCACGGAGGCCGAGCGCCAGCAGCATCGTCGCCACCGCCGACCCCGCCACGACGAAGCCACTGGTCGGCCCACTGAACGCGAAGGGCAGCGGCAGCAGGAACCCAAAGAAACCCGCGACCAGCCCACCGGCCAGGGGTTGACGCAGCCGCCAGCCCGCCACCAGCGCCAGCAGCGCATAGAGGCCGAGGATGAGCGTGGCATAGAGCGGATCATGACCAGACAGGTACAGGGTCACATAGAGCGCGTTGCCGAGCGCCACCAGATAGACCGGCGCGGCAAAGCGCTGCACGCGCGGCGATGGCGCCAGCAGCCAGGGAACGACCAGGGCAACGACCAGCATCGTCGTCGCCACCATCCAGAATCTGACCACGTCGTCGGTGGAATTCGTCGCCAACATCGGGTGGAAGAGCGCATCGAGCAGCGCATGGTAGTCGAGCGAGAGAAAGACGCCGGCGGGCAGCAGCCACAGCGGCGCAGACTCGAAGATCGCCAGGCCGCTCGCGACGACGACGCCAGTGGTCAATGCCAGCAGATAGGGCCAGTTGGGCGCGGGATCGCTCACCACGCCGAGACATCCGCCGACGGCCAGCAAGAGCGCCAGCGCCTCGACCAGATAGCGCAGTTCGGCGCGCTCGTGGGCACGGCGCCAGAGGATGAACAATATGCCGACCATCGCCAGCGCCAGCGCGGCCAGCACGATCGACATCGCGCGGCGATCCGCGCCCAGCAGGGCGGCTATGGCAATCGTGGCATGGGTGGCCGCCGCCACAATCAGCCAGTCCAGCACGTTCAGACGCCCGGCGCGTTCAGATGTCTCCAGCGCACTGGTCAGCCTGCGCGCCACATAGCTCCAACCCGTCGCGACCAGCACGAGGGTACACGACGCCAGCGCATAGACGGCGGTCGAGAGCTGCGGCGGCGCACTCACCGAGACGGTGAGCGGTGTCCCGGCGATTGCGCGGATTGCCAGCAGCAGCCAGATGTAGAGCGTTCCGACGGCGGCGGCGATTGAGGTCACAGCGGCGAGCTGCAGGGCGGGCGTTTCGAGGACTGCGGCGAGCGGGAGACGATAGAATATCCCTGGCAGCAGCAGCAGCAATGAGGCGACCGCCAGCGCGAAGACCAGCGCTTCACGGGGCGCATCCGCCCAGTAGACGGCGGCCAACAACGCGAGGATCATCGCCGACCAGCCGAGATAGGCATACGTCCCGAAGCGCGTGCGCCAGGCAAGCGCCAGATAGATGATAGCGGCATAGCCCGCCGAGAGGCTGAGCATCGCCGCGCCTGGGAATCCCGCCGCCTGGAGGCCGAAGCGGTAGATGCCGAGCGCAAGCAGCGGGGTCATGAGCGCAAAGACGCCAAGATACGCGCCGCCAACGGTATGCAGCCGTGGCAGACGGCGCATCACCAGCCCCAGCGCGCCAAACGCGACGTAGACCAGGATAATGGCCCCCAGCTTGACGCTGAGATCGAGCGACTGCCAGCCACCAATCTCGAAGCTGAGCATCGCGACCAGTCCCAGGAAGCCGCCCATATACATCATGATGGCGATGGCCTGCTCCGAGAGAAACGCCTGCCAGGAAAAGACTGGCCCCGCTGGTCGCGGCGCGATGGTCGGCGCGGGGGCGACGACGCGGCGGGCGGCTGCGGCTGCGGCGACCGGAGGCGCAGATGGCGCGGCGACCGGAGGCCACACAGCTACCGGCGCGGGGCGATGCGGGCGCGACGGGCGTTCGGGGGCGGGGGCGGGGCGAATGGCGAGGTAGCGTGTGCGATAGTCGTCGCGCAGCGCGGTGATCGCATGTTCACCCTCGCCACGGGCGATACGGGTATCGAGGTCATTCAGCGCGCCATAGAGCCACTGCAGCTCGACGACCAGCGCGGGATCGATAGCCTCACCACACTTGGGACAATAGGTGAGGTCGGATGATGATACACGTCCGCAGCGCGGACAACGGAGCATTCTGGCGCTCATGGTTCTCTCCCTCCTCACCACCTATTGTAGGCGGTCGCTACCTTCCGCGATGTACGCAATTTAGCGCTGTTTCTGGACTGCATGCGGTACGCTATTCCCCTACATGAGTATGCGTGAAGGCGACAGGAAATCCCACGCAATACCCGCAGCTTGACCCGTAGAACAAACCGCAGAATGATCGGCGGGTAATTATTGCATACTGGATACTGTATACAATTTTGAGATGGGATAAATCTTGGCCAAATGGGTGTCCGATGCGTCTATACTCCTAGAGAGCGAAACCGCAGAACACAAGGGCTGATTGAGGAGACCGACATGAGTGAGACCGCAACGGGCAATCAGGTTCCGCCGGGCCAGACCGGGCAGGCGCGCCAACCTGGAGCCACCGACAATAACGAGGAACAGGCCGATACACTGAACCTCGCCCCCGCGACTGACGAACTGCCCGTGGAGGGACGACGGGAGGCCGTGACGACGGCGCGTGAGATCGCGGCGCAGCACTTCGCGCGACTGTTGTATGCGCCGGTGAGTACCTGGAGTCGCTATACCTTCCACGAGAACGATCCGCACCCGTTTGGAACGGCTCGCAAGACACAGGGGCGGGGATAGCCGCGCGCAGCTTCGGCAGCTTTGGCATGTTTGGATGGGAAGGTGAACGAAGGGAATACACACATGCGCTCACAGAACTACGGCCAACAGGCGGTGCTGGTATTTGAGGCTGGCGAACCGGTGATGGCGACATTGAAGAAATGGCTCGCCGACAACCAGATCAGCGGCGCCTCATTCACGGCGATTGGCGCGGTGCGGCAGGTGACGCTCAAATACTTCAACACCGCCGCCCGCACAGTACGAGGAACGCGAACTCAACGAGCAACTCGAGGTGCTGCACCTGATCGGCAACGCGGGGCTACTGAATGGCGAGCCGTTCGTGCATGCGCACATCACCGTGAGCGACCGCGAGTATCGGACGTACGGCGGCCACTTTGGCGACGCCATTGTCTCGCCGATTCTCGAACTGGCGCTGACGCGTATCGGGGGAACACTGACACGGCGTGAGAACGCCGAGAGTGGTCTCACCGAACTCTACCCCGAACCTCCCCGCTACGTCTGAATAACACCGATGAAGCGCCAGCATAATTTTGAGCCTATGGGGATGAAATCATCCGCAACTGGATGGTTGCGCGGCGTCCTGTTTGGCACGGCGCTGCTCGACGAACTGACCTTCGGCTTTCTGGTGGTAGGGCTGCCGCTGGCGCGTGATAGCTTTCACATGACGTATCAGCAGGTGGGGCTGCTCTTCACCGTCGGCGCGGTCGCGGCGCTCGTCATCGAGCCAGCCATCAACCTGGCCAGCGATCACGTCTCGAAGCGCGTGCCCATCCTCGGCGGGATGTTCTGCCTGGTGCTCGCGTTTACGCTGGCGGGCCTGACACGCGACTACGCGCTGCTTCTGCTGGCGGTGGCGCTGGCGAACCCGGCGATTGGCGCGGCGGTTGGGCTGGCGCAGGCCGCGCTGGTGGAGCAACGACCCGCCTCGGCGACGCGCACCCTGGCCCGCTGGACGCTGCTTTCGAGCGTCGGCGATCTGTTGGCGCCGCTGGTGGTCGCCGCCACGGCAGCGGCGGGCGGTGGGTGGACAGCGCTCAGCCTCATCGGCGCATCCCTCTGGCTGCTCGCGGGCGGCATCACACTGCCGCTGCCGTTTCCCCGACCTATCCCCACGCCCACGACCGCCGAACATGACGACGAGCCTTCACAATCAACCTGGGCCGAGCTACGGCAGGCGATTGGGACGGCGCTCCGTGATCGGCTGCTGCTCCGTTGGCTGGGCATCCTCTTCATGGCGACGATGGTGGATGAGATCTTCCTCGGCTTCACCGGGCTGCTGCTCCACGACCACCTGCACGCGACGATTGGCGCCACCAGCCTGATTCTGGCGCTCGGCATGATCGGCGGCATGGCTGGGCTGCTGGCATTCGAGCGTGTGCTTGCGCGTCACGTTGACCACCAGCGGATAGGTATCCGGCTGTTGCCCTGGCTGGCGCTGCTCACCCTGGCGGGCATCATCACACTGCTGTTGGCGCAGACGCTCTGGCTGGCGGCGATTGCGCTCGTCGCGATTGGGCTGGGAGCGACGGGCTGGTATCCGGTGGCGAAGGCGGCTGTCTACGGGCGCTTGCCGGGGCGCGCCGGGCTGGCGCTCGCCATTGTGGGGCTGCTCATGCCGCTCGAACTGATCCTGCCCGCCATCGTCGGGCTGCTGGCTGGCCAGTTCGGGCTGGTCGCCGCGCTGGGCTTTCTGGGACTCGCGCCGATTGGGGTGCTGCTCCTCACGCCACATACCTGCCAAGAACGGCGCCACTGTTTCACGTGAAACGGCGTAGAGGCGGCTAATTCCTTGCCGGGAGATAGGTTCATCCGGTACAATGACGCGAAGGCTACATTGGCTGAGCTTCTATCGACTCCCCGGAAGGATGAGCACGCCGCATGATTCAAGACTGGCTGAAGCGCCTGCGAACGTTCTGGAGCGCGAACCGCCGCAATCAGGTCATCGTCGCCGCATCGTGCGCCGTGGTACTCGTACTTCTCGTGAGCAGCATCGCTTTGCTGGCCAATCGCGGCGGCGCATCGGCGAATGGCATCGCCCAGGCGACCGCGACGCCCCTCCCGCAGACAACTAGCACGCCTGGCCCTTCTCCCACCGCTGGCCCCACAGGCACACCACTGCCCACAAGCCCCATCAATCGGGCTGTCGTCGGTGGCACAGAGGCGGCCTTCACCGCAGCATACGGCAAACCCACCAGCACCGGCGTCGACAGCGGCAATAATCTGCCGACGGTTGACTACAATGGTGGTGGCCCCATCGGCAGCGTCACCATCGAACTGGATAGCTCGAAGAGCTACGTGGTTGGGGTGGTCGTCAGCGCGCCACAAAATGCGCCGTTCGACGCGACAAACTTACAGCCAGTGACGCTGCATTTCGCGCCCGGCGATGCGTCCTACGATTCCGCGCAGACCATCACCAATGGCTCGAACGAAGATGTCGCTATCTTCCAGCTGGGGCATAGCCCACTGCTCGCCAGCACCATCCCCAGCAGCGCATTCACCGACTACCAGGGTCAACCGGTTCCGGCGGGCACATTTTCCATCGAGATCTACCTCATCCAGGGGACGAGCGGAAAACTGGCCTACGCCTGCTCATTGCGCCTGGGCAATTGGCCTACCAGCCCGCCAGCATAGCAACAGCGCGATACCCTGAGCCCTACGTCGCCGGGCGGAGCGCGTGGAGCAGATCCGCCTCGGCGAGCAGCCCACGCAGGCGCACACGCTCACCCTCGTTCAGCGGCGCCAGCGGACGACGGGGCGCGCCACCATAGTGGGCCACGAACTCGAGCGCCGCCTTCAGGCCCGCGACACCGTAGCCCGACGTGACGGCGCTATTGACGGGAATCAGCCGCGCCTGGAGCGCGCGCGCCTCCTCCAGCTTGCCCGCGTTCCAGAGTTCGACCAGACGCAGGCATTCACGTGGAGCAATGTTGGCGAGCGCCGCAATCGCCCCGCGCGCGCCCACCGCCAGCGCGGGCAAGAGAAAACCAGCGCTGCCCGCCAGCACGACGAATCCCTCGCGGGCATCGGCGACAACCTGCGCCAGCTTCGCGACATTGCCAGAGCTATCCTTGAGGCCAATGATGTTGGGATGCGCCGAGAGCGCGATGACCGTCTCGGCGTCCAGGTCGATGCCTGCCGCATTGGCGGGCATGTTATAGATCATCACCGGCAGTGGGCTGCCATCGGCCACCGCCAGATAATGCGCACGGAGCGCGAAGCCATCCATCCGGGGACGGTAGTGGTGCGGCGGCAACACCAGCGCCACATCAGCGCCCGCCTCCGCCGCGAGCTGCGCCAGGGCAAGCGTCGCCCGCGTCGAGTGGTCACCGACCCCCGCCAACACCTGCGCCTCCGCGCCCATCGTCTCGCGCACCGTCACGATCACCTGCTGGCGCTCATCCGGCGCGAGATGCACCGCCTCGCCATTCGAGCCAAGCGCGACGATATTGGCGATCCCCGCCGCCTTCAGCCGCGTGAGATGCTCGCGCAGTGTCGCCAGGTCAAGGTCTTCGCGCTCGTCGAAGAACGTGGGCACGGGTGGGTAGACGCCAGCGATGGCCAGTGATTCACTCATATCAATTTACCCCTTCTTCGCGCCGCTCTTGCTCCCACTCTTCTTGCCTGCGGACGCCTTGCTCGCGGCTTTGCCACTAACCTTCTCAGCCTTCTCGGCTTTCTCGGCGCTCTTGCCGTTGCTGGCCGATTTGGCGTGGGAGTTCATCGTCGCGGGGCGGGCGAGCACGGCAGGATCGTTGCCGAGAATCACCAGGAAGCGAATCGCCTGGCGGATGAGATGGTAGAAATTGGGCAGATGATATTTCTCGTTGGGCGCGTGAATGTTATCGTCGGGTAGCCCGGTGCCCATGAAGATGACCGGCACATGCAGTTCGCTATCGAAGAGCGCGCCAACCGGAATCGAGCCACCTTCACGCTCAAAGACGGGCGCGCGACCCCATTCCTGCTCCAGCGCCTGCTCCGCCGCCCGCATGTAGACGCTATCGAGCGGCACCAGCACGCCACGTCCGCTGTGAATACCGTGCACCTTCATCTTGACGCCGGGTGGGCAGAGTTCGGCGACGCGCTTCTTCAGCAGACCCAATACCTCATCGGGGTCGAGTTCAGGAGGCAGGCGCAGACTCACCTTCGCCCTGGCCGCCGCCGGGATGACCGTCTTCGCGCCCTCGCCAACAAAACCGCCGACGATGCCGTGAACCTCCAGCGTCGGGCGGAAGCCGAGCCGCTCCGTGGGTTCGTAGTCCTGTTCGCCGGGCAGTTCGGTCACGCCCATGTCGTGTTTCAACTGCGCCGACACATCCACCGGGTTACGCTTCCAGAGCGCGCGCTCGTCGTCGCTAATCGGATTCAGCTTCTTATAGAGCTGAGGAATGGTGATCTTGCCATCGCGGCCCTTCAGTTCCGCCAGCACAATCGCCAGCGCGTGAATCGGGTTGGGCGCGACGCCGCCATACGATCCGGAGTGCAAATCTTGCCTGGCGCCACGCGCCTCGATCTCGGTATAGACGATGCCGCGCAGGCCATAGACGAGGGAGGGCACGCCCGGCGCGGGCATGCCAGTATCGGCGACCAGGGCAACGTCACAGGCCAGCTCTTTCGGATGCTTGCGCACATACGCCTCGATGGCCTCGCCGCCACACTCTTCCTCGCCCTCGATCAGCACCTTCAGGTTGACTGGGAACTTGCCATCAGCGGTCCGCGCCAGCGATTCCAGCGTCTTGACCAGAGCGAACATCTGGCCCTTATCATCGACCGCGCCACGGGCATAGATGTTGTCGCCGCGCACATCCGGCTCGAAGGGATCGCTCTTCCACTCGCCAATCGGATCCACCGGCTGCACATCGTAATGCCCATAGACCAGCACGGTCGGCTTCTCGGGCGCGTCGAGCCACTCACCGTAGACAAGAGGGTGGCCGTCGGTCTTGATGACCTTGACCTTTTTCAGGCCGATGGCGCTGAGCTGGTCAGCCACGAACTGAGCGGCGCGCTGCACATCTTTGGCATTCTCCGGCAGAGTGCTGATGCTTGGAATACGTAGCAGCGCCTTGAGGTCTTCGAGGAATGCGTCACGATGCTCGTCCGCATAGGCGAGCGCGGCGTCAGATGCCTTTACCATGGGATGTTGCTCCACCTTCTACCACTGAATGTGAGGTCAGCCGGTTCGCAGCGCCAACAGGTGACGGGGGTGAGAGAGATGCGCGAACCACTCATTCCCTCTATCGTACCAGCAGGGGTGCGGACTGTCCAGCGGG
>CAVPDP010000008.1:0-35021 GCA_963702665.1 uncultured Chloroflexia bacterium
GTCGCGGGCGACGGTCGCGGGCGGCTACGAGAGAATGAGTCGCGAACGCTGGAAGCGGGCAATGACCACCGCGACGACAATGAGATCGACGACGAGCAGGACAGTGACGATGAGGCCGACGGTCGCCCAGTTGGCCATGGAGAGCCAGTTGGAAAATTGCTGGTGCGCCGCGTCGGAAAGCGTGCTGTAGATCAAGATCGGCAGCAGGAAGACGACGAGCATGGCGACACCCATCGTCAGTTGCGCCTGGCGCACCGAGGAGGCGCGCAGAGAGACGAGCACGCCGAATCCGGCGTAGAGGAGCGAGACCAGCAGGGCAAAGGCCACGATGGCGACGAAGGCGCCGAAGGAATAGAACTGGAAGCTCTCGCCGCCCTGCAGATTGGCGGCAACCATGCCGACCAGCGCGGTGATGACCGAGAGCGCCAGGCTGTACCCCACGGCGGCGCCCAGCTTGCCGAGAATGATGGCGCGGTCAGAGAGGCGGCTGGCGAGGAGGGTCTCCAGGGTGTGGCGCTCGCGCTCGCCCGCGATGGCGTCGGCGATAACGTTGGTCATCAGTTGAACTGGGAGGACGAAGGAGTAGAGGATGACGATCCACGGCGAGGCAATCAAAACTTGCCCGGCCCGGTAGGGGAGGTAGAAGCCGAAGATCGCCACGATGATGAGCACGAAGATCAGGCCCGTGCGGCGGCTGCCGCCAGAGACGAAGAATTCGCGCCACTCTTTGGTCATGACGGTGGTGATGTCGCCGATCATCGCTCCTCCCCCTCCTGCATCAGGCTCAAGAAGACATCTTCGAGACTGGCCTGCCCACGGCGGACTTCTTCGATCTGGACGCCAGCGCCGACGAGGGCGGCGACAATGGGGGCGGCCTTGGCCGAGCCGCGCAGCTTGACGATGAGGCGCCCGTTCTCGATGGTGGCGCTCTCGACATCGGGGCGGCCCTGGAGCATGGACACCACCTCCGGCGTGAAGCCTTCGCCGACGATCTCGGCCTGCGGGCGACCGGTCTGCTGGCGGAGCAGGTCGGGGCTGCCGCGGGCGACGAGCTTGCCCTCGCGGATGACGCCGACCTGCTGGCAGAGGCGCTCGGCCTCGGGAAGATTGTGGGAATTCAGAAAGACGGTGGTACCCTCGCGCTGGACGAGCGCCTCCAGGTCGTCACGCAGGGATGCGGCGGCGACGGGATCAAGCCCGGCGGTAGGCTCATCCAGGAAGATAAGATCGGGGCGGTGGAGCAGGACGCGGGCGACGGCCAGCTTTTGCTTCATGCCACGGCTCCAGGTGCCGACGCGCTCAGTGCGGCGGTCGTAGAGATCGAGGTGGGTGAGAAGCTCTTTGATGCGCGCCTGGCGCTCGGCGGGCGGGATGCGCCAGATGCGGCCGTAGAATTCGAGGTTGTCTTCGGCGGTGAGGCGCTCGTAGAGTCCAGCGAATTCGAGGAGAGCGCCACAGCGCGCGCGATCTGGTCGCCCTGGGTGCGCGGGTCAAGCCCAAGGACGCGCGCCTGGCCAGTGGTGGCTTCGAGCAGGCCGAGCAGCAGGTGAATGGTGGTGGTCTTACCGGCGCCATTGGGACCGAGGAAGCCGAAGATGATGCCGGGTGGGACATCGAGCGTGACATGATCGACCGCGCGAACGCTGCCAAAGTCGCGCGTCAGGTCGGTGGTCTGGATCGCCGCTTCAGTCATGGCTGTCTCCCATGTTGGATGTAGCGGGACGCCGCAGTGTGGCAGATGGGTCGCACGGTGAGATAGTAGCACGACGAGGGCTTTTCAACACGGAGGAGACGGAGGCCATGTTCCTAGCGGGCGCACTGCTCCTTTATGCCCGCAACACCGCCCCCACCGCCCATATCATCCGCCCGAAATTGGCGACGCAGATACGTCTCTTGCAGATCAACGGCAAGCACCCGACAAAACGATGCCGCCTATCACTTGATCATGCGGAAAAGATGAGTCGTCTAATTGCCACCCTGTATGACTTTAATGGACATCTTCTCGGGAGAGGCAGCACTGCTATCATTTAGAGCATTAGAAGAAATCACAATGTTACCCTCCTCATCGGGCTCACCAACACATGCTGGTTTCTGGCCTTCGGGTTTGCCTCCCATAAGCCATTGAAAGAGAGCCGTATTTGAGTTAACGTCTCCACCTTCGCGGAAACCTACAAATACAAGCAAACCTACATCGACAGCAAGAGCATCAGCTTTCCCCTGATCAGTTCCAGGCATGAGCACTCCTGTATAATAGCCTCCATGCTTAATATCGCCATGTAGCCCGCCAACATCTTGTAGAGCAGTGCCTGATGCCAGAGCAAAATAAAATCCACCTGCTTCTTGTTGTTCGAGAAGAGCCACTCGCCACTTTGGGCAACATAAAGACGAATCGTGTCAAAGTCTTTCCATTCGCGTCTGGGATGTTTACAGCTCCGCCGTATATCGCTGCCAAATAATACGACCCATCAGGATATGTAAACTGAACATCTCCAGGCGCTATTTGCTTGAAGTGTGGGAAATGATAAACCTCGCCTATTTTGCCTTCATTATCAACTTTGACTATGCCGCCAAGCGTTCCATGGAAAGCGTTAACTTCGGGAAGTCCCCCAAAATGGCCTGAGGTTGCCAATCGTGATATTGTTCTCCTGAGTTGCAAAGGCATCGATATCGAAGGTACTTGGCGTTTTCATAGCTTCGAGCGAATCATTCCAGTAAGCATTGACAATGGCTTTTTCGGATAAGGAGAGTTGACTGTAATCCTTTGCGAGGGGCTGAATGGTTGGATCTAAATCTGTGATCTTAACGTCAATGTTGTGGGCGCATGTGGAATCCGACATCGTCGAGATCGTTTCACCTGACTCTAGAGTAGTGATAGTCTGCCCAACAACTGCATTAGGGCATGCTGTTGCTGTAGGTTTCTTGGCGATAACAGCTGTGCCTCCCAGTGAAGCGCATCCTATTGCAGAGCCGATTCCAAGCACAACCGTTCCCAAGCACAACATTTTGAAGACGCTTTTGCGACAAACTGATACTAGCTGGTTCATCACTTTGCACCGTACTTTCGATACGCAGACCCAGTAAGTTCATGGGTAATTGCGCGGATAAAATACAGCGATACCCATCTTAAGGAGATATGGAAGCGGCGAATGTACTGATCCTGTGCGACTGTACTTCACGGAGTTCTCCTTGTCAAGGAGGCATTGATACTCACCCTCGCGCGCGCAGCGCCACCGCCGGTGTTGATGACATCGAGATAATAACTGGCCTACTCACTCTCGCGCGCGCAACACCACCCCCACCGCCTCATACATCCGCCCGAAGTTCGCGGCGTCGGGCGCGGTGACGAGCCACTCCCACGTGCGCGGCGAGCCGACCAGTTGGAAGCGGGTCGCCAGATCGTCGGGGATGGCCAGCACGTCGCTGGGCAGCACCGTCAGCGTTTCACGTGGATCGCGGGCGTGTGGGCCGCTCTTGGGCGGCAGCAGATAGCCGGTGCGGTCGGTGGCGAGGATCGCGGCTCCCTCCGGCGCGAGCAGACTCGCCAGCAGCGCGAGATGCGCCAGCGCGACCCGGCGCCGGAACGCCTGCGCCGCCTGCCGATAGCGCGTATGCGTCTCGCGCAGATCAACCGCGTCGGGCGCGTACATCGCCAGCATATCCACCACGTCGAGCAGCGGCAGGCTGTAGAGCTGCGTCAGCACGAGGTCGCTGAAGACGAGACTATAGCCCTGTGGCGCGAGCGTGGGCAGTTGCGGTGGGTCGGCCACGGGGCAGCGTTCCAGGCAGGCGGCGGCGGCCTCCAGCGGAGCCGATGCGCCGAGCCGGGCAAGGTCGCGCCAGGGTTGCGCGCGCAGATCGCTCGCCAGCGCATCACTCACCCCGCCCGTGATATCCGCCTGGAGCAGGTCAACCCGGCTGCGCAGTGACGCTGGTAGCTCGTCGCGGGCGTGCGCCATCCCCGGCACATCCACATCCACCAGCAGCACGCTCTCGAACGTCCGCGCGATCCGTTCCAGCGGCGCCTCGGTGCATGCGCCCGCCCCCAACACCACCGCGCGCGATGGCCCGCCAGACGCCCGCGCCGCCAGCGCATCCTCCACCAGCGCCGCCACCGCCCGCAGGTGCGCCGGGCTGTTGCGCCGATACCACGCGCGTCGCTCCGGCCCCTGCGTCCGTGGATTCTCCTCCGCCAGTCGTGCGATGCGCATACGCCCCCGTCCTTTCCCGCCTTGATTGTATCGTTCTGCGCGTCAACAGGCGAGGCTGCCCTCTTCACAAGGTACCGGCGGGCGCTTCCGCGTGGGGCTGGCTCGTATAATGGGTGAGGCGTATCGCCATCAAGGCAGGGTGCGCCGCAAACCATCAGCCGGGAGCGTCATCGTGCAGCGTAACACGTCGCAGGCCAACAGCCACCAGAATGGCGATAGGATCAGCGAACACAGCCCGGTTCGCCAGCAATACCTCGGCGTCAAGCGCCAGCATCCCGATGCCCTGCTCTTCTTTCGCATGGGCGACTTCTACGAGATGTTCGACGATGACGCCGAGCTTGCCGCCCGCGAGCTGGAGATTACGCTGACGCGGCGCGACTGGGGACGTGGCGAGCGCACCGCCATGGCGGGCATACCCCACCACGCCGCCGACGGCTACATCGCCCGGCTGATCGCCAAAGGGTATCGCGTCGCCGTCTGCGAGCAGGTGAGCGATCCCGCGCTCTCGAAGGGGCTGGTCGAGCGCGCGGTGATCCGCGTCGTCACCCCTGGCACCATCGTCGATCCCACCATGCTGGCCGCCAAACGCAACAACTACCTGGCCGCCGCCGTCCTCAGCCGCGACGCCGTGGGCATCGCCTACGCCGACATCACCACCGGCGAATTCGCCTGCACCCAGTTTTCCGCCACCCAGCCAGAGATCGCGCTGATCCAGGAGCTTGCGCGCGTCCAGCCCGCCGAGGTGCTGATCGAGGCGACCGCCCCCCGCCGGATGGCGCTGCCGCGAACCTCACCCCCCAACCCCCTCTCCTACGAGGAGAGGGGGAGCCGAGAGCGCGTCTGGTTCCCCCTCCCTTGGGGAGGGGCCAGGGAGGGCGACGAGCCGGAGTCGCTGGCGGGGCGGCTCACCGGGCTGGATGGCCGCCTGCCGACCGTCGTCACCCCCTTCGACGCGCGCAACTTCCGCGAGGATGTCGCCCGCGAGCGGCTGCGCGAGCAGTTTGGCGTCGCCTCGCTCGAAGCGTTCGGCTGTGAGCGGCTGCCCCTGGCGATCCGGGCCGCCGGAGCCGTCGTCGCCTATCTGCGCGAGACCCAACGCGACACCCTGGCGCAGATGGCCGCGCTCGAAACCTATAGCGTCAGCGGCTTCATGACGCTCGACGCCCACACCCGCCGCAACCTGGAACTCTTCGAGAGCGGACGCAGCGGCAGCGTCAAAGGCTCGCTGCTCTGGGTGCTCGACGCCACCGCGACCCCCATGGGTGGGCGGCTGCTGCGCCGCTGGCTGGCGGAGCCGCTGCTCGATCTGGAGCGGCTGCGTCGGCGCCAGGACGCCGTGGCCGCTGGCGTCGCGGATATCGCCCTGCGCGCCCGGCTGATGCCCCTGCTGAGCCGGATGGGCGACCTGGAGCGGCTCATCAACCGCGTCGTCCAGCGGATCGCCATGCCGCGCGATCTGGTGGCGCTGGCCCAGGGATTCGCCGCCGTCGATGAGTTAGCCACAATGATTCCGCGCACTCACAGAAGGAATGACCAGGAGGAAGACTCTCTGGAAGCCCCTCTCCCTGTGGGGGAGGGGTTGGGGAGGGGTTCGCTGCCCGCCGGGCTGGCGGCGGTCGCGCAGGCGCTGCAGCCGCTGCCAGAGCTACGCGCGTTGGTCGAGCGGGCGCTGGTGGATGAGCCACCCGCGACGCTGGCCGATGGCGGCTTCATCCGTGGCGGCTACTCCGCCGAGCTGGATACCCTGCTCGACGCCTCGCGCAATGGCCGCCAGTGGGTCGCCGATCTGGAGCGCCGCGAACGCGAACGGTCGGGCATCTCGACGCTGCGGGTGGGCTATAACAAAGTCTTCGGCTACTACCTGGAGATCACCAACTCGCAGCTCAGCCGTGTCCCCGACGACTACATCCGCAAGCAGACCATCACCACTGGCGAGCGCTTCATCACGCCCGACCTCAAGGAGTATGAGGCGCTGATTCTCAACGCGCAGGAGAAAGGCGCCAAACTGGAGCAGGAGCTTTTCGCGGCGCTACGGGCGGAGATTGCGGCGCGCTGGGGCGAGTCGCCCTGCGGACGGCGCGCATCCTGGCCGAGCTAGACGTGCTGCTGGCGCTGGCGGAGGTGGCCGCGCGCCAGAACTATTGCCGTCCCGAACTGGACGAGAGCGACACGATCCACATCGTCGCCGGACGCCATCCCGTCGTGGAGGCCAGCCAGCGCGAGATCGCCTTCGTCCCCAACGATACCCAGATTGCCACTAGCGACGCGCAGATTCTGCTGCTCACTGGCCCCAATATGGCGGGCAAATCGACGTATCTGCGGCAGGTCGCGCTGATTGCGCTGCTGGCGCAGATTGGCTCGTTCGTCCCGGCGGAGGCGGCGCGTATCGGACTGGTGGATCGCATCTTCACCCGCATCGGCGCGCAGGACGACCTGGCAACGGGGCAGAGCACGTTCATGGTGGAGATGGTCGAGACGGCGAACATCCTGCACCACGCCACCGAGCGCAGCCTGGTTATCCTCGACGAGATTGGCCGCGGCACCAGCACCTATGACGGGCTGGCCATCGCCCGCGCCATCATCGAATATCTGCACAACAACAAGCGGTGCGGCGCGAAGACGCTCTTCGCCACCCACTACCACGAGCTGGTCGAGGTGACGCGCCTGCTGCCCCGCGTCCGCGCCTATAACGTCGCCGTCGCCGAGGAGGAGGGCCACGTCGTCTTCCTGCGCAAGATCGTTCCCGGTGGCGCTGATAAGAGCTACGGCATCCACGTCGCGCAGTTGGCGGGCATTCCGCGTCAGGTGGTACGCCGCGCTGAAGAGGTGCTCGAAGACCTCGAAAAGAAGGGCGACGCCCGTACCCGGCGCAAGGCGATGCGCGAGACGGTGATGCCCCAGGCGCTGCAACTGATGATGTTCACGGGCGAGCCTGACCCGCTGGTCGAGGAGTTGAAGACGATGGCCATAGACGAACTGACGCCCCTGGAAGCGATCAGCCGCCTCTACGAGCTGCAGCGTAAGGCGCGGGAAGGATGACCCTCTCCTAAGCGGAGAGGGTGCTGGGGAATGAAGTCCGCTCGATCTCCCCTAGCAGGGGACACCCCCACCGGCGCAGTCGGGGTAACGATGGACGCTGGCGAGGCGTGAAGCGGCGGAAGCGGTGGACGTGACGGAGACGACGGGCGCGCTCCAGCCGATTGCGAACGACGCCAGGATGAGGAGCGCGATGGCAAGCCTACGGATACGTCGCATAGCGGGTACCTCCTGCGATCTGTCAGTCTTGAACAATTGCCCCGGCGGCGCCAGGAGCGCCACGTACACCAGTATAGCAAGAGTGTCCAGCGAAGAGATTGCAGAGCATGTCCACCGCCGCCGCAGCCGCCAATTGGCTCCCCCCTATTCCTTCTATTCGTCTTCTCTGCTATACTGGTTGTGGTAGCGAGCGACTGGCGCCGTGCCGAACCGCCCGCGCCTCATCCACGACCAGGAGATACCCACCTATGCCCGGCGTCCTCGACGATCTGGAAAAGCGGCTCTGGGATGCCGCCGATGATATGCGCGCCAACTCTGGCCTGGGGCCATCAGAATATTCGACACCCGTCCTTGGCCTGATCTTTCTGCGCTTCGCCGATGTGAAGTTCACCCATGCCGACGAGCAACTGCGCGCCGACCTTCAACCGAACAGCCGCCGCACCATCGGCCCGGCCGACTATCAGGCGCTCGGCGTGATGTACCTGCCCGAAACAGCCCGCTACTCCCGGCTGATGCAGCTCCCCGAGGGCGCCGATATCGGCTCGGCGCTCAACGATGCGATGCGCGCCATCGAGGCGGAGAACCCTGATCTGCGCGGCGTGCTGCCCACAACCTACAACCGCCAGGGCCTCACACGCGATGTCCTCTGGTCGCTGCTGCGGCTCTTCGCCGCGATTCCGCTCGACATCGAGGGCGATGTCTTCGGCAAGATTTACGAATACTTCCTGGGCAAGTTCGCCAAGGCCGAAGGCTCGAAAGGCGGCGAGTTCTTCACCCCGACCGCCATCGTCAAGCTGATCGTCGAGATTCTGGAGCCGTTCCACGGGCGCATCCTCGATCCCGCCTGCGGCTCCGGCGGCATGTTCGTCCAGAGCGCGCGCTTCGTCCAGAACCACCGCCACGACCCCAACGCCGAAATCTCGATCTACGGCCAGGAGAAGCGCCAGGAGACGGTGCGCCTCTGCAAGATGAATCTGGCGGTTCACGGTCTGTCCGGCGATATCCGCGAGGCCAACACCTACTACGAGAACGCCCACGATGTCATCGGGCGCTTCGACTTCGTGATGGCGAATCCGCCGTTCAACGTCGATAAGGTGGACAAGGCGAGGCTCAAGGACGACCCGCGCTACACCTTCGGCCTGCCCCGCGTGGACAACGCCAACTATCTCTGGATTCAGGAGTTCTATACCGCGCTCGCCGACCATGGCCGCGCCGGATTCGTGATGGCGAACTCCGCCAGCGACGCCCGCAACTCCGAGCTGGAAATCCGCCGCCAGTTGATCGAGGCGCGCGCCGTGGACGTGATGGTCTCCGTCGGCCCCAACTTCTTCTACACGGTGACGCTGCCCTGCACGCTCTGGTTCTTCGAGAGGGGCAAGCGCGCCACGCCCCGCGCCGATACCGTCCTCTTCCTCGACGCCCGCCACATCTTCACGCAGGTTGACCGCGCCCACCGCGAGTTCACGCCCCAGCAGATCGAATACCTCGCCAACATCGTCCGCCTCTATCGCGCCGAGCCAACGGAGAACGCGCACGCGAGCGCCGCCCTGCTGGCCGAGCATTTCCCCGATGGCGTCTACCGCGACGTGCCGGGACTCTGCAAGGTGGCGACGATCACGGAGATCGAGGCGCAGGGCTGGAGCCTGAACCCTGGCCGCTACGTCGGCGTGACCGAGCAGGCCGCCGACAACTTCGATTTCCGCGAACGGCTGGAGTCGCTGTATGAAGAATACGAGACGCTGACCGCCGAGGCGCACGACCTGGAAGAACGCATCAGCGCGAACGTCGCGGCCCTGCTGGAGGCGGAATGATGGCGATGCAGCAACGGCAACCGCTCTACACAAGTTACGGATTGCATTGACCTAGGTAGAGTCGAATGTACTGGGCGCACTCGCTACCGACAGACTAGTAACGGACGTCACTTATTGGCGACGAATATCCGTTCGTTACAGCCATCGGATATGGATGGCCAGAAGACCATTACCGCAACTGAGCGCCAATTATCTTCGCGTGGTGCGACGCTTGCTCAAGAACAATCGTCGTACCAGCAGGCAGTAACGCAGTCTCTTGCATTGGATGGCAGATCGGCAAAGTGGCCAGTCATCGCCAGAGCGGCTTATACAAATCAGCAGATCAATACCATTCTGCCAAACGGACAGTGCTGTCCTCGATTACGTCTATTACTGCACTATGCACATCGAGCGTCGAAGAGTTGAAGAATTTAGGATCTGTTGGAACACGAACTCCATATTGAACAAGTCTCGGTTTGAGAATCTCATTGTCACTCTTCCTCCGCTCCCCATCCAGCGCAAGATCGCCGCCATCCTCTCCGCCTACGACGACCTGATCGAGAACAACACCCGCCGCATCGCGCTGCTCGAAGAGATGGCCCAGGCGCTCTACCGCGAGTGGTTCGTCCACTTCCGCTTCCCCGGCCACGAGTCCGTGCCACTGGTAGACTCGCCGCTCGGGCCGATACCGGAGGGGTGGCAGATGGCGAAGTTGGGTGAAGTCGCAGATTACATCAATCGCGGAGTCTCCGTCGACAGCTACGATGACTGCGAATGGCTATTCGTGCTAAATCACCAATCGTATCGACAAGTGGTGCAATGCTATCACTTGCCCCAGCACGGACGCACATTCGACAGATGTGTCTGAAGACAAGCGAGTGCGATTCGGTGACGTACTGATAACTCAACTGCATCGGTCATTAGCGTCGAGTCGCTCAGGTAGATCAACGCATACAGCTCCACCGGATTCTCATGTCATCATCGTTACGCGCATCGCGCCTGACGTTGATATCGACTACTTCAGCCTGTATTTACTTCTGCTGAAGCCGACTTTGACAGTATGGCGCGGAACAACTGGGCAGACTGAGTTGAGTCGTAGAGTACTTCGAAGCTTCCGAATATTGTCGCTGCCACCCACTGAACACGCAACAGCACTTCGACACGATAGTCGAGCCGTTAAGGCACCTGGCTATCAAGCTCACACAGAAAACGCCAATCTCCGCCGCACGCGCGACCTGCTGCTGCCGAAGCTGGTGTCGGGCGCGGTGGATGTCGCGGGGCTGGAGATTGAGGTGGGGGAGAATGACAACTGATTACCAATTAGAACCTATGTACTAGAGAATAGGAGGTGTAGTATCGTGCCTGTCTCGAAAGGATGTACCTGATTATGCCTAGCCTCCTTGCTCGGATTCTCTTGTTCCTGAGTTCATACGCGCCGCTTTCGTTGATATTCGTCCTGCTCTTTTGGAGCAAATCGCCACTTGTGGCTGCCGTCAGCGGAGCAATAGCAGTTATTGGCGTCGCTGGTATGCTGCTATACCTGTTCGTTGTCCGCCATCTCGATGGCGTATCCACAAAGATCGTTGATTGCCACAGCCGGGGAGACCAGGTCATGAGTTATATTGTGACTTATATTATTCCCTTCCTGTCCGTGGCATTCAGCGACTGGCAACAAGCTGTGGCGCTTGCGGTCTTCTTTATCATCCTTGGGTTCCTTTACGTGAATTCAGATATGATTCACATCAACCCAACGCTCAATTTCTTCCTATACCGATTGTATGAGGTGACGCTCGAAGATGGGTCCACCTACAGCCTTATAGCACGAAGTCGGGGTACAAAAAGGCTCAAATCTCCGGCTCATTCGCATCGGAGATGACATTCTACTGGAGAAGAGAAGGGAAGCCTCATGGATGGCAGCGAGCGAGAATGGCTAGCAGTCCTTGACAACATACTCAAGCTCGAAGTCAGTGACTGTGATCTCTATGTTTGTGTTGCATCGTACATGGGTGACGAAAAAACGCCCGTATTTCAACGTCTCCAACTGTCGACAGAACTGATGGCAGAATTCGGCGCCGTAGTTACAAAATTCCTCAAGCAATGGCGTAAGGAGCACGAAGAGCAGCAACTTATGCTGTGGCCGCATCAAGACGGTACTACACCTGAGCCTTATGAGTTCGAATATCTCGATCTTGACTCACACGACCAAATCAAGAAACAGATAGAAGGACTTGCGGGTGCCGATTCATTAGCCTTCCTGTGTTCACTGCCGATGATGAAGTCATTTCAGGCATCCGCTTTTACGTCATCACGCTAGTTCCCAAGAATAGCCTACCTGTACACTTATTTCGCACTTATACTCCCAAGAAAGAACTGAGTAGATCTCCCTGGTTTGTGGCATTCCTGCATAAAGGACAATTCGACCATTCGAGCACACCAACCTTCCTTTTCGACAGTCGAATTGATTGCTTCAGCGCAGGTAGGCACATGTTTGTGGTGCAGAAGACCAACTTTAAGGTATCTTTCAATTTCTAGAAGTGGTCACTCAAAAAGCCACGCAGACATTGGATATCATTCGAAGCCGCATCCCTATTCATAATTTCGAGCAGTTCGCTGAAGATTGTCAGGCGCACATCCAAAAGCTCGTAAAACTGAACAATATTGCTCATAAACCGTATCTCAACACTATCACCATGGATGATATTCGTGATGTGATAAGACAGGTTCCAGGTCTCACGATATGCATTGAGCGTGTGGATGGCACTGAGATGCTTGTCTATGATCGGACAGACCGTTGGGCAATCTTGCGCTTACTAGACAATCATTCATGCAGTCGCTTCTCACCAAAGGCATTTATGACGCTAACAGTTCACGCCTTATCACCAGCAAGAAGCGAGGGAAATGATGCGTGACTACACCGAAGACGCCCTGGTCGAGCAGCCCGCCATCGCCCTGCTCAAACAACTCGGCTGGCAGCACATCAACTGCTTCACCGAAACCTTCGGCGAGAGCGGCACGCTTGGCCGCGAGACCGAGGGCGAGGTCGTCCTGGTCAGACATCTCCGCGCCGCGCTGGCGAAGCTCAACCCCCCGCCTCCGCCGACGCCATCGAACAGGCCATCGAGCAGATCACCCGCGACCGCTCCGCCATGAGTCCCGCCGCCGCCAACCGCGAGGTCTACAGCCTGCTCAAAGACGACGTCATCGTCCAGCGTGCGCGACGCCACGGGCAACGAGCGCGACGAGACCATCCGCGTCATCGACTGGAACACCCCCGCCAACAACGACTTCTTCCTCGTCTCGCAGCTCTGGGTCGCGGGCGACATGTACAGCCGCCGCGCCGATCTCGTCGGCTTCGTCAACGGCATCCCCCTCGTCTTCGTCGAACTCAAGGCCACCCACGCCGCCTGGAGCACGCCTATCAGGACAACCTGCGCGACTACAAAGACACCATCCCGCAGCTCTTCTGGTACAACGCCCTCATCATCCTCTCCAACGGCAGCCAGACCCGCGTCGGCAGCCTCACCGCTGGCTGGGAGCACTTCTTCGAGTGGAAGAAGATCGACAGCGAAGGCGAGCCGGGCGTCATCTCGCTCGAGACCGTGATCCGCGGCGTCTGCGACCACGCCCGCCTGCTCGACCTCGTCGAGAACTTCATCCTCTTCCGCGAGAGTGGCGGCGCGCTCATCAAGATCCTCGCCAAGAACCACCAGTATCTCGGCGTCAACAACGCCCTCGAAGCCGTCCACGCCGATCCGCGAGCGCCAGGGCCGCCTCGGCGTCTTCTGGCACACCCAGGGCAGCGGCAAGAGCCTCTCGATGGTCTTCTTCTCCCAGAAGGTCCTGCGCAAGCTGCCCGGCAACTGGACCTTCCTCATCGTCACCGACCGCCAGGAGCTGGACGACCAGATCTACAAGAACTTCGCCGCCACCGGCGCCGTCACCGAGCACGAGCGCGAGTCCACGCCGACCAGCGGCGACGCACCTGCAAGCAGCTGCTCACCGAGAGACCACCGCTATCTCTTCACCCTGATCCAGAAGTTCCACACCGAGCCAGGCGCGCTCTATCCCGAGATCTCCGACCGCTCCGACATCATCGTCATCACCGATGAGGCCCACCGCAGCCAGTACGACAAGTTCGCCGCTCAACATGCGCAGCGCCCTGCCCAACGCCGCCTTCATCGGCTTCACCGGCACGCCGCTGATCGCCGGCGAGGAGAAGACCCGCGAGGTCTTCGGCGACTACGTCAGCGTCTACAACTTCCGCCAGTCGATCGAGGACGGCGCGACCGTCCCGCTCTACTACGAGAACCGCATCCCCGAACTGCAACTCACCAACCCCAACCTCAACGACGACATCGAGGGGCTGATCGAGGCCGCCGACCTCGACGACGACCAGGAGCGCAAGCTGGAGCGCGAGTTCGCCCGCGAGTACCACCTCATCACCCGCGACGACCGGCTGGAGAAGATCGCCGAGGACCTCGTCGCCCACTTCATCGGCCGCGGCCAGCCCGGCAAGGCGATGGTCGTCAGCATCGACAAGGCCACCGCCGTCCGCATGTACGACAAGGTCCGCGCCCACTGGCAAGCCACCCTCGCCGACCTGCGCGCCGAGCTCGACCCGCCCGCCATCACCTACCCCCAGCGGACTCACAGTCCCGGCGATACCGCCACCCCGCCTGAAGCTGCCACGCCTCACCCACTCGCCGAGGCCGAGCGTGCGCGTCTCCTTGAGCAGATCGCCTTCATGGAAGCGACCGACATGGCCGTCGTCGTCTCGCAGTCCCAGAACGAGATGGACGATTTCCGCAAGAAAGGGCTGGACATCGCCACCCACCGCCGCCGCATGGTCAGCGAAGACCTCGAAGGCAAATTCAAGAACCCCGACGATCCGTTCCGCATCGTCTTCGTCTGCGCCATGTGGATGACCGGCTTCGACGTGCCCAGCCTCACCACGATCTATCTCGACAAGCCCATGCGCAACCACACCCTGATGCAGACCATCGCCCGCGCCAACCGTGTCTTCGCCGACAAGACCAACGGCCTGATCGTGGACTACGTCGGCGTCTTCCGCAACCTGCAAAAGGCGCTCGCCATCTACGGCGCGCCCACCAGTGCGGATATGGCCGATGGCGATGAGGACGAAGACACCCCCATCAAGGACAAGAGCGAGCTGGTCGCGACCCTACGTCAATATCTCGCCGACCTCGATGTCTTCGCTGACCTCCACGGCATCGATGTCCCGGCGCTCCTTGCCGCGACCGGATTCACCAAGGCGGGGCTGCTCGACGACGCCGTGGATGCGCTGGTCGCCAATGACGATATCCGCAAGCAGTTCCTCTCGAATGTGGCCCAGGCGGCGCTGCTCTATCGCGCCATCCTGCCCGACACCAGCGCGGGCGAGTTCACCGCCGCGATGAGCCTCTACGTCACGCTCAGCAAGAAGATACGCGCCCTCTCGCCCGAACCCGATATCAGCGGTGTCATGGCCGCCATCGAGAAGCTGCTCGACGCCTCCATCGCCAGCGAGGGCTATGTCATCGAGAAGCCCGGCGAGTACGCCGTTGACCGGCGCATCGACCTCAGCCAGATCGACTTCGACGCCCTGCGCGCCCGCTTCGAGCACGCCCGCCAGCATGCGCTCGCCCAGGAGCTACGTAGCGCCGTCGAGCTCAAGCTCAAGGCTCTCATCGAGCGTAACCGTACCCGCATGAACTACCACGAGCGCTTCGAGCGCCTCATTGCCGACTACAACGCGGGCAGCCTCAACGTCCAGCAGTTCTTTGACCAGCTAGTGGCCCTCGCCAGCGACCTGACCGCCGAAGACAAACGCGCCGTCGCCGAAAGCCTCACCGAAGAACAACTCGCCATCTTTGACCTGCTCACCCGCCCCAACGTCACCCTCTCCGAGCGCGACCGCGACCAGGTGAAGCGTGTTGCCCGCGATCTGCTGGAAACGCTCAAGCACGAAAAGCTCGTCCTCGACTGGAAGAAGCGCCAGTCCGCCCGCGCCGCCGTCCAGGTCGCCATCCGCGACGTCCTCGACAAAGAGCTACCCGACGCCTATACCCGCGACCTCTACGAGCAAAAGTGCGACCAGGTCTTCCAGCACATCTACGACACCTACGCCGACGCCACCCACAGCATCTACGCCGCCTAACGGCTCCGCCTGTTCCATCAGTGCGGATCCGCCACATTAGGATGAGCCGCAGGCTTCAGCCTGCGGCCCCCTCGCCTATCGCAACCGCCGCCCCTCGCCTCCACCCTTGGCCCATCTCTCTGCCTAGCCCGCGCAGGCGGGCTTCGCGGCGTAGCCCCTAGGCGCGGCTTCAGCCGCCAGCCCATTCTACCCACCGCCACCCACGCTCCTTTACAAACCGCCTGCCCATTCTACCCACCCTGCCCCCACCTGTCCCCCTCATCCCCCCTCGCGCCATCCCCCACGTCGGTGCTACGCTTTCTCCCCGCGACCCTCATTCCTCGTCCCATACGAGCAGCGTCGCAGGAGGCAGCAGCGGAAGAAAAAGGGACAGGCGCATATCTGATCTTCTGGCATTCTGCTCTGGTTCCCCCTCCCTTTTAGGGGAGGGGGCTAGGGGGAGAGGGCTGGGGGTGAAATCGCCGTACCCCAACGGAACCGGAGTGTTTAACCGGTGGTCTGCGCGCACGTGGAGAGGACACCAAGACGGCGACCTGTGAGCTCCGCCGCCCCTCAGCCCGACATTGCCCGCACCGGACACCCCCACGGTCAACCAGCACATCACACGCATGTCGCGAGTAGAAAAGACGGGCCGTCGGCGCGCTAAGCTTCCTTCCAACGGAGCAGGTTGCCGGGGCCAGAGCCGGAGCTAACACGAGACACTCCGGTCAGCGCCCCGGCAAAGTCGCACGCACAGCAGAGACCGACGTTAAAGGCGATGCATCCATGCCGCACCCGATCCTCCGCGCGGAGACGATCCCCCACGTGCCGGGGGAATCCCTCCGACCATGCCGCAGATGCCGCGCGATCAGCGTTCCCCTCCGCCCACCCACCCCAACAGACCGGCCATCACGAATAATGCGCTCGCTAGCCACTATCTTCTGGCTCCCCTCCCTTGTAGGGGAGGGGGCTCAGGGGGTAGAGGGTCCGCTCCCGAACCGCCACACTTCGGGAGGATACCCCCATCTGCCCCCAAACAGGCGCATCCGCCGGTCATCACCTACCATCACCCACCATCACCCGACACCCACGAAAACTTTTATTTTCCGCCATGCTCGGTTGCTCCGGCCCTCCGGCCCCTGCTCCTGGCACGGCATCCCGTTACCTCCGCACTCTGGTTCTGCCTCCCCTCGCCTCGTAGGAGAGGGGCCGGGGGTGAGGTTCTGCCTCTGGTTCTGCCTCCCCTCGCCTCGTAGGAGAGGGGCCGGGGGTGAGGTTCCGCTACCCTTCCAGCGCCAGCGGCTCTAGCTCTTCGAGGGTACTCTCGATCAGCGTGACCGCCGTCTGCAGCGTCTCGGCGTCGAAGGCGAAGCGAATGCCCGCCGCGCTATACATCTCCGGCAGCGAGACCTTGTTGCCGAGCGTCAGCGCATGCCGATAGGCCGCCACCGTCCCCGCCTGATCCTTGATCGCATGCGCCCAGAGCTGCACCGCGCCCAACTGCGCCATGCCATACTCGACGTAGTAGAACGGCGCCTGGAAGACGTGAAGCTGGCTGTGCCAGACAGTCCGCTTCTCCTGCTCCAGCCCGCTCCAGTCCCAGTCCGGCTGGAAGCGATCCGCGAGCGTCACCCAGTGGTCATCACAGCGCGCGATATCGGCGGCCTCGTCCTGGTGCTCATACATCCAGTGTTGCAGGCCATCGATCATCGCCATGTAGGGCCAGAACGAGAGTACCCCCGCCAGGTTCTCCGCACGGGCGCGCGCCGCCTGCGCCTCGGTATAGAAGCCGCCGTACTTCTGCGTCAGATAGGGCGAGGCCAGTAGCTCCATCCCCATCGAGGCGACCTCGGCGAACTCCGCTGGCAGCATCTCCTCCTGCCGCTGTTGCAGATAGGGCAGCGCCGCCATCTCGAAGCTGTTGAACGCGTGGCCGCCCTCATGCAGCAGCGTCTGCACATTGTCGTGCGTGCCCGCGCTGTTCATAAAGATGAACGGGCGATGGATGACGTTGTAGCAGAGCGAGTAGCCACCCGACGCTTTGTTCTTGCGGCTATCCAGATCGAGCAATTTCTCCGCGCGCATCGTCTCGAAGTAGCGCCCGAACTGCGGATCAACCTGGCTGAAGATCGGCGCTGGTCTTCGTCTCCAGCTCCTCAATCGTCTCATAGGGGCGCAGCGCGGGCTTCCCCGTCGGGTCAACATCCATATCCCACGGGCGCAGCGTCGGCACGCCAAGTTGCGCGCGCCGCCGGGCGTTCAGCCGCGTGACGGCGGGCACGATCACCTCGGCGATGGCCTCGTGGAAGCGCTTGGCGTCGTCGGGCGTGTAGTCATAGCGGTAGTACTGCTGCCAGCGATAGTCGCGATAGTTGGGATAGCCAGCGTTGGTCGCCACCTGCGCGCGCAGCCCCATCATCCGCCGCCAGAGGTCGGCCAATTGCGGCGTATCCTGGATGACGCGCCCTCGAATGGTTCGATAGGCGCGCTCGCGGCGGTCGCGGTCGGGATCGAGCACTGCGGGCCGCACCTGCGAAAGGGTCGCCTCCTGGCCCTCCCACATGACGGTGCGCGCGCCGGAGATCGCGTCATATTCGAGGTCGAGCTTGCGCAGGTCGGCCAGCAGCGGGGCGTTCGCCTCGCGGTAGAGCGCGGCGTCGGTGCGCATCTTGCGTAGCACCGCGGCGAAGCCCGCAGGCTCCAGCCCAGTGGCCAGCAGCTTTTCTTTCAGGCGCTGCTCGGCGGCGGCGGCCTGTGGCTGAATGTTGTCGAGGAAGTTGGTATAGCGGTTCTGCGTCTCGCTATCCGCTGTGTTGACGGTGGTGGCGATGCTATACCAGGTGTTCAGCTCATCCACCAGCGCGCCGATGCTCGTCCAGTCGCGGAGCCACGCGTCTACGGTGTCGGCGGTCACTGCGCGCGCCTGCAAGTCGTCGTAATACGGCGCAATCTGTTCCCACGTCCAGGCGCCGAACTCCTGGCCAGTGGCGGGCAACGGCGGTAGTTTCTCGAACATGAATACCCCTTATCCTAGCGCATCATGGGTACGAGGGCATCGTCGCCATCTCGTCTCCTGTGTATTGTACCCGCCCGCGCGCCCATCGTTCCCCCAGATTTCTGCGCAACCTACCACGATTGCGTTCCCATATTGCCTGACATGGCGCAGGCGATGTTACCGCGCGCATGCTGGTGGTGTGTATGGTGGTGAATGATGCGCATCTGGCTGATTGGGCATAGAATGGGCGCTGTATGCGGAGTACTACGCGGCGCGCTCACTGGAAAGGCGACGTGCATGAACGCTGGCCGATGGGCGGCGCTGAGGATGACTCCGTCCTTTGTGGCGCCCCCCGTACCGTTCGCATCTCTCATCAGGACGCTCTTCGCCATGGGATCGCTTTCGGACAACCCATCGGCGTCATCTGATGCCGCGCAGGAATTACGCACGACTAACGCATGCGGGCGTGGACGCGTTCGAGGCATTCTTCTGGCGCTATGAGCGCGACATCCTCGGCTATCTCTGGCGGCTGACCGGCGACGAACAGGCCGCTCACGATCTCAGCCAGGAGACGTTTCTGCGCGCCTGGCAGCATTTCGACACGATCCAGCGCTACGATCAGCCGCGCGCCTGGCTCTTTCGGGTGGCGAGCAACCTCGGCATCAATCACCTGCGTGCGCGCTCGCGGCGTGGGATCCCAGCGCCTGCCTTCTCAGATATCGAGCAGGTCGAGATGGCCAACGGCGATCCGGCGCATCGGCTCGCCGAGAACGACGCCATTCGCCAGACGCTGCTCGAACTGCCCCCGCGCCAACGCGCCGCCGTCGTGCTCTGCGATGTGTATGGCCTCACCAGCGCCGAAGCCGCCGAGGCGCTCGGGCTCTCACATGGCAGCCTGAAGATGTCGCTCTGGCGCGGGCGCGAACGCTTCCGCCATGACTATCTGCGCAAGGGAGGCGCCGAATGACCACCGATACCGCTCTGCGCTGCGCGCTCGGCGTCAGCGACCGCACGCTCTCCGATTACCGCAGCGCTGGCCTCAGCGCGAAAGAGATGGAGCGCTTACGAGGCGCACGTCGCGCAGTGCCCCGCCTGTCAGGCGCGGCTCGACGAGTTCGAGGCGATGGCGCGCGCCCTCCGTGCCCAGCCTGAGCTTGATGGCCACGCGCAACTCTGGCAAAACGTGCAGGCGAGCATCGCGGCTACCGCAGCGCAATCAGCGGCGCGACGAGGCAGCCATATACGTGGCGAGGCCCGCCGCTCCCATTCCGCCCAGTTATGGACGGCGTTCGGCTCAATCGCCGCAGTCATGGCGCTGGCTGTTGGGTTCGTGGCTGTGTTCGCCAGCCACGGCGGCAGACCGCCGGTTGCCACAAAGACGGCGACGCCAATCGTCATCCACTCAGGTAGCTTGACCTGGCGGCAGGTCATCGTTCCGCAGGGCTTCCCCAGTGCGGATCAGGATCAGTCCAATGAGTCGGCGACCAATACTTCGGCTACAATTGCCCAGAGTGATGGTAACACCGCCTACGCCTGCCAGGCCAGTAAGAAAAAACTGCCATCGCCGCGAGTCTGGGCAACGCATGACGCGGGCGTAAGCTGGTCGGTCATCACGCCAACCGGGCTTGCGGAGAATATCGGCGGCTGCCGGCTATTGATAGACTCCAACGCCGCCAACACCTTGATCGTCTCGTTCTATCCAGTGCTCAGCCCTCAGCAGCCAGCGCTGCCAGACCAGTGGGTGAATTATGCATCCTTCGATGGAGGCGCGACATGGACCAAACCAGCGGGGCTGAATGATGGCAGCAACGTCGATTTGCTGACCAGCGCGCGCGGGCAAGTCTACGCCACCCGAACGACCTATACGCCGGATGGGAAGGCTCATACCGCGTTCTCGGTCAGCAGCGATCAGATGCAAAACTGGTCACAGATTGACGCCAATCTGCCGGAGACACGGCCTAATCCAGCGGATATCCCTGATACTGGGAAGGTATTTGAGATTTGGGTCAACTCTGTCACGGGCGAGGCGATGGCTCTCACGTACGTTGGGTCACTCTGGTCAACGCGGGATAACGGCGCGCACTGGACAAAGATCGCTTTCCCCGAAGGGGTGTACACTGATGGCTCTCATGCGCCTACTCTGATGGTTGGCGCCTCAACCACCAGCGGATTCCTGACGCTCTGCGGGACTTTCACACCGATTGGGTCAGACAGTGAGCAGTGGCTCGAATGTACAACCAACGATGGCGCCACCTGGATCAAGCGTCCCGACCTCTCGACCATCGGACCAGGAATGGCTAATCTCATTGTATCTGGCATGGGCGCCGATGGCAGTTTCTACGCCTTGCGGACTGACTCTGCGAACACAGGGAACGGGAATCAGTCGTTCTATCGCCTGCCTCCCCAGGCCACGTCAACCGCAGACTGGCAGTGGCTGGGCGAGATACCCAATTCTAAGTATGGCTTTGGCTCACAGATAGCGCCAGCGGGCGATCACACGGTAATCTGGCTCTTCCCCGGCATCACGACCGTCAGAGATAGCTCTGGGAGCAAGACGTATACGCAGCCCAACTACTACGTCGCGACGTACCCGTAGACCTCACCCCCGATCCTTCGTATGGGGTAATACAAACGGCCCCCTTCCCGCATGGTGTGGGAAGGGGGCGTGTTTTCGCGTCTGGCTTCGTCGCCGTTAGTCGCCAAGCTCCTGCGGGGTGAGCTGGTGGCGACGCCCGCCGCGCCGACGCTGAATCTCGGCCACGCGGATACGTCCCGCCGCGCGCTGCATCTCGGCGACGGCCATGGCTGCCGCTTCTTCGCCCAGGTCGCGGCGCTCCAGGAGGGCGGCGGCGCGATTGCGGGCCTCCTCGGCGCGTCGCTCGTCAATGTCGGTGGAACGTTCGGCGTCGTCGGCCAGCACGGTGACGATGTTGGCGTTGACCTCCAGAAACCCACCGCCGACGAAGATGCCCTCGTCAGCGCCGTTGCGACGGACACGCAGCTCGCCGATGTCGAGCGTCGTCAACAGCGGCGCGTGGCGCGGCAGAATACCTAGCTCGCCCTCGCTGCCGGGGGCCAGCACCATATCGGCCTCGCCATCGAAGATGGTCGTGGTCGCTGTAATCACGCGGACATGCAGCGTCGCTCGTTGCGCCATCATGCGCCTCCTTTACGTACGACTGCTACGCCTCAGCGCCTTTACGCGCGCTCTCCAACACCTCGTCGATGCCGCCAGCCATGTAGAAGTACTGCTCTGGCACCTCGTCGTGCTTGCCTTCGAGCACCTCTTTGAAGCCGCGAACAGTGTCCGCAAGCTGCACATACTTACCGGGGCGTCCGGTGAAGACCTCAGCCACGCGGAACGGCTGCGAGAAGAAGCGCTCGATCTTGCGCGCGCGCGTGACGGTCAGCTTGTCGGTATCGCTCAGTTCGTCGACACCCAGGATGGCGATGATGTCTTGCAGGTCTTTGTAGCGCTGTAGCACCCGCTTGACCTCCTGCGCCACGTCGTAGTGTTCCTGGCCGACAATCTGCGGGTCGAGGATGCGGCTGGTCGAGGAGAGCGGATCCACCGCCGGGTAGATGCCCTTCTCGGTCAGTCCGCGCTCGAGCACGATGGTCGAGTCGAGGTGGGCGAAGGTCGCCGCCGGGGCGGGATCGGTGTAGTCGTCGGCGGGCACATACACCGCCTGCATCGACGTGATCGACCCCTTCTTGGTCGAGGTGATGCGCTCTTGCAGCTGGCCCATCTCCTCCGCCAGATTCGGCTGATAGCCCACCGCGCTCGGCATGCGGCCCAGGAGCGCCGAGACCTCCGCGCCCGCCTGGGTGAAGCGGAAGATGTTGTCGATGAAGAGCAGCACGTCGCGGCCCTCCACATCGCGGAAGTACTCCGCAATCGTCAGGCCCGACAGCGCCACCCGCAGGCGCGCGCCCGGTGGCTCGTTCATCTGGCCAAAGACCATCGCCAGCTTATCCAGCACGCCCGCGTCGGTCATCTCGTGATAGATGTCGTTGCCCTCGCGGGTGCGCTCGCCGACCCCGGCGAAGACCGAGTAGCCGCCCGACTCTTTGGCGATGTTGTTGATAAGCTCCTGGATGATGACGGTCTTGCCGACGCCAGCGCCGCCAAACGTGCCAATCTTGCCGCCACGCATGAACGGCGCGATCAGGTCGATCACCTTGATGCCTGTGACCAGCACCTCGGTCTTGGTGGCCTGATCCTCGATGCCAGGGGCGCTGCGGTGGATGGGCAAGCGCGGCGCGCCTGCCGGGGCTGGCATGTTATCCACGGGCTGGCCGAGCACGTTGAAGATGCGGCCAAGCGTCCCCTCGCCAACGGGCATCGTGATCGGGCCGCCGGTGTCGTACGCCTTCTGGCCGCGACTCAGGCCATCCGTTGGCCCCATGCCGACACAGCGTACCCAGTTGTTGCCGAGCAACTGCTCGACCTCCAGTGTCAGCGGCAGTTCCTGGCCATCCATCGGAATCTCGACGGCGTTATAGATGGCGGGAAGACTGTCCACTGGGAATTCAATATCGACGACATTGCCAAGCACCTGGGTGACTGTCCCCTGAGCGCGGGCTGTTGTTGGTGCGGCCATCATTCTCCTCGTGTTCTTCCAGCGCTATGCGTTGGATCCGGCCACAACTTCCAGAATCTGGGTGGTGATGGCCGTCTGGCGGGCTTTGTTATAGGTCAGCGTCAGATCTTCTACCAGGTCAGTCGCGTTGTCGGTGGCGTTCTTCATCGCCACCATCTGCGCCGAGTAGAAGCTGGCGACGGTTTCCAGCAGTGGCTCGTAAATCAGCGTCTCGATGTAACGTGGCAGCAGCGCCGCAAAGATCTTGCCCGCGTCCGGCTCGTAAATATACTGCGGCGTCGCGCCATTGACGGCGGCCTCTTCCGGCGGCTCCACAGGGAGCAACTGGATGACGGTCGGCGTCTGCGCGACGGTCGAGACGAACTTTGGATAGACCAGCAGCACCCGGTCAACCTCGCCATTGATATAGGCATCGGTGACGGTGCGCGCAATCGCCCGAACGTCCACCTGCGCTGGCTGGTCGCCAAGATTGGTGAACTCGGCGATGATGGGCTGCTGCGTGCGTGACAGGAAGTCGCGTCCACGTGCGCCCGACGGCGACGTAGGAGATGGGCAGGCTCGGATTGGCGGCCTCGCGCCGCAGTTCCGTCGCGAGCAGCGCGACACGCCGGTTGATGTTGCCGGGCAGGCCACCCGCCAGGCCACGGTCGGGCGAGATGACCACCACGCCGACATGCTTGACGGCGCGCGACTTCATCAGGGGCAGGTCTTCCTCATCGGCGGCCTGTTTCGCCAGCCGCGCGACGAGCCGCATCAGTTCATCGGAGTACGGGCGCGACGCCACCACGCGATCCTGTGCGCGGCGCATCTTGCTGCTGGCCACCATCTGCACCGCGCGCGTGATCTGCGCGACGTTCTTGACTGACCGAATGCGCCGCCGTATTTCTCTGGCTGTAGCCATACATCCTCCAGGGGCTTCCTGCGGCGTTAGCGCGGCGCCACTTTCTGATACTCTTTGATCGCGGCGTCCAGTTCGGCGAATTGCTCGTCGGAGATCTTCTTGTTATCCACGACCGTTGTCGTCTGGATGCCCTGCACGAGTTCGCTGATAGCTGGCATCCATGAAGCGGTGGAACTGATCCTCCCACTCCGGCACCTTGTCCACGGGAACCTCGTCCAGATAGCCCTTCGCCGCAGCGTAGATAATCATAATCTGGTGCTCGACGGACATCGGCTGATACTGGCGCTGCTTCAGAATCTCTTGCTGGCGCTGGCCGCGATCGATGCGCTCTTTCGTCGCCTTGTCGAGATCGGAGCCAAACTGCGCGAAGGCGGCCAGTTCGCGGAACTGCGCGAGGTCCAGCTTCAGGGTGCCCGCAACCTGCTTCATGCCCGGCGTCTGGGCGGCGCTGCCGACGCGGCTGACCGAGATGCCAACGTTGAGGGCGGGACGCACACCAGCGTTGAAGAGGTCGGTCTCCAGATAAATCTGGCCGTCGGTGATCGAGATGACGTTGGTCGGAATGTAGGCCGAGACGTCGTTGCCCTTCGTCTCGATGATCGGCAGCGCCGTCAGCGAGCCACCGCCGTAATCCTTGTTCAGGCGCGCGGCGCGCTCCAGCAGGCGGCTATGCAGATAGAACACGTCGCCCGGATACGCCTCGCGGCCTGGCGGGCGGCGGATAATCAGCGACATGTTGCGATAGGCGTCGGCGTGCTTGGAGAGGTCATCATAGATGATGAGGGCGTCGCGCCCGCTCTCCATGATCTCCTCGCCCATGGCGCAGCCCGCATAGGGGGCCAGATATTTCAGCGGGGCGGGATCCTCGGCGCCCGCATGGACGATGATGGTGTGTTCCAGCGCGCCATAGCGCCGCAGCGTCTCGGCAATCTGCGCCACCTGGAAGTTCTTCTGCCCGATGGAGACGTAGATGCAGATGAGGTTCTTGCCCTTCTGGTTGATGATCGTATCGAGCGCCACGGCGGTCTTGCCGGTCTGGCGGTCGCCGATAATCAGTTCGCGCTGGCCGCGGCCAATGGGGATCAGCGCGTCAATCGCCTTCAGGCCAGTCTGCACCGGCACCGTCACCGATTGGCGCGTGATGACACCGGGGGCCACACGCTCGACCGGGCGTGTGCGGGTGGTGCTGATGGGGCCAGCGTCGTCCAGCGGCTCACCGAGCGGGTTGACGATGCGCCCGATCAGGGCGTCGCCGACGGGCACGGAGATGATGCGGCCAGTGGTGCGCACCTCGTCGTTCTCGCGAAGCACGGTATAGTCGCCCATGATCGGCACCGCGACGGAATCCTCTTCGAGGTTGAAGGCGATGCCGAAGGTGTTGGTGCGGGGGAACTCGAGCAGTTCGAGATAGCGCGCGCCAGAGAGGCCGTAGACCCGTGCGATACCGTCGGCCACGGTGATGACCGTGCCCACACTGGTCGTCGTAGACTCAGCGGACGGCCCCTGGAAATTCTGAATGCGGTCACGGATTACCTGGGTAATCTCGTCCGTGATTGCCATAATGAGACCTCGTTCTTTTGGGCGCTGGCCTGGGCACAAGCCTGGCGCCACACTGTGCGCCAGCGCGATTGGGCGCGTCGGCGCACGCTATCGCTACCGGCGACGTCCGCGTTTGCGAGAGTTACTACTATTTTTGGGACTACCGCTCCCTGGATTATTCGACTTCGGCGCCATGTGGGGCGCCTGCCCACGGCGCGGCGCCATCTCTGTCGCCGAGGCTGGGCCGCCATCGGGCGCCGTATCCGTCTCGGACGGGCTGGTGACGAACGGCGTCTCAGCGCCACTCGTCGGGCGATGCCAGTGACGGCGCCATTGGATGCGCCATTGGATGCGCCGGTGACACCATCCATCTGGCTGGTG
Organism: uncultured Chloroflexia bacterium; assembly: GCA_963702665.1. GTDB lineage: Bacteria > Chloroflexota > Ktedonobacteria > Ktedonobacterales > JADMIN01 > DAHUXT01. The sequence continues at coordinate 25,810 of CAVPDP010000008.1, forward strand.
AACGTCCCGCCGCGCTGCATCTGCTGCCGGAGCAACTGCAACCGCCGTCGCACGCTGCCATCGATCAGTGTATCACCGACACGAGCGATAGCCCCGCCCAGGATGGTCGGATCGACCCGCTCCGCCAGCAAGACTTTCTTGCCCGTCAGGCGTTGCAGATCCGCCAGCACCGTCGCCCGCGTCATGTCGTCAATGGGCATGGCGGTGGTCAGATTCGCGGGAATCTGATGGTGGAAGTCGTTATATTTGCGCTCGTATTCGTCGCGCACGCGCGGGGCCAGTTCCACCAACCCGCGCTCTACCAGCAACAACGCCAGGTTGAGCGCCTCCGGTTGTACCTTCCCGTTGAGCAGATCCTTGACCACCAGTTCTTTGCGATTGAACTGGATGTTCGGTTCACTCAGCAGGAAGACGAGCCGGTGGTCACTGAGATATTCAGCGATCAGACGGAGATCCTGGAGCCAGCGGTCGACCGTGTTATGCTCGACCGCAAGCCCAAAGACCGCCTCCGCATAGCGACGCGCGGTCGCACCTTTTAACACTGGAGATCCCTCGATTGCGAGACGAATTCCTGCACGAGCTTGCGGTTATCCTCGGTGTTCATCGAGTGACCGATGACCCGCTCCGCCGCCATGATCGCCAGATCAGACACCTGACGACTCAGCTCGGATTTCGCCTGCGCGACCTGCTGTTCGATGTTCTTCTGCGCCTGGGCCATGATCTCGTCGGCGCGTTGGCGCGCCTGCTGCTCGATATCCGCGCGCAGATGCTCGCCCGCCTGCGTGGCGCGAGCCAGCGCCTGCTGGCCCTCATGCCGCGCCTGCTCGATCATATCCGCCACGCGCTTCTCGGCCTCGGCAAGTTGCCGCTTCGCCGTCTCGGCGTTTTCGACACCTGTCTGAATCACGCGGGTGCGCTCGTCAAGGAATTTGTTGACGGTAGGCAGCGCCCATACCCAGAGAATGACACGACGACCACGAAGACAAAGACTTGGGCGAGAAAGCTCCAAAGACTAATGCCCATACACTCCTCCTCCTTCGGGTGTTGTAACACACCCGGCAGAAATCGTCAGGAAGGAGCGCTACTTGACGAGGAACAGAATGATCAGCGCGACGACGAGCGCGTAAATCGAGATCGCCTCGGCGAACGCCATCGCGACGATCAGGTTCGTGCGGATAATGCCAGCGGCGTCAGGGTTGCGGCCCATCGCGGCGAGCGCCGGACCAGCGGCCAGGCCAATGCCAATGCCAGGGCCAATAGCGCCGAAACCGATAGCCAGGGCCGCCGCAAGCTCAACAAACTGAGAACTGTTCACGAAGGATCTCCCTCTTCAAAAGAGCATCCGGTCTACCGTTCGGCGCATCTGCCGATGCGGTTGCAGTGTCTTTTTCCAGGTCTTTCGCCTGGTATGCCGGCTGGAATAACCTGCCGGGAACAACAACGATGAGTGTCTGCGCGCCGATTACGCTGGCGCATGGCATATGTGGCACATGAAGAACTCAGGGCCATCTATCCTGAACTCACGCTTGGGCAGATGCCAGGCGCGAGGCAAGGACACAACCGAATAAAAACTACCTTTCGAGCGCATGCTCGGCGCGTATCTGTTTCTCGTGCTGCACCTCTGCCGCGTGCTCCTCCTCGGCATCGGCGTGGCCGTGGCCGGTCGTGCCAAGTTCCAGGAAGATCAGGGTCAGCATGGCAAAGACGAACGCTTGAATGAAGCCGACGAAGATTTCGAGGAAGTAGAAGGGTATCGCGCCGACAAACGGCAACAGGAAGCTGATGACCAGCAGCAGCACGCTGCCCGCGAAGAGATTGCCAAAGAGACGGAAGCCAAACGAGATGATGCGCGCCAATTCAAGTACGGCTTCGAGCAGTCCGACAAACAGGCCAATGGGGCCATCGCGCAACGTAAGGTAACGACCGAGCTGCGCCTTGACATCCAGCATACGCCAGCCATACCATCTGGGTAACGATCACTGAGATGACCGCGATTGCCAGCGTGAAGTTGAGATCGGTCGAAGGTGGCCGCAGCAGCGGCGTGATGCAGTTGGAGACGCTCTTGTCGGCCAGAAAGAGTCCGGCGGATGCGGCATGTTCGCAGCCAGGAATCTCCGTGTTGATAAGGCCGATGGTCTCGACGCCGGGAATGACCTCCCACAGGTTGGCCAGCAGCACGACGATGAAGATACCAAAGACCCAGGGGAAGAAGATGCGCCCCTTCCGCTTGCCCGCCACTTCCTGGCAGAGGCCAAGCATGCTCTGCACCAGCCACTCGAAGCCGCCTTGCACGCGACCAGGCAGGAGCTTTTTGCGGCGAGAGAAGAGGAAGAAGAGGACGAAGATGAAGATAGCGTTTACGATGGCAAGCAGCAAGGTACTGGTAAACGGGAGCGGGCCAATGTAGAACAATGGCTCGACTGACACCGTGATGTTTGGCAAGTTCCAGAGCACGAGGTAACTCCCTCTGTGTCTTCACTGCCGCATAGCCCGATTAGCTTCAGCCTTCCTGCGCTGTCCTTCCCCGCCCCTCTAGTGTATCGAGGTCACGAGGCGATACGCGCCGTAGACGCCAGCGGCCAGGCCAAGCAGCAGCCCGATAAGTGTCGCTATTGGCGAACTGCGGAGGTTGCTGTCAATGAAGATCCCGGCTCCGATGCCGAGCAGAATGGGGATCACGACTGTCAACCCAAGTTGACCGACCAGCGCAAGACCGGCCCAATCGTTCGCTGATGGAGGCTTATCCTCGCCACTCCTCATTGACATGGCTATATCTCCGCATACCGGAAGGAGTATACCATAGCGATATTCTCCCAAGCAACAACTGGGATACCAATGTACCCCATCTTTCGAGCGCGTCGCCGCTGGCTCGTTATGCCTTGCCAGCCGCCTTGATTTCGGACATTGCTCGCCCACGCACACAAGACTAAGTATTTACGCGTATTTATGCTAGCATAGACTCCAATGAATTACTCATTGGCCACGACGCATGTTCGCTTCGGCGTGAGCTGCGCCGTCAAATCAGCCCGCGTTCGCGCGCCAGATTGGCGGCCTGCGTGCGGTTGGCCGCGTGCAGCTTCATCAGGATGTTCGAGACGTAGTTTTTCACCGTTCCCTCGGCGAGCGCCAGTTGGTCGCCAATCTCACGGTTGCTCTCGCCCTGCGCCAATAGCCGCAAGACCTCGGCCTCGCGCTGGCTCAGTTCGCCCTCGCCGCCAGCCCCGCGCTCACCAGTGGCTTCCACTGACCCCTGATGTCTCTGGTGGGCCTGGTGTCCCGCGCCGCCCAAACTCCATCAGCAATTTCGTGGCCACCTTTGGCGAGATGAACGACTCGCCCGCGTGAACCTGGCGAATGGTCTCCGCCAGTTCGGCCGCCGGGGTGTCTTTGAGCAGATAGCCGACCGCGCCCGCCTTGATCGCCTCGAACACATAATCCTCATAGTCGAAGGTTGTGAGGATGATGACACGACAGGGCAGGTTGCGCGCGGTGATGGCCGCGGTCGCCTGCACGCCATTTTGCCGTGGCATCTGTACATCCATCAGCACGATGTCGGGCCGAAGCTCCTCGGCCAGCCGCACCGCCTGCGCGCCATCGAACGCCTCGCCCACCACCTCAAACCCCGGCTCCAGCGCCAACACGGTATGCAGCCCCTCGCGCATCAGCGTCTGGTCTTCACAGATCAGCAGGCGCACAGGCGGTTGTTGCTGCGCGTCGGTCGTTGGCGTCATCGGCGTCACCTTCTTCACTCGCTCTCACGCTCCGATTCAGCGCTCGCGGGCAGCCGTACCTCGACGCACGTCCCGCGACCATCCGCGCCCGCGCCAATCATAAAGGCGCCGCCCGCGCCCATCGTCCGCTCGCGCATCCCGGTGATGCCATAGTGACCCTGCGGGCTGGCGATGGTGTCGTCGCCCTCGTTCTCATGGACATCAGCGGTGGCGCCTGGAGCGCTCTCAGGAGAGCCGCCGCGCTGGACAAGCGCCCCGACGCGCCTGGGCGGATTCGTGGTCAAGATGCCGACGCCATCATCCTCGATGCGCAAGACAACGGTGTTACCCTGGCGTGTCAGGCTCACGTGAACAGCGTGCGCATGGGCGTGCCGCTCGATGTTGGCCAATGCCTCATGGCTGGTACGCAGCAGCGCCGCGCGAGTCTGATCGCCCATTGGCTCGACATCTGGGGCGACCTCGCAGGTGAGGCGCCAGCCCGCGCGGGAGGCGCTTTCCTGGGCGACGCCGATGAGGGCGTCACAGAGCGTTGCGCGTGCGTTGCCCGGTACGCGCAAATCCGCAATGGCGGCGCGCAACTCAGCCAGGGCGTCACGGGCGATGGCTTGTGTCGCCACCACCTCGTGATCCGCGCGGTCGGGATCGACGGCGCGCAGGCGTTGCGCCGCCTCCAGTTTGACGGCAATCAGCGCCAGCGAGTGGCCGAGCGTGTCGTGCATATCGCGGGCAAGCCTGCCGCGTTCGCGCAGCACCGCCAGCTCGCGCTCATGCGCCGCCGCCTCTTCCAGTTGCTGGTGGGCCTCTTCCAGGTCGCGATGCGATTGCTCCAGCTGATGAAACGTCCACTCACGCTGAAAGCGTCCCCGGAGCAGCGCCAGCGGCAGATAGATCACCGCGCAATACACGGCAAGACCCATGGCAAACGCGGCGAATTTCAGGAGTTCAGGGAGCGAGAAGTTGTCTGGAAGTCCGCCATAGAAGCCCATCGCCAGCAATACGGTGGGTACGACCAGCAGCAGGCAGCGCGGCATAGGGAGCAGCGAGAGGCTCATGCCAAAGGGAATCCAGACCAGCCAGGCGAAGTTATCATTGAGGGCAAACATCACCACTGAGAGCGCCACGAGCGTCGCCCACAGCGCCACGGCACGCCAGGGTTGCAGCACGAGACCAGAATTGAGGCGTAGTTTCCAGTACGAGTCGGGGTTGTTGCCAGCCATCCAGCGTGAGCCATAGGTAAACGCCGCCAGATAGCACACCGCCAGCACGATGGCCGCCCAGCCGCGCGGGCCTGCATAGAAGGTGGGGTTCGTCACCAGGATACTCAGGAGCGCCAGCAACACTCCGGCATAGCAGATGATGCGCCAGAAGATGGCGATATTGTTGCCGAAGCGGCGTAGCGCCATCATCTGAGAGGGACGGGAATTCGGCGCCGGTTGCGCACACACGCTCGCACTATCTTTGCTTATCTTGCTCAACTTGCTCATCGAACCTGCCTCATTCCCTCCATAGCTGTAGCGTGTGCCGGACCTGCCTTCGACCAGTATATGCCCCAGGCGTCGGTCACTGCCACTTTCGCACGATCGCAACCTGCCGCGTACGCCGTGGCGCGCTGTAGTGGCGTTTTGAAATGGAGAGCGGCGGTTTCGCCTCTGCGAACGCTGCGAACGCTGCGAAGTCCTGGCGATCTATCCAGCGAGCTGGGCGAGTTGGCGCGCCGTCATCAGCCAGAGGAGGGTCGCGCTGCCCGCCAGTCGCCGGGTGTTCGCGTCGCTGGTTGACGATTCATTGGGCAGATCCAGCGCGCAACAGGCGCCCTTCTTCATCATGATCCGCGCGTCGCCCCGTGGCGCAATCAGCCGCGCAATCAAGTTGCTGAAGTCTGGCTCGTGCCCAAAGAACATCAGCCCACGGGCGTCAGTATAGATGGTGAGCAGGCCCGCGAGTTGCGCCAGCCCGAAGCCGGGCGCGAGCGCCATCTGTTCTATCGCCGTCAGATTCAGCGCCTCGCCGACGATTTCGGCGGTCTGGCGTGCCCGTACCAGTGGACTGGTCAGCAGGATATCGGCGGCGGGATTGAGTTTCTTTAGACCGTTCGCGGCCGCACGCATACGATGCATGCCCTTTTCGGTCAAAGGGCGCAGACTGTCGTCGCCTTGCCAGGTAGCGCTATTGCCCGCAGGCCCGTGGCGCATCAGATAGAGCCGCATGCCGGTACCCTCTCTTGCGATGGCAGACTCGCCACGTGAAACGGTTTTCCTGTTAGCCGGGAAACGCAATGCCGCTCAACGTGAGTGTCATCTTGAAGATGTCAGCTATTGGGAGCGCAAGCGTCGCGGCGGCGGAGCCGTTTCGCCGCGCAATGGCCAGATAACCAGAACTGTCTTGATAGAGGAAAAGCGCGCCTTCTGGTCCCTCGGCAAAGGTGCGTGCGCGCGCCGTGATGGTATGCCCCGCGATGGTGAGAGTCACCGATGGCGCGGCAAATACAGCCTGCGCCCCGCTCCGTGTACATCGGTCAGTATATTCCCAAAGCGGTCAATATGTGTACAATGCGCCACAAGTGTATCACGCTCCCAGAGTGGTTGTGGCGGCGCGAACCGTACGAGTGACTCTGCCGCGAGCGCTGAACCAAGCTCCTCGATTGCTACGCCAGCGGCGAGCCAGGCGGCGGCGGGCGCGAAGATGTCGCGTCCATGAAACGTCGCGCTGGCGCCCTTGGGGAAGTAGCGCGGGTTGTCGAGGATGACGGCGCGGATGTTGGTCTGTTCGGCCAGCACATAGCTGAAGAGGCCATTATCAGGCCCCACAAAAATGTGTCTGTCTGCCTGGAACGCGAGTGGATGGCGGGCGCTGCCAACGCCAGGGTCGACGACGCAGAGGAAGACGCTGCCCTCAGGGAAAGAGCGCCACGACGTATGCAGCACCCAGGCGGCGGCGCGCACATCTTGCGGCGGGATCTCGTGCGTCAGATCCACCAGCGGAATGCCGGGCGCAATGCCGAGGATGACGCCTTTCATCACACCGGGATAGCCGTCGGCGGCGCCAAAGTCGGTCAGCAGCGCAATCAGTGGGACGTTAGACATGGTGGCGCCCTGCGCTCAACTGAGCAACTTGCAGTCGAAGCGCACCACCCCCGCGCGCCGGTCGGTGATGGCGCGCACCACTTCCAGCTTTATCGCGCCGCCGATGGGAATCGGCAGGTCTTCCAGTCCCACGATACGCGCCTCGGCGTGTACCTCAGGCTGGTCTAGTCGTGCGATGGTGCAGCGCACGTATGGCTGTTCGACCCCCTCAAAGATGGCGCTCAGGCCAGTCTCTTTCGTCAGCACCGTCCCCTCGATAATCATGGTGTGTCTCCTCTTTCGGCGCCAGTCATCGCGGTCACGCGTCGCATACTCTATACTCTGGTGTGTATTGTATAGGATTGTACAGGGTAACCAGCACAGCGTTACGCGCCAGATACCCCATTGCCAGGAGTCGTTTGTGGTCGATCAGGCATCCAGACAGGCATCACGAGACGTGGCCGATGTGGCCGATGTGACGTCCTTTGGCCCACTCGCACGCTGGCGACGGCTGCTGCCCGGCGGCATCGCTCTCCTCGTGCTGCTCTATTGCGCGCTGTGGAATCTGGCGGCGCGGCTCCCGCTCAACCGCACCGACCTCGACGCCTTCTTTGTGCCAGCGACGCGCATCGCGCTCTCAGGCCACCCCTTCGCTGTCTACTCCCTGCGCTTTCAGGATGTCTATCCTAATGCCAATGGCCCCCTCAGCCTGTTGCCGCTCACTCTGGCCTCGGCCATCGCGTCGTGGCAGGGCTGGCTCTCTGACATGGAACTGCGCCGTGTGGTGGTGATGACCATCTTCGCCCCGTTCGTGCTGCTGATGGCGCGCGAGGCGGTCGCCGCCGTGGATCAGCTACGCGCCGAGCCGCTTACTGGCCTCGGACGATTCGCCGCCTATGCGGTGTTTGCGCTCTCGCCCGAAGTATGGCATAGCATGCTCTTTTATGGCCATGTCGAGCTGCCGATTATGCTCTGGCTGACGCTGGCGGGCATTCGCCAACTCGCGGCGCGACATCCGGCGCGGGCGGGGCTGCTGCTGGGGCTGGCGCTGCTGACGCGAACCAGTGCGCTGCTGCTGGTGTTGCCATTGGCGGCGCTGCTGGCGCGGGAGCGCCGCTGGCAGTCGTTAGGGCGTTTCGGCGCGGCGCTGGTGGCCACAGTTGGAGCGATTCTGCTGCCGTTTCTGCTGGTCGATGGCCGCGATGTTGTCTACTCACTGGTGACATTTCGCAGCGGCCTCCCGGTTGGCGGCGGCAGCTTCTGGGGTCTCACGCTGGGCACCCCACTGGAATGGTTTGGGCAACGCTATGATGGCGTGAGCGTACTGCTCGTCTCGCTGCTGCTCACCGGGATCGTGCTGCTGCGCCGCCGCGACCTGACGCTGGCCAGCCCCGCGCTCTATCTGTTGCTGGCGCTCTCGTCGCTCTGCTTCGCGCTGCTCATCAAGACACTCTGGCCCTACTACTTTCTGGAGCCATTCACCTTCCTGACCATCTGGTGGCTCGGCGCGATGCCCTATCCAGCCGGGCGTTTTCGCACGTGGTTTCGCTGGGGGCTGGCGCTGGTCTTGCCCGGCGCGGCGGTGGTGTGCGCCAACATCCGGGAATACGGGCTGACACTGGAGACGACACAGGGACTCTTCAAGCCGGAAAGCGTCGTGCTGACCGTAGCGATGGCGCTGGTGATGGGAGTGATTCTCTGGCTGTTGCTCGCACGTGCGCCATCGACCAAACGGCTTGCCGCATGGATGCGCGAGTCTATTGACACCGCCACAGGGTAATGTCCAGCTTTCCCTGCCCAGACGACTAGCCCAGACGCCCGCTGAACGACGGATGGCGCCGTGTGGCATGCGGCGTATGCTCCTGGCAAGGTATGCGCGGCGGTCGCGCAGATCGATTGCGCCGGAGCAAGGGGGACATTCGATGTTTTCAGAGCAGGAAGTAGCGTATCTTCAGAGCCAGCGGCTGGCCCGGATCGCAACGGTGGACGCCAACGGGCAGCCTACCGTGGATGCCGTGGGCTTCTCGCTGGATGGCGGTCAGATCCTCATTGGCACGCACAGCCCGCGTCTCTCCCGCAAGTATCGCAATGTGCTTGCTGGCAACACCGCCATCGCGCTCATCGTCGACGACCTGGCATCGGTTCAGCCGTGGCAGCCGCGTGGCATCAAGATTCACGGTGTGGCGGAGGTTGTAGAGCGCCAGGGCCATTTCGGGCCGGGAAGCTATATCGTCATCACGCCAAAGATTTCCTGGAGTTGGGGTATCGAGCCGCAGACAGGCGGCCCAGGCCCACACAAAACCGTCTGGTAGCCATATTACGGTTCGCCGGTGCGCCAATCTTGCCACTCGACGAGATGTTCCCACGCGTGTTCGAGCATCCGCCGCAGCGCCTTGCGCGCGGTACATAGCGGCTTCCA
>CAVPDP010000009.1:0-189811 GCA_963702665.1 uncultured Chloroflexia bacterium
CTGGCAGCATGTGCGCCAGAGACACATCGCATCATGATGAGGAGAAGTTATGCAGACGCGACCAAAGCGCAGCGACGTCAAGATCGAGGATACCTGGGAACTGGAAACCATCTATCCGACCAATGAGGCGTGGGAGGCGGATTTCACGCGGGTGAATGCGATGCAGCCAGGGCTGAGCGAACATCAGGGTCACATAGGCGACTCTGCGCAGACGCTCTTCGAGGCGCTCAAGCGACGCGACGCCGCTGGCGATATTCTGGGGCGCATGTTTGTCTATGCCTACATGCGACTGCACCAGGATAGCACCGACAACACCTATCAGGCGATGGCCGACCGCGTGACCACGCTGGCCAACGATATCAACACCGCCACGTCTTACCAGACACCGGAGATTCTGGCGATCCCGCAAGAGCGGCTCGATGCGTTTCTGCAAGAAGAACCTGGACTTCAGGTGTATCGCCACGCGTTGGATGAGATCACCCGTGAACGCCCGCATATTCTTTCGGCGGAGGTCGAGGCGCTGCTGGCCCAGGCGGCGAGCTTGGCAACGCGCCCGAGCGCATCTATGAGATGTTTAACTAGGCTGACCTCACGCTGCCATCGGTCCGCGACGCCGAGGGCGATGAGGTGCAATTGACGCAGGGCAACTTCGTCTCGCACTTCCTGGAGGGCCGCGACCGCGACGTGCGCCACAACGCCTTCGACGCGATGTTTGGCGCGTATCAGTCGTATCGCAATACGATTGCGACGATGCTCGGCGCACAGGTGAAACGCAACATCTTCTTCGCGCGCGCCCGTCGCTATGATAGCTCACTCCAGGCCGCGCTCGAACCGCATAACATCCCGGTCAGCGTCTATGAAAATCTGATTTCCACCGTCAATGGCAATCTGCCGGTGCTTCACCGCTACCTGCGGCTGCGCAAGAAACTGCTGGGGCTGGATGACCTGCACATGTACGATTTGTACGTGCCGATGGTGCCGGACATCGAATTCAAAGTGACCTATCCAGAGGCGCAGCGCCAGATTGCGCAGGCGTTCGCGCCGCTCGGCGCCGACTATGTCTCGGTGGTGGAACGCAGCTTTTCATCGCGCTGGGTGGATGTCTATGAGAATGAGGGCAAGCGCTCCGGCGCCTATAGCTGGGGCAGCTATGGCACCAACCCGTTTATGCTGCTGAACTTCCACGAGACGATGGACGGTATGTTTACCCTGGCGCACGAGATGGGCCATTCGATGCACTCGTACTTCACCTGGCAGACGCAGCCGTATCCCTACAGCAGCTACACGCTCTTCGTGGCAGAGGTTGCCTCGACGCTGAATGAGGCGCTGCTGACGCACTCGCTGCTTGCAGACGACGACGGATCCCGCGCTTGCGCATGTACATCATCAATCACGCGCTGGAGACGTTCCGCACCACGCTCTATCGCCAGACGCTATTCGCCGAGTTCGAGCATGACATCCACGCGCAGGCGGAGGCGGGCGAGGCGCTGACGCCAGAATCGCTGGGCGCCACCTTCAAGCGGCTCAACGATACCTATTACGGGCCGGTGGTGTCGGTGGATGAGCTGATCGCCAACGAGTGGGCGCGCATCCCCCACTTCTACTCCAGTTTCTACGTCTACCAGTACGCGACGGGCATTTCGGCGTCTTCCGCGCTGGCGCACCAGATTCTGACGGAGGGCCAGCCCGCCGTTGACCGTTATCTGCGCTTCCTGCGCGTCAGGCTCGTCGGAATACAGCATCGATTTGCTGCGCGACGCCGGGGTTGATCTCTCGTCGCCCGCGCCGATTCAACAGGCGCTCGATTCCTTTGGGCGCTATCTCGATGACCTGGAGGCGCTGTTGTAGAAAGCAGGCTGACCTCTCCCGGCCTTTGGCCACCCTCCCCTACGAGGGGAGGGCCAAGGCGAACAGCGTGGCCATCGGGCGCCAGTCCCTGGACTCTGGCTCCGCCTCTGGGCTCTGGCTCCCCTCCCTTTTAGGGGAGGGGCTGGGGGAGAGGGCTGGCGAACTATTCCTCGGTGGCGCGCTTCGGCGGCGGGAGTCGCGGCAGGCTGCCCTTCGGCGGCGGCTGGCGCTTCCTCAGCGACGACACGTGGCGCCTGGATGCTGATGATGACCTCATCTTCAGGCGTTATCAGCGTGACCTTCTGGGGGATCTTGATGGCGCTGGCATACCGTGAGGTATTCAGGTCGGTCATATCGCTGATGTCCAACTCCAACGCCTCAGGCAACTCGGCTGGCAGCGCCTCGACCTCCGCATAGTCCAGCAATTGAATCAGCACGCCGTCGTGGAGCTTCACGGCGGGCGCCTCGCCGACCAGACGCACCGGCACCTTCGCGCGCATCGGCTCGGACATCTGCACATGGAAGAAGTCGATATGCTGGATGACGTTGGTGGCGGGTTGGCGCGTGATATGCCGCACCATCACCGTTTCTTCGCTACCCTCCGGCGCGATAACCAGCCGATAGAGGGTCGTCGCGCCATGCGCTTTCAGCGCGCGCTCCATCTCGTGGGTATCCACCTGAACCGCCTGTGACTCCTGGAGATGCCCGTAGATATTGGCGGGAAGGATACCATCGCGCCGAAGATGCTTGACCTGTTTGCCGAGCACGGTGCGGCGCTCCACCTTCAGTGTCACCTGTTTGGAAGCCATTCGTTGAGTGTCCTTTCGACCGTTGAGCATGTCTTGTTATTCTCGCTACGATCTGGCATATGCTCTACCAGGCAGCGGGGTTGAGACATCTATCGCGCTGTCCACGATCAGCGACGTACGACATCTGTGAATACATGAAAGGTTGTAGCACATGCAAGAGGCTCTCCGCCCGGATATAGCCGCCACCGTTGACGCGATTGGCCCACTCGACGCCCCAGCGATGGCGGCGGCGCGCGCGCGCCAGGAGCAGCTTACCAAGCCTGCGGGCAGCCTGGGCCGCCTGGAAGCGCTGGCGATTCAGGTCGCGGGCATCACCGGCCAGGAGCAGCCCACACTCACCCACAAGGCAATCGTGGTGATGGCGGGCGATCATGGTGTCACGGCAGAGGGGGTGAGCGCGTATCCCGCCGAGGTGACGCCGCAGATGGTCCTCAACTTTCTGCATGGTGGCGCGGCCATCAACGCGCTGGCGGGCGTCGTTGGCGCGCGTGTCGTCGTCGTCGATATCGGCGTGGCGGGCGCGCTGGCGCATCCCAGGCTGCTTTCCCGTAGGGTCGCCGCTGGCACGGCCAATATGGCGCAGGGGCCAGCGATGACGCGTGAACAGGCGTCGGACGCCATCGCGACGGGCATCGCGGTGGTCGAGTCGCTGGCGCAAGACGGCGTGCAGGTGGTGGCGACGGGCGAGATGGGCATCGGCAACACGACGGCGGCCAGCGCGATTACCGCTGTGCTGACCGGATCGGCGCCCGCCGAGGTGACGGGACGCGGTACGGGCATCGACGACGCGCAACTGGCTCGTAAGATCACCGTCATCGAACGCGCGCTCGCCGTCAACACGCCCAATGCCGACGATGGGCTAGACGTGCTGGCGAAGGTCGGCGGGCTGGAAATCGCGGGGCTGGTCGGCGTCATCCTGGGCGCGGCGGCGCGGCGCATGCCGGTCGTGCTGGATGGCTTCATCGCGGGATCGGCGGCGCTGGTCGCCGTGAAGTTGTGCCCGCCTGTGCGCGACTACCTGATTGCCGGGCATATCTCGGTGGAGCGCGGCCACCGGGCGCTGCTCGACGCGCTCGGGCTTTCCCCGCTGCTGAATCTCGATCTGCGGCTGGGCGAGGGCACCGGCGCGGCGCTGGCGATGGGCGTCATCGATGGCGCGCTGGCGGCGCACAACCAGATGGCGACGTTCGCCGAGGCGGGCGTCAGCGAGCGCGACGCGGAGCAAGACGAAGGGTAGGCGGGCGAGTGGCCTCACCCCCTACCCACCTCTCTGGTCTATACACTCTCCCACAGGAGAGGACGGATCAGAACCAGAACCAGATGTGACCCGTTTGCGCTTGCAGGCCCGTCAAGTTGTGGCCATTGGCCTTCTTCACAGTCCGTTCATCCGCGCATCCACGTTCCAGCGTGGCGAAGGTGATGCCCTCTTCCTCTGTTTCCCCTCCTCGCGCCGGAGAGGGACTGGGAGAGAGGGCATTCAGCCTAATTCCGCAGCGGCTTGCCCGTGCGCAGGAACGCCTCGATACGATCCTGGGTCTTCGGCATGCCCGCCAGGCTGATAAACGCCTCACGTTCAAGGTCAAGGATATCTTGCTCCGTGAGCGTATCGTTCGCCGATGCGTTGCCGCCGGTCAGCACGAAGGCCAGCTTTCCGGCCACCACCGCATCATGCTCCGACGCCTTGCCCTGGAGCCTCAGATTGTCCACCTGCTGCTCCAGCACCAGCCGGCCGCCCTCACCGGGCAGGCGGAACGTCGGCGGCGTGGGTGGCTGCCACTCGCCACGGTCTTTCGCGTCGGCCAGCGCGAGCGCGTCGGCCTTCGCATCGGCCAGCAGCCGCTCGCGGTCCAGCGTGATGGCGTCGGACGCGCGCAGGAAGCCATACGCGAGCGCATCAGCCGCGCTCGTCGCCACCGTCGCCACCGCCACGATCTCGAAGACATGGCGCGACGCCGGGAACGGCCCCTTCTCTGGCGTCGCCGCCTGCCAGCGCGCCAGCAGCTCTTTGCAGCCGCCACCCGCGGGCAGCAGCCCCAGGCCGACCTCGACCAGCCCCAGATAGGTCTCGGCCGCCGCCCGCACCTTCTGCCCATGCATCACAATCTCACAGCCGCCGCCAAGCACCTGGCCCACAGGAGCGACGACGACCGGCGTCGGGCTATATTTGATCGTCAGATTCGCCTGCTGGAAATTGGTGACAGCCTTCTCCAGCAGCGCCCACTGCCGCATCTTCGCGCCCATGATGACCTGGGCCACATTGGCCCCAACGCTAAAGTTCGGCGCGTCGTTGGCGATGACAATCGCGCGCCAGTTCGTCCGCGCCTCCTCGACCGCCGCGCGCATCATGTTGGCAACGATCATCATCCACCGAGTTCATCTTCGTATGGAACTCGACGCCGAGGACGCCATCGCCCAGGTCAATCAGCGACGCGCCACGGTTCTCCTTCACGACGCCGCCGCTCTTCTTCAATGCCGCCATCGTGACCGGCAGTCGCCACTGGCGGGCATGGGCTGATACGACCGCGCGGTGAAATCGTAGTACGAGCGCGTGGGCGTCTGCGTGTAGAACGCGCCCGTGCCGTTGCCCAGCACGTCTTCGACCAGCGGCGGCAGCGTACGGCCCTCGGCGGTCATGCGCTTCGCCAGCGCCTCCACGCCCAGCGCGTCCCACGTCTGGAAGGGGCCAGCGTCCCAGTTGAATCCCCAGCGCATCGCGTTGTCGATGTTGACGATATCGTCGGCGATTTCCGGCGCGACGGCGGCGGAGTAGAGCAGCGTATCGGCGGTCAGTTCCCACGCGAGCCTGCCCGCGCGATCCGTCGCGTTCACCACCGAGCGGACCCGTTCCAGTGCGTCGGGATTGCTCTTCACGCTATCGAGCGACGAGAAATGCACCGACTCCTGCGGACGATACTCCAGCGTCGCCGGATCAATCGCCAGAATCTCCGACTTGCCGCCCTCGCCCTTCACGCGCTTGTAGAAGCCCTGGCCCGTCTTATCGCCGAGCCACTTGCGCGCCACCATGTCGCGGACGAACTGCGGCACGCGGAACAAGTCACGCTGCGGATCGTCGGGCAGGTTTTCGTAGAGATTGTCGGCGACATGCACCAGCGTATCGATGCCCGCCAGGTCCGCCGTACGGAAGACCGCCGACTTTGGCCGCCCCATCGGCTGGCCGAGAATGGCGTCAATCTCCTCGATGCGATAGCCCTCGTCCAGCATCCGGTGGATGGTCGCCATAAAGCCAAACGTGCCGATGCGGTTGCCGATGAAGTTCGGGCGATCCTTGCAATAGACGACGCCTTTGCCCAGGCGGTCCGCGCAGAACGTCCCCATGAAGCGCATCAGCTCCGGGTCGGTATCCGGCCCCGGCACGAGTTCCAGCAGCTTCATGAAGCGCACCGGGTTGAAGAAGTGGGTAATCAGGAAGTGGCGGCGGAAGTCTTCGCCACGGCCCTCCAGCAGCATCGTCGCGGGCAGGCCCGATGTATTCGACGTGATGATCGTGCCAGGGCGTCTGACGGCCTCGACACGCGCATAGAGGTCGCGCTTGACCGTGATCTCCTCGAAGACCGCCTCGACGATCCAGTCAACCTCGCCAAGCTGCGCCAGGTCGTCCTCGGTGTTGCCCACCGTCACCAGCCGCGCGGCCTTTTGGGTATAGAACGCCGACGCGGGCCGTGCCTTGATGGCGCGCTCCAGGCCAGTCTGCGCCACCCGGTTGCGGGCAGCGCGGTCGGTAGCTATTCTGCGCGTCGGGCGCGACGATATCGAGCAGCGTGACGGGGATGCCAGCGTTCGCCAGATGCGCGGCGATGCCAGCCCCCATGATGCCCGCGCCGATCACCGCCGCGCGTTGATGTTGTATAGACTCATGATAGTCCCTCTTACAGCCGTTCGATGATCGTCGCGACACCCTGGCCGCCGCCGACACAGAGCGTCGCCATGCCCAGCCGCTTATCCAGCGTCTCCAGGTCGTTCAGCAGCGTCGCGATCAGGCGCGCGCCCGTGCAGCCCAGCGGATGCCCCAGCGCAATCGCGCCACCATGCGGATTCAGCCTGTCTTCGTCGATGCCAAGCTCGCGGATGACCGCCAGCGACTGCGCCGCAAACGCCTCGTTCAGCTCGATGATGTCGATATCCGCAAGCTGGAGGTTGGCGCGCGCCAGCGCCTTCGTGACCGCCTTGACCGGGCCAATGCCCATCACCTCTGGCGCGACGCCCGCGACCGCCATCGAGATGATGCGCGCCTTCGCCGGGATGCCCAGGTCGCGCGCCTTCTCCGCCGACATCAAGACGACACCCGATGCGCCGTCGTTGAGCGGGCTGCTGTTGCCAGCGGTGACACTGCCGCCAGCGATGAACGCGGGCTGGAGCGCGGCCAGCGCCTCCATCGAGGTCTCGCGGCGCGGCCCTTCATCGGTGGTAAACAGCGTGCCATCGGGCAGTTGCACCGGAACGATCTCACGGGCGAAGGCGCCGCTATCAATCGCCGCCAATGCGCGCTGGTGGCTGCGCAGGGCGAACTTGTCCTGATCCTCGCGGCTGATGTCGTACTGTTTCGCGAGGTTCTCCGCCGTCATCCCCATCGGAATATAGGACTGGTTGAACGCGTTGCTCAGTTTGCCCGGCATGCCACAGAGTTCGATGCCGACAGGGTTGTTGATGAGCTTCGGGTTGAAACTCGGATTGAAGCCGCCCATCGGCACCCGCGACATGCTCTCGACGCCGCCCGCGATGATGAGGTCGCCCTGGCCCAGCATGATGCTCTGCGCCGCCATGTTCACCGCCTGCAGGCTGCTGGCGCAGAAGCGGTTGACGGTCGTGCCGCCCGCGTCGATGGGCAGGCCCGCCAGCGCGGTGGCGATGCGCGCCAGATTCATCCCCTGCTCGCCCTCAGGGAAGGCGCAGCCGAGAATCACATCCTCCAGCAACGAGGTATCCAGGTTGGGAACACGCTCCGCCGCGCCACGCAGCGCCACGGCGGCGAGATCGTCCCCACGAACGACGCGTAACGCGCCCTTGCCCGCGCGGCCAATTGGCGTGCGCACGGCGCTGACAATCACTGCCTCTGGCATACTGTGCCTCTCTATCGTGTGAAATGGTGTATGAGTGGTTGGTCAGCTGGTAGGCTCGAATGGCTGGCGGCTGAAGCCGCGCCTACGGGAGCATGCGGAGCCACAAAGCCCGCCTGCGCGGGCTGCAGAGCGCTGCGCCAACAGAGTGCCCGGTGACGAGCAGTTGCGTGCAACCTGCGCAGGCAGGTTTCTGGCCGACCACCGGGAGGCTGTTCAGGCGCGGTTTCAACCGCCCGCCTCAAACCCGCGGCTTGAGCAAGACCCACTCGACCTGCATCTGCGTAATGAGCTGATTGGCGCTATCGAAAATCTCAACCGGGATCGTGAAGCGCGCCTTGCCGTCCGCCGCAACCTGGGCGCGGGCGGCGTCCTGCTCGGCGCGGCCAAAGTGGGAGACGGCGCGCAGATCGCCACGGCCCGCCTTCAGGTAGCTAATCGAGGCGCTGGCGGCCACCGGAGCATAGCCCTCGGCCATCAGTTCGCTAAATGCCCCAAGCACCAACCCGCCTGACGCCACCTCGCCCAGGCCAAACTGCGCCACCGCGTGGACCGTGCCCACGTGGTTCAGGCGTTCCTGCGCATCGGGGAGAACCGCCTCCGCCGATTCAGCGCTCACCGACGTGACATGCGCGCCCACGTGATGGCTGAATGGCACCTGCTCGAAGAGCGTCCTGTCAATCGCCGCCGCATCCATCGCAGATGCTCCTTCCCGTGTCTCTCGTACGAAATTCGGGCCTGCCCTCTCCCCCAGCCCCTCCCCTAAAAGGGAGGGGAGCCAGAGCCAGCTAGCCTCTGGCCCCGTCCCTCTGTCACGGGGAGGGGGCCGACGGCCGGGAGAGGGCAGCGCGCCACTACAGCGGATACGCGCCCTTTTCGGCGACGATGCCCGCCAGTTCCCGCTGCAACGGCACGATATCAACCGATGGGTCGCCCAGATAGCGGCGAACCTTCGCCAGCTCGTCGCGGCGCTCGTCGCCCTCGAACGTCATCGTCAACGCGCCCACCATCGCGGCCTCGGCCTCTGGCAGCAGCCGCAACACCGCCATCTGCGCCAGCAGCGCATGGGTGTGAGCGTCCACGCCGCCCGCCCGCACCGCTTCGAGCGCGCGCGCCACCGCGCTATCCATCGCGAAGACCGCAATCAACTGGTTGGCGGCGTATTCGAGAAATTCCTGCTCGTCCTCCATCGTGGACATGAACTTCATCGCGCCCTTCATCACCGAGTAGATCGCGGCGCGCTTCGTGCGCTCCACCAGGTTGACGCTCTCACGCAAGACATCGGGCGTCTGCTCGCCCGCGAAATCGGTCGCCGCGCCGCTGGATATCTGCGCCTCGATCTCCGGGAAGGCCGACATCACATCGATCTTGCCGCCCATCGCCCGCCGGAAGAGCGTGCCCGCCGTCACCAGACGGTTGACCTCATTCGTGCCCTCGAAGATGCGATTGATGCGGTTGTCACGGTAGACATGCGAGATGGGATACTCGTCCATGAAGCCATAGCCACCGAAGACCTGCACGCCCTCGTCGGCGCAGCGCGCCAGCGCCTCGGTGCCAAACACCTTGGCGATAGAGCATTCGATGGCGAACTCCTCGATGGCGGCAAGCTGCGCCTGACGATCTTCGCCCGCCGCCACACGCGCATCTTCCACCATGCCAACGGTGCGCAGCGCGAGCGAGTCCGCCGCATAGGCGTCGGCGGCCATGTTGGCCAGCTTCTTCTTAATCATGCCGAAGCCCGAGAGCGGACGCCCAAACGCCTTGCGCTCGTTGGCATAGGCGGCGGCCATATCCAGACAGGCGCGCGCGCCTCCCGCGCTGCCCATGCCCAGCTTGAGGCGACCAATATTCAGGATGTTGAAGGCGATCTTGTAGCCCTTGCCAATCTCGCCCAGCACATTCTCAACCGGAACCTGGACGTTATCGAAGTAGACCGTGCGCGTGGACGAGCCTTTGATGCCGACCTTCTTCTCCTCGGCGCCCGTTGAGATGCCCGGCCACGCCGTCTCGACGATGAAGCCGGTGTGCTTGGTGTCATCCACCTTGGCAAAGACCACCATGACATCGGCAAAGCCAGCGTTCGATATCCACTGCTTCGCGCCGCTGAGAATGTAGTGCTTGCCATCCTCCGAGAGCGTCGCCCGCGTGCGAATCGACATGGCGTCCGAGCCAACGCCCGGCTCGGTGAGCGCATAGGCGCCGATCAGTTCGCCGGTGGCGAGCCGCGGCAGGTACTGGCGTTTCTGCGCGTCGGTACCGTAGAAGACGATGGGCAGCGTGCCGATGGTGGTATGCGCGCCGTGGGCGACGGCGAACGACGCCTGGCGCATCTCGCTCGCCACCAGGCTGCTCACCACGAGGCCCAGGTCGGCGCCACCATACTCCTCAGGCACATCGATCATCAAGAGGCCCTGCTCGCCCGCCAGCTTGACCAGCGACGGCATCAGCCCTGGCTCCTGCGCATCGATCTCGTCGGACTTCGGCGTCACCTCGCGCGCGACAAAGGTGGCCGCCGAATGCTGTATCTCGCGCTGCTCATCATTCAACTTCTCCGCCGTGAGAAAGTGCGCCTCGGTCACAGGGGTCGTGAGGAAACTGGCCCCCGTCTCGACTTTAGACTCCGTTGCCATGTCCGCTTGTCTCCTTTGTCGCGCTGACGCCCAATCACTGGGCTACTCGCCTATCCACATAGCACAACATGTCACATTGACCGCTGCGCATGTCACCGATATATTTACGATGCGGGCTGCTCTGAGGCAGCGGAATTCGCTTCGGCGATGGCCTCGTCGCGCAGCACGCGCCGGATGACCTTGCCGATGAGGCTCTTGGGCAACTCGTCCCGGAAGATGAATTGCTTGGGAACCTTGTACACCGCTAATCGCTCCTTGCAAAGTCGGTCAACTCCTCGGCTGTCACCTGGTGTCCCGGCTTGAGGACGATATAGGCGCGCACCGTCTCGCCCCGGTAGGGATCGGGCACGCCGACGACCGAGGCCTCCTGAACCGCCGGATGCTGGAAGAGCACTTCCTCGACATCGCGCGGGTAGATTTTGTAGCCGCTGGCGATGATGATGTCTTTCACGCGATCAACGATGGTGAAGTAGCCATCGTCGCTCATCACCCCAATATCGCCGGTGCGCAGCCAGCCATCCAGCATCACGTTGGCCGTCTCGTCGGGGCGCTGCCAGTAGCCACGCATCACCTGCGGCCCCTGCACGACGATCTCGCCGCGCTGGCCGGGAGCTACGAACTGACCCGTGTCGGCATCGATGATCGCGCTCAGTGTCTCGGGCAGTGGCAGGCCAATCGTGCCGATCCGCCGCTCGCCAAAGACCGGATTGCAGTGGGTCACTGGCGAGGCCTCCGTCAGCCCGTAGCCCTCCACGACACGCGCGCCAGAGACCGCCTCGAAGCGCGTCTGCACCTCCAGCGGCAGCGGCGCCGACCCGCTGATGCACACCTTGATCGAGCTTAAATCCTGTTTGGTGCGCTCGACCTCACGCGCCAGCGCGAGATACATCGTTGGCACGCCGGGGAAGAGATCGGGACGATACTTCTTGATGGCTTTCAGCGTGTCTTTCACCGTGAAGCGCGGCAGAAGCGCCATCGTCGCGCCGCCATAGATGCTGAGGTTCATGCAGACCGTCAGCCCGTAGACGTGGAAGAACGGCGCGACACAGAGTGAGATATGGCGCCCACCGGGAGGCAGGTCATTCCAGGCCCAGCATTGCAGCGCATTCGCCAGCAGGTTGCGGTGGGTCAACACGGCGCCCTTGGCGACGCCCGTCGTGCCCCCAGTGTATTGCAGGAGCGCGACATCATCGGGCGCCGCTGGCTCCGGCAGCGCATAGACCTCGAATCCCTGGCGACCATGCGCCGGGCCAAGTAGCTCTTTGAACATATGGTTGCCCGGTTGCGCCAGCAGCGCCTTCATATCCACGGTCTTGCGCCCGCGCTGCTTGAGGAACTCCGACGCTTTGTACGCAAGAGCCAGCGGTGCGGGAAAATCGTCGGAGACGTTCGTCAGGATGACATGCTTGAGCGGGGTTCGCTCGCGCACCGAGGCGAGCGCCGGGTAGAATTGGTCGAGCATGACGATGACCGTCACGCCTGCGTCATTGAGTTGATGTTCGAGTTCTGGCGGCGTGTAGAGCGGATTCGTCGGCACAACCACCGCCCCAGCCTTGAGCGCGCCAAAGAAGGCAATCGGGAACTGCGGCGTATTGGGCAGACAGATGGAGATGCGGTCGCCACGCTTGACGCCCAGTTGCGCCAGCGCGCGCGCAAAACGCTCCGCAAGCGACGCCAGTTGCAGATAGCTAAACTGCGCGCCGTAGTATTCGATGGCGATGCCAGCGCCATATTTCCGCGCCGCCTCATCTAACAGCCAGGTGAGTGGCTGGTCAGGGAGTGCGACTGTCAGTGGCTACCGTCGGCCCATAGTGGCTCAGCCAGGGGCGCCGCATGTACGTTGAGAGCGCCTCATCACTGCCCCCGCTGCCCTCGCTGCCGTCCGATACCGTATTTGACTGTGGTTCGCTATCCATCGCCACACACCTCTTTGTGGATCATGTCCTGGCGGTATTACCCGCATTATAGAATCTGTGGGCCAAGAATGTGGTATAGCCAGCTAACGTATAATGTGCTGTATACTAGACGCCAGCTAACACATCGAGAGCGCACTCATTATCAGGGAGGCGATGTGAACGATGCGGGTTCAGCACTCAATGCAGCCACAAGTAGCAGCGAACGCCACCTTTGGCGAGGTTGTCAGCTTTCTCCGGCGCAAACGTGGGCTATCGCAGGGCCAGCTTGCGCGCGCCGCGCGGCTCTCGCGCACCTATATCTATCACCTGGAGACTGGGCAGCGGCTCTCACCGTCGGTGCGCTCGGTCAGGGCTATCATGCGCGCGCTCGATGCGCATGGTGAAGATCGCCTGATGTTGGCGCAGGCGTTTACGCGGCTCACCAGCAACTATCTCGACGAAGAAGACGCCACCCTCGACCTGCTCGATCAGCGCGAACTGGCGGCGCTGCTGGTTCACAATAGCGCGTTTCCGGCGCACAGCCTCGACCGCCTCTGGCACATCAGCGCATGGAATATCGCCAGCGCACGAACTCTTCGAGCTTGACCTCGAGCGATAACCCCGAGGCAAATACACAATTGCTTGCCATCGTCTTCGACGCGAGCTATCGTGCGCGCTTTCGTCCCTGGGAGGAACTTGCCCGACGATTGCTGGCGGACTTCAAGCATAACACCCGCTCGCTCACCTATCTGCCTGAGTATCGGACGCTCTGGCGCTCACTGCGGACGCTTCCCGACTTCCGCCGCATCGCCGACTCGTCTGATCCCGGCTGGGGAACAGCCAGCTTCGTCTTTCAGATGCGCCACTCACACCTGGGATCACTCACGTTGCGCACAGCGGTGACGGTCTTCAGCGGCACATCCGATTATTCCATCGTCACCTATGTCCCCGGCGATCAGCAGACGCTGGCGACCTTCGCGGCGCACGGCTGGCAGGTATAAGACCCGGTGGAACACCCGCGTAAGATTGTCGTATGCTCAATCGTCGGGAGGAACAGAAGCTACATGTTTCGGCGAACTCGCGACGGAGAGTATCCATCATGCCGCACCCACCTGCCCACCACCATCAACACGCGCGTTTCGTGCCACATCAAAGCTGGGCAGGCCTGTTACTGGCAGGCGTCGCGTTGACGATACTATTGACGGCCTGCGGGCCAGCGCGCCAGGCGACATCAACAGCGGCGCCGCTGGCCAACAATGACGCCAGCGCTCAACACACCTTCACCTATGTGGCGATAGGCGCCTCGGACGCATTTGGCGTCGGCACAGATGATCCGAGGCGCGATAACTGGCCTACGGTGCTGGCGAGCCTGCTGGATCCAGGTGTCCACCTCATCAACCTTGGCATCCCCGGCGAGACAGTGGCCGAGGCGCGCCAGACCGAGTTGCCCATCGCCCTGGACGCCCAACCAGCGCTCGTGACCGTCTGGCTGGGCGTGAACGACATCGTGCAATCGGTCTCACCCGCTGAGTATGAAAAGCAACTCGAAGCCCTGCTGCTCTCGCTCCACCAGCACACCCACGCCCGCGTCTTCGTCGGCAATATTCCCGATCTCTCGCTGCTCCCATACTTTGCGGGGCAAGACCAGGAAACACTCCGCACGACCATCGCCGTCTGGAATGCGGCAATTGCTCAGGCGGTGGCCGCCAGTGGTTCGTTACTCGTCAACCTCTACGCCACCTGGAACGAACTGGCCGACCATCCAGAGTACATCGCCAGCGACGGATTCCATCCCTCCACCGAAGGCGCAAAACGACTGGCTGAGGTCTTTCAGTCGTGGATCGCGCCATCACTTCCAGCGCTCCGGGCAGCGGCAGGCATCCCATGAACAACGTCTTCGAGTTCTCACCTGGCAGTCTCGCCGAGCCGCTCGCCATCGCGACTATCCTGGTCGTGGTCACGCTGATCTGGCAGGGGTGGCGCACACCACATCTCTTGCGCATCGGGTTGCGCAATGTGCCCCGTCGCAAGCTGCGCACGGCGCTCGTGGTCTTCGGCCTGATGCTGGCGACCACATTTGTCGCCTCGGCAATTGCCATCGACGATACGATTGTGCTGGCGGTCAAGACCGTCGCCGTCTACAACCTCGGCAGGATCGATGAGCAGGTGGACGCGTCGAGGCGGCTCGATGGCTCCCTTTGCGGCGGAGTTTGGCGATCAGGTGCGTGATTCGCTCGCCAGTAACTCCCATGTCGCCGGGATTGCGCCCGCGCTGCTGTTGCAGAATGTGCTGGTAGCCGATGAAACCGCGCGTCAGGTGCGTGGCGGCGTGACTGCGATGGCCGTCAACGATGCGGGCGCTGGTCCGCTGACCGCGTTCACCGATGTGAATACTGGCGGCCCTAGCTCGTTCACCTCATTGCATGACGACGAGGTGCTGCTCAACCGCAGCGCCGGGCAGCTCCTCAACGCGCGAACGGGCGACACGATCTATCTCTACTCAGATCGCTGGCCGGGAAAGCGCTACGCCTTCACGGTCGGTGGCACCATCACCGGCGGACTGTTAGGCGATGCGCCGACTGTGCTGCTCACAATGCCCGCCCTCTCACATCTGATGCAGGTCGCCAACGCGATCAATGTGATCTATGTCGCCAACGCGGGCAATGGACTGACAGGTGTCGGCTATAGCGATGGCATCGCGGACGCTATCTACTCCGAGCTGCCAGAATTCCTCGCTGTGCATACGGTGAAAGCCGATGGCGTGGCGCTCTCGCTGCGGGCACAGGATATCTTCGGGCGCATCCTGACGCTCTTCACGCTATTTGCCTTTGCCATTGGCTTGTTATTGATCTTCCTGATCTTCTCGCTGCTGGCCGCCGAACGCCGCGCCGAACTGGGCATGGCGCGCGCCGTTGGCATGCGCCGTTCGCACATCACCATCATGCTGCTCTTCGAGGGCGCCAGCTACGACACCGCCGCCGCGCTGCTAGGGGTCGCATCGGGGCTGGGCCTGGGTGTACTGATCGTCGCGCTCGTGAGTCCGGTCATCGCGCAGTTAGGCTTCCCATTGCGCTTCGATATCCAGCCATCGGGGATGATCGTTGCCTTCTGTCTGGGCGCGCTCTTCACCCTGGGCACGATTCTGCTCGCCACCTGGAATATCAGCCGCATGACCGTCGCGGCGGCGCTGCGTGACCTGCCAGAGCCGCCCATGCCGCGTCCGAGCATCCTCGCGCTAGCGCGGCGGGCGGCATCTGGAATGATGCATCCAAACGATACATCCACTGACGCGCTGGCCGCCTGGGGCATGCTGCTGGAAAGCGCCGTCACGACGGGGGTCATACCACTGCTCGTGGGCGCCTGGCTGCTCCGCACCGCCGTTGATCGCTTCGATGGGCTGCTCTTTGCCGTCGGGCTATCGATCACGGTTATTGGTATCGTCCTGCTGCTGCGCCGAATAATCCTGGCGCTGGTGGTCTCCATCGCCAGACGTGTCGCGCCTGCATCGGCCACACTGGTCGTGACACGCGCCACCGGGCAGGCTGACCGCCTCGCCGCGCTGGTGCTTGGGGCAGGCCTGGCGCTCTACTGGTCGCTACCCTTCGATGCGCTGCAGAGCCTGGGACTCCCGCGCTTTACCGGCGGCATACCGATGGTGTTCGTCGCGAGCATGATGATGGTCTTCGGCGCGGTCATCGCGCTCGCGCCCAATCTCGATCTGCTGCTGGCGCCCGTCTCGTGGCTACTGAGCCGCTTTGGACGCCTGCGCCATGTCATCTCGGTCGCCCTGGTGTATCCAGCGTTTCACCGCTTCCGCACGGGCATTGGGCTGGCGCTCTTTTCGCTGGTCTGCTTCACAATGGTGGTGATGGCCTGTATCGCCGCCTCGACCACGGCGAACTATGACAATGTGCCCCAGCAGGCATCTGGCTACGATGTCGCTGGTCAGCCACTCTTCCGCGCCGTCGGCGGTATTGGCGCGCTCACGGACGATCTGCGCGCACACGCGCCTGGGACACTCGACGCACTTGACGCCATCAGCACGGCGACGCCGCTGCCGCTGGGCGTGATTCAGCCCGGCGCGCCCAATGCCGGTTGGCGTGTCTATCCCGCATCGCAGATCGCTGGCGCTTTCCTCGATGGCGTTGGATTGCCACTGGCGGCTCGCGCGCAGGGCTACGCCACCGATGCCGCTGTCTGGCAGGCGGTGAAATCGCATCCCGGCGATGTCGTCATCGACGCCAGCGCGCTCAGCGGCCAGGATATTGCCACGTTGGGACTGAAACCGCCCTCACCGATAAGCGCGTCGCAGTTTCTGGGGCCACCCATCGCCGCTGGTCTTCCGGGGCTATCGAGCCTCGAAGCAGTCGACGGTTCCGCGCCCGCCCCAGTAATTACCGGTGGATTCTCGGCAATCGCCGCGCTCGCCAGCGATCCGTCGCTCGTGGGCGAGTATCGCGTGCGGCTGCGAAACATCGTCCGAGGCCACGGAGTCATCGCGCCAACCGCGCTCTGGGTTGGTGATCTGCGCGGCGCGTCGGTCGCGAAGGTCACAGTTGTCGGCGTGATCGACAACACGCACACACAGATATACGGGCTGCTCGGTTCGGCCGCCACGTTCGCCTCCATCGAACGCGGATTACAGCCGTTCGGCAATGAATACTACTACTTCAAAGTGCGACCCGGCGCGGACGCGCACACCGAGGCGCTCGCGCTCGGCTCGTCGCTGCTGGATAACGGTTTTGAGACGACCGTTCTGCAGGATGTGCTGCTCGATGTCAATGGCCCGCGCGTCTTCATCAGCCGTGTGCTGGTGGGGCTGGTTGGACTAACGCTCCTGGTGGGCATGGCGGCGCTGGCCGTCACTGGCTCGCGTGCGGTCGTCGAGCGACGCCAGCAGATTGGCATGCTGCGGGCGCTGGGCTTCAGACGATCACATGTACAAATGATGTTCTTCATCGAGTCGGTATTGGTCGGTGTCCTGAGCGCTGGGCTGGGGTTGGGGCTTGGCCTGATCCTCTGCCGCAATGTCTTCGCCGTAGATTTCTTTGCCTCGATCACCACCGGCCTGACACTGATTGTGCCGTGGCGCGAACTGGCGTTGATCTGCATCGCGGCCATTGCGGCCTCCGCACTGGCTGCGCTCGTGCCCGTCTGGCAGGCCGGTCGTATTGCGCCCGCCGACGCCTTGCGCTATGAGTAATCAGACATGCCACTGAGTATGGTCGAGCATGGCCTATGGAGGTTCTTTGTGGTCCGGGAGCAACAACAACCAGCCGCGATGGCTTCACCCGTGACTCATCCAGATGAGATGATCGTCGCGGCGCATCGCGTCAGCAAAATATACCGCGCGCACGGGATCGAGGCGCCAGCGTTAGCAGATGTAAGCCTGACAATCGGTCGAGGTGAGATGGTGGCGATTATGGGGCCGAGCGGCTGTGGCAAAACGACGTTGCTGAACTGCCTCGCCGGGCTTGATACGGTCGATAGCGGCCAGGTGACTATCAGTGGCCGCAATCTCGCCGCGATGCGTGATAGCGAACGCACCGATTTCCGGGCGCGTACGATGGGATTTATTTTTCAGAACTTCAACCTGCTGCCGGTGCTCACGGCGCTCGAAAACGTAGAATTACCCCTGCTGGTGCTGCGTGTCAGTCCGCGCGCCGCCCGCAAACGAGCGCAGGAGATGCTGGCGGCGGTAGGCCTGGCTAACCGCGAGCGCCATCGACCCGCCGAGCTATCAGGCGGACAGCGCCAGCGCGTCACCATTGCGCGCGCCCTCGTCAACGATCCAGCGATTGTCTGGGCGGACGAGCCTACAGGCAATCTCGATAGTGAGGCCGCGCACGATGTGATGGCGCTGATGTCTGACCTGAATCGCACGCGCAATCAAACGTTTGTCATCGTGACGCACGCGGCTGAGATTGGCGCGCGGGCAGATCGCATCCTGACGATGCGCGACGGTAAGATAGAGAAGGAGTAATATACCCGAAACAGAGCACGACATATGGAGGAAGAATCCATGACCGATAGCGACGAGACACCCAACCCGCCAGAGGAATCCGTAGCGCCAGATACAGCAGATACTTCAGAGGCTTCTGACAGCGCCGAAGAATCCGACCACAGCGATACCAACCAAGACCACACCAACCGGCTGATTGCCGAAACCAGTCCCTATCTACTGCAGCATGCCCATAACCCCGTGGATTGGTATGCATGGGGGATGAGAGCCGTTTGAGAAGGCACGACAAGAGGACAAGCCAATCCTGCTGAGTGTCGGTTACTCAGCCTGCCATTGGTGCCATCGATGCGGGAAGAGTCCTTCGAGAACGAGGCTACCGCCAGCCTGATGAATACCCTCTTTGTCAGCATCAAAGTGGATCGCGAGGAGCGGCCCGATATCGACGCGCTCTACATGGATGCGGTCCAGGCGCTGACTGGCAGCGGTGGCTGGCCGATGACCGTCTTCCTGACCCCCGACGGCGCGCCCTTCTACGCGGGCACCTACTTCCCGCCGGAAGACCGCTATGGCATGCCTGGGTTCCCCACCGTACTCCGCCGTCTCGCCTATTACTACACATCACATCGCGACGAGATCGAGCAGCAGGCGGAGGCGTTCCGCGATTTCTATCGCGAGCGCGACCAGAACCGGCTGCGCCTTCCAGATGGCGTGCTGCCGAGCGAGGTCACGGTTGGCGAGAGCGAGTTGAGCCAGGCGACGGCCCGGCTGCTGGAGCGCGCCGATACGGAGCATGGTGGATTCGGTGGCGCGCCCAAATTCCCGCACCCGATGAACCTGGAATTTCTGCTGCGCCAGGCGTCCCGCCATTCCGGCATAGACGCCGAGGCGATACTCGCTCCGGTGCGCCAGACACTCGATGTCATGGCAGCAGGAGGCATCTACGATCAGGTGGGCGGCGGATTCCATCGCTACGCAACCGACGCCATCTGGCTCGTGCCGCATTTCGAGAAGATGCTCTATGACAACGCCCTGCTCGCCCGCGTCTATCTCTATGCCTGGCAACTGACCGGCGAGGCGTCGTATCGCCGCATCTGCGAAGAGACCCTCGACTACGTGCTCCGTGAAATGACCGACGAGGCGGGAGGTTTCTACTCGACACAGGACGCCGATAGCGAGGGCGTCGAGGGCAAGTTCTACGTTTGGACGCCAGCCGAGATACGCGAGGCGCTTGACGCGGCAGACGCCGCCATTGTGGAGAGACTCTGGGGTGTCACCGAGGAAGGCAATTTCGAGGGACATACGATTCTTCATCGCGCGCTGACGCCAGCCGAGGTCGCGGCTGAATTGGGCCTGGAAGAGCAGCAGGTACATGAGGCTATCACTCGTACCCGCACCAAGCTGTATGAGGCGCGTAGCCAGCGCGTGGCCCCTGGCCGCGATGACAAAGCGCTGACGGGGTGGAATGGGCTGATGCAGCGCGCGTTCGCCGAAGCCGGGCGCATCCTCAATCGCAACGACTACCGCGATGCCGCGACAGCCAACGCGCGTTTCCTGATCGAGACAATGCGCACAGATAGTGGACTCCTGCGCAGCTGGCGCCAGGGTCAGGCCAAGATTCCAGCGTATCTCGAGGATTATGCCGCGCTGGCCAACGCGCTCCTTTCGACGTATGAAGCGACTGGCGATGCCATGCTCTTCGTCGCGGCGCGCTCGCTGGTGGATGAAACACTGACCCGCTTCTGGGATGAAGAGATCGAGACATTTTTCGACACCGCCTCAGATCACGAACAATTGATTGGCAGACCACGCGAGATGACCGATAACGCGACGCCCTCCGGCATGAGTCTGATGGCCGAAGCGTTGTTGCGCCTGGCGGCATTCACTGGTGAAGAGCGGTATCACGACTTTGCCACACGCGTCCTGATACCGCTCACGCCAGCCATGATCGAACAGCCGTTGGCCTTCGGCCATTTGCTGTGCGCGCTGGATGACTTCGTCGGCCCGATGGACGAGGTGGCGCTCGTCGGCCAGCCCGACAGCACGGCAACGCACACACTGCTCAATGTGTTGCGTAACCTGTACCGTCCGCGCATGGTTCTGGCGCAGGCGGCGCCAGATGACGTTCACGCTCAGGCCACGGTGCCACTGCTGGCAAACCGTCCCCTGGTGGATGACCACTCGACAGCCTACGTCTGCCGTGGTTTTGTCTGTAAACAGCCCGTCAACCAACCCGATGAACTGCTGCTTCAACTGAGTGGCTCATAATAGAGCATCTTCGTTCGCTTTGTCAGGCGGTGAGTGGGGCCTTTTCTGGCCTCATCACCGCTTTTTGCCGACCGCCAAAGAAACAACGTGTAGATAGGCATTCCGGCGACCCTTCACCAAGCGAGCGCAGAGCGCCAATCCGGTATTTCAAGGGCAATCAACGGTACTACCCACCTTTCGGAAAGCCTCAAAATGTGGTAAAATTCATAGGTGGAGTACATGCGGACGGAGAGTGTCACAGATGGGAGTTTATCCCCCCATTTTTACGGGAGTTGTATTGTCAGCAATCCACTCTATTTCCGCCCTCAGGCCCACAACCGCTCCGCGTTGGCGCAATCGAGACATGCTATCCATGCTACCGCAGCGCTTTGCCGCTGGTCAGATCCGCCCAACACAGAAATCTTCATACAGCACGTGAGGGCAGGTAGCTCCAAATTATGTCAGATGGCACAACGCATATCGAGGAGGAACGGACTGAACGTATGGCAACTGTAGCTCAAACACACGATTATACCGCTAAAGATATCGAGATCCTTGAAGGGCTTGAGCCGGTTCGTAAGCGGCCTGGCATGTATATCGGCAGCACCGACATCCGCGGATTGCATCACCTTGTCACAGAGGTAGTTGATAACAGTATCGACGAAGCGATGGCAGGCGTCTGTGACCTCATTCTGATCAGTATCAACCCCGATGGCTCGGTCTCGGTAGAGGATAACGGCCGCGGCATCCCAGTCGAGCCGCATCCCAAGACGCCCCAAGCAATCGACCCTCGAAATCGTGATGACCACGCTGCATGCGGGTGGCAAGTTCGGTGGCGACGGCTACAAGCAAGGCTCCAGCGGCTTGCATGGCGTCGGCGTCTCTGCTGTTAACGCGCTCTCAGAATATTGCCGGGTCGAGGTCAAACGCGACAATAAGACGCACATGCAGGAGTATCGCTACGGCAAACCGCTCGCGCCAGTGCGCGTCATTGGCCCCGCCGTTGGAACCGGCACCCGGACGACCTTCAAGCCTGACCTGAAGATTATGGAGACGGGCGACTTCCAATTCGAGGCGCTGGCGCAACGTCTGCGTGAGATGGCCTATCTCAATCGTGGTGTGACGATCAAGATCGTCGACGAGCGCGAGGGCCAGGAGCAGGAGCAGACATTCTACTTCGATGGTGGCCTACGCTCGTTCGTGCGCCATTTAAACAAGAATCGCAACGTCGTCATGGTTCGCCCGGTCTACATCGAGAAGCGCATCGAGAAGACGCTGGTCGAGGTCGCGCTCCAGTACAACGATGGCTATAGCGAGACACTATTCTCGTTCGCCAATGGCATCAATACCGTTGACGGCGGCTCTCACGTCACGGGATTCCGCACGTCGCTCACCCGCACACTCAACGAGTATGGGCGCAAGACCGGGCAGATCAAGGAAGCCGACTCGAACCTCACTGGCGATGATGTGCGTGAGGGTCTGACGGCGGCCATCAGCATCAAGCTACCCGAGGCGCAGTTCGAGGGCCAGACAAAGGGCAAGTTGAACAACGCCGAGGTGCGCAATCAGGTTGATATCGTGCTGTCTGAGGCGCTTGCCAAGTATCTTGAAGAGACTCCTTCCGAGGGCAGGCGCATCATCGAGAAGTGCCTGAATTCCGCCCGCGCCCGCGATGCCGCCCGCCGCGCTCGCGAACTGGTGCGCCGCAAGGACGCTCTAGATACGACGCTGCCGGGCAAACTGGCCGACTGCTCTGAGCGCGTGCCACAACGCTGCGAACTCTACCTCGTCGAGGGAGACAGCGCTGGCGGGAGTGCGAAGCAGGGGCGCGACCGCCACTTCCAGGCGATTCTGCCACTGCGCGGCAAGATCCTCAACGTCGAGCGCGCCCGGCTGGATAAAATGCTGGCCAGCGAGCAGATCAAGAACATCGTCACTGCGCTGGGCACTGGTATCGGCGAGACATTCTCGACGGAGCGCCTGCGCTACTGGCGCATCATTCTGATGACCGACGCCGACGTGGACGGCAGCCATATTCGGACATTGCTGTTGACGTTCTTCTTCCGTCACATGGAACAGTTGATCACCGGTGGCCATCTCTATATCGCGCAGCCGCCGCTGTATCGCGTTCAGTTGGGCAAGCAGCGCAGCTACGTGTATAGCGATCAGGAGCGCGATGAGCTTCTGGCCAGGCTTCCCGCAGGCAAGAATCCCTCGGTCAACCGCTACAAAGGCCTTGGCGAGATGGATCCGGAAGAACTCTGGGAGACGACGATGAACCCCGCCACCCGGACAATTCTGCAAGTCACCGTCGAAGACGCGATCAAGGCCGACGAGATATTCTCGATGCTGATGGGCGATGAAGTCATGCCGCGCAAGCGCTACATCGAGGCGCACGCACGTCATGTCAAGAACCTCGACATCTAGTATTCGCCACCGAATCGAAGCCGATACCTGTTCACAGCAGGTGTCGGCTTTTTTGCTGGTCGCTGCAAACTAGCGTTCCAGCCGTGTGCGCCGCGCTGGCAGCCGCCGCAACGCTGGCGCAACCAGCAGCGTAGCCAACAGCAGCACTACCAGGCCAATGGCCCCCCAGGCGAGACGCGCCTCTGCCGCTACGAGCAGCGCCCAGCCAAGTATCGTCATGCCCAGCAGCATCACCGATCCACCCTGCGGCAGCCAACTTGAGGTGGCAGGTGTCCGCACCCACCAGAACGCTGGCGGCTCCATCCACCCAAGCGCAATGCAGAACCCGTAGGCAGCCAGTAACACCCCTGACAGGCTGACCACCATCATGCCAAGTGGAATGGCAACCTGTTGCCCCACGTCGAACGCCGCCAGCGCGAAACCTGCCACAGCAACCAGGAGCAAAACCCAGACACTGACCAGGCCGAGCCGATTTGCCCAACGGGCAGGGCGCTCAAGCACAGGAGCCACTCCGCGCGCTGTCAGGGGATGCATCGGATCACTCGGCCGCTTTTGCGTAGCCGAGGGCATATGCGCGAGTAGCCAAATACCGCCACCGAAGGCGCAGAACGCCGCCAGTTGCACCAGCAAAAATCCCCACCGGGGCAAGTCCCAGGACTCCAGCGGCAGAAACAGCATCAGTGGCAAAGCGAAGACGCCCGCCAGGCCCAGACAACCCACCAGTGTGCCGCGTGTGAGGCGGTTCGGTAGTGGGCCATCGGGTGACTCTGCCGCTGAATACGGCTGCTGTTCGTCATTCATAGTTACTCGCTCGCCGCCTGCGTCTGTCTCCCGCCAACGACGCTGCCGCTCCACCAAGAGCCGCTGGAGCAGGGCAACATATCGATCTGGATAGGCGCGGTGGCGACGGCGTGGATCCCAGTGTCGCCCTTTCTCGCCGTTACAGCGTCGATGCGCGATGCCAAGGTTGCTCAAGTCGTTCGTGCCTCCCAGGCTACGCGGCAGAATATGCTCGATTGTCGCTCCCTCGCGGGTGAGCGCATCGAAGCACACTGGGCCGCTACAGATCAGGCAGTGGCCAACCCACAGCGTCTCCCGCTGAACGAACGTGGAATCGGTTGCGGCAATACGATTCATGAGGTTGGTGTGTGTCATAGACTGCTCCGGGCGTGGCCTACGGTTCCTCGCGGGCATCGTCGGCGTCTGGCTGATAACGTGGGTCAGATTGCTGGCGACGGCGGTTCTCTTCGTTCTTTGCGACGTAGGCCGCATACATCTCCTCGGCGCTAAATCCCTGGTCGAGCGCAAGCTGGACAAAGAAGTGAAAAATGTCGGCCATCTCGAAGAGGCGCTCCTCACGGTTGGCTGAGAGGTCACGCGCATTCTTCCAGGGTTTCCAGTTCAGTTCGTTGTCTAGCTCACAACACTCATGCACAATAGCGCGAGTCCATGTGGTGCAGCGATCCTGCGGCGGCCAGCTATAAAATCCATTGGGCCGCACCGACTTATAATAGCTCGCCAGATCAGCCTGACGGGCAAACACATCGGACAGCATATCACTCTGAGCAGCAGCATCGGACATCATCGCGTTCTCCCATATGACAGAATTGGGCTTTAGCCCGCCGCAAGCCATGCCGTTTCAACGGCAGTGGTGAGGCGTATGTCGACTTGAGCCAGAAGCACCTGCCCCTTCGCATGTCACTACATAAGTGCTATAGTAGTGACATGGACACCCAGGAAAAAAGAGACACGTATCACCATCCGTTTTCCGGCGGAGGTGATTGTCGTGCTACGCCAACTCGCCAAGCACCATGATCGCTCCTTGAACGGCGAGATCGTGTGGGCGCTCCGTGAGTATATCGCAACGCATCAAGAAACGCATCAAGAGCAGCAGTAGCCGAAGAAGCCATGGTGGATACGAGTCTGCGGAAAACCTACAAGTTCAAGGTGAAGCCCACGCCCGACCAAGAGCGCCAGCTTGAAGCGGTCTTGTGGCGCTGCCGCACGCTCTACAATACCGCGTTGGAGCAACGCATCTTTCTCTGGAAACAGCGGGGCGTCACCCGCACCCGCTACGAGCAGGAAGCCGAGTTGAAGGACATGCGCGCGGCGCTGCCCGAATACGCGGCCATCCACAGCCACGTCTTGCAGGATGTGCTGGCGCGGCTCGACAAGACGTATCAGGCGTTCTTCCGCCGCATTCGTGAAGGGAAAGCGACGCCAGGCTACCCGCGCTTTCACGGGCACAATCGCTTCAACAGTTTCACCTACAAAGAGGTCGGCAACGGCGCACGGTTGGAGTAATGGCTTCCTGGTGCTGTCCAAGATTGGGCGTCTCGCGGTGCGCTGGAGCCGCCCATTGGAAGGGACGCCGAAGACCGTCACCATGAGCCGAGAAGCGGATGGTTGGTACGTCTGCATCTCCTGTGCGGACGTGCCCATGGAGCCGTTGCCGCCAACGGGCCAGGAAACCGGCATTGATCTGGGGCTAGAATCCTTTGCCACGCTCGCGGATGGCACGGTGATCCACAATCCCCGCTGTTACCGCAAAGCCGAACATCGCCTGAAAACGGCACAGCGGAAGGTAGCACGCCGCAAGAAGGGGAGTAACCGCCGCCGTAAAGCGGTGAAGCTGCTCGCGAAAGCGCATCTGAAGGTGAAGCGCCAACGGGCCGACTTTCACCACAAGACGGCGCTTCATCTGGTTCAGCAGCACGACACCATCTATCATGAGGATTTGCAGACGGTCAACATGCTCAAGAACCATCACCTCGCCAAGTCGATTGCTGACGCGGGGTGGAGCGCGTTCTTGAGCATCCTCGCCGCCAAAGCAGCATACGCTGGGCGACGAGTTGTAGCCGTGCCGCCTGCCTACACCAGTCAGAGATGCTCTGGCTGTGGCGTCGTGGTGAAGAAGGGCTTATCCGTCCGCTGGCATCGTTGCCCGGAGTGTGGCGCTAGCCTGCACCGCGATCACAACGCCGCCAGAAACATAGAAAGGCTCGGGCAGAGCCTTCGGGGAGAGGTGGCGTAGGCCACCCCGGAGAACCGAGAATCCGTCGGGCTTCAGCCCGTGCGGAGTGTCAAAGCAACCTCTATTCGTCGTATACTATCCTACATTGCGGCGACAACCCTGTGCAGTAACCTCAATGCGTATCTTTCCTGAGAGATAACGGGAAGCAATCACGCTGTAGTCACGTTGAGTGCGGCGAGAGGCGCTAAAGACTTCCAGTATCCGAAGGGAGGGTGGAGCGTGTCGCTCCGCAAAACGCGGACAGTCGAGAATAGCCAGATGCGGGCAGATAAGCCACCCGATCCCGAGCAAGACTCAGAGCGCCTTCAACGCCTTTACGAAGACAACCTGCATGTGATCTACCGCTTCATCTACAGCAAAGTAGGCAACCGAGAAGAAGCGGAGGATTTGACCTCGCAGGTGTTCATCAAGGCTGTGCGCAGCATCGACAGCGCGCGCGGCACAGCGAGCATTCAGAGTTGGCTGTTTCAGGTAGCGCGTACGACCATCGCCGACCACTGGCGCTCATTTTACCAACTGCGCGCGCACTCGCTCGACGATTTGCTCGACAGCGGGTGGGAAGGCCCAGCGGAAAACCAGCCGCCACCACGATTGGCCCAGCCACAGGATCGCGTCAATCGCATTTTGGAGCGTCTGCCCGACCACTATCGCGAGGTGTTGACCTTTCGCTTTCTGCTCAATCTCTCGATCAAAGAGACGGCTCTGCGCATGGGTCTCTCTGAGGCAAATGTCAAAGTATTACAGTTTCGCGCACTGAAAAAGGCAGGACGTCTGGAATTGGAGGGTCTCTGACACCTGGCGAGCATTGCGACTACCATGGCCCGCAATTAGCCCGCACATCGCCTGCGCATGAGGCCGACACTGCTAGCTTGCGATATCTGGAGCACCGATGGGATCACACGACGACGACGACAATCTGACATTGCCTGATGAGGCCAGGGTTCCCTCTGCGGACACGGTGGAGCAATACCTGCGGCTGCATGAGCATATCGAGCAACTTCGCCAGGATAAGCGGCCCAGCCGACCCAGCAACCTCACTCCTGACGAGGTACGCGCCTATCAGGCTGCGGCGCTCTTCCGCGCGGCGACGCCAGGCGCCGACGAACCCGATCCAGCGTTCGTCTCGTCACTGCGTGCCCGGATGGAACACGAAGTCGCGGCGTCGCCGACCACCAGAGTGTTGCGTGCGGCGCGCGGGCGTGTCTCGCGCCGTGGACTCCTCGCGGGCGGCCTCGGAGCGGCAGCGGCGGCGGCGATTGGGGTAGCGGTTGGCTCACAACTCCCTCATGCAGCGAGTCCGCCATCGTGGCCAGCAACACTCGTGAGCGAGGGTCATGGATTTTGGCATGCGGTAGGTACCGTTGAAGAGATTCCACTGGGTGGCGTGAAGCGCTTCATCACTGACGCGGTTGTCGGCTTTGTGCGCCACACCAACACCGGCTATGTCGCGCTCTCAGGCGCCTGCACGCACATGGGCTGCCTGCTCAACTGGAATGCTGGCGCTCGCACATTTGACTGTCCGTGCCATGGTGGGCGTTTTTCTGAAACGGGCGCCGCAGCGCCAGGCTCTCCGGTTGCCTACACTCCATTACCGAGTATTCAGACAAAAGTGGAAGATGGTCAGGTTTGGGTCTATGTCGTAGCCGCCCCTGCCTCCGATGGCACGTCGACCCCTGACGGAAAACCAGACGGATATACGCACCCCTGAGACATGATGGCGCTATGTCCGCAAGCGCGACGGTAGGATCCCCAGCGACTCGCGATATTTGGCCACGGTTCGGCGCGCAAATGAATACCCATCGCGTCCAGGCGATCCGCCAGTTCCTCATCACTGAATGGCTTGGTAACATTTTCGCCAGCGATAAGCTCGCGCAAATAATCCTTTGCGGTCAACGACGCATCGAAGAAGTCATCAAACGCAATCGTGCGCCCCTCTGGCAACAGCGCATATTTGTTCGCGGTTGCGCGGCTCACGGTGGATTCATGCAGGCCAACATAGTCCGCGAGTTGTCCGCGGGTAAGCGGTTTGAGCGCCCGTACGCCTTTCTCCAGGAACTCTGACTGGAAGTGGATGAGCGCGTTCGAGATGGTGGAGAGTGTCTCCCAGCGTTGGCGCATGCACGCAATAAAGAAACGGGTGCGGGTCACATACTGGCGGACGTGTTGCTTGCCTGTCTCATCAAGTTCCCCAGGTGAGCAACGCTGTGAGCGTGACTGTTGATAAAGGGTCTGGTAGATGTCGCTCATACCAAAGTTGAACCGGCGCATCTCGAGAACCTCAGCCTCCAGGCCAGATGCCGTCCTACGGATCACCACATCGGGGCGAATAACCACACTGCGCTCTGAAGCCGATGTTAAATCCAAACCGGGAACATCGCCCGACTTAAAGGCATGGGCTGGATACGGATTGAGGTTGGTACGGATGAATTGCCAGGCGCGCTTGACTTCCGGCGTCGTGGCTCCCACAGCGCGAGCAATCTCAGCGAATCGATGCTCACCCAGGTCGCGCATATGATCGGCCACCAGCCGCGCCGCCAGCGGAGATACCTCACCACGCCCCTCAAAGAGACGGAGCTGGATCAGCAGGCACTCACTCAGGGAGCGCGCGCCGATGCCTGGCGGGTCAAGCGATTGTAGCAACGTAAGCGCCATTCCAACGCGCTCCGGCGCCACCCGCAATGTCTCGGCGACTTCGTCGGTCGAAATGGTGATGTAGCCATGCGAATCGAGGCTGCCGATCAAATACTCGACGATTGGATAATCATCGTTGGCAAGCGAGGCGCCAAGCTGGCGCAGCAAGTATTCGTACAACGTGCCACCAGAGCGCACAAAATCGAGCGGATCGTAGCCATCCTCATCGCTCGCCGCCGATACACCACGCAGGTCGCTATACTCATCCCATCCAGCGACCTCGTCGCGCCCATCGGCGACACGCTCCGCATAGCGCTCACAATGGGGGCAGAGACCGGCGCGCAGGGGTGCGCCACACCGTTGACACTGGACAACCTCCTCAACCTCCAGCGCGGGGTTCTCCGAGAGTTCCTGCGCGATAGCCGCTTCCAGCTCTTGCGCCGAATATTGCAGCACCTTGATCGAGGCAATCAACTTGGCCGAAATATTGACTGACTGTTGCTGTGATGGAAGTTGAAGTTGGTCAAGGATCATACGGCACGCCTCTGCCCATTACCTGGTGTCGTTGGCTTTGTCGCGCGCGAACAGGTCGGGACTAGCTGATACCGAGTTCCCACCGCGCGTCTTCAGTCATCTTCTCAGGAGTCCACGGCGGATCAAAAGTAAGCGTGACATTGACGCGTTCGACACCGGATACCTGGCGCACATGATCCTCGACATCCGCCATCACTTCTGGCGCTACTGGGCATCCGATAGCCGTCAGCGTCATCAGGATATCGACCGTGTCGCCCTCGATGCGAACGTTGTAAACCAACCCCAGATCAACGACATTCACAGGGATTTCTGGATCATAACAATCGCGCAGTTGCTCGAATATCAGAGCTGGCTCGATGGTCGTCTCGCCAACTATTTCGTACTTTTCAACCTCGTCAGCCATGCAATAACTCCTCAGCGGCGCCATCGGCGCCTGGGTCAGAGAGCTTCATCAGCGGTTCGCTAAGCGCATACTCATGCGCATGCTCATACCTGCACTATACTCCAAATTCGCCAGCTTTATCCAAGTTGAGCAAGGAATGCGGGGAGGCCACCAGGAGTTTCTCGCGCCAGCCGCAAAAGCTCATCTATGGCGACGAGCAGCGCAGGTGTCATGTGAAGAGCGCCACTCATCATGCCATCGGTCACCTCGGCGACTGTCAATAACACACCACCGTCGGTCTCCGTTGGATGAAACTGGTAGGGGCCATCGGATTGCGCGACATAGAGCGCGGTGATTTCTGTCTCTGGCTCCGAATGGATGAGCGCCTTCCCAATCCAGGTCAGTGGCGCCGATATGCCCAGTTCCTCGGCAAGCTCGCGTTCCGCTGTGGTCAAATAGTCGTCGCCACTGGCGACATGACCAGACGCCGAAGCGCAGTAATAGCCTGGGAACAAGATCCTTCCTGGCGGAACGGCGCTGGAGTAGCAACCGTCCATCGCTGGCAAAAACGAGAATCTGCACGCTGCGATGGATGAATGCGGGGTTATGGTGCGCCTCGCCTCGGCGAACCTGCCCGACGACGCGATCACTCTCATCGACAAGGTCGAACAACTCGTCGGGGTCGTCCAATATCTGGCGCTCAGCATCTGAGTGTGGAGCGGAGGATTCATCTCGTGGCATTGGCATGTGCGCCTCCGCTCCATTGTATCATGCTGTATCGTGGACGGTTCTGAATCTCAGGCGCCTACGGTGCGGGCGTCACGGTGAAATCAGTGATATGTGGCCAACCAGTGGCATTGCTCGCACCCATGGCCACCACTCCCCATGACGAGAAGGCCAACGGGGCCGCTGCTGGATCGGTGGCGCCAGTAGCGGTTGCTCCAGGCGTCTGGCTGGCCTGTGGCGTTGCCGTCGTGGTCTTGGCAGGCGTCGCGGTAGCAGGTGTCTGCGGTGTAGGTGTCTGCGCCGCATGTGGTCCGACGGCGCCTGTCAAGGTGGGGGTCCATTGGGCAACCTGCTGCCAGGAGACGCCATCAGCGCTCACGAGCGCAGTAAACGTACTGGCGCTGCGCGCGATACGCAGCCAGACAGCCGTGTTTGCCGCCGCCTTCCCGGTCATGCATGTCACTGCCTCCTGCTGCGCCATTGGGCATAGGCTCACCTTTCCAGTGTGATCCACCATCAGTGTGAGCCAGTCGCCATCATCCTCGTAGAGGACCAATCCGACGCTTCCTTCGCCATGCAGCGTATCGGGACGAGCAACCTGAGCCGTCAGTGTCATATCACCCTCGGATGCCGCCTGCGTCAGCGCGGCCACACCGTGAGCGCCGGGAATCAGCGCCAGACCATTGGCGTCGAGGCTGGCGCGGGTAGTCGCATCTGAGCGTGTCCAGCGGCTGTCGAGCTGCGCGGACGTGAAGGGATCGCTAAACGTAGCGGAGACAGGAGCCGTTCCGATG
This sequence comes from uncultured Chloroflexia bacterium, assembly GCA_963702665.1. Classification (GTDB taxonomy): domain Bacteria; phylum Chloroflexota; class Ktedonobacteria; order Ktedonobacterales; family JADMIN01; genus DAHUXT01. The sequence continues at coordinate 30,992 of CAVPDP010000009.1, forward strand.
CGCATCCACGGGTTGGAAGCTGATTTGCCATTCGTCGCCTGCGCAGTCGTTTCAGGCAGTAGCGCCGCCGTCATTGCCTGCACACCGCCAACCACCACATCATCACCCGCAGCCGCGACAACCACGCTGTTTCCAGGGCCAAGCGCCAGGGCCGCGCTCGATGCGGAAGACGCCAATCCAGCGGGTGGATCGGGCAGCGCCGTCCAGATAGGTTTGGCCGTGGAAGTCTTGCCTGCGTCTGGAATCGTCAGTGTACACATGTAGCTCGCGGAATGCGCTGTCGCATAGACCTGGATGGTATTTGCCGCCGCCGCAGACGCGGTAGCGCTCGCAGCCGCCGGAACCGCGACGCCGCCAAGGATGGCGCTTAATGGCGCGGGACTGGCGTCAACCTGTGTCGCACTCCATCCGCCCGCGAGATGCGTTGAACGGAACCACCATAGTGAACCACCGGCATCGGTGGCAAGCACGTTCAGCGGGCTATCGGGCCAGAGGCCAATCCAGTTATGCGCGTTTGGTAATTCAGGCACGATCAACAGCGTACCAGCAAGATGACTGGTCGCTGGCTGTGCGCCGAAGGTGAGCCAGTCGCTCCACGCCGCAGGGATTTGCGTGCCGTCGGCTGAAATGGTCGCATCTTGCCACAGACGCATATAGATGCGCCCATCCGCGCCCAGAGCAAATACGACCGGCGAACCAGAACCCGGCGCGCCCGCCAGCGCCAGGCCGCCTGTAAGCGTAGTGGCGGATGGGCTGCCAAGTGTGACCCAGTTGCCCGGCTGATCTGGTGGGCCAGCCCGCCACCAGAGATTGCCATCACTGCCACGCGCCGCTATCTGCACCCCGCCCGCGAAGAGGCTCGCCACTGGTGAGCCAGTCAGGCTGACGTTGGACGGCTGTCCAAGCGCGCTCCAAAAGACGCCGAGTGAGGTTGGTGAGGTGCGCGCCATGTAGAGATTGCCATCCGCGCCGAGGGCATAGGTATAGCGTGAGCCGTTACTCAGTAGCAATGTCGCGGCGGATTGCCCGCTCGCAAGTTGGACATTGCCTGGCGGTTGCCCAAGGCTGCGTACCTGCGCCTGTGGCTGGGCTGCATCTGCGGAAGGCGCGAAAAAGCTCTGCGTGAACCAGGTAAGATCGGCAAGCGTACCGCTCTGAGTAACCACAGTCGCAGATGAAAGCGAGGGCAGACCACCAGGGAACTGCTGCGAGACCGAGTTCGAGGTCGTCGGCTTCTGGGGTGTTGTGCTCGCCTGAGTATGCGGGAATGTCCCATTATTCTTAACGCTGTGCAGCCAGCCAAATGTGCCGCGCGAGTGACCCATCGTCCGCGACCAGCGCCACGTCGGCAGTGTTGTCGTCGGCTGCGACGAGCCGCTGAGAATCCAGCGGGATCCAGACTTCGTCAGCGCTAGCGTGTCAGTGGGGTGGTCCTGATTTCCCCATTTCACATTCTGTTCCGCCGTGATGACCTCGCCACCGTGAACAGCCGCAACCACTGCGATATGGCCACTATGCGAGCCATCTGGCCCTGCTGGCCAGGGATTCCCGTTGCCATCAAGATACCCCCACACCAGAATGTCTCCCGGCACAGGTGGCGTGCTAGAGCCATTGGCATACATGACGAAATCTGACGGATGATTCACTGGCGACCAGAGATCAGGCGCATTGCCCCAACCAGAACGCCCCCAATCAGCAGGACTATCGCCAAAAGCCCAGGATGAGAAGCGTAAAACAAGTTCAGGACACTGGAAAGTCCAGCCATATCCATCATTGGTCGGTGAACAGCCATGCGAGACGCTGCCGCAACTGACATTAGAACCATTCGGAGAGACGCTATTAATGCCATTTGAGCAGACATCAACGCCAAACCAGCCGCCGGGCGCGCCATGCCCTGGGAGGATCGTTTTTCCCCACGTTGATCCGTTCGTGACCGTCGAATCGACGCCCGCGAGTTGACCGCAGGTAGCCGAGGAAGAGACACGCAAAGCCTGCGCGCTCACCTCAGGCACAGCCGACTGGACGACCAGCATGGTTGTCGCTAGCAATGCCGTTCCCACAAGCATCACCAGCGACACACGAATCAGATAGCCTCTCGCTCGATTATCCGACGCAAGGAAAACGCCCATCAGATGTTTCATCCGTTGGTAGATCGCATCCAGTGCCACCGGCAGCGCTCCCCCCCACACGCTCTGCGCAACTCTCGGCGGATACACATCCCTGATCAGAGACGCAGAGCCACTGTTGTTAGAACGAAATGCAACCAGCGATAGAAACGTCGCATTTCCATTCGCCACGTTTGTCGTTCACGGTTGCCACATCTCAAACGGCAAATTCAACTGATCGTCAGATCGTTTGCGTTGATGCTAACCCAAGCACATACGTTTCTAGCGCCTGCGCCAGCCCATCCTCCGCATTGCTTCCTGTTACCACATCCGCAGTAGCGCGCACGCGACGTGACGCCTGGCCCATCGCAACGCCTAGCCCCGCCACACGCAGCATCGAAATGTCATTGCTCGCGTCGCCAACCGCCATCGTCTCCTCAAGCGAAATATCAAGCGTGCTCGCCAGCATAGCCAGCGCGTTTCCCTTTGACGCCAGGGCAGAGAACATGGTCAGTTCAGCCGTTCCATAATTGCCGTCGAGCAGGAGCTGGCGCCCGCACTCAGGCGAAGCCAGATCAACGGCAACGCGACGCAACACCGGAAGCGGCGCGAAAGCAACCAGGCGCATCGGGTCAACCGACGCATCGCAGAGCTGGGCGACCGGGCGAAAGCGTATCTGCTGATGAAACGCCGCAATATACGCCGCAGTCCACGCCGGATGCGCAGCTTCATCAGTCACGTGAAGATACTCATCGACGTGATCAGAATATTGCACGATGGGCTGAATACCGTAGGAAACTAGCGCCTCGGCGGCACGTTGCGCGATGATGCGGTCGAGCGACGCAGCGCTAAGTATTTCGCCATCGGGATACGAGCGAGTCACCGCGCCATCCATGTGGATCATTGGGCCGCAGAAGTCAAGCGCAGAAGCTGCTGCCGATGCGCCCGTCCAGCGCCGCCCGGTCGCCAGCGCCACAGTCACCCCTGATGCGGCCAGCGCCTGAATCGCTGCGAAAGTACGCGGCGTGACACAACCTTGTGGGTCGAGGAGGGTGCCATCCACATCTATTGCTACCAGACGAATACGCCGCACGCCACCCCCCATGGTCTTCGCGGGATAGCCAGCCAAATTGCGCTACCCCTGTGAGTTACGCCGCCACGATAGCTTACCACTTAGCGCCACCAGAATCCCAACGAGCAGGAGCGCGCCAGTCGCCACCGCCAATGCTCCATCCGCGCGACCGCGCCAGAGAGTAAACGTGGCCTGGTCTGGCACGCCACTGAGACGTTGAACGGTTTCCATGCCTGAGACAAATAGCTCAATGACACCGCTACAGACGAACCACGCGCCGACGAGCATCAGCACAAAGTCGCCGGCCCGCCGCCAACGCCGCCTGCCGTGATGTACCAGCAAGCCACCTACGACAATCTGGCCTACGCCAAACAGCAGCGAGAGCACAAGATTGACTGATGGTAATGACTGCATAGCGCTCCAAAATGTTCCCACAATACGCCTCTATCTTCTCGCCAGAGATTCTACCTGTCAAGGGGCTATATCGGTATGGCAGCGAGCGAGGTGGCGCAGAGGCTCTACGCCGTAGTAGCATAGCAATAGACGAGTTCCCGCGCCATACGGGATCATATGGGATCACATGGACAACAGCGGCAGAGTCGCCGCAGGAGGTTATGCCCGATGGATTTGCACGGCGCGCACATCACCTGGCTTGGTCACGGGACATTCACTTTTACCACTCCCGCTGGCAAAACAATCCTACTCGATCCCTGGGTACAGGGCAACCCGGCCTGCCCCGACGACAAGAAGCAACTGGGTAAACTGGACGCCGTGCTGATTACCCACGGGCATGGCGACCACATCGGTGACGCGCTCACCATCACCGCTGAGAGCCAGCCCGAGCAGGTGGTGGGTATCTTCGAGCTGGCTGGCTGGCTGGAGAGCAAAGGGGTCGCGAACACCGTCGGCATGAATATGGGCGGCACGACTGAGGTGGCTGGTGTCAAGGTGACAATGGTACGAGCGGATCACAGTTGCGGTATTCTTGATGGCGACGTTGTTCTCTATGGCGGTCAGGCGGCAGGCTATGTGATCGACTTTGGCAACGATCTGCGCGTCTATGTCGCTGGCGACACCAACGTCTTCGGAGACATGAGCATCATCGGCGCGCTCTACAAGCCACAGGTGGCGATTCTGCCCATTGGCGACTTTTACACGATGGGCCCACGCGAGGCTGCCTATGCCGCGCGCCTTTTGAGCGTTGAGACGGTCATTCCAGCGCACTACGGCACATTCCCCGCTCTGACAGGCACACCCGCTGGCTTGCGGCAGGCGCTGGAGAGCATCGGAGTCAGCAACGTCACCGTCCATCAGCTTCAGCCAGGCCAAACGGCGTAACCAGATACTTCCGGTTTTTCACCGCCACCTGGGAACTGGGTGGTATAGTTGAGTGAGAGTTCTGCCATTTAGGTAGCGGAACCACTATCTACTAAATATGCTGTGGCGGAGGCGCTCCTATGCCAGATGAGCTACGACACCGGAAACTGACGCTGGCCGATGCGGAATCGGACGCCAATCCAGCGCCCATCGCCGATGAAGCCGTGCCACTGGTTGGCCCGTTGGTGGATAGCTATGGGCGCCACATCAAGAATCTGCGGATCTCTGTCACAGACAAGTGTAATTTTCGCTGCGTCTATTGTATGCCCGCCGAAGGGCTACCCTGGTTACCACGCGCCGACATCCTTACCTTCGAGGAGATTACGCGCATCGCACAGGTTGCGGTGAGCCTTGGTATCGACCAAATACGGTTGACCGGTGGGGAGCCGTTGGTGCGGCGCGATATCGCTACCCTGGTCGCTATGTTGCACACCATTCCAGGGCTGCGCAGCCTGAGCCTGACGACCAACGGTGTGCTGTTGGGCAAACTGGCCCGTCCGCTCGCCGAGGCGGGACTGACACGTATCAACGTCAGTCTCGACTCGCTCATTCGCGAGAAATTCACTCAGCTTACCCGCCGCGACGCCCTGGAGCAGGTGCTGGCGGGGCTGGAGGAGTTGGAAAAGTATCCGACGATCCGGCCCATCAAGATCAATGCGGTCGCCATGCGCGGATTCACCGAATCCGAGGTACTCGATTTCGTCGCACTCTCCCGGCGTAAAGCCTATTCCGTGCGCTGGATCGAGTTCATGCCGCTGGATGCCGACCAAATCTGGCGCAAAGAAGACATCCTCACTGGCGCTGAGATCAAGGCGATCATCGAGGACAACTATGGTCCGCTAACGCCAGTCAAAAGTGATGATGCCTCCGAGACGGCGCGCCGCTACACCTTCGCCGACGGCATGGGTGAGGTTGGCTTCATCAATCCTGTCAGCGAGCCATTCTGCCGCTGGTGCGACCGTATACGCCTGACCGCCGAAGGAGAGATGCGCACCTGTCTCTTTGCCCATACCGAAACCGATCTACGGGCGGTGGTGCGCTCTAGCGACGATGACGAGGCTCTGGCGCATGCTATTCGCCGGGCAGTCTGGCACAAAGAACTGAAGCACCACATCGGCGACAAGCAGTTCCGCCGCACCGCGCGCAGCATGTCGATGATCGGTGGATAGCGAGCGCACATGATGGCGATGAGGATATTCGTTCGCCTGCCGCGACTCTTGCTTCCTATCCTCCTGACAACGCTGATTGCTGGATTACTGGTGGGTTGCGCCGAGTCGTCCCTACGCGCTCAGCAGCTACCCACACAGACGCTCCCAGCAGCGACGGAGATGACCGGGAATGTCTACAGCGATCCCACATTTGGCTTCCGCATGACACTGCCAGCAGGTTGGCGCGCACTATCGTACGCGGGTCAGCATCAGCCATCGGACAATACGCTCGTCGTCTTGCAGACACCTGTCCCCTCGCCCGTGACGATCACTATCGGCGTCTTTCATGGCGCAGCGATGCCCGCCGCGTTCGCCGCACGAGGTGAGCCACCGCTGCGCATTGGTGGCTTTCCCGCATTGAGCGCCGATACCGGGCTAGGCCAGGGCAAGGTGCCGTGTATCGTGCGCATCTTCCTGGCAGGTGATGATTATGTGCTCGCCGAATGGTGCGCGATGGACGCAGCCAATCATGTCGCCGAGTTCGAGCGCATCCTCTCGACATACGTTCCTTCGCCAGACCCACTACAACCCGCCCGCGACTGCCAGGGCGCAATCCGCGCAGTCGTGCGCGGACATCCAGGCGGCCTATGGGTATGAAACTGCATCGTGGGGACGCACGCTGGCGATAGCGACTTCGACCAGTCCAGACGGCGGATGGGCCACCCTCGGCGGCGCTTCACTATGCAGCAATAGCGACTCGCCCGATCACTATCTCTTCCAATGCACTGAACTGGTCAACCGCTGGGACGCCGAACAGTGGGGATTACCGCACATCCCTGGCAACGCCGCCCGCTACTTCGACTACTACCAGAATGGCGCACTACATCCTGGCGCTGTCCGTGACTTACCCGCTGGCAACTATGCCTACTCTGATGACGCGAGCCAGGGCCAGAGCGTGTTTGCGCCGCAGCCCGGTGATCTGCTGGTATTTCAGGATGTCGTCAATCCAGCGCAAGGTTGGACATCTGGTCTGATCGCCTCGCCGGGTCATATCGCGCTCATTACAGCTATCGATGCCGGGCATGTTTACATTGCCCAGGAAAATTACAATGATCACCAGTATTTCCTGGCGCTGACGTTGACCCATACCGCACGTGGCGACGCCATCACCGACCGCAGTGGTGTCGCTGGACGTATCGTGCGTGGCTGGATACACTTCACCGTCGAGGGCGCTTGATAGAAGAACAACTATTCTCGATCACGCATTCTCCGACTGGTTGAATGGGAGCCTCACACCCGTACATGAACGGCTTCTATGGCCCTGCGCCAGGTAGCCGCAAACACGTTTGCGACCTTCTTCGAGTCAACCAGAGGTAATAGAGAGCGAAGCGACGGAGCTTGCGAGTTCGATGTCGTAGCCTGGGGTGATACCATCATAGCCGCTGCTTTGCATCCGCACGTCGTTGCCCAAATTGCTGAAGCGTTGATCGTCGAAGACAAATGCGGGCGCCCACCCTTTGAGGTGGACTCGTGCGGCGACGCCTGCGGGGCGTTCGATGGCGACCGTTGCTGCCCCTCCGCTGATCTTTATCGGAACCACGCCAGAGGGCGCTGGGAGATTCAGGTGGAGCATGCTCATTCCACCCTTAATCTCCAGTCCGACAAGATCAAGCCCGCCCAGTTCCGCAGTAATCTCCGCCGCTCCGCCACGGAACTCGATCCGCCACGGAATGGCGGCGCTGAGCGTAACTTCTGCCGTGCGTTGACGCCAGTCGAGGAGCCATGTACGCCGTGAATAGCGAACGGTAACCATCCCGTCTTTGGCCTTCACTTCTGGCGCTGGGCCATCGAAGCGGGCCTGGTAGAGTTCGGCCATTTCGGCGTCCGCACGCAGGATGAGCCGGACGGCCCCAGTGGGGAAAATGAGCCGACCGCTCTCCAGATCTCCCAGCGGCGCGGAGAAGGTTCCCTCCTCACCCGATGGCGCCTCTCGCAACTGGATGATTTCCCTTCTGGACAACTCGTTGCCGCGTTTGAGAAACTCCAGGAGGAGAGCAATTTGCTCATCGTCGTAGCGCGCCACCATTTCATTCCACCCCGTCCCGAGGGTAGCAAAGATGGCGCTAATCTCGCGCATTTTGTCATTGCCTGGGACGAGCCGAACGATAACCCTGCGACCATCGTTCGGGTCACGCTCCCGGCGTACTAGCCCTGCTTCCTCCAACCTGTTAAGCATCCCAGTGATCGCCCCGGTCGTAAGCCCTGTCAACTCGGCGAGCTGACCAGCAGTCGTCGGGCCAACGCTATCCAGGATCTCTATGACCTCGATATCCGTGACGGTTATCCCGGCCCGAGTCGCCGCCGCCCGGAAGAAGGACGCGCCCAATCCGGTGAACTGCCGAAGCTCGCGCGCAAGCTCCTCCAGTAACGCCGCATGCGTTTCCTCAGAACCACTTGACATCTTCAATTCCTCCATGTACATTATTATTGTCTTAGTCAGTGAGTTAATATTTGTTGTTTTTCACTGAGTCAGCTAAATTGATTAACTGGATTTCACTTAGCGACTCAGTGAATCCCATTGTAGCACATGGAGGTGTCCTGATGATGATCGAAACACGGGGATTGCGTAAATCGTTCGGTGACCACGTGGTGCTCGACGGCATTGACCTGGACGTGGCTTCCGGGACGATCTTCGCGCTGCTCGGTCCCAATGGCGCAGGCAAGACCACGATGATTCAGATCCTGTCCACGCTCATCAGCGCCGATGGTGGCGAGGTACGAGTCGCCAATCATGACGTGTCCCGCGAGGCCGATGCAATCCGTCGTGAGATCGGTGTCACTGGCCAGTTCTCGGCGGTGGACAGTCTGCTCACTGGCGAGGAGAACCTGCTGTTGATGGCAGACCTACACCACCTGGGCCGACGCGCAGGCCGACAGCGCGCGGCCAAACTGCTCGACCGCTTCGATCTGGTTGATGCGGCAAAGCAGAGGCCCGCCACCTACTCCGGCGGCATGCGGCGTCGGCTTGACCTCGCGATGACCCTGATGGGCGACCCACGCATCATCTTCCTCGACGAGCCGACCACTGGCCTCGACCCGCGCAGCCGCCACACCATGTGGCAGATCATTCGCGACCTCGTGGCAAGCGGCGTCACGATTTTGCTCACCACACAGTACCTGGATGAGGCGGACGAGCTTGCCGACCGGATCGCGGTGCTCGATCAGGGGAAGCTGGTCGCCGAGGGAACACCTGACGAACTGAAACGCCATATTCCCGGCGGCCACATCCGACTCCAGTTCGCCGACGCGAGTGGACTTGAATCGGCTGCCCGCACCCTTGGCGAGGGCGCGCGCGACGACAACGAACTCACGCTCCAGGTGCCGACCGACGGCAGTGTTCGGTCAGTGCGGGCCGTGCTCGACCAGCTCGACGATCAATCGATTGTGGCCAATGGATTGTCGATTCATACCCCTGATCTCGACGATGTTTTCTTCGCCCTCACAGCTCAGCCCTGAGACAGAGAAAGGCGCTGTACAATGAGCAATCCTTCCTATGCTCTCCGCGATTCGGCGACGATGCTGCGGCGCGATGTCCGCCACTCGCTGCGCAACCTCGCGATGACGGTCAGCGGCGTACTGACACCGGTTGTCACGATGGCGATGTTCATCTACATCTTCGGCGGCACGCTAGGCGCTGGCCTTGGCGGCGTGGCGCACGGCGGCTACGTCAATTACGTCGCGCCCGCGATTCTCATCATGACTATCGGCAGCGGGTGCGCGACGACTGCGGTGAACCTCTGCACGGACATGAGCGAAGGTATCATCGCCCGCTTCCGCACCATGGCGATCTCCCGCACCTCGGTGCTGACCGGACTGGTCATCGGAAGCCTGATCCGGACGATGATCAGTATCGTCCTTGTCATCGGGGTCGCGCTGCTCATGGGCTTCCGGCCTTCCGCGAGTCTCGTCGCCTGGATCGCGGCGCTCGGCGTCATCGCGCTGTTCACCCTGGGAGTCACGTGGATGGCGGTGGTGTTCGGCCTGATCGGCAAAACGCCTGCGGGAGCCAATGGTCTCTCCCTCATCTTCGTGCTGATACTGCCGTTCACCAGTAGTGCGTTTGTCCGCCCGGACTCCATGCCGGCTGGGATTCGCTGGTTCGCCGAGTACCAGCCCTTCACGCCTGTCATCGATACGGTGCGGGGATTGATGCTGGGTACGCCGATTGGCAACAGCGCCATCCTCGCCGTCGCCTGGTGCGTCGGCCTCACCGTGGTTGGGTTCCTCTGGGCGCGAGCGGTCTATAACCGTAACTCCGTAGCCTATAACTTCAGCTCTCTACGGTAGAGAGGCCGAGCGCGCCGCTGCCGCTCTGACAATGGCTTTATAGCGGGCGGTTGGTCGAGGTGAGTCGAGTGTTGCGGTGGACGTTATGTGTGGCGTCACATCAATGAGGATTAACCCAGAAGGCGTAGCGCCGCCGATGCAGTGGAGGCGATGGAACAACCAGCGGCCAGCAATTGACGGTACAACTCCGTTCCTCGATCCGAAAAATCGCGCGCGCTGGCGCCAGAAAGGACAGCGTCAGCGTCATCCTCGGAGGTCGCGGTCGGCTCCAACACCACCACCTTGCCACCTGCCTGACGCGCCGCCAACGCCGCCTCGATCAGCGCGATATTTCCGGGGCCAAGCGGTGTTGGGCACAGGATGATCGCGCGCGCCTCCAGCATACGAGTGCGGGCGGCGGCTAGCCCCTCCGCTGATACCGGCGCATAGGGTGGCTCGACGATACACGAAGCTGCCAGCCGCTGCGCTAGCGTGTAATCACTGTCGCCCGCATTGAGCGGCCCAGCGCTGAATGCGACGCCAGCATCGGCCAGCGCGCGCATCATCAGTTCGCCCGAGCCACCGCCCGCGATCACGTGAACAGCCGCGACCGCCGCATTGTGGCGCCAGTTGCGTATGCCAGACGGGCGCATCATCCTGACCAGGTGGCAGGACGCTGAGGTGCTGCTCTCCGCGCAGAATCCCGACACGAACTGGTGTCTCGTACACCTCGGATAGCAGATCCGCATCCAGCACCTGCGCAGGCGTCCCATCGGCCACAATAGTCTCGCGAAAGAGCACCAATCGAGGGAAATAGCGCGCCGCCAGATTGAGATCGTGAAGCGCCGCGAGCACCGTCAGTCTGCGCTCGCCATTCAGACGACGCAGCAGCTCCAGCGTCTCAATCTGATAGCGAATATCCAGGTGAGCGGTCGGTTCATCCAGCAGCAGGATTGGCGCCTCTTGCGCCAGTGTCAGTGCGATAAGTACACGCTGACGCTCGCCGCCACTCAAGTCGTTGAAGACGCGATCAGCTAAATGCTCGACGTCCGCAGCCGCCAGCGCATCCTCTATCGCCAGCGCATCCTGACGGCGCGATAGGCTGAACATCTCGCGATATGGCGTTCGCCCCAGTTCGACAATCTGCCGGACAGTATACGCAAACTGCACCGAAAACTCTTGAGGGGCGACGGCCAGCCTGCGCGCCACCTCACGGCGCGAGAGCCGCTGCAATAGCGGCGCCATGAAGATAGACAGAGCCAACCTGCGGACGTAGCGCGCCCGCGCCCAGCCGCAGCAGTGTCGATTTGCCCGCGCCGTTCGGCCCCAATAACCCCACCATTTCTCCGGTGGCAAGCTGGAGCGTCACATCGCGCACGACCTGATGGCGCCTGTAGCCGAAACTAACCGCATCGAAGGCCAGCGCGGGAGGAATAGATTCGGAGATGGTGGTGGCCACGGTAGGCATTTTCTTTACCATTGATAGCGGCTCCCGGCGGCGCGTAGCAGCCACAGGAAGAATGGCCCACCCACCAACGCCGTCAATACCCCAAGGGGTAGCTCCGCTGGAGCGACGAGCACGCGCGCCAACAAATCGGCGACCACGACGAAGGTTGCGCCCACTAGCGCCGTCGCGGGAATGAGCAATCGGTGGCGCGGACCAAGCGTCAGGCGGCAAAGATGGGGCGCGACGAGACCTACGAAGCCGACGATGCCGCTGATCGAGACAGCCGCCCCAACCAAAAGCGCGGCGACGAGCACGACCAGCAACTTATAGCGCTCGACACGCAGGCCAAGATGCCCCGCCATCTCTTCGCCAAGCGCAAACGCATCCAACGTTGGCGCCAGCAGAATACTCACGATGACGCCCGCCACGACCAGCGCCGTGACGACCTCCGCCTGCGTCCACGATTCGACATTCACACTGCCACTGATCCAGCGGTAGAGCGAGACCAGGCGCAGGCCCAAACGGTCATTCAGCGTAATCAGCATCGTCTGCCCAGCGGTGAGTACCGCGCTCACGGCCACGCCCGCCAACAATAGCGTGACAACTGGGGTGCGCCCGTTGCGCGTCGCCAGCAGATACACCAGCGCCACCGCCAGCAGCGCGCCCGCAAACGCCAGCAGTGCGATGAGACCGAAGCCGAACCAGTAAGCGGTAAACGCCGCTGGCAAGAGAAACGCGACCGTCGCTCCCAGCGCGGCGCCCGATGAGGTACCCAGCAATAGTGGATCGGCGAGTGGGTTACGCAGTAACCCTTGAAAGAGAACACCCGCCACGCCGAGCGCCGCTCCCACCAGCGCCGCGCCTATCACGCGTGGCAGGCGATAGAGTAATAGAATCGCCTCATCTGAGGCTGGCCAGGACGGTTGAATGTGGATGATATGCGTCTGGTTGAGCAATATAGCAGCCGAGGTCAGCGGTGAGATGGACACCGCGCCGTAGGCGGCTGCCAGCGCCAGCGCCACAAACAGAACGATCACGAGCAGTGGCAACACGGCTGCCCGCCAGGAAACGCGCACGCCCAGCAGCGACACCACACGCGGCTTCCCGGAATCGGGCAGTTCGCGGTGCGGCTTCGGGTTGTTGCGTCGGTTCGATGTCGGCCAGCCGTGCCACAGTTTTCCCCTATGCGAAGAGGTCAGGATGAAGCAACTTTGCGATCTGCTCCAGCGCGTCTACCAGGCGTGGGCCAGGACGCGAAATGATATCCGAGTTAATGTTATAGACTCTATGAGACTGAATCGCCGCGATGCCAGCCCAGCCCGCGCGCTTGTACACCTGTTGCGGATCGCCGCCATACTGCGGGTCTTCGGTCAGAATGATAACCTGTGGATTCGCGGCGATGATGCTTTCAATGCTCACGGTGGGGAAACCGCCGTTTTCTGTCTTCGAGGCGAAGATGTTGCTGCCACCAGCGTCCACCAGCACATCATTGGCGAACGAGCCGCCGCCGACGACGTAGGGTGGGGGCGGCGTGTAGCCCACCTCCATATACACCGTTACCGGGCTGGCGCTTCGCAACCTTCTGCTTCACGGCGTCGATGCGTTGCTGAAGCGACTTCACGACCGCGTCAGCAGTGGTCGATGTATGGGTCAATTGCCCCACGAGGCGAATCTCCGTCAATGTGCCCGCAAGATCTTCAACCGGCAGCGCAATGACGTTGATATGCGCCTGAAGCAGCGCGTTGTCGGCCTGCGTTGTAAACTGGCCCCAACTGAGCACCAAATCGGGGTTGAGCGCAATGATCTGCTCCACATTGGGATTGCCGTCGCTGCCCGTGATTTTCGGCTTGGCGGCCATATCGGCCGGATAGTTGGTGTAATGCGTCGACGCCCACCACGCGTGCACTGGCGCCAACGGCAGCCAACATTTCGCTATCCCCAGCGGTCAGCGAGACGATACGCTGTGGCGCCTGCGCCGGGATCGTGATTGCCGTGCCGTGAGCATCAGTGCTTATCAGCGGTTTCTGTGGCGATGGCGTGCCAGTGGGGCTGCTGGCCGAGGTGGCGCAGCCCATCGCGAAGAGCGAAAGGCAGAGCGTCAGCGTCAGCAGTACGAGCGCCAGGGGTCGCCGCGTGGACAGAATCGAGACACGTCGCATGAGAACAATCCTCCAGGGCAATGCGGGTGAGGAGTGCGCCGGATCCAGCCACAATGCCAGGTAGGGTACAGCAATCACAAACACCTAATACGTTCGCCGGAACATAGACAAAAAAACCTCTTTCTCAGCAGGGAGAAAGAGGGCAAGCCGGAACCGGCGTTGCTCTTTCCTCTTTGGCGCGGAGGATATGAGCATCACCCCAGAGGTCGGTCTCCTGGCTCCTGGTCTACTCACAGGCAGCGATCTGCTGCCCGTAGAACGTCTCCGCCTTCCCATCGCACAGTGGCGACAGTGGCTCAGCGCATGCATGCGCATTTTGGAGGCGCGTTTCCCAGTTACAGTGGCGCGTCCGCATCGGCATCTCACCGATTTCCCTGGCAGATCCCTACATTCATGCAGGCATCTGCCACCTCGCGGGGTTCACGTATTCAGTTGTCTGGCAGAGTATAGCTATCTGGTACGACTTCGTCAAGCACTGACAGGTAGAGCCATGTTAGTGAAAGATCTGTTGCCACAGCGAAAGTATGGTGTCTGAAACCTGTGGCCAGACCGAGACGCCCGCGACCAGCAACGGAGCCACGACCAGCGCTGGTAAATAATTGGCGACACGTAGATCGCGAATCTTCAGGAGCTTCAGCCCGACCGCGACCAGGATCAGCCCGCCCGCCGCCGTGAGTTCGGTGATCGCATCTGGGTTGCCTGTCAGCAGTGGGGCAATCGCGTGCGCGCCGAGACTCAAGCCGCCCTGATAGAGCAGAATGGTGAAGATCGCGAGCAGTACGCCCCAGCCGAGCGTCGCCCCGAAGGCAAGCGCGGCAAAGCCATCGAGGGTCGCCTTAATGACCAACTTGGTGGTATCACCAGACAGCCCATTATCCAGCGAACCAAGAACCGAAAGCGGCCCCACACAAAACACGAGACTCGCAGTCACAAACGCCTCGCTCAGTGTTGAGCCAGAGCGCGCAAGTTTCTTTTGCAGCCAGTTACCCGCGTGCTCGAGACCAGCCTCGATGTTGATTATCTCACCGAGAATCGTGCCCAGCAGCAAACTGCCCAGCAGGATGAGAGGATTTTTCGTCATCAGCGCACTCAACAGGCCGATGAGCACGGTGAACAATCCCAGCACGCCAAATAGCGCCTCATGTATCCGCTGAGGCAACCGATCACCCGCAAGCGAACCGATCACTCCTCCTATCAGTACCGTGAGCGCATTGATAAGGGTGCCATTGACCGCCGTAAAAACCGTCATACCTGCGAAATATCCTCTCGTATCGGGAAGTTCGAGTATAATAACACCGCCTCATCATACGCCAATGCCAGAATTTAGGCGCAACATCGTTGGAGGAATCGTGACCGCACCAGCCATATTCGTTCCTGCCTGGGCTAAGATCAATCTGACTCTTTCGGTTCTCAAGAAACGTGAGGATGGCTTCCACGCGCTCACATCGGTGATGCAAACCATCTCACTGAACGACACCTTGCGTATCCAAACGACCGGCGGTAGGGATGTAACATGCGCGGTAGACATCAAAGAACTGGCCAATGACGACAACCTCGCGCTACGGGCAGCGCGGCTCTTGCAGGACGAGGGCCATCTCACAAGCGGAGTCGCGCTCGAATTGCGCAAACAGATACCCGCGCAGGGAGGACTGGGAGGTGGCAGCAGCGACGCCGCAACAGTGCTTGCGTCGCTCAATCGGCTCTGCACGCTAGGATCTGAGCCAACAGCGCCTGGAGGAACTTGGCGCCCGCCTTGGCTCAGACGTTCCATTTTTCATCGGCGGCGGAACGGCTTTGATTGAAGGGCGGGGCGAGTATGTCACACCGCTCCCCGATTGCGAGCCACTCTGGTTGATCGTTGCCCGGCCACATGTCAGCATCTCCACGGCAGCGGTCTTCCGGTCGCTCGCCACGACAGACTACGGCGATTCCCAGGATACCGACATCGTAGTCGCGGCCATTCAAAGTGGCGCCCCACTGCCGCTGGAGCGCCTGTCGAACTCGCTCGAAACTGGCGGTGATGCGCGCGTGGCCGAAGGTCGCCGCCGCGCGTGACCATCTGCTGCGTGCGGGCGCGCCTATTGTGCGCATGAGTGGCAGTGGCCCAACACTGTTTGCGCCGTTCCGCGCACTCAGCGCCGCCGTCGAGGTCTATGAGAGCACTCGAAATGCTGATCTCGACACCTGGCTGTGTCATACAGTGTCACGGTCCCGTGTTCGGGAGACTCTGCCAGATAGCCCGCGTGAAACCTTCCCGCCAGTTGCTCAATGAGACACCGCCCATTACTCCTCATCAGCACTATTCGCGTGCAACCGGGGGCATATACTATGCTATGCTATGCTATGCTAGTCGGCATGTGTGTTGACGCACACTAGCCCAGATCTACAGAAAACAGATGCGCTCGGACAGATGGGAGCGGTATGACAGCGCGGAATCATAAAGTGGCCCAGATCTCTGGCCACCATCAGCCTGCCACACCCTCGACGCCAGACTACGACCGCAGGCTGCCGCTGGAGACGCGGGTTCTGCGAGTCGTTCAACGCATCGTAAAACGACGCGCGCAACGTATGCTCTGGCATCTCATCGGCGCGATAGGTTATACAATCCGCCGCCGCCAGCCTGCTACTACGCCTCTCCTTGCTGGCGATCCTTCGGTTCGACGCATCTTGCTGGTGCGCGTTGATCTGCTCGGCGACACGGTACTCACCACACCAGCGATTGCGGCGCTCCGTAGGGGGTATCCAAAAGCGCAGATCGATATGCTGGTACAGCAATCAACGGCCAGCGTGCTGGCTGGCGAACACGAGGTCGCGCACATCATCACCTACAATCCACAAATATGGGGGCAGAAAGGTGGCTGGCGCACCGCACTTAGGCTGTTCCGGCGGCTGCGCAAAACCCACTATGATATCGCCATCAGTGTCTCAGGTGATATCGGCAGCATTCTGACCCGGCTGAGCGGAGCTAAACGAACCGTGGGCTATGCGGGCGAGGCATATCCACATATGCTGACCGATCCGGTTCCTGGACGCCGCTACGAAGTCGCTCAGCACGAGACACGCTATGTACTAGCGCTCGCCGAGGCTGCCGGCGGCATTCTCCAGGCAGAGGATGCGCGGCCACAACTTCACGCGCTTCCCAGGGAACGCCAGGAGATGGCGACGATGCTGGGGCTAGCGCGCGCAAAGCTTGGACGCCATGGGCCTATCATCGCCATGCACGCAGGCGCCCGCAATGGTCAGGCCAAACGCTGGCCAATTAGACATTTCGCCGCGCTAGCCGACCATCTCGCCGAAGACATGGATGCGCTGGTGGTGGTCACTGGGGCGCCTAACGAAGCGCCACTGGCGCACGACATCGCACTTTATGCCCGCTATCCACTGCTCAACGTCAGCGGGCAAACATCGCTGCCTCAACTGGTCGCGCTTCTGGCCGAGAGCGACGTGCTGGTCACCGGCGATAGCGGCCCCATGCACATCGCCTGCGCGGTTGAGACACCCGTGGTGGTAATGCATGGCCCAACCGACCCCGCCCTCAGCGGCCCAACAGCGCCCGATGCGATTGTGCTGCGCCATACGCTGTGGTGCTCACCCTGCTACGACGCAAGCGCCACAGCAGAATGCCGGTTTGGCAACCCCATCTGCATGAAGGCCATTGCGCCGCGTACCGTATTTGCCGCCGTTCGTCGCCAACTGCGCGATCACGATGCGCCGACTCAGCGCAACGCCGCTCATACGGATCAGATATCCGCTCAGTCGCTCACCTGATCCGATCTGCTCTATAAGCGCCGGGAAGTGTCGGGCCTTAGCGCGCTGGCGGCTGTATCAACTCAGTCGGAGCCTCATCGTCCGCTGCTACAGGTGGAACACGCATCCCTACTGGGCGGCTGAAATTGCCTATTGTCACCTCAGGCGTCTCACGTTGTAGCGTTTCGACAAGCGCGCGCATGCCAAGTGCGCGTCCCGTGGGGCGCGGCACGCGTGGCCAGAGCACCTCAGGGTCAATGTTGAGATTGCGCAACTGCACCAACTGTACGCCGGTCTCGCGCAAGAAATCGACAAGCGCGGCAATCTCATCTTCACAGTCGATCAGGCCGGGGAAACAGAGCAGATTGATCGAGCTATAGACACCAGCTTCGCGCGCAAGCCGCAAGGATTTCTTGACATGCTCGAAGGTATAGCCGATGGGACGGTAATAGGCGTCGTAGGTCTCGCGGCGCGCCGAAATCGTGCTGGCGCGCAGGCTATCGAGGCCAGCGGCATAGAGCCGCGCGAGCGCATGCGGATTGCTGGCGTTCGTGTTGATATTGAGCGTTCCGCGTTGGGTGCGCGCCCGAACTCCACGAATCGCGCGCTCGATCAGCCGGAACTGTAGCAATGGCTCGCCCTCGCATCCCTGCCCGAAACTGAAGATGCCATCTTCGGCCACATCCAGATGGGCGACCGCCGCATCTATGACCTCTTGTTCGGTGGGCTTAAATGTCAGGCGATCCTGTGGCGAGACTAGCCCCTCTTCCTCCTGCTTCGAGATGCAGCCAACGCAGCGGGCGTTACATCCCGACGAGACGGCGCAGGCGGCCTCCCAGCGTCCAAAGAAGAGATTGCTGGCCGTGGGACAGTGATAGTCGAGCGCGCAGTGGGCATGGTGCGCCAGCATGCGATTGTCAGGCTCCGCGGCCAGACGGCGGCGCACCAAATCTTCCAGACGCCGGGCATCGAAGTTGCGCGCAAGCCACCGCTCAGGGTCGTCGGTACGCAAGGCCGCCACATAGATACGCCCGCGCCAGCCTGCCACCGCAGTGTAGCCAAAAAATGGCAGCGGCTCGGAGTCCGGCGTCTGGTCATAGCCAGGCAGCTTGACACGCGTATATCCGATGGGCAGTAGCGCCGCCAGCGCCCAGCCACGACGCGCGCTCACCACCTGGCGATCCCCGTGATCGTCGCATCCAGTGGCCAATCGTTCGGGCATCATCGCCAGCGTCGCGCCATCGGGGAGCGGAATCAATTCGCTACGTTCGAGCGGAACACCGTCATAATCAACCGCACGAAGCGAGCGGCGCTCACCAACGCCACCATCGAGTGTGCTGTAGACAACGTATGGGAATTCAGAAGTGTGTGGCATAAGTTCTCAGTAGGGTAACTCTGCTTCGGGAAGCAAGCCTGGCTGGTCGTCAGCCGGATCGAGTTCCGCATCATTCAGGCTGTGCGCGAAGGCCTCTGGTACCACAGCGCTAGTCACGCGCATCTGCGCATCACGATGGCTGTCTTCATAGAGAAATGTGACCACGACACGCTCAGCAATGCTGGACTGAGTCATCTGGCGAATCGCTGGGCGCGCATCCGCCAGCCAACCATTGATATGGTCTTCGAGTCTCTGATTATCCTCGCCGTGCATGGCGCCAGAAAATACCTTCACCCGAAGCATGTCGCCCCTCGCAAACCCGCAATGTGACCATGTGCGCTTACCTTTGCGCACCCCCGGCGCCATTGGACATAACCGCTATATTGTAGCACACGTCGGCGCAACGGAGCAGCCGACCGCAAGGTGATGCCAGGAATAGACCAGGCTCAACGCGTGCGCCAACGCTCGATCCAGGCGAAGGCTGTACGCCAGACACCAAGAAAAACCGCGTTGGCCAGCAGGATTACGATCGCGAAGGAGAGGGGAACATTGTGGTCGGGAGCAAGCGCCCAGCGCAACACCAGCGTCACTGGCCATGCGATAAGCCACGCCAACTCAGTACGCACCAACATCTGGCGCGGCCCACGCGTCGCGAGGCGGCGAAACGCGCCCGCAAATGGCGAGATAGCAAACCAGCCAAGGGCAAACGGCAGCGCGGTTTCGGCGATCTGCCCAATCGCGGCGATACCGCTGGCCTCGTCATGTGTGCGTCGCCCTGTGGCGGCAAACAGCAGGAACGATGCGGCATCGCCGACGACGAGGATTGCCACGCGCCACGGGAAACCGCTCCCTGACCGCGATGTGGGCAGGGATGTCTTTTCGCTCGATGAGTTCGATGTATCGGTAGTCATTGGCTAAGATAGATCCAGTCGGCTGGTGTGAATAGCGCGAAGAACTGTCGCGCTATCGGTTATTTGATGATTCCGGCGAGCGCCACGATGAGCGCCAGATGGACAAGCATCGTGATAAGCGCCCCCCAGAAGAACAACTTAAACCACGTCTTGTCGGTCAACTGTCCGCGACGTGCCCGGCGCGCGGCGGGTGTTCGCTCGGTCGATACGACCCCAATGGCAGCCCGCAGACGAATCGGCGAATGTACAGGAGCCAGGGCCATCTGCTCCTTGACCGCATCATTGCATGCCGTACACAGCATCCATGATTGGCGTGGTGGTGGAACATCGCCGGTCTCTTCGAGATAGCAGATAGCGCTGCCAAGGCGGCGAGCGCAGATAGCGCAGCGCATTCCACCTGACTGTTCCTCAAGATCTATGAGTGGCGTACTGAGGCGCAGACGATTCATAGGCCACTAACCTTCCTGTCTATCCAGGGGCAGATGTTGTCTACCCCGATCTAGACTTCATAGGAAAGTTATAGCACACGTGTCGCCACCTCTTGCCTGCGTCAGACACCTGCGTGCGCCGCTAGAGAATCGTGAGAATATAGAGCAACAGGAAAAGAAGCACCCAGACCACATCGACGAAGTGCCAATACATTTCAACCGCCGACACCGCAAAATGCCGATCTTTCGTGAAATCGCCGCGCAACGAGCGGAAGAAACAGACCAGCAGGAAGAGCACACCAGCGGTCACGTGCGCGCCGTGGAAGCCCGTCAGCGTAAAGAATGTCGAACCGAAGATGCCGGTGCTTGGCGTAAAGTCCGCATGGGTATACTCCCATGCCTGGATGCTGAGGAAGATACTCCCCAGGATGATGGTCAGGATCAGGCCGATAGCCAGACCACGCCTGTTCCCTTTTGTAATCGAGCGGGCAGCATAGTGCATCGGGAAGCTACTGGAAAGCAGGATGATCGTATTGATGAGGGCAAGGGGGACATCCAGCTCAGCGCCCTTCGGTGGCCACGGCTGTCCCATACCCGTCAGACGGATGCGCAGATACAGGTATGAGGCGATCAAATTCGCAAAGAAGATGGCCTCAGACGCCAGAAAGAAGACCATTCCATACCAGCCGAATGATCGACTCTTTGGTTCCTCGCCCTCTACGTGAGTCTCTGCTGGACTGATGACTGCGCTCATGCTAGGTACTACCTCTCTATTATCCAGGATCGCGATGATGGGATGCTCATGCGGGATATGGCTGCGCTAGAGTTGCTCCAGACCGAATCCGACGATGCTGATGAAGACCAGCACCAGACCAACTGCCGAGACGAGCAGTGTGGTTGGCAGCACCAGAAAACCACTGAACGTGATAAGCGCGGCTATCGCCAGCAGCAGCGGCCAATAACTCGGACTCGGCATATGGGGGCCAGTATGTTGCTCCTCAATGGCTCCCGCATAGACCGGCTGCGGCGCTACCTCCACCGGGCGCGGCGCAACGATCTCGCGCACACGCGCTGTGAAGCCAATGCCAGCCATCAGGCGGCTCGACTCTTCCAGATCGCCCTGGTCATTGCGAACCAGCAGCGACTTGACGTTCTTGAAGACCCAAAACTGGCCAGCGTCCAGCCCTTTGGCCAGCGCATCCAACTCGCCATCCTGTCGAATGAAGGTCGCCGTCGCGCCACTGGGATGTGTGTAGATGACCTCGTAATTTTCCGGCATGCCGCCATCTCCTCAG
The DNA here is from genome assembly GCA_963702665.1 of uncultured Chloroflexia bacterium. Taxonomy (GTDB): domain Bacteria; phylum Chloroflexota; class Ktedonobacteria; order Ktedonobacterales; family JADMIN01; genus DAHUXT01. The sequence goes on from CAVPDP010000009.1 coordinate 52,382, forward strand.
ATCAAATAGTGGTCGGCGCCTGACGGGGCAGGCGTAGAACACAGCTTTGCTTATTCTAACATGAGCGCGCGTCGCAGACGAGTCCCAATTGTTACCGCTCCGCCCCCTGCTCGGATTTCCCATTTTGCTCATGCTCGCGCACCAGTTCGCGTACCGATTCCAGTTCTGTCCGCACGCCCCGTAGCCGGAGCGCGATCCAACCCAGGTAAGCGAGTACGCCTGCCCACATGATGATGTAGGCAATGACCAGATATGTTCCGCCCTGCATTGGCGGCCTCCTTTCATCTTCTCAACGATCAGGATGCGTGATCGTCGCCATAGTCGCCGTATTCGACCTGTGCCCGTAGCCGCTCGGCCTCGGTCGTGTAATGTTCGAGGCGGTAGAGCTGGAGCATCAAGAATCCATAGAGCAGCGTGAACGTCGCAAACGCCAGCATAAACGCCACAAAGACCGATGCTGGCGTACCTGGAGAGGCGCCATCAAGGACATATCCAGTAGGATGAAGGCCACGCCACCAGGTGACTGCGAAATGCACGATAGGCACATCGACGAATCCGATGATGCCAAGCACGGCAGCATTTCGCGCACCGTTCTCGGTTCGACCACTATAGAACCGGAGCAAGAGATAGGCCACATAGATGAACCAGAGAATCAACGTGGTCGTCAGGATTGGCTCGCCATCCCACCAGGTTCCCCAGTAGGCTTTGCCCCATATGGAGCCACAGATAAGCACCAACGTCGTGTAGACAACGCCAACCTCCGCCGAGGCGCGCGCCACCCAGTCCCAGCGTTCGTCGCGGCGCAGCAGATAGACAATGCTGCTGACAAATACGACGAAGAAGGCAAAAAAGGCGAGTAAGGCCATCGGCACGTGGAAGTAGAAGATGCGCTGGACAACGCCCTGTACAGCGTCGGTTGGGGTCAATAGGAATGCCGCCCAGATTGAGAGCATCATGCCGATGGCGACAGCGCCGCCCAGCACATACTCGCCATACCTGCGCACTGGATCCAGCCAACTTCTATTCACCGGCTGCGGGGGCGAATCCTGGCCCGGAGCCACCGGTTGAGACGTGACAGTGTTCATCGAAATACCGCCTAATCCTCGACAACGTACTGAAAGAAAAGCGCTGACAGTGTCACAAAAATGACATCGAACGCGGCAAGCAGGCCGGGCCACGGCGGATCATTCACCACCGGAATCACTAGTGATTGCGTCGCACGTACCGCGCCAATCACCACCGGAATCAGCAGTGGAAAGACCAGCAGCGGCAGCATGATCTCACGTGCGCGCGTGGTGGCCGCCACCGCCGCGAACAGCGTACACATCGTGGCGATGCCAATAGTTCCCAGCGCCACGATCACCACCAACCCGCCAGTGAGAATAGGCAGATTGTACATAGCCGCGAAAAGCGGCACAGCAACCACCTCGACGACGCCAAGAAAAATCAAATTGCCTACCAACTTCGCCAGAAAGATCATCTGGCGATCTACCGGACACAATAGCAGGCGATCCATCGCGCCATGCTCTTGCTCGGCGGCAAAGGTGCGCCCAAGTCCAAGCACACTGGCAAAAACAAACGCAATCCATAACGCGCCCGGCGCGACAGCCGCACTGTTTTCGACGCGCAGATCAAACGCGAAATAGAAGACCACCAGCACGAGCGCTGAAAATAACGCCATCGCCACCCACACCTGGCGCGCGCGCAACTCGCTCCGCAGGTCTTTGCCGACGATTGACCAGAGTTGTAGCCAGCCTGTCTGGAACGGACTCATCGGCTGCTCCTTCTCGCCGTCGCATACAGCGCGCGAAGGTCTGACAGTGTTATCGCGGCAGTGGCGCCCGCGAATGCCACCCGGCCATCTATCAGCGCCACCACTGCGTCGCTCCACGCCAGCCCACGTTCGAGCGTGTGGGTCGTCAGCAGCGTGGTCTTACCCGCTGCCACACGCTCGGAAATCAGATCATGGAGCAGGGCAACGGCGTCTTCATCGAGTCCGGTATCTGGCTCATCCAGCAACAATACGCGCGGATCGTGCAGGATGCCCCGCGCCAGCGCCACCCGCTGCGCCTGGCCACGTGAGAATGTGCCAATACGATCATTGGCGCGGCTGCGCATCCCCACCCGTTTCAACAAGCGCATCGGCGCGCGCCTCACCGTCAGGTAGACCATACATACGCGCGAAGAACAACAGATTCTCGCGGGCGGTCAACTCCTCATAGAGCAACGGTGTGTGGCCAACATAGCCGACGACCCGCCGTACGTCCCGCGCCTCTCGTAGCGCGTCGTAGCCAGCAATGGTGACGCTGCCCTGTGCTGGTCGGGTAAGCGTCGCCAGAATCCGCAGCAGTGTCGTCTTGCCTGCTCCATTCGGCCCCAACACGGCGACACACTGGCCCACCGCCGCCTCGAACGAGACATCGCGTAGCACCGGGCGAAGCCCATATGCCTTGCGCACGCGCGTCACCACCACCGCACTGCTCTTCTCCGCTGGCATGCGCTCATCCATTTCGGCATCGTCTGAGAGCGACGATAGCGCCTGTGCGTTCATCGGCGGCCTCCGCTGCTCTGTTCGGATGCTGCTTCCTGGGACGCGGCCACATCTTTCGTGTCACCCTCGGCCATTGGCGCAGGCGCCGTTCCCACGGATTCACCTGCAACACTACGCAACGAGACGTCTGCCTGCTCGCTCGCCAAAAGCTCACGCAGGCGGAGACGAAGTTCACGGCCATGCTGGCGTAACTCCTTATCGGCGACCGCGCCCGTTGAGTGGGCGCGCTCCAGCGTGAGCAACTCATGGAGCAGTCGCTCGCGCTCACCAGCTTCGCTAGCTTACTGCCGCATCAGCATGCGACGCCGCTGACGATTCGCCAGCCAGCATGCGCGTGGGAACCAGCCCAAGGGCAGACGCGATATCGCCACGGCGGAGATAGAACACCAGCGCTAGCAGCGCCAACAACGCCAGAATAGCCGCGAGGATAGCGAGCGCGTGCGCGTCCAGGTAGCTCTCTTCACCTGCACGTGGCAAATTGGTCAATCGCAGCGAACTCTGTTTGCCTGCCGCCGCATTGGCAAGTGTGTAGAGTTGATAGCGCGAACCCAGGCTATCGATCAATCCCTGGGCTGCGAAGTCCCCACCATTGACGAACATATCCGGTGGCACTAACACGACGACGCGAGTCGCTGGATAGACTGACTCGTACGCGAGATCGGCTACGGTTCCGGTGTAGGGGATATCAATGGCGAAGGCGAATTCAGTCGTGCCCGGAGGCACCGTCGCCGTCGAGCCAAACCCTTTATCCGTCGTGATGATTTGGGAGCCTGCGAAACCAATGCCAAGCGAAAGATTGGAGGCGTTCGTGGGTGTCGCAAAGCGCAACAGGCGCATCGGTTTGCTCGCGTCGCCTGTTGGCGTGCCGACGAATGCTGTCGTTCCCGTATTCTCAATCGACACAATCTCGCCAATGCTTATCAGGCCGTTGACTGGACGCGGCTGACGCACCAGTAACGTTGCTACGGTGACGCGCAGATTCGTGTCGTCGTTCGTTGTGTCGTAGACCTTGAGTTGCAGCGCGCTTCCAGCGGAATCCCCCACAGTCACCGCCTGGCTGGAGAACATACCACCTTGAAATTGTGTGTACACAGCATACGTGTCACTCGTGTTGGTGGGAAGGTTCAGGAAGGCAAAGCGGCCAGTGCTGTCCGTGACGGTCGTCGCGATGTCCTGTGTCACGCCGCCAGTGCTACGCTGAAGCGTCACTTTTTGATTCGCCACCACCGCGCTCTGATGCGTCGCGTTCACGATAGCGCCGCTGATACTCCCCGTCGATGTGGCGTGCGCTCCCACCGTCGGAGCGCCTGTCGCGAATACACAAATCATGAGCGCGAAGGTCAGCGCCATGCAGGTAGCTATCGAGGCGATAGAACGCTTCATGCGCGCCCGCCTCTCCGTCGCCGCGCCTGCGGGCCACGGGCTGGATGATTCTCACCATGCGAAGCGGTGGGCCTGCTCGCGCTGGCCGCTGTATCCGACACACGCTGAGTTTGCGTAGGCTGCGCGACCCCACCGTCGGCAGGGGTATCGGCGCTCTCCCGCAACCGTAGCGCATCGAGTTGCTGTTCGATCAAGGCATCCAACTCTTGCTCGCGCTGGTAGCGTACCTTGAGGGCTGTCAACGCCCGCCGCTCGTAGCGTGTGCGCAGCGCCTGATAATCCGCGTCATCGAGATTGCCAAGCCGATGATCGAACTCGACCTCACGCAGCGCATCGCGAGCCGACCGCTCCCGTTCGGCGACCTCGGCAATAGGGGCGCCAGAAAGGGCATCCGATGCCTCGTGGTCGAGACCCAGCAAAGGGTAGATGACGACGATCAACCCGGAAAGGCCGAGAAGAACAGCAATGAGCAATGGCATCAGCCGTCCTCCCTTCCGCCCAATGGCAACCCTTCGTCCGCCGCCACCTCACGGCGCAGCAGCGCTGTCAACGCCAGACGTTCGTCGGAGCTGAGCGCCACATCGCCTTCGCCATCGTCAAATGCGCCACCCGCGCCCGCCACCCGCGCCTGATGCTGCCATTCGCGCGCGAGCGCAAAAACCGCCACGCCACCAGCGATCAGCATGAAGAGCGGCATAAGCCAGATCAGCGAAGTAAACCCCTGCTGTGGCGGGCTTTCCAAAATATCGCTGCCATAGACCTGGCTGAAATACGTCAGCACCTGCTGCTCGGAGCGCCCCGCAGCGAGTTGCTGGCGGATCACGCCGCGCATCTCCGCAGCCTTGAGCGCGGGCGAATCGGCCACCGATTCACCATTGCAGACAGGACACTGAATCTGGCGCGCGACCTCAAGTGTGCGCTCATCGAGCGTCTTGGGTTGGGCAGCCGATATCGCCGACACCAGCCAGACGATGCCGATGAGGAGCGCGACTCCGACAGGAATCAGGAAAGTCGGGCGGCGGAGAGCTGTGCGCCATGTCATACAGCCACCTCCACAGAGCTTTCCTTCGCCTTCGACTCGATGAGTCGCCCTGGCTGCACGCGGCGCAACGGCCACCAACAGAGAATGCCGCCGAGCAGCATCAACGCGCCGCCAAACCAGACCAGCGGCACCAGCGGGTTGATGAAGACGCGAATCGTCGCGGACGACGTATCCTCGAATCCGGCGAGGAATACATAGAGATCGGTCAGGCCGTAGCTCGTAATCGAGACGATGCTCGTTGGCTGATTCTCGAAGCCGGGGTAAATCTTCTCACCCGGATAGATATCCTCGATGAACGTACCATCTTTACGCACGGTGAAGTGCGTCTGGATCGTCTCGACATTGTCGACCGTGACGTCAGTGATCCCCTCATAGGTGAGCGTATAACCGCTGATGGCGAAGCTCTGCCCACGTTGCACCAGACCATCACGCTGCGACTGGAAGAACTGCGAGCCAATGACACCAATCGCCAACGATGATGAGTCCGAGATGAACGAGATATCCACCATAGCGTTGCCGATGACGCGCAACCAGCATCCCAAGCGCTTTGGGATAAGATTCGCCATGGCGATGGCGCACCGATGTGCCGCGCCACACCTCGAAGACAATCGTGGCAGCAGAGAAAGCGCAGATAGCGAAACCAGCCACCGCCCAGAGCGAGCGCACCCCCAGGATGGGCAGCGCCACCGCTACGATAGCAGCCACCAGCGCGGGCCAACGGAAGTTGCGTACGATGCTCTCGCGTGACGCGCGCCGCCACGCCAGGAGCGGCCCTATCCCCATCACGAAGATCAGCGCCAGGAAGAGTGGGCCATCTACCTGCTGGTAGAATGCGGTGCCCACCGTCATCGTTTGCCCGCGTACCACCGATGAGATGATCGGGAAAATGGTGCCCCAGAACGTCGCAAACGCAATCCCGGTCAGCAACAGGTTATTCGCCAGGAAGCTGCCCTCGCGCGAGACCACAGAATCAAACTCGTGCTCTGGCCGCAGACGTGGCAGTCGATAGACAAACAGGCCGATGGACACCGCAGTCACCACCGCCAGGAAGCCGAGGAAGAACGGGCCAATATCTGAATAGGCAAACGAATGCACCGACTGGATGATGCCACTACGCACCTCGAAGGTGCCGAAGATCGCCAATAAGAAGGTCAGCAGAATCAGCGAAAGATTCCAGACTTTGAGCGTGCCGCGACGCTCCTGCACCATCGTCGAATGGAGAAAAGCAGTGGCCGTCAGCCAGGGAAGCAACGCCGCGTTTTCGACGGGATCCCAGCCCCAGTAGCCACCCCAGCCCAGCACGTGATACGCCCACCATGCGCCCAGCAGCAGACCAGCAGTCTGGATACTCCAGGCCGCCAATGTCCAGCGACGGATGGAGCGCAACCAGCGGGCGTCGAGTTGGCCAGTAATCAGTGCGGCGATGGCGAAGGCGAAGGGCAGCGACCAACTCATATAGCCCATGAGCAGCATCGGTGGATGCACCAGCATGCCCGGATCTTGCAAGAGTGGATTCAGCCCCTGCCCGTCAACGGGTACGATGGTGAGCCGGTCAAACGCCGAGGAAACGAAATTGAGCAGAACGAGCAGGAATCCCTCGATCCCCATCAACACGGTGACGACCCAGGGCATCAAGGTTGCTGGGGCGCGACGGTGCAGCATAACTGCCAGCGATGAGAAGAGCGCCAGCAACATTCCCCAGTAGAGCAGCGATCCCTCCTGCCCACCGTAGAATGCCGCCGCCGTGTAATACCAGGGCATTGCGTTGCTGGAATGTTCAGCGACGTAGCGCACGCCGTAATCGTGCTGGAGGAACGAGGCAATCAGCGAAATCGCGGCTGTCACCAGCAGCGCGGCAACCACCAGCACCGCCCGCCGCCCACTGACAGCCAGCGCTGGGCGCTTCAGCGTCGCGCCAAGCACGGAACTCGCGATGGCGTACAGTACGAATACCAGCGCCAACATTTGCGCAATCATACCGAGATCTGAGAAATGCACGGGCACCCCTGCTTCGTCTGTTGGTCTGCGCTAATTTCCTGTGCTGCCAGGTGTCGCGGACTGGAACTTCGACGGACACTTTGCCAGCAGTGTCTGCGCCTGGAAAGTGCCCTGCTGTATGTGGCCCTCGACCACAACCGTCAGGCCAGCGTTGAATGCGTCGGGAACGATGCCGCCATACACGACCGGCATGGTTCGTGTGCCGTCGGTCATCGTGAAGCGCAGCACCTGCGTCTGATTGTCACGCTGAATCGTGCCAGCGGCGACCTGTCCCGCGACCCGCACCGTCTGGCTGGAGCAGGTGGCGCAATGTTGTAACTCGCCCATCGTCATGTAATATTCAGCGGAGGCGCGTGTGTTCGCCAGCACCAGATAGAGTACCGCGCCAGCGATAAGCACACCAGCGATGATGAAGCTCCAGCGCACTGTGCGGCGGCGCGGGCGTTGCGTCTTGACCGGCTCCGCTACATCTATCGACACAGACTCACCCCTCACTTCTATCAACAGCCATCGCTAGCCAGCGCTGAACGTTTGCTGAACTAATGCGCCAGTTCGATCTCGAATAACACGGTCAACGTCGTGCCCAACAGAAAGGTCAGCACTCCGAGCGCCAGAATATAGCGCGGCGTCTGCCGCCACCACCGTCCGCGCTGCCGCACGGGCCGCCGCGCCTCCTGCGCCTGAAACAGCGCCAGCATGAACATCGCCAGCGCCGCGACGACCTTCACGACCAGAACGACCAGATACGCCGGGCCAATCGCGATCAGGCTCAGCCGGTCAAATATCAGATAGACGCCGGTTAACAACAGCGCGCCAATGCAGATATTGACGACCTGGCGAAAGAGCCGCGCAACCTGCGCGCTCACCTCAGGCGCTGGCCGCGTCAATCGAAACGCCGGGCCAATCACCAGCAAATAGATCACGCTTCCGCCAACCCAGACGCCGCCTGCCAGCACATGGATCGTACGCATCAAATCGGTCAGCGCATATGACATATGCTATCAGTGCAGGATCGGCAGCGTAAACTGCTGCGCCCACGTCGAAAACAGCGCAACCTCTCCGGTGAGATAGAGAATGCCGACCACGATCAACACACCTCCGCTCACCAACGAAATCGCGTGGCCATAGCGCTTGACCCAGCCCAGCGCGCGCAACCCGGCGGACCAACCAAGGCCAATAGCCAGGAACGGCAGCGCGAAACCGAGCGCATACAGCGTCAGCAGAAATGCGCCTTCAGCGATGTTTGCTGATGCGCTCACGAATGCCAGAATCGGCGCCAGCACCGGACCAATACACGGCGTCCACCCAGCGGCAAAGACGATACCCAGCGCGAACGGCGCCGCCAGCCCCAGGCGACCCACCTTATCGGGGCGCAGTTGTAGCCGCCCTTCGCGCATCAGCCAGTCAGCTCAGCGCGCTCGGCAGCAGTCCCAGCAGAAACGCGCCCATCACCACCATGACGATGCCCGCGATGGTCTGCATCACTGGCTGGTATGCCGCCAGCACTGTCCCGAAACTGCCCGCCAGCAACCCCAGCGCGATGAACGCGACCGAGAAGCCAGCGACAAAGATCAACGTCGCCACCATCACCGGATTCAGCCGACGCATACCCGCGCCACCCGCCGTACCTACCCCATCGGCGGAGACCACTGTTCCAGAGAGAAAGCCGATATAGCCGGGTACCAGTGGCGCGACACAGGGCGAGAAAAACGAGACAACGCCACCCGCGAAGGCGATCAGCGCCGCTCCTATGCTCACTTGTCCTGGCTCCACTGGGTAACTCCTGAGAACTGTCGAATTACTTAAGAATCTCGGCGATGCGCTGATCCAGCATATTCGGGCTGAGCGCGCCGCCGAACTTATCGACGACGACGCCACTTGGGTTGATAAAGACCGTTTCGGGCACCGTCGGGACTCCATATGAGATCGAAATCGCGCCCGAGGTATCGGGGCCGACCGGGTACGTAATGCCGTACTGCTGCAGGAACTGCATGCTATTCGCCTGGACATCCTCATAGGCGACGCCGACAAAGACGACACCCTGCGCCGCATACTTATGCGACGCCGCCTCGAGAACTGGCGCCTCCTCAGTACATGGGTCACACCACGAGGCCCAGAAGTTCACCACCACTGGCTTCCCTTTGAGATCCGCCAAATGGAGCTTCTGACCCGACTGTCCATTCAACAATGTGATGGTGAAATCGGGCGCGGCATGCCCAATAATAGGTGACGTCCCACTATCGCCCACCGCCTGGCTCGCACTGAGCAACCGCACAAAGAGCAGCAGAAGCAGTGACGCTGAAAGGAGCGTGGTTACGACGAAGCCGACGATTGCCCGGCGGCTCAGCCGTGGCGCCGCTCTCGTCATTTCAGGTGGCTGTTGATCCGCCGCCTCCATCACATCCTTCATGCTGCTCCTCACCAGGTTCCGCCCCTGCTGCTCTTGTCAGTCGCACGACACGACAGCTACGAAAGCGTCAGGGGATCAAGGTCAATGTTCGCGTCGCCAATCCGGATCTTCTGGATGCTTGATATCCCAGAGCGGACGCCGACTGCGTACCACAGGAATCGTCGCGAAGTTTTCAACTGGCGGCGGCGACGTGGTCGCCCACTCCAACGTGAAGGCGTCCCATGGGTCACTCGAGGCGTTGGCCTTCGTGAAGCTCATGGTCTTGATCCAGTTCACGAGGAAGACGATCACCCCGACAGCAATGATGAATGCGCCGATGGTCGAGATCAGGTTGAGTTGATCCCAGCCAAGGTTCGGCGCGTAGGTGTATTGCCGTCGCGGCATACCCAGCAGGCCCATAATGTGCATCGGGAAGAACGCTAGATTCAACCCAATGAGGAAGAGCCAGAACTGGAGTTTCCCTAGCCGCTCATCTAGCAGGCGCCCGGAGAACTTCGGGAACCAGTAGAACAGGCCAGCAAACATCGCCAGGACCGAGCCGCCGAAGAGCACATAGTGAATGTGCGAGACGACGAAATACGTGTCTGTGAGCTGGTAGTCCACCGGCACAACCGCGACCGCGACACCGTTCAAGCCGCCAATCAGGAACATGGCGATAAACCCGAGCGCAAACAGCATCGAGGTTGTAAATCGTATCCGCCCGCCATAGAGCGTGCCGACCCAGTTGAAGATCTTCACCGCCGTCGGAATCGCGATCAGCGTCGTGCTGGAGGCGAAGAACGCCTGCGCCAGCGGTGGCAGACCAACCGCGAACATATGGTGCGCCCAGACAGTGAAGCTGAGGAAGCCGATGGCAACGCCAGACCAGGCGACGAACGTATAGCCGAAGATCGGTTTCCCGGAGAAGACTGGCACGATCTCAGAGATCATGCCGAACGCGGGTAAGATCAGGATATACACCTCTGGATGGCCAAACGACCAGAAGAGGTGTTGCCAGAGCAACGGATCACCCCCAAATCCCGCCTGAAAGAAGTGCGTGCCCAGGTGGCGATCAAAGAGCAGCAGGAAGCTGGCGACCGTCAGACTTGGCATCGCGAAGACCAGCAGGAACGACATCACCATGATCATCCAGGTGAAGAGCGGCATGCGATTGATCGTCAGGCCGGGCGCGCGCATACGCAGGATGGTCACAATGAAGTTGATGCCACTGGTAATGGACGCGATGCCGAGCAGGTTGATGCCCGCGATCCAGAAATCCATATTCAGGCCGGGCGAGAAGCACCCTTGCAAGCTTTGCGCGGCATCTAGAGCGGCAGTGGCGGCCTGCGCCTGGGCAGTACCGACAGGACCCATCAGGCACGCGGTTGTCGCCTCAGTCAGTGGCGCATAGCTGAACCAGCCCGCGTTCGGCGCGGCGCCGAAGAGGAAGCTGACCGTCAGCAACAGGCCGCCAAAGAGGAATAGCCAGTAGCCCAACTGGTTGATACGCGGGAAGGCCATATCACGCGCGCCGATCATCAACGGCACCAGATAGTTGCCGAATCCTGTCCACATTGGCATGACGAACAGGAAGATCATCGTCGTCGCATGCATCGTGAAGACCTGATCGTAGGCCTGCGGGCTAAGAAATGTGTTGTTCGGCACGGCAAGCTGTGTGCGCACCAACAGCGCCTCGACTCCGCCAAACAGGAAGAAGACGAAGGCGGTGTACATATACAGAATGCCGATGCGCTTATGATCGACCGTCGTCACCCACGACCCTATCGCGGATTGCTTCCACGAACGTCGCGCTACATGTCCACGAGTAGCAACGCTCCCAATTGCCATGGCGTCCTCACTGTCTAGTTCTAGCGCCTGCGCCACGCCGGGCACAGACAGCGATTGCTACTTCAGGCTTTGCAGATAGGCGACAAGCGCATCCACATCGCTATCGGGAAGAGTCGTGAAGGCGGGCATGTCGCTTCCGGGCTTCACCGCCTGCGCATCATGGATCCACGCCGTCAGATTGGCGGTGTTGTTATCGAGCACCCAGCCAGCGATCAACGAGCGGCTACCGAAGTGCGTCAGGTTTGGGCCAATCAGCAAATCACTGGGCTTGTTCACACCATCGATCAGGTGGCAACCCGCGCAAGCTCCTGTCGACAAACAACTGCTGGCCAGCATAATTTGGATCGGTCTTGGCGAGCAGTTGCCGCTGGCAATCTGCATCCGGGATACCCATGTCTGGAACTGGTCGGCGGATACAGCCTTCACCAGATAGTCCATATGGGCGTGCTGCGTGCCGCAGAATTCAGTGCATAGGCCGCGGTAGTCGCCCATCTTCGACGCCTGCAGCCACATCGTGTTGTCGTGGCCAGGGATGACGTCCGTTTTGCCGCCGAGTTGAGGCACCCAGAAGCTGTGGATGACATTGTTGGAATACAACTCGATGTGAACGACTGTATTGACCGGGATGTACATCTCATCGGCGGTGACGATCTTCTGGTCAGGATACTGGAACTCCCACCACCACTGATGGCCAATCGCGCGCACCGTCAGCACATTGGGCGCCTTGGGCTGCGCCAGCGCGAACATCGTGGAGATCGTGGCGAAGAGCACGACGAAGAGCACGACCGTCGGGATGGCCGCCAGGATAACTTCTAGCCGCTGATGGCCACCAATCTGACGCGCGGGAGGGCTATCAGGACGCGCGCGGAAGCGTATCATGAAGTAGATCAAGGTTCCGGTGACGATAACAAACACGACTGTCGCAACCACCAGAATCAGCCAGAACAGCCCCGCCTCTTTATCGGCGATAGGCCCAGCTGGGTCGAGAGGGCTTGGCGAATTTTCCCCGCAACCCGCGAGCAAACCCGCGACGGCGAGAGCCAGTACTGAGATGGCTCCCCAACGTGTTAGCCTGGAACGAAAAGGCATATGCAGATCCTCGACCTCCTGCGCACTACAAGAACGAACGGTCAACGTACGATAAAGACAAACCGCGATGAGTTCGGCCATAGGGTGTCTGAGACACAACCATCTACAAAGCATACACTGATGGCGCCGGGCTGGCAATTGCCCGATGAATGTCCCATCACTTTCCCACGAGTATCTTCAGGTCAGCGGTCAGCGCCTGTGGGTTGAACGCCGCATCGAGATAAACCTGCTCGCGCCCCTTTGCGTCGATGAGCCAGACACCGCCAGTATGCTGAACTTTGCCAGCGTCATCGGCGCCCGGTGTCATGATGCCGCTACTGTTTTCGACCGCTACCGAATAGTCTGTCCATATCGGCGCAAGCTCGCGATTGCGTGCCGAGCAGATAGTGGAGCGCGCCAGTCAGGCCGTGCTTCGCGACAAAATCGGTCGCCGTCGCTGACGTATCGCCGACGGGGTCAGTGCTCACCGCCACCCACCGCACATCTTTAAACTGTGACCCAGACGCAGTCAGCACACGCTGAAACTTCGACGCGGTGAGCGGACATTCGTCGGTGCAATGCGTGTAAAAGAACGTCAGCACCACTGGATGTCCGCGCAGGGCAGCGAGCGATATAGGTGTACCGTTCTGATCGGTCAGCGTAAAGGTAGGCGCGGCAGTTTCCGCCGAGCGACGTTCCCTGTAGATGCGCTGTCGCGTTCTGGTCATTGCCAACCAGCGCGTGCGCCACAAGAACGATGGCGACGGCCACCACGAGCGCACCTACCAGCACACGCGAGATGAGCCGCAAGAGCATCGCGTTATTGCGCACAGGTCGTCGCGGTGCGGTGGATTCTGGCCGTTTGGTCGTCGGTGTCGCCATTGCGCTATGCCTCCGCCACTAGCGAATGAGGTGGTCTACCACCATAACCGCAAACAACAATGCCAGGTAGTAGTTCGAGAACCAGAACAAGCGCCGTGCGCTCGCCAGCGTCTTATCACGCGCAAGCATGATGGATAGAACCAGCAATCCACCACCTAGCAGCACTGCCGAGCCGAGATAGAGCAGCCCCACCACCTGCGTCGTAACCAGCACACAACTCGCCGCGAGCAGCAACAGCGTATACAGAATAATCTGGCGATGCGTTTCGCGCTCGCCAGCGACCACCGGCAGCATCGGCACGCCCGCCCGCTCGTAGTCCTTGCGCAACACCAGCGCGAGCGCCCAGAAATGCGGCGGCGTCCACAGGAAAATAATCAGGAACATCCAGACTGCCGCGAGGCTGAGCGTCCCCGTTGAAGCGGCCCAGCCGATCAGCACCGGTACCGCGCCCGCCGCCCCCCCGATCACGATGTTCTGCGGCGTCGTGCGCTTGAGCCACATCGTGTAGACCCCGACATAGAACCCAATCGCGGCCAGCGCCAGCAGCGCCGCGAGCAGATTGACCACCAGACTCAGCACCACGAACGAGGCCACCCCCAGGCTGATCCCAAAGACCAGCGCCTGCTTCTCGCCCACTTTGTGGCTCGGCAACGCGCGCGTCCGGGTGCGGCTCATGATCTGGTCGATGTCGCGATCCCAATAGCAGTTGAGCGCGTTGGCGCTCCCGGCGGCGCACGCGCCCCCCAGCAGCGTCGCCAGCACCACCGGCAGACTGGGCAGCCCCGCCACCGCCATCGCCGCCAGCGTCGTCCCCAGCAGCAAGACCGTCACATGCGGCTTCATCAGCCCGATATACGCGCCCAGTGTTCCGCGCCAAGAAGCGCCCGACGTACCCGCAACTTCCGTCCGCTGCATCGTATATCCTTCCATCATTGAGCCGTTGGTGAGCGATAAAGACGGTTCTATTGTACTGCCAACACCTGAATGACGCCATTGCAGCCTGACAAAACTCCCTAACAATTTCCTGAACGAGCCAGAACCGCTCATAGCCCTGAAATAGCAATGTTGCGGAAGCGCGCCACCGGACAGCTATAGTATCATCAGCACGCATATACCCTCTCCTATTCAGGGAATAGTCAGGAGAAAATATGGGGCAAGAGGCTCGCACTGAGCAGGCGATGCGTAGCAGTTCAGGTCCGGCGTCAACCTTCGAGCATACTCCGGAAGAATTGATCCGTCGGCTGCGCCATACACTGATAGGTTCACTCGCCGCACTGCGCCAACCAACCGAAGCCACGGAAACACCGCTTTCCACAAGCGAGGCGGCGTACATTTCGGCTGCGCTGGATGTGCTGGAGCAGTTGGCGACCAGTGCGCTGCCTGCCGCGCCTTTACAGGTCGTTCCTGTGGAACTGGCGGATGTGCTGATGGAGTTGCTCGCGCAGTGGAAAACAGCGGCGCCTCGACATAGCCTCGAGTTAGCGTTGCCTGGCGACAGCCCAACAGTGATGGCCGACCAACAAACAGTCACCCAGGTCGCGCATCTTTTGCTGGCGGCAGCCATACAGCTTGCGCCGCGTGGTAGCGCTGTGCGTGTCAGCCTGCGTACACAGGACGATGGCGCGCTCATAGGTATCCGTCAGTTCGAAACACTCCTTGCGGAAGAGCGGCTGAACGAAATCTTCGAGCCATTTCCAATGATGCCAGAACTGGATGCCGAACGCATGGCGGCGCTGGTTCCCCTCGCGGTTGCGCGCCGCCTCGTGGAGAGCCACAGCGGGCGCATATGGGCAGAGGCGACCACACGAGCCACTGGCATGACCTTCTACGTCTGGTGGCCACATACACCCACGCTCCGACCAGAGCCAGGGCCAAGCTTCACCGAACAACCACCCGCGCCCCAGCGCCTCCCATTGACCCGCCAGGAACCTGTGTTGTTGATCATCGAAGGTGACACACGTATGGCGCGCTATCTGCGCGCGAATGTCGAGGCGCATGGCTACCAGGCGCACACCTGTGAGTGTGAGGAAGACGCGTTCAAATATATCGACCGTGAGGAGCCTGATCTCTTACTCCTCGACAGCGGCTTGCCAGCCATGGAGGGCACGAGCCTGCTCGCTCGTCTGCGCCAGTACGCAAGCGCGCCGATACTTATGCTGGGGCGAAGCGCCGACCCGCGCACATGCGCCCGGCTCCTCGATGCGGGCGCCGTGGATTACATCCCACGCCCGTTCAATATTGAGGAACTCATGGCGCGGATTCGCGCGGCCCTGCGTGCGTCACAGGCTATGCCTGCCGCAACCACACGCTCAGGATTGGTGACGGTGGGAACGCTGGAAATCGATCTCGCCCATCAGCAGGTACACGAAAGCGGTCGTCCCATCGCGTTGAGCCGGACAGAATACCGCCTTCTGCGAGCGCTGGCACAGCATCCTGGTATGGTGATCTCGCATTCGCAACTGCTGGAACGGGTCTGGGGCGCTGGCTATGGTCAGGAAACGGAGTTTCTCTGGGTATATATCCGTCGCTTGCGCCGCAAGATTGAGCCGGACCCCGCACACCCGCACTACATATTGACTGCCCCAGGTGTCGGCTATCAGCTTACCGAGTCGCCGATACCAGCGGCGGAACTCAGCCACTCGTGAGGCTACCGCGTGCCTTTGTACCGACCCCTGAGAAAGGCCTACGAGAAACATCAGGATTTTCCCCGATTGTCACACATTGAGCCTTTTGCTATAGTAAAGGGTGGTATGCAATCGGCTATCAAGGTCCGGTATATTAGCCGGAACGACAAATCGGCAGTGTTCATGCGGGACATTATTCAGCCTGCGGTGAACACGCCGAGTAAATAGCGGCAAAGTAGCAAAGGAACAACGTCGTTTATGAAAAAGCTGGCAGTACTCATGCTTCCGTTCCTGATTCTCGGCGCGATGGCGGCGGCGGGATGTGGCAAGACTCCGGGTGGAAACACCACCGTTTCCGGTCCAGTCGATCACGTGGATTTAACCGTGGCAAGACTTTGCGCAGACCGCCATCACCGTCAAAGCGGGGACGCCATTCAATTTCGTTGACCCGTCAGATACTGGCGGCCTGCACATCCTCTGCGCTGGCGACAATGGCAAGTGCATTGCCGACGCCAATGCGCCAAAGGAACTCGCCGATCCTGGCTTTACGATCAATCCCGGCGATACGAAAACGGTCACATTTGCGACCCCAGGAACATACCATATCGCTTGTACGGTTCACCCAGATATGAATCTGACGATTACCGTGCAATAACGTCGTGTCTGCGACCGACGCAATGCGAACAAGAAGGCCCGTCTCCCTACATGGAGCGGGCTTTTCCATATCGCGAGACCCGCCAGATAGCGTCGTACTGCGATCCTGATATGGTATAGTGTCGCTGGCTGCCCACAGGCGGTTTGGTGAAATGTGACCCACAGGGAATGTCTTGGCATGAAGATATCTCGCGTTTTCGGCGCCTATCCGGCAATGATGTTGCTGTTGTTGCTGACGATCAGTCTGGCGGCGTGTTCCATCGGGCGGGCGCCAACTCCGACGCCTCCCGCGGATTTCACCCCGCGACCAACTCCGGGCGGCGGCGCGAACACTATCGACCTGACCACTACCGACTTCGTCCAGCATGCGCTCACCGTCAAGCATGGTTCCGAGGTCGTTTTCGTCGTGCGGCTGGATTCGGGGCCACACATTCTCTGCCTCGGTAAGAATGGTCAATGCGACCCCTCACTGCCAGGGCCGCAGGAGCTTCGCCAGGATGGTGGGTTCAGCGTCGACGCGGGGCAGATACTGACCTTAGATTTCCCGTCACCGGGTGTCTACCCAATCACCTGTTCCATCTATCCTTCGATGAACATGGTGATCACAGTCACCTGAACCACCTGAACCACCTGTACGCGACAGCCAGGACACTGGATAACACTGGAAGCATCTATGGACGAACAACAGCCACAAGCAGTAGAGGCGGAATCTCGAACAGAATACGATGTGCTGGTTGTCGGCGCCGGGCACGCGGGCTGTGAGGCGGCGCTGGCGGCGGCGCGTATGGGGCGTCGCACACTGCTGCTGACGATGAATCTCGATAGCATTGCGTTGATGCCCTGTAATCCCTCCATCGGCGGCCCGGCAAAGGGACATCTGGTGCGTGAGATTGACGCGCTCGGCGGTGAGATGGGACGGAACACCGACCGCACATTCATCCAAATCCGGCTGCTCAACACTGGAAAGGGGCCAGCGGTACAGGCGCTACGGGCGCAGTGTGACAAACAGGCGTATCGGCTGGCGATGAAGTATGCGCTGGAGATACAGCCGAACCTCGATCTCAAGCAGGATACAGTCGTCCGACTGCTCACACAACAGGACGCCGACGGGCGCGCCAGCATTCATGGCGTGGTGACCTCGCGCGGCTGGACGATTGCCGCCCGCACCATCATCCTGACGACCGGCACCTTCATCAATGGGCGACTGGTCGTGGGCGACAAGACGCAGGCAGGTGGCCGTAGCGGTGAAGCGCCAGCGTTGGGCATCTCAGAGTCGCTCCGTGCGCTTGGGCTAACCATTGGCCGATTCAAGACAGGCACGCCGCCACGGATCGATGCCCGTACCGTCGATTTCTCTCAGGCAACGATCCAGCCGGGCAGCGCCAGTCCACTCTACTTTTCCAGCGATGTCGCCGCACGTAACGATGTCACGCTGCCATCTGGCTCACCAAACCCGATCTATCCAATTCCTGACGAGGCGCGGACAACCTGGCGGCCACAGTTACCCTGTTACCTGGTCCATACCAATGAGCGCACGCATGACATCATCCGCGCCAATCTCGACCGCTCCCCGCTCTTCAATGGCACTATCGAGGGGATTGGCCCGCGCTACTGTCCATCGATCGAAGACAAGGTCGTGCGATTCGCCGACAAAGAACGCCACCAGGTATTTCTGGAGCCTGAGGGATGGCGCACCGGCGAGGTCTATGTGCAGGGGATGAATACGAGTCTGCCTGAGGATGTGCAGATTGCGATGCTGCGGAGCATCCCTGGCCTGGAGCGCGTTGAACTGATGCGGGCAGGCTACGCGGTTGAATATGATTACGTGCCATCCGACCAACTACGCCCGACGCTCGAAACGAAGAAGGTGCGCCATCTTTTTCTGGCGGGCCAGATCAACGGCACCTCCGGCTATGAGGAGGCGGCGGCGCAGGGGATCATGGCGGGCGTCAACGCGGCGCTGGCCGCTAAGAGACGAGCCGCCGTTTATCCTCCGACGTGATGAAGCCTATATTGGCGTGTTGATCGACGACCTTGTGACGCAGCCACCGAGCGAGCCGTATCGGCTACATACCTCGCGCGCGGAACATCGCCTGCTGCTGCGCCACGATAACGCCGATCTGCGGCTCTCTGAGCGCGCCTGGCGCCTTGGCCTGCTGAGCGATGAACGCCACGCGCAGGTGGCTGCTCGCCAACACCTGGCGTTGGAGGCATCCGCGAACTTGGAATCACTCACCATTAGACCATCGCGGATCGCAAACGAGCATCTTGAGAAACTGGGACTCCAGCCCATTGGAGAGCCTACCAGTGGGGCAGAGCTTCTGCGCAGGCCAGAGGTTCGTTACTGGCAGGTGCGTCTGCTAGCCGCCAACGACGATCACCAGCTTGCCTGAACTGGACGATGATACCGCCGTCGAGGTGGAGCTACACGCCAAATATGCTGGCTACATCCGCAAGGAGCAGGCCAGCGTCTTGCGCGCGCAACGACTGGAAGGCCAGCCCTTACCAGAGCGCATGGACTACGCGACACTCACGGGCCTGCGCGCCGAGGCTCGCCAACAACTCGAGCGCGTCCGACCGCTGACCGTCGGGCAGGCGTCGCGCATTCCGGGAGTCACGCCAGCCGATATTTCGGTGTTGCTGGTTCATCTGGAACATCGCCGCCGAGCTGCCCGCAACCAGCAGGCGGGATAGACCAACAGGCGAGTTTATTGACAGTCAGCCAGCGCGGGCGTACCATATCGTGTGGACGTGAGGCGGCTGGTGGAGGACTTGATTCGACGAGATGCGCACTACCTGCGCGGATATTCAACGAGAAGACCGAGAACTTCACCGGTTGGCAGGAGGAATCCACTTGCGCATCCTGGTGGTTGATGACGATCCCTTGGGAAGCCGTATGGTTCAGTTTCTGCTTGCGGAACAGGGCTATGCGGTTGATATGACCGATTCAGCGCGCGGCGCGCTCACGTTGCTGGATGAGCGCACGCCAGATTTGATTCTCCTCGATGTGAACTTGCCCCATCTGAATGGGTTCGACTTTTGTAAGCGGCTGCGCAATGATGGCTACGAGATGCCCGTCATCTTTGTCACTGCGAAAGGTGACCTCGAAGACCGGCTCGAAGGGCTGAAGATCGGGGCGGATGATTACATCTGCAAGCCGTTCCAGCCTGCGGAATTGACCGCTCGTGTCGAGGCTGTGCTGCGGCGCTATCGCAGGACACGCGGTGATGGCGTGACCATCCAGACCCACAGCATCGAGATCGACGCCATCGCACTGCGCGTTAACCTGCCCGGCAGACGTCCGGTCTCCCTGACGCCGACCGAGATGAAGGTACTCGTTCATCTGGCGCAGCGCACTGGCGAGACGGTCGAGCGCGAAGATGTGATGGCGAGCGTCTGGGGCGATGCCTATGTCGGTGAGAGCAACATCGTCGATGTCTACGTCCGTCGGCTGCGACGCAAACTCGAACGCGACCCTGCGCATCCAGAGCTGATCCATTCAGCGCGCGGCGTCGGCTATAAGTTTACAGGCTGACGCCGATGGATTCGACAAAGCCAACGCGTCGCCCTCGTGGCAAGGCGAACGAGCGCACATTCCTCGCAAACGCCGCGCACGAACTCCGCACCCCGTTGCACAGCGCCAACGGGTTTGTGGAGATGGTTCTCGACGGCCTTGCTGGTTCACTCAACGAGCGCCAGCGAGAAATGCTCGGCTACGCGCACATTTCAATCGGCCAACTCACCGTACTGATCGAAGAGATCCTCTTTCTCGCACGCGCCGATAGTGGCGAACTCGCCCTCCATCTCACCAATGTTGACCCTGCGGCGACCCTCACACACGCGCTTGATAGCGTGCGCGAGCAACTGCGCGAAAACACCATTACGCTGACACGAACCACGGCTGAGACGCCGACGACCATTCGCGTCGACGGCGAACGCCTGCGAGAGGGGTTGGCTGGCCTCTTGCGCGCAGGGATCGCACTGATGCCGCCTGAGGGCGTCATGACCGTTGCCACCTCAACGCACGAGCAGATGCTCAAGTTCGAGGTGACACTGGCAGGTGTTCAACTGAATGCAACAGATCTGAGCCATCTTTTCGAGCGCTTCTATCAGCCGCGCCCACTCGGCGCCGACCGCTCTGCGCACCCCGGCTTGGGGCTGGTCATCGCGCAGACGACGGCTGGCTGGCATGGCGGCAACGTACACGCCACATCCGCGCCCGATGATGGCAGCCTCGTCCTCTGCTATGAGTTACCCCTCGGCGGCTCGTAGACGACTTTAGCTCTGTTGGTTCTGTTGGCCAGTCCAGCGCGCCACGAATATCGCCCGCGCGGATGTGTCATCCCATGAAGCAAGGTCGTAACCGCCATAGACCTCATCGACCGCGAAGCCCGCATAGTGGAGCGCCAGTTCGATCTCGCCCTTGCTCAGCATTGCCAGCGACA
Organism: uncultured Chloroflexia bacterium; assembly: GCA_963702665.1. Lineage (GTDB taxonomy): Bacteria > Chloroflexota > Ktedonobacteria > Ktedonobacterales > JADMIN01 > DAHUXT01. Next base: position 73,266 of record CAVPDP010000009.1, read on the forward strand.
TGGCGCTGATGGCCCGGCGCACCTCGCCTCCCTGTTCGTGGACATCGTACATGTGAGTAACGCGAAGAATGCCCGGTGTCGTAGCTGGCGCGGCGACGATGAGGTGTGAAAGCAGAACCGCCTTATTCTCTGGCAGAGTCCATGTGCCCTGCCACCAAAGCTGGCCCGCCGTCTCCGCGAGCCGTCGCACGCCAAGCAGATCGAGATCGAGCAGCACCAGCGCGCCGGGTCGCAGGTGTGTGGCGAGTTCGCTCAATGCGCGATGCCGTGCCTGGCTCGTCAGCAGGTGCGCAAAGGTATTCAGCGTGAAGATGCCCAGGTCAAACTGATCCTGATCGTCGAGTGGCAGGTTTTCCGCATCGCCCGCAAGCACACGCACGCGGCGTGAGACACGTTCCGGCAAAGCTGCCAACCGGCGGGCGCATCGCTGGCGCATCGCGTCAGATGGATCGATCCCCGTCACCGAATAGCCCGCCGCCGCAAGGCGCGCCAGGACACGTCCCGTACCGCACCCGACCTCCAGAATCGCGGGAGCGCGTAGATCAGCGTGCGCGATCACCTCCTGAATACATTCGATATCCTCGGTCAGGCTGTCGTGTTCGACGTCATACCAGGTGGAGATCGCCGCGTAGGCGTCATGTGGCCGTTCGAGTGTCATGTGTACCTCCTGAAAGTGTGTAGTGCGGCTATGTAGTGCGGCAATGCCCCCTCACGATGAACACCCGAAACATCTGATAATGCTGGTCACTCGCGCTGGTCTGAAGTTGAGGCGGGAAGATATGACGTTTGTCACTGGTTCCACAGAGCCGCACATCTCTATTATCTAACAGTTGCCCAGCGTTCGAGAAGAAGCAGGGTTACATCAGCCTGGCACATCATCAGTTTCCTGATGAAACTGTTGGTTGCCAGCCATCGTACTTCCATTGTGAGATTCGCGTCGAGGCGATACCTCTCAAGAGCCTTTGCAGCGGCGCACTGGCGTACGACCGCAACATATAGCTATGTGGAGATGGGAGACATCGTGGAATCAACTCAGAATACGGACGCCAATTACCAGCCAGCAGCACAACATGCGACCGGAGTCGCCGCGCTTGAAGCCATCGATGTGCGCAAGTCGCTGCCATTGGGGCGCGAGCGCATCGACATCCTTAGAGGCATTAGCCTGCGGATCGCCCACAGTGAATTCGTTGCCATAGTCGGTCCCTCTGGTTCCGGCAAATCCACACTGTTGGGTATCATCGCTGGTCTCGACTCTCCCACCAGCGGCCAGGTCTTGGTCGACGGACTGGATATCACCCATCTGAGCGAAGGCAAGCTGGCCTCGGTTCGCAACCAGAAAATCGGTATGGTCTTCCAGGCCTTCAACCTTATCCCTACCCTTACCGCCCAGGAGAATGTCGAAGTGCCTCTCTATGTTGGCAAGCATCCTGGTCGCCCCTCCGAGCGCGCCCAGCAGTTACTCAACCTGGTAGGGCTGGGCCACCGCCTGGGCAACAAGCCCAACCAGCTCAGCGGTGGAGAGCAGCAGAGGGTGGCGGTCGCCCGATCTCTGGCTACCAACCCTGCCATTGTGATCATGGATGAGCCAACCGGAAACCTGGACAAAAAGAATGGCGACAATATCCTGCAGATGATCCGCGATCTGCGCCAGGCGACAGGAACGACCTTCGTGATCGCCACCCATGATGTCAACGTAGCTGGAGCCGCTGATCGGGCCATCCATATCGTCGATGGGCTGGTAGCCAACGGTGACTGACACGCATGCAGAGATAACGACTAGCAGCAGCAGTACAACCAGTTCTCTCCTGAAAGAGAGTATATCGTCATGAATCGGCTTAAGCTCTACTGGAACTATGCCACTCGCTCGCTACGGCGAGGCGGTCAGCGAACCCTCCTGGCGATCTTCTGTATTGCCGTGGGGGTGATGGCCATTGTCGCGTTGCAGCTAGTGGGCAATATGGTGAACACCGCGCTCACCGGCAATGTACGCGGCGGAAACGGCGGCGACATATCGATACGCAATGATATCACCGCTTTCAATCCAGAGCAGATCGCGGTTTTCGGCAATCTCAAAGCCAACGGCACAATCACACAGTACACTGCGGTGGTAAATGGGCAGGTTCATGCCCAGGTAAATGGCCAGCCCCAGGCTTTCCAGCTCTATGCCGTCGATCCTGCGGTTTTCCCACTGGCAGGATCGCCTGACTTCAGCAATCCCAGCGATGGTTCGATTTCTTCGATACTGACCGGCAATACGGTTATCGTGACTGATGCGCTGCTCTCTCAGCTTGGCTTGCAGAAGGGAGACAGCCTTACTATTCACTCGTTTTCCGATGGCCGTTCCTTCACGGCCACCATTGGCGGCGTCATTTATAGCTCCGGCTTCTTTGACAGGCCGGAGATGCTAGTGTCGCTGGATACCTATAAAGCGCTGCCCAGCAGCTCCGGCCTTCCGCCCCAGTATAATGCCATCTACGCTAATGTTCCAGGGCATACGGACGCCAACCAGGACAAGGCCAAGGCGGCGATTACTCAGGCGTTGCCCACCGCGACCGTCACCACCACCAAAGACGAGTTGCAACAGAATCAGGACGCGGTTCAAAATCTCCGCTACTTCCTCGAGATCGTAGGGCTGCTCGCGCTCCTCATCGGCGGTGTCGGCATCATGAATACCATGCAGGTAATGCTGCGCAGACGTCGGGTTGAGATCGCCATGCTCAAGACCTCTGGATACCGGCAGGTCGACCTGTATGGCCTATTTGGCGTAGAAGCGGGATTACTGGGGCTCATAGGCGGCGTGGTTGGGGCGTTAGCCGGTATTGGCGCTGGCCTGGTGGTCAAGACCATTGTTGAGAACGCGGTACAGCTTCACCTAGACTTCACGGTTGACCCCCTGACGCTGCTCTCTGGAGTGGCGATCGGCTTCTTTACCGCGCTGATCTTTGGGATTATGCCGATTGTCCAGGCCGGACAGATAAGGCCTCAGGCGGTGCTGCGGGAGCTGCCAGAGGGAAATACCACCGGGAGCTTTCTGCTTACCTTCTCTCTGGCGGCGCTACTGGGTGTGCTCTTCTTTGTACTCTCAGCGGTCATACTGGGCAACCGTGACCTGGCGCTCATCGTCGTCATTGTCGGCGGTATCATACTGGCGGCGCTCAGCGCTGTCTTTACCCTGGTAGTGTTCTTGATTAGTCGGTTACCGGTACCGGAGTCGCTCAATCCTGGCTTTGTCGCGCTGGTGGTGGGTGGCGTGGTGTTCTTTGGGGCCATTACCTGGCTGTCGATTGCCAACGGCTGGAGTGGCATTCCCATTATGAGCAGCCTGTTTACTGCGCTTTCGCTGCTGGGCCTGGTGGTAGCCTTCCTGCCACTTACCTGGAAAAGCAATGTCAAGATGGCGCTGCGTAACATAGGGCGGCAAAAAACCCGCACCGTGACCACGATGGTCGCGCTTTTCATTGGCGTGTTTGCCATTGGCTTGATCCTGGCTCTCGGCATAGGCATTCGCGATAATATCAACAGCCTGCTCTCCACTGGTACCACGTACAACTCATTTGTCCTGGTCAACGCACAGGACAAAGCGGCGGTGGATACCGAGCTACGCAATATCTCGGGTATCAAGGGTAAGCTGGTCAATACCGTGGCGCAGGCGAATCCTGTCTCGGTGGACAACAGGCCAATTGGCCCTATCATTCAGGGGTCAATCAGCGGCGGATCGGGCAAGATCCTGAATCGGGAAGAGCTGATCTCCTATCTCAGCCAGCCGGTAGGATATGACCTTGCGGGAAACAGTATCCCAGACGTGACCATCAAGAGCGGGCGCAATCTCGGCGCCAGCGACGTTGGCACCAGTAACGTGATCATGCCGCAACGCTCCACCGTTGCACCGCTTGACCTGCAACTGGGTTCGCAGATTGTGCTGCAAGGCGCGGATGGCAAGACCACCAAGACAGTGACGGTGGTGGGATTCTATGAGGTCACCTCCCTCAGCCTGACCACAGGAGGCATGATAACCGACAACGCTGTGACGCAGGCTCTCGCCAACGGCCACGTGCTCTATGCCTATTCGCTTATCCTGAACCCCAAGCAGTCTGCTCAGGTACTGAATAAGGTTCAGGCAGCCGTCCCCAACGCCGAAACCTTGAATCTGGCAGATCTCACGCTCCTGATCAACAGCCTCTTGAATAACCTCATCATCATGCTGACCGCCATCGCCTCGCTGGCGATGATTGCTGGCGTGATCATTATTGCCAATGCGGTTGCGCTGGCCATGCTCGAACGACGCCGTGAGCTTGGCATTCTCAAGTCAGTTGGGCATACCAGTCGCAGCGTATTGAGTGAGGTGCTCATGGAGAATGGCGTCATTGGATTTACTGGCGGTGTGCTGGCAATGCTGCTAGTAGCGGTGGCTCTCTTCATACTAGGGCTGCTCGTCAAATCCTTGAACTTTGGCGTGGAAACTGGACTGGTGCTGATCATCATCTTCGGCACCGCTGTCGTCTGTATGGTGGTGGCAACAGCGGTGGCATGGAACTCCACTCGCGTTCGCCCGCTCGAAGTGCTGCGCTACGAATAGCGCCAGCATAAGCATACTCGCCCTCTCCAGTTGTTCACGCTGGAGGGGGCTTTTTCATAGAACGGCTATGCCGCAGCGCGCCAGCAATTCGGCGCAGGTGGCGGCTGGATAGGGGATAGGCATCCGCTGCTGTGGGCCATGCGAGTCGGAGCCAGCACTGACCAGCAGGGCATGCTCGCGCGCAAACGCGGTGTATATCGCCACCTGTTCCTCACTGTAGGTAGGGTAGCGCGTCTCGATGCCATCCAATGGCACGTCCGTGAGCAGTTCGGCCAGCAATGGCGGATCATACTGCTGTATCTCGCCGCCGCCGCGCCCGGGATGCGCCAGTACCGCCAGCGCGCCACTGGCATGGGCAGCGGTAACGGCGTCGGCTAGCGGCACAGTGATCGAACGGTAGCCCGCGTCGGCGATCATCCGCAGCGCATCATCCAGCGTCGCCGCATAGCCATTCGCCAGCAACAGGCGCGCATTATCGATGGGCCGGACAGGCAGTTCGCCCTCTTGCGCGAAGTGATAGCCTCGGCGACGCAGCTCCTCGTAGACGGCATGGGTGTTGGCGAGTTGGTCGGCCACAGTGGTACGCGCCAATCGCCCAAGCGCATCGCCACTGAATTCGGCGGCATAGCAGAGCAGGTGTGCGCTACGACCACGCCAATTCGTCGTCATCTCGACACCTGGCAAGACGTGTACGCCGTATGAGGCTCCGAGCGCCTGTAGTTCGCCAAGATGCTCCATCGTGTCATGGTCGGTGATGGAGACGACGCGAAACCGCGCCTGGGCGAGATGCTCGAAGAGCGCCACTGGCTGCCAATGGCCATCGCTGTAGATGGTATGTATCTGCAAATCAATGCAGGTCATCGGCGGCGATATTCATGGGCGAGCCTCCCGGCTGGCAAGCGCGTCATGATAGACGGCGACCGTCTTTCGGGCCACCTGCTCCTGGGTAAAGTTATCCAGAACCCGCGCCCGGCCAGCGTGCGCGAGGCGCTCGCGCAGCGACGAGTCCTCCGCCAGGCGTACCAACGCCGCACGCAATGCCGCCACATCACCTTCGGGCACGATCAGGCCCGCATCTCCAACCACCTGGGGTATCTCGCCAGAATCCGAGCCAACAACGGGTACGCCACAGGCCATCGCCTCGATCAACACTCGACCGAACTGCTCCTTCCAGTGCGGCTGTGTCAGCGATGGCGCGGCCAGCGCATCGATCTCCGCCAGCGCGCGTGGCACATCATTGGTTGCGATCGCTGGCGCAAACTCAACCCGATCCGTGACGCCCCGCTCCTCCGCCATGCGACGCAATACGCCTTCATCTGGCCCGCTCCCGACCAACCTCAGCCGACAGTGCTCTGGCAGCCCGGTTAGCGCCTCGATGAGCAGACCCACGCCCTTATACAGCACCAGCCGTCCCAGATAGCCAATGGTAAACACGTCTGATTGTCTCGCGGGTGGCAGCGGTCGATAGATATCGGGATCAACACCATGCACCGAAAATGTGGCGAGTGGCCCAGTGTATCCCTTGCGACGCAGCGTATCAGCCGCATCGGCGCTGCCAGCGATGATCGCGGCGGCATGGCGATAGTTGTAGCGTTCCATCCAGGCATACGGGGCAGGATAGATGCGATAGAGATTTTGCCACGCGACGAAGACTGTGGGAGCGCCAAGCGCGTGCGCCAGCCGCTGCGCCTGTGTTCCGGCGGGGTTATATGGCTCCTCGTCGATATGCAGCAGATCAGGGCGCAAGCCGCGAAGCAACGCGCCAAGACCGCGATAGAGATAGAAGTGATAGCGTCCGTTGAAGACCACAGCCGCCTCGCGCACGTCATACCCCTCGACGAAGCGCGGGACAAACGTCAGCATGCGGCCATCGTCGGAGCGCCAGGCTGGTGGGGTAATAAGGGTCAGGTCAATGTCTGGCTGGCGCGCAATCCACTCAAGTTGGCGTTGCGCTGTCTCTGCCACAAAAGTCTTCGAGACGATGACGACACGCATGCCTACTCCCTGGTGGTGCCAGTGACCTCAGCAAAGAGCGCGCTGGTTTCCGCCGCCACCTGTTCCCAGTTGAACTGGCGCACATGCGCCAACCCACGCGCCCGCAGGTCGTCGCGGTGCTCGCGCGAGGTCAACACGCGCAGAATCGCCGCCCCCAACCGATCGGTATCCATCGGATCCACCTGAACACCCGCGCTGCCAACCACCTCTGGCAACGACGTGCGGTTGGAGCAGACGACTGGCGCGCCACAGGCCATCGCTTCGAGTGGCGTCAGCCCAAAGCCCTCATAGGTGGAGGTGAAGGCAAAACAGGATGCGGCGCTATACATCGCAGGCAAGTCTTCTTCTTCCACTGGCATGCAGACGATGTTCTCTTCGACCTCAAACATCGCCGCGAGGGAGCGCCAGTCGGGATAGAGCGGGCTGCTGCCGAGCCGGTTCGGATCGCCCGCGATGAAAAGCTGAAGGTCAGGCTCCTGCATTTCATGGAAGACGGCGGCAAATGCGCCAACGAGCGATTGGATGTTCTTGCGCTAGGTCGAGGCCTCCGACATTCAACACGAACATGTCGCTGAGGCCGTATTTATCGCGTACGGCCATCAATCGCCGCGCATCTTGCACACGACGATACTGCGGCGCCGTCGCCTCGTTGATGACGCGCACGCGTTCTTCGGAGACGCCGAGAAGTTCCATAATGTCGCGTTTAGAGAACTCAGAGACGGCGATGAGCATATCCGCGTGCTTGGCAGCATTCGAGACAAGCCGCGCATACGCCTGCGCGGTCGGAGTGGCGCGATACGCGGGCAGCCGCAGACTGATGAGATCGTGGATGGTTGTGACAATTGGGATGCCCAACCCACGCCGCGGCGGCGCAAAGTATGGCACATGCAGCAGCCGTGCGCCGCGCTGCTTGGCGGCATGGGGAAAAGTGTGCTGCTCCCAGACAAGTTTGGCTACGTTCTCGCCCGCGCGACGAAAGCGACTCGGCGGCAGCGCCTCCCACTGAAAAGTAGACGGCGTCTCTGGAACGTCCTTCACTTCTGTGGGGCTGAGCACCAGATACTCGTTGATGCCATCCACACGGCCGAGCGCGCTCAAAAGGCTCGTCACGTAGCGCCCGGTGCCAGTATGTGGCTCTTGCAAATAGAGCGCATTGAACGCAACTCGCATCGTCGAATATCCCCAACTTCCAAACCACTGCCCCGCCCACAGTGCGACTGGTGGCCCATTCCATATTCCAGGATAACACAAACCCGGCTATCGCAGAGGATTACACGTGTGACTCCCGCGAGGCGCTCATACGAAGAAGCGCAAGCAGAGCGCCGATGATGAGGGCGAATTGCAACTCCATCGCATGCACAAACAAATCGTCGGTAAGGTTGTGCGTCGCCAATGCCACCAGCGCCGCAAACAGCCCCAGCGCAATCGCGGGCAGCGAACTGTCAGCGGCGGCATATGCTCGTACCTGCTGTACTGTGCGCCAGCCGAGATAGAAGGTTGCGCTGGTCAGCGCCAGGAACGCCGCGCACCCCAGCGCGCCTGTTTCAGCGGCGGCATTGATGTAGTAGTTATGCGCGTGACCGAGCGCATCGGGCCAGTCGGGCAGCGCATAGCGCGGATAGGCCGCGTTGTAGTTGCCCGCGCCGACCCCCAGCAGCGGGTGCGCGAGGAACATACGCACGCCAGCGATCCAATGGGCAATACGCTCCACCGTCGAGAAGTTGGCAGCGGTCACGGTTCCGCTCAGCGCATCGTTGATGCGCACCTGGTCGAGGATAGCTCGTTGAATGCGCGCGGGAATAATCCGGGTGATCCAGCCAATCACCAGCAATGGAGCTCCCACCGCCGCGATGAGCGCCGCCTGCCGTTCGCGCCGCCACCCTACTACCACCATCGCCACCAGCGCGACGATCAACCCAAGCAACGCGCCACGAGAAGCAGCCAACGTCTGCGCGCCGATGAGCAGCGCACTCGCTCCCCCGGCCACCCACCGCTCGCGGACGTTGTGGCCAAAGAGCGCCAGCGCGAGCGCAAGAACCAGCCCAAAATTGAGAAAGCCCGCATACGGATTGGGCTGGCCGAACGTCCCAAACACGCGCATGCCTTCGCTGCCAGAGCCAGCCTGGCCAGCCGAGGCGACCCATTGGATGTAGCCAAGCAGCGCCTCGGCAACAGTCGCGCCAATGATCGCCCAGGCAACCATCCGAACCTGCCACGCTGTCCGCAGGTAGGTTGCGCTGAGAGCCACCAGCGCCAACACCTCGCACCACTTGATGATCTCTTTGACCGTGGCAACCCGATCTGTCGCTACCGCGAGCGAGAGGCATACGAATAGCAGGTAGGCGATCAGCGTCAGAAACAGCAGGCAGCGCGCCCGCTCAGTTATCCATAACGCGCGCAGGCGGTCGGCCTGTAGCAGCGATGGGAGATGGCGCAGTTGGGAAACATGGCGAACCAGCCACACCACCACAAGGGCGCCGACAAGCAGATCTGTAGGGCCAACATTCACCCGCGACACGCCAAGCGAGACCAGCGACCCGAAGGCAATCGCAAACGGCATGAGCAGTATGGCGCTGAACGGCTCGAAGATAACCAGCAGCACAAGGCCAGCGCCTGCCACAAGCCATAAGTGCGGATATTCCCGGTAGCAGCAGAATCACGGCAGCTAGAGCCACTGTCAGCAGCCCGGCGATGGTAGCGTAGGCCACCCACCCTGAGAAAACTCGTGGCGGCATTAGCCGTTGATGTTGGCGGTGTTGGCGGAGAGACGCAAACCATCGCGCTCTCGCTCGCGCTTGAACCATTCGATTGTCCGTGCCAGGCCAGTCCTGGGATCGACCTTCGGCTCCCAATCAAGGAGACGCTTCGCCTTCGCAATATCCGGCTGACGCCGCTCAGGGTCATCCTGCCGTTTCTCTTCAAAGGCGAGTGATGATGTGGAACCGCACAACTCGATGATCAACTGCGCCCACTCGAGGATCGTATGTTCCTCTGGGTTGCCGAGGTTAAAAACGTCGGCGGTCGTACCGGCCGTGAACATGGCGCGCATCAGACCATCAACCAGATCATCTACATAGCAAATGCTGCGCGTTTGTTTGCCAGTCCCGTGAATAACAAGCGGCTCATTTGCCAGCGCCCACATGATGAAGTTGGGAATCATACGGCCATCGTTGAGCTGATTATGTGGGCCGTAGGTGTTGAAGATGCGGGCAATACGAGTATCAACCCCATACTGGCGGTGATACTCCATCGTGATTGTCTCGCCCAGACGCTTGCTCTCGTCGTAACAGGCGCGCACACCAACCGGGTTAACGTTGCCCCAGTAGCCTTCACGCTGTGGGTGCTCCAGCGGGTCGCCATACGCCTCGGAGGTAGAGGCCATCAGAAATAGCGCCGCATGAGCGCGAGCCAGATCGAGCAACTGCAATGCGCCCTCGGTGTTGGCGCGGATCGTCTCGAATGGGTAGGTCCAGTATCCAACCGGGCTGGCTGGGCTGGCGAGATGGAAGATCGCATCAACTGTTGTCTCCAAAGCCAGCGGTTGCGCCACATCATGCCGCACAAAGTGGAAATTGGCGTGACGCCGCAAGTCCTCGATGTTGCGCTCTGAGCCAGTAATCAGGTTATCAACACACCAGACGAAATGATCCTCCTGGAGCAGACGAGCGCACAAATGGGATCCTATTAGACCCGCTCCTCCGGCAACAACAACCTTCAACAGATACCTCCCCAGCAATAGTAAGAATGGCGCGCTGAAAGCCCCTCACCGCCGCACGCTGCAATATACCTGATTTTACCGCCTTACGCGCCTGAGCGCAACGTAGATGCCACACACCGCATGTGGCGAGTGACCACTGGCTCCATTTCCAACGCACGACATCCTGGCTCGACCCACGTCACCCATTGGCATTCATCGTGCTGAAGTCACTGCGACGATGGTACTCCTGAGGAAATTATGGCCGCCTGCGTGCGTGACAGGTATACTTGTTGTCTCAGCAGGGAACCGAACTAGTATACAAGATACCCCTGCCGCTGCCCATGCGTCTAATGTACTGGAGCGCCGGATGGGCGACCTATCAACCGATACTCTTAGCGTGAAAATGCCTACTCGCGCGTTTGGCGCACTGCCGTGGCGAACCAGGCCTTTTCAAAATATGATGCGCACCCACATGGAGGAGTGGAATCGTGGATAACACAGGACGTTCCCCCGCACCCGGCGACGACCCAAAGGATACTCCCATCGACACTTCCCATGGTTCAGATGAACCACCAGCAGATCCGAATACGTCGCTGGAGTCCTCCACACTCGACGATCAACCAACGCAGTTGCTGGGTCCCACACTCGACGATCAACCAACGCAATCACTTGGCTTCGCGGATGAGACACAACCCGCACTGTCGTTACCGCCAGACCGCAATGTACCATCAGAGGAGATCACACCCGAAGCCACCGTTCCCGACGAATACGAGAGCCGCGCCAGTCTTGAAGATATTCCCACACAGGTCAACACATTTGAGAATCAAAGTCCCAACGCCTGGGATATGGATACCGACGAAGAGTATCACGACGATGACAATTATGGCGATCAAGACGATCAAGACGATCAAGACGATCAAGACGATGATGGCGCCCTAGGCGATGTCGCCAATTGGGAAAGCGACGAGCAGGATGCGCCAAGATATTACATCGCTCACGCGCCCATATCACAACGATTACCGCTCTCCCGGCGACGGCGGCGCTACATCTTCTATATTCGCCATTCCGTGCGCGCGCGGCAAGCTGCCCGCGCCAACACGCTGGTTCGGCTTGCCTGGGCCTCGGCCATTGTGACAGGCGCGCTCATTGTGACCATGCTTACGGCATCATTTGGTGTCGCGGCATCATACTACCAATCACAGCAACCAGCCATCAACACCCTCAACCGCACAGTCGCATCGCACGACAGTGTGCGTATTTACGATACCACGGGCGTGCTGCTCTACCAGTTCTCCGACTTTGGCGCACAGCATAGCATCACGCTGGCCCATGTGCCGCTTCAGGTCGTCAATGCGACCGTTGCCATCGAAGACCGCTCATTCTGGGTGAACCAGGGGGTCGACTTCACCTCTATTGTGCGCGCGGCGGTGATTGATATCCAGACGAAAAGCATCACGCAGGGCGGCAGCACCATCACGCAGCAGCTCATCAAGCAGAATGTGCTCAACAGCAATGACACATTCGACCGAAAACTACGCGAGGCGATTCTCTCTATCGGCATGACGACATCTGGCGTCTATACGAAGAGTCAGATTCTGGAGATGTATCTCAATTCGATTCCCTATGGCCAGGAGGCGTACGGCATCGACGCTGCGGCAAGCGCCTACTTCGGCTATCAGGACGACCCCACGACCGGTGAATCGGCGGCGCAGCATCTCGATCTGTCGCAGGCGTCGATGCTGGCGGGCATTCCGCAGAACCCAAACACCAACAATCCGCTGCAGCACCCACAGTTTGCGCACAACCGCCAGTCGCAGGTGTTGCAATCGATGGTAACAGCGGGGTACATCACATCAGGCGATATGAAGGCGGCGCTGGCGGAGTCTGCGGCGCCCAACTTCTTCCACCCGCAGGCCGCCACCAAGGACCTGGCGCCCCACTTCGTCAACTTTGTCGAAGACCAACTCGCGACGATGTTGCAGACTGGCCAACTCCACCTGACGCGTTCCGGCCTCAACGTCTATACCACGCTTGACATTGACATGCAAAATCACGTGCAGCAGTACATCCAGGATCACCTGTATGGCAATGACAGAGATGACTATGGCGGCCATATCCGCAATGATCACCTGAGCAATATCGCAGGCATGATTGTCCAGCATAGCACCGGTTCGATCCGCGTCATGTTGGGGAGTGCGGACTACTACAGCACGCGCATCGACGGCCAGTACAATGTGGTCACTCAGGGTTTCCGCGGCCCTGGCTCATCATTCAAGCCAATCGTCTATGCCACCGCCTTTTCGAAGGGTTGGTTCCCTGGGATGAGCGTCGCGGATATGCCAACGATTTTCTGGGACAACGGCCAGAGCAAGCCCTACAATCCCCTAGACTTCAACTATAACCAGTTCTGGGGAAACATCACGCTACGCACAGCGCTGCAAAACTCACTCAATATTCCGGCCGTCAAGGTGATGCAGTTCGCCGGCGTAGACGATGTGCGCACGATGGCAATGCGCATGGGCATCACCCAGTGGCTCCCTGGGGCAGAGTGGGGGCTTTCGTCAGTCCTTGGCACGCTCGACGTGACACCGTACGAAATGATCCAGGCGTACACTGTCTTCGCCAATTACGGCCAGTTCATTCCACTGCACTCTATCGATAAGATCACCGATAGCTCGGGCGACACACTGTTCCAATACACGCAGCCTCGACCGGTTCAGGTCATGAGCCCGCAGGTGGCCTTCCTGGTGACCAGCGTCCTGAGTGACAACTTCACACGCGCCAAAGATTTCGGCGCGTGCAGTCCGCTTTTCCTGGATCCAACACTTAAGGGTGGCGACTGCCAGGCATATCTCAATCAGCATCCAGCCGGTAATCCTACTGGGCAGGCCACATGGCCGTCACCCAATGCGTGGCCATCTGCCGCCAAGACAGGGACTGGCGAAAACTTCAAAGATGACTGGACCCTCGGCTATACGATGGACTTCACGGGCGGCTTCTGGGGCGGCAACAACGATCATACACCTATGGTCGACATTGACGGCATCACTGGCGCAGCGCCGGTCTGGTACCGCAGCATGCTCTACGCCGAACAGGGACACCCCAAAACACCATTCCCAGTTCCCGAGGGTGTCCACAAAATCACCTACACATCAAACGGCGTTACCGCGACCGATTGGATCATCGATGGCGTGGCGCCACCAAGTGACATTGGCAATGCTGGGCCAGCTCAGCTTCCCTGCATTGTGTTCACAGGCGATGGGAATAATCCCTGGAAGTACTCTGGCGGTCCGTGCCAAGGCATCCCTAGAGCAAGGGGGGGGAGTCCCTATAGACCGTAGCCGCAGTTCGCCAACTGCGCGCCCTAGCCGCAGTTGCCACCGGCCTGCGGTATGACAAACAAGCAGGTGTAGGAGTTTGCCTCCCACACCTGCTTTGTCTATGCTCAACTTGCGAAAGACAGCTTGCGCAGCTAATCTGACTTGCCAAATCCGTCGAGCGCATCGAGGTTATTGATAAAGTCACGATAGACATCCAAATTATCGGCTGTGGTTGTCTGGTCGCGCACAGCGGAATGCGACTCGTCCAGGTCGGCGCCCTCCTTCACGGTGACTCCCGCCTCCTCCATCACGCTTTCGGCGACAAAGATAGGCGCCTTCAAGCGCACAGCAAGGGCAATCGCGTCACTCGGGCGCGAATCGATCTCAACATGGCGTCCGTCAATGTCAAACACCAGGCGGGCATGGAATATATCCTCGATCAGGTCACTGATGATGACGCTGGATACCTTGCCCCCCAATTCGGTGATGACCGTCTTCAGCAAGTCATGCGTGAGTGGACGAGGGGATGATGTACCTTGAAGTTCCATCGCAATCGAGTATGCCTCTGGATTGGCAATCCAGATAAAAAGATAGCGATCCGTTTGCGCATCCTTGAGGATCACCACCCGCTGGCTCGTCGCGAGATTAATGCGTACGCTCTCGACCGACACTTCCACCATGGGTTATGCTCCCTCCTGAAAACCAGCCCTGTCTGGTGAGGTAATACCAGTACACGACCCCCCCATTTTACATCCGCATACATCCACGGCGCAAATACGGCTGACCCGCGCGAATGTCTGGCAACCAGGTACTGAATCGGCGCTATCGCAATCGTCGTACTCGCGCGTGAACGACGTGTCTTATCAGTTACTACGAACCAGCGACGCAAGTGGGTACGTCAATATCGCGACGTAGCTCACACCAAATCACTGTCCGCCAAACATTTCTTGGCGCGGACGTTGACAGAAAAACATTCTCTCTGCTACACTGTAGAACGTGGGTTCTATGACATTACATGTCGGAATAACAATTGGCGCAAGGAGCACCTGCCATGAAACGAGAAATGAGTGATATCCAGTCAAAGATACTGGCTTTCATCGAGGAGTACTCGCGTAAAGAGGGATGCCCACCTACCAACCGCGAGATTGGCCAGGAAGTGAACATCCACTCGACTGGCCATGTCGATTATCACCTGACCGTGCTGGAGCGGAAAGGCTATATCCAGCGCGAACGCAGGAAGAGCCGGGGCATCCGGATGGCGAACCAGGAACCTGCGGGGCTGCGCATGTACGGCGCCATCGCCGCTGGCCAGCCGCTCGACATCTACACCGATCAGCAGGAGCCGCTCGACCTGGCATGCCATACCCGCGAGTATGTCTTGCTGGTGAGGGGCAATCGATGATCGAAGACTGCATCAACGACGGTGACTATGTGCTCGTGCTCCCTGCCCAGATCTAGCCACAATGATGGCGATATTATCGTCGCCACTCATATGACCGAAGGCCCGAATGGCGCGGCAACACTCAAACGCATTCTATCGTGAGAGGGAACATAACCGCATTCGCTTGCAGCCGGCCAATTCTACCATGGAACCCGATTTACGTTTCGACGTGAAGAGTGGGATACCGAATGGGAGATCCAGGGGAAGGTAACGGCCGTCTACCGCAAGTTTTAATCATTTGCCTTGGGTCACACTCAGACTTTATACTCAAATCGCGTCTAAACCTGCCTGTAGCCTGTCCCATTCGCTTGCGCCGCGAGGGCAGGCTGTGCTACGCTGCCCCCGACTTTTCAGAACAGATGCTGGCATCTGACACATCATGCCTCGCCTGGACGGCACGCCAATGTACTTGGCGGCACGACTCCAGGACTAGAGCGCGCTGGCCAGGGGGACCCATTTGAGTATTGAGCAAACACTGCTAAATCTGATAGAACACTGGTATCTGACCGCTGGATATGCTGGTATCATCCTGGCGATGGCGCTCGAAAGCTGCTGTATTCCCCTACCGAGCGAATTGGTGATGCCTCTTGCCGGGTATATGGTCTTCAAGCATCCTGATCAATTTTCACTCATCGGTGTGGGCGTCGCCGGAGCGTTGGGGTGTGTTATTGGATCGGCGGTCGCATATGGCATCGGCGCAGCGGGTGGTCGCCCGCTATTGCTACGCTACGGCAAGTATATTCTCATCTCAAAAAGCGACTCTGATCGAGCCGACCGCTGGTTTCAGCGCTATGGCGCTCCAGTAGCGTTCTTCTCGCGGTTGCTGCCCGTCGTGCGGACGTATATCTCGCTGCCAGCTGGTATCTCACGCACGAACTTCCCTCAATTCCTGCTGTTCACCCTGCTCGGCTCACTGCCCTGGACCTTTGTGCTGGCGTGGCTTGGCCTGACATTCGGCGATAGTTTCCAGAAGACACTGTCTGAGATGACAACCGTTTTCCATGGACTGGACATCGTCATCGGCGTGCTGTTGCTCGTCGCCATTGGTCTCTACATCTATCGCCATGTGCGCCACGCTCGCATGGCTGCTGAGGATCGGGACGCAGACAACGTTGTGAGTGGCTCGTCCGTGCGCCGCTAGTCGCGTGGCTTGACATCATACCAATTGCGCCCGAGCTTGATTTCAACCTGGATTGGCACACTCAAGACCAGCGCACTACGCATCGCGCCGACCACCAGTTCAGCGACGAGATCAACCTCGTCGTCGGGGACTTCCAACACCAGTTCATCATGTACCTGTAAAATCTGCCGTGCGCCCAGACGCAGTTCTTCCAACTGGCGCTGGAGCGCAATCATCGCCAGCTTGATCATATCGGCGTTCGTGCCCTGAATGGGCATGTTGATCGCCTCGCGCTCCGCCGCCTGGCGCTGCACCACTGGCAGTCCAGTCATGTCGGGGAAATAGCGCCTGCGACCCATCAACGTCTGCACATATCCCTGGGTGCGCGCCTGATGTAACGTATTCTGCACATACTCACGCACGAGCGGGAATGTCTGCTCGTAGTTACGGATGAATTCCACGGCGTCCGCGTTCGCCATGCCCGTGGTGCGCGCCAGACCAAAGGCCGACTGGCCATAGAGCACCGCGAAGTTCACCGTCTTGGCCAACCGCCGCTGGTCAGGCTGTACCTCTGCCAGCGGCACATGGAAGAGCCGACTCGCCGTCGCCGCATGAATATCATCCCCCGCCTCGAAGGCCGCCACAAGCGCAGGCTCGCGGGTCACATGCGCCAGGATGCGCAGCTCGATCTGCGAATAATCCGCCGTGAGCAGATTCGCGCCTGGGTCCGCGAGAAACGCCCGGCGGATGCGCCTGCCTACCTCGGTTCGTATAGGAATATTTTGCAGGTTCGGGTTGGTAGAACTCAGTCGGCCAGTCGCCGCGATAGTCTGGTTGAATGATGTATGCACGCGTCCATCATTGGGATTGATCACTTCGAGCAGGCCATCGACATAGGTGGATTTGAGTTTGCTGAGCTGGCGATATTCCAGCAGGTGATCGACGGCGGCATGCTGGCCGCGTAGACCATCGAGTACCTCGGCATCCACCGAATAGCCCGTTTTCGTCTTACGTCCATGTGGCAGGTTCAACTCGCCGAAGAGCACCTCGCCAAGCTGACGCGTCGAATTCACATTGAACTGGTGGCCCACTGCATCGTAAATCTCCTGCACCAGCGCGGCGCATTGCTCCTCCAGTTCCGTGCCCATTCGCCGTAGAAATTCCCTATCCACCAGGATGCCAGTCAATTCCATGCGGGTCAGCACCGGGATCAGTGGAACCTCGATCTCATCAAATAGCTTGCGCAGGCCGCGCGCATCGAGCAGCGGCGCCAGCGCATGCGCCAAACGTAGAGAGATGTCAGCGTCGGCCCCCGCGTAGTCTGCCGCGGTGCGCACGGGCACCTGCGCCATCGTGATTTGGTTCCGGCCCTTGCCGATCAATTCGTCAATCGGAGTCATGATGATACCAAGATTCTCGAATGATTGTTCCTTCAGACCTAGACCGCGCCGACCGGGATTTAGCAGATAAGCGGCGACCATAGAATCGAATCGCAGCCCACTCACCCAGACTCCATGCCGCGCCAACACCATCATGTCGAACTTGGCGTTGTGTCCGGCCTTCCCGACTGAATCATCGCCGAGCACTGGCCGTAGCCGTTCGAGCACATCGGCGAGTGGGAGCTGGCGTGCAGGCTCGTTTCCATCGATGTCGGCTGTATGTCCCACCGGGATGTAGTACGCCTCACCCGCACCGAGCGAGAATGACAAGCCGACAATCGCGGCCAGTAACTCGTTCGTGCCATCGGTTTCGAGATCGAACGCAAAGAGTTCAGCCCCGGCCAACGAACGCGCCAGCACATCGAGCGCCGCAGGCGTGTCGATGATCATGGTATTTGTGCTATTGGCGGCGGTGCGTTGTGGCTGTGTCGTCACAGGGGTCGCTGCTGGCGGTGGAACACTATCACCTTCTTCGGCCAGTGACTGAAGCGCATCTTCGCCAAACAGACTGAGTTGCGCTGTGGCGTCGTCCGTAGGCGCGCCAGCAGGCTGTGCGGGCTGTATGACAGCACGCTGCGCCGAGGGCCGCGTCTCACGCGCCACCACAGACGGAGTATCTTCTTCGCCGAGTCGACGCGGCAACTTATCCGCTAGACTGTAAAACTCCAGGTCATACAGCACACGACGCGCGACATCGGGATCGTAATTGAGGGCGCGTGCGCCAGGCAAATCGAGCGTTACTGGCACATCGACGACAATCGTCGCCAGATGTTTGCTCTGAACCGCCTGATCGCGATTCTCAGCCAGCGTCGTCTTGACACGTGGCGGCAGCTCCTCGATATGAGCGAGGATGTTTTCGAGCGTTCCGTACTCCTGAATCAGCTTCGTCGCCGTCTTTTGTCCGATGCCTGGAACACCGGGAATATTATCTGACGTATCGCCGACGAGTGATTTATAGTCGACGACACGGGCTGGCTCGAAACCATAGCGGGCCTCAACTGCCGCGCGATCAAAGTACTCAAACTCGCCCTGACGCGGTTTGCGCGCAAATGTGACGCGAATCCAATCATCCACCAGCTGCAGCGTATCAAGGTCGCCTGTGGCAATCACTGTGCGCACATGCTCCGCCTCGGCCTGGCGCGAGAGTGTGCCGAGCAGGTCATCCGCCTCGAAGCCATCGATTTCATAGATGGGGATGTTGAACGCGGCGACTACACCACGAATATGCGCGAACTGCGCACGCATCCCCTCTGGCAGCGACGGCCGGTGCGCCTTATACAGCGCATATTCTTTGTGGCGAAATGTAGGTGTGGGTCGGTCGAAGGTGAGCGCGAGATATTCCGGTTTGACGAAGCGTAGCACGTCAAGCAGCATGCGCGTAAATCCATAGATAGCATTCGTGGGTTCGCCCGCTGTGGTGCTCATCTCTTCGGGGAATGCGTGAAATGATCGGTGAAACAGCGCATGTCCGTCGAGCAAAACCAGCGTTGGCGCAGCATCTATCGCCGCGCGTGACTGGTCAGCAGCGGCCTGAGGATCAGGCTGAGACGAAGCTGATGATGTGTGTGGCGCACGGCCCATGGATATATCCTCGTGGTGTGTGACGATGTGTCATGGTGTGTGATTTCATGGCGCTCTCGGTGTATTCCATTGTATTCCGTGCGCGTGCGCCCGATCCGGTCATTCGCGGCGATCCGCAACCATTCACGCGTGGCGAAGCGTCATCGTCAGTGTACCATTGCCAACGATGACGCTGTCCACGTAATCTTGCGCGGGCAGGTGCGCCAGCGACTGATTCAGCGTATCCTGCAATTCGTCGCCAGTCTCGATCTGCGCGAGCCAACCCGCTACCTGAGTGTTTTGCACGAAGACGCGTCCGTTGACCGCGACGACATGCGCCGAGATTTTGCCAGGGCTGCCCCAGAGCATATAGGTCATCGTCACCTCGCCCGGCAGGAAATGGATGCGTACGTCTTTCAGGTCACCCTGGTTATTGGGCGTGCCAGCCTGCTGATTGAATTCCGTATCGGTGATCGACCGCGTGATCGGCGGATAACCCGCTGGAATCGCCGGAACCTTGTCGATTTCCGCCACCAGGCCTGATCGCAGGCGCTGATCAACGGCGGTGTGCAGCGCTGGGCGCAGCAGGGCCGCCCAGCCGCAGGCCACCAACACGAACAGCAGGAGCGCCGCAATCGCGAGAGTGATCCCTGTACGTCCCAGCGCAACCTCTGCGCGTGGCATGTGGCCGCGCACTGGTCGCGGAGGCATATGGCGCCGCCCCTCGTGATGGCGCGGCGACTGTGGATGTTCCCGGAGCGAATTGCTGCGGATATGCAGGCGCCGCCCAGGTGGCCGTACGTGTATCCTGAGACAGTGGCGGTGGCGGGACGGCTCCTGACGAGGCAATCGTTGGGGTGTAGTCGGGTGGCGTGCCAAACGACGCGCCAGATTGGTTCAGTGCGTGGCCACATCCGCCACAGATACGATCACCAGCGTCGTTCTGCCATCCACACTGCAAACACCGCACTTTTCCTGGCTGCATCGAAGCTACATCCTCTCCAAAACATCTCTGCCCGCTAGAGGATACCCCTCCAACGGGCAGATGTCTATGGTAGTAGCCTGAGAATGCGCTGAGTGTTCGCCGTCGGCCTCAGCGAAGGAAATGGCGCACGCGTCCCAGCCCACGCAGCAGCACTCCAGGCGCGGAACGCAATCGCTGCAAGATAACCGGCGTGATCGAGACGCGAATCCGCTCGTAGAGGCGCGGAGCCTCATCGATGGCATCCAGGTCAATCTCGCCACTCCAGCGTTCGCGGGTATAGAGGTTGGTGAGTTGCTGGATGGTCGCCTGTTGAGCCGGAACTACCATGGCTAGCTTCTCAGCATATTCGTTCGGTGTCTGCGCGGGCATGCGGTGGAGCGCCAGCCCAGCCTCCCAGACGGGCGACCCGCGCTAGAGCGCCTGCCGCTGGCGCTAATCCACGGAACTTCATGCGCCACCAGAACAGGAATGCGACGATTGCCAACAGCGCGAGCAGAATGAACAAACTCACGCCCAGACCAACCCGCACGGCCGCCGAATTCTGCGGCGAGTTCGGGCCACCGCCGTTGATGTTTGGGTCTGTCAGATTGGACTTCGGATCTTTGCCGCCTTCTGGCGTCTGCAACAGTTCCAGTGCCGCTAACGCTAGGGGTTGCGCCTGGAGCGAGCGTGATTGGCCGGAAGAACTTGTTGAACGACGCGGTTGGCTCGAAGTTGATCCAACCATACTTGCCAAAGTAGACCTGCGTCCACATGTGCGCCTGCGTGCCACGCACCACATAGTTGCCATGATCCTGGTCATATGTGCCACCAGTGAAACCAAGCGCCACACGCGTGGGCATACCCAGCGAGCGCCCCATCAGCGCCATCGCCGATGCAAAGAAGGTGCAGAAGCCCTTTTTATTCTTCAGGAACCAGACGACAGCATCCTCATTCGATGGTGGGTCGGCGTTGGTGGTGCTATAGGTGAATCCGGCGCGCAGGTAATTCTCAAGATGCTGCGCCGCATCGTACATCGAGGTTGTGCCTTTGGTAGCCTGCTCCGCAATCTGCTTGATGTAGGGGTCGATAGGTTCGTTTGAGGGCAGATAGAGCTGCAGCACTCCAGGTGGGTACACAGAGGAACCAGGTGTCGCGACATTCGGGTATGACACCTGCGATAACTCATCATCAGTCGCAGTCGAGACATAGCCCTCGGCAGTATACTGGTCGCCCGCCTGTAATGGATTATTCGCCTGCCAGATCGTTGGGACATTCGCTGCGCCACGCGTCGTGTAGGTGGTGCTCACGCTGAAGCGCGCCGCCTCGGCGCCAGGGGCAAACAGGTAGCTCTCGCCTCCCAGGGGCACACTATCGAAGGTGATTGCGTAGGTATCAACCTTACTATCGGCCGTCGAACTGGGCAATAGCTGATTGGCGCGCGCGGGAACCTGCTGGCCCACCGTAGAGGTCCAACTGGCGACGCCATCGTAGGAGTCATACGTTTCCGTAATCAGATATTGCGAGGCGTCATCCGCTGGATGTCGGCAGCGAGTAGTGCAATATCTTGGTGCTCGGCAGGTTGTTCGTTCCCCTCAGGCGGAGCGATGAATCGAAGAAGTTGACGCTTCCCGCTCCCGCCCCAGAACCAACCACGCCCGCGAAAATCTGCGCAAACTTGGATTGCAGTGAGGTCAGCGGATTGCGCGGCGAGGCAGCCCAATCCTGAAGCTGCTGGTTGGCCGCGCCAATCGGCATCAGATACGCCACCAGCAACACGACCACGGCAAAGATTGCGCCCGCCTGCATAAAATCCCAACTCAGGTCAGGCGAGAAGCGCAGGCCACGCGCCTTCCAGTGGCGGATATTCTCGGCCAACGTAAAGCGCACCAGCAGGAGCAGCGATACCAGCAGAAACAACAGCAGGAAGATGAGTTTATCGGGTGTGGCCCAGTTGAGATTGATGAGCAGCACAACACCATTCGCCAGCACCGCCAGCCACGGGCGCCGCGTTCGCAGCACCAGCCAGACAGTAATATAGGCGAGCAGGAAGGTCAATATCCCCAGAAAGAGGAGAAATACGGTGTTATCACTGCTCTGGCCTCCGGTGAGGATGGCGCGCTGGAACCAGTTGCTGGTATGTTGCAGCAGCAGCAGGCGGTTCCCATTCAGCACGGCGTCGGCGGTCTGCAGAAACGCGACGACGATGCCGAGACAGACCGCCACTGTGTGTACCAGCACACCGGGCAACCGCCCCTGCTGCACCGAGAGATAGCCCAGGAGCAGACCGAGACTGGTGGTCGCCGTGAGAATCTGCATCCCTGGCGCCCAGGGCGGCGTGACACTCTCGATGCTGAACACGGTGATATACACCGAGAGCGCCAGCAGAATCAGGGTAAACCAGCCATCCTCAGGCAGCAGACGCAGCCAGGGCGCCTGTGACGCAAGTGCGCGACGTACCTTCGGCTCCCGCTGCGGCGCCATTGTTTGTACCGAGGTTTCCATAGCAATCACTCCGTTTCGCGGAGAACAGTCAGGAAGGCGGATTTTTAACGCGGTCCCTGCTCCAGGACATGTACGAGCGGATCGCCGCGCCGCACGGGAATCACCGGCACACCTGCCGCTACCAGCATTTCGTGCGTCCGGTCGTTGCCTCCGAGCCGCTCATCGAACGACTGGGGATCCATGAGAATGACCAGTGGACGGACACCGCGCCGCTGGAGATGATGGAGCGCCTCTGGCCAATCCAGTTCGGTCGAGGGTGTAATCACCACCAGCACGGTGTTGCGCGCCAGGCGCGTTTCCTGCGTGGCAAGCGCTTCGGTCAGCGAGACCCGCCGTGTGGCATGCGCCACCGCGAGCAGTTCCAGCACCCGGTCGAGTTGGCGCTCGCCGCGATCCAGCGCCAGCCCAGACTCCGCGCTGCCACTGACATACAGGCCCACAGACAATTCCTGCTGGCGCAGCAGATACGCCGCAACGCTCGCCGCCATCGTCACGCCATATTCTTCGGTGGAGCTATCACCCTCGCCAGCCTGCGATTCACGGTCGAGATCGAGCATGAGCACCACATCGATGGTGGGGTCGAGATCAAACTCTTTCACCATGAATTGGCCCAGCCGGGCCGTGCTTGGCCAGTGAATGCGTGTGAGCGCGTCGCCGGGCACATAGTTGCGCACCGTCACCACATTGGTGGTCGTTTGCAGTGACCGCTGCGACCCCCGCCCGCGCCCCGGCATCAGCCCCGGCACCAGTTCAAAATGCGAGAGCGCGAGCGTCGGCGGCAACACCAGCAACTGGTGTTCGGGCGCCAGCACCAACTCACGCCGGAACAACCCCAGCGGATCGCCGGTGGTTGCGGTCACTGGGCCGAGTGTAAAACGCCCACGGCGACGGCATACGGTCTTGGCGCGCCAGGCGATCCGCTGGTGTGGGCCAACGCTCGAAACGTAGCCCGCATGGTGGCCTGGCAGGGTCGAGCCGTCGGACACCTGGATCCACAGCTTGGGGATCACCGAGTGGTTTTCGAGCGACAGGCTCTCCTCCACGCGCTCACCCACCTGCGCCCGCCCGCCAAGGGCCGACCGCGAGAAGGTGATACCCCGCACGCTCAGCGCGAGCCAGACAATTGAAAGCACCAGCGCCCCTAAGAGCGCATAGGTAAGCACCCAGAATGGTTGCCATCCAATGCTGACAGCCAGCACGAATGTTATCGCGATCAGCAGAAGCAGTTGCCAGGGGCGCATAGACCCGTGCCTTCCTTAAAAACAGCGCCGAATGCTAGTGGCGACCATTGAGTGACGCCAGGTTTCCGGGCGTCGGCACCAGCCCAAGCACCTCGTCGAGGACGGCTGCTGGTGTCACACCACGCACACGCGCCGCTGGGGCAATGATGAGGCGATGGCTCAGGGCCGGTTTGACAAGCGCCTTGACATCATCGGGCTTCACATACTCCCGGCCATTCAGCGCGGCATACGCCTGAGAGCCACGGAAGAGCGCCAACGAGCCGCGTGGGCTAGCGCCAAGATAGACGTGCTGGTGCTGGCGCGTGGCGGTGACAAGCGACACGATGTATTCGCGGATTTCCTGATCGACGCGTACCTCGCGAATCTGGCGCTGCATCGAGGTAAGCTCATCGGCAGTCAGAATCTGGCCGAGCGCGTCGATGGGGTGAGAGCGTTGCTGGCGGTCGAGAATGGTCACCTCGTCGGCTGGCGCGGGATAGCCAAGGCTGATATTGAGCATGAAGCGGTCGAGCTGCGCCTCTGGGAGCGGGAAGGTTCCCTCATATTCGATGGGGTTCTGCGTGGCCATCACGAGAAAGGGATCGGGCAACAGGTGGGTTTCACCATCGACGGTGATCTGCCCCTCTTCCATCGCCTCGAGCAGCGCCGACTGCGTTTTCGGGGTCGCGCGGTTGATCTCATCGGCCAGCACAAACTGGCTCATGATCGGCCCAGCGCGGAACTCGAACTCCCCGGTGCGCTGATTGAACATCGAAACACCCGTCACATCGCTCGGAAGGAGATCGGGCGTGAACTGAATGCGCTTGAAGGTACAGCCGATGGAGCGGGCAATTGCTTTGGTCAGGACGGTTTTACCTACCCCCGGCACATCTTCGATCAGCACATGTCCGCGGCAAATCACGGCGATGAGCGTCAGGTGTACGGCTTCGTGCTTGCCAACGATGACCTGCTCGACATTCGCGATGACACGCTGTGCGGCCTCGCTGATGTCCGCCACAGACAGAGTGGGACGGTCTTCCAATTTCACGCCTGTTCGCGGCCTCTGCGACTGGCGAACGCTCAGCGCGCTTCACCAGGCATCTACGTAAGGCCGCACTCCTTTCTGAACGCTCGCTCTAAACGCTGGCGGGTGATTTCGCCAGGCATTACCACACGCGACTCATGTCATGTCATCCATGCCAAGGTTTCGGGTCACTTTATAAGACCATCACCTTCATATTCCGTCAAACTGGGCGGCGCCGTCAAATCATGCCGCCTGTCGGATAGATAGCTCGCGGCAGATGGGCGCCTGTTGAGCGTCGGTTGAGTCGCCGCCTTTGCGCCTCTCTTGTGCCTCTCTGACGAATAGACGTGGTTATCCTTTACGAATGTTCCCGCAGTGTGACAAGCGCATACCCTGCGCCATGTTACTGCGCAAGCCAGAGCTTGTCTCACCATAGAGAAACGGGCGATAATATCAGGCAGATGCCCTCAACCGCCGTCACCATGAATACGTAGCAGGACTACAGTCGCAAAGGCACACTACGATGGCTAGAGTAGACGAACTCCAGGAGACTCTCCGCGCTGAACACCTGGATGGCTGGCTCTTTTTCGATTTTCGCCATTCCAACGCGGTGGCGTTGCGCGTGCTGGGGCTTTCGCCGCATGCCTTTTTCTCGCGCCGCTGGATGTATTATGTGCCAGCCAGTGGCACGCCGACAAAGTTGGTGAGTTCCGTCGAGTCGCATGTGCTGGCTGATCTGCCCGGCGACACACAGATCTATCGCTCCTGGCAAGAGTATCGGCGGAAACTGGGTGAGACGCTCGCTGGCGCCACACGGGTCGCTATGGAATATGTCCCCGACAACGCCATTCCGTATGTCTCGCTGGTAGACGCTGGAACGGTAGAACTAGTACGTGGGTTGGGGCCAGAAGTTGTCTCGTCCGCCGACTTCGTGCAGCGCTTCGAGGCGGTGCTTTCGCCTGCGCAGATGGACTCGCACCGCGCCGCTGGCCGCGCGCTGATGGCGGCGTTCAACCGGCTGCTCCCCTGGCTTCGCGAACAGCTGCTGAGTGATGTGATCGTGACCGAACTGAGCGTACAACACGAGTTTAGCACGCTGATGCGCGACACG
Organism: uncultured Chloroflexia bacterium; assembly: GCA_963702665.1. Classification (GTDB taxonomy): domain Bacteria; phylum Chloroflexota; class Ktedonobacteria; order Ktedonobacterales; family JADMIN01; genus DAHUXT01. The sequence continues at coordinate 99,238 of CAVPDP010000009.1, forward strand.
GGACTCGCCGTTCCCGATGACGACAAACCGCTGGTCGCCGTCAATGGCAACGCCGCCAATCCACACTATAGCCCGACCGCCGAGCGCCACGCCATCCTGCGCCGGGATGATCTGCTGTTGCTCGACTTCAGCGCGCCACTCGTGGGCGACGACGCCATCTTCGCCGACTACACCTGGATGATCTACCTCGGCCAACAGGTTCCCGACCGCATCAAGACGCTCTTTGGCATCATCGCTGCGGCGCGCGACACCGGCATCGACCTGCTCAGGCAGCGCTTCGCGGCGGGCCAGCGCATCGAGGGCTACGAGGTGGACGACGCGGTGCGTGGGGTGATCGCGGCGGCTGGCTATGGCGACGCCTTCATCCACCGAACCGGGCATAACATCGGCACGCGGGTCCACGGCAACGGCGCCCATCTGGATAACCTTGAGACGCACGATACGCGCCCGCTGCTGGCAAACACCTGCGTCAGCATGGAACCGGGCATCTATCTGCCCGACGAGCATCTGGGGCTGCGCACGGAGGTGGATGTGCTGCTGCTGCCCAACGGTATCGAGGTGACGGGCGAGCCGCGCCAGACCGAGGTCATCGCGTTGCTGGCGTAGCCTGTAGCCTTGTCGATGGCCCTCTCCCCCGGCCTCTCCCCTACAAGGGAGGCGAGCCAGAGGCGCCAGACGCGCGTGGCCATCCGCCACAATGGTGGTTCAGTCCCTCCCCTCGTAGGGGAGGGTGGCCAAAGGCCGGGAGAGGTTCGCGCCATCGACCAACCTCACCCCCGGCCCCTCTCCTACAAGGGAGGGGAGCCAGAATCCAGGAGCCAGAGATCCAGAGCCAGAGCCAGGGACGGACGCGTTATGACGAGGCGCCTTCCCATGCCTGGGCGAGGGTGTCGCGGTAGCGGTCGAGCCAGAGCCAGAATGTATCGGCCCAGTGCAGGCGCGCTAGCGCGTCTTCTTCGTCGGCGACATCCTCGAAATCGTCGGGGAAGATCAGGTCTTCGGCGATGCCATTGACGAAGACAATCGGGAATACCAGCGCCAGCGCGTCGGCGAGCAACCGCGCCTCGCCCTCGGCTGGCGGCGCCTCGCGGCCATATGCGCCCAGGTAGCGATGGACACGCAAAACATCCAGGCCATCATCGACGAGTGGCGGCGTGGGGCTGGTGGCGTCATCCCAGCGCACGCCAGTGAAATAGAGCAGGCTATAGGCCAGTTCGAGCAGCCGGGTATCCCAGCGGGCGGCGTCGAAGTCATAGATGGCGCTGACTGCGGACGGGCCAAAGCGCAGATTGTGCGCCTGATAATCGCCGTGGATGTGCAACTGCGGCGGCGCGGGTTCCACGGCCAGCGCGGCGGCCGCCGCCTCACAGCGTTCCTCGCTCGCCTCCGCGACGCGCGCCAGTCCGTTCGCCACGGCCTCCGACACCTGGGGATGCTCTGCCGCCTGGCGCATGAGCGCGCTATACGCCTGCGCCAATCCGTCGGCGGAGCGCTCCTCTGGCCAGCGATGCGGCTGCCACAGAAAGCCAGCCGACGCCTGGTGGAGCGCGCCGAGCGTGCGGGCGGCGGCCTCTAGTTCCGCATCGCCTGCGGTATCCTCGGTCACGAATTGCCGCCCATCCAGCCAGCCCTGCACCTCATAGACACCATCGGCGGTGATGGTACACAACGCGCCATCTGGCCGGGGGAGCAGCGCTGGTATGGGCAATCCGGCGTCGCGCAGATGGGCCATGAAGGCATGGCGAAAGCGCAGGTCGGCGGCGGTGAGGTCGGGTGGCTGCCGCCGCACCACATAGCGTTGCCCGCGCACCTCGACCACCGGACGCATGACCGCTCCCGCCATCCCTGGCGCCACGCCGACAACCTGTATCTCGGTTGGGGTCAGCCCCCAGGCGGCAAGCACCGGCAACGCCTCATCGCGGGCAGCGCTCAGATCACCAGCCATGGCGCCATTCAGATCCCATCCTGCATCGACATTCCTCCCGCGCGCTCCCAGCCGCTCACACATGATCCACCTCATGATACGATAGCGCGCCAGGCCCATACCCGGCAGCGTGGGGGCGAACCTCTCCCGGCCTTCGGCCACCCTCCCCTACGCGGGGAGGGACCAGGCGACCGAGCGGCCATCTGGCGCCGGGTCTGGCTCTGGTTCTGGGTCTGGCTCCCCGCTCCTCGGAGGAGAGGGGCTGGGGGTGAGGTCTGCGGATGGCGCGAACCTCTCCCGGCCTATCGGCTACCCTCCCCTACGCGGGGAGGGACCAGGCGACCAGTGGAGGCGACGGGCGCGCTGGAGCCTGCCCGTGCTGCCCGTGGCCGCGACGGCGCTGCTGGAATCACCATGCGTGCCCATCGTCGTCATGTGTGCCCACATTCTCAGGATGGGCACGCATGGGAGAAGATGAGCGCATTCGCTGCGACTGTCCATGTTTGGGGGCGCTCGCGCTAGCAGTTCTGCTCAACTCGTCCAATAGTGCTCACTATCTCAGGATGAGCAGAACTGCTGAAAATGAGCAGAACTGACGCCTACCCCTCGTCGCCCAGCAGCGAGAGCTGCCCCGGCCCGCGCGCCTCGCCCCTGACCCTGGGCGCCCGCTGGAAGGTGACGTTGACCTGCCCCGGCGGTGGCATGTCGATCCGCTTGCCGTCGAGGAGCTCCTTGATGGTGAGGATTTGCAGTTTCGGATGCGGCTTGCTGGGATTCCACAGCGAGGTGTAGAATCCGGCGCTGGCGGCCTCCGTCTTCATCGGCTCGGTTGGCCCGGTTGGCTCCTGCATGCTGATGAGCACACCGATCTGCGCCTGCTCCCTATCCAGCACGCCCCGCAGGTCGCGCACGTGGGTCACATCGGTATGCCCACCCTTGACGGAGAGAATGACCTGCTTGGCGGCGTAGCTCCATCAGGCGTGGGGCCATCATGGCGAGATACGCCAGCATATCGTTCTCGCCCAGCAGCGTGCGAAACGCCTGCATCGCCTGCGACGGCTTGCCGCCCGCCAATACGATGTCCCGGTAGGCCGCCTCCGACTCCAGGTTCCACGCCCAGGTATCCTCGAACGCCTTGATCTGCGCCGCCGAGCGCAAGCCATCATGCTCGGCAAACAGCACGTTATACGTCCGCGCGCTGTTGAACGGCGGATCGAGATAGACCAGGTCCACCGTCTCACCCTTCAGATAGCGCCGCAGGATGTCCAGATTGTCGCCGTAATAAAGCACATTGTCAGCCATGTAGCACGTCTCCTTCCGCGCCGTCTCTCAGACAGTGGGTGCATGGTACAGCAGGGCCGATGGCGCGTCAATGCGCAGACCTCACCCCCAGCCCCTCTCCTCCGAGGAGCGGGGAGTCCATTGGTAGCCAGTCGCCACAATGGTCGCCTGATCCCTCCCCTCGTAGGGGAGGGTGGCCGATAGGCCGGGAGAGGTCGGTGGCGCATGCCCAACCTCACCCCCGACCCCTCTCCTACGAGGAAAGGGGAGCCAGACCAGAGCCAGAGGCAGACCCGGCGCCAGATGGCCGCTCCGGTCGGTCCCTCCCCTGGTAGGGGAGGGTGGCGATAGGCCGGGAGAGGTTCGCCCCCACGCTGACCCGATCAACACAGGAAACGCCATCAAGGCCGGAACTGTCCCGACTATTTGGGACAACCACATCAACCACACCATGCGTGCCCATCCTGAGAATGCAGGCACACATGACAAACGATGGGCACGCATGGGCGGCTATCTGCCCCCTGCCCGGCCATCGGTGGACGCTCGCACGCCAGTCGTCTGCTCAAATCGTCCAGTTCGTGCTGCATCCCTGAGATAATGAACAGAACTGATGACGATGAGCACAACTGATGCGGATGTCCGCAGATGGGGTGAGGCAACCTGCCGCCCTTCCGGTGGATGCGGCGAGATGTGATACAATCTGCCAAATATTCCGCGCCAACTGGCATATGTGGCAGAGCAGGGAATGAGGAGGAGCACGTGGCCCCGCCGAGCATACTCGACCAGCGACCGGAGATGGCAGAGTTACACGTCCATCTTGGCGGCGCGGTAGACCCAGCCATCATGTGGAGCATCGCCCACCAGCAGGGCATTCGGCTGCCGAGCAAAGACTACTGGCAATTCGTCGAACTCATCACCGTGAGTTATCCCGATAAAGTCAACAACCTCGCCGAGTACGATCAAATCTTCCGCTGGACCGAGCTGATCCAGTCCAGCCCGCTGGCCATCGAGCGGTCGGTTTATGAGGTCATCGGCGGCGCCTATCGCAAATGCAACATCACCACGCTCGAACTGCGTTTCAACCCGATGAAGCGTAACCGCGAGGGCGAGCAGGATTTAGACCATATCATCTCCGCGGCCATCCGTGGGCAGGATCGCGCGCTCATGGAATATCCGCAGATGCGCTCCGGGCTGATTCTGATGATGGATCGCACGTTCCCCCTGGAATTGAACGCGATCATCGTCGAGAAGGCGCTCCGCTACCGGGGGCGCGGCATCATCGGCATCGACATCGCTGGCCCGCCCAACCCAGACTTCTCGTATCGCGCGCATGCCGGGCTGGTGGATCAGGCGCGCGACGCTGGCCTCGGCGTCACGATTCACAGCGGCGAGGAGGGGCGAGTCGAGGATATGTGGGAGGTCGTCGACTATCTGCGGCCTGATCGCATCGGGCATGGGATTCTCTGCGTCTACGACGAGCGCTTGATGCGCCGCGTGGTGGAGGCGGGCATCGTGCTGGAGGTCTGCCCAACGTCGAATCTGCGCACCCGCGCCGTGCGTGATGTCGCCGAGGTGCGCCACATTCTCGCGACGCTGCGCGCGAACAACGTCCCCTTCACGATCAACACCGACGGCCCCGATATGCTGGTCACGACCATCGTCAAAGAGTATCAGTTCTTGCTGGAGCAGGGTATCTTCACCGATGAGGATGTGCTGCGCTGCAATCAGACGGCCATCGACGCCAGCTTTCTCAACCGCGCCTGCCCGGTGTAGCGCATCTGGCTCCCCCGCCCTCTCCGGGGAGGGGCCAGGGGCCGATCGCCCTCCCCCCTACCCCCTCCCCTGCGAGGGGAGGGGGCCAGATAGGCCGGGTTGCGCGCTCATGCCTCTGGCTCCCCTCCCTTTTAGGGGAGGGGCCGGGGGAGAGGGCTCCGCGCGATGAACTTGATAAAGTTGAGCGAATAGGTTGACAATGGTCTTGACATGGGCATCACTCGTTGGATACAATCTGCCCAACAATTGAATAGATCGCGTTCGCTCTCATCAAGAGTGGCTGAGGGAAAACGGCCCTACGACGCCTGGCAACCCACCTGCATCGACGCAGGGAAGGGTGCAAACTCCGGCGGAACACTGGTTCCGCGAGATGAGAGGGATGGAAAAACTGCGTGTCACCACGCCTGTTGCCGCCCTCTTCATCTTCCCGGAGAGGGCGATGTCGTTTCCCCGCAGGCGCTCCGCCGCGAGCGAGTACGAGGGGAGTCTGCGGCGTAGAGACGACGACAGAGAGCCGTAGCCGCTGAAAATTCGGCGTCGTCTTTCCCAGGCAGGCATGCCCCTCAGAGCAGCGCATCGAACCGGCGAGAGCATCTCTCCCGCCACAGTAGAGTGCGCCGGATGAAGCCCCGTTACTGGCTTCAGGACTACCAGCCGCGCGAGCCGCCGAACCTGCCGACACGCGTGACGGTGATCCATGAGGCTGGCGCCGCGATGCGCTGGCAGACACAGGGTGGTACCGCGATAACCTCTCGCCCCTATCAGGAGAGGTTTTTTGTTGCCCGCCAGCCATCACACATCGATGCGGTGCGGCGCGATTCGCGGAGATAGCCCTATGCCCCACGTTGAACACGCGTCTATTGGGCCAGCGCTGCGCCCCGATGCGCGGACGATCACGCTGCCGGAGTTTGCCCTGAGCAACGGCGCAATCATCGCGCCAGTGACACTGGCCTACGAGACATGGGGAACGCTCGCCGCCACCAGCGATAACGTCGTCCTCATCTGCCACGCGCTGACCGGCGACACCCATGCCCGCGATCTCGCCGACCCCGATGATCCGCGCGCGGGCTGGTGGAATCCGCTGATTGGCCCAGGGCGCGTCTTCGACACCGACCGCTATTTCGTCGTCTGCGCCAACGTCATCGGCGGCTGCTACGGCAGCACCGGCCCCACAGTCGCCGCATCCGCTGGATGGTCGCCCCTACGGCATGCGATTTCCATTGGTCGGCGTCGGCGATATCGTGCGGGCGCAGCGGGCGCTGCTCGACCAACTTGGCGTGCGGCGGCTCGCGGTGGTCGTTGGCGGCTCCATCGGCGGGTTGCAGGCGCTGGAGTGGGCGGTGGCCTATCCCGACTTCGTGGAGCGCGCCATCGTGTTGGCTGCGGGCGCGCGCCTCTCGACGCAGGGTATCGCTCTCAACGAGATTGGCCGCCGCGCCATCGTCGCCGATCCTCGCTGGCAGGGTGGCGCCTATGCGCCGGGGCAGGGGCCGACGGATGGGCTTGCCATCGCGCGGATGGCCGCCATGCTCAGCTACACCAGCGCCGCCGATCTCTCCACGCGCTTTGGCCGCCGCCCAGCGACCCAGCCGACGCAGGAGCCGAGCTTCGGCGAAGCGTTCGATGTCGAAAGCTATCTCCAGTATCAGGGGCTGAAGCTGGTGCGCCGCTTCGACGCCAACAGTTACCTCATCCTCACCCGCGCCATGGATCGCTACGACCTGGCCGAGGGGCGCGGCTCAGACGCGGAGGCGCTCAGCCGGGTGCGGGCGCGCGTGCTGGCCGTGGGCGTCAGCAGCGACTGGCTGTTCCCACGCGGAGCAGGCGCGGGCCATCGCCGACGGCATACGCGCCACTGGCGGCCAGGCGCAGTATCGCGAGATCGACTCGCCCCTCGGACACGACGCCTTCCTCAAGGAATGGGGACAACTCGACACGCTGCTGCGCCCCTTCATGGCCGATGAAAGCGCCGCACGCGGGCCACCGCCCTCTCCCCCGGCCCCTCCCCTAAAAGGGAGGGGAGGCGGAGCCAGAGGACCGGAGGCCAGGCGCCAGTGCCACGCTCTGGTTCCCCCTCCCTTTTAGGGGAGGGGGTTAGGGGGAGAGGGCCGTCAGCCCCACACCTACACGTTCACGTCATCCGATGAGCTACAAAGGAACACACTCGTGACAGACACCATTCATGGAACCATTGCTGAGCAAGAGACGACCCAGCCAGCGACACCGACGGCAGCCGATCAGGCGCCACACTACGCCTTTGAGACACTGGCGCTGCACGCCGGGCAGGAAGACCCCGATCCCACGACACGCGCGCGCGCCGTGCCGATCTATCAGACAACGTCCTACGTCTTCGAGAACGCCGACCACGCCGCCGATCTGTTCGGGCTGCGCGCCGCCGGTAACATCTACACCCGCATCATGAATCCGACACAGGATGTCTTCGAGAAGCGCATCGCGGCCCTTGAGGGCGGTGTGGCGGCGCTGGCGACCGCATCGGGCCAGGCGGCCATCTTCCTGGCGATCACCAATCTCGCGGGCGCGGGCGAGGAGATCATCTCCAGCGCGAGCCTCTACGGCGGCACGTACAATCTCTTCGCGCAGACGCTGCCGCACCTGGGCATCAACGTGCGCTTTGTCGACGGTGGCGATCCCGAAAACTTCCGCGCCGCCATCACCCCGAAGACCCGCGCCATCTATGCCGAGACGGTGGGCAATCCCCGCCTCGACACGCTGGATATCCGCGCCGTCGCCGATGTCGCACACGCCGCAGGCATCCCGCTGATCGTCGACAACACCTTCCCAAGCCCGTATCTGATGACGCCCATCGAGCACGGCGCCGATGTGGTGATTCATTCGGCGACCAAGTTTATCGGCGGCCACGGCACCTCCATCGGCGGCGTCATCGTCGATAGCGGCAAATTCGACTGGACGGCCAGCGGCAAGTTCCCTGGGCTGACCGAGCCAGACCCCACCTATCACGGCGTCCGCTATGTGGAGACGTTTGGCCCGGCGGCCTATGTCGTCAAGGCGCGGACGCAGCTGCTGCGCGACCTGGGGCCAGCCATCAGCCCGCTCAATAGCTGGCTCTTCTTACAGGGGCTGGAAACGCTCCCACTGCGCATGGAGCGCCACAGCGAGAATGCGTTGCGGGTCGCACAGTTCCTGGCGGGGCATCCCGCCGTCAACTGGGTATTGTATCCCGGCCTCTCGAACCACCCGACGCACGAGCTGGCGCGGCGCTATCACAAGCACGGCTATGGCGCGATCATCGGCTTTGGCATCAAGGGCGGCCTGGAGGCCGGGCGGAAGCTCATCAACTCGGTGCAGCTTTTCTCGCTGCTGGCCAATGTTGGCGACGCCAAGTCACTGATTATCCACCCGGCAAGCACCACCCATTCGCAGCTGAGCGAAGAGGAGCAGCTTGCGACCGGAACGACGCCCGATTTCATCAGGCTCTCGGTGGGCATCGAGGCCGTCAATGACCTGCTGGCCGACCTCGACCGGGCGCTGCGCATCGCCACAGCGAACCCAGCGTAAGCCAGCCGAGGCGCTTCTCTGACCCCTCTCTCGCTGGGGGGAGGGGTTGGAGAGGCTGTCACCTCAGTATGGGCCTTGTTCTCTGCCAAAGGATCGTTTCATGACACATGATACTACTGTCGCTGCCCCGGCGCGCCGTATCCCAGCGGTCGTGCTGGGGGCCACCGGACTCGTGGGCCAGCGGTTGGTGGCGCTGCTCGCCGACCATCCATGGTTTCGGCTGGCAGGCGTCGCGGCCTCCGAGCGACACGCTGGGCGCCTGCTATGGTGATGTCGTTCGCTGGCGCATCGAGGGCGACGCGCCATCCGAGGCCGCCGCGCTGACGCTGACGCGCCCAACACCAGAGGATTGCGCGCCCGCCACCGTCGTCTTCTCGGCGCTGCCCACGTCGGAGGCGCAGACCATCGAGCCAGCATTCTCCCGCGCCGGAGCGTTCGTCTCTAGCAACGCCTCGGCCCATCGTATGCAGCCAGACGTGCCGCTGGTGATTCCAGAGATCAACCCGGATCACCTGGCGGCGCTCGCGACACAGCGTGACATACGCCAGTGGCCGGGCGCGCTCGTGACCAATCCCAACTGCTCGACCATTGGCCTGGCGCTTGCCCTGGCGCCGCTCGCGCGCTTTGGGATACAGCAGGTCTTGGTGACGACGCTTCAGGCAGCCTCAGGCGCGGGCTATCCCGGTGTCGCCTCGCTCGACCTGCTCGATAATGTCATCCCCTTCATCGCTGGCGAAGAAGAGAAGATCGAGACCGAGACACGCAAGATTCTCGGCGTCTGGCAGGATGGCCAGTTTGTCGATGCGCCCGTGCGGCTAAGCGCCCAGACGACACGTGTCGCGGTGCGTGAGGGCCACCTGGCGTGCGTCAGCGTCAAGTTTGCCCAGCCGCCACAACCGGAGGATATTCTCGCCGCCTGGCGCGACTTTGCGGGGCTTCCGCAGGCGCTACGGTTGCCAACAGCGCCGCAACATGCGCTGCGCTATCTGGATGCGCCTGATCGTCCGCAGCCGCGCTACGACCGCGAGAGCGAGCAGGGCATGGGCGTGACACTCGGTCGGCTGCGTCCCTGCCCGGTACTCGATTACCGCTTTATCTGCCTGAGTCACAACACCACTACGCGGGGCGGCGGGCGCGGCGCTGCTCAATGCCGAACTGGCCTATGCGCGCGGATTATTGGCGGCATAGCAGGCATATGTGGAGGAGTAGCCCATGATCGTCGTCAAATTCGGTGGAAGCTCGCTCGCTGGCGCGCAACGGATGCTCGCCGCCGCGCGCATCGTCGCCAGGCACACATCGCAGTGAGCCAGTCGTCTGCGTCGTATCGGCGATGGCGGGCGTCACCGATCAACTTATCACTATCGCCAACCAGGCGTTGGCAGGATCATCGGCCTGGCGAGAGCGTACGCTAACCTGCGCGCCTGGCACGAAGAGACACTTGCGGCGCTGGCCACGCCTGCCGCGACGAATCAGCCTTCCACGCTTACCCCCCTATGGGACACGCTCGAAGCGGACACCGCCGCGCTGGCGCCACTCGGCGAGGGGCATGCGCGCACCGAGGCAGTCGCCGTCTTCTCCGCATGGGGCGAACGGCTCGCGGTGCGTCTCTTTCAGGCGGCGCTGGCCCGCGTTGGCCTTGAGGCGTCCTGCTTCGAGGATGCGCCGGTCATCGTCGAATACGATGCGAGCCTCGCGCCTCCACAGTGGGCGGCGTCGGTTAGCGGCGACCTGCGCATGGCTACGCGATCCGATAGAGAATATGCTGCGCTGGGGACAGACACCTGTGTTGCCAGGCTATCTGGCGCTGCGGCAGGACGGGCAGTACACGACGCTTGGTCGCAATGGCTCGGATCACTCGGCTGCGGTCATCGCTGCGGCGCTCGACGCCAGCGCGGTCTATCTCTATAGCGACGTCGCTGGCATCTATCAGGCTGATCCTCACCTCGTGCCGCAGGCAAAGCTGCTAGCCGCGCTTACCTATGATGAGGCGGCGATCATCGCCGCCCGTGGCGCGCGCGTGCTGCATCCAGCGACCCTGCCACCGCTGGCGCAACGCCGCATCCCGCTGCGCCTGCGTAGCGCCTTCCATCCCGATGCGCCCGGCACCGACATTGGGCTACCGAAAACATATGCTTCCGTGGCATTCCTTCCTGCACTCACGGTGACGGGATGCGGAGCAAAGGTAGGGCGACCAGATGCCTTCTGAGAGATCGTCTGACATGCTGCTGCATACAACTCGGCGTTGGCCAGGTCGGGGCAGCCGTCGTCTCGGAGGCGCAGCGGCTGGCGCCAGTGTGGCGGGAGCGGTTCAGCCTGGGGATGCGCTACTGGGCGCTTGCGGACTCCAGCGGCTTTGTCGTCCCAGAGCCCCAGCAGAACGCATGCTCACAGCCGACGCGCTCACCAGCGCCCTTCAGGCGCATGCCAGCGGCCACCCCTGGCCACGCTGCCAAATAGCTATCCATCAACGGACTGGCAAGACGTGCTGGAGCAGGCGATCCTCGCGGCTGGAAGCGCCGACAGAGTGATTGTGGTGGACTGCGCCGTCGGCCACGGTACAACTGAGCTGCTGCTGGCGGCGCGAGCGGCGGGCGCGCATATCGTCCTCTGCAACAAAGACCCGCTGACCGGGCCATATCACCAATTTGAAGCGCTGCGAGGCGACGGTGGGCATGGTTCGCTCCATCTCTCCGCAACGGTTGGCGCCGGGCTACCGATCACGAGCGCGGTGGCGGCCGCTGCGGCCAGCGGCGACACCATCCTCGCGCTCAGCGCCGTTGCCAGCGGCTCCCTCGGCCAACTCTGCGCCAGCATGTCGGCTGGCGAATCCTTCCCCGACGCGCTACAGAGCGCCATCGAGCGTGGCTACTGCGAGCCGGACCCACGCGTTGACCTCTCCGGCTACGATGTGGCGCGCAAACTGCTGATTCTCGCGCGCCTTGCCGGGTATCCTGCCGAGATAGCGGATGTTGCGGTCGAAAGCCTGATACCTGCTGGGGGAGAGGCGCTGTCTCATGACGACTTTCTGGCGGCGCTGCCCTCCTGGCGCGATCACCTGCGTGACCGCGTCGCCACCGCGCGCGCATCGAGCCATGCGCTGCGTTACGTCGGCGCCATGGATGCGAAAGGGGCAATGGTCGCCAGCCTGCGCGAGATCAGCCCAGACGAACCACTGGCGCATGGGACGGGGCCAGAGAACATCTTTGTGTTGCACACCGACGCGCTATCAGCGACACCCACTCGTCATCGCTGGCCCAGGCGCGGGCGTCGCCGTCACCGCAGGCGCAGTCATCGGCGACATCCTGCGTACCGCTGGCGCGCTCTGATGAAGCTAATCCGGTTGAAGCACGAGCTTGCCATCCTTCAACACGAGCATGTCATCGACATAGACCTCGCCACCGCCCGCCTCTGGCCGCAGATCGCAGATCATGTCCCAGTGCAGCGCGGAGACATTCTTGCCGCCGGTCTCAGGATAGCTGTTGCCGAGCGCCAGAGTGTACGGTGCCGCCAATCTTTTCGTCGAAGAGAATATTGCGCGTCGGGCGCTGGATGCCGAAATTATTGCCGAATGCGAATTCGCCTAGATAGCGCGCGCCCTCATCCAATTCGAGCATCTTATCGAGGTACACCTGGCCCTGCGCCGCAGTCGCCTCGACGACACGCCCCTCCTCGAAGCGCAGGCGAATATCCTGCACGCCGCGCCCATTGACCGTGCTTGGAATCGTGTAGCGGATGTGACCCTGCGCCGAATTCTCGACCGGCCCGGTAAAGAACTCGCCGCTGGGGAAGTTGCGCTTGCCATCGCTATTGCGGAAGATGCGCCCGGCTATCGAGAGGCGCAGATCGGTCTCCGGCCCGATGACGTGGACATTTTGCTTATCGGCCAGCCAGTCCACATAGAACTGCTGGCGCTCGCCAAGCTCCTTCCAGCGCGCGGCGGGATCGTCACTATTCAAGAAACAGGCATCGTAGACGAATTCAGTGAAGTCGGCCAACGACATATCCGCATCCTGGGCATACGCCTCGGTCGGGTAAAGCGTCAGACACCAGCGCGCCTCCTTGGAGCGATTCTGGCGCAGATGGAAGAGTTCGCGCTGGGCGCGTTGCATAATCGCCTGGCGCGCTGGGTCAACGCCAGCAAGTTGCCGGGTATTCGTCTCGCTGGAGATGTGGAGGAAGCAATCCACCTGCTCGGTCAGCACGCGGTCGGCGGGGTTGATCCACTGCAACTGGTCATCGTTGCCCTCGTGCATCAACACCTCGGCGAGCGCTGGAATGCGAATCGCTGGGCACGGGATGTCCGCCAGCGCGCACTATCTCGCGATAGACCGCCGTGACCAGCGGCTCGGCAACCGAGGTCGCGTTGATCTGCACACTCTCGCCCGGTTTCACTTCCAGACAATACTCCACCAGTGTCTTCGCCCAGCGCGCGATTCGCGGATCCATGCCCAGTCCTTTCAATATGCCAACACATGACAGATTCTCTATGTGCCGATAGCTTACACGCCTTTGCGGCGGCGTTGCTCAGCGAAGAACGCCAACAGATCATCGACCGCCATCGTATTCGGCACATCCTTCGCGGTCAGCCAGCCCTTGCGCGCAATCCCGACGCCATAGCGGACATTCTTCAGGCCGCTGGGCGTATGCGCGTCGGGGCAGATGGGAATGCGCACGCCGCGTTCGGTGGCGAAGCGATGCCAGCGCCAGTCGAGATCGAGACGGTTGGGGTCGGCGTTCAGTTCGATGGCCACGCCCAGTTCGCCCGCGCGGGTGATGACACGCTCCAAATCGGGCGCGTAGCCGTCCCGCCGCAGCAGTACCCTGCCCGTCGAGTGGCCAAGTATCGAACAGTAGGGGTTTTCCATCGCCCGGATGATCCGCTGCGTCTGTTCTTCAGGGGGCAGGTTGAAGATGCTATGAATCGAGGCGATGACGAAGTCGAAGGTCGCCAGCGTCTGCTCATCATAGTCAAGCTCGCCATCGCGCAAGATGTCACACTCGGTGCCCTTGAGGATGCGCAGCCGCCCCTCGTACTCGCGGTTGAGACCATCGATTTCGGCCTGCTGGCGGCGCACCGCGTCGGCATTGAGTCCACCGGCATAGGCGGCGTATTTGCTATGATCGCAGATGCCCAGGTACTCTTTGCCCAGCGCTATCGTCGCCTCGACCATCTCGCGAATCGACACCTTGCCATCACTCCAGGTGCTATGCACATGCAGGATGCCGCGCAGGTCAGCCTCTTCGATCAAGTGCGGCAGGTTATCCTGGAGCGCGGCCTCAATCTCGCCACGATCCTCGCGCATCTCCGGCTCAACGTAGGCCATCCCCAGGGCGGCGTAGATCTCGTGCTCGTTGGCGCAGCGGATGAGTTGGTCGCCACGGAAGATGCCGTACTCATTAATCTTGACGCCCTGCGGGTGGAAGCGACTGCGGAGCGCGACGTTATGCTCCTTCGAGCCGGTGAAGTGATGCAACAGGTAGGGGAACTCGTCATCGCTCACGATGCGTAAATCCAGGGCGATGCCAGAGCGCAGCACCACACTCGTCTTGGTGTCGCCACTGCCCGTCACCGATGCCACCAGAGGATGCGCCAGCAACGTATCCATCACCGGCTTACGATCCTCGTCCCTGGCGACGCTGCCGACGATATCGATGTCGCCAACCACCTCTTTGCGGCGGCGGAGGCTGCCCGCGATCTCCAGCCGCACGATCTGTGGCAACGCCCGCAAGATGCTGGCGATAGCCTCGGCCTGCGCCTCAGCCTCAGGATAGAGCGTATGATCCTGGTGGCTTGCCAGAAAGTCTAACCCTTTGAGGATATTCTCCTGGCTCTTCGCGCCAAAGCCTGAGAGTGCGGCAATAGTACCAGCCTCGGCGGCGGCCCGCAGGTCTTCGAGCGTGCTGATACCAAGAGACTCATAGAATCTGGCGAATCCGCTTCGGCCCAAGGCCAGGAATCCGTGTCATCTGGCGCAGACCGACGGGCACCTTCGCAAGCAGTTCGTCGTAGAGTGGCAGCCTGCCTGTGGTGACGAATTCGGTGATGCGCGCGACAAGTGTCTTGCCCATACCCGGCATCTTCGCCAGCGCGCCGCTCCCCACGAGTTCGGTGATATCACCCTCGGCGTTGTTCAGCGTCCGCGCGGCATTTTGGTAGGCGCGCGCCTCGAACGGGTTGTCCCCATCCAGTTCCAGCAACGTGCCGATCTCTTCCAGCACCGAGGCGACTTCAGCCTTATCTGGCTGCGCGCGTCGCGGCTCTTCGGCTACTGATGGCTCATCCGATTGTTGTGACATGATATGCGCATCCCCCGAACTGTTCCCGGCGCACTAGCGACGTGTCGCCGACGTGGAGAGCAGGTAGTCTGGCGTCGCGCTCGGTTTCAAATCGAACGTCTGAACGCCGGTCAGTTTCTTGCTGAGCCACCGTTTACAGTCGAAGTGTACCAGCATCCAGGCGACCAGGTCTTTCTCGACGAAAATCGCATCCCAGGTATCCGTTGGCGGCAGGTTAGCCTCATCACGCAACACGCGACCGCAATTGGCGCAGCGCACATCCCCGGTATGGAGCGCGGCCTCGAACCAGCGAAAGAGAAACTCGTTGTAGTCCTCCAGCCGCATCTCGTGGAGCCGTTTGCCAGCATAGCGGAGGATATCTGGATGTGGTGGCAGCACGAAATCATCGTCACGCGGCCCCAACGCCACGAGCGGCGGATGCGCAACCTCGATGAATGCGCCATCTTCGCTCGCACTGGCGGAATAGCGCACCAATCCCTCGGCCGCAAACCATTCCATCAGGTCAGTCTCCATCTCGCGGCTCCTGTTCCCACGAAAACTCTACCCTGACAGTCACTCTATCACAGGTCATAGAACAGCGGACAACACGCAGGAGTACCGCGATATAATCAACACGGATTCTCGCTGAATGTTTGCAGGTTCTTCAAGAGAGAGAGCATACGCAATGACTCGCGCAAAAGTTTCGACGAACTCGGCCCCAGCGGCGCTCGGCCCGTATAGCCAGGCCATCGCGCTCGACGGCATGGTGTACGCCTCAGGCCAGATCGCGATCGATCCCGCCTCAGGTCAGCTCGTGGAGGGCGATGTGCAGGCGCAGACGCATCGCGTGCTGCAAAATCTGACGGCGGTGCTCGAGGCCGCTGGCAGTTCACTGGCCAATGTGGTCAAGACGACAGTCTTTCTGACGAGCATGAGCAACTTTACGGCGATGAATGAGATCTACGCCACCTACTTCGGGGATGAGCCACCCGCGCGCTCTACCGTGGCCGTCGCGGAGTTGCCGAAGGGCGCTCAGGTCGAGATCGAGGCTATCGCCGCGCGACCAGCGCATTAAAGCGGCGGTGATTTGGAATCAATGCAAGCGCAGGCCCGTAGCCATGCAGGTTACGGGCTATTCGTCTGTCGAATAAGAGTGGATCGGTCTTGCTCCACTACGCCAACGGAACATGGACGAAATTTGGACAGCTATAGCCGTCGTAGCAGTCGAAGCGACCCCAGCTAGCTGATACGCAATGACTCGCGCAAAAGTTTCGACGAACTCAGCCCCAGCGGCGCTCGGCCCGTATAGCCAGGCCATCGCGCTCGACGGCATGGTGTATGCCTCAGGCCAGATCGCGCTCGATCCCGCCTCGGGTCAACTCGTGGAGGGCGATGTACAGGCGCAGACGCACCGCGTGCTGCAAAATCTTACGGCGGTGCTTGAGGCCGCTGGCAGTTCAGTGGCCAATGTGGTCAAGACGACCGTCTTCCTGACGAGCATGAGCAACTTCACAGCGATGAATGAGGTCTACGCCACCTACTTCGGAGATGAGCCACCCGCGCGCTCTACCGTGGCCGTCGCGGAGTTGCCGAAGGGCGCGCAGGTCGAGATCGAGGCTATCGCCGTGCGCAACGGCTAGTAGTGGCAGCGTCAACGAACACGTAGCGACGCGAAGAGCGGATTATCGCCTTCGCGTCAGCTCTTGTGTTCCTCGTCCAGTTGGGCGTTCAGTTCCGCAATGCGGTGGCGGATGTCATCGAGCGAGGAGACGCCCAGCTCAGTCATCTCTTCTTCGAGGCTTTCCAGCCGATCCAACTCAATAAGTGAATTGTATTCGGCAGGATCGAAATCTTCCTCGTCATCCAGGTCTTCTCGTTCGTCGTCTGGTGTATGCTGACCAGTTCCGTCCGTCGCAGACATGGCTTTACCTCCGATTCGGTCTCATTGGCGCGATTTCATGCCATGATTAAAAATGCTGTCGAGGGATCCAGATAGCTCCATTGTGGCGCACGATCAACGCCGCTATCGATCAACGTCGGCGCGGCGGCGCCAGATGGATCGGCCACGTACAGCCCCGTTGAACTTCCATGCGGCGCGGGAAGCGGCTTGCCCTGCCAGAGCGCCTGTGCGCCGCCGACAAAGACGAAGCGATCTCCGGAGGCATTCCAGGGGCTGCCAGCGGCGGGGCGCCAACTGGTCACTCCAGCAATATTCGTCGGCGTCGGCGCCAGGAAATGTGACCAGCGTGCGCACACTGCGCGCGGCGATATCCACCAGCCGCCAGCCGCCGCTATCCTGCACCAGGATGCGCCCCCCCGCAGGCGACCACCATGGCAGCGCGGCGGGATCATCCTCCGTCCACGAGAAGAGCGCCTTGCCCGGATGCGCAACGTCCCAGATCGTGAAACCCTGTGTGGTGCGCAGCAACAAACGCGAGCCGTCGGGCGAGAATGAGAGATCGAGCAGGCCACTGACCTCACCCAGCAAATGTGTCGCCCCACCCAGCGTGAGCAGCTTGAGTCCAACCGCAGACTGTGCGCCTGACGACAGATAGAGCAGCGCATTGTGCTGTGGCTGCCAGAGCAGGCGAGAGGAGCGCTTGCCGTCGGGCAAGGTCAGGAGCGCCCCGGTCGCTATCACCTTGCCCGTTGCGCCGGGCGCGCCAAGATAGACATTGCCGTTGCTATCCACGGCGGCGATACGGCTGCCATCGGGCGAGAGCACCGGCAGCCCCGCATTCGCGATGACGGGTTTGCGCGCGATGCCAACGGGCTGGTCGGCCTGTGAGACAACATACGTCGCACCAGCAGGGCCAACTCCCGTAAATTCTTCGCGGTAGAGGAGACGGTTGCCGTTCGTATTCCACCAGGCGTCGCTACGTGACAATCCAGCAAGTGATGGCGTGATCTGGGTGGTGCTACCGCCATTGATGCTCCCAACGGCCAGTTCGCCAGGCGCATCTGGCGCGCCCAAGAGGCTGAGCGGCACGGGCGGAGCGAACTGCTGCGCCAATCGCATGACATACTGGTGGTGGTCTGGCGACCATGCCACGCTGACGATGTTCCCTTGCGCTAACATGCGGAGATTTGACCCGTCGGAATCGATGGCCCAAAGCGCCTTTCCCCGCAGGAAGGCAATCGTGTCGCTGCCGCTTTCCAGGCCACACCCCGATAGCAGCGTCGCGGCGAGACAAGCAATGAGAAATACCGCACTCACGGCTCCGGGCCGTCTGCGGTGGAGAAGTCGTCGAAATGTATTGTTCACAGATAGTTTCATGCGCCGCTATTGTAGCTGGTGTTGTCCACCCTCGGCAAGATACCATCATCGATATGGGGATGTTATTGGAACGATAAGGCAACCTGGAAGAACTCGGTCTGGATCGTGCCATAGTAGCGATCGAGAAAGCCGTTGGTCTGCGGGCTGCGCACTTTCATACGGCGGTGCTTGACGTTATTGAGCGCCAGATAGAACTCAAAGGGATGGCGCTCTGTGCCGCAGAACTCGCAGCCATCGAGAGCAAGATGTTGCCTACGAGGTTCGTATGACACTTTGGCACTCAGGTAGCGCCAAGACAGACTCGGCAGTTCCACTACCCGAAATATAGAAAATGAATCTCGTTCTACGTCTCGCAGCCTATAGCAACGGCGCGGAAATTATTGCGCTGGCTATCTTTTGTTACGGTGAAGAAGACTTTGATACCCACTGAGAGTTTCATCGAGTCGTCAGGGTCAATTAAGTCATCTCGGTGAAAAAACAAATCCTGTCCAGATCTGACAGAGATGAAACCATACTTGCCTTGGCGTTTTAAATTTGACACTACACCCGTTTTATGTTCGCCTGGACTCAGAATTACAACCTCGGCGGAGTTGGCGAGTCTATTGAGCCAGTCTGCCATTTCATTAGCCTGCTGCCTGGCAGCGCCTTCAGGTAACATCTGGGCGCATCGCTCGGCTATGCTGATAGTCTTCTTCAATGACCTCTTCATATGGTCGTCAAGTAGCTCCAGAGGGCACGCAGCATAAGCTTCACGCAACTGAGATATATAGTCTAGGGCTTGGGCGTAATCGTGTTCTGACACCCAGTAGTCCGCTAGCCGTTGGAAATACTGTAAATGCAGGTCATAGATCTTTCTCCGGTTCCATGACGAAAGGTTGCTAGCTCCTATCAAACTATCTATTAGCTCGCGTGCCTGCCCAAACCGCTTCAAATAGAGATTCGCGCGAGCTTGCTCTAGTCTAACCTCATAAGACGATGGATTTAACTTAGCAGCCTCATCCAACTGAAGTAAAGCACCCTCCGAATCATCAAGATATCGAAGTAAGAATCCGCCATACATGAAGCGAAGGGGAGCAGACTGCGGCTCCAGTTCAATCGCCGCTTCATATGCAAGATTGGCGGCCGATATGTTACCAATCGAGGCGTGAACCCATGCTTCCACTCGCCTTACCTCAAAGTATTCAGGAGCTAAGTCGCTTGCTTGAGATATTTGCCTTGTTGCTAGTTCGTAGTCTTTGCGCCGCGTAGCCTTGAGTGCATCTATTAGATAGCGCGCAACGACCAAGTCACCATTGTTGCGGGTTGCTACTCGATAGACTGAATATGGATTTGCCGTCTGCTCAGCCTTGATCTGCTCACTTATAGCGATCAACTGTCGCTTTTGTCGGTTTAGAGTTCTAAGCTCTTCAGTTTCAATCGGATGATGTTTGGATAGATAGCTACGGGCTAATTCAGATATCTCGTATCGCGATTCAAACGATGCTCCCGTGGTATGCTTGACATGACAACCATGTTTGTCGTCAGCAATTGTTGAAGTGCGCGTTGTAGATCAATAACATCCAGTTGTGTAAGGAAATGTAACTCAGCTTGACTGTTCAGTTCGGGAAGACAAAGCATAGCCCGGAGGACAGCGCGACTTGTTGGCGTAAGGTATTCATATACATTCGACATGCAGAAATTAAGGAAAAGATCGGGGTTGGCAAGCACATCTTCAGGTCGCCTTCCTGCTTGCACAGCAGAAACGAACCACTTAATATAGCCCGGATTGTTTTTCATGCGCTGACAAAAATTTGCCAACCGGTTATTCGGCAGTCGGACAAGAGACGTAACGCCACGAATTTTGGCAAGTGCGCGCAGCAACTGAATGGCATCGCCTTCATCCATCGGCTGCAGTTTTACTGGATATTCATAAGCTCCGATACCAATTCGAGATGTGATAAGAACCTTGCTTCCTACAGGCAATCTCCCAAGAAAGTCACGAATGCGATCATCTAGAACTGTCTCGAGATTATCCAATACGAGCAGTATGCGAAATTCGGTTAGATAACTCAGGACTTCTTCTAATGGGTCTGAGATATTTTCACCGGCTAGTTGATGTGCGACAGTCTGCAACATACCTAGCGAGTCTCGGATGGCTCCTTCAATATTGCGGATCTCGGTCACATTGAGTTGCGCCGTTTTTGTTGAGGCCCAGACGATTGCATCAAAAGGACAGTCGGCGAGATCCATTATATTGAGTCCGGTAGTTATCTGTAAATTGAGGAGCGCCTGCTCAGGTAGAGAGGCGGCGCCTCTCTGGTAGACTGATTGTGACGAGGCAATCAGGATTAGACAAGAGAGGACGCGCATGACGCAGTACCAGCTTACGCTAGACAGTGAGACCGTGCAACGCCTGTTTACCGGAGAGGGACAGGTGGGCCACCTGCTGGAGGCCGTCTTGAATCAGGTGCTGAACGCGCAGGTGAGCGAGCAATTGCAGGTGGCGCCGTATGAACGGAGTGAGCAGCGGCAGGGCTACCGCAACGGGTACAAGCCGCGCCAGCTCACGACGCGGGTCGGGCGCGCTGACGCTGCTCGGTGCCCAGGTACGCGACGGGCAGTTCTCGACCGAGTTGTTCGCACGCTACCAGCGCAGCGAACAAGCCCTGGTCTTGACGCTGATGGAGACTGGTGGTCAACGGGGTTTCGACGCGTAAGGTCGCCCGCATCACCGAGGAGTTATGCGGGACGAGCTTCGCCAAGTCCACGGTTTCCGACCTGTGTAAAGCGCCTCGATCCGCTGGTGAGCGCGTGGAATGAGCGCGATTTGAGCGGCCAGCGCTATTCCCTTCGTGCTGGTGGATGCGCTGGTCGTCAAAGTGCGCGAAGAGGGGCGTGTGCGTGCGGTGAGCGCGCTGGTCGCGACCGGCGTCAATGAGCAGGGCTACCGCGAGGTGTTGGGGCTGCGTGTGGGTGACAGCGAGAGCGAACGGACGTGGATGGAGTTCTTTACCTGGCTCAAGGGGCGCGTGGCTGAACGGCGTGGATCTTGGTCGTCTCCGATCACCACGGCGGGCTGGTCAAAGCCGTCCAGGTGCAGTTCCAAGGGCGCCTCGTGGCAGCGGCTGCCAGACCCATCTGTCGGCCAATATCGCCGACGCCACGCCCAAAGCCTTGCAGGAAGAAGTGCATGCCCGCCTGCGTCCGATCTTCGAGGCGCCCGACGAGGCGACCGCGCGCACGCTGCTGCGCCTCATTTGTCGCCGACTACCAGCCGACCGCGCCGGGCGCGGTCAAGACGTTGGAGCGCGGCTTTGACGACGCCACCGCCGTGCTGGCGCTGCCTGCGCCCTACCGCAAGCGCCTGCGCACCACGAACGGTGTCGAGCGGCTCAACGAGGAGATTCGTCGCCGCGAGCGGGTCATCCGCATCTTTCCCAACCGCGACTCCGTCATCCGGCTGGTGGGGGCGCTGCTGATGGAGCAGGATGAGGTCTGGACGACCGGCACACGCTACTTCGACATGACCGCCTACTGGCAGTGGCGGGAGCGTCAGCCCAGGCAACCGTCTGCTCTTTCAGGAGGCGCTGATGCTCCAACCCGTCTGATGAGCAACGGTCTACCAGAGACCCTAATTTACAGACAACTTCGGACTTGACCATCCATTACCTCATACCCTACTTTAAGAGCTAGGGCAGTCTTGCAAGTCCACCGTCACCAACGATAGTAATAACAGGGTATGGACCATGGCAAAGCTTGATTAATTGGGAAATTTGCTGTCGGCGACCGATGAAACCCGTCTCATCAAAATCAGGCGGGGGAAGATTGTTATTGTTTTCTCCATCTGACTCATCAGCGGGAATTATCAGAGATAAGACAAAGCTTGGATCCAGCTTCAACCTACGCATTGTATCGGCCAGGTTAGACCATTCGTAATCGCGCCCTTGTAAGAAGAGGTCTGAACAGTCCAAGACAGTAGGAAGATTTTCGAAATCTAACGGCCGCGAGTGTGCTACACGATTTCGAATTGGAGCCAGCCTCTCTAAATACGGGGTGATATCTTTAAAGTACCTGCGAATAACTGGTGGCAATGAGGAGCTGTGAGTGTTAAGCATGTGGTACAAATCAGCAAAATCAAGATATGGCAATAGATCATCCAACGAAGCTTGTGTTTTCACTATTCCCTGTTCTCTTTCAAGACGTGCAACGCATTTATTCCAGGTTTCATTTCCCAATAGTTCGTTTGGCTGTGCTATGTTGTCTAATTGATTCTCACAAATATTTCGCAAGTCTTCTTCGATTGCGGATAGTACCGCATAGCATGTAAGACGAGAAGCACTAAAACCCATGTCGGTACAGCCTCCTACGAGCATGAGAAGGTTACGAGAAGCAACGACACAAAAGCGCCTATATCTGTCAAGACTATCAACGCTGTGATAAGTAAGATGCACACTTGTTATAACACAACTTGTTAACTTTCTTCCCTTGCCATCAGCGATACGCTAATAGATGGCATAATCACCTACGGACTTACAAATGTGCGCATACTTTTGGCGTTGATATGTCTCGATTCCAGTCGTAATAATCTGAGATCGCACCTAATGTTACAATTGCCAGGCAAGATGTCTCGCGTAAGCGTTTGGCATGGCTTCGAATCGCATATCAACAGATCCACTGAAAGGCAAGGAGCAGATTGGTGGCAACATCCACAAACCTCCCGCACTGGGATATGACAGTTATCTATCCTGGACTGGCCTCCCCTGAGTTTGCCGCAGGCTTTCAATCCGTGACCGACGCCATTGGCGGCCTGACCACGCTCTTTGACCAGGAGCATATCGGGAAGCGCGATCCGCAGCCGCTGGATGACGCCACTGTACAGACGTTTGAGCGCGTCATGAAACGCTACAACGCTGTTCTCGCCGAGTATCGCACACTGAGCGCCTATATTCACGCATTCGTCTCGACCGACTCACGCGACAATCTGGCGCAGGCGAAATATAGTGAGTTGCAGGGGCATAGCGTCAAACTCTACCAGCTTGGCACGCGCTTCACAGCCTGGATTGGTTCGCTGGATGTCGAGGGGCTGATTGAACGCTCCACGGTCGCAGCTGAGCATGCGTATGTGCTACGCCAGGCAAAGACCGAGGCCGAGCATTTGATGTCCCCTGCCGAAGAGGCTCTGGCCGCCGAACTGAATGTCACAGGAGGAGCGGCCTGGGGCAAGTTGCACAGTAACGTCACCTCACAACTGAGCGTACCTATCGAGATCAATGGCGCCGTCGAGAGCTTGCCGATGAGTGTTATCCGCAATATGGCCGCCGACGCCAACCGCGAGACCCGCCAACGCGCCTTCGAGGCCGAACTGGCCACATGGGAGCGCGTCGCCGTTCCGCTGGCGGCGGCGATGAACAGCATCAAAGGCGAGGTCAACACGCTCAGCGCCCATCGAGGATGGGACTCGCCGCTGGATGAGGCGCTCTTCGGAGCGAGTATCGACCGCCAGACACTCGATGCGATGTTCACCGCCGCCCGCGAGTCATTCCCAGTCTTCCGCCGCTACCTACATGCCAAGGCGCGCGCGCTCGGTCTGCCCACTCTGGCATGGTACGATCTGCTCGCTCCCGTCGGCGCCTCTGGCCGCGCCTGGAGCTTCGAGGCGTCAGAGCAATTCATCGTATCGCAGTTCGGCAGCTACTCACAACGACTCAGCGACTATGCGGCGCGCGCCTTCCACGAGAGCTGGATCGACGCCGAGCCACGCCCCGGCAAACGCGATGGCGCGTTCTGCATGCCACTGCGGACCGACGAGTCGCGGGTCTTCGCGAATTTCAAGCCGACATATGACGGCATGAGCACTCTCGCCCATGAGCTTGGCCACGGCTACCACAATATGAACCTGGCGGCCCGCACGATGCTCCAGCGCAACACGCCCATGACACTGGCCGAGACGGCGAGCATCTTCTGCGAGACGATTGTACGCGAGGCCGCGCTCAAAAACGCCAACGCGGAAGAGCGCATCGAGATTCTGGAGGCGTCGTTGGTGGGATCGTGCCAGGTGGTGGTGGACATCACCAGCCGTTTTCTCTTCGAGCAGGGCGTCTTCGCGACCCGCCGCACACGCGAGCTTTCCGTTGACGAACTGAACGCGATGATGCTTCAGGCGCAGCGCGACACCTATGGCGACGGTCTCGACGCGAATCAGTTGCATCCGTACATGTGGGCGATGAAACCGCACTACTACAGCACCGGGCGCTCGTTCTACAACTTCCCGTATATGTTCGGGCTGCTGTTTGGCCTTGGTCTCTATGCTCGCTATCGCCAGGATCCCGATGCCTTCCGCCAGCAATACGATGATCTGCTCTCCTCAACCGGACTGGCCGATGCGGCAACCCTGGCGGCCCGCTTCGGCATCGACACACGCACGCCTGACTTCTGGCGCGCGAGCCTGGCGACCATCGCGGGCGAGGTAGATCAATTCGAGGAGGCGATTGGAGCGCGATAGGCTGGCGTTGACGCTCATGGCCATTTCAGCCCCGACCTTTGAAGGGCCGGGGCCGCTCGCCTTACTTTGTAAAACGATATACGTCGTGACAGGTGGGCTTCATTTCACGACACGAAACCAAAGATCGGTTCTCGTTGGGGACTCGAACACCCGTGTTCTTTCCAGTCGCAACTGCTCATCAGCGTGCAGGCTCGAAAAAGCGAAGACCTGCCCCCAAGAGGATCGGGACGATGCCGATGTGGATTTCGTCCACCAGCCCGGCTCGCAGACATTGCTGAGCGGTATTCGCGCCACCTACCACCATGACATGTTTGTCGCCTGCGGCTGCTTTTGCCCGCTCAATAGCGTTGCAATGCCATCGGTGATAAAGGTAATCGTCAACTGGTCATTCTGTCCTTTGGCCACCTGCTCTGGAACATGATGCGTCAGGACAAAAATCGGCGTCTGGTACTCGTAGTCTGTGACATCCCCCTCGGCCATGTCATAGGCGCGTCGGCCCATCACCACTGCGCCTGTCGTCTGTATTTCTTCCTGTAACATCTCTGTGCTACGCAACGCTGCCAGATCTGGATACAGGCGGCTCACATCACCATTACGGTCACTCATCAACCAATCCAGCGACATCGTTGCGCCGACAATAACGTTTCCCATAATGCCTCCTTAAACGGAGTCATGGCGCGCTCCTATTCTTCTTCTTCGGGAGCGGTCATCCGCTCGACCCGGCGGCGTGTCTGGAGGGTAGCGCCCGCACGCCCGTCCCACTCCGCCTGGGAAAGTGGCGTCACTGGCGCTGAGGCTGGCGAGCGCTCGATGGTCATGAAAAGCTGCGACTCGGCAAAATCGTCGGGCGATTCTGGCGCGACAGCCAGCGCTGCGATCCGGTCGCCCAGTAGGAAGTGATACTCGACCAGCACCCGCCCTGGCCCGCTATGCATGCCAACCTCATCGAGCGCGACCAACAATGATTCGTACTCTGCCGCAGCCGCCTGATGCTCTGCCAGTGCGATATCAAGCGGGTGAACGTCACGGGTAGCCCTCGCGCTATGCTCAGCGGCCTCATCATCTTCATGCGCCGACTGCTGGCGGCGTTCCAGCAGCAATATGCCCATCGATTCATTCTCCAGCATCCGCTGGCGCGCCAGCCACGCACGCACCGCACGCACCCGCAATGCGTCGGCTACGCCTAGTGGGAGCGAAAGCGTCTCTGACGCCCACGGCGACTGCGCCTCGCGCCGGAGGTCGCTGGCAATATCCTCCGGGCTGCCCTCTGGCTCCTCCCAATGGAGGACACCGCCCTGCGAGACCCACTCGCCCTCGCTCGCTGGCTCTTCCTCTTCGCCAATGATACCGTTGAGAGAGTCCACATCACCGTGGCCATTGCGCGATGTCCCGTCGCTCAGCGTCTCCCAGTCAAAGCTATCCCACTCGTCGTCATTGTCATGGTTTGTCCGCCATTATCGCCATCGTGTGTCATAGATTGCGCCTTTCTCTCGACCGCTGCCGCATCCACACTCGCGCACAGTCGCGGCAATCACTCCCACTCGATGGTGGCAGGCGGTTTGCTGGTGATGTCGTAGACGATACGATTGACGCCAGGAACCTCGTTCACGATGCGGTTAGCGATACGCGCCAATATTTCATGCGGAATGCGCGCCCAGTCTGCGGTCATGAAATCGTCAGTGGTCACGGCGCGCAGAGCGACCATGCTGGAGTAGGTGCGGAAATCACCCATCACGCCAACACTCTGCACGGGAGTCAACACCGCGAATGCCTGGCCGATCTGGCGATAAAGCCCCGCCAACCGAATCTCCTCGATCAGGATGGTATCGGCATGGCGCAAGGTATTCAGCCGCTCCGGCGTCACCTCGCCGATGACGCGGACGGCAAGACCAGGCCCAGGGAATGGATGGCGCCAGACCCAGTCTTCGGGCAGGCCCAACTCACGCCCAACCTCACGCACCTCATCCTTGAAAAGATAGCGCAGCGGCTCAACCAACGTGAACCGCATCTCCGCTGGCAGCCCGCCGACATTGTGGTGCGTTTTGATGCGCTGCGCGGCGGCGGCATCGGTGGCGCTGGTGCTCTCGATCACGTCGGGATAGAGCGTTCCCTGCGCCAGGAAGCGATAATCGCCACTCTCGCTCAATGTCTGCTGCTCGGCCTCGAAGACGCGAACGAACTCCTCGCCGATGATTTTACGCTTCTGCTCTGGATCGGTCACGCCAGCCAATCGCGTGAGGAACCGCTCACTTGCGTCCACCGCCACCAGCGGAATGCCAAGATGCGTGCGAAACGTCTCGACGACCTGTTCCGGCTCACCCGCCCGCATGCAGCCGGTATCTACGAAGATGCAGGTCAGCCGGTCGCCAATCGCGCGATGGACCAGCAGCGCCGCCACCGCCGAATCGACGCCACCCGAAAGCCCGCAGATCACGCGGCCATCATCGCCCACCTGTTCGCGAATACGCCCAACTGCCTCGTCGATGAACGCGCCCGGCGTCCAGTTGGGAGAGCAGTTACAGATACGAAAAAGGAAGTTTTGCAGTATCTCGCCGCCCTGCGGGGTGTGACGCACCTCGGGGTGAAACTGAATGCCAACATGCCCGCTGCTGTCGGCCATCGCGGCCAGCGTCCCCGATGTCGAACGCGCAATCGGAGCGAACCCTGGCGGTACCTCACCCACACTGTCGCCGTGGCTCATCCATACGGGAATAGTGGTCTGGTCATCTGCCATGACGCCCGCAAACAGTCCGGCGGCATCGTTAATGTCCCCGTTTTCTTGTGGCAACAGATGAATCTCGGCGGGGCCATATTCACGCCGCCCAGTATGCGGCTCTACTGTGCCGCCAAGTTGGTGCGCAAGCAGTTGCATACCATAACAGATGCCCAGCACCGGCAACCCACTGCTGAGAATATCCTGGTCGACATGGCGCGCGTTCTCGTCGTAGACACTATCTGGCCCGCCAGAGAGAATGACACCTTTGGCGCCGAGTCGCTGGAGATCGGCCATAGTCGTGGTCGCTGGCAGCAGCTCGCAGTAGACGCGGCACTCGCGCACCCGGCGTGCGATCAAGCGACTGTATTGCGAACCGTAGTCGAGGATGGCGATCATCTCGCGCGCTGGCTGTCCCTCCACGGAGGATGCCACCTTGGATTCAGGTTGCTGAAGACTGGAAGACATGACGGGCAAGCTCCATCTGTTTACGGCTCGACTTCGGCGCCATCAGGGCTTGTTGCCTGTCACGCGCCAAAGCAGAAGAATGCTCATAGTCTATTATCGGCTACGCAACCGGGGGGTGGCAAGCGCGCGCGACGCCACGTTGCCAGCGCACAGTCCCAGGGGGCAGACGAGACCAGCGGCTAGAAAGTCTCCTCACCACTGCGCCAGCGTGCTATACTATGACTAGGGAAGTTTCGGGTATGATGCACTATCATGCCACTTCCTACGGTATTTCTGATCGTATTCGATATCGCGTCAATTGTCGAATGTTAAGGAGTGCGTGCAGGTATGCCCACGTACGAGTATTTATGTGAATCGTGTGGTCATCGTTTCGAGGTCTTGCAGCATATTGCTGACGCGCCGCTGGCCACTTGCCCCAATTGTTCGGGCCATATCCATCGAGTTCTCTTCCCCGCCGGGATTGTTTTCAAAGGCTCTGGCTTTTATAAGACCGACAGCCGTGGCGCGTCGACCGCCGCTGATCCCGCTCCGGTGTCTCATGAGGCGAGCAGCGCATCAGATTCCAATGGGAAGTCTGATGGGAAGTCTGACAAGCCGACTGCAACAGCGACAGAGGCAAAAACCGAATCGCCAGCATCGGCAAAGTCTGGCGCTACTCCCGCTAGCAGTACATCGGCGGACAAGTAGCACATGCGGGCGGTCGTGCAACGGGCGACGCGTGGGAGCGTGGTGGTCGGCGAGGAGACGATAGGAGTCCTCGATCCTCAACCCGGCCTCGTCATCCTGGTTGGCGTTGGCCCGAACGATAGCGAGGCGCAGGCGCTGCTGCTCGCCGACAAAATCGCGGGGCTGCGTATCTTTGCCGACGACGATGGCAAGACGAATCGCTCGCTGCTCGATATTGGCGGCGGCGCGCTCGTCGTCTCACAGTTCACCCTCTTTGCTGATCTGCGCCGAGGCCGACGCCCTGGCTTCACCACAGCCGCCGCTCCTGATGTCGCCGCGCCGCTGGTCGAACGCGTGATGGAGGCGTTACGCGCACTGGGCGTACCGGTGCAGGGTGGGCGTTTCGGCGCCGATATGCAGGTAGAGCTCGTGAATGATGGCCCATTTACTATCCTGCTCGATACGGATCTCTGGACGAACTGAGAGCAGCACGAGAGAAGCAGCCGCCGTGGGAACGCTCTATCTGGTCGCCACACCGCTGGGCAACCTCGAAGATATCACCTTACGCGCGTTGCGTATTCTCCGCGAGGCGCGCATCATTGCCGCCGAAGACACCAGACATACGCGTAAGCTACTCAACCACTTCGCGATTTCCACGCCGACCATCAGCTATCACGAACACAGCGGCCCGGCGGGCATCGCGATAGTGCTGGCTGCCCTGGCGGCGGGCGATGTTGCGCTGGTCTCGGACGCGGGAACACCTGCTATCTCTGATCCCGGCATGGAGCTGGTACAGGCCGCAATCACCGCTGGTTACCCTGTTGCGCCGATCCCTGGGCCATCCGCCGTCATCACTGCGCTCATCGCCTCTGGCCTGCCCACCAGCGAGTTCACATTTCTCGGATTCTTGCCGCGTCGGTCGCGGGAGCGCCGCGCACTTCTCCAAAGCGTCAGTGACGAGCCGCGCACGCTCGTCCTCTATGAAGCGCCTCACCGCCTGCGCGCCTGCCTGGATGATCTGATCGCCGTGCTGGGCGACCGCCAGGCCTGCCTGGCCCGCGAACTGACCAAGATCCACGAGCAATGGCTGCGCGGCGCCCTCTCGCAACTGCGCGCCCGCTATGACGGCCAGGACGAGCCACGCGGCGAATATACGCTGGTAATTGCGGGGGCAACGCAAACGTCTCACGTCTACATCGAGGAGCAGCCAGAGGCACAGCAGACGCATGCGCGCGAACGTTTGAAGGCGTTGCTCGACGCGGGGAGCAGCACGCGAGACGCGGCGACCCAGGTGGCGCGCGAACTGGCGCTGCCCCGCCGCGAGGCCTATCGGCTGGCGCTCGAAGTAGCTGACGAATAGCCGGTGCGTGTCATTGCTTCACATTTGACAGTGAGAACACGCGACACCTATACTTTGTATGGCCGCTGAGCGGCTCTAACGACAAAAAGATTACGCAGAACGCGCTGCCATACCGACAACGCGAATAGGGATCGCCTCTTGTGCTGATCGATACCCATTGTCATGTGCAAATGCGGCAGTTCGCCGCCGACCGCGAGAGGGTGATTGCCTCCGCTTTTTCCGGTGGCGTCGGGCGGCTGATCGTGCCGGGCACCGATGTGGAGACCAGCAAGGCTGCGCTAGACCTTGCCAAACAGTACGCAGGCCGCATCTTCGCGGGCGTCGGCGTCCACCCCCACGACGCAAGCACGCTGACACCTCAGGCGCTTATCGAACTGCGCGCGCTGGCGCAACAGCCCGGTGTCGTCGCCATTGGCGAGATCGGCCTGGACTATTACCGCGACCTCTCGCCGCGTGACATCCAACGTGATGCGCTGGTAGCGCAACTTGGCCTCGCCCGCGAACTCGATCTACCCGTCATTGTGCATAATCGCGAATCGCATGACGATATGATCGCGCTCCTGCGGGCGCACGGTGCGGGCGTGCGCGGCGTCTTCCACTGCTTTATCGGCGACCGCGCCATGGCGAACGACGCCCTGAACCTGGGATTTTATCTGTCGTTCGCTGGCCCGCTGACGTATCCACGCAACGAGGAGTTGCGCGATGTCGCGGCATGGGCGCCAGCTGACCGCATCCTGGTCGAGACCGATAGCCCGTATCTTTCGCCACAACCGCTACGCGGCAAGCGCAATGAGCCACAGCATGTCGCGCTGGTGGCGCACACACTGGCGCAGGCGCGTGGCGTCACCGACGAGGAAATCGCCGACCTCACCACCCGCAACGCATCAGATCTATTTCGCCTGCCTGAGATATGCCTGATGCCTGATACACCTGAACCGACACAAGAGACGGGAGTCTGACGATCACATGGAACTCTTCAATACCCTCTCTCAGCGGATCGAGACGCTGCATCCGCTGGGAAACGAGGTGACGATGTATGTCTGCGGTGTGACACCCTACGACACCACACACCTCGGACACGCTGCCATCAACGTCTATTACGACACGCTCATCCGCTTCTTGCGGTCGCAGGGGCAGTCAGTCAACTATGTGCAAAACGTCACCGATATTGATGATGACATTTTGCGCAAGGCACGCGAACAGCATATGACGTGGGACGAACTGGGACGCCGCGAAACCGACCGTTACCTGGCGGATTTACACGCATTGAACGTCGAGCCACCCACCAGCTATGTGCGCGCAACGGACGAAATCCCAGGCATGGTCAGTGTCATCGAGCAATTGATCGAGCGCGGGTTTGCCTATGAGCGCGATGGCTGGGTGTATTTCCACGTCGCCAGTGATCCGACCTTTGGCGCGCTGGCCGAGGCTGGCGGCTACGATGGCTACCCCAACTGGCTCGCCACGGCGAACGAGCGTGGCAACACACCCGATGATCCCCGCAAACAGGATCCGCTGGATTTCGTGCTGTGGCAGGCCAGCCAGGATGGCGAACCTTCATGGGAGAGTCCGTGGGGATCAGGGCGGCCTGGCTGGCATATCGAATGCAGCGCGATGGCGATGAGCCATCTTGGCAACCGCATCGATATTCATGGGGGCGGCGCTGACCTCATCTTCCCGCATCACACCTGTGAGATTGCACAGAGCGAGAACGCCACGGACGACCGTCCGTTCGTGCAAATCTGGATGCATTGTGGGATGGTCTACCTGGGCGAAGAGAAGATGAGCAAATCGCTCGGCAATCTGGTGCTGGTGAGCAATCTGCTTCAGACGCACACAGCCGATGCCGTGCGGGTGCTACTCCTCTCACACCACTATCGTGACGCCTGGGAGTATACCGAAGCCGATATGGCCCAGGCGGCCGACCGCGCCAACCGATATGCCGCCGCTTTTCATCTGGCGCCCAGCGCAATCGCCACAGCCGCTACGATGAGCGCCGCGCAACAGGCGCAGCAGCGGTTCGCCGCTGCACTCAGCAACGATCTGGACACCCCCACCACACTGGGCATTCTGGACGAGTTGGCCAGCGCCGCCAACGAGCCAGACGCGGCACGATGCCAAACGCTCAAAGACCTGGCTGGCATCCTTGGCCTGACCCTGGGAGCATCCACATCGGAGCCAGCGTGAAACATGCGCCCAGGCGCTACAACCACACAGCAGCGCAAGAGCAAAGCCCCCGGCTACCAGACGTAGCCAGGGGCTTTCGCGTGTCTCTAGAGTGCTGCGGCTGGGGAACGGCTAGTGTTCGGCTAGTGTGTCGCGGGAAGGGCGACTGACCAGGCCCACAAGGAAGTTCACCACCAGCGCGCCTATGAAGACGCCAATCGACGCAGCGAAGAAGACACCGTAGAAATACGATAGCCCTTCGATGCTCACGTTCGCTGTATTGACATAGAAGAGAATGGCCAGCGCGACCACAACCCCACCGACCAGGCCGCCGAACAGCGCGGCCCATTTCGCGCGCGCCATGCTCGACAGGCCGGCAACGAAGAGTCCGCCGGGAAGCGCCAAGACCACGGCGATGATGAGCAAAATGACCTCTGTAGACACTTTTCCTCCTAAATAAACAGCGGCGCAAGGCTTGAAGTCGTAGCAATCTGCCCCATCACGCATATGCCGTTTTCTGAGTGGGCATTACCTCTATTTTACTCCTGCTCTGCCAGATGCGCTACCTCCCCATGACACCTTGCGCAGATTGCGCAGAACTTTGGTCGCGACAATCTCATGATGTGGCGGCTGCTTGTCCCCAACCGTTATGAGAAACGGGCCTTGCAGGCCTACAGATGGTTGGGTATGATATTCTGGAATGACTATGTTCAGGGCAGTTAGCGTCGCTAGAAACAGACGACGAACTCCTAACATCAGGCAGTGGAGGTCGGTGTGGCGATTCGTGGACCAGGTGAAGGCGCGTGGCGTTCGGGCGATTTGGATAGCGAGGATGGCACGACACGTCAGATTTTTCGCTTCGGGCAGAAGATTCGTGGCGAGAATGTGCCGTCGGTTCCTGCCCGCTACCGTGGTGGGCCTGGCGGTCCAACCGGCCGCGTTGTCGCCGCGTTGCTGCGGCCCTCGTCTGGCGAAATCTGGCTGCGCATCCGGCCCAGTGACGCGCCATGGCAGCGACAAGTGCGCACGATTCCGCTCAACGCCGACCAACCACCCACCCCTACCCCAGAGAGCGTCGAATTGCGTGGAGGCATACGCGTCTATTGCCACGATGGCTTCGCCGGGCGGCTCGAAGGTTTCGCGCTCGATACACGCGCTGGCCTGGCTCAACAGATTGTCGTGCGCATCCGCAGCAATGCCCTTGCCGATGTCGACGACCCTTCTGACCCGCTGTTCAAGCTTGTTGAGGTCAGCGGCCAGCAGCTTCTGCTCTCCCCAGCATGGGTCGTTTCCGCCACCCACGAAAGCAGCGGCTTTCCTTTTGGCAGCGGCAGCACGCGGCTCAAACTGGACGCCAGCGCCGAACAGGTCGCCTCTGGCCTGCTCCTACGCTCTGACGGAGAGTTGACCGCGGCCATCTGGAACATCCTGGACGACAATCCGGCAATCGCGCCCAGCGCCGGGCAATTGCGGGTGCTGGTGCACGATGGTGACGTCACCTTGCGCGGCCTGCTGCCCACACCGCGTCATCGCGCATCCGCCGAGCAGGATGTCTGGCACGTTCCGGGGGTCTTCGCCGTCCACAATGAAATCGCTCTCGGGGAGTAGCGGTCGCACTATTCCCTGATTACTCATGGCGTAGGATACTGTCGGCTTTATGCGCGGCCATACACGGGAATAGCCGCGCCGCTGATCAATTCAGCGTCATCAGAGGCAAGGAAAAGCACCACTCTGGCAACCTGACCCGCCGTTGGCCAACGACTCGTATCGGCATTGGGCATTGCGGCGCGATTGGTCGCCGTGTCGATGATGCTGGGTAGGATGACATTGACGGTCACTCCAGCATCGCGCACCTCTTCGGCCTGCGCCTCGGTCAGCGTGATGATCGCATTCTTGGCGGTGGCATAGGCTGCGGCGTTCTTGCGGCCGCTACGAGCCGCCCGCGACGACACATTGATGATGCGTCCCCAATGCTGGGCAGCCATAACTCGCGCGGCGTACTTGGAAAAGAGAAACGTTGGCCGCAGATTGAGCGCGAACATACGCTGCCACGCGTCCAGTGACATTGCGCTCACTGGCTCGCCAGCATGATAGCCACCGATGCCATTGACGAGGATATCAAGGCGGCCATGCGCCGTCTGCGCGCCGAGGACGGCATGAGAAACGCTCTCCTCATCCAGCGCATCCGCCGCCAATAAGCTGAAACGGTCGTTCGCATCGGCGGAGAGCAGTGCGCGAATGGGAGCCTCACGCTCCTTGCCCGCACGGGAGCCAATGCCGACGACAGCGGCGCCAGCCTCTATAAACGCCTGAACAACCGCAGGCCCAAGGCCACCGGTGGCGCCCGATACCAGCGCCACACGACCCGAAAGATCATAGCTATTCTGGTGTACGCTCAACCGCTTTCTCCTCTGCCTGCCGGGCGCAAAGTTTCCCTTTGCGGGCGACCTTCCGCGCCAGATCGCCCAATGCCCTAGGAACTCTGATCCATGTCAAACGCATCGTCGACCACGCCGCCATCATCCGCGCTGACGCCACCATCGTCCTCATCTAGCGCGCCTGTCGCCTGGAGAATGGCGCGCGCCTCTTCCGGTGAAATCTCATTGGCGGGATCATCCTGAAGCGCGCCAACGAAGACAACCAGGGCGGTGCTGTTATCATGTCCGCCCGCCGCATTTGCCAGGCGCACCAGGTGGTTGGCGCACTCATAGGGGTCATCGGTGCTGGTGAGACATCGCTGTATCGTCAGGTCATCCAGCTCATCCCAGAGTCCATCGCTGCAGAGCATCAGGCGGTCGCCCGGGACAATGGGAAACTCCATCATGTCTGGCGGCGCCTCATCTTCTTGACCGAGCGAGCGGTAGAGATAATTGCGCGGCATTCCAAACGATGGGTCGTTGAGCAACGGATGATCAAGCTCAATCAGCCGTGCGAGCAACGAATGGTCTTTGGTCAACTGCACCAGCTTCCCGTCGCGCAACAGATAGGCGCGGCTGTCGCCGAGATGCGCAAGCACCGCCCGCCCGCCTGCCGCGACGATGGCGGTCAGCGTTGTTCCGGTGGACTCCTGCAAGGCAGCGGCGAGCGCCCGCACCTGCCGATTCGCGGCGTCCACAGCGATGGAGAGCGCCTGCGCGAGCGTTGCGACGCTGGTGGCGCCAGTGACGTGTTCAGGTGAAAGCGGTTCAAGAGCGGGCATCGCCACCGTCGGCACGAGCAATTGGCGCACAAGCTCAGCCATTGCGATGCGCGCGCCAATACGGCTGGCAATCTCGCCTGCAGCCTCGCCACCCATGCCATCGGCGACCAGGAATATGCCAAGCGGACGATCTCTGCCAACATCATCACGAATATCGAGCACTGTGCAGCCGAGAGCGTCCTGATTTTGTGTTCGCAGCAGTCCGACAGTTGTGGCTGTGCCACAATGGAACACAATCGGGCGGATAGCGGTTTCATCGGCTATAGGCAGGGTAAGCGCTGGTTCCTGAAGCGCCTGGCCGCATTCCTGCGCCAAATCTTCAGCAGTCACGAATCCGATGGTGTCAGCTCGTGCCACGATAGCACGGAGCGCCTGCGCTGGGGCAGCCTCATCTTCGGGAGCCATCTTGGGCAAATTGGCCAGTGGAACCAAAGCGCGCGCCAACATATTGACATCGGCGGAGAACAATGCGGCGCTCGATGCCTCGGCTGTTTCGACAAGTGTGGCAAGCTCGATGCCACTCAGATACGCGCGGCCATCGTGGACAAGCACGGCATTCGGCCCGACATGCCCATGGGCAACGCCATTTGTGTGCAAATAGGAAAGCGCGTTGGCCAAACCAACACCCGCCTTGAGCGCGCTCCTCGCCTCCAACTGTCCGCCATCGCCAATCGACGTGAATGGCGCCTCATAGGTTGCGGGCGCTTCAACCACCAGCCAGTGTACATTGCCCTCGCGCTGAACCACCGCACGCGGCGTCAATAGACGCGCATGATACAAATGAAATTCGACAATGCGCCTGGCTGATTCGACATCGAGACCAGAACGCTCCAACAACACCACTGGTGGTTCCTGGTCATCCGCAGCCTGAGGGCCATTACGCCACGCCAGCAGAATGCGCCCCCAGGTATCGCGGCCCAGTTCGCGAATCGTCGAATACGCGGATGTGCCCTGAGTCGTCGCGGCGGCTGTCGCCTGCGGCGCGGAGGCACCTTCAGAGACATCCACATCTGGCGACTCTGACTCGGCGCCAGATGCGGCGGCCATACTTGGAGCCGCTGACGCATCTTGGGCCGCCTCCGGCGCCGACGGGCCTTCATTCGCGCTCACATCTTCGGTCGCCCCTGGCGCGTCAATCACTTCGCCCGATGGGCTGGTAGCCCCATTCGCTGGCGCAGCGCTCTCCTTGCTCGCGTCACCAGCCGAGTCATCGTTTGTTACCGGGATCATCTTCGCGTCCGCTGCATCATCACTGGGGATCTTCACATTCTCAGCATCATCGCTATCTGGGTGAAGGTCGTCCACTTGCGGCCCTCTCATTCATGAGTGTTGATTTTTCCGGGCAGTAGGCGTCGCATTCTTGCCAGCGTTGCCCTTTTTCGCACTGGCGCATCGTCTCACCATACCATATCGTAGCCTGGCGCCCCAGCCTGTACGGTACTTTCTATAGCACGATACCTGAATATAGCACATACACACGTGCGATACGAGGTTCAGGAATTGATCTACGTCACTTTCCCAATGTGACATATCCGCTTGACCATCTGCCATATGCTGGCGTAAGCTGGACACCGCCCGCATGTATCCTGCTACGCGTACGATGAGGCGCATGAAGCAATAGGCTGGACAATAGGCTGGAGACAATAGGCTGGAAAGGATCAGCGCACATTTTCACGAGAGACGGGCCAACGCAATGGTCTGAGGTACCTTACCCGCTGCGCCCATCGGCGATGGAACGTATCCTCGCCGCCACTGCCCATCTGCTGACCATCTTCAGTCTGCCAGGAATGCTGCTCTCTACAGTCATCTGGCTCACTCACCGGAAACGCTCGCGCTATGTGGCGGTACAGGCGCGGCAGGCCGTCCTCTGGCAAACACTGGGGCATATCATCGTCTTTCTGGCCATCGGGCTTCTGCTGCTGACAGCGATTCTGGCGATTGGTGGCTCCGACGCGAACGGGGTGGCAGGTCAGGTGGCGGGTAGCAGCCTGGTTGGCTCGGTGATCGGACTGTTTCTCATTCCAGTCGGCGCGACAGTCTTCTTCTTCGCCACGTCGATTGTTGGGGCGATGGCGTCGCTCTTGGGCAAGAAATATACGTACCCGTTTATCGGAAGGCTCGCCCATCGCTCGGTCACACCCGCCGCGGATATGAAACGTCTCCCGCGCCCATCGAAGAATGCTCGCCAGCCGTAAGGTGGCGCAACTCCATAAGACCGAGGCTATAATACGTTGCCATGGATATCGCCGACTTCACCTACAACCTGCCTCCTGAGTTGATTGCCCAGACGCCCATCGAACCACGTGATAGCTCGCGCCTGCTCGTCCTTCACCGCGCCGATGGTCGCATCGAGCATCGACACTTCCGTGACATCGGCGAATACCTGCGCCAGGGCGATCTGCTGGTCGCGAATCAGAGTCGGGTATTGCCCGCGCGGTTACTTGGGGTGAAGGAGGGAAGCGGTGGCCGGGCGGAGATTTTGTTGCTGGCCATTCGCAGCGATCTGGGGACAGATTACTGGGAGGCGCTGGTACGCCCCGGACGGCGATTGCGGGCGGGCCAGCGCGTACAGTTTGGCGCCGGCAAACTCACCGCCGAAGTCCTC
The DNA here is from genome assembly GCA_963702665.1 of uncultured Chloroflexia bacterium. Classification (GTDB taxonomy): domain Bacteria; phylum Chloroflexota; class Ktedonobacteria; order Ktedonobacterales; family JADMIN01; genus DAHUXT01. Next base: position 136,964 of record CAVPDP010000009.1, read on the forward strand.
GACCGTACAGCGTCTGGTGGGCGTATCGTGCATTTGATGGCCTGCGAAGGCACGGTCGCCGCAGCGATAGCTCAGGTGGGCACAGTACCCCTGCCGCCCTATATTCATGCGCCGCTTGCCGACGCCGAACGCTATCAGACCGTGTATGCGCGCCAGCCGGGTTCCGCCGCCGCGCCGACAGCCGGGCTGCACTTCACGCCAGAATTGCTCGCGACCCTCCATGAGCGCGGCATCAACCTGGCGACCGTCACACTGCACATCGGTCTCGACACGTTCAGGCCCATCGAGGAAACCGATCTCGAACACCACGTGATGCACTCAGAAGAGATCGAGCTAGACGCCAATGCGGCGGCCCAGATCAACGCGACGAAGGCGTCGGGCGGGCGTATCGTCGCCGTCGGCACGACATCGGTTCGTGTGCTCGAGAGCGTGGCGGCGCTGACCGCCGAGCAGCGCGCAGCTGGCGAACTGGCAGACTCCGATGCGCTTGTGACGCCGTGGCGCGGACGAACGTCGCTCTTTCTTCGCCCCGGGTCGCATTTCCGTGCGGTCGATGTCATGTTGACCAATTTCCATCTGCCGCGCTCGACACTGCTCGTGCTGGTGAGCGCATTCGCCGGGCGTGAATTGGTGCTGCGCGCCTATGATGAGGCGGTTGCCCAGCGCTATCGGTTCTACAGCTTCGGGGATGCCATGCTCATCCTGTAGTCGGCTCCGCATCGTCGGGAAGTTCGCCAGCGAGCGCCGCACGAGCCGCTTCACGTCCAGCCGCCTTGATGCTGCTGCCCTCGCCGCGCCCTAACAGCCTATCCCCAGCATAGACGCCGACGAGATAGCCCCGGTCGTTGCTCTCGCCATGTTCCCCCAGAACCTCGTAGCGTGGCAGAGTCCCCGTCTGGCGCAAGACATGTTGCTGCAGCGCGCCTTTGGGATTGCGTTCACTGAGTGTGGCCCGCACCTCTGGGATAACCGGAAGGATGAAGCGGCTGACGAATTCCTCGCCTGCCGCCCTGCCCGCATCGAGATGAATCGCGCCGACAAGCGCCTCCAGTACATCGGCGCAGAGCGATTCACGTGAGCGGTCGTTGAAGGTGCGCAGACTGGCTGGATCAGCGCGAATAAACTCCATCAGGTCGAGATTGAGTCCGATCTGCGCGAACACTCTCCGGCTGACCACCTCGGATTTCAGCGCGGTCAACTCGCCTTCGGTGGCGTTCGGGTAGGTGTGAAAGAGATGCTCCACGACATACGCGCTGATGAGAGCATCGCCCAGAAACTCCAGCGTATCGTAGGCGTCGCGCTGCGCCGTTTCAGGGCACACTGAGTGATGGGTCAGCGCGCGGACGAGCAGCGTGCGATCCGTAAACGATGTGCCGATACGCGCCTCAAGCGTATCCAGCAGTGTAGTCTGCGACTTCGACTGCCGTTTCACAATATCCGCGCCACCTCTCTGTAGCGTTTGGCGCCTGTCTCAGATGTGCTCAGATAGGCTCGGATGGGCGTCAGGGCTGAATCGGAAGTCCATCGCGCACGACGAAGACAAAGTCATACGAGCCATTGGTAGCGCCTAGTGGCTTGCGGAACCAGAGCCAGTTCCACAGTCGATTCGTGGTCCGACCCAGATCGAATTTCGCGTTCGCTGGCGGATCATTGCCATAACTCAGATAGTTGCCCAGGCCAACACCTGATCCCCAATTGGCCGCCGCCGAGCAGTCCACCGTTTTGGACGGAACACATGGGAGCGGCTTGTATGACTCATCCCACCACGAGCGCAGGCTATACTGGCGCTCATGATAGCCAGGATGCGCGGCCATGAATGTCTGGGCATCTGACGGCAGCAGGAATAGCACATCTGGGACAGCCACTCCTTCGGCAAATTTGTCGGAGACGTTGGGATCGAACGTGACATACGTGCCGGGATGGGGATCCATATAATAGTCACGCAGATACCAGTACATCGGCCATTCTTCGCCCTGGCCAACCCAAATCTGAAGCTGGTGTTTGCCACCATGCAACTTCTGATCGGCATAATTGACCTTCGCCATCGCCGCCGTGACATCAGGCGTCGTCTGCACGTAGACCATCATCTCAAGCGGGCCATTCGCTGGATCCACATAGGCAAGCTCAACCATGCTATGCACCATCGGGATGAAGAGCGCGAGCGCGAGCGCCGCCGTGACTATCGTACCCACCGAGCGCCACGCAACCGCCCGATAGCCGCGCTGGACAACCGAGCGAAGAATGCGGGCGGCTTCCAGGGATCACGTGCTACTGGTTCTCTGACCGCGCTGACTTCGCTGTCCTCAGTGGATTCAGAGAACATCTTGACCTGGGCCGCGCCACTGGTCTCACTTTCACTGGCCTCGCTGGCCAGTTGTACCTGTCCCGCTGGGCGAAGCGCCAGTGCGCGTAACCCCTGCTCCCGGACATTCCAGGACAGGTCAACACAGGCCTCGATCACCCGCTCGATCATCAGCGCGGCGAGCAGCATCAATGGCAGCAGGATGTGAATGGAGAGCCAGGGCATCTTCTCACCGGCCCAGGAATACAGCACCATCGAGATCAGGAACCACCAGACCAGAAACATGCGAAAACGTGTTGGCCGGAAGAGCGAATAGACCAGCGCCCGCCAACCCGAAGACGATGGCAAGCTGCTCATAGAGCGGCAACAGCAGGGCATAGTAGTAAATAGGTTGGCCACCACGAGCCACCTGCTGCTGTTGAATCCAGTAGTACAGCCCCTGCCAGACGCCTCGGCCGATGCCCACCTGGAAGCCCTGCCCCCATGTCAGATTGCCCTGCGGCCCTGGTGGCAGCACCCAATAAAGCGCGGCAAAGAGCATCCACCCCGCCACACAGGCGACGAACCAATGCACCCAACTGATCCCCAGCAACATGTGGAGGAACGGCTTTTCGTCAGGGTCGATGCGTTCACGAATGGCCGCAATGCGACGCCCTGGCGCGGTGAATGCATTCTCCAGCCGTCTGGTAAACGATGTCGGTCGCGGGAACTCATCTTCACCGTCGCCATACGAGTCATCGGCGTAGCTGATCTGTGTGTCGTCACGCGAGATTTGCCAGAGTAGCACGCTAATCACCACGATAGCGACAATAATGCTGAGATACAGCAGCACCATCACCGTGGTATTTTCCAGTTGGGCAACCTGCACGTCCGGTAATCTGCGCGAGTGTGAGCAGTGATATGGCGCTGAGGCTGTTGAGTATTCGCAGGCCGATGAACGCCAGCACGCCAGCCAATGGCGCCAGCCAACAACAATAGCCCCGCGCGACTGAAGAAAAGCCGCTCGCGTCGTGTCAGCTCCGCAGGCAGGCGTCGCGCCAGACTATGCGCCAGTTCCCAGAGTACGAGCAGAACCACAAACGAGAGAAAGATAATCAGCGTCAGGTAGATTCCTTCAAATGTCGCGTAGGCGAAGATAGTAGCCAGAGCAAGGCCAACGATCCAGCGTGACAGTGCGCTTGTGGGCGTACTGCACGGCACAGACCACCATCGCAAACATAAAAAAGTTGAAGTAGATATCTTCGCGCAGGAAGCGCGAGAAATAGACAAATGAAGGCGAGACGGCTAACAGCAGCCCCGCCACCAGCACGCCAACGCGGCCAAGCTGGCGCCTCAGGCCCAGCGGAAGCGCCACGATGCCGATGCCAAAGAGCGCAGGTAAAATGCGCGCGGTCGCGTCATTGATCCATGGACTGCCAGCGGCCCCACCAACGCCAAATAAGCGCTGGGCGGCCAGAATAATCATGAAGACAAGACCCTCGGCATGGAACTGAAAAGGCCCATGCAGCAGTGGGTCATACTGGTAGCTCGACTGGATTACGCGCGAACGTCAGCGAGAAGAAGGCGTGCATGCTCTCATCATGATGGAGTGGCTTGCCGCCCAAATCCCAGAAGCGCAGGATCGTCGCCAGCAACAGCACACCAACCCAGAGCCACTGGTAGCGCGTCATGTGGCGTATATAGTCCCACACCTGGCTTGAACGGTGCGACACGCGTTCGCCAATCGACGGGGCATCGTAGACCGTGGAGACGACGGGAACGACCTCTTCTTGCGCCACGTCATCTTCGGGCGTCTGCGGCTCCGCGCCCGTAAGCGCCAGCACGCCATCGGCGCTACTGCTGGCCATCTCTAGCGACTGTGGCGCCGATTGAAACATGTTCGCGGCGTTTCCATGTCGTTGCACGCTGTTTCGGCGCTTGTTACCCTCTGAAGCCATAGAGCCGCTCCTGACTACGAACCCGTTATGGAACCGCATAGATAGTCACATCGGTGGTGTGATACACCACGCGGAGAAATGTCGCAAAACGTTCCAGATTTGCTGTTGGATACAACTGGCGCTCCGCTGCGCCAACATAGACATAGCGCGCCGAATACTGATGGAGCAACGCCAACACCTGTTGCGCGCTGGCATCGGTATAAATCTGGGTGACAGCATTCAGCCGCTGCGCCAATCACATCGCCACGCCCCGGCTGCTGAAGCCAGTTAAAACGCCACTGATATTCGTGGCCGCCCCAGCCCATCAGCGTTGGTAACCCTGTAAACGCCGAGATGCGCCCGTAGTGTGTATATTCGAGGTACTGGGCGCCCTCGACGATAACCGGATCACCCGCGACATGCGCATTGAGCCACGCAATCGCCTGCGCGTCACCTTGATTCGCCGGATCGGCGCTCATATATGCCGTACCATCAAGGGAACGGGCCGACGTAAAATTGTTGGTGCGTGCGCTGGTCGCCAGAACAGGATATATCGTTGCCGCGCCAACCAGGGTGATGCAGACGACTATCCAGAGAACGATACCACCAGCGGTGAACAGCCGCAATGCGTCTGGGCCAGTACGCCTATCCCCGCTGCGACTTGACGCTCGCACAGCAGCGCTAGTTCCCACATGGCGTCGAATCTCCCGATGGGACGACCGCCGCCAACTGGGCAATCGGCTCGATGGGACGAACGGCCGCCAGATCGCTACTCCGCTGCAACACGAGAGCGCCAGCCGTAGCGCCAATCGCGGTTGAAGCTGGCGTGGCTTGAAAGGCAGCGCCGATTGTTGTCCGCATCCAGCGGAATGCGCCCGCGAACAACCAGAAGAGCGCTGGCCCAGTGACGATGCCAAGCAATAACCACGCCTGATAATAGAGCTTGAAGACCGTGTTCATGCGAAAGGATGCGCCCAGCGCGCCGTGATCTCCAAACGCGAAGACATCACGCAGAAAGACCAACTCACAGACGGCAATCAGCGCGATAGCCGTGCCTACCAGACACCAGAACCAGGCGCTGGCGCGCGTGCGATCATCCAGGCGCGCTGCCCTCCAGAGAATCCACAGGCGTCGTGCGGCCAAGTCGCAATCCGAGCAGACCAGCCGCGAGATAGGCGCACACTGCGATAAGCAGTATCGCCCAGAGCAGCGTCCAGATCGGCAACGTGGGCGCGAGCCAGGAGCCAAGCGCCAGCACAAGCGCCACGGCCAGACTTACCTGCGCGCCCGGCGCGGGCCAGCGTCTCGCCAGGCGCAGAACAGCCAGCGAGAGAATCACAAAGAGCGGCAGGCCGAAGATCGCCACTTCATACCCAATGGGCGTACGCGCGTTGGCGGGAACCAGGCCCACGCCCTCGCCGGGCGACGAGTAGTCGCGATAGAACGGCAGATAGCAGACAAGACACAGTCCGCCTAACAGCAGCGCTAACGTCAGAAAGTCGGTGAGCAGCGCCGTGGTAAATCGGCGTTCGTGCGCCAGCCATTGCTGAATCGCCAGCGCCAGGAGCGCCAACCCAAGATAGGTGGGCAGGTCCCAGCCATTGATGGCATACAGCCCACCAAGGGCGACCCCGCTGGCAAGCAACGAGAGCAGACTCAGGCGTCCGTCGCCAAAGGCATGGATGCCAGATCTGCGCGCAAGCAGCACATTGAATGCGAGGCCAACAGCCACGGTGGCAAACGGCAGCGCCAGCACATGGGCATGCAGATCGGCCAGCGCGAAGCTGAACGCCGGAAACTCGTTGATCGTATTGGGAATGACGCGTGAGGGCGCCCACCAGTCATATTGTGTCCATATATCACGATGGAGCCACCAGGCCCACGGGCTGCTGTAGAGCGCTGGAAACTGCCGCACGAGCGCCAGCGCATTCTGCCACCAGACCTGCGCGCTGTTCAGGTTCCCCAGCGCCAGCACACATACCGCCGAGGTGAGTCCCACCAGCCCACTCCAGGGCCAGCGGCGCGCAGGCGAGATCGTCGCGAACAGATTTGCGGCGACGCCGAAGATGGCCACCGCCGCCAACGCGAAGATCAGCCCGACGCCAAGGTTGAACGCCGTACCGGGAACCGTGCCGAGCGCCTTCGCCACCAGCGCAATCAGATAGTGGCCAAAGTAGTAGTAGTTGAGCGGCTGACCGCTCAACCAGGGATCGGGAGGCGGCAGATGTGGCGCGCGCCAGATTGACGAGAGAAACGCGACATCCATGAATTTTTCGGTGTCCACAACCGCTGGAGTAAACGACCGCTCCCAGACCATCGCCGCGAATGATCCGGCGAAGAGCGCCTCCGTAAGCGCGATGTACCCACGCTGGCGCGCGAAGAGACCAGCAAGCGCCTCCCGGACACGCGCTACCCGCAGCAGAAGTATGAGATTACCCACGAGATAGAGCGCCAGTGTCAGCGCAATCCAGGCGCGATTGAACGGCAGCGCCGGGATAAGCGTCAGCGGGAACCATATCAGCCAGCCGAAGAGGAGTAGACTGAAAGGCTTAGCGAGCGACCAGCCACGATCAGGCAGGTTGGCAAAGACTAACGCAGTCAGTGGCAGGCCAGCAAGGCCGATCACTTCGAGCGCCAGCCACCAGAGAATCGTCTCGCCCATTAGCCAACCACCTGATAAATTACGACATCACCTGTCTGATAGACTGCACGCAACACACCAGCATGCGCAAGTGTTGTGAATTTCTCCAACGCCGCGCCAGACATCGGGACGCAGCCGCCCTGATCGTTAGTCATGTAACAGGTACGTTCGAGATTCCCAATATACACATACTTGACGCCATATTCACGCAGGAAGTTCGTCGCGGTAGCGGGATCATCGGAACCATAGAACGCCTGCACATCCGATTGGCGCGTATACACCTCATCGCCATAGCGCTGCTGCGATTCGTGGCTGCTCCAGCCCATCACATCGGGCAGGCCAGTATAGATTGACACCCGGCTATACCATGCGTACGGCCCATTGCTCGCCTCGACGATCACCGGCGCGCCCGCCACATGGTCATTGAGCCAGGTGATCGCCGCATAATCGCCAGGATACCAGCCGCGCATGTAGGCCATGCCATCGAGCGAAAGCCCCTGTGGCTGTACCCCACCCGGCGGCGGCTGCACCGCTGCCCAAATCGCTGGATCATTCACCCGCGCCTGTGTTCCCTCCACCAGAAATACCGATGACCCAAAGAGCAGCCCCGCCAGCGCTAACGTCCACACGATACGCATACCGCCGCGCACAACGCCAGCCCAACCATCGCGGCCACACAGGTGATCGCACGCCTCTGTTCGACGTACCAGCATAGTCGTTTTGTTCCGCGCCATCCACAGACTCAACGTCATCGGCTTTCGCCATGGGGAGGATACGTCCGAATATCTGGCTCAGGGCCAATACGCCGCCGAGCGAGAGCAGCGTCCACACCTGATAGTAGAACTTGAAGACGGTGTTCATCCGCTCCCAATCCGAGTGATCCAGAAAGTCGCGGACATAGATGACCTCGACGCCAAAAGCGACCGCCAGACCAAGCAGAATGACCAGATAGGTCAGCCGTTTGAGCGGCGAATGGCGGATGTCGAACGCGAGATAGACGCCAACGCCAAGAAACACGAGCAGCAATACCTTAAGACTCAGGGCAAACGCCAGCAACAGGACGACGATACTCGCGAGGGCAAGCAGAATGAGGCGCTGCGCCTGGCCCGCGCCATCGCGCACGCCAAAGACCCGCTCGATCCGATCGCGCAGTTCGAGGAAGAAGAAGCTCGCTACCAGGAACAGCCAGAGGCCAAACAGCGTCACGAACTGGCCAGGATTGGTGGGCGTAGTCACCGGGCCAATGCCGCTGACAAAGTTCTGGAAATTCGCATGGAAGGGCAGGTAGAGCGCATAAGCGCCCGCAAACGTCAACGCGGCGGCGAGTACGAGGCTACGAATCGCGGGCCACCTGATACCTCGTATCGTCTGCCAGAAGCCATCACCGTTTGACGGCAGCAATCGTAACACCAGCACGAGCGCCACCAGCAGACCATACGTCGGCAAATCCCACGTGTTCGTACACCATGCCGCGCCGAGCGCCAAGCGCAAGCGCCGCCAATGTCGGCACAGTCGAGCGCCATTGCGCCCCGAAGATGCTCGCGCCCCGCAACAGCGACCCACAGGCGGCGACAATCAGCACGACTATCGGCAGGTCGATCAGATGCGCGTGCAAGTCAGAATAGAGAAAGCTCCAGTAGGGGAACTCGTTGATGGTGAACGGGATCACGCGACTGCTACGCCAATAATCGAAGAGCGGCGGAATCTGCCCGGCGAGCGACGCCTGAACCTGGCCAACGAGCTGGAGCAGACCATCGAGATTGCCGACGACCACCAGTCCCAGGCCACCCATCACGCCCGCCCACCAACGCCCAGTCATCCCCGCAACCACAGAATACGCAGCGGAACAGGTCAGACCAAAGAGCAGCGGAATCGCCAGGTTAAAGGCGGTCGTCGGAAAGATGCCCGTCAACTTGATGAGCACGGCCACCAAAAACTGGCCGTAATAGTAGTAATTGATGTAGCCGCCGCTGAACCACGGGTCGAGTGGTGGCATATAGCGACTGCGCAGGATGCCATTCAGGAAGGCAAGCTCCATCGGCTTCTCGCCGCCGCGATAGATGTGCCAGAGATCGGGATCGAGCGCGCGAATCCAGACGAAGAAGAGGAACGCCACCAGGAAAAATACTCTCGCCAATGACGAGCAGCCGCCAGCGCGCCCGAACAAACGACCAGATGGCATCCCGTCGCAGCCAGGCGACAGCCGCGCCGCAGACCGTCAGCACGCCAAACATCAGAACGACGGCCCAGCGATCAAACGGCAACACTCGCAGACTGGATGGTAGCCAGATCGACCATGAGAGAATGAGCAACCCTAGCAACTTGCTTAATCCCCAGCCACGGTCGCGCAATCCAGGAAAGGCGCTATACGCCAGCGGGAAACTGACAATGACCAAGCAGTTCAACGATAAGCAGCCACCAGAACAATGGTATGGTGTTCGCCAGACTATTCGCCGGGAACTGAACGCCGAGTGGCTGCGACTGATTATCCGCGGCGGCATCTTGTGGCGAGAGTAACAGCGACTTCTGGCTACCAGAGCGCTGTGACGCCGCTGGCAAGACAAGTCCAGCGGTCAGTTCGTTGGTCAGTTGCGTCTGGGTCAACCCGGCGCCGTCACGCACGAAAATCCAGACGGGCGGATGATCGTAGACTGAGAAACTCTCATCGGCGCCACTGTCATCCAGCGTGATGCCGAACAGATTGGGGTGATTGTCGAAGTGCGCCGCCAGTTTGAAGCCAAGTTTTCCGGCAAAAAGCAGGTCATAATAGCGGATCGTCATGGGGTAGCGGTCGGGCAGCTTGGGGATGGACTTCAGCAGGCGCTGGCTGCTGATGACGACGACATTGGCGCTGGCCAGGCTCTGCGCCAGTTGATCGGCCTTCTGCGAGGTATCATCATCGTAGAGATTCAGGCCAACCTGCTGATATTCCCCCGGATTGATGATCGCGCCGCTGGCGGTGTATTCAATGCCCTGAGCATCGACACGCGCTGGTGGCGGCTGAATAGGCAGCGGATCGTCCCAGACCTCGTTGGTCAACAGCGAGCCAGCGGGTATGTGGTCGTATATCCAGACCGACGCCTGCACACGAGTATTGGGCTGACTGTAGATGTTGAGCAGCGCAAGTGTGGCGAAACTGGAGGCCAACAGCACCCCCAGGGCGATTGCCAGGCAGGCGCCACGCCACCAGCGCACGCCCCAGAGCGACGTGGCCCAACGCGCCAGCGAACCCGCAAATGGATCGCGCCGCCACCACGGTCGTGCGCGGTCAGTGGTTGGTTCTTCGGCAACGGCTCGCAGACGACGCAGCCCCCATGCGCTCAGCGCTGCCGAGCGCCGCCGCGCCGCAGATCGCCAACCCCGCGAAGACTGGCAGCATATAGCGACTGAACTTCATATAGGCGCCGCCAACGATGCCAAAGTAGATCGCCAACCAGGATACCAGGATCAGCCAGTCGGTATTGAGCGAGCGCCAGAGTTTGCTGGCGGCCCAGACAAAACCCGCTAAGCCAAGCAACCCAAGCGGCAAACCCATATCATAGAGGAGCAATTGCCGCAGCGGGTAAATGTAGTTCGTCGCGTCCGCGAACTGGCGGACATAGGGATAATCCAACTGCCCCTGCGAGAGCATCGTCTGCTCGGTGACTTGCTGGTTAAATTCCCGCCAGTCGAGGAAGGTGTAGGGGCTGACAAGTGTATAGACGATGAGGCCAGTCGAGACGATACCCAGCAGCGCCAGCAGCGCCGCGTCGGTCCCACGGCGCCGCCAACAGAGCAGCAGCGCAACGATGATGGGGGCTGCCAGCGGCAACGCACTGACCTTTGTGGCAACCGCCAGCGCGAACGCCAGCCCAAGCAGCACACCGAGCCGCCATGCCCACCACTGGCCCGCCATGGATAGTTCGTGACGCGCTGGCGCCCCAGCCGCCTGCACGAGCAGCACACAGGCCCACAGGGTGAGCATCACGAAGAACAGCATGACGGTATCTACGGCATAGAAATGCGACACCTGCACTTCAAAAGGAATCGTGGCGACGAACGCCGCCGCCAGCACCGCTGCCCAACGACCCGCGAGCCGACGAGTGATCAGGCCAGCCAGCAAGACCGTGCCCGCATCGAAGAGTGCTGAGAGCGCGCGGCCCACCAATGTAAAATGGTTGAAATCATCCCAGGCGCCACCATCGGGCGGCAAGAAGTGTCCACCGGTGAGATGTGTGAGCCAGGCCAGCCCATGACAGACAGCCGCCAGCAGATAGAGTGGGAATGATCCATAGGCGAAAAAGTGTGGATTCAGCGGCGAATCTGGTGAGAGCAGCCAACCAGGACCAGTATAGGCAGGATCGCAGTTGCCGATACGCGGAGTCCCTGGGAAGGATAGGCACATCGACTTGAAGACGATCTCACGCTCGTCGGGATGCAGATGATTATTGGCGTCCCAGTTGATGCCATACAGCCGCAAAATCAGCGCGATCACTGCCACGCTCACCAGCAGCCAGAACGAGAGATCCCGTTGCGCGAGCCAGTTCCACATACGGTCAGACGCCGAACTCCGCTGGTTCTCCGCAGGCTTTGGTGGATTGGTCATCTCCGTTGATGACGAAAACAGTGAATGTCGCATGGTGGCGAAGGCCGGAAGCAGGCGACGCCGGACGCGTTCCGGCAAAGGCGCCTCCTGCATTGTTCTCCTCCACTCGTGAATAGCTCGGTGACTCGCGCGAGCTACATATGACCGCACATCGAAGGCAGTGTAACACCCGGCCTCATGCGCGGCAATGGCGGTGGGACCGCCATACTGATTATGTCAACATGCAACGCACACGCCGTATCACCTATGGGTACGATTAGAGGTATCATCAGATGATGGGCGGGCCTGCATCAGCGGCGCCACACGATCCCAGATGGCGTCGGCGACGGCGCGCTTCGACTGGAACGGCAGCGGCTCGACGTTGCCATCGCGATAATAGAGCGTCACCTCGTTGTTGGGCGCCTGAAAGCCAATATCCCCACGCGCGACATCGTTGGCAACGAGGATATCCAGATCTTTGGCGGCCAGCTTCCGGGCGGCGTTCGCGGCGAGATGCTCAGTTTCGGCGGCAAACCCCACACGCACCAGCGAACGCATCGCGGGTATTTTCGCAAGTTCCTTCAGAATATCTGGATTGGGTACCAGATGGAGCGTCAGCGAACCATCGGGATTTTCCGACGCCGAGCCTTTCTTAATCTTCTGCGCGGCGGGTTTCGCCACCGCATAGTCCGCCACCGCCGCAGCCATGATGAGCGCGTCGGCGTCGGCGCAGGCAGCCAGCGTCACATCTAGCATCTCGCGAGCGGATTCCACCTGCATCAGAGGCATTCCGGCGGGCGGCGTTGCGCTGTAGACACCAGCAATCAGCGTCACCTCAGCGCCTCGGTCGCGCGCCGCTTCGGCCAGCGCGAAGCCCATCAGCCCGCTAGAACGATTGCCAAGAAAGCGCACGGGATCAATCGGCTCACGCGTGCCGCCAGCGGTGACGACGACGCGCCTACCCGCGAGGTCGCCCCCCCGCGCCAACAGACGGCGAATGGCGGCGAGAATCGTGGCCGTTTCTGGGAAGCGCCCCATGCCGACAGCGCCTGACGCCAGATGGCCCTCTTCAGGCGGCAGAATAGTGAGCTCCGCGCTGCTCAAGCATCTCCAAATTCGCCTGTGTCGCCGGATGGTAGTACATATGATGCTCCATCGCGGGCACGATCAACAGCGGGGCGGTAGTCGCCAGCGCGATGGTGGTAAGCATATCGTCGGCCATACCATGCGCCAGGCGGGCGATAGTGTTGGCAGTCGCGGGTGCGATCACTAGCGCGTCAGCCTGCTGGCCAAGCGCAATATGCCGGGCGGCGGCCTCGCCGCTGGCCTCCCAGAGATTCGGTGAAGACGGCACGATGACTGAGCGAGGAGAAGGTGAGCGGCTGGACAAACTGACGTGGCGTGTTCGGTCAGCACGACATCCACCAGCGCGCCAGCCTGCTGCAGCTTGCTCGTAAGATCGGCTGCTTTATAGGCGGCGATTCCGCCGCAGACGCCAAGCACGATATGCTTGCCTTGCATGAATTTCACCTCGCTCGTCGCCAATTGGGCCATGTGCGCTTGAATTCGTTCTTATATCGTCTTAGCACTGAAGACGAAGCGGTTGTGCAGATGATAGCAAAAGGCCCGAAGCGAGAGGCTCCGGGCCAATGGGCGAGCGTGTGGTGCGCGGGGGGACCGGCAACGTCCTATTGTCCCACAGGGCTGCCCCTGCAGTATCGTTGGGGCTGGAGGGCTTAACGACCGTGTTCGGGATGGGAACGGGTGTGTCCCCTCCGCTATAGTCACCAACCCCCCCGCGTCTCACAATCTCGCGAGAGAAACACACACAGCGACAGGCGATTACGATGGGAGGCATTGCCTGGTCAATCCTGAGCAATCCTGGTGGAGACGAGGGGACTCGAACCCCTGACCCTCTGGATGCAAACCAGATGCTCTCCCAACTGAGCTACGCCCCCAGGAGGCAAGCGACCGAATCGCGAACCGACTTCTCGATGTGCGGGTGGGCCTGCTCCGGCTCGAACGGAGGACCTCAGTCTTATCAGGACTGCGCTCTAACCAACTGAGCTACAGGCCCGCAGGCGGTAGATCGCTGAACGATGTCCCTGCGACAACCGAAGAGTGAGAAGCAACGCAGCGCTATGCATACGAACAGATGCGAATAGACATGTCCTTGCGATTCATAGTATCACAGATGTTGTGATCTAGAATCTCGACCTGGAAGTGAGGTTGAGCGCGCCTCCGAGGAGGATGACTCAACCTGGGTACTCCCTAGAAAGGAGGTGATCCAGCCGCACCTTCCGGTACGGCTACCTTGTTACGACTTCACCCCAATCACCAACCCCACCCTCGACGTCTGCCTCCTGGGTTCCGCAGCCCAGTTCGCCCGACGGCTTCAGGTGTCGCCGGCTTTCGTGGTGTGACGGGCGGTGTGTACAAGGCCCGGGAACGTATTCACCGCGGTATGCTGACCCGCGGTTACTAGCAACTCCAGCTTCAGGCAGGCGAGTTGCAGCCTGCCATCCGAACTGAGACCGGGTTTAAGCGATTGGCCAACCCTCGCGGGCAAGCGCGACGCGTTGTCCCGGCCATTGTAGTGTGTGTGTCGCCCTGGACGTCAGGGCCGTGCTGACTTGACGTCATCCCCACCTTCCTCCGCGTTGCGCGCGGCAGTCGGGCCCGAAAAATACAACGGACCCCGAGGGTTGCGCTCGTTAGGGGACTTAACCCAACACCTCACGGCACGAGCTGACGACAGCCATGCAGCACCTGTGCGATCGCTCCCGAAGGAGACAGGGCGTTACCCCTGGTGCAACCGCATGTCAAGCCCAGGTAAGGTGCTTCGCGTCGCATCGAATTAAACCACACACTCCGCTGCTTGTGCGGGCCCCCGTCAATTCCTTTGAGTTTCAACCTTGCGGCCGTACTCCCCAGGCGGTCCACTCATCACGTAAGCTTCGGCACTGAACGGGTCGATCCGCCCAGCACCTGGTGGACATCGTTTACGGCTGGGACTACCAGGGTATCTAATCCTGTTTGCTCCCCCAGCTTTCGTGCCTCAGTGTCAGCAAGCGACCAGGGCGCTGCCTGCGCCGTCGGTGTTCCTCCGGATCTCTACGCATTTCACCGCTCCACCCGGAATTCCACGCCCCCCTCCGCTGCTCAAGCCACGCCGTCTGGAAGGCCCCCGCCCAGTTAAGCCAGGCGATTTCACCCCCCACGCGCGCGGCCACCTGCGCACCCTTTACGCCCAGTAACTCCGGACAACGCTCGTCTCCTACGTATTACCGCGGCTGCTGGCACGTAGTTAGCCGAGACTTCTTCCTGGGGTACCGTCCGTACTCCCTCGTCCCCCAGAAAAGCGGTTTACACTCCGAAAAGCGTCGTCCCGCACGCGGCGTTGCTCGGTCAGGGTTGCCCCCATTGCCGAAGATCCCTCACTGCTGCCCCCCGTAGGAGTCTGGGCCGTTCTCAATCCCAGTGTGGCTGACCATCCTCTCAGACCAGCTACCGATCGTCGCCTTGGTGCGCTCTTACCACACCAACTAGCTAATCGGCCGCGGACCCCTCCCACTGCGCCTCCAGTCTCTCAACCCAGAAGCTTCCTTGAAATAGAGGGTCTCCCCTCCATCCCATCGCATGCGGTATTAACCCTCATTTCTGAGCGGTATCCCCCACAGCGGGGCAGGTTATCCACGTGTTACTCACCCGTCCGCCACTACCTGATCCCCCGAAGAGACTCCAGGCCGTTCGACTTGCATGTGTTACGCACGCCGCCAGCGTTTGTCCTGAGCCAGGATCAAACTCGCCATCCAAGCTCTATGTCCGCGACAACACCCACGCCATTACGCGTGCGGCCTTCTCGCGATTCATGTCTTGTATATGCGTCGTTTGCACGACTCAAAAGAGCATTGACGTATGCTACCCGCATCATTGCGGAACCAGTCGATGACTGGCGCCGCGACGCATAGTGCATATTGCTGCTTCTCACTCTTCAGATTGTTCAGGTACGTTATGGCGACAACCGCCGCGTTTGCGCCTGTGCGCCAGACGCAAAATACAGATTAACACAACGCAGAGCGCATGTCAAGCCACTTGCGAGACAATTTCCGCACTTCTTTCTCTCCTCTACTCTACATCTATAGGTCTATCTATTGGTCAGGGGGCTGTTGGTACTGTCCCTCTCGCCTGACGATTGACTTCCCGCTACGATGGTTCCGCCAGAATCATCTGCTACTCGTCATCTGTGCGTTTCATCTGTGCTTTGCGCTTGTGCGGATACCTCCCACCCGCCACCTGGAAGGAGAGGACTGGACATGCCGGAGAATTCATCGGCCACATCATCTTCAGCATCACCTACAACATCATCCCGGCGTGCTCTTTCAGGAGGAAAAGGCGCGTCCCATATCGTGTCAACGCCCCCACCTGTGCGCCAGCGCGCCATCAGCCTTGGGCGACACGACCATCACCTATCGCCATCGCATCAGCCGGCGTGCCAGGCGCCTCCGCTTCGAGGTGCGGCCTGGCAATGGTCTGGAGGTGACGACACCGCCCGGTGTCAGCGTCGCACGTATCGAGGCGGTGATGCGCGAAAAAACCCAGTGGATCACGACGATGCTGGTACGCTATGCCCGGCCGCCGCAGTCGGTGGTCGGAACGCCACTCCAGTCTGGCGCGATCCTTCCCTTTGCGGGCGGCCACCTGCGCCTGATACTCGAAACCACGCACTCAGGCAAACGCAAGAATACCATGATGGAAGAAGGTGAGCTGCGGCTCTATCTGGCCTCACCGACGCCACAGGCGCTGCATGATACCCTCGAGATGTGGTACCGACGCCAGGGGCGACGTGTCTTCGCGGAACGGGTGGCGTACTGGAACACGCAGTTTGGTTTCAGCTACGGTCGCATCGCCATCCGCGACCAGAAGAGCCGGTGGGGCAGTTGCTCGCGCCAGGGCAACCTCAACTTCAACTGGCGGCTGCTCCTGGCGCCACTCGCGGTGCTCGATTACATCGTAATTCACGAACTGGCGCATCTCAAAGAGGGCAACCACTCGCCGCGCTTCTGGGCGTTGGTGGCCGCGAAATGCCCCGGCTACCGCGAACAGCGCACCTGGCTGCGCCAGCATGGCCCGGAGCTGCATTTCTGAAACACGGCGTAGCGGCAATAAAGTACCAGGCGGCGAAAGCCATTGAAGCATCTGCGACGCCTGATACGTCTAATCAGGTATGTGGTTCCCAATCGCATGCAATTGCGGGGAGAGATAGCGGGTGGGCTTTTTCTCCCCGCAGCTTTTGTCTCATTGTCTTGTGTAAATATCTCCTGAGCCATTGGCTACCCACCCAAAACCGCACTCACCAATTGCTCCTCCCAATACGCCACCAATACACCACCCTGACATGCGCTCACACGTCTACGAGCATCGGACGAACCTCTGCCACGGATATTGTGTAAGATTCTGCCGTATGAAGACGTATTTTCCATAGCCGTTGCCCGGCGCAACCCGGTGCAATTGGCCTGCGACAGCGAACCAGAGGGCTTGCACGGGAATGATACACTCGACTCACACAAGAGCTTTACCGTGCATCCTCTCAGGCGTATGGTGAGGTTGTAGCAAGGAGAAGACTGGATGATACCCGCGTCACTGCGCACCCTGCCGAACATGCGACGAGTTCTTACCGTTGGCGCCGTTGGAGCCGCAATGGGCCTTACGTTACTGCTCTCGGCCTGCGGCGCAACAACAACCCAGTTGGCGGCAACAGCACGCCGAGTGCGAACTGCCCCTCAGCCTCTACGGTGACAAGCTGGCACCTGGTGAATCCAGGTAAGTTGACGATTGCCAGCGACACCACGTATGCGCCAGCGGAGTTCGCCGATCCGAATAACCCGAGCAGTTATATCGGCTATGACATGGATCTCGCCCGCGCGTTTGCCAAGAGCCTCTGTTTGACTCCCAACATCATCAAGGCGGACTTCTCGGCGATTATTCCCGACATTTCTGGCCCCACACTCGGTCAGCAGCGCTATGACATGTCTATCTCGTCCTTCACCATCAACTCTGATCGCCAGCAGAAGGTAGACATGATCCCGTACTTCACCGCTGGTGAATCGATTCTGGTGCCAACGGGCAACCCGAGCAACGTCACCTCGATCGACGCCATGTGTGGCAAGATCGTCGCCGTGCAGGATGGCACCGTCGAGAAAGATGAAATCGACGACGCCAACGGCAACGGCCCCGGCACGTCGGGTCAGGCGCCGGTCTGCAAAGACAACAAGATCAAAGAGGTTCACTTCGCCTCGCAGAACGATGTCGTGCTGCAGGTTGTCAACGGCAGCGCCGTAGCCAGCTATCAGGATCAGCCAGTCACCGACTACTATGCCAAGCAGAACTCTGGCAAGCTCGAGTCTGGCGGTATCACCGTTACGCCATCGCCGCAGGGTATCGTGGTGCGCAAAGACAATATGCCCTTTGAGACGGCCATCACAGGTGCGCTGACTTCGATGCGCTCCGACGGCACGTATCTCAAGATTCTGACCGACTGGGGTGTGCAGAAGCTGGCCTATCCGCCACTCTCATAACCCAGCGCAGACGATTGGCGTAACACCGAGTTGCGAACGGTCGGGGTATACTTACCTCGACCGTTCCATTTCGCCAGATTCCACACGATGCCGAATCCCGCTGCCGCAGGTCGGAGGTGTGACCATTCCCTCCACGCGTAGCAGGTGAGCCAGGTACTGCTTCAAAGCGAGGGAGGCAAACAATGGGCCTTTTACAATGGCTGCAAAATGTCGTCACCCTGAACCACACCTATAACTGGGCCTTTGTCTGGAAATATGTTCTCTCAGCAGCCATCATCCAGGGCGTAATCCTCACCATCATTCTCGCGGTCATCTCACAGTTTCTTGGCACACTGATCGGCCTGCTCCTGTTCTTCATGCGTCGCAGTCGCTGGCGCGTCTTTGCGTGTCATCGCCGATGGCTACATCTGGTTTTTCCGCGGCACGCCACTGCTCGTACAAGTTCTCTTTTTCTACATCTTTTCCCTTATCTTCACCTGGCAAACCCGTTGCGAGCGATTGATATCTTTTCGCAAATTGGCTTTACCCACGGTACTGGGCCAGATCTTTCTCGATTCATTCATCGCGGCTATTCTCGCCTTCTCGCTCAACGAGGGCGCCTATATGTCTGAGATCGTCCGAGCTGGTATCGATGCGATAGACGCAGGGCAACTCGAGGCCGCCAAATCACTCGGCATGACCTATTCAGTAGCAATGCGTCGTATTATCCTGCCACAGGCTTTCCGAGTCATCATTCCGCCGCTGGGGAATGAGTTCAACAATATGCTCAAGAACACCTCGCTGGCGGCCTTCATCTCGCTTGATGAACTACTTGGCACAGCCCGCACGATTAGCGATCCCATCTTTGGCCACGTTGGAACTGCTAGTCACCGCATCACTCTGGTATCTGTTGCTGACTACCATCTGGGGCTTCATCCAGGGCTATATCGAACGCAGGCTGAACGCGTCCACTATTGATCCAGGAGCCGTCCAGGCGCAATGGTGGCAGCGAGCGTTCGGCATCGGTCAACGCAATGTCGGCCAACTTGCCTGTCGTCCCTGAACATCGAGAGCATGTGGCAGGTTATAATTACGTGCGGTATGGCGACACAGCACAGCGCTACAGCAGAAAGAGAGCCAGCATATGGCGATGATGACCGGCGGGGCGTCCCAGGCGAGCGGCATACACCCAATGGTGGACGCCCAGGACGTTCACAAATACTTCCACAACAATGAAGTGCTGCGCGGTGTCGATATGAAGGTGCAGCGCGGCGAGGTCGTGGTCGTCATCGGGCCGAGCGGATCAGGCAAGACCACCTTTCTCCGTTGCATCAACCATCTCGAAAAGATCAATCGCGGGACGCATCTATGTCGATGGCCAGCTCATTGGCTATCGCGAGACGCCTGATGGCAAGCTGGTCGCGGATAGCGAGCGTAATATCGCGAGCTGCCGCGCTGAGATTGGCATGGTCTTCCAGCGGTTCAATCTTTTCCCGCATCTGACGGCGCTGCAGAATATCACCGAGGCGCCGATGCAGGTGAAGGGTGTGCCACGCGAGCAGGCTGAGGCGCGCGCCCATGCGCTGCTGGAGAAGGTGGGCCTGTCGCAGAAAGCCGACGCCTATCCCGCACGCCTCTCTGGCGGCCAGCAGCAGCGTGTCGCCATTGCGCGCGCGCTGGCGATGGATCCCAAGTTGATGCTCTTCGACGAAGCGACATCCGCCCTTGACCCTGAACTGGTCGGCGAGGTGCTGAAGGTGATGCGCCAGCTTGCCGAGGAAGGGATGACGATGGTCGTCGTCACGCATGAGATGGGCTTCGCGCGCGATGTGGCCGACCGCGCCATCTTCATGGATGGCGGTGTCATTGCGGAACAAGGGGCGCCCGCCGAAATGTTCACCTCGCCGCAGAGCGAGCGGCTGCGCACTTTCCTGGGCCAGATTCGCGAGGAATAACGACGGCTGGCGGTTAAAACCATGCCTGAGGCGCATCCCATGCGGTCGGCCACGAAACCTGCGCAGGCGGGTCCCCCTCTCCCACAGGGAGAGGGGCTGAGGGTGAGGTTCGCTACCCACGACGTTCACCAGGTTGCGGTCGCGCACGTAGATGAACTTCTTCAGCGCTCGCCCTTCCAGCGCGGACTGCACCTTTGGGCTGGCCAGCGCCAGTTCGCGCGCCTGCTCATCCGAGAGGCCCGGCGCGACCTCCAGCCTGTCGCGTACCTTGCCGTTTACCTGTATCACCAGCGTCACGATGTCGTCCACCGTCAGCGCTGGATCATATTCCGGCCAGGGCTGCGAATGAATGCTCTCCGTGTGGCCGCGCAGATGCCATAGCTCCTCGGTGACGTGAGGCGCCATCGGCGCGAGCAATACCAGCAATTCATCGACCGCCGCCACAAACCGCGTATCGCGTAGCACCGACGGATCCTCTTCGCGCAGGTGATTCAAGTGGTTGACGTACTCCATCAGACCAGCCAGCGCCGTATTGAAGCGCAACTCGCCAAAGTCAGCCGTCACACGCGCAATCGTCTTGTGGCGCAGGCGCTCAGCGGCGCTCCCCTGGTCGGATTGTACTGAGATGCCTGTCTGCGCATCCATCGTCTCGGTGAGCAGCGCCCAGACGCGATTCAGGAAGCGCGCGACCCCCTCGATACTCTTGTTATTCCACGGGCCACCCTGATCGAACGGCCCCATGAACATCAGATAGCAGCGCACAGCGTCAGCGCCATAACGGCTGACCACATCGTCGGGCGCGATCACGTTGCCGCGCGACTTCGACATTTTCTGACCGTCTGGCCCCAGCACCATCCCCTGATGGTAGAGGCGCGTAAACGGCTCATCAATCGCCAGCAGCCCCATATCACGCAGCGCCTTGACGAAGAAGCGCGCATAGAGCAGGTGCAACGTGGCGTGCTCTGGCCCACCGATGTACATATCCACCGGCATCCACTTCGCCGTCGTCTCCGCCGTCCAGGGATGCTGGGTATCATCTGGGTCGGTATAGCGCAGGAAGTACCAGGCCGAGCAGATGAACGTATCCATCGTGTCGGTCTCGCGCGTGGCGGGCTTGCCACACAGCGGACACGTCGTGTTGAGAAATTCTGGCACATAGCGCAGCGGCGATTCCCCGGTCGGCTTGAAATGCACCTCGTCGGGCAACACCACTGGCAGTTGATCCTCTGGCACTGGAACTGCGCCATGATCCTCGCAGTAGACGACGGGAATCGGCGCGCCCCAGTAGCGCTGGCGGCTGATGAGCCAGTCGCGCAGGCGATAGCTGACGGTGGCCTTCCCAGCGTCAATCGCCTCAATATGGTCGATGAACGCGCGAATGGTGTCAGGGCTATCTGACATACCATCGAACTCGCCTGAGTTGACGACGTGGCCGACATGCGCGACCGCCTCGGTCATGGTCGCGCCATCGAGTGAGCCATCCTCATCCTGGTAGACAACACGCACGGGAATGCCAAAGGCGCGGGCGAACTCGAAGTCGCGCTGGTCGTGCGCCGGTACGCCCATCACCGCGCCAGTGCCGTAACCCATCAGCACATAATCGGCGACCCAGATGGGTATCGCCTCGCCACTGACGGGATTTATCACCGACGAGCCCAGCGGCACACCCGTCTTTGGGCGCGACTCATCGGTGGTCAGGCGCTCGATCTCGGTCTCGTGACGAACCTGCTCCAGGTAGGCGTCCACCGCCTCACGCTGCTCCGGCGCCGTCAGCCGCTCCACCAGCGGATGCTCCGGGGCAAGCACAAAGAATGTGACGCCATAGATGGTATCGGGCCGGGTTGTAAACACCGGAATCTCGATGCGCTCGACGCCAATCGCCGCTCGTCTGTGGCACATCGGCGGCGAAGCGAATCTCCGCGCCCTCGCTGCGGCCAATCCAGTTGGTCTGCATCAGGCGCGTTTTCTCGGGCCAGTCCAAGCCATCATAGCGTAGCAATTCGTCGGCGTATTTGGTGATGCGCAGCAGCCACTGATCGATTTCGCGCCGTTCGACGAGCGAATGGCAGCGTTCGCACTCGCCGTTGATGACCTGCTCATTGGCGAGCGTCGTGTTGCAGGTGGGACACCAGTTGGCGGGCGCTTTGGTGCGGTAGGCCAGCCCATGCTTGTAGAACTGCAAGAAAACCCACTGCGTCCAGGTGTAATAATCCGGCAGACAGGTGACGACCTCGCGCGTCCAGTCCCAGCCAGCGCCCAGCGTCCGCAACTGCTCGCGCATACGGGCGATGTTTTCCAGCGTCCAGGTGCGTGGCTGGATGTTGTTCTTGATGGCGGCGTTCTCGGCGGGCAGACCAAACGCATCGAAACCGATTGGCTGCATCACGTTGTAGCCGCGCATCCGCATGAAACGTCCGTAGATATCAGCGCCCGTGTAGTTATACCAGTGGCCAATGTGCAGATCGCCCGACGGGTATGGGAACATCACCAGGTTGTAATATTTTGGCCGTGAATCGTCATCTCTGGCGGCATACAGGTCATCCGACGCCCACCGCGCCTGCCACTTACGTTCGATTTCCCCAGGTGAATACTTCGAGCGAGCCATAATGAACCTCAAACCTCCCCCGTAACCTCATCCCAGCCTTGCGGCCACCTCGCCCCGATGCGGGGAGAGACGCGGGTAGAGATTGTGTCGTTACCATAACAAAAGGCCTTCCGCCCGTTGTGGGTGAAAGGCCAGCGCATCATTGCGTTCCTGTGAAATACCCCTGATGGGTGGATCGATTGAATTGGGTGGACCTGAGGGGATTCGAACCCCTGACCTTCTGCATGCCATGCAGACGCGCTCCCAGCTGCGCCACAGGCCCAATTTGCTGACGACAGATATCACCAGCCCCTCAATAGTACCACACACACCGGAATGGAAGCAAGAGCGGCATTGGTGTTTTCAGCGTCTAGACAAGGCCGCTACCGCCGACTATAATGACCCCATTATGAACACTTTCAACTTTCAGGGATTCACCACGATGATACGAATTCGGCAGGCCTAAGCGAAGCCCTTCCGGGACTTCTGCTCGAGTGCGCGTGCTTCATGTCTGTGAACACGAACGTCGCGTGCTTCCTGCTCTGCCGTCTTTTCAAGATCGGGCTTCGCACACAGTCGCATGAGCCAATTGGCTCTGCGGCTTTTTTGCGCCTGTCGCCAGCCCGCATCTTGAAAGGAACACATGATGTCATCCTCTTCGCTCGGCAAACGTGCCCTGCTTTCGCAAAACTTCCTCAAAGACCCCTGCCTGGTTGCCTCACTGCTCGACAGGTTCGACCTTGGCCACGACAGTGTTGTCTATGAAATTGGCCCCGGCGAAGGGATCATCACCGAGCAGCTCGCGCTGCGCTACAAACAGGTCGTCGCCATCGAAAAAGACCCGCTCCTGGCGCGTCTGCTCCAGCGGAGATTCGGCGAATGGCCCAATGTGACGATCCACTCAGGCGATTTCTTACACTACCGCCTGCCGCGTAGCCCGTACAAGGTGTTTGCGAATATCCCATTCAACATCACCTCGGACATTGTGAACCGGCTTATTGGGGCAGAGTATCCGCCAGACGATGCGTATCTGGCCATGCAGCAGGAAGCGGCGGATATGTTTCTGGGGAAGCCGCGAGAATCGCTGCGCACGATTTTGCTCAAGCCGTGGTTCGAGACAGACATCGTGCATCGTTTCCAACGCTGGGATTTCGCGCCCGCGCCACGCGTTGATGTGGTGATGTTACGCCTGCGCAAGCGTGGGCCACCGCTGGTCAACAACACCGATCGGCAGTATTTTCGCGACTTCGTCGTACATGTATTTACCCGGTGGCAGCCAACCGGGCACAATCCTCTCAACGACATCTTTACCGGGCGCCAACGCAGATATATCGAGCGAGAACTGGGGTTTGATCCTGGCGCGACTCCGACATCCTTATCCATCGAGCAGTGGCTGAGCCTTTTCAGGCAGTTGAAAATAGTCGGGAATACGCGGACGCTACAGACAATAGCAGGGAGCGAAAAACGCCTTCTCCAGCAACAAAGAAGACTCCAGAAAGTACATCGAACGCGATCAGCCAGGCATAAAACGTCATGACGAGGCGCCTCTCCACCAGGTAGCATGGGCAAACGATGTAGTCGCCGATGAATCGAACAGGGGCCCAAAATGTGAACTAGTGGCTTTGACGCTGCCTCCATCGGGTGCTACACTCAGTCCGCGCAACCCAGCGCACGGCTGTAACGTCTAAGTGTCGGAACGATACACTCTCAGACACGCGAGCGGAGCATGTCACCTGATGAACACAATGACAACCGGAGCTATACGCCGCCTGCTGACCACCTTTCTCATCCTGTTTCTCATCCTGAGCGGCGTGGCAGCTTATGTGCAGATCTTCAATCAGGCATTTATCAATGGCCCAGTGCTGGCGCATGGCTCCTACGATCCGCGAATATGCCCGCCCTACGACACTCCCATTCGCGGAACCATCTTCGACCGCAACGGCGTCAAACTGGCGTGGACGGTACAGGACGCCAAAGCGAACTGTGGTTATCGCCGCGAGTATGACCCGCGTGTTGCGACCTCAGGTCTCGCGCCGCTGCTCGGCTACTTCAGCACACAGTACGGCACAGCGGGTGTCGAAAGCGCCTTCAACGACGCGCTGGCGGGCATTCAGCATGGTGTGACGCCTAATGATGTCACCGATAAGCTTCTCCACCGCCCGCGACATGGCCAGGACATTCACCTGACCATCGATATCAATCTGCAAGTGGAGGCGAGCAACGCCTACGACAATGACTACCTTTCTGGGTTGAACGGCCTCTGCCAGCCCGCAGGATCGAATCCTCCCGGCAGCATGATCGTCGAGGATCCGCATACTGGCGAGATTCTGGCGATGGTCAGCAAGCCTTCATATGATCCGAATCAGATCGACACGAAGGGATATTTCCAGCAGCTTCAGGCCGATCCGGGTCTGCCGCTACTCAACCGGGCATCCCAGGGTCTCTATGCGCCTGGCTCAACCTTCAAGACGCTGACTCTGCTGGCGGCGCTCGACACTGGCACCGGCGCACTCGACGATCAGTACAGCAAAGATGACGCGCTCAACTATGTCGTCAACGGCGAGCCAATTCGCTGGGACGACTACTACGCGGGCGCGTGGCAGAGCGGGCGCGATGTCGCCACATTCCCGATGCCACTGATCGACGGCTACGCCTATAGCGATAACGTTATCTTCGCACGCCAGGCAGTCACCACAGGAGCTGACCAGTGGCTCGCGTACATGCGCCGCTATGGCATCGCCACACCTGGCACGAACGTGGATCCCATTCCATTTGACGCGCCCTATAAGCAGAGCAGCGCTTACAATGCCATCGGGAGCAATGGGCAGCCTCAGGTCTTCAACGACAATTTGCTCGCGGAGAGCGGCTTCGGCCAGGGTCAGTTGCTGATTTCGCCACTCACGATGGCCGAGATCACCAGCAGCGTCGCCGCCGATGGGTTGCTCTATTCGCCGCATGTGCTGCTGGGCGGCGATAGCTCCAGCCAGCAGGTCATTTCAGCGCAGACTGCGGCGGGCGTGCGCAAGGGCATGTGGGCCGTAGTGGATCATGGCACTGGCGATACGTATCCAGACCCACACGGCGGACCAGCGCTGAAGAACTCTCCGACACAAGAGGGTGGCAAATCTGGCACCGCGCAGCTCGAAGAGGGCAGCCCGCAGTCGTGGTGGATCTCGCTTGCGCCGGATGACCAATTTCCCAATGGCGGCGGTCCAGCGAAAATGGTCATCACGGTGAACAAAGAGCGCAGTGGTGATGGTGGCTGCCAGGCGTGGGTCGCAAACTCGACGTACACGTACGCGATGGATCATCATATTGGCCCATTCGGCGGATGACATGAGGTTGCGTAGACTATGCGTCTGCGCCGCGCCAGTGACAGTGACAACGGGCCTGTGTACCTCTAGGATATACGGGCGCTTTGGGCCTTGTGGGGCATCACTCTGAGGGGAGCCATGATATACTACGCCAGAAGATTTGCCTCAATAATCTGAAGTATCTGACGTATTCATGTGGATGTGCTGTGTGGTGAGGAGATGGCTATGGCAGGGCTGCAAGGCCGGACATTGGGCGGCTATCAGCTAACCGAGCAGATTGCGAGCGCAGGCATTGCCGAGGTCTATCGTGGGCGTCCACTTGCCGCGAATGGCCGCGACGTGGTCATCAAGGTAATCTATCCTGAGTTTGCCCGATATCCAAGCTTCCTCCCAAATTTCCAGCACATCGTCCAGACAGCGGCGCGGCTGGCCAACCATCCGCATATTCTGCCCGTCGTCGCCAGTGGCGAAGAGAATGGCTACCTCTATCTCGCGACACCCTGGGTCGCCGATGGCACCCTGCGCGACTTGATCGCGCGTGGCGGTCGGCTGGGCGTGAGTGACGCTGGCCCGTTTTTTCATCAACTATGCAGCGCACTCGCGTATGCGCATAGCCTGGGCCTGACACATGGCAACCTCAAGCCCAGCAATGTCTTCCTCTATGAGGGCCGCCATGTCATGCTGGGTGATTTCGGCATGCTCTGGGATATCCGCCAACTGGACATGAATCACTCTGGCTCTGGCACAGATGTTGTAGAGTATCTGGCGCCCGAATCGTTTTCAGGCCAATTTACGCAGCAGAGTGATATCTACAGTCTCGGTGCGATTCTCTTCGCCACTCTCACCGGACGTCCGCCGTTTAGCGCCGCCAAGCCAGCTGATCTACGCGACGCGCATATGCAGTATCCGCCACCACATCTGGGGCAGGTCGATCCCTCGCTACCTCCTGGCGTCCAGGCGCTCGACCCGATTATCCAGCAGGCGATGGCCAAGCGCCCGGAAGATCGATTTCCCTCGGCAATGGCTCTGGCCCAGGCCATCGACATCGTGCTGAAACAGCAGCCGCCTGCCCCAGCTATGCCCGCAATGCGCGCGCTGCCCCCAGGCCAGCCCAACCAGCCAATGGCGCAGCCTGGATCACAGAACGGACTACCACAGCCTGGCGCGCCCAGTTCATGGGTTGCCCCAGGGCCAATCGCGCCCGCCGCGCCCTGCTGGGGCAGCGATACGACCACTTGACCCGCCTTTTCCTTCTTTCAATGGTGGACAACAGCCCGCGCCACCGCTCGCGCAGGGGTGGCCAGCGCAGGCCGAACCACCGCTCGCGCAGGGGTGGCCGTCAGCCGACGGTGTGCAGGGTGTGCAATATACCGAGCGCGTTCCCGCTCCACCGCTCGTTCGCCCGCTGGTCTCGCGACCACAACTGAATGCGCCAAACGGAGCAATGGCGGGGCCAGGAGCGCCATCCACCGCAGAGCCTGATCCATGGGGCGGACAATATCTACCTGCGAATGACGACGACCCAGACTGGCAGCACGGGCAGTGGCCGCAGCAAAACGGGGCGCCGGATGGGCCACCGCGCCGCCTGGCAGCCCGCGATGATGACTGGCGACTCGAACGAAACTCTCCCAGCCAGGCGGCGCACAACGGGCAGAGCAACGCAAACTACCCATCGGAATACTCGGAATATACTGACCAGCGCGTCGCGCTCCCAGACAACGGCTATGGTATGTCGCGCGACGACTGGGCCAGCCGGTCACAGAGCGGGCCACACAGCGAGGCATTGCGTTATCGCGGCGGATTCTCGGCCACTGAGTTGGGGCTGCCACGGCTGACCAATCCAGCCTTGCAGGGCGAACTGCCGCCTGAATGGGAAGATCTGCTCGCCGGTGAGATGTTGCGCAGTCGCGCTGATTTGCAGTCTCGATCCCCTCGCAGACCACCGCCATCACGTGGTAATCCGCAGGATAATTATGGGTATAGCAGTGTTAGCCAGCCCTACCCGCCAGATCGGGCAGGATCGAGGTCCGCGGATCAGCGTGGGCAGGACTTCGATGATGGCTATTCCGCCTGGCAGCCTGTGGCAGGGAAACCAGGGCCACAGCGCGCTCAACCTATGCCAACACTAGCATCCGCGCAATATCCAGCCTACACCGCCAGCCGCATGCCCGCCTCGCCACATGCGCCGTCCAAACGACATGAGGATCGTGGGGAACGGAGGAGCCGTTGGCCAGCCGCAGTCCTGCTGGTGGCGCTGTTGCTGACGCTCATAGCCAGCACGAGCATTGTCCTGGCGAAACCAACGGTCTGTCCCGGCGCTTTCTGCGTGCAGGCAAATCATTTCCTCCACCGAAATTTGACGTTCCTCGGGCCAGCCAGCAACGCCAATGTCCTCCAGGTGACCCCTGGCACACTGACGATCCAGGCAACCACCGGGAGCAGCACGAATCTCAGTGTGCAGGTGAGCAATAGCGGCACCGATTCAGCGGTATGGCACGCATCGGCCAGCGTCGGGTGGCTTACCATCACGCCCAGCAACGGAACACTCGCGCCCGGCGCCACAGCAACCCTGAGCGTGATCGCCAGCCCGCTCGACGTAAAACCCGGCAATTATTCCGCCCAGGTAAAGGTCGAGACACCTGACACCTCGGTGAACATTCCTGTGGCAGCGGCAATCGCCGTTGGGCCAAAAATCCAGCTACCAGCCGCTGCGCTCACCATCACGCAATGTGGCGCTCCACAACCTTTCAAGATCGGCAATACCGGGGATGGCGCCTTGAGCTTCAGCGCTAAACCGTCCAACGCAACAGCGGTTCAACTCAGCAATACGAGTGGCGCTGTGAACCCGGGAAGCGATCTTACGCTCTCGGTGACCATCAATTGTTCCGCCTTTTTTGCGGACTACACGATTGGCATCACGAGCAACGGCGGCAATGGCACAATCACCATCCACTACACATGACGCGGCGCAATACGTGCGTCGATGATGAGGTATCGGCGAGATCGGCACATCCAGGCAGGCGAGGTAGACCACGTAGGATGGATGGGAGAGCAGTATGCGTTATATCGCCACGGTAGGCGAAGAGACATACACGATTGGCCTACAGGATGACGGCCATCAACGTGAGGTGACATTGGGCGACAACCATCTCACGGTCGATTGGCGGCCGGTTGGAGGAGCGTCGCTGCCTGCGGGACAGGTTGACAGCGACCAGGCTGGGCACTATAGCCTTCTCGTCGGCCCTCAGTCCTTCGATGTCTATGTGCAGCCAGTCACCGCCGCTGATGAAGACGGCGCGTCACGTGTCTTTGAAGTGCATGTGCGTGGGCAGGTGTATCGCGTACGGCTCGCCGATGAGCGCACACGGGCGCTCGCGTCGCTGGCGGGCGGCGCCCACACCTCTGGCGATGCGAACATCCGCGCGCCAATGCCAGGCCTCGTCTCGAATGTGCTGGCTGAGGAGGGAACCGAAGTGCAGCGTGGGCAGCCCGTCATCGTGCTGGAAGCGATGAAGATGGAGAATGACCTGACGACACCGCGCACCGGCATCGTCAAGAGCCTGCGCGTGGCGAAAGGCCAGGCAGTCAATCAGGGCGACCTGCTGGCCGTCATTGGTGATCCAGCGGGAAGCCTCTCCACCGATGAGGATGACGAGAGCCGCTGATGATTCCCCTCGAAGACCTGATCGCCGCAACCAACGCCGAGGTACTCCAGACTGGCGCCCACACCACCTTCGACGGATTTGCCCATGATTCGCGCGCTGTTGCCCCCGGCGACTGTTTTGTGGCCGTCCACGGAATGCACGGTGACGGCCACGACTTCGCCATCGATGCGCTGGAACGTGGCGCTGCCGGAGCGCTGTTAGAACGCGACTGGCTCGAAACGGTACGCGCTACCAGGCCTGATTTCCTGGCGCACCTTACGACAACTGGCGCTTCCTTGCTCATTGTGCCGGATACTCGTGTGGCCCTCCGCGAGTATGGTCGCCATATTCTGGCTCGCTGGCAGCCTGAGGTGATTGCTGTCACAGGGGCAACCGGAAAAACGACCTGCAAAGAGGCGCTGGCGGATGTCCTCAGCACCCAGGCGCCGACATTTCGCTCGTGGCGCAACTACAACGATGCCCTCGGTCTGCCCCTTTCTCTGGGCCGCCTCGATCCGTCGCATCGGTATGCCGTGCTGGAGATGGGAGCCGATCACCCGGGCGAAATCCGCCAACTCTGTGAACTTGCGCATCCGCGCGTTGGCGTCGTCACCAATGTCGGAGCCACACATCTTCAGTATTTTGGCACGGTGGAGCGCCTGGCCGACGAACTAGCGGAACTGCCTGCCTCGCTACCAGATAATGGCCTGGCTATCCTCAACGCCGACGATCCCCTGGTGCGCGCGATGGCCGGGCGCACTGCCGCGCGGACGGTCTTCTTCGGCGCCGACTCACAGACCGAGCGCCCTATTCATCTCCGCGTTCAGCCCCTCGCCTCGCATACTGGCGCAGGGCTTATGCTACTGTCTGCGGACGAGGCGGCAAGTGAACACACGACGCTCGTGTTCCCGCACCTGCACGGCGACGCATGGGCGACAGTCGTGCTGGCGGCGCTGACGGTGGCGGATGCCCTGGGAATCCCGCGAGAACAGGCTATCGCCGCGCTCACCGGGCTGCAGCCACTCCCCGGCCGCATGCGCCTGTTGCCTGGAGCGCACGGGCTGACACTCCTCGACGACTCGCACAACGCGACTCCCGAAAGCGCCGCCGCTGGCCTGATGACGCTGGACGCACTGGCGCACCATGGGAACGCGCCGACGATAGCGGTACTCGGCGACATGCTGCGGCTGGGCGAGAGCGAGCAACAGGCGCACGAGCAGTTGGGGGTGATGGTGGCGGAACGCGCGGATTACCTCATTACGCAGGGTCTCCGGGCGGAGCGCATCGCCTCAGCGGCATTGGATTGCGGCATGGAATCCTCGCATGTCACTATTACTCACGCGCCCGAAGATACCGCCGCCGCTGTGCTCGCCTTCGCCCGCCAGGATGACTCCACCGCTGGCGCTGCGCCACCTGTTGTCTACATCAAAGGGTCGGAAGAGATGCGGATGGAACAGGTCACTGCGCTGCTGCTGGCTGATCCACGCCACGCCGAGGATGTGCTGGATCGGCAGACACAGGCATGGCGGCGTATCGTCGTCATGCGCCCAGATCGGCCCACCTGGCTCGAGATCGACCTGAGCGCGATTGGCCACAATACGCAGCTTTTCAAGCAACTGGTTGGGCCAGATGTGCGTCTGCTGGTCAGCTTGAAGGCGGACGCGTATGGTC
The DNA here is from genome assembly GCA_963702665.1 of uncultured Chloroflexia bacterium. GTDB lineage: Bacteria > Chloroflexota > Ktedonobacteria > Ktedonobacterales > JADMIN01 > DAHUXT01. Next base: position 168,112 of record CAVPDP010000009.1, read on the forward strand.
ACGGCGCGCTGCGTGTGGCGCGCACTGTCGTGCGCAACGGCGCGGAGTGGCTGGGTGTCGCGACCGTCAGCGAAGCGGAGCCACTGCGGCGCGCGGGCGTCGATGTCCCCATCCTCGTCTACGGCTATATCGCCCCGTGGCAGGCGCGCGAGGCAGTGCGTATGAATCTCCGCGCCACCCTCTATGCGCCCGACCTGGCGCGCACATTAGCGCAGGCCGCCACCGATCTGGGTGAGCAGATGCGTGTCCATATCAAGATAGATACTGGCATGGCGCGGCTCGGTCTGCGCGCCGAAGATATTGACGGCGCCGTTCGCTTCTGTGAAGAGGTTCGTTCGTTGCCAGGGCTACTCCTCGAAGGAATATTCACCCACTTCGCCACGGCCGATAGCGCAGACCAGGAATATGCTCTTCGCCAGTACGACCGCTTTGAGCGTGTGCTGGGCGCGCTCGATGCGCGTGGTCTGCGACCGCCAATCGTTCATGCGGCCAACAGCGCGGCGGCGCTGACACTACCCCAGGCGCGCTACGATATGGTACGCCCTGGCATTGCCATCTATGGGCTTGCGCCATCGGACGAGACGCCCTTGCCTGATGGGTTCCGTCCAGCGTTAGCGTTCAAGACACAGGTCGCCCAGGTCAAAGAGATACCCGCTGGCGAAGGCATCAGCTATGGAGCCACCTATATCACTACGGCTCCAACGCGCATCGCCATACTCCCAGTAGGCTACGCCGATGGCTTCCGCCGTGCCCCCGCGAACTGGGGCGAGGTGCTGGTGCGTGGGCAGCGCGCTCCGCTACTGGGGCGCGTCTGCATGGATCAGTGTATGATTGATGTGACACACATCGCTGGCGTACATCAGGGTGACGAAGTGGTGCTGATTGGGCGGCAGGGCGAGGATGAACTGACCGCCGACGAGGTTGCCCACAAGCTCGGCACAATCGCCTATGAAGTGACCTCCGAACTGCTGGCCCGCGTTCCACGCATTAGCTAATGGCAACTTTTCGCGCCTCCGCCTCGTAGTACTATGCACAGAAGCGAATCAGGCCTCCTTCCACATGCGCGAGATGACAGCGCATTGCGGATACACCCAACCGAGACACCGACCCCGCTCACCAACCCGATTCAGAAGGCAGGAGGATCCGTCATGGGTGGTAGCCCTCAGGCATCATCCTCTCCTTCCTCCTCGCTCCCTACGAAAAGCTGGCGTTCGTTTTGGAGCGCCCTTGCGAATGGCTGGCGCTCATTTTGGGACTCGCCGCGCATCCGCACATTCACCAATGTCAGCATGATCGGGCTACATCTCATCGAGTGGCGTGAAAAGCTGCGCCGCCCGCTGGCGCTGACCACGCCTACAACGCTCCGCCGGATGAGCGCGGCGGCCCGCCTCGCGTATTATGTGCTGCCCGCGCCAACCCGCCGCAAACGTGGGCAGCCAGACGAGGATGGCCCCAACAGTCGCCCACACGCGCGCATCATTGCCAACCCACGAGCAGGCTCACTGCGAATGCCGCTGGGCCTCAACCAGTTATATCAGGTGGCCGCCGCGCTGACTGAGGCTGGGCTACCAGTTGAGGTCTGCATGACGGAGCGGCCTGGTCACGCGCGCAAGCTGGCGCGCGAGGCGGTACGCATGGGCATGGAGATGGTGGTGGCCGCAGGCGGAGATGGCACGATCAACGAGATTCTCCAGGAACTGGCAGGCCACTCTACGGCCCTCGGCGTCTTGCCGCTGGGGACTGTCAATGTGTGGGCGCGTGAGACAGGCATACCGCTCAGCCTGCCAGATGCGGCGCGTGTCTTGCTCTACGGGGTTCGGCGACGCGTTGATCTGGGGCGCGCTGGCAATCGCTACTTTCTGATGATGGCTGGCATCGGCTTCGACGCGGAGGTGACACGCCGGGTCGAAAAGAGCCTGCTCAAGCGGATGGGGCTGAAGCTGCTGGACTATGTGACCACCGTAGGCGTATTAGGCGCGACACACAAAGCGGTGCGCGTGCGGCTCAAGCGTGATGGCAAAGGACGCGACATATCGGCGCTCATGCTCATCATCGGCAATACCCGGCTCTACGGTGGCGCGCTCACGTTCACACGCCATGCCATCGCGGATGATGGCTTGTTGGATGTCGCTGTCGTTGGCGGTGGTGGCATCAGGTATCGGCTGGGTATCCTGCGTAATGCGCTGCTGCGGCGTCCACGAGGGGGGCCGCAGGTACGCTATGAGCGAGTACGCAGCATCCGTATCGAGGCCGAGGAGCCGCTACCCGTTCAGGTGGATGGCGAACTGATGGGCACGCTGCCAATGTCATTCAGCATCGCGCCGCTCGCCGCGACCGTGATTGTGCCACAAGACGCGCACGACGAACTATTTAGCCTGCCACCGCTCAGGTAACACAGGGTCAATCGAGATCGTTTGGCGCGATTGGCGTATCTTCGGGAATACCAGCCAGCGGCAGCGTAAACCAGAAGGTCGCGCCACCGCTCTCAGGCGAGATGACACCGATGTCGCCGCCGTGCTCGCGCACAATTTCACGCGAGACAAACAACCCCAGCCCCACACCGGGATTCTCGATATTCGAGCCGCTGGCGTATTGCTCAAAGATCGCGTTTTCCTCATCAGTTGGCACACCCACACCCGAATCAGTGACGGTGACACGCGCAAACGATGGCTCAGATGTCACCGTCACTATCACATCTCCCTGCGAACTATACTTGAGCGCATTCGCCAGCAGCGACGCCAACACCAGTTCGACGCGCGCCATATCCCAGTTGGCGATAATCGGCTCATCTGGCGCATCTAAAGTGACCGTATGTACGCGACTGGCCGACTCGTAGTTGCCGACCAACCGTCGTATCGTCACACTCAGGTCGCACATGTCGGGCACGAGATAGAACCGCCCCCGCCCGATGCGCGCCGCCTCCAGAAAAGTCTCTAGCCCGACGTTCAGACGCTCGATTTGATACGCCATGCGGTTGAGGTCGCGCAGGTCATCATCGCGCCCCTCTTCGCGGTTCAATCGGCGTTGAAGCAGTTGCACCTGGCTTTTGAGCACAGTGATCGGGTTCCGCAGATCATGGCCAGCAAGATCGAGAAAGCGCACGAATGCGTTATCGTCGTCAACAGCGAGTGGCTGTCCGTCGCGATGCGTATCCACAGACAACTTCCTTCCTCGTCACCAGCATTGTGAGCCATTGTTCACTATAGGGACGCGCCAGCCAAAACGTCAAGGACAACTAGCCTCCTCTGAAGGATATCACGCCAGGTGAGGGAGGGCGACCGAGGTTTCATGGCGGTCGAGTCGCGAAGGGTCGAAGCCTGCCAGGATTTCTGCTGGTGTCGCGGCGCTTGTCCGCTGGCCAGAGGCCACAGCTTGCGGCAAGCGCCCCCACAAGCTGCGCTGCCGTGTAGCCCACCGCACGCAGCGTCTCGATCCCCTCGGCGGCATTGCGTTTGGACAGCCGAACGCCATCGCGGTCTACCACCAATGGCACATGCGCATACAGCGTTGGGCGAGGATACCCAAGAGCATCATAGAGGGCAAGCTGGCGGGCTGTGGACGCCAGCAAGTCGTGGCCACGCACGACCTGGTTGATCCTCATCAGCGCATCATCGACAACCGTCGCGAGTTGGTATGAGACGATGCCATCACTCCGGCGTACGATGAAGTCACCGGTTGTCGCGGCGACCGACTGGGTGATCGCGCCGCCGAGCAGATCAGTGAATTGAATAGGCGACTCTGGCGCGATGAAACGCAACGCCGGGCGACGACCAGACGCCTGCGCGCGCGGCACGTTCTCGTACGGTCAGATGGCGACAGACGCCAGGATAACGCGGGGCATCGTCTCCCTGAGGCGCGCTGGCAATCTGCGCAAGTTCGGCGCGTGTGCAGTAGCAGGGATAGATGCGACCCTGCTCGCGCAGTTGGGCGATAGCCTGCTCATAGAGCGCCTGGCGCATGCTCTGCGCGTAAGGCCCCAGCGGTCCGCCGCTGTCTGGCCCTTCGTCCCAATCGAGGCCAAGCCAGCGCAGGTCAGCCAGCATCGCCTGCGTCGCGCCTGGGCGCACACGTGGCAGATCAAGGTCGTCGAGGCGCAGCACGAAGCGCCCCCCAGCAGCGCGGGCGAAGAGCCAGGCCAGCAACGCCGTCCGCAGATTGCCGAGATGTAACACGCCAGTCGGCGATGGGGCATAGCGCCCCCGCACACTCTCGCCGCTCATGGCGCATCAGCGGCTTCCACGGGGACGCGATGGATGGCCGCCGCTGGTGGCATCGGCTCGCGGCATCCAGAGGACCAGGGGCATACCGGCGATTCGGCTGTCTGCGCCTCGGCGGCGGATACGTCACGCGGCCACTGGCCGAGGAGAGCGCCGACCAGACACAGCGGCAGACCGATCACACCGAGATGGCAACCCACGAACCGCTCCACGGGCGAAAAGCCGGGATGCTGAATCGAATATGCGCCCGCCTTATCGAGCGGATCGCCGGTCGCGACATACGCGGCAATCTCATCGTCGCCGTAGTCGCGCATCAGCACGCGTGTCGCGGAGGTTGCCGAGACGAGACTCTCAGGATCATCGCCCGCGAGCGCCACACCAGTCGCAACGACATGCTCACGCCCGCGCAACATCCGCAGCATTGTCTCAGCCTCCGCCAGATCACGCGGTTTCGCCAGCGAGCGCCCGTCGAGCAACACCGTCGTATCCGAGGCGAGCACCCTGCCCTGCCTGCCCGATTGCGCCAGCAGCCGCAGCGCCGCGAGCGCCTTCTCACGGGCTAGATATTCGCCCAGGCGTTCAAGGGAGCCAGTGTAGCGCTCCGAGAGGGCATCTTCATCGATGGGCGCGAGCAATCGCTCGAAGGTGATCCCAGCACGGGTGAGCAGCTGGCTGCGACGCGGCGAGGCCGAGGCGAGGTAGAGCGGCGGACAGGTCAGAACAGGTCATGAACGAGCCTCCAGCAGGGCAATATTCTCGATATGGGCGGTCTGCGGGAACATATCGAGCGGCTGCACCGAGACGAGCGCATAGGCGTCGCTGCGCAGACAGAGGGTGGCGAGGTCACGCGCCAGGGTTGTGGGATTGCACGAGACGTAGACGACACGCGGCACGCGGCGGGCAATCAGCGCGTCCAGCACCGGGCGCTGGCATCCAGCGCGCGGTGGATCGATCACCAGCCCATCCAGTTGGCGCGCCATCCCTGGCAGCACATCTTCCACCTTCGCCTGGATGATCTCGACATTGGGCGTCTCGCGCAGATTCCAGCGGGCGTCACGGATTGCGCTGGCCGACTCTTCGATAGCCAGCACCGTTCCCGCGCGCGCCGCGAGCAGCCGGGCAAACGCGCCGACGCCGCAATAAGCGTCCACCAGCGTCACATCCGGGCCAGCGGGCAGGTATTCGAGTACCAGCTCCGCCATTCGGTTGGCCTGTGTCGTATTGGTCTGGAAGAACGAACTGGGGCGAATACGAAAGCGCGCGCCGCCCATATCTTCCTCAATCGTCTCGTCGCGCACGTCCAGACCAGCGACGTGCAGCCGCGCCAGCGCCTCCGCCGTGGGTTGGGGCTGGATGAGCGTCTGGCCCGTCGCGACGCCGTAGCGTATCACCACCTGCGGGCGAGCAAGGTGATCCTCGGCCAGGAGGGCGAGCGCGTCGTTGATGCGCGGATGCGCCAGCGGGCAGGCGGTGAGCGGCAGCACCCGATGGCTACCACGCGCGGTGAGGCCAGGCCGCCCCTCCCTGTTCACCGAGAAACGCATATGGTTGCGATAGCCCCAGGGTGATTCGCAGCCGATGGCAGGCATGACCGGAGGCTCACCGAACCCGGCGTCTCGTAGCGCGGCCAGAACTCGCTCGCGCTTCCAGAGCAGTTGCGCCGCGTAGTCCATGTGCTGAAGCTGGCAGCCGCCACACTCACCAAAGACGGGACAGCCTGGCGTGGCGCGATCTGGCGCGGGCGTGACGACCGCAATAACACGCACCTGTGGCGCGGGCGCACGTTTCGCCCGCTTGCGGCCCGGCCGAGGCAGGTTCCAGCGCGCCTCAACATCGACCGTCTCGCCGGGCAACCCGCCAATGAAGGTAAACTCGGTTGGCGTCTCCACAGCGCGGCCCGCGCCATAGACAGCGGCGTAGGCTGCCTCATCGGGCGGCTCGATGACCTCGACGATGCGCCCATGCGCCAGACCGTCGGGCAGCAGCGCCTCGACATGCACCCGATAGCGACCCACGACATAGCGCGGGCCGTCGGGCGCCATGTCTGTCTGTTCTGTCTGTGTCGTCTCCAGCATGCCCTCCCTGCGCCTCGCACTACGCGTATTCGACGTGTATGCCGAATAGTGCAGTATACCATTTCATACCATCTTGCCAGGCTTGAGACGCCCCAACGCAGAGACGCCCGCTGGCAACGTTGAAAAACAGCCGTTCTATTATGGTAAGCTATGGAGGTCTATCTGGTGGAGACGGGAGCGCGTAATGGACGAGCAGAACGCTGCGGGGCGACAGGCGGCGCTACAAGCGATGGCGGAGAAACCGCTGGATGTGCTGGTCATCGGCGGCGGCGTCACCGGCGCTGGCGTCGCGCTGGATGCGGCGGCGCGTGGCTATCGGGTCGGGTTGGTCGAGCGTGGCGACTTCGCCAGTGGTACCAGCAGCTGGTCAACGAAACTGGTGCATGGCGGCATCCGCTATCTGCCGGAGTTCGATATCGCGCTGGTGCGTGAGGCGCTGATCGAGCGTGGGCGACTGCTCCGCAACGCGTCCCATCTCGTGCATCCGCTCGCATTCATCTTGCCGCTCTACGCCAGTTCGCGCCATCCCGTCGGGATTCCCATTGCGCCGCCATTTGGCATTGGCCTCGGTTTCATCCTGGACGCTGGCCTCTGGGTCTATGATGTGCTTGCTGGCAAAGAGAATGTTGGCGAACATCGGCGCATCTCGCGCGAACAGACCATCGAGCGCGCCGCAACACTGATTCCAGATGGCATTAAAACTGGCTATATCTATTATGACGCGCAGACCGATGATACCCGGCTGACGATGACGGTGCTGCGCACAGCGGCGGCGCATGGCGCGCAGATCGCCAACTATGCCGAGGCGGTGCGGTTCGCACATGAGGATGAGCGTATCGCGGGAGCTTTTGTGCGGGACACACTCACTCCGACGGGCGCTGAGTGGCTGGTGCGGGCGCGCCATGTCGTCAACGCGACGGGCGTCTGGGCCGAGCAAACCGAACGGCTGGCGGGCGAATCCCCAGAACTGCATATCGCGCCGAGCAAAGGTGTCCACCTGGTCTTTGACCGCACGGCGCTGGGTATCGGCGAAGAGGCTATCGTGTTGCCAGAAACCGAGGATGGTCGGATCATCTTCATCGTGCCGTGGCAGTCGCGCGCGCTCGTCGGCACCACTGATACGCCTGTGCGCGCTATCGAGCGTCCAGTGGCGACCGATGACGACATCAGTTACCTGCTCGACCACCTCAATCACTATCTGCGCAGGCGCCTCGGACGTGACGACATTCTCACGAGCTTCGCTGGCAATCGTCCGTTGCTGCGGGTGCGGCGGCGTGGCGGCGGCAGGGTCGCGCGCCTCTCACGCTCCCATGAAGTGGTCGAGAGCGACGCCGGGCTGATCTCGGTCTCTGGCGGCAAGCTGACCACCTACCGCCGCATGGCGCAGGATGTGCTAGACCGGATCGACCGTCGCGAGCAACATACACTCACCCATCCGACGCTCAAGCTCACGTTGCGCGGCTCAAGCGGTTGGGCGGAGGCGCGGCCTGCCGTGCGCACGCGGGGTCGTGCGGTGGGGCTGGCGGATGACATCATCGATCACCTGGGCGGCGCGTATGGCGCAGACGCGCTGAGTGTGTTGGCGCTCGTCGAGCAGGATACCTCGCTCGGTGCGCGGTTGCTGGCCGATCTCCCCTATATCCGCGCCGAGGTCGTCTATAGCTGCCGTGAAGAGATGGCGCTCACCCTGGAAGATGTCTTGCAGCGGCGCACACATATCGCGTTGGAAGACCGCCTGCGGGGGACAGGCATTGCGTCGGGGGTGGCGCGCCTCATGGCCGAAGAGCTTGGCTGGGACGCCGAAGAGGAGACGCAGCAGATCGAGAGCTATCTCGCCAGTGCGCGGCTGCACGCGGGGCCATTCGCCGACCGGCTGCCAGATAGCGACGGGGGCGCCCAGACGGCTATACTCGCCACAGAAGCCAGCATCCTTGATAGCCAGCAGTAAATCGATTGTCAGTTACTCTCACGCAACCGCTGATTTTCGAGTGACTTGATCTCTAATTGCACCGCGGCGCGCACACCAATGAGGCGCTGAGCTTCTATCCCCAGCGAATCATCCAGACCCGGCTGGAGGAGCGTCGCTTCCGCCAGGAGGCGCATCGCTTTCTCCAGATGCTTTGCGGCGTTCTGAAGCAACGCAGTCGCGTCTTTGAGCCTTGTATATGGTACTGTTTCAGCGGGTTGAGCCTTGGGAACATTTCTCCTGGCTCGCCTGGTCAATGAACTCGACATCGCACAGGACCACTCTTTCTGGGAATCCCGGTAGTGCATCGCGAGATATTCTCTTACAATATTTCTCATACAATATTATGTACAACAAGATGCAGGTAGAATCACCCCCGAAAATACTAACCGCGACACGTCCAATCAGCGCACGCAATTTACCACTCGAAGGCGCGCGCCAGTCCGGTATGGGTGTAGCGTAGCAGCAACGGGCTACCATGCGGACACGACGCCATGACCGAAACGCCACGTAAATCGGCCAGCAGCGCCCGCTGCTCTTCTGGCGTGAGCGATTGTCCGCGCCGGATGGCGGTACGGCATGCCAGCGAGACACAGACCACATCCAGCCAATCATTACTATCGGTCGCGGCATCTTCGACAAGGGCGGCGGCGATGGCAGCGGCATCGTGCGCCATGCCGGGCAGGTGCGGCGCCGCGCGCACCAGGAAGACGCTGCCACCGAACGGCTGGCAATCCAGCCCCAGCGCGCGCAACTCATCCAGTCGCGGCTCGAGCTGGCGCGCCTGAAGTGGCGAGAGTTCCACCAGCACCGGCTGCAAGAGCATCTGCGCCGATTCCGCGATGGCGCCGCTCTGTGTCGCTCGTGTCGCTAGCAGTGGCCCTACTGAGCGCATGGCGTCGCTGGAGCAATCGCTCGTAGAGGATGCGCTCGTGCGCCCGGTGCTGGTCTATCAGCAGCAGGTGGCCTCCCGCCGTCCGCGCCAGGATCAGCGTATCGTCGAACTGGGCCAATGGCTGCCATTCACCGGGGTCGAGCGCGGCTTCATCGGCGTCCGTGGCATAGGAACGCCCCTGCTCAGCAGATGCGCGTTGCCCGCCGGATACGTCGTGGCGGAAAGCGGAGCGTCATCGGCCGCGCGAACTGGCCGGGAGCGACATCACTGGCGCTTTCCAGCGCGTTGAGCGGAGCCTGCCGCAATGTGGCATGAACAGCCTCGCGTAGGGCAGCGGCCAACGCCTGCTCGTCGCGCAGCAACACCTCCGCCTTGGACGGATGAATATTGGCGTCCACCTGTCCCGGAGGCACGGTCAATTCCGCAATCAGCAACGGATGGCGGCCCTTACGCAACAGCGGACGATAGCCCGCTTCGAGTGCGGAGAGCAGCGCGCGATTCGCGACTGGACGCCCATTGACGACGAGCAACACCTGGTCACGCGTGGTGGTGTGAAAGGCGCGCGAGGCGACCATCCCGACGATTGTGGCGTCGCCAACCCGCAGTGGGCCGAATGGGAGCAACGCGCGCGCAACATCACTGCCATAGATGGCCGCGACGACCTCGGTGCGGTCGCTCCCGCTCGCCTGGAGCAGCACGAACCCATCGCCTACCACCGTGAAGCGCGTCGCCGGGTGCGCCAGCGCATAGGCGCGCACGACCGCCAGGATGCGCCCCGCCTCAACACGCGCGCTCCGCAACAACGCGCGCCGCGCTGGCACGGTCGCGAAGAGATCGCGTACGATCACCGTCGTGCCGCGTGTTCGTGGCGTCTCAGTCACGATTGCGGGCGCATCTGGGCCTACACGCAGCGCATGGGCCAGGCCGCTTCCTCCGTGGCGCTCGCAATCTCTAGCTCGGCGACGGCGGCGATACTGGCCAACGCCTCACCGCGAAAACCGAGCGTCACCACCCGTTCCAGATCGGCCACACTGCGCACCTTGCTGGTGGCATGCGGCGTCACCGTGAGCAGCACATCGTCCGCCGGGACACCCTCGCCATCATCGGCGACGCGGATCAGCCGCAGGCCGCCATGCTGCATTTCAACGCGAATCGTGGTGGCTCCGGCGTCGAGCGCGTTATCGATCAGCTCGCGCACGACCGAGGCGGGCCGCTCGATCACCTCACCCGCCGCGATGCGCTCGATCACCTCGCGCGCCAACAGCGCAATCCGCTCTGGCATGGCGACTTACACCCCCTCACTGGAGCCACGGAGCGCCATCAGCGCCCGCTGCTGCAAGGCGAACAGCGCATTGATCGCCTCCATCGGCGTCATCGCGGCGATGTTGGCGGCGGCCAGATCGAGCGCCAGTTCGCGCTGCGGCGAGAGCGACGCCGCGCCATCCAGCGGTGTGGCGGGCGCATAGGGCACCGGGGACTCGGCGACCCAGCGTTGGCCATCGGTGTGCTGCTGGAGCAGCGCCGACGCGCGCTCGGTGACGCTGGCGGGCAATCCAGCCATGCGCGCCACCTGCACCCCATAGCTCTCGGTGCTGGCCCCCGGCGTGACCCGGTGCAGAAAAATCGCGCCGTCGTCCCGTTCGGCGACCGCCATACGAAAGACGCCCACGCGTGGCAGTGTCTCCGCGAGATCGGCCAGTTCGTGATAGTGGGTGGCGAAGAGGGTTCGCGCGCCGACGTGATCGTGCAGATATTCGACGACGGCGCGGGCGATAGATAGCCCATCGGCGGTACTCGTCCCACGGCCCACTTCATCCAGAATGACCAGACTGCGGGCGGTGGCGTGGCGCAGAATATACGCCGTCTCAACCATTTCGAGCATGAAGGTGCTCAATCCGCGCGCGAGATCGTCCTCCGCGCCCACCCGCGTGAAGATGCGATCCACCAGGCCAATGCGCGCCGCTGCCGCCGGGACGAACGAGCCAACCTGCGCCAGCAGTGTGATCAGCGCGACCTGCCGCAGATAGGTCGATTTGCCCGCCATATTCGGCCCGGTCAAGAGCATGATCGCGGGGATATCTTCGCGCGGGGTCGCGCCATCAGCCGCGCCTAGCTGCGCATCGTTGGCGATGAATTCACCGTCGGCGGTGGCCACCTCCACGACCGGATGCCGCCCAGCGACGATTTCCAGGCAGCCATCGTCGCTCAGTTCGGGGCGCACATAGTTGCGCGCCAGCGCCACCTCGGCCAGCGCCAGCCAGACATCCGCCTGGGCCAGCGCCAGCGCCGTCTGGCGCATGGGCGTCGCGGAATCGGCCAGCGCGCGCAGCACCTCAGCATAGAGCGCCCGCTCCATGCACCTCGATCTGCTCGCTGGCATGCAACACCTGCGCCTCATGCGCCTTCAATTCAGGGGTCACGTAGCGCTCGCCCGTGGAGATCGTCTGCCGTCGCTGATAGTCTGGCGGCACGCGGCTCAGATTGGGCGTCGTCACCTCGATATAATACCCAAAGACCTTATTGAATCCGACCTTGAGCGACCGGATGCCCGTGCGTTCGCGCTCGTCGGCCTCCAGCGTGGCGATCCACTGGCGCGCCTCGGCGGCGGACTGCGCCAGCGTGTCGAGTTCGGCGTTGTAGCCCGCGCGGATGAGGCGGCCCGTGCCCACACCCGGCTCGGCCAACGCCCGCACGATCAACTCGCGCGCGCGGGGACAGGCGTCTAGATCGTCACGCAGGCGGGCGAGGGCGGCCACACTGGTGTCGCGGAGCGCCGTGGCGATGATGGGGACGCGAGCGAGCGCGCTCTCCAGGCCAAAGACCTCCCGTGGAACCGCTGAGCCGTGGACGATACGGGCAATCAGCCGCTCAAGATCGCCAAGGCCATCGAGCGCGCTGGCGAGATGCTGGCGCATCGCGGTGTGCGCGTGCAGTTCGGCGACGGCGTCGAGGCGTTCTTCCAGCGCGGCGCGGTCGCGTAATGGCTGCAAGAGTGACCGGCGGAGCAGACGCGCGCCCATCGCCGTTCGCGTGGCGTCGAGCGTCGCCAGGAGCGTCGCTGGCGCCTGCCTGCCCGACCCACCATGATGCGGCGCCGCCCGCGCTGGCTCGATCACCTCCAACGCGCGCCAGGTGCGGCCATCGATCTCCACGAAGCCTGCGGTATCATACGTCTTCAGGTCGGTGAGCAGCGGGAGCAAGGTGGGGTTCATCCGTTCGAGATAGGCCAGGATAGCGCCTGAGGCGACGATGGCCAGCGGCAGATGCTCACAGCCATAGGCGACGAGCGTGGCCACGCCGAAATGGCGGCGCAGACGGCGACGCGCGCCATCCTCCTCGAACCAGGTGTCGCTGCATGGCGTGAGCGTCCAGCCCGCCAGCCAGTCGCCTTCCCCTGGTAGCTCTTCTGGATGCGCATGGGCACGGTCGGCAAGCAATACCTCGGCGGGCGCGAGCCGCTCCAGTTCGGCGCGCAGCGCAGCAGGCAACCGCGACGCCTCCCACTCGACACAGGCGAACGCGCCCGTGCTGGCCTCGACGACCGCCAGCCCCGCTCCGCCACGCGCGCCGAACGCCAGCGCGACGAGGTAGTTATCGCGCCGGGCGGGCACCATATTCGGCTCGACCACCGTCCCCGGCGTGAGGATGCGCGTCACCGCGCGCTGCACCAGCCCCTTGCCGGGAGGGCTGACCTGATCGCAGACGGCCACTTTGTAGCCACGCGCCACCAGCCGCGCCAGATACGTTTCGAGCGCATGCGTCGGCACGCCCGCCAGTGGAATCGCCTCACCCGGCCCGTAGCTGCGCGCCGTCAGCACGATCTGTAGCTCGCGGGCGACGATACGCGCGTCCTCGTCGAAGAATTCGTAGAAATCGCCGATGTTGTAGGCCAGCAGGGCATCCTGGTGCTGCGCCTTGATGTCGAGGTATTGGCGGCGTGCGGGTGAGGTCATGGCAACTCCTCTTTGCCAGACAGCGCGTCTAGACGGAATACCGGAGTGAACCCGGCCCGGCTATTGTAACACGGCCCATGCGCGCTGTTGAGATGCCAGTCTCTTCTTTCGCTGGCCCTCTGCTCTGGAAACAGCGACCGCCAGCGAAACGATGCATATCGAACAGACTTTCCACATTTTGGCCCATCTATCCACATGGCTGGTGGATAGACTGGAATGTATGTTCTATTTACGCCGGGCTGGCTTGACGACATTGGGCGAAAGATGGTACATCTGTAGACAGACAACCGAATAATGACCGACCGCAACGGGAGCTTGGGGCGCCAGGCTGAGAGGGTGGCACGATCCGCCACCGACCGCCGGAACCTGATCTGGGTAATGCCAGCGCAGGGAGCGAATACACGCTTCGCAGGGTTGGGGACGCTGGCATATTACGCTGGCGTCCCTTTTTTCGTGCGCCGCGACCGGCTGTCGTCCGACGCCTGCGTGGCCACGCCCTCTTCTGCAGGCGCTCCGCACATGGGCGAGGTGCATGGCGACTCGCATCTCGAGGGATAGGTACAATTCTGGAGGACGAAGCGATGGGAACCCCGCTGCTGGAGGCGCGCGATGTCGCGATGCGCTACCGCGTCTGGCGCCGCGGATGTGCTCGCCCTGCAGCATGTCTCGCTGCATGTGGATGAGGGCGAGTTCGTGGCGCTGGTGGGGCCGAGCGGCTCTGGCAAGACGACGCTGCTCTCGATCTTCGCCGGATTAGAGACGCCAACCGCCGGGACAGTCGCCCTGCGTGGCGATCCACAGGCGCGGCTGCTGGGGCGGGCGGGCTATATGCCACAGCGCGATCTGCTGCTGCCCTGGCGCAACGCCCTGGGCAACGCGGTCGTCGGGCTGGAGGCGCAGGGGATATCGCGCGCCGAAGCCGCGACACGCGCCCGCGCCCTCTTCGCCGCGTTCGGGCTGGCGGGATTCGAGCGCTCGTGGCCCGCGACGCTCTGCGGCGGGATGCGCCAGCGGGTCGCCTTCGCGCGCACCGTGTTGGCCGCCCACGATCTGCTGCTGCTGGATGAGCCGTTTGGCGCGCTGGACGCCCTCACCCGCACCAGCCTGCAGCGCTGGCTCGCCGACCTGTGGGAGCGGCTGGGCGCCACCTGCCTGCTCGTCACCCATGATCTCGACGAGGCGCTGCTGCTGGCCGACCGCATCTATGTGCTCACGCCGCGCCCCGGAACCGTCCGCCTGGAGCGGAGCGTGCCGCTGGAGCGTCCGCGTCGGCTGGAGATGCTCGCCCGCCCAGAGATCGTCGCCGCCAAGGCTGAACTGCTGGCCTCGCTGCTCGACGCCGAGGCACGGAGCTACGGAGCGGCGGGAGGCGCGGCATGAAGACACTGCCAGATACCGCCGCACAGACGCCCGCCAGCGGCGCTGACACGTCGCCTACTGGTCGGCTGGCCGCGCCCGTCGCGCACTGGTGGGCTGTCTCGCGGCGCACGCTGGGTCGCACGCTGGCGGCGACGCTCCCCGCGCTGGCGCTGCTGGCCGCGCTCGTGCTGCTCTGGCAGTGGTACGCCAGCCAGCCAACGGTCGACCCGCAGATTTTGCCGACGCCGCTCGCCGTCTGGAATGTGCTGGTGAGCCAGCGCGACATCCTCTGGCAGCACACGCTGGTGACGCTGTAAGAGACGCTGGTTGGCTTCGCGCTGGCGCTGGCCGCGGGGGTTCTCTGCGGCGCGCTGATCGACTTCTCGCCGTGGCTGCGGCGGGCGCTCTATCCGCTGCTGGTGGCCTCGCAGACCATCCCGATCATCATCATGGCGCCGCTGCTGGTGCTCTGGTTCGGCTTCGGGCTGGTCTCGAAGTCTATCGTCGTCATGCTGGTCTGCTTCTTCCCCATCGTCGTGGCGCTGGCCGATGGGCTGCGCTCCGCCGATCCCGAACTGATCCGGCTGTTTCGCACATTCGGCGCCGGGCCCTGGCGCATCTTCTGGTCGGTGCGGCTGCCGGGGGCGCTGCCGTCGCTCTTTTCTGGCGTGCGCATCGCCATCGCCTACAGCGTGATCGGCGCGATCTTCGGCGAATACGTCGGCGCGAGCGCGGGCCTGGGATTCTACATGCAGCTCAAGCAGCACTCATTTTCGACGGCGGCGGTGCTGGCGGCCATCGTCGTCACCGCGCTGCTGAGCGTCGCGCTCTTCGCCTCGGTCGCGCTGGTCGAGCGGCTGGCGCTGCCGTGGTATTACCTGCAACGGCGCCGTGACCGGTAATCGTGGCATTGTGGCTTTGTGAGCGATTGGGCCAGGTTATCTGGCCATCGAAGGAGTTATCATCTCATGGCATCATCTCGCATCATTGCGCGTCTGCGGCGCACGCCGCGTCATGCTGGCGCTGCTGCTGCTGTTCGCGTTGCCGCTGCTGGCGGCCTGCATTGGCCAGACCTCAGCGAAATCGTATGATGGGCCGGTGGCGCATGTCACGCTGGCCCTCGACTGGACGCCGAACACCAACCACACCGGCATCTACGTCGCGATGCAGAAGGGCTATTATCAGCAGAACGGCATCGATCTGACGCTCGCGCCGTACTCCAGCAGCGTCTATCCCGAACAGCTCGTCGCCACGGGCAAGGCGGAGTTCGGCATCAGCTTCCCCGAATCGGTGACGACGTTCCGCGCGCAGGATGTGCCTATCGTCTCCATTGCCGCCGATCATCCAGCACAACACCTCCGCGCTCGTCACGCTGAAAAGCTCGGGGCTGGATAGCGTCGCCAAGCTGGCGGGCAAGCGCTACGCGGGCTTCGGCGCGCCCTACGAGCAGCCCGTCATCTCCGCAGATGCTCAGTTGCGGGGGCGCGACCAGCACCAGTTTTCAGAACATCACCACCCAGCTCGACCCCATCGCGGCGCTCAAGAGCGGCCAGTTCGACTTCGCCTGGGTCTATCATGGGCTGGGAGGGGATCGAGGCGCAGCAGCAGGGCGTGGACCTCAACATCTTCCCGCTGCACGGACTACTGCGTCCCGGACTACTAGTCGCCGGTCATCATCACGAATCAGCAGCTTATCCAGCAGCACCCGGACGTCATCAAGCGCTTCCTGAAGGCGACCGCCGAGGGCTACACCTACGCCATCCAGCATCCCGGCGGACGCGGCGAACCTGCTGATCCCGGGCGCGCCGAAGGGCACCTTCGACGATCAGCAGCTGGTCACGACGAGCCAGGAGTATCTCAGTCCGCGCTACGCGCCGGGCGCGGCGTGCTGGGGGATGCAGACGCTGGCGAAGTGGACGAACTACCCGCGCTTCATGTTCGACCACCACGCCATCCAGGACGCCAACGGCAATCCGATCACCAAAGAGCCGGATTATGCCGCGGCGTTCACCAACCAGTTCCTGCCCACCTGCTCGTGAGGAACCCTCTCCCCCAGCCCCTCCCTTTTAGGGGAGGGGCTGGGGGAGAGCCAGACGCAGAGTTGGCGCCAGATGGCCACGCTGGTCGCCTTGGCTCTCCCCGCGCAGGGGAGGGTGGCCGAAGGCCGGGAGGGGTCCGCTGCCCACGAAAAAACGGCGCCCTCACCATCCCGCCTGCGCGCGTGCGCGAAACGGGATAGCGTGGCGCCGTATTCCGGCTCACCAGCTCTTCAGCTATGGCAATCACTGTAGAACAAAAATGCTACTTTCACAAGGAGCGTCTCGTCGGGGGGAGGGTGTTATGGGAGCAGACTGGGGCATCGGGGCGCTATTGCTGGCTGCCAACCGCCACCACGCGATTGCGCATCGTCCCGATACCCTCAATGATCGACTCCATCACATCGCCGGGGCGCAGGAACTCCGGCGGCGTGCGCGCGAAGCCCACCCCAGCGGGCGTGCCCGTCGCGAGAATGTCGCCCGGCTCCAGCGTCGTGCCACGTGAGATTTCCGCCAGCAACGTCGGGATGTCGAAGAGCAGATGCGCGGTCGTGTCGTCCTGCTTGACCACGCCATTCACCAGCAACCGCAGCCGCAGATTCGTCGGATCGCTCAGTTCGTCCGCCGTCACAATCCACGGCCCCATCGGACACGAGCCATCGAGGCTTTTGCCCAGGAACCACTGAACCCCAGCGCGATTCTGGATGTCGCGGGCACTGACATCGTTGAGGATCGTGTAGCCCCAGACATGCCGCATCCCATCTTCGCGCGCGATGCTCCGCCCGCCCGGCCCGACGATGACCGCCAACTCGACCTCCCAGTCGATCCGCTCGCTCACCGAGGCGTCGAACGGGATAGCGCTATGCGGGCCAGTGACGGCGGTGACGGCTTTGGTGAAGATGTTGGGGAACTCAGGCAGCTTGACCTCCTGCCCAATCGCGCGCAGCGACTCGGCGGCATGTTCGGCATAGTTACGCCCGACACAGAAGATGTTCTTGCGCGGGCGCGGAATCGGCGCGACCAGCTCGACCGCTGCGAGCGGCAGCAGCGCATCATCCGGCGCGCGCGCGACCACGGCCGCCAGCGCCTCTCGCGCCTCGTCGCCACCTGCGATCAGCGCCAGCATGTCACTGGCCGCGCCCGCAAGGTCGCCCAGGCCCAGGCGATCCGCCGCCCGCGCCACGTCGATCATCTGCTCGCCACGCACAACGCCCAGCCGCAGGCCACCATCGCTACGAAATGTCGCTACCCGCATCTCATATCTCCATGCTTTCGCTTGCTCGATGATTGCTAGACGAGACTTCTATTCTATCGACGAGCCATCGGGCGCATCGACGGCGTCATCCATGCCAGGCTCGGCCAGCACCGGAGCCGCCGCGCGTGGTGCGCTGCGGGCGCCAGAGGTATCTGGAGCATCGGGCGGAGCATCGGGCAGTGGGTCGCCTTCAATCGCGCCAGGATCCACTTCGCGCGGGCGACCAGCGGGGCGACGGAACTCGAGCTGGCGCGTCTCGGCGAATTCTCTGGCCCGTTGGTCGCACCAGGCGGCATGGCGAATATGCGCATCGCTCAATGAACGCAGAATAGCCTCGCCAGCGCTGGGGATATCGTCCTCGGCCAACAATTGTTCGGCCTGATCTCGTGAGGCCCGTTGGTGATGGACAAAGAGTTGCAAGCGATCATCATAGCGGGTCAGGTCGAGCGCCTGTAGAACGATACCGTTGATGCGCCGCGTCACTGGCAGATTGAGCGACTCCAGCCAATCGCGCAGGAGAAATGCTATGAGCGTGTCTTCGACACCCATCACCGTCAGCGCCTCGCGTTCGAGGTATTCGGTCGCGCCATTGGAGAGCGCCACCTCGATCTCGACACTCGCGCGCACGTCTTCCAGCAACATGTTGAGGGCGTCTACGGTCTCTGGATTCAGTGTCCCCATGGTTCCCTCACTTGATCTGAATGCGCCAAAGCGCAACGAGTCCATCCCTGAAGAACATCTGAAAGACATCATCCTTCACACCGGCTTCGAGACCGATACTGTTGTTTCATTGTCTCACAGCCCGTCATGTCCGACAAGCTGGCAGAACAGCGCCTCAAGAAGCTCTCTCGCACGCCCGTCTTCCGCCAACCCCTGCGCGCACGATAGCATGAAGCTGGGCTGTTGCGCTACTATCTGGCGACAGAACGCGCACCGCGCGGGACGGAGACATCGATGAGCGCCCACCTATATCAGAAGCCTACAACACTGCCCAAAACCACTGCGCACGATTACGACCTGGATTCCCTGAGCGCCGCGCTGTCTCCCGCGTTGAGCGATTTGCCGCGCATGCCACGGCAGACCCGCAGCCGAGAAAAGCGCGCCAGTCTGCTCCACGCCGCCGCCCAGGTCTTTGCGGAGCGCGGCTATTCCGCCACGACAGCGGACACTATCGCCGAGGTGGCGGGAGTCAGTATTGGCACATTTTATAACTACTTCCGCAACAAACGGCAGATTCTGCTGACGCTCGTCATCGACCAACTCGACGACATCTTTGGTCAGCTACGGCTGGCCCATATGGATTTGAGTCGTGGCAACGCCCGCAGCCATATTCGTACCGCCGTCGCCGCCGCCCTACGCGAGAACGCGCAATCGCGGCTACGCCGTGTCTGGCAAGAGTTCATGTCTGCTGAACCCGATCTGGTTCCGTATCAACAGATCATTCGCGGCTATGCGCAGGAACAGTTGATCGAACAACTGCGCCAGGCGCAGCAGCGCGGCGGCGCCTGGGAACACCTGGATGTCGAGGTGACGGCGCTCGCCATCCTGACCCTGGTCGACGCCTTGAGCATGCGCACAAAGGCGCATCCCGGCGAGGAACGCATCATCGAGGGCGTCACCGACCTGATCTACCGGTCGATCTACTGCGCCCCGTCATGAGTCCCAGCAAGATGTAGCGTATACTGGGGTACTGAGCGCGTCAGCCGCGCATGCAGAGGAGGCGCGCATGGCCAATCAAGCGGGCAATACCGATCACCTGCACGCGCCAACTCGTTCGCTGGCCGATCCGCTACGCCAGGCGACGACCTCGCTCGTGCGCTGGCATGCGAGCGTCGTCACCGCCGCCGAAGATGAGCTGGTCGTCGAGGAGCCGCTTGAAATTCGCGTTCGCACCGGGGATGATCCCCCTACGACCGAGAGTATCGCCGTCATCATGCGCACACCCGGCGCCGACGACGAGCTGGCGATGGGATTTCTCTATAGCGAGGGGCTACTCGCCAGCCGAGATGACCTGAGCGCTATCGTCGCTGGCCTGGATGATGATGGCCTGCCCTCGCCCAACCTGCTGGATATCATCGCCACGCCCGAGGCGGCGCTCGTGGAGCGCGCACATGCGGGCGGTGTGTCGCGCGCCTTCGCCGTCAATGCCAGTTGTGGCGTCTGCGGACGCAACAGCATCGCCGCAGTCTGCGCGGCCTTCCCACCACTCGCGCCAGAGAGTGCGCTGACCACCGCCAGCGCGCTCTACACCCTGCCAGAGCGACTGCGCGCCGAGCAGCGTGTCTTTTCCTCTACGGGTGGCCTCCACGCCGCCGGACTCTTCGCCCCCGATGGCGCGCTGCTCGCCCTGCGTGAGGATGTTGGGCGCCATAATGCCGTGGATAAGCTGGTAGGCCGCGCTCTCCTCGACGATACGCTGCCACTGCGCCAATGCATACTGCTGGTCAGTGGCAGGCTCTCGTTCGAGATTATCCAGAAGGTCGCCGCCGCTGGCATCCCGCTGGTTGCCGCCGTCTCCGCGCCCTCCAGTCTGGCGGTAGATTGGCGAGCGCGAGCGGCGTCACACTGGTCGCCTTTCTCCGTGGCGCATCCATGAATATCTATACGCATCCGACGCGAATCGTCGCCGACAGCCAGGGGTGAGCTGGCTCGAATATGGCTCGCATCACGTCACATCACGAGCGCTCGGCAGCCTCAGCGGTCTCATGGACATCCGCGCCAATCGCCTCGCGGACGAATTCGAGCGCCTGGCGCAGGCGCCGCACCTGACGACGCCTGCCAATCAGGCCAACCTCGCGCGGGTGCAGTTCCATCGTGATGAGGCCGTCATAGCCATCCGCAGCCATCTTCGCCAGCAATTGCCTGAGCGGCAAATCGCCCTCGCCCGGCATGACATGCGTCCGGGCATATTGCCCCGCGCCACGCGCGTCACTGAGATGGACGTTGCGCAGGAGCGGTCGCACCACCTCATAGACCGCCATCAGGTCTTCGCCATTCGCGCCCACATGGCAGGTGTCGAGGGTAATGCCACACTTATGCTCGCCAGCGTAGTCCACCAGGGCGGCGACATCATCGAGCAAGTGCGGGGGTCTTCCGGCATACTGCGTGCTTTCGAGGGTTATCGTGACATTTCCGGGGACGGTTTCGTAGCCGAGGGCTATCGCGCGCGCGAAGATGCGTGCGCGGAGTGAGTCTTTGCTCCGCAGGGCGGGCACGTGCGAGACGCAGAGTGGGGCATCGACGAGGTGGGCGGCTCCGGTGAGGCTGGTCATGCGCTTCGTCACCGCCAGCGGCCAGCCGAGCACACGCAGCCGCAGGAACGGAGGATGCACGCTCAGCACTGGGACGCCGACGGCGCGAATGGCGCGCAGATAGGGACGCGGGCCGCGAAGTTGATAGCCCACGCCCAGCGCCAGTTCAACGCCATCGAAACCCGCGTCACGGGCCAGTCTCAAGCTATACGCCAGGCTGTAGGAATAGAATGTCGCCGTGGAAAAGCTGATGCGCATGCCCGTAGCATACCCCCCCACGAGATACCGGGTCAACCAGTCAACTACCCCGTAGCTAAAGCGAGGGGGCTTGCGATCTAGGGAGGATCACCCTGACGCCATCAGGAGCACTGATGCCTGTGCATCCCTACCCGATTTTCAACGGGAGGCTGGTTGACACCCTGAGTGGGGCAGACAGCCCGTCTCCGCCGACAACGCACCCACTATGTCCCTGGCCTTACGGCCTCTGCGTCTGGCGTCACCGCCCTGGCGGAGCTACCCGTGTCCTGCACGGTAGGTTCAGTATAGCATAAAAGAAAGGAGACGGCCATTCCTCCCCATGCCTGAAGGCAGGGGTCTCCTGGCCGAAGAACGATGAAGCAGACCACGAGAAGCCTGCGAAACTGGCGCCTCGTTCGTCACGGCTGCCCAGCCCGTGGTACTATACGATGCGAC
>CAVPDP010000010.1:0-94425 GCA_963702665.1 uncultured Chloroflexia bacterium
ATTGCGCGTATATGGTAGCAGAATGGTACCGGAGTGTGAGCGCACAGGGTCAGCCACCTCTGCGTCCGCAATGATCTGTAGGAGGTATTTATCATGGGTTGCCTGTTTGAGCTTTTCGCCCGTATCGGGCTACTCGTCGTCTGGACATCGACGGAACTGGTGAACCGCGCATTTCACGGCGGCTGGATCCTGCCGCTGCTGGGCATCCTTTTCTTGCCCGTCACCACGCTGTCCTATGTGGTCGTCTACGCCCTTGGCAACGGCGTGACGGGCTGGGCCTGGCTCTGGGTCGTGCTGGGGTTGCTGGTTGACCTGGGCATGCATGGCTCCGGTGTGTCGAGCAACCGCAACCACTATCGCCGCTATTCGTCCTCCCGTGGGCAGAACGCCTGACCGCCGCGCACGCTACGCCGCCACGTTAGCCAGCTGCGCCCGGTACGGTAGCCGCCGCCTGTTGCCGTATCTCGCCTGGTGGGCCGATGAGAAACCAGGCGAGCGCGGCGCTGGCCAGCGCCATGGCCGATCCAATCAAGGTGAGCAGGCGGAACGTGCCGACGAATGACTCCTGAACCGCTGTATGCACCTGCGCGACGGCCTTCGCGCCGAGTCCCGGCGGTGGGGGGGTCGCGCCGAGCTTGCCCGCATCCGCGACCAGCGTCGTGCGTTGCTCCGGCGAGAGTGGCAGCGAGGCGGCGCGCGTCTGGAGCGTGTTGGTAAACGTGAAGATCGCCACTGCGCCGAGGATGGCGAGCGCCAGCACCTGCGCCGACCGGGTGACGGCGTTATTGATGCCAGACGCGACCCCGGAATGCTGCGATGAGACGGACCCCATGACGGTGGTGGTCAGCGGGGCCACGGTGATGCCCATCCCCAGGCCAATGACCAGGATCGCCGGAAAATACGTCCACCAGTAGGCAATCGGGCCAATCGTGATGCCCGGCAGCGCCAGCAGCGCGAAGCCCACCGCGACGATGGCCGGGCCAACGGTCAGCAGCAGGCGCGCCCCAAAGCGGTCGGTCATCCGGCCCATCACAGGGGAGAGCGCGGCCAGCAGGATCGAGAACGGCAGGCTCGCAAGGCCCGCGAGCGCAGGATTGTAGCCCTGTATCTGAATCAGGTTGAGCGGGAAGAAGAAGAGTGTGCCTGAGAGCGCGCCATAGAGGAAGACACACATCGCGTTCGTGCCCGCGAAGGCGCGCGAGCGGAAAAGCGCCAGGGGCATCATGGGGTGGGCGCTGCGCATCTCCACCACGATGAAGAGCGCGATGGCTATGATGCCCACACACAGCGCCAGCACATCCAGCGGATTGACGCCGTCGCGCCTGAGCCGTTGCCCAGCCCAATCGCGCCGTAGGTGACGCCAAACAGGCCCAACACCACCAGGGCCGTACCTGCCAGATCGAAGTGGCCAGTCACGGTCTCGTCGCGTGTCTCGGGCACATGCATCAGCGCGAAGAGCGCGACCACCGCCAGCGGCAAATTGATGAAGAAGACCAGCCGCCAGACGCCCAGGCTGGCGAAGACGCCGCCGATGGCTGGCCCCGCCATGGTGGTGAGCGTGCTAAACGATGACCACGTGCCTATCGCCATGCCACGACGACTGGCCCTGAAGTTTGCCGAGATGATCGCCAGACTCCCCGGCACCATCAATGCGCCGCCGATCCCCTGGATGACACGCGCGCCCAGCAGAATCTCGATGGTGGGCGCGAGACCGCAGGCCAGCGAGGCAATGGCGAAGATCACGATGCCCATGCCAAAGATACGGTTGCGGCCATAGCGGTCGCCCAGCGCGCCGCCAGTGAGGATGAGCGCGGCCAGCATCAGCAGATAGGCGTTGACGATCCAGAGCAGTTGGGCGCCGTCCGCGCCGAGATCGTGCTGGAGGTTGCTGAGCACCACATTCAATGCCGAGCTATCGATGAAAGCCATGCTAGAGGCGAGAATCGTCGCAACCAGCGTCCATGTCTCGATGGTTTTCCTATGCTTCACGTCGACGGACATGCCTGTCACCCATCCCTGTTAGAAGAATCCTGGTATCCCTGGGCATAGCATACACTATCGGGCCGCCGTGACTCTATCGAGACGGGGGAGATATCGGGCGGCCATGGATCGCTGCTATCCCTGGACGTACGTGGCCGAAGTGACCACGTAGTCGAAATGGAGCATCCTTGCGCATCTAACTGGCCGTGTCGGCGCTTAATCCAGCAGATTTAGTGTGTTGCTGCCGTCGTCAACGAAGTAGACGCCGCTCACGCCAGGAATCACTGCCAGGCCGAAGAGCGTCCCGGCCCCAGGTGGGCTGCCGGTGTTATCCACCAACTTCTTGGCCACCTGCGCGCCATAGGGCGTCGTCTCGACCATGAAGCCGTCGTTCCCGTTCGCGGTGAGGATATCGCCGTTGGGCGCCAATACGAGTCCGAGCGGGTCATTCAGCGTTCCACCCGCCGAAACTGTCACCCCTCTGCTGGCGCTGTCACGGGTCACTGCATTGTGGATCGCCGCGACGCGGTTCTTCAGGCTGTCGGCTACGTAAAGGGTACCGTCGCTTCCCAGGCCAACGCCCGTCGGTCCGATGACCAGCGCCGCTGGATCGGTTCGCTCGGCGAAGCCCGCGCCGATGACCGTCTCGGAGGTGATCCGGGGTATGCTCCCATCGTCACCCTCGATCTTCAGTCCAATGCGCAGCACCGTCCCACCGTTCACTACATTGCCACCCCCGGCCACTGTGCCATTGAGCACGTTGGTCACGAAGAGCATCGCGCTCTCGCCCTGATCCAGAACGGTCATATCCCAGGGGCCGTTGATCTGCTTGTCCGCGAACGTCTCGACCACGTGGCCTCTGCTATTCAGCACGATCAAACAGCCAGCCTGGGCCGTCGCCGAGGTTCCATCGGTCGTCGGCAGACTCCCGACGATCACAAAGCCACTCTTGAGCGCAACCAGCGCCGTCGTCAGCCCGACCCCGCCAGGGCACGGCCCCGGCAGCTTGCTGGCATCGATGCTGGCGAACGTGGTGAAGCGCCCGTTCGGCGCGATCTCCACAATTGTCGTGCCAGTTCCCTGCAAGTTCGCACTGTTGTTGAAGTTGCTCACGAGAATGTCGCCGCGCTTCAGGGCGCCGAGCGTTCGCGGAACCACCGCCATGCCATACGGGTTGATATCCCCGTTGTGAGGCACGGTCGAAGCGATAGTGCTGACTGTGTTGAACCCTCCGATAAAGGAACTGGCGTTGGCTTGCGCCATTGGCGCGGCCACCGCGAGCGCGAACGCCATGACCCCAGTGAGCGTCGCAATCGTGGAGATGGCGACGTGTCGTCGTATCATGCTGTCCTCCTGATCTCTGGCAATCTTCGGCCTATAGCCAGGCCGTCTGTCATCTTGCTTCACATCGTGTTTCGGGGGATTGTGTTGGACTGCTCATCATCGGTCGGCGCACAGGATGTGTCCGGCTGATCTTCTATCGCCGGGCATCCGCCGGGCATAGGCCGGGCATAGCATGGCGCTACCAGGACATGGCTACAGGGGGATGACTACAATTGGCGCGTGTCTCGTGCTGGCGTTGTGGGTATGCGAACGGGGATCGCCAGTCTCAGTGAACTGTCAGCGTTTCTGCCATACGAACTGGATTCAGCGTCGGTCCCTCGGAATCGTCTCTTGTCCTACAGGGTGTGCGCGCGCAGGGGCTACTTCGATATACTGCCAGGGCGCCTGCTACTCTCCAGATGACGCCCACCCTAGAGATACGCGAAGGGTTACGCGCCTGCGCGCGACCCACAAGCGCCTGTCCTATGAAGGACGGTGGCACCGAAACGCCCCTCTCCGCCAGGAGGGGGCGAGGTTGCGCAATACACTTTGCTTGGTCGGGCTAGTGGCCAATCACCTGGATCAGGCTGCCCGCGCCGCTGGCCGCCTGGGGCAGGAGCAGCCCCAGCGCAATCGTCAGCGCGAAGATGCCAATGACCGCGGCGGCCATGGTCAGCGAGACCGAGCCAGGCACTGGGATGCGCTCTTTCTTCTGCGGCTCGATCACGTACATGCGCCAGACGACATTGCCATAGTAGACAATGGAGATGGTGCTGTTAATCAGGCCGAGAATCACCAGGAAGGCCAACCCGCCTCCCGCGTTCCAGGCCACGAAGAAGATGAACAGCTTGCTGAGGAAGCCAGCCATCGGCGGGATGCCCGCCAGCGCCAGCAGACAGAACGCCATCCCGGCGGCGATCCACGGACTGCGCCGACCAAAGCCGTCGAAGTCGCGGATGTTTTCTTTGCCCGTGGCGTCCGCCAACGCAATAATACCCGTAAACGCGCCGATATTGGTGACGACAAAGACGAAGAGGAAGATCAGCACCGCCGTCGTGCCCACCGCCGAGCTATGGACGGCCAGCGCCGCCAGCCCCATGATGAGATAGCCTGCCTGACCGATGCTGCTATAGGCCATCATGCGCTTGATGTTCGTCTGCGACAGCGCGACCACGTTGCCGAGCGTCATCGTCAGCGCCGCCACAATCGCCAGCAGCACCCAGAGATACTCGCTGCTGGTGGCGAACAGGCCACCGAAGACGAAGACACGCATCAGCGCCGCGAAGCCCGCCGCCTTCGAGCCGACCGAGAAAAACAGCGTCGAGGGCGTAGGCGCGCCTTCGTAGATGTCTGGCGCCCACATGTGGAACGGCACCGCCGAAATCTTGAAGCCGAATCCGGCGAAGATGAAGACATCCGCCGCCAGCAACATCAGGTTGCCGCTGCCCAGACGTCGTGACCGATTTCGCGATCTCAGTCAGGTCGGTCGTGCCGGTCGCGCCATAGAGCAGCGCCATGCCATAGAGCAGAATCGCCGACGACATCGCGCCGAGCAAGATATACTTGACCGACGCCTCCGCCGAGCGCCCATCTTTGCGTGAGAGACCCGCGAGGATGTAGAGCGGGATGCTGGTCAATTCCAGTGAAATATAGATCGTGATCAGTTCGCCTGTGCCGCCCATCAGCATCATGCCCGCCAGCGACATCAGGATGATCGAGTAATATTCGCCCGGCGTCGCCCGCAGGAACTTCTCAACGTACTGGTACGAGACCAGGATCACGCTGAAGCCAATCACCAGAAAGAGCAGCTTGAAGAAGATGGCGTAGGTGTCGGTGGTCAGCATGCCAAAGAAGCCGGTCGTCGGACGGTCGCCAAACCAGTTGAACGCCAGCGAGAAGGTGAGCAGCGTCGGCACGATCAGCCCAAGGAACGCCACCAGCCAGACCAGCGTCTTGCGGCGGGTCACCAGATCGAGACCCAGGACGAGAAACGCCAACAGCACCACGCTCAGCTCTGGCGAGAGCAGCCATATCTGCGCCGCGTCAATATGAGATGTCATAACAACTGTCTCCTGCCTTGCGAGAGCGTTATCGTGCTACCAAAGTCTGCATCGACAAGAGCATGTGATGCAAACTGGGCGAGACGAGATCGATGATAAACCGCGGATAGATGCCGATGAAGAGAATCACCACCGTCAGCGAGACCAGAATCGCGGTTTCGCGCACCGATGCATCGGTCAGCCATGACCACTTGGGATTGAGCGCCCCGTAGAACGAGCGTCGCAGCATCCACAGCAGGTAGCCCGCCGTCAGCACGACGCCGAAGACCGCCAGAATCGTCTGCACCGGCAGCGTCGCGTAGGCGCCAGTGAATGTCAGATACTCCGCGACGAAGCCGCTCGCCCCCGGCAGGCCCAGGGCGGCGAAACAGGCAATGGAGTAGAGGAACATCAGCACGGGCATCACCTTGCCGATGCCGCCGAAAATGTCGATCTCGCGGGTATGCGCCCGGTCGTAGAGCACGCCGATGCAGAAGAAGAGCATGCCGGTGATGAGTCCATGCGAGAACATCTGGAGCGCGGCTCCGGTCAGCGCCGCCTCGCGGAAGTCCAGATTGCCCGCGCTGGTGGCCACCGCCGCCGCCGCCACACCCAGCGTCACATAGCCCATGTGGCTCACGCTGGAGTAGGCGATCATCTTCTTCATGTCTTTCTGCACCATCGAGGCGCCCGCGCCCCATAGGACGCTGATGGCGGCGATGATGCCGAGCCAGGGCGCGATAGCTTCCAACCCCTGTGGCACGAAGCCGAAGCCAATGCGAATCAGGCCGTAGGCGCCCATCTTGAGCAGCACGCCCGCCAGCAAGACGCTCACCGCCGTCGGCGCCTCGGTATGCGCGTCGGGCAGCCACGTATGCAGCGGCCACATCGGCATCTTCACGGCGAACGCGACGATCAGCAGGATGAACAGCACCACCGAGAGCGAGAGCGTTGCCCCAAAGAGAGGAATCGTGCCCGCGATCTTGGGGCCAGCCACGGCGAGATGCTGGAAGGCCGCCGACTGGCCGCCGGTCTCGAAGTAGATCAGGAAGATGCCGCCGAGGGTGAAGACCGAGCCGATCAGGGTATAGAGCAGGAACTTCCACGCGGCATACTCGCGCCGCGCGCCGCCCCAGATGCCGATCAGCAGGAACATCGGGATCAGCTCGATCTCCCAGAAGAAGAAGAACAGGAAGAGGTCGTATGAGGCGAAGACGCCCGCGACGCCGGTTTCCAGGAAGAGCAGCAGCGCCATGTAGAACCGCTGGCGCGGCTGAATATGCCACGAGCCAATCACCGCGAGGAAGCTCAACAGCGCGTTGAGGATGAGCATCATGATGCTGAGGCCGTCGGCGCCGAGCGCGTAATCGACGCGGAAGCGCGTGCTGCCAATTTGCAGGTTGATCCAGTCGAGGTGCTCGAACCACTGCGGATGCGCCACATCGCCGAAGCTGCCGCCGAGCAGCCCGAAGTAGAGCCAGAGACTCAGCAGGAAAACAGCCCCGGTAAAGATGGCGGCGATCCACCGCGCCGAGCGTTCTGGCGCCAGCAGCACGATAACACCCGCGAGCAGGGGCAGGAAGACAATAGCGGTAAGCATAGCGCGATCTCCTTTCCCTCTCGCTACTTCAGCGCGCCGACCGCGTAGAAGACAATCACCAATACCACGATGACGCCGCCAAACATCGCCGCGCCATAGTTCTGGAGCAGGCCCGTCTCCGATTTGCTGGAGACACGCCCCACCCCGCGCACGAAGCGAGCGCTGCCGTTGACGATGCCCATCAATGATGTATTTATCGAAGAGCGCGCACCCGTTCGCGAGGCCCAGCACGATGTACTTGATAATCAGGCCGTAGAGTTGGTCGAGGTAATACATGTGGAACAGCACCCGGTAGGCGAACGCCCCAATCGGGTTGCCGGTAAAGAGCTTCTTCGGCACTATCTCAACGCCGTACATCAGCCACGCCAGGGCGATACCCACCACCGCGACCGCGATGCCGGTGTAGGTCAGCGATTCGCTGAAAGGATTCACATAGGGGATTTGCTTGCCGGTCAGGTAGTCGGCAAAACCGCTGTTGATGCTCCAGAAGCCGAGCAACACCGTCGGCACGGCCAGAATCGCCAGCGGCAGCCACATCGTCCACGGCGCCTCGTGTGGGCGCCCCTCGCCGCGATACTGCTGCTGGCCGCCCCAGAAGCCCGCGAATCCGCCGCCGCGCCCGCCGAAGGTCATGAAGTAGAGGCGGAACATATAGAAGGCGGTGAGGAAGGCGGTGAAGGCGGTCATGCCGTAGAGCCAGTAGCTGCCGTGCGCCATGCCATATTCGTAGGCGAGCGCCGATAATCGGGTCTTTACTCCAGAAGCCCGAGAACGGCGGGATGCCGGAGATCGAAAGCGTCGCTATGAGCATGGTCAGCGCCGTGATCGGCATGAGGCGCGCCAGCCCGCCCATCTTGCGCATATCCTGGATGTGATGCGCCGCGAGGATGACACAGCCGGAGCCGAGGAAGAGCAGCGCCTTGAAGCAGGCGTGCGTCACCAGGTGGAACATGCCGGTCGCGTTGGTGTCGGCGACTGATAGGCCGACGAACATATAGCCAAGCTGGCTGATGGTCGAGTAGGCCAGCACCTTCTTGATGTCGTTCTGGGTCAGCGCGATGGTGGCGGCGAAGAGCGCCGTGAAGCCGCCGATGTAGCCCACCACCTGCAACGCCTGGGGACCAGCCACCTCCGCGTAGATCGGGAAGAGCCGCGCCACCAGATAGACGCCCGCCGCCACCATCGTCGCCGCGTGGATCAGCGCGCTCACCGGCGTCGGGCCAGCCATCGCGTCCGGCAGCCAGACGTGCAGCGGGAACTGCGCCGACTTACCGACCGCGCCCGCAAAGACCAGAATCATCGCCAGCGTCAGCAGCGCGATATTCATCGTCTTGGTCGCCGTTTGCAACTGGACGAAATCGAAGGTCTGGGTGCCGAAGAAGAGGATCAGAATGCCAATCAGGAAGCCGAAGTCGCCAAGACGTGTCGTGACAAACGCCTTGAGCGCGGCAGGCGGCGGATAGGGTGGGGTGTCGGGGTCGGCGGGGTTGGCGGGTGGCGCCGCATCAAACCAGAAGCCGATCAGCAGGTAGGACGAGAGGCCCACCAGTTCCCAGCCGATGAAGAGCACCAGGAAGTTCGCGCCGAGGACCAGAATCAACATCGAGACGGTGAAGAACGAGAGTTCGATGAAGAAGCGCGTGTAGCCGAGATCGCCCGTCATGTAGCCGGTGGAGTAGAGATGCACCAGCAGCGAGACGCCCGTCACCACCACCAGCATGATCGCCGTCAGCGTATCCACGCGGAACTGGATGTGATAGTTCAGGGCGGGGCCAGCCGAAGTAGATCCAGTTGTAGAGTTGGAGCGTGACGGGCTGCTGGCCGCCGAGGAACTGGAAGAAGATGATGACCGCGATGACAAACGCTGCCAGCCATCGCCGCAATGGTGATGGTGCTGCTCACACGCGCCCAGAAGGGTGTCGTCGCCGCCGTGTTCGTCGTGGCCGCCACCACCGCCATGCCCGGCGTCATCCGTGTGCGCGTCGTCGTGGGTGGTCGCTGCCGTGGCGTCATGCCCGCCATGCGCGTCATGCGCGTCGCCAGCCGGTTGCGGCGGGCGCACCAGACGTGGGCGTCCGCGAAGCTCCAGTGGGCGCGTTCCCAGCAGGACGATGATGAGCGCGGCCAGTGGCAGCGCGGGAATCAACCAGGCGTACTGTACCATGCTCCAGCTCCAGCTCCGTTGCCATGCGCGTCGGCGTGCGATGCTGCCCGGCGCCGAGCCGGACTGCTCCGCGACTACCAGCGCATCAGATGAATCTCGCCGACGTCAATCGTGTTCCTTCGCCGATAGATGGCGATAATCATCGCCAGCGCGACCGAGGCCTCGGCGGCGGCCACGGTAATGATAAAGATGGCGAAGACCTGGCCGGTGAGGCGGTTTCCCACGATTCGGGTCGTGGATGAAGGCCGACGCGAAGGCGACGAGGGTGATGTTGACGGCATTGAGCATGATCTCGATGCTCATCAGAATGCCAACAGCATTACGGCGGCTCAGCGCGCCAAACAGGCCGATGCAGAAGATGACCGCGCCCAGCACCACGAACGAGTTGAGTGTCACCATCGCGCTTAGTCCTCCCGCCCCATCACAATCGCGCCCACAATCGCTACCAGTAAGACGATGGAAGAGATTTCAAAGGGCAGCACATAGCTGTAATCGAAGGGGCTATAGAGCAACTGCCCCAGCCGGGCGATGGAGCCACCCGCCGCGCCCGCGTTGGCCATATTGGCCGAGGCGCCTATCGACACAATCGCCATCTTGCTGCCGTCCACGGCGTAGATGATACCAACGGCGAGCGCGACGCAGATAATCCCGCCAGCCACCATTGCCCCGCGAAGGGGTTGGCGTTGCGCGACATGGCGTTCTGGGTCAGCATGATGGCGAAGAGCACCAGAATCGTGACCGCGCCCGCGTAGATGAGCACCTGGACGATAGCGATGAATTCGGCGTTGAGCAAGACATAGACGCCCGCCGCCGCGCCGAAGAACAGCGCCAGAAACAGCGCCGCGCGCACGATATTGCGCAGCAGCACGACGGCCAGCGCCGATCCCACCATCACCACCGCGATCACGTAGAATGCCACGGTCGGCAAATCAAGCATGACAATTGCTCCCCTATAACTGGCCGCTGGATCGCAGCATCTCACCGAGGAAGTTTGGGGCAGACGAAAGTGACTCGCAGCGAGTCACCATCTCTGATTGTATCATCCACTGTCAATTGAGGACGCACGCTGCGCCCTCGTCCCACTCCTGAAAATATCAGGATTGCCAGCCGTTGGTCAACCCCAGGTATCTCTGTCGTGGATAGCCGAATTGGGATTTTTCCGCAGCGCGCGTACCTTTCGCTGGCGTCTCGTACACGATGTCGCTAGACGCGATCAATGGCGCCGAAGCGATGACGGCGGGATAGCCGTCTGTACCATCCCTCCCAGCATGTTAGCAGCCAGCAGATTCGCGTGTTAAACTAGGGGCGCCGCCCGTGTGGCGCGCTGCTTGCGGATACTGTTCGCAAGTGTCTGTGGCGATTGGCATTGGCACTGGAGGTGCGGGACAATGGGTGTCTTGGCTCATCTTCTCGGCGGCTTGCGGCGCGCGATTGGGCGTGTCTTTTTGTGGTTCATCATTTTTGGTCTTATTGGGGCGGCTCTGGTAGAAGCTTGTTACGTACATCGAGACGAACCCACATCAAACATTCGGCCTGCTGACCAACATCGCCGCCGCAGTGGTCGGGGTGATCCTGGGATATGCCGCCGGGCTGACGGTAGTGGTTGCTGAGGTGGTTCGCGGTCTGGTGACTGCGGTACGCGACGCACAGAAGGGCGTGGAAGGCGATTTGGGCAACCTCGGTGGTCTCGCTGGCGGTGTCGTCAAAGAGATCGAGAAGCACATCTAGTCGGGATGGAAACGCGGAAGTAACAGCAACATGGACGCATGGAACGCAAACGCGCTGATCGGCGCACGACTAGGATCATCCACGCTTGAGCGTCCGCTCGGCATCGGTGGCATGGGCGCGGTCTACCTGGCTCGCCAGGAGCGCCCACGTCGCCATGTCGCCGTGAAAGTTTTGCGCCCAGGAATCGCCGCCGACGATGACGCGTGGCAAATCTTCCTGGCGCGTTTCCGCCGCGAGGCCGATGCGGCGGCGGCGCTCGATCACGCCAACATCATACCGATCTACGAGTTTGGCGAACAGGGATCGATTGCCTACATCGTCATGCCCTACCTCTCGGATGGCTCACTGGCGAACTTTCTGCTGCCAGATGCGCGGCTCTCGGTTGCGGAGGTGGTTTCCTACATCGAACAGGCGGCGGCGGCGCTCGATCATGCGCATCAACACGGCATTGTCCATCGCGATGTCAAGCCATCCAACTTGCTGCTGCATCCCGATGGCAGGCTGTTGCTGGCCGATTTTGGCATCGCGCGGCCCCTGAACATGGCCGATTTGCCAGAGGTAGCCACCGCCTTCGAGGGCGGTGATCTGACGGTTTCTGGCGCGGCGATGGGCACCCCAGAGTATATGGCCCCTGAACAGGTGCGCGGCGAGACGGTGAGCGCGGCAACCGATACCTATGCGCTGGGTGTGGTGGCGTATGCGCTGCTGGCAGGCCGCACGCCGTTTGAAGGCCACGATATCAATGATGATCCTGGCGAGCCACCTGACCGAGACGCCCCCACCGTTGCGCTCGATGCGCCGCGATGTCTCGCGTGATGTCGAGGATGCGATTACCTGGGCGATGGCAAAAGACCCATCACATCGTCCCGGAGCCACCGGCGCGTTCGCCAGCGCGCTCCTCGCCGCCAGCACCGGAGTTCCCGCCACCACTGGTAGCACCGGTACCAACTTCCGGGCGCGGGCGCGTTCGCAGACATTGCTCGCGGCCAGCGGCGCCCGCAATTACGGCGACGCCTCGTCGCCAATGCTGGCGAGCAGAACCGACGCTGGGATCGTTCCTCGTCGTGATGGCCCTGATTCGCCGACACTCTATGATGGCGGCTCATATCGTGGTGGGCGTGGCGGGTTTGGCGCGCCTGCGTGGCCCTGCGCCGCCGCCTGGCGGAGCGTCACCGGTGATGCAGACGCGCACACTTGGCCTGCTTGCGCTGCTCGGAGCCGCTGGCGTGATATTGCTGACGCTGGCGGTTGTGCTGGCGAGCGGCTCGCTGCGGAACCTCATCAACTTCGACCCAAATAACTCCGGGGGCATCATCCCCCAGGCGACCGCGTCCGCGACTGCGCTGCCAACGGCAACGCCGCAGCCATCGCCAACACCGGTCGTCAACTGGCTGCGCCTCTCACAGACACAGGTGACATTTGGCTGCAAGAAGAGCGATCACTCGGTCTCAGTGGTGCTGCGGAATCTTGGGACATGACTCGACTGGCTGGAATATCCAGGTGCAGAAGCCATGGTTTTCGGCGCAGCTTTCGGTGCGACCATCCTCAGGCGAAATCGGGCCGGATAACAGCAAAACTATCACGCTCACCTATTCGCCGGGATTCGTCGCGGTTGATGGCTCCGTCACCTTCGTGCCAACCAACGACAATGCTGGCGATTCCCCAACCTTGAGCTTCAGTGCGCCATCGTGCGTTGGCACAGGGAGCAACTCAACCGGGGCGCTCGATTCACAGCAGCAAACGCAGATCGCGGCCGCTCAGTCCAGAGGTTCTAAACATTCAGGGCACGGTCACAAGCGGCGTTCCTGATACGGTGCCCGAGACATTGTCGCCCTGCGTCTGCACGTTGATGGTGAGCTGGAGCGGCGGCTGGCCCGACTGTGTGGCGTTCAGTTGCGCCACCATATAGCCGCCGTTCAACGTCGAGATGGTTCCCTGGTAGAGTGTGGTCGTCGCGTCGGCCCCAAGCGACACCTGAGTCGCGGTGATGGTGATATCGCCGTTGTTATCGCCGTTTCGCCACCGTCGCCATTGTCGCCGCCACCCTGTTCCCACAGCTGAATCCGCAGGACGCCCTGCTGCGCGCCGTTCATCGTGAGATCGAAGTTCAGAACTGGCTGGCCGGTATTGGCGTCGGTCTGCTGGGTGATGGTTCCCTGCACCGACGCAGTGAATGGCTGGCTGAAAGGCGTTGTGGCGCTGGTGGGTGAGGGTGAGATAGTAGGAGTGACACTGCTATTGGCACTCCCAGCCGCTTGAGCGACGCCACCAGATCCATTGCCATTATTGGCGATGGTGTTCCAGCCAGGGCGCAGTGGCCCAAGCGCCGTCCAGATGATGGCGACGGCGAGCGCGCCAGCCACCGCCCCAGCCCAGACGGGATGTATCCGCCCGCCAGGCGTCACCGGCTGTAGCAGCCGCACACAGAGCAGCCCGCAGACGACCACCGCTGAAACGATATAGACCTCGATGCCCCAGAGTGTGCGGGTATCGCTACCGGTCGCCAGCCCATGAATGGTTGCCAGCCCCCAGACAGCAAACGAAAGTTCGTGCAGGCGGAGCCACCAGGTATAGCCGATATCCCGCCGAATGAAGAGGCTGAGTGTGACGGCGAGCGAGAGATACAGCGCGATGATGCCGAGCGCCATCCATAGTGGGCGGTAGTGACTGACGAAGGGCAGAAGCAGTTCGTCCAGGCCAAAGCGGGTGAAGGGGTCAATCCAGCTGGCGAAAATATGGATGCCGAGAAAGACGAATGAGAGAATCGTGACCCAGACGTGCAACTCATAGGAGATGAGCCGCGGCCACCAGCGCACCTGCCACCGCATGCTCAGCGCCAGCCCAAGCAGCACTGAGATCGTCACCAGCAGATAGGCGGTAAACCCACCGGCGCGCGCGGTATCCCAGGTAATGGCCTCCCATGCGCTCATCGCGTCATCCCCCATGCTCTCCCTCATCGCCTCGCGCGGCCACGGGCCAGCCGTCAGGTATGAACCTGTCGCGGGAATCAGCAGCCCGGCCAGACCGTGTGTTTCCAGGAAGCGCGCGCCCGCCTGAGCGCCAAGCAGCAGCGCGACCTTCGCGCCCACCTCCGCCTGGCGACAACTCGGCCCCACCGCCGTCACCGAGAGCAGATCGCTCTGCGCTGGCTCTCCGGTCGTCGGATCAATCAGGTGGTGACGTACCACGTCGCCCTGGCGCCAGTTGCGCCGCGTGACGGTTGATGTGGCCACCGCGCCATGATGCAGCGGAATTGTCCAGTGGCGGTCGCGGTCGGGTATGGCGATTGGCCAGTCGGGTTGATCTGGTGGCTGGCCCGCCACCGCCAGATCGCCGCCAGCGTTCACCAGCGCGGGCGTGAGGCTGCGAGCGCGCAGTTGGTCGAGCGCGGCGTCTACGGCCATCCCCTTGGCGATCCCGCCGAAGTCGAGACCCGCGCCCGCTGGCAACATCACCCGCCGCCGTAGCGCATCCACCTGAATGCGCCGCCAGTCGCCGCCCAGGCGCGTCTGCTCAGCAGGCGGTGTCGCCTCCTGTATGCCGCCGCGAATCTCGGTGAAGGTGCGGTCGTAGCCGATCCGCAGCATGTGGCGCAGCAGCGTCGGATCGTAGCGGCCATCGGTGGCGCGGGCAGCCTGAAGCGCGGCGGTGAGCACCGTCCAGAGCAGCGGGCTGACCTCCACTGGCTCGCCTGCCCGCGCGTTCAGCCGTGACAGCTCGCTTTCTGGCAGGAAACGGCTCAGGGTGTATTCCCACTCGTGAAAGAGCGCCTGCGCCACCGCTGCGGCCCGCGCGCCATGCTCGACCGGCGCCAGCACCGTCACCGTCGTACCCATCGCGGCGAAGCTATAGCGACTCATTCCACCAGGCGTCTGTTCCTCAGGAGCCGCCGGAGCTGGAGGCGGGAAGCTGGTTCGTTCCGCCGGAGCCGAAGTTGAATCCGCTGCCCTGGCCGGAGTGTTGTCCGCCGTCAGATCCCTGCCCGCTTGTTGGGAAGAAGCTTCCATTGTCATCCTGGTTCGATGGTGTCGCGGTGGCCGATGAGCCAGATACTCCGGCTGCCGCCGCAGTGACACCAGTGACGTGGCTTGCCGCCAGCCCACTCAACGCGCAAAATGCCAGCGTCGTTCCCGCTAGCGCCCATCGCTTCAGCACGCCCGCGCGCCGACGAGCCTCCGCCGTGGGCATCCGTTCAGGCGCGTCTGACCCATCTGGCGCTTTGGGCGGCGCCCCCTGTGCTCTCGGCTGCGGCCAGGTTGGCGCATTATTCGGTGGGTTATCCATCAGAACGTATCTGTCCTCTCAACACCCTGCTTGATGTGCTCTCGGTATTCATACGGCGCCGCGTTACCCGTAAGTATACGCAAAGTATACGCATCGCAGATGAGAAATGGATGAAAATCGCTCCTACCCCGGCAGGCAGATACCGGGCGCGCATAGCTCCGGGAGGGTCAGCGTGGAGACGGTTCCCTCCGGCAGCTTCACGACACGGATCGCGGAGTTGTTGGTGTCGGCGACGTAGAGTTTGCGGTGGGCATAGCTCAGGCCGCTCGGCTCGCGGAAGCGCGCCACGAGCGGTGGGCCATCTTCGAAGCCAGCGGGCGCTTTGCCGCAGAAGCTGCTGAGGTCGCGGGTCGCGGCGTCGAGTCGGCGCAGTTTGTGGTTATAGGTATCGGCGACATAGAGCGTGCCGCCGCCCGGCGCGCCAACGGGCACCCAGGCCACGTCAAGCGGATGCTGCATGCGCGCCATGTCACCCCGGCCATCATGGTCGCCAAATTGGAAGAGATCGCCCCCAGCCAGCGTGCGCACCTTCGGCTCTGGGCCAGCCAGATCAATCTCGCGCACACAGCTTATCTCGCTATCGGCGATGTAGAGGCGGACGCCATCGGTGGTGACGCCACTCGGCTGGGCAAACGCCGCCTGCGTGGCTGTGCCGTCGGTGCGGCGCTCGGCGCCAGAGCCAGCGAATACCGCGACCGTCTCATCGCTGGGGTGATACACCCAAATCTGATGCGATCCGGCCATCGCGATGTAGAGCCGATTCTCGAGCAGACAGATATCCCAGGGCGAGTTGAGCGGCGTACTCAGCGCAGGCCCACCCTCGGTGCGATGCAGCCCCTGTTCCCCGGTTCCAGCCACCGTCGTGACGGTCTGCGCGTCGAGATCGATACGTCGCACGAGGTGATTGCCCGTGTCGGCGACGTAGAGGCAGTTATGCGCGGCGTCCAGCGCCATCCCCTGCGGGGAGCGGAAGCGCGCCGTCTCATAATCGCCATCGGTGGCGCCAGATTCGCCATCGCCAATCGTGACGTAATGCGTCCCGTCGAGGTCGGCGCGGACGATACGGTGGTGGCCGGTATCGGCGATGAAGAGGCTGTTGGTCGCCTCATCCGCCAGCACTTTCCCTGGATAGAGCAGCGGCGACGCCGGAGAAAACGCGCCCGATTCCGCCTCCAGCTTGATCGGCAGCGGCGTGGAGTCGAGCGCCTCAGCCTGGCCCAGCAGGTCGAGCGCCTGTTCGATGGCGGCGTCCAGTCGCGCGCGATTGCCCTCGCCCGAGACGCGTCCCAGCACATACCCGCGTGGATCGAGCAGCACCAGGGTGGGCCAGCCACGCACGCCATAGGC
This sequence comes from uncultured Chloroflexia bacterium, assembly GCA_963702665.1. Lineage (GTDB taxonomy): Bacteria > Chloroflexota > Ktedonobacteria > Ktedonobacterales > JADMIN01 > DAHUXT01. Next base: position 16,466 of record CAVPDP010000010.1, read on the forward strand.
GTCCCAGGTGCGCCGTTTGCTATCCAGCAGCACAGGATGGGTGATGCCATTGCGGGCAATCGCCTGACGCACGCTTTCGGGGTCGTCTTCATTGGTGAACTTGGGCGAATGGACGCCAATCACTGCCAGCGGGCGGTGCGCATACTTTTCCTCAAGGTACTTGAGGTCTTCGAGCACATGCAGACAATTGATGCAGCAATACGTCCAGAAGTCGAGCAGCACCAGCTTCCCTCGCAGGTCCGCCAGACTGAGCGGCTGCGGCGTATTGAACCAGGCTGTTCCCTGCAACTCGGGTGCGCGCACCGCTTCAAAATCCAGTCCCATCATCGACATCCTTTCCCAGTGCCCACACACCATATTTCGCGGCGATCCGCAGCAGCGTGCGCTCGCCATATTCGCCGGTAAGATAGATCAGCGCCTGCGCCGGGAGCGATACCCCAGGGCGAGGCTGGAGGGTGACATCTTCGCGCGCGAGCAGTTCGGCCAGCGGCAGCCCACGCACCACCTGGCGTAGCGCCTGCCATGAGAGGAGCAGCAGACCAGCGCATTCGGGCTGCGGCTCCAGCGCGGCGCCCGTCTCGCCCGCCCCATCGCTCTTGTCTATCGTGTCTATCGTGGCGCGAAACACCTCGACCGCTACGCGGTGAACGCCTTCCCCGCGCTCAGTGTTGGCCGGGGCAAGGCGTTCGAGATAGAGCAGCGGCGCGGGCGTGTCTCGCTTGGGTAGCCGATCAATCGCATGCGCCGGACTCGGCCCATAGGTGACATCAGCGGCCAGCGCGTGGAGCGGACGGCCAAGCCAGCGCCGCCCAATCGCCGCCATCGCCGCCTCAGGCGAACAGTCCTCAGGGTACGCGCCGCCGGGCAGTTCCAGCGGGACGAATACATAGCCGGAGTCATGTCGCCAGCGATGTTCGCCGCCGAGTACCAGCAGCATACGCCCGCGAACCGCTACCAGCGCGGCGCACGTCCGCCGAGGGATTTTGTGCGCGGTCGTCTCTGTCTGCATCAACAACGCCTGATTTCCCGCAACTGGATGCGATGCTCTCGATGGTATTGTACCGCGTCGAGCGATGCGCTGATGCTGCGGGCGCGTTTGCCGATGGGTGGTCCTGGGTGGCCTGATAACAAATCCGTTGGAGTGTTGTCGCTGGACGGCCCTCTCCCCCAGCCCCTCCCCGCGCGGGGGGGAAGAACCAGAGCCACAACTGGGCCCGTTCTGGTTCCCCTCCCTTTAGGGGAGGGGGTTAGGGGGAGAGGGCGGCGGAAAAGCACAGAGGATGGCGTCACACCATCCTCTGCATGCGTGTATTGCCTGGTTCTTAGCCGATTAATAGGGCCTGCGTGGCTCGCGGCGCGGCTTGAGCGGTTTGGGCTGCTTGGGCTTTCGACCACCGCCCCAGCCGGTGTCTTCCTCTTCCTCGTCCTCGAACTCTTCGTCCTCGAATTCGTCGGGGGTGTCGGCGTCAGCCGCGACTGCCTCTTCGTTGGTGTTCTCGTCAGCGTTCTCGTCGAAGGTGTAGTTTGTCGTGAGCGGTACGTCCAGATCTTGGGCCTCGTCCGCAGCCAGATCAACCTCGGCCTCGTCGCCCAGATCAGCCGAGTTTTTCATCAGCATCTCGATGCTGGCGAGGTCGGCCAGCGAGCTGAGCGAACGCGGCGTCTCTTGCTTCTTCTCGGTTGGCTTGCTCTTGGCAGGCTTCGGGGGTGGCGTCGGAGCGACAAACTCCTCCGGGATGGGCAGGTCATCCAGATCAGCCAGATCAGCCATAGCGTTCACGTCAGTGGAATTGGCCAGATCGACCAGGTCGGCCAGATCAATGTCCTCATCCGCCAGCGCGGCTGATGCGCCCTGCGTACTATCCTTGCCCATCGCCACTTCGATCCAGTAGTTCGAATAGTAGCGGCCCTTTTCGGCGTCCTGCGAATTATCTCTGCGAATCATGCTTTCCTCTCCCGGCTATGGTCGGCGCTGGTGGTTCTCAACAGTCACACGATAGCGTGCCATCCAGGTGATATACGAGCGGCGGTACGTCGTGTGTACGTTATCTTGCGGGCAAACACGGGTAGACGCCAGCGAGGGCGCCTCCCGCGATTGTATGTTGCCGCTCATCAGTTGTCAAGTGCCGAGCGACCAGCGTTCTTCGCCCTCAGCGCGATCCTGATCCCTCTGCCGGTGGATACGCTGTTCGCGCTCCAGTTTGTACAGGTGCGCGAGGACCGAGTAGGCGGCTATCGGGTGCAGATCGGGGTTGACGTCCGCATAGATGACGCTGACCAACTCGCCGACTGTCTGCGGGCCTGCCGCCAGCGCCGCCACCACCTGCTGTTCGCGCGCCTCGCGATGGGTAATGTAATAGTTCAGCACACCCTGAGGATCGTCGAGCATTGGCCCATGCGCCGGGAGAATGTACCGGAGGCCGAGCGGCAGCAACCGCCGCAGCGACGCCATATACTCCAGCAGGTCGCCCTCTGGCGGCGCAATCACCACCGTTCCCACGCCCGCGATCAGGTCGCCCGCGAAGAGCGCGTCGGCGTCTTCGAGCAGAAAACAAAGATGGTCGAAGCGATGCCCCGGCGTATAGAGCGCGCGCAGGCGGCGGGCGCCGACAGCCACCACCGCGCCATCGGCCAGCGTCTTATCCGTTGCCGCTACGCCCTCGCGGCTCCACGCATACACTGGGACGCCGAGCAGCGTGCGCAGGGCCGCCGCGCCGTCCGCATGATCGGGATGGCCATGCGTCACCAGAATCGCCTGCGCTTTGCCGTGGGCGGCGACGGCATCCGCGATGCGATGCAGGTGTTCGGGCATATCGGGGCCGGGATCGATGACCACCACCGCGCCAGTCGCGTCATCCGCGACCAGAAACGTGTTTGTCCCTGGCCCGGTCAGCAGCGAGGGATTGGGCGCCAGAATGCATTCGACACCCGTGGGCAGCGCATCAGATGCGGACATGGCAGGCTGCTCCTTATATCTTCGTCGGGCAGCAGGATCACTGGTTTGCCGTCGCGCTCGACGACACGCGGCATGATCGTGGGTGGCTGGTGTCCGGCAAAGCGGGCGCGGGCATCGCCGACGCTGCGCAGGCCGTGCAGGTCGCGCAGCTGGTGAATCTGAGCGAAGACCAGCGGAAACTCGCCACGTTCGTAGCCCGCGCTGGCCTCCTCCGGCGTGATCCAGATGCCGTCGGTGGTCTCCAGGTGGTCGTACGCCGCCTCCTGGGTTGCGGGCATCTCCGCCAGAAAGAAGTGGGTGTCGAAGCGTTTGGGCATCGCCTCGGGGGTAATCCAGTGCGCCCAGGCGGTGAGGCTGTCGGTGGCGAGGGTCAGCCCCTCCTGCCGCGCCAGCGCCGCCATCGTCAGCTGGTGGTTGTGGAGGGCTGCGCGATAGTCGGCAAAGTGAGCAATGTCGGACTCGCTCATCGCCAGCGGCTACGGTACCATGCCGCGCCAGCAGCACACCCGCCTCCTCGAAGCACTCGCGCAACGCCGCCACGCGAAAGCCGTCGCCGAGCGTAGCGGCGTCGAGCCTGATGCAGGCGCGCAGAGGCCGGGCGTCTCCTCGGTCAGCCGGTCGCCAGCGTCTACCGAGCCACCCGGAAAGACATAGACATCGGGCGCGAAATCGCTCTGGATATGGCGCCGCACCATAAAGACCTCGATCCCGCCGCCCGCGCTGCCGTCCGCGTGTGGCCGCATCAGCACACAGGTCGCCGCCGGGCGTGGGGTCACGGGGGGCATGGGGGTGTTCGCACTCGATGTATTGCTGCTATCCCTTCTCTGCCGCGAATATCATCTGCCCTGATTCTACCGCGTTTGGCGCGCATGGGTCAGCCATATCTGGGGAGCGCTGTATGGGAGTGGGGGAGGTGAAAGGAAATGCGGTCCGCGATGGTTGGGGGAGAAGAAGTGTGGGGAAGTGTGGAGAAAGGACAGTGGCGGTCTGCCTGTTGTCTGCCTTTGGGGCAGCGCCACTGCCTGCTGAGACTGACCGGGGTTAGGGTTGCGCGGCGAAGGTCGCCGCCTCGTGGATCCACTCGTCCACCTGAGCGAGGGTTGGGGCGTGGTGAGTGATCTTCTTGGTGTCGTTGGTTTCCTTGAGCTTGGGTTGAAGGTTGTCGGCTTTGCGGTGCTGAAGCTCCTTGCAGGAGTCCACACCACACTCCTCGAGCAGGTTGGCCATCTCAGTGCCAACACCCTTGAGGCGCATCAAGTCGGCGCGATTGATCCACTCCGTCATCAGGCTCCCCTCAACGCCGATTTTCTTCGCCAGCGCGGAGCGCTCCTGTGAAGTCGCGGTGGCTTTCAGCAAATCGTCTGTCGTGTGGATGCCTTCGGTTTCGAGCTGCTGTTGGTGGCTAGCGTCGAGTCCCTTAATCTCGCCAATCTTGTCAGCCATTGCATGCTCCTTCGGGGTCGTGCGCTCACTCCGTGCCATGTTGGCGCCAGAAAAGCGCACGACGAAGAACGCACGGCGCCTAAGGCTTAGGGCCGCCCAGCATGTCGCCCAGGCCACCCATCGCCTGACCAGCCTGGCCAGCGATGCCGCCAGCGCCGCCACTTGCGCCGCCCAGGACACTGTCAAGCTGCGAGCCAATCGGCCCAGGGAGCTTGTCTTTCAGGAAACCAATAACGGTCTGAACCGCCTGATTGGCCTGATCCTGGCTGATTCCAGTCTTCTGCACTACCTGGTTTACCAGTTCATCCATGTGGGGCATCTTCCTTTCCGCAGAGTCGAAATCTCCGCATGTGATGCAAGGGTGCGCCGCTTTGCGCACTACTCGTCATACATCACATTTCCCTGCCATACGCAAGAGCAATGCCAAAAATCGCCGCTCGGTTGTTGTGCCTCCGACCCTCTCCCCCTAACCCCCTCCCTAAAAGGGAGGGGGAACCAGAATCCAGATGCGGCCCACCAGGTGGCATTCTGGCTCCCAACGCTGCGGGGCAGTCGCTCGAACCGCAGGTTGCCGTGCGCGCCTCGCTCTGGCTCCCCTCCCTTTGAGGGGAGGGGCTGGGGGAGAGGGCAGTCCCATGACAACCATCTCAACGGTCTTGATATCACAGGCGCCTTGCGAGTTTTCTTGTGCAGATATCCCCCTTGCAAGAGAAATTTCGTTCGGCTACCATATCTGAGCGCCTCGTAAAGAACATGGTTCTTATCGAGGCAACCAGACACAACATCCACAGGATACCCCCAGGGTATCGAGTACGGATCATATGCGGAGGGGGAGTCTGTGGCCAGCCGAGAGTTTACTGTCGCCGATGAGTACGTCTATAATCGCGCTGGGCCAGTGCGCTGGGTCATCTCCCATGTGCTGCGTTACAAGCGGTTTCTGCTGGGCGCGGGCGGCGCGATGATCGTCGCGAACGTGCTGCTGGCGGCGATTCCACGGCTGACGGGGACCGCCTTCAATGAGGTGTTGCGCGCGCGGCCCGATGAGTCGCGGCTGGCGCTGGTGGCGCTGGGCATTCTCGCGTGTGTATTGGCGGGGGGTGTCTTCGACGCGGCGGCGCGCTTTAGCACCGAGATTCTGGCGCAGCGGTTGGAGCGTGACTCGCGTGACGAGCTGTATCTGAGCCTGCTGGGCAAGAGCCAGACGTTCCACAATCGCCAGCAGGTGGGCGACATCATGGCGCGCGCCACCAACGATGTGCGCCAACTCAACCCACTGATTAACCCTGGCCTCGATCTGCTCTTCGACTCACTGCTCAATCTCGTCATCCCGATGATCTTTATCGCGTTTCTCTCGCCGCAACTGCTGGCCGCGCCGCTGCTCTTCACCATCGGCTTCTTCTTCGCCATTCGCGACTACACCCGGCGGCTCAACCCAGTCTCAGGCGCGATGCGTATGCAGTTTGGCGTGATGAACGCCGGACTGGAAGAGACGATCACCGGCATCGAGGTGGTCAAGTCCACCGCCCAGGAGCCGCAGGAAAGCGAGAAGTTTGGCCGCCACGCGCGCGGCTACCGCGACTACTTCATCCGCAATGGACAGATCCAGGCGTGGTATCTGCCGCCGCTGCTGCTGGCGGTCGCGCTGGTGATCGCCTTTCTGCATGGCGTCTATCTGATGACCAACGGCCAGTTGACGCTCGGCGGGCTGGTCGCCTACATGGGGCTGATGGGCATGCTGCGCGGGCCAGCGTACCTCTCGATCTTCACCTTCTCGCTCGTCCAGCTTGGCATCGCTGGCGCCAATCGCATTCTGGCGCTGATGCGCGAGGAGACCGAACTGGACGAGAACGAGGCGGGCCACCGCGACGACGTGCGCGGCGAGATTGTCTTCGACCATGTCAGCTTCAGCTACGGCGAGACGCCCATCCTGCGCGACATCTCCTTCCGCGCCGCGCCTGGCGAGACCATCGCCATCGTCGGCCAGACCGGCTCCGGCAAGAGCACGCTCACCCGGCTGGTCAACCGCACCTATGACGTGACCAGCGGGCGCATCCTGATCGATGGCGTGGACGTGCGCGACTGGAATCTGGACGCCCTGCGCTCGCAGATATCGTCCATCGAGCAGGATGTCTTTCTCTTCTCGCGCAGCATCGCCGAGAATATCGGTTTCAGCATGGGCCAGCGCGCCGAACGCGCCGAGGTCGAGCGCGCCGCCGAGGATGCCCAGGCCGACGGCTTCATCCGCGCCCTGCCCGATGGCTACGAGACGGTCATCGGCGAGCGTGGGGTGACGCTTTCGGGTGGCCAGCGCCAGCGGCTGGCGATTGCGCGCGCCCTGCTCACCGACCCGCGCATCCTGATGCTCGACGACTCGACCAGCGCAATCGATAGCGCCACCGAGGACGAGATTCAGAAGGCGATCCGGCGGCTGCTCGAGGGGCGCACCACGCTGCTGATTACCCATCGGCTCTCGCAGATCCGCTGGGCCGACCGGATTCTGGTGCTGCGCAAGGGCGAACTGGTGGACGTGGGCACGCACGAGGAGCTGCTCGGCCGCTGTGACCTCTACCAGCGCATCTTCGCCCGCTATGATAGCGCGCTGCCAGCGGCGAGAACCTCTCCCGGCCTGTCGGCCACCCTCCCCTACGAGGGGAGGGACTAGGCGACCAGTGTGGCCGTCTGGCTCTGGCTCCCCTCCCTTTTAGGGGAGGGGCCGGGGGAGAGGGTGGTGGATGGCGCCAAAGTACGAATACACATACATAGCAGAGGGAGAACCACACCAATGGGCTTCATCATGGACGGGCTGGACGCCGACGCCTATGACCGCACGTATTCTGACCGCAAGCTGATCGCGCGTATCTTGCGCTACTTCCGTCCCCGCGCGCGCATCATGTTGCTGGTGACGGTGATGATCGTGCTCGGCTCGCTGGCCGATACCGTGCTGCCGCTGCTGCTGGCGCGCGGCGTCGATATCCTGGCGAACTCGCGCACGATGGCGACGATCAGCGGGCTGGTGGCGGCGATCCTGATCGCGGGTATCCTCTCGTGGATCTTCAACTTCGTGCGCCAGTGGTATACCGCGCGGGCCGTCGGCGATGTCGTGCTACAGCTCCGGCTGGACGCCTTCTCCTCGGTGCTGGCGCGCGATATGTCCTTCTATGACGAGAACCCATCGGGCAAGATCGTCAGCCGGGTCACATCGGATACCGAGGACTTCTCGACGGTGGTGACGCTGGTGCTGAACCTGCTGAGCCAGGCGCTGCTCGTCGTCCTGATTACCATCGTGCTCTTCGTCATCAATCCGACGCTGGCGCTGCTGGCGCTGGGCATCGCGCCGGTCATCATCATCGTGGCGCTCGCCTTCAGGCGCATCGCGCGCGTCACCGTGCGCAACTCGCAGCGGGCGCGGGCGCGGGTCAACAACACGATTCAGGAGACGATCAGCGGCATCGCCATCGCCAAGAACTTCCGCCAGGAGCAGACGATCTACAACGAGTTTGGCGCGGTCAACACCCAGGCCTATCAGGTCAACTGGCGGACGGGCTTCGTCTTCAACGGCGTCTTCCCCATCCTCAACACCGTGGCGGGCCTGGGCACCGTCGTCATCGTCTGGTTCGGCGGCCTGAACGTCTTGCATGGCAGCGTCTCGGCGGGCACCTGGTATCTCTTCGTGCAGAGCATCGCCATCTTCTGGTTCCCGCTGACCAGCATCGCCTCGTTCTGGAGCCAGTTTCAGCAGGGGCTGGCGGCCAGCGAGCGGGTCTTCGCGCTGATCGACGCCGAGTCGCGCGTGGAGCAGACCGACGCGCAGCCGGTATCGTCGCTGGCGGGGCGGATCGAGTTCCGCGACTTCTATTTCGGCTATAACGCCGAGCATACGGTCCTGCCGGGGCTGAACCTGACGATCCCAGCGGGGCAGACCGTCGCGATTGTCGGGCATACCGGCGCGGGCAAATCGAGCCTGGCGCGGCTGGTGGCGCGGTTCTACGAGTTCCAGGGCGGCGAGTTGTTGATCGACGGGCGCGACATCCGCACCTTCGATCTGCGCGACTATCGGCGCCGCCTGGGCATCGTGCCGCAGACGCCGTTCCTCTTCGATGGCACGGTGGCGGAGAATATCCGCTATGCCCGCCCGGACGCCAGCGAGGAGCAGGTGGCGGCGGTGGCGCGGCAGATTGGCGGCGGCGACTGGATCGACGGCCTCTCCGACGGGCTGAATACCCCGGTGGGCGAGATGGGGCGCGGCCTCTCGATGGGCCAGCGGCAACTGGTCGCGCTGGCGCGGGTGCTGCTGCAAGACCCGGCCATCCTGGTGCTGGACGAGGCGACCGCCAGTGTCGATCCGCTGACCGAGGCGCAGATTCAGGAGGGGCTAGAGATTGTGCTGGAGCATCGGACGGCGATTGTGATCGCGCACCGCCTCTCGACGATCCGCGACGCCGACCGCATCCTGGTGCTGGATCGCGGGCGCATCGTGGAGGAGGGCACGCACGACGAGCTACTGCGGCGCGGCGGCTCCTACGCGACCCTCTACAATACTTATTTTCGCCACCAAAGCGCGGACTACGTGCCCGGCAGCGGGTACGTGGCCGTGGCTGAGGGCGAAGCGGGCGGGGTGAGCGCAGGAAGCATGGTATAATACGGCGTGCGTGCGACATGTTTATCAGGTTTTTGGGCGCATCGATGAGATGGAGGGAGATACGTGCTGCCTGAACTATCCATTAGTGCGCTCAAAGCGTCGGCAAAGGACTTCGCCGAGCAGCTAAGCCATCGCTCGGTGAGCGCTCTGTTCGGAATAACTGATGGCAAGGCGGTAGGCACATATGTCGAGAAACAATTTCGCCTTTACCTCGCGGGCCTCTTCCTATTCACCCCAGGTAACACGGCGACCGGGATTGATTTCCCTGACCTGGAGGTAGATGTTAAGGCCACATCCATTAAACAGCCTCAATCTTCAAGTCCCTATAAAAGCGCAAGCCAGAAGGTCTATGGATTAGGCCATCATCTCATGATCTTTGTCTATGAAAAGACCGATGACAAAAGCACTCAGACGGCAACTCTGGATATTCAACATGTCGTATTCGTGGAACAGGGCCGCACAGCGGATTGGCAAACGACCGTCGGCATCAATGGGATTCTCGATAGAGGCAGGGCAATAAGGACGATCTAGTGGCTTTTCTGGAAGAACGCAACTTACTGCTCGATGATAGCGGGCGCGATCAACTTGCGGAGAGGATGTTGACTGAGCGGCCAGCTATCGGCTATCTAACTATCTCCAATGCGCTCCAGTGGCGGCTCCAATACAGCAGGGTGATAGAACGAGCTGGTCAGGTAGACGGCGTGGAGGCTCTTCATGTCTAGAGATTTGGGTGACTTCCAAACGCCCGCTCCTGCTCGTAAAAGCTGTGTTTGCCTGTCTCAGCAGGGATGGCAAGACCTGGACGCGCGTTCTGGAGCCAACATGCGGGCGGGGCGCCTTCATTGCAGGCGCCATGACCCTCAACGCGGCGCCACGCGAGATATTCGGCATCGAAATCCAGGAAGACCACGTCGCCACCGCCCGTGCCCTTGCTCAACCTACGCCATCGATCAATACGACCATTCTGCAGCAGGACATTTTCACTACTCACCTGAGAAAAGACATCCCCTGGGAAGATTCCGGCCCTCTGCTGGTGATAGGCAACCCTCCCTGGGTCACTAATGCGGAACTGGGTACGCTTGGGAGCAAGAATCTCCCTAAAAAGACGAATCTTAAGAACTTGCCTGGTTTCGCGGCGATGACTGGCGACTCAAACTTCGACATCGCGGAGTATATCTGGCTGAAATTGCTCCGGGAACTGGCTCACGAGCATCCCACGGTTGCCCTGCTTTGTAAGACAGCGACAGCGCGCAATGTATTGCTTTTTGCCGCCACTATTGGACTACCTCTTGGCGGGGCGACTATTCGGCGAATTGATGCAAAGCGGTGGTTCAATGTGTCAGTTGACGCATGCCTCTTTACCGTAGACGTAGGCCAACGCCCGTCCAAGTACGAGATAGATGTCTATACGGACCTGGAGAGTACAATACCAACGTCTACTATCGGTGTTGTTGATGGCAAACTCATCGCGAATGTGGATGCTCGTTCAGCATTCGGACATCTTGACGGGCGGTTTCCATTCACCTGGCGCCAGGGTCTGAAACACGATGCCGCCTCGGTTGTTGAACTCACCTACGACGATAAGGGCAATCTCGCTAACAAACATGGCGAGCCAGTACAGGTTGAATCCGACTACATCTATCCTCTCCTGAAAGGGTCGGATGTAGGAGGAAAGCGACAGAACAAGCCCATGCGAGCCATTATTCTTCCTCAAAAGCGGCTCGGTGATCTGACCCATCAGCTAGCATACCAGGCGCCACAACTCTGGTCTTATCTGGAGGCGCACAGGGCCGCATTCGATCAGCGCAAATCTTCTATCTATCGCCGCCAACCGCCATTCGCCTATTTTGGCCTGGGCGACTACTGCTTTTCGCAGTATAAAGTGGCCATTTCCGGCATGCATAAGACTCCCGTGTTTCGCGCTATTGGGCCACGCCAAGGGCGTCCAGTGATGTTTGATGACACATGCTACTTTGTGTCGTGTTCATCAGGCATGCAAGCCGCTCTGATCGCGAGTCTACTGAATGACCCAATGTCTCTGGCTTTCCTGAATTCGATTGCGTTTTGGGACGCCAAGCGCCCTATCACGAAGAAACTGCTCCAGCGCATTGACCTGATCGCCTTGCTGCATCAGATAGACCGTAGCCATCTCATGCCCCGGGCCAACGCAACCCTCGCAGAACTGGAAGACGCGCATCACGCTGAATATCGCTGGCCAGCATCTCTGGAATCCGTGTTGATGGACTCGTCCATCAGACAATCTGATGTGACACAACCCGCGCTATTCGTGCATGGCGGTGTCTGATAGAGAAGACAATCTCACCACCAGAGCGCCGACTACATCCCCAGCAGCGGCTATGTCGCGGTGGCCGAGGGCGAGCGGCCTATGCATATGATCTGCCTGGGGCGAGGCGATTTGTTGTAAAATTGCGCAATCGAAGGGCTGATACGACCCAGCGATGAATGAGGAGCGTGCCAGCCAGCCTGGTTGCGACTCGCTCTCAGGAAAGAACGTGTGGAGCATGCGCGAATCATCACCGGTCGCGGGCAAGCCTGGGCCAACCGAAGACGAAGAAGACAGCGAAGGCCGCTGGTACGATGTGTCGCGTGTTGTCATGTTTAGCGATGCGGTCTTTGCGGTCGCGATCACGCTGCTCGTCCTCAACATTCTTCCCTTTGCCGACTTTGCTACTCTATCTTCCCCAAGCGCCGAGCTAGATTGTGGGCCAGCTAGGCTCCTCCACATTCCTCTTCCAGCTATTGTCTTACGTCCTGAGCTTCTCGATCATTGGGATCTATTGGCAGCGGCATCACTGGATCTTCCGCCATATCATCAAGGCGGATGGCGGGCTGCTATGGCTCAATCTGACGTTACTGCTGTTCATCGTCTTTCTGCCGTTTCCGACGAACCTCCTGGGCCGCTACGGAGGTACCTCAGTCGTCGTGGCATTGTACGCGGGCGTCCTCGTCATGTTGAGCGCGGTGCAGCTGCTCCTGTGGGAATACGCCACCATCCATCATCGCCTGGTGCGCCCATCCCTCGAACAGAAGACGATTGTGTACCTGCGTATGCGCATGCTCCTCCCGGTCCCCATCCTTGCCATTTCGATAGGGCTGGCGTTTATTAACCCCTATCTCGCGGAAGCCGTCTGGCTGGCCATGCTGCTGGTCTCACCGCTTGTGCTGAGGCGATTCCGGCCGCGAAGGAAGTTGGCCAGCCGCCGCGATCTCTCGGCATAGGGCAGGGCACGTAGGGCACGTAAAAACACCGCGTCCGCTTCCTCAACAATCCTGCCAGTACTGCAGGAGTATACTGCGTACAGGAAGCACTCGGTCGGGCGGATGGAAGCATGGCTGAATGGCTCTCCACGATACAGCCGCCGAATTAATGCGGGAGGAGCATTGAGATGATTGAAGTCGATCCGCGGACACGATCCGCCATCATGGGACTGGCCGTTATTATCCTTGGCGCGGGCTGGGTGGCGTATGGCATCCTGGCTGACGGCAATAGGGTCTTCCTGGCCATCATGCTCATACTCACCATAGTACTTGGCGCGGGGGCTGCCTTCCTCGTGCGGAGTCGCATATCGAACTAGATGCGGCAGGTCGCCAGGCCGCGCTTCTCCAGGTAGCGCTGGTGATACTCCTCGGCGCGATAGAACGTCTGCGCTGGCTCGATGACCGTCACGATGGGTCGGCGATACTTCCCGCTGGCCTGCAGGCGTTCTTTCGCGGCCTGCGCCTCGGCCTCCTGCTCGGGCGTGTGGAAGAAGATCACCGAGCGATACTGGTCGCCGATGTCTGGCCCCTGGCGGTTGAGCTGCGTGGGATCGTGCTCGCCCCAGAAGACATTCAGCAGGGTGTCGTACGAGACCTCCGCCGGGTCATAAGTGACCTCGACCACCTCGGCGTGTCCCGTCGTATGCGAACAGACATCGCGGTACGTCGGATCGGCGAGCGTGCCGCCCTCATACCCCACGATGGCGTCGACCACGCCGGGGGTATTCCTGAACGCGACCTCGACGCCCCAGAAGCAGCCCGCGCCGAATGTCGCTTTCTGCAAAGTGCGCGCCTCGGTCGTTTCAGCGGTTGCGGTCGTATCCATCGTATTTTCTTCGCTCATGATGATTGCTCCTTTGTGTCTGTAGTCTGTGCTTGTGTCTGTGGTCGTCTCGCTGGGCTGCTCTTGCGCCAACTGGAGCGATGCCGAGTTGATGCAGTAGCGCATGCCCGTCGGTTGTGGGCCATCGTCGAACAGGTGGCCGAGGTGCGCGCCGCATTGGTTACAGTGAACCTCGGTACGTGACATCAGCCAGCTGCGATCCGTCTCCTCGCCAACGTTCCCATTCGCCAGCGGCGCATAGAAGCTGGGCCAGCCTGATCGGGAATCGTATTTTGTCTCGGCCTGGAAGAGCGGCGCCCCACACACGACACAGGTATAGACACCCGCGTCCTTCGTATGGACGTATTCGCCTGAGAAGGGGCGCTCGGTACCATGCTCCTGGGTCACGTGATACTGTAGGGGCGTCAGGCGCTCCAGACGCGCGGGGTCGGTGGTCTGTGGTTGCTGTTTCTGTTGTTTCTTCATCTTCTGATCCTCAGTATGCCACGGCTGTAGCGAGAGACTGCGCTCTCCTGGCGTCTAAGCTGATGGTGGGACACGCTCTCGACCATAATGCAGTTTTACAATTTACGAGGGACACCAGTCTCGGCCATCAATGGCCGGAGTACGGAGAGAGCGGGCCATGAATGGCCACTTCGCCCTTGTGGGCGAGCAGGGCGGCGCTTGCCGCCCTAACGGGCTTTTAAGCCCGCTGTCGTCTCTACCCCGGCCTTTCAAGGCCGAGAGTGTCCCCACTATGTTGTAAAATGCGCCAGGGATGAGAGCCTGGCATGCCAGTATGTCTATAGTATGTCACGTGTCCGCGGTGTTCCGCTTGTGCGCCAGCGGTGCGCATACATCGATACACTCGCTATGCCCCAGACATCGAACCGAGACATCAATGGAGGCCTCTTATGGATGCGATCACCTACACGCCCATTGGCATCGTGCGCTCGCCGTTCACCGCGCTGGAGGGCATGCCGCTTCAGACTATCGCCGCCCAGGGCGTCAGGGGCGCCGTGGAGCTTGAGCCGTCGTTCCGCGAGGGACTGAAAGACCTGGAGGGTTTTTCCCATGTGATCCTGCTGACCCATCTCCACCAGATGGCTGGCTTTGCGCTGGAGGTGACGCCCTACCTGGATGACCAGCCGCATGGGATTTTCGCGACCCGCTCGCCACGGCGTCCCAATCCGCTGGGGCTGTCGGTGGTGCGGCTCATCGCCATCGAGGGCTGTACGCTGCTGATCGAGGATGTCGATGTGCTGGACGGCACGCCGCTGCTCGATCTCAAGCCGTATGTGCCTGCCTTCGATGCGCGCGCGACCGACCGTATCGGCTGGTTCGCTGGCCGCCTCGACCGGGTTCACACGACGCGCGCGGACAAGCGCTTTAGCTCTGATAGCATGTGGTATGGTGAGGCAGCGCGGCTCGCTTGAGTAGCCTGAGACGCGCCCTGGTAGAACCTTGCGAGGAGGAGATACACCATGGAACTGAGTGCGCGGAACCAGCTATCCGGTACAGTGACCGGGGTGAAGCTCGGCGGGGTCATGGCTGAGATCACGGTGGAGATCGCGGGCGGGCAGGAACTCGTCTCGGTGATTACGCGCGGCTCGGCGGAGCGGCTCAATCTCCAGGCGGGGGACCAGATAACGGTCATCATCAAATCGACCGAGGTGATGCTCGGCAAGTGAGGATGTATGGTGGCGCTGGTGCGCTCGTGGCTGTGGCTGTCCGGGTCTGTTGGCGCCCAACTCTCCCCATCTGCCAAGCATGACCACCGCGCCGTCATGCTTGACCATTCGCAGGAGATGGTCATCCATGGTGAGTCTCCACTTCTCCAGTGGTGTTCAAGTCACCCGTTCATGCGTACTGTTCTTCGGTTGAACATGAATGGAGAGTCTCTCTATTTCCACTCGTGGCTATAGCTGTCCGTGGCTGATAATGCCCGTGTCGCTCTACTTGACCAAGTCTGCCATGGTTGACCATCCTGCAAGAATGGTCAACCATAGTGAGGGTGGTCAACTATGGTGGGACGCCTCCCCGCCCACTAGTGGAGATCAGCGCAACGCCCCAGAAAACACCATGATTGACCAAGATGCCCATGCATGACCATCCTGAGAAAGTGGTCAAGCATGGTGAGGATGGTCAAGCATGGAAGGACGCCGCTCCCTGCCCGGCCACTAGTGCGACGCGCCAGTACACCGTATCAGGAATGGCCACCTACAACTTCCCGGCGAACGCCCGGTGCGTTGGTCGGGCATGGCGCGCTTGCGCTCGCTTATGTACCTTGACGGTTACGTAACGAATGTGGTACATTCACGGCATGGAAGCTGTTCTGCGGGCACTGGCGGACGAGAGCCGACGCACAGTGCTGGAGACTTTGACCGGCGGCCCGGCAACTGCGGGTGAGCTGGCGGCGCTGCTGCCGATTGCTCGCCCGGGGGTATCGCGGCACCTGCGGGTGCTGCGGGAGGCGGGGCTGGTCGAGGTCCGCCAGGAGGCGCAGCGGCGGGTCTACAGTCTTCGCCCCGAGCCGCTCGCCGAGGTCGATGAATGGCTGGGCCGGTACCGGGCCTTGTGGGAGCAGCGGCTGGATGCCCTGCACACCGAGGTAGCCCGGGGGAAACGCGAACGAAAACGAAGGAGTACCTAGATGACCAGCAATGCAGATGCGGGCAACCGCATCCTGGGCAGCCTGCGATCAGCAGATGGCAAGGGCGTCGTGCGCATGGAGGACCGTTTCGACACCGATATCGACGACCTGTGGTCGGCGCTCACCGATCCCCGCCGTCTGGCCCGCTGGATCGGCGAGGTAGAGGGCGACCTCCGCCTGGGCGGTGAGTACCGCTTTCGCTTCTTTGCCAGCGGATCGGAAGGCACCGGGCGCGTGGAAGCGTGCGAGCCCCCGCGGCGGCTGCTGCTGGCGACCATGGCAACTGGACCAGCCGCGACGTGAAAGTCATCGAGGCCACGCTGGCCGCTGACGGCGACCAGACCATCCTGGTCGTCGAGGAACGGGGCATGCCCCTGGACCAGCTCGCCGCCTACGGGGCGGGGAACCAGATCCATGTCGAGGATCTCGCCGCCTACCTCGCCGGGCGTGAGCGCTGCGACGCCGAGGCGCGATGGGACGAGCTCCAGCCTGCCTATGAAGCCTTGGCGGCCAACATCGGCTAGGCGCTGGCCGCTGCCGGATGAGCCGCCTCGACCCAAGCGTCCGGCGCCGACACGCGCGCATGATACGACCAATTCGCGCCGAGTCCCGCCGCCGGGAGTTGCCGAATCTAAGTAGGTAGCCAATGAAGCGTTGGGGCGCGCACACCTCACCCCCAGCCCCTCTCCTACGAGGAGAGGGGAGCCAGAGACCGTGGTGGCCGTCGCCACGCTGGTCGCCTGATCCCTCCCCGCGTAGGGGAGGGTGGCCGAAGGCCGGGAGAGGTTCGGAGCGCTACCTCTATTCGTCACTGTCCACCTACTTAGCCGCAGTTGCTCGGCCATGGGTCGTCCCCCCTCATGCGCTTTTGCCGCCGTCGGCTGACAACGCCGCCCACTCTATCCATTCCAGCATGTCTACGGCGCGGCCATCTGGACGGCTCGCCCTACCATCTATGTATGCGCCATCGCAACGAGAGCGAGCCAGGGGAGAGGATTATCATGACCGATCACAGCAGCCGCTAGATAACAGCTATGTCGATGAAGTGAACGCGTTCCGTAAGGAGAAAGATCAGTTCTTCGCCAGCGGACGCCAGTCGCCGATTCCCCAGGAAGAGCGACACGGCGGCTTCGGCGGGCTGAAGTATTATCCGCCTGACCCGGCGTTTCGCGTCACGGCGGAGGTTGCGCCGTTCGCGCATCCCGATGTGGCGCAGATGGCCACCTCCACCGGCGACATCCGCGCGCAGCTACGCTATGCCGAGATGCGCTTTCGCATCGGCGACCAGGATCTCCATCTCGTCGGCTTCACCGATCCCGATGTCAGCCACACGCACGAACTCTTCGTGCCCTTCCGCGACGCCACGTCGGGCCACGATAGCTACGGCGCCGGGCGCTATCTGGAGATCGAACTGGAACACCACGCGGACAACACGCATACGGCCACCATCGACTTCAACCTGGCGTATAACCCCTACTGCGCCTACAGCGAGTACTATAGCTGCCCAATCCCGCCAGCGGAGAACACCCTGCCGATTGCGATCACGGCGGGCGAACGCACCTATGCCGACCACTAAATCGGGCTCAGCTAATCCTGGGCGCATGTGCTGGGGATATCCTCGGTTTTGATGGTAATGAACAACTTGATTGGGTCATGCGCGCACTGACCTCACCCCCAGCCCCTCTCCTACGAGGAGAGGGGAGTCACGAGGCAGTAACCAGAGCCGGATGGCCGCTCCGTTCGCCTGGTCCCTCCCCTCGTCGGGGAGGGTGGCCGAAGGCCGGGAGAGGTTCCTACCCACCCATCACCCGCTCGCCAGGGGCAGCGCGACCGTGAACGTGGTACCCGCGCCGACGGTGCTCCGCGCCTCGATCACGCCGCCATGCGCCTGCACGATCCACTGCGCCAACGCCAACCCCAGCCCACTGCCATGCTGTGCGCCGCGCAGCGGACGAGCCGCCGAAACGACGCGGTAGAATGGCTCGAAGATATGCGGCAGATGCTCCGGCGCGATGCCCATGCCGGTATCGCTGATGCTGACGTAGGCGTGGCGGTGGTGATCCCCCAGCAGACGCCCGCGCCGCTCCACCCGTAGATCGACGCAGATGCGCCCACCATCGGGCGTATAGCGCATCGCGTTCTCCAGCAGCCCAAAGAACAACTGGCGCAACAGATCGGCGTCGCCCCGCACCAGTGTCACCTG
The DNA here is from genome assembly GCA_963702665.1 of uncultured Chloroflexia bacterium. Lineage (GTDB taxonomy): Bacteria > Chloroflexota > Ktedonobacteria > Ktedonobacterales > JADMIN01 > DAHUXT01. Next base: position 34,462 of record CAVPDP010000010.1, read on the forward strand.
CGCCCCCTGTGGCTCGTCCATCAGCGATGGCATGGCGGGCGCCGAGATGCTCAGCCCCTCGTGTTCGGCGATTGGCCGTAGCCTGTCGGTAATATCCTCCAGCAGCGTGCGCAGATCGACATCGCTCCAGGGATGGGCGAGCGAGTCGGTGGCGTCGCGGGCGAGCATCAGCATCCCCTGCACCATGCGCGCCATATAATCCACCTCGGTCGTGGCCGCCTGGGTCTCGTGCAGCGCCTCTTCCATGTAGCCGCTGACGTCCTCGGTCGTCTCGTGGCTGCCCGGCGAGCCACGCAGCGCGGCCAGACTGTCACCCAGCAGGCCGCTCGCCAGTTCGGCCTCGGAGCGAATCACCGCCAGTGGGGTCCGCAGTTCGTGTGAGGCGGCGGTCGCAAACTGGCGCTGACGAATGAACGCCAGCCGCGCGGGTCGCAGCGCGTGTTCGGTGAGCAAGAGCGTCGCGAAGAAGATCAGCAGCAGCGCGACGCCGTTGATGATCGCCAGCGTACGCCACAGCGCATCTTCCTGGCGCTCCTGCTGATCGAGCGACGCGCCCGCGACGACGACGTTGACGATGTGGTCATCCCGTTGGACGCGGGCGATATAGAGCTGATAGGTATGGCCGCCGACAGTGACTGTTGGCGCTATTTCCCGCTGTTGTCCCCGTAACACAGGTTGCGCCGCGCCCACCACTGGCACGCCAAGTTGCTGAATGTGATAGGAGTCGGCAATCGTATTTCCCTGCATATCCAGCACAACAATGAAGGTATTGGAGCTGCTCGCCGAGTAGGGTACCAGCGGATTACTGGTCGCGTTCTGGTCGTCCGGCGACTCGCCATCGTCGTCTTGCGCCCCTGTTGAGCCAGCCGTCGCATAGTATTTCAGCATGGTGATGGTCTGCTCGCGCCCCGCGTGCTGGTTAAAGAGGAAGATCGCGACGCTCAGCGCCCCCAGCACGATGGCGACGATAGCGACGGTGGTAAAAATCAGCCGACGACGCGCGGCGGCAAACGGCGCGCCCGGTGGGTCTGCGGGGCCACGCAACCAGCGGCCGAGACGCGCCCATCGCGCCAGACGCTTCCGGGGCGCCGGTGGAACCGCGCCAGACTGTGGCCACAGGTGATGGGGATAGCGCGGGGGCTGGTGGCCTGGTCGTATCTGTCCTCATCGCCGACCATCCGCCTGTGGAGCGGGCAGGCCAGCCAGCCGCTCGCCATCTGAGAGCCGCAGCGAATAGCCAACGCCACGGATCGTCAGAATCAGCGGCGCATCGCCAGGGGTCTCGAGCTTGTCGCGCAGATGATGGATATAGGTGTCGAGCACGTTGCTGGCGGCTTCGGTGCCATCGGGCCAGACATGCAGCATCAATTGACCACGTGTCAGCGCGCGGTTGGCGTGGCGCGCGAGATAGGTGAGCAGCGTAAATTCGCGCGGCGTCAGTGGGATTTGCTCGCCGCCGCGATAGACGACATGCTGCAACTCGTCGATCACCAGATCACCCGCGCGAATCTGTGTCGCGTTGGCGACGGGATCGAAGGTTCGCGGGCGGCGGCCCAGCGCCCGCAGTCGCGCCAGCAAGACATCCATCGGGAACGGTTTGGTCAGGTAATCATCCGCTCCGGCGTCCAGCCCGGCGACCACATCGGCGTTCTGGCCGAGCGCCGTCAACATCAGGATGGGGATATCATACCCCTCCTGACGCAGGCGCCGGGTCAGGTCCGTGCCACTCATGCCGGGGAGCAGCACATCCAGCACCAGGATATCGAACTCGTCTGGCGCGTCTTCGAGCCGCTCGTGGACGGCCTCCGCGCTGGTATAGACCTCGACGCGATGCCCCGCGCGCTCGAGATGGCGCTGATAGGTGCGCGCGAGGCTCAGCTCGTCTTCGGTGAGCAGCACCTTCATCTGGACTCTCCTGGACTCTCCTGGTGGTGATAACAAGTCCGCCTCAATGGTTGCCGTGGGACGGCCCTCTCCCCCGGCCCCTCTCCTCTAAAAGAGAGGGGAGCCAGAGGGTGAGGTTCGGGGCGAACGACGACCATCCCAAAGGACTTGCCTTCAGTCTATCACTGGTTTCGCTGTATCGGTACAATTGCCTGGCATCTATCCCAGGTCCACACCTCTCGCGATTGGCGCGCCGCCGCCGACAAGAGTCAGTGTACTCGAGACATCTGAATACAAGATGAACGCGCTCTTGAGGATTTTTCATGAGGGGACTATCATGGGTGCGCGGCGAGGCGAGCACGAGAGGACTTTTTGAGGCAGCATGGATGAGCATGGATGAAAAGCGGCTGGTGAAGGCCAGCAAATATCTCTCCCGCCACCTGCGCCATCAGCCGGAGGCGATTGGGCTGACGCTCGAACCCGGCGGCTGGGTCGCGGTGGATGCGCTGCTGGCGGCCATGCGGCGTAACGGCGTCGCGATCTCGCGCGCGGACCTGGCGGAGATCGTCGCCCACAACGACAAACAGCGATTCGCTTTTGACGAAACCGGGCAGCGTATCCGCGCCAGCCAGGGCCATAGCGTGCCCATCGACCTCCAGCTTGCGCCGATGTCGCCGCCTGATGCGCTCTATCATGGCACCGGCAAGGCCGCTATTGGCGCGATTCTCCGCGAGGGGTTGCGTAAGATGCGCCGCAACCACGTGCATCTCTCCAGCGAGATCGCCACCGCCATCAAGGTGGGCAGCCGACACGGCGCGCCAGCCGTCTTGCTGGTGGACGCCGCCGCGATGGCGCGCGATGGCTACCAATTCTACCTGAGCGACAACGGCGTCTGGCTCACCGAGAGCGTTCCGCCCCAGTATCTACGCATCCTCTCAGAGATGGAGCGGCAAGGCGCCTCCCAGTAGGGCTGTTTGGGCTACGTGTGATACCACCGATGGCGCGTATGTGGCGTATGAGTGTCCTCCAACGTTTATCACTACGAGAGGCACGATAGATCCTTTGGAGTACCCAATGGAGTGACTAGAGCGAGGGGGCGCATATGCCCGCATTCTTTCGAGCGCATGGCAAAAAACAGTACATTCAAACACACTATATTCACACCATGAACGCGGCTCCACGCACCGATGAGGAGGTGCGCGAATTGTTGCGGCTGCTGCCGCGCTACCGCGTGATGCTGCACAATGATGAGATCCACGCGATGGATGAGGTTATCCTCGCGCTGGTGCGCACGGTGCCCACACTCTCCGTCGAGGCGGCCACCGCCGTCATGTTCGAGGCGCACAATAGCGGCTGCGCCCAGGTGATTATCTGCCCGCGTGAGCCAGCGGAATATTACCGCGAGCGGCTGGAACACTTCGCGCTGACCTGCACCATCGAGCCAGTCTAGCAATATCTGAATCGGCTGGCGGCTGGGGACAGTCCCGGCCTTTCAAGGCCGGGGGAGGAACGACGACGGAGGGCGTAAACGCCCTGCTCGCCCAACGGGCGAGGTGGCCATTCATGGCCTGTTTCCTCGTACTCCGGCCATTTATGGCCGAGAGCGGTGTTCTGCCGCTGACCCTCGTAGATCTAATGGGTTGATCCCGTTGGCGCCGCTCCCCGACGGATACGTAGCGCCTCGGCGCGCGCCACCGCCTCGCCCCCACGCGCGCTGTTGCTGCCGACCTCGTTCTCCAGGATGCGCCGCACCATCGCCACACCAGCGGCATAGGTCGAATCCATGCCGTAGTAGGAGAGGCCGCCCGCGCCCAGGTTCTTGCCCCGTGTGTAGGGGGTATCCGAGGCGTAGTGGATGATGCCCAGGTCGAACGGCAGCTTGGCGAAGTTGATGTTGTCGTTCGTCGGGTAGCGGGTCATATAGAGGCTCTCATAGACCGCATCGAGGTACGGGCCAGCCTCCATCTCGACCACGCTGTAGTTGGCGCGATAGTAGAAGTCCAGGTAGGCGCGATTCTGCAGGAAGGTGCCCTTGCTGGAGACCGCCTTCTGGTTATCGAGCACCGCCCCAAAGACGAGATTCTGGCTGACATCGGCGGCGTTGAAGCAGTTATCCAGCCAGTAGGTGTTCTGGCTGTGCTCGTCCAGCACCACATTGGAGATCATCACATCGCCGATGCTGCCGTTGAGCGTCGCCGCTTTGCCAAGGATGTAGATGCCCTTCACCTGCACCAGATTTTCGAGCACCTCACGCAGCACCCGATAGGCCGCCATCCCCAGCGGATAGTCGATATTGATGATGACGCCGCGGCTATCCGCCATGCGCTCGCTGCCCGCCACCCGCACCCGTGGATCGAGATCATCGCCGCGCACCTTGGCGAGATCGATCACCTGCACGTCGATTTCCAGCCCGTGCTTCGCGCCCAGAGACCAGATGCCGCGCTCCTGCTCCTCCACCGGACGACTGCGGGCAAACCCCTGGCCCGCCGAGGTGCGCTGATATTCGCGCGCGACATAGTAGAGGAAGTTCTGCCAGTTGCCCGGCGAGCGGTTCTCCTTCAGCTTCTTGTATTCCTCCGCCAGGAAGCTATCGGCGCCGGTGACGGCGAACCGCGACAACTCATCCTCACGCCGACGCACGACCCCAGAGAGCAGATTGGCGACGCTATGCGTGTTGCTGGAGATGAAGTAGACCGGTCGCCGCGCCAGCCGCACATCATCCATCAGCTTGGCAATCGGCGACCACCAGCGGCGCGTCGCGCGTACGAAGCCGACGTGCGAGCCGCCGAGCATGCGCAGCGTGAAGTTCTTGCGCTCTTTGCCGATGGCGAGCAGATTCGTCCAGACGTTGTCGCCCCAGATGACTTCGAGCCGCCGCCAGTCTTCGACGCTCACTTTCAGCCGCTCGCGTACGACTTTGCTGATCTCGGCGTAGACCGGTGAGCTGCGGTCAACCCGGCTTTCGAGCAGTTGCATGGTGGTGGCGTCGGCGTTGAGCAGCCAGTGAAACTTATTCCACTCGATCTGCAGCGCGACCAGCGTTGGCACGATATCGTCGGTGTCGCTGACGCTGGCGATGTAGACGGCCAGGGTGTTCTTGCCGTCGAAGAACCACTGGCGGCGTCGGGCGGAGGCGGTGACGGCCTGCCACTGGGCCACCTGGAAATTGTACTGAGCGAAGACCTCATCAGACTGGCCGAGCAGCACGCGCGAACACTGAAGGACAGCGCTGGGCAGGCGCAGCACGGTGTAGATGAAGGCGGACATATCGGGGTCACTGGAGCGGGACTGTGGATGGAGCACAGAGTCGATGTTATAGTGCGCCTGGACGAGCGCCTTGAGGCCCACCTCGCCGGAACTGCGGAGCAGCGTCTGGTAGGTGCGGATGTACATCTCGACTTCGCGCTTGCCAGCCTCGTGTATCTCGTCGGCCGCATCGTCAATCGCGCCAATACCACGCTCAGCGCGTCGCCCCGCGCCGTTTGCATCTACCACGTTGGTTACCCCTTCTCCGGCCTGCGTCCGCCCGTATCCGCTGCTAGTGTGCGTCATTATATATGATATGGCCCGGAACTGGCCAGCAAAGCAGCACATTGTGTCGTTCGACACACTGTCGCGCATATGCGGCGTGACCATAGACAGCGCACTGATTGGCGAAACGAGTGGCCAGGGCGGCTGGCGGCTGAAGCCGCGCCTACGGGCTACGCCACAAAGCCCGCCGTCGCGGGCTGCAGAGTGTGCGCCAACAGGGCATCCAGTGGACACCGATCCGTGCAACCCGCGCAGGCGGGTTTCGTGGCCGCAGGCCGTTCAGGTGCGGTTTTAACCGCCCGCGCTCTGGTGCGATTGGGATTAGCCGTAGATCTTCAGTCTACGGCAAAGTTGCTCCAGTCCAACGATGCCCGACAGTTACCTCTTCACTCTCCGCTGCCCAGCACATCGGGCACGCGCACGCCGCCGACCATCTCCGCGAAGGCCGTCGCCGCTGGGGAGAGCGCCCGCCCGCTCCACTGCACCAGCGCCACATCATACGTCGGCAGCGTGGCGTCGCGCACACGGATCGGCTACCAGCTCGCCGCGCGCCAGCTCATCCCAGATGGCGATGGCAGGCAATACGGTGACGCCCAGCCCACGGCGCAGCAGTTGCGTCATCACCTCGCCCGCGTTCGCCTCGATGGCAATCGGCGTCTCACCGTCCGGCGGTAGCACGTGGCGCAGCCCCAGCCGGGTTGGCCCGGCCTGTGTCGAGAGAATGGTGTGATGGGCGAGATCAGCGCGCGAACACTCGCCGATGCGCGCCAGTGGATGATCCCGGCTGGCGACCAGCAGCAACGGATCGCTATAGCTCCAGAGCACCTGGGCGCGTGGCTCGATCTGCGCCTGCGAGCAGATTGCCAGTTGAATCACGCCGTCGAGCAGGCTCTCCATCAGCGCGGGACTGGTGGCCGTGCGCACGCGAATCGGCGCCTCGGGGTGCTGGCGGTGAAATAGCTCGATCAGCCGGGGGACGAGATACTGGCTGGCGCTCAGATTCGCGCCCAGCGTGAGCCGTCCCAGCCCACCCAGCGCCAGCCGTTGCGCCTCGGCGACGCCCTCCGCCCGCAGCGCCAGCATCCGCTCGGCATAGGGCAGCAGCGCCCGCCCCGTCTCGCTCAGTTCCAGCGTGTGGCCGTGGCGCAGAAAAAGCTGCGACCCCAGTTCGCCTTCGAGCGCGCCGATGCGTCCGCTGAGCGTCGGCTGCGCCAGCCCCAGCAGCACGGCGGCCCGCGAGAAGCTATGGGTGCGGGCGATGGAGACGAACGTCTCCAGTTGATCCAGTGTCATACCTGCGCCATTCCCTATCGAGAAATCCAATAGTGACTATCACGTGCAATGGCTGGCATTATAGCGCATCGTCAGGTACGCTCAGAGCAATGGCGGCTGGCGGTTTATGGTGGTTTTACACAATAGTGCGCGGACACGAGGCTTTGCGTGGTCGGGCAGCCGGGCGTGAACGCTCCGGCGTATGGCCATGCTCGCTTATAGGGCAGGGAATCGCGACCAGGTGGCGAGGCGTCAGGCATGTCGGCCCCATCTCCTCGAGGCGATGATCTGCATGTGATCTACCAGCGCCTAAGGCCATATCGGCCAGCGAAACACCGCCATGGCGGAGTTGCAGAGCCGCCCACGAATAGCCACGTCGGCGCACTGTTCTGCAGCCTGCGCGAGCCAGGCTTTGACGGGCGTGTACGCGCATCGCTCTAGCCCGGCTTCAGGCCGGGACTGAACGCGCCTTGCCAGACGATGTCCTATGCATCTGAATATGGAGCCAAACACATGAGCAATACACGAAACACCGACGATGATACCCTCGATCCTCGCGCTGGATCACATGCAACTGGCGATGCCACGTGGCGCCGAGGAGCAGGCGCGCGCATTCTACGGCGCGACGCTGGGGCTGGAGGAGCTACCCAAACCCCCGGCGCTGGCGGCGCGTGGCGGCGTCTGGTTTCGCTGTGGCGACCAGCAGATAAACCTGGGCGTCGAGGAGGATTTTCATCCGCAGCGCAAGGGACATCCCGGCCTGCTGGTGCGCGATCTGGCGGCCACCCGCGCGCGACTGGCGGCGGCGGGCGCGCCGATCATCCCCGACGACCTGCTCCCCGGCTACGAACGTTTCTACACCGCCGACCCCTTCGGCAACCGCATCGAATGCCTGCGCCCACTGGCAGACATACCAGCCAGTGAGAGCGCCGAGAGCGTGTGGCGATCAAGGAGCGGGTGCGCGAGGCGTTTGGCGAGACGGCGGCGGCCTACGTCGCCAGTCCCGGTCACGCTGGCGGCGCCGATCTCAATCGCCTCGTGGAACTGGCCGCGCCCGCCCTCAGCGACCGCGCGCTCGACATCTCGACCGGTGGCGGGCATACCGCGCTGGCCCTCGCCCCACACGTCGCCGCGATGACCGCCAGCGACCTGACCCCGCGTATGCTGGCGGCGGCGCGCGACTTCCTGACGGCCAGCGGCGTCACCAATGCCAGCTATGTCATCGCCGATGCCGAGCAATTGCCGTTTCTCGATGCCAGCTTCGATCTGGTGACGGTGCGTATCGCGCCGCATCACTACGCCAGCCTGCCGACGGCGGTGCGCGAGATGGCGCGGGTGCTGAAGCCGGGCGGGCGGCTGGTGGTCATCGACAATATCGCGCCGGAAGACGCCACACTGGATGCGCTGGGCAACCGCTGGGAAAAGTGGCGCGACCCCAGCCACGTGCGCAACTACACGGTGAGCGAGTGGCGAACGTATCTGACCGACGCTGGCCTCGACATCACCGATGCGGAGCTACAGCGCAAGGCGCACGACTTCGCGCCGTGGGTCGAGCGGATGCGGATGCCAGCCGCCGAGGCCGCTAAACTGGAGGCCGAGATGCTGGCTGCCCCGCCCGACGCGCAGGCGTATTACGAGATCGAGGCTGCCGACGGCCATGTGCGAAGCTGGAGCGGCGAATGTCTGATTGCCCGCGCGATAAAGGCAGGGGCAGGCGCGTAGATCTATGTAATACTCCTGGCGAAACCGCGTGGTTGGATAAAAGGAGACAAGTATGGCCGTAGATGTCGATCCCTATCTTGCATTGGTTCCTACGCTCAAGGAGTTGCGCACAGCATAGCCTCTGGAGTCACTACGATCCTGACACGGACACGCTAGCTATCCATTTCGGCGAGCCAGACGCTCCCAATGTCGCGACTGACAGCGCTATGACCGATGATGGGGTCATCATGCGCTATAACGATGCGGGCGAGGTCATTGGCCTGACGATTCTCCACGCAAGCGCACCCAAGACGCTCTAACTGGCTGATTCGCCTCACCCCAGCCGCAGCAGCATCTCCCATTGCGTGTGGGGCGTGGGGCAGCCCAGCGCCGTCAGCGCGTCGCCCAGCGCGTCGCCCGGCGGCACGTTGATTGCCCGCACCGGCGCGCCCGGCATCGCGGCCACCAGCGCGCGAATCAGCGCAATCGTGTCGTCGCGCCGCGCATCGGGCGTTGCGGCGCGCGAGCCACAATCCATGATGCTGTAGCCGAGGCCAGAGGGCATGTGAACGAGGCTGGCGCGTAGTGTCTCGCCATCCATCAACGCGAGGGCGCGCAGCGATGGCGCCATCTGGGTGAGCGCCGCCAGATTCACGCTGCCAGGGCGGCGGCGCCTGATGGAGCGCGGCGAAATCGGCCAGCGCCCGCTCGACCGCCAGTTCGACGATTGGCGCCCGCACGTCCACGGCAGCCGCGTTGTCGGCCAGCGGGCCAGTAAACACCGCCAACGGGCGCACATTCGCGAAGCCGAGGCGGGTGTAGAGCCGCCGCGCGGGCGTATTCTGCGCCAGTACCTCCAACGCGACCGAGGCCAGCCCCAACGCGCGCGCCTCCGCCAGCGCCGCCAGCATCAGCGGATCCGCCTGACCGCGACCGCGCCACTGCGGCGCAAGCCCCATCCCCGCGATCCAGCCGCGCGCGCCACGTAGCGCCAGCATCACGATGCCGCCAGGATGTCCGTCTTCATCCACCGCGATGAGCGAGTGCGCCAGCGAGACATCGTTGACCTCGATGAGTGCGCGCAAGGTGTCTATCGTGTGGGTCATCGGCACGAAATAACCCTCGAAGGCGTGGTTGAAGGCCTCGACCACGCGCTCAGGCGTGAGTGTGTCTGCCCGCAGGTATGTCAGCGTATCCACAACGATCCTTAACAATCCTTTTCGCGGGCGGTCAGCCGATGATGTCCAGCAGATGCAGTGGTAGGGTCACGCGCTCGCCGGTATCCAGTTCGACGCTCGCGCAGCGGGTGCGCAGCCCAGCGGCGTCCACCATGGTATGCGTTGGGATGTAGCGAATCAGGCCACGCACGCCGCGCCGCGCGCCAGCCGCCACCCGGACGATGGCGCCCGCGCGCAGGAGCACCGGTGGCGGCGCATATTCGCCCATCAGCGTATCGGGCCGCGACAAAAGCACCTCTGGCCGCACATTCTGGCGGGGATGTGAGACGCCATTGACGAGCGCCATCTCGCCCTCACGTTGGCGCAGCAGCGCCAGCATGTCTGGCTGCATCGCGGCATCGCCAAAGCCGACCGTCAGAATGACGACCAGTGGCCCCGGCACCGGCATTGGAATGCGCCACTCGAGGACCGCGCTGATATCGGCGCGGGCGAAGGATTCCAGCTCCAGGGCGGATGCGCTGGCGGCGATCACACCCGCCGCGCCGTGCGCCACGGCCCGCTGGAGCAGCGTCAGCGGCACGCGTTGTGGATAGACGAGAATGACGCCGCGCGGAATCAGCGCGACCGCTGGTGACTCGCCCTGTGGCAGGAATGCCAGCGGCCCGGCGGCGCTCTCGCCCAGCCCGACTATCCCTTGCAGCAGCGTCGCCACTCCTTCGAGGAAGATACCTTTGCCCGGCGTCACCGCGATCACCCGGCCATCGATGCCCGCCAGCACGGGCGCGCGGCCATTCGGCGTGGCAATCTCGGCGATGGGCTGTAGCGCGCTGACACCATCACCGATCTGCACGCGCGTGACCGCGCCCTGGGGCAGCGGCCTGCGTCGGCGCACAGTGATGGCAGGCGCGATAGGCCGACCAAGCGGATAATCCAGCGCGACACCAGTCACAATTCGCCCTCCCCACGCAAAGCTTTCCGCCAGCTATTCAACTGTTGCACCCGTATCTCAGGCTCGGACGACAGGCGTAGTGGGCGTCCACGAGCATCGACAATCAGACCGAGCACGCCGCCCTCGACCGGCTCACTCGACCGCGCGTGCTGGCCCGGCCCCAATCCAATATCGACGTTCGGCGCGGGATAGAGCGAGAGCAGCGCGCGCTCACCCGGAGCCACCGGCAGACGCGCCAGCGTGCCGCTCGCGACCTCGGCCACCTCCTGCCGACCATCCAGAAACTCCAGCACGACCCGCAACGCGAGTTCTCCCTCAGGCGTATCGCCCTCGGTGGAGATCGCCGAGCCGAGCAGCAGCGGCACCGCGTCATTGCTTGAGAGGTCAGCCGCGATGTCGGGCGAGACCATCGCCAGATTGCCCAGCATGCCAGCAATCTGCGCGCTATCGAGCACGAGCGATGTAATGCCACGCGGCTGGAGACCGTCGAGCAGAATGAGCGCGGCGTCGGCGGGATGCGCGACATGCGCCAACACACCGCCCGTGCCGAGCACGATATCCATCGGATGCAGGCCAGCCATCCGGGTGCCGGGCGCGTGCATCGCCAGCCGTATGGCTTCGCGGGCGAGCGCATACTGTATTTCCAGCGCGAGGGGCGTCGCCGGGAGCAGCCGCTGGCGCAGGATATGCGTCAGGATGTATTCGCGCAGGTCATCCTCATCCACCGGCGCGCTGATCCACCGCAGGATGTTTTCAACGCCGACAGCGCGCGCCAATTGCCCGCCACCAGCGCCGACACCCGCCATAGGATGTACCGCTGGGAGATACTCGCCCTTGGCGGTGGCTCCGGCCAGTTCGGTCGAGCTTGCGCCAACATCGACGGCGACGACATTCATCTGGTAGTGATGCGCCAGGAAGCGCGCCACCCCACCCAGGGAGGAGACCGTGGCTATCGGCGGAGCCGCCACCATGCGTCGCAGGGCGGCGAATCCGGGCGCCTCGCGCAGCACACAGCTTTCGTAGAGGGCGCTCACCGCGCGCGTCAGCGGGGCCAGTGTCGAGGGCGAGAGCGCATCAACGCTCTGCACATCCGTCCGCCCCTGGAGGGTCGCCGTGACGATCTGCGCGTCGGCCTGCGCGCCGGTAAATATCACCGGGAAGCCCGGCGGGCGCGGATACGAGACGTCCATCGAGAGCGGCTGGAGCATGTCGATAGCCTGCGCGACTGATTGGGCGGTCGCGGCAATGGCGTTGCCGGGCAGTTGCATCGGCGGCCCGATAATCAGCGCGGCATGTGGCTGGACCCCGCGCAGATGCGCCGCGAGTCGTTGCAGATCACCCTCATTGAGCGGGGCGTCGGGCGGTGGCAGTTGTTCTGTCTCGAGCTGGATGAACAGGCCGCTGAGCGCGCGTTGCAACAGCATGGCGAGCGATTCACGTCCCGGCCCCAGCGCCATCAGGCGCAACGGTCCCCCGGCGCTCGATACCAGAATGGCGGTGTCTACACCTGCGCCATCCTCGTTTTCGGGCAGAATCGGCTGGCCAGCGCGCATCACAATACGGCCGGTGATGCGCTCGATCTCGCTGATGGCGTTGCGCACACCGAGCATGATATCGGCCTGGGGCGCGGCAAGCGTCGTGGGAACGCTGACGCTCGCCAGCACCCGGTAGCGATTCTCTACCAGGCCCACCAGCGCCACTTTGGTAAAGGCCGAACCGCAATCGATCAGCAGCAGCGAACGCACGGCGCCCGGTTGATGTCCGCGCCCGGCATTCAGCGACTGCGCCGCATTACTCGTGGCGCCCAACACACGTGTCTCCTTGTCGTCTAGCCGCGTCGCAAGAACCCAAAGAAACCGCCCTTGCGTTTCTTCGCCACCGTTTTCGCATCATGCCTGGTTGGCCGTGGTCGGCTCCAGGGTGAGGACTCGTAGCCATCCGGGGCGGCCCACGACTGTCCGGCTGGCCCTGGCTGGCCTTGTTGGCCTGCGGGCATCTGGCCATACTGCCCAGGCTGCCTACGCTGCCCTCGCTGGCCATTCGCATTGCTATAGTTGCCTGGGTCATCATAGCCGTTCCGACCCTGGCCATTCCGACTTTGGCCCGGGCGCCCAGATGGATACGCGGGCGCGCCTGGCTGCCCATTCCCACCGGGCTCGTCCTCGCGCAACCACGCGGGCTTTTCACCATTGCCCAACGGACGAGCCGCCTGCTGCTTACGCGATATCGGGCCGCGCTGCGCCGATACCAGCACGCGACGCGCCGAAGTCGCGCTCGGCGTTGGGGCGCGCCTCACGAGGCGCTGGCACGCGTCCAGTGCGCTCGCGCGGGGCTTCTACATCTTGCCCCGCCATCCCTTGCCCCGCCATCCCCGGACGCGCCGCATTGGCCTGTGGCGACGCCGCGTCATTGCTGCGTACCCATCCTGGCAGCATCGACGGGTCGATCAAGTCTGACGCTGACCACTGCCCCTGAGCCGACGCGGCTGGCTGAGGCGCCCCAGCGGCGCCTCCTTGAGCCTGTCCTTGAGCCTGCATCCACCCCGGCATCGCATTCGGGTCGACGAGCTGGCTGGCGGGAATACCCTGTTGACCATTCATGGGATTCATGGGATTCATGGGGTTCATGGGCTGCATGGGCGGCTGCATCCCCGCGTAGCCTGCTGGGCCGACGGGGCCGTTAGGAGCAAACGGAGAAGCTGGCGCGCCAGGAGCGGCATAGCCTCCCCAGCCTGGCACGGCGGGTGGCGCCGCTGAGGCTGGAACCTGCGCGGGCGACGCTGCCTCATTGCGGAGCCAGCCGGGTAGGGCGGCGTCGTCAACCAGGGATTGGGCGCGCATGCCCTCACCACCGCGCATACTCTCAGCGGCGGCCTGTCCCTGTTGGCCCGTGAGCCAGGCTGGCAATGCATTCGGGTCGAGCAATGAGCCAGCCGACATGCCACCACCACCGACCAGCGGCGCCTGATAGCTTCCCGCGCTTTCAATCGATGGGAATGCGCTGGCGTCGGGTCGCGCATACGCGGATTCCTCAGCCGGGTTTGGCGCGTAGCCGCCACCATATGCGCCACCATACCCCGCGCCACCATATGCCGGGCGCGGCGGGCTGCTGGGCCGGGGGATACGCTGGTGGATAGGCCTGCTGCGCGCCATAGGCTGGCGCGCCTGGCACTGGCTGGCGCTGCGTGGGTTGCGCCGATTCTGCGGACGCCTGGCGGAGCCAGTCGGGCAACGCCTCTTCGCTGACCAACTCGTTCATCGAGAAGCCTGGCCGCGCGCCTGGTTGGCCGTTGCCGGGAGGCTGATGCCGAGGGGCTGCCTGCTGGCTATACATCCCCGCTCCTGGCGCGGGCTGTTGCGCCTGGCGCGTCCATGCGGGAGCGGATCCATCGTATCCGTTTGCCTGATAGGGTTGAGCGGGCGGCGCGAATTGCTGGCCACAACGCGGACACGCCGCCACGGGGGCTTGAAGCGGCTGGCCACAGCGCGGACAAGGTGTCACGATATTCCTCGTTTTCAGTAGGGCAGCGGCTGCGTGACCAGATCGTGCGGAAGGCGGCCAGTGCCTGTAGTGTATGCTCTCTTGTCGGAAGTGACGGCGACTTCAAAAAACGTGTCAGGCCGTGCGCCAGTGTACCACTCGCGCCGTAGCCCCGCAACCCAGACAGCACTTTTGTGGCAATCTTGTGGGGCAATCATGGTCGCGTATGCTGGCCGCCATCCATCCAGTCGTCGCATGTGTGATTGTATCCGCTGCGCGCGCCACGCATCCATTCTGCGGGAGAAATGTGGAAAGCGTCATACCGCGCTTTCGCGCGACTCATGCAGCGCCCCACCATCACCGTCTTAACGGATTATGCTGAGCAAGCTGGCAATACGTACCGCAAGGCGAAATTGTCGGCCTTCCTACGCATTTTGTGCATTGCAAGAATACTTCTCGTCTGGTACGATTGCGACGAGCAAGAGAGCGTGGCTGGCTCTATCCCCTGCGATTACGGCATCATGCTGATGTCGCCTGTATGCTATCTGTTGCGTGAGCCGCCGCTCATCCTTGCAGACTAGAGGGGGCATATCATGGCACGACGGAAGAAATCCGCTGAGGGCGCTGATGTGGCTGCGGCGACGGAACCCGAGCCACCGAAGCGACGCCGTGGGCCACGCGCGGGATCGGAGAACGCGCGCCGCGGCGGCATGGCAGTTCGCGAGAAGTATGGTCCTGAGTTCTTTGCCAAAATTGGCGCGAAGGGTGGACGCACCGTTCGTGAACGACGCGGCCCAGACTTCTATGCGACTATTGGTCGGCTCGGTGGCCAGACAACCCGTGATACGCTCGGTGTCGAACACTATGAGCGCATCGGGCGGATGGGCGGTCTTCGCGCGCGTCGGCGCGAGCGCGAGGCCCAGGAAAACGGCACAGTCTGAGTAGGTGTTCGTTGCCGTGAAGTGCGTTCCACGTCCATTGACCGAGGTCTTGTTGCTTGCAACGCCAGCTGGTTGTACGTGGTTGTAGGCGTTTGATAAATAGCGGTAAGCCGACATCCTTTGCGGGGTGTCGGCTAAACTTTTCCGGGGCGTTTCTGGCGCCGGGATGCTAGCGGAGAGATGCGGGCGTCGCATCCACAGGAGCCTGGTAATCCTTGAGCGTGACGGCGTTCGCCGCCTTCTCGACACCGCTGGACATCAGGCGATTCAGCGGCCAGTGCTCCATCATGCGCATGGCCTTGTTGATCATCCACACCTGCGTCCGCGATTTTGGCAGCAGGAATCCCGGTGCGCTCTCGGCGAACTTCTGCGCCCGCGTGACGGCTTCGCCCATCGCCCGCTGATAGCGGATGAATGCGCCGGAATAGTCATCCCCCGCCGTCGCCAGCTCTCCCGCCAACACATACGCGCCGACCAGCGCCAGGCTCGTGCCCATACCCGACAGCGGCGACGGACAATACGCCGCGTCCCCCAGCAGCGCGACACGCCCGCTCGACCACTGCTCCATGTGCGTCTGGGCGATGCGGTCGAAGTAGAAGTCTGGCGCTGTCCACATCGCCGTGAGCAACTGCGGAACCTCCCAGCCCTCCCCGGCGAATGTCCGCGCCACCATCTGCTTGTGTTGCAGCACATCGTGCCGATCATATGTCATGTGCGGCGCGGCAAAGTAGAACATGGCGCTCACCTCGCTATTGCCGTGGATCGGGTAGATACCCACGCTTTTGCCCGCCGTGCTGCGGCTGCCGGGTATCTGGTAAATCAACTCCCAGCTATCGAGATGGTAGTCGTTCGCCGCAGGGAAGATCGCCACATAGCAGCCCATGTCACGCGTGAACTGTGACTCCTCGCCGAACGCCAGCCTGCGGACATTCGAGTGCAGCCCATCGGCGCCGACGACGAAATCAAAGGTGCGCGGCGCGGCCTTCTCGAAGGTGACAGAGACGCCCACTCCGTCCTGCGCGATGCTGGTGATGGAGTCGTCGAAGATATACTCCACATCACTTCGCGTCGCGTCGTAGAGGATGTGAACGAGGTCGCCACGCAGAATCTCGATCTCGGCAATCAACCCACCTGAGCCGTTCATGGTCTCAGAAGTCATGCTCGAGAGCCGTTTGCCCGCGCCGTTGACGACGGACATGCCGCGCGTGCCGGTATGCGCCTGTTTGATAGCCTCCAGGACGCCCATGCGTTCGACAACGGTACGGGCGGTTCCGCGCAGGTCAATCGCCTGTCCGCCGCTGCGTGGCGCGGGCGACCGCTCGACGACGGTAGGATTGAAGCCGTAGCGGCGCAGCCAGTACGCCAGCGCTGGCCCGGCGACACTCGCGCCGGAAATAAGGATGTCGCGGTTCTTCATACGGGTGATCTCCTCGCTGCGTCTCGTCATGGCGTCGGCGGCAAAGCCACAATTGACCGCTGCAGGTCATCGGTCGCCATGAAATTGTACATTTGTCTCACACATTTGTACAACACATTCACGGTATTTGACAAGTGTCTGAGACATTTGTACAATTCTTCCGGGACGAAGATATGACGTCATGCATTGGGGGATGACTATCTCATGGGGAATCGTGAAGACCTGCTCGTTGGCGCCAAGCGCTGTTTGTATGAGAAGGGGTATGCGCGTACGACCGCGCGTGACATCGCATCGGCGTCGGGTGTGAGTCTGGCGGCCATCGGCTATCACTTTGGGTCGGTGGAGGCGCTGCTGAATGCGGCGATGATTCAGTCGATTGACGAGTGGGGCCAGCAACTAGGACGTGACCTGGCCGCCGATGCTGACAGGTATGCCACGATGGCGCCGCTAGAAAGATTCGCCGCGATTTGGACGCAGGTGTTCGATTCGCTCGACACACATCGGTCGCTCTGGGTGGCCACCCTCGAGGTCGCCGCGCAGATCGAGCGCGCGCCAGAGGTACGCGCGTTTCTGGCCGACGCGCTCCAGCAGGGCCGCATGGGGCTGGCGGCGCTATTCCAGGGTATCGATCCTATCGCCGATGAGCATACGGCGTGGATGGTCGGCTCGTTTTATCAGGCGATGATGTCGGGTGTGGTGGTGCAGTGGTTGGCCGACCCCGAGCGTGCGCCCTCCGGCGACGACCTCGCCAACGCGCTACGCATCATCACGGCAGACAGTCGAGGGCAAACCAGCGGACGAGTCAACTGGCGACTGAAGCTATTACGTCGGCGGTGAGCGTTCTCCACGGCGGACAAATACATGGCCATCGCGTTCTACCATGCGCGGCAAATTTGGTATGATTACGACCATCAGCGTACATGCTGTATAACGCAATTTGGAGAAACACTGTGGACGAAACGATATTACTGCCGCTTGTTGCAACGGCTCTCGCTCAGTACGAAATAGCCTACACGGTACTCGAGTGTACGCCCGAACTTGCCGATACCGCCGCCTTCTGCGAGCATTACCAGTTCACGCTCGACCAGGCCGCGAATACGATTCTGGTCGCATCACGAAAAGTGGAGCCAACCAGATATGCGGTGTGTGTCGTGCTTGGCACGACCCGGCTGGACGTGAATCAGAAGGTCTGCGAGTTGCTGGGCGTGAAGAAAGCCTCCTTTGCCGATGCGGAGACGACCATGCAGCGCACCAGCATGCTGATTGGCGGCGTCACCGCCGTTGGCATCGATGATGTGCCCATCTATGTCGATAGCGCTGTCATGCGAACGAAGGAAGTCGTAATGGGCGGTGGCAATCGCTCAAGCAAGCTGCTCCTCAACCCACAGGAGCTTTTGAAGCTGCCACATGTGGAGGTCATCGAAGGCCTGGCGAAACCGAGAGATTGAGCCGCCATTCTGGCTCCCCTCCCTTTAGGGGATGGGTGGGGCTGGGGAGAGGGTTGCCATCGACAACCAGTGAGACGGACTCGTTATAAGACAATGGCGCAGCGGAAATTGGCCTCATCATTTGTACAGCGGGGCGATGGCGCGCTGGTAGAGATCGGTGGTGAGCAGCCCCTGCGGATCATACTGCTGCTTGAGCGCGTGGAACTGTTCGAGCGCCTCGGCGCCATACATGCGCTGCGTCTGCGCGGGTGTGAGCGTGCTGTCCTTGGCGAAGTAGATGCGCCCGCCCGCCTCGGCAACGACATCGTTGAGCGTGGTGAGCAGCGCCCGCAGCTTCTCCTCCTGCCCGCGCCGCACGGGATAATCCAGCGCCAGCGAGTAGCCGTCCACCAGACAACTCAAGGGCGCGTCCGAGGCGCGATGCTTCTTGAGGACGGCGAAGCTCGGCGCCAGTCCCGCCTGTTGTGAGCGGTCGAGCATCTCGCGGAAGGTAGCGCTGGCGGCTTCCGTCGGGATCATGCTTTGATGCTGCATCAGCCCACCGGGGCGATAGCTGTCGCGCCAGTCGGGGATGGCGTCCAGCGGGAAGTTCGCGGCGACGTAGGGGGTGAGATGAAAGCGGCGGTGGCGAATCCCCTGCCCGCTCGACCACTGGCCGCGATTCGAGAGCCAGACGCCTGCGGAACTGGTCAGCGGTCGCGCCAGCCGTGGCAGCCAGCCCTGCGGGCAGGCGCGCCATGAATGGTTTGTGGCTCAGTTGATACGCCTCGGTGAGCGTTTGTTCGGGGTGGGCGTCTTCGTCGGGCGCAAGATCGCGTCCCATCTTGAGCAGGCCACGGCCCAGCCGCTTGCCGCGCGCGCTGGTATCGATCCACGCCACCAGATCGGTTGCCCAGGAGGTCGCCTCGTCGAGCGCGGCGATGACCTCATCGAGCGAGTTGTGCGCCGTGGTGATCTCCCACACACTGCCAGAATAGGCCCGCCGCGTCTGGAGCGTGAGTGAGGTGAAGGCGCCGAGCAGGCCCATCGCGCCAAACGCCGCCGCGAAGAGATCACTATTGCTCTCAGGCGAGCAGGTGAGCGTCTCGCCGGAGGGCAGCAGCAGCTCGAAGGCCAGCACACTATCGCCAAATGCGCCCGCGTGCCAGTTGTTCTTGCCGTGTATCTGCATCGCCGCCGCGCCGCCCACCGTGGCTGCGCTCGTGCCCGGCACAACCATGGGCCACCAGCCATCGGGCAGCGTCCGCCGCCAGAGTTGCGCGATGGTGACGCCTGGCTCGACAGTGATCTGTCCGCTCGTGGCATCCCATGCCAGAATGCGATTCAGCCGCGAACAATCGAGCACGAGCGCGTTGTTGTTCAGCGCGGCGTCGCCGTAGCTGCATCCCGCGCCACGCAACGCCACCGTCTTGCCCTCACGCGCCGCCTCGGCAAACACGTCGGCGAGAGCGGCCACCGTCTCGGGCCGCACGACCTGACAGCGAGCCGATTGCGCGAGACCCCATCCGGTCAGTTCTTCATCCATGACTTCGAGCGCGACGGACATAGTAGTGAGTTCTTTCTTGGATAGTGCTACTGACGACTGAACGCGCGGACCTCACCCCCGGCCCCTCTCCTACGAGGAGAGGGGAGCCAGAATGTCCGTGGCCGTTCACCACTCTGGTCGCCTATCCCTCCCCTTTTAGGGGAGGGGGCCGAAGGCCGGGAGAGGTCTGCACGCCAGCCTACACCGGCAGCCGGGTCATCAGAAACGCGGGCAGTTGGCGCACCGTCCACATGATCGGCCGCCAGTAGCCCGGCACGTAGGCGACGGCGCGCCCGCGCTCGGCGGCGGAGACAATGCGGCGCGCGGCCTCGTCCGCTGAAATGGTGGCTCGCTGTGGCAGCTTCATGCCAGCGGTCATCTCAGTCGCGACATAGCCCGGCTTGGCCGTGACCACACGCACGCCGCTGCCTTTCAGACGATAGCGCAACGATTCCAGCCAGGTGGTCAGCGCCGCCTTCGACGCCTGATAGGCGCTGTTGCCACGTCTTCCGCGCTCGCCCGCCACCGATGAGACGCCCACCAGCGTGCCACGCCCCTGCGCCCGCATGATGTCGGCGGCCAGCCCCAGCCAGCGTATCGCGCCGATAGTGTTCGTTTCGAGCATGGCGCGCTCATCCGCGAACGGCCAGACGCCCGTCGCGCTATCGGGCATGATACCAGCAGTATAGACGACCATCTGGAGGGTGTCCGCTCCCAAATCCGTCACAATCTGAAGCAGGAGATCGGGCACGGCATCGTAGTCGCGCACATCGTGAACGTAGACGCGCGCGCTGTCACGTCCGGCGGTGCGGTTGATCTCGTCGCGGAGGCTGCCCAGCCTATCCGCACGCCGCGCGACCAACGCCAGCGTATAGCCCCGACGCGCCAATTCGCGGGCCAGCGCCGCGCCGATGCCACTGGACGCGCCGATCACCAGCGCGCCGCGTCCGGGCTGGCTGGCTGATGTCTGCTGTGCGCGCGTCATTGCTTGATCTGTCATTTGATGATCGTCTGCGCCGCCGTCAGCGCCCAATCCACCACCAGCATCGGCACGATACCCAGCGCCAGCGTCAGAATGCCCGCCAGCGCCAGGCCTACCCAGGTGGCTGTATGAACTGGCGCGCGGTCGGCTGGCAACACCTTTGTCGCGAGGGCAGCGCTCGTGGCGGTGGCAGGCTCGGCGAGGGCGACCCCGCCAGTGGAGCCAGTGGAGACGCTGGGAATCGGCGCAGGCGCTGGCTCGTCGGCAAGCACCACCAGCGGCGCGGTGGCTGGCTCAGTGAAGTAGACGGCCCAGACGACCCGCAGGTAGTAATACACGCCAATCAGACTCGCCAGCACGCCGATGATCGCCAGTTCGACGTGCGCGCCACGCATCGCGGCGTAGAACACGTACCACTTGCCGATGAAACCAGCCGTCGCGGGGGTGCCCGCCAGCGAGAACATGAAGAGCGCCATCAGCGCCGCCAGCGCCGGATTGCGCCGCCCCAGCCCGGCAAAGTCGTCCAGGGTCGTCCCCTGGCCATCGCGCCGCTCTAGCGTCAGCACGACGCCAAACGCGCCAACGTTCATCACGGCATAGCACGCCAGATAGATGAGCAGACCCTGCAACGACGCCTGGGTATGGGTGGCGATGGCCACCATCATATAGCCGCCGTTGGCCACACTCGAATACGCCAGCATCCGTTTGACATCGCGCTGCGACGCCGCCATCAGGTTGCCGCCGATCATCGTCAGCACGGCGACGACCCAGAAAACCGGCTCCCACTCTGGCCGCAGCGACGGGAGCGCGAAGAAGAAGACCCGCACCAGCCCAGCGAACGCCGCGACCTTCGTGCCCACCGACATGAACGCCGTCACCGAGGTGGGCGCGCCAACGTAGACATCGGGTGTCCACGCCTGGAAGGGGATAGCCGACACCTTGAAGCAGAAACCCACCGCCATCAGGCCGAGCGCCACCAGCAGCAACGGGCCAAAGCCGGAGCCGAGGGGAAAGTTGTGGTGGCTCGTCAGGAAGGCGCGAATCGCGGTGAGGTTCGTCGAGCCAGTCGCGCCATAGAGGAGGGCCATGCCATAGAGCAGAAACGCCGAGGCGAATGAGCTGAGGATGAAGTATTTCATGCCCGCTTCCTGCGAGCGGCGGCGGGTTGTGACGATGGCCGAGAGAATGTAGAGGGCCAGCGAGAGAATCTCCAGCCCGACGAAAATGATCATCAGGTTGCTGGCGGCGGACATCAACATCATGCCAAGCGCGGCCAGAATCATCAGCGTGTAGTATTCGCCCTCGTGGACAATGCCCTGGCGTTCGATATACCCCGGCGAGAAGAGCAGCCCGATACCCACCGCGAACAGGATCACGACATTGGCGAAGAGGGCGAGATGGTCATCGTTGACCATGCCATAGAAGGCGTCGCCATTCGTCCCGCCCGCCCAGAGCATCACCGTAGAGGCGAGCGCGCCGACGACGCCAGCCAGCCCCACCAGCGCCAGCCAGCCTTTGCGACCGGGCGGCGTGACCAGATCGGCCAGCAGGATCAAGAGTCCCGCAACCAGCAGAATCACCTCTGGCCAGATGCGGAACCAGTCCATCGCGCCTGGGGTATACGTGAATGGTGAAATATCCGCGATCATGCGCCGCCCCTCGCCTGTTCTCTCGCGCTCGATGCTGGCACGTTCGCCGCATGGAGCACGTAGGTACGACGTATCTCTCTCGTCATCGGTTGGTAGGTATGCGTCTCGATTGGCTGCTGATAGGTGGCGCTGGTGGCCGTCGGCGCATAGCGGCCCAGAATCTCGCCAACCGGCTGCTGCAACGGTTGCGTCAGCACATTGGGCACGAAGCCCAGGAAGAAGATCAGCGCGAGCAGTGGCAGCATGTGGCAGCCACTCGCCCAGTTTCAGATCGCCCAGTTTCGGATCCGCTAGCCGCGCGCTGACAGTCGAGGCGCCATCGGTCGCTAGCTCCTCAGGCTGAGGAGCGACCCCTTCCATCGCGCCCTGGAAGAAGCGTAGCATATACCACGCCGCCGGGATGACGACCAGCGTGCCCAGAACGCCGAGCAGCACATTCGACTGGAAGGCGCCAAGGAAGGCCAGGAACTCGCCCGCGAAGCTATTCAGGCCGGGCAGGCCGAGCGCGGCCAGCGCCGAGATGAGGAAGGCCGTCGCCAGCCAGGGCAGTTTCGTCGCCAGCGCGCCAACGTCGGCCAGCCGCCGCGTGCCCATGCGCGTCTCGATGGCGCCCGCGACCAGGAAGAGCGCGGCGATGATGATACCGTGATTGACCATCTGGACGATGGCGCCCTCGATACCCTCGACGTTGAGCGCGAAGATGCCCAGCACGATCACGCCCAGATGGCTGATGCTGACATATGCCAGCAGCCTCACGAAGTCGGTCGCGACCAGCGCCTGAAGCGCAAAGTAGAGAATGCTGACGACGGCCAGCGTCTCCATCAGCGGCGTCAGCGTATGCACCGCCTGTGGAAACAGCGGCAGGCAGAAGCGTACGAAGCCATAGACGCCGGTCTTGGCCATGACGCCCGCAATCAAGATGACGACCGGAATCGGCGACTCGCTATAGGCGTCGGGCACCCAGTCGTGCAGCGGAAAGAGGCCAGTCTTGACGGCGAAGGCGGCGGCGAAGGCCAGAAAGAGGATGACCTGTGGATGCTCGGGCACGCCCGCGTTGAGCAGCGCCGCGAGATCGAGCGTGTAGGCGGATATTGTGCGCGCCACTGACCGCGATCCCCGTGGCGATGATGCCGATGAGCATGAGCAGCGAGCCAGCGCTGGTATACAGCACGAACTTGATGGCCGCGTAGCCGCGCCGTGGGCCGCCGAACATGCCCAGCAGCAGATACGCCGGAACCAGCATCACTTCCCAGAAGACGTAGAAGAGGAAGAGATTGGTCGCCAGAAAGACGCCCTGCATGCCAAAGCTAAACAGCATCATCAGGAAGAGATACTGCCGTGGCCGGTCGCCGTTACGCGCGACATTGAACGACGCCCCGACCGCAACCAGGGTGAGCAGCGCATTGAGGCCGAGCAAGAACAGGTTGATGCCATCGGCGCTGAGGGTATAGCTGACGCCAACATCCGGCAGCCAGGGCAGATGTTCGTTGAGCGCGAGCATATGGGTGTCTCCGACGCCCAGCCGCGGGATCAGCGAGAGGGCGAGCGCCAGATCCACCAGCGACGCCAGCATCGCCCAGCCCCAGCCAACCAGCCGTGGCAACAGCAACGCGCCAATCGCCCCGAGCAGCGGCACGAAGAGAATCGCGCTCAACACCGGAAAGTTCGTCATAATCCTCTATCCAGATCGTTCCCTTATTTCGGGTGGATCACGTAGTACACCAGAATGAGCGCCGCGCCGACAAAGATCGCCAGCGCATAGTTGCGCGCGTAGCCAGTTTGCAGGCGGCGTAGACCCTTGCTCACGCCGCCGACGAGCAGCCCGACGCCATGCGAGCCACCATCGAAGAAGCCGCCCTCCAGCCCGATGCGCCACAGCCCGGCGGTGGCCACCACTGGCCGCACGAAGACGGCGTCGTAGAGATTGTCGATGTAGTATTGATGATCCAGCAGCGCGACCAGCGGATTGCGCGACGCGGCGAACTTTGGCTCGCGCCGGGCATAGCGCGCCCAGGCAATCGCGATGCCGATGGGGCCAGTGACCAGGCCCAGCGCGAACGCCACCCAGAACAGGCCGCTGCCAGTGGGTATACCCAGGTTGGTCGTGTGCGTCGATGGGTCGAGGAATGTGCCAATCGCGTCGGCCCAGGGCGTGCCATAGAAGCCGCCAATCACCGAGAGGACGCCCAACACCACCATCGGGATCATCATCGCTGGCCCCGCCTCGTGGACATTCGCCAGCGGATCGCCCGCGCCGCGCTGGCGAGTGGGCGCGCCATGTTCGCCATGGGCGGCAATCGCGCCGCCGCGATACGTGCCGAAGAAGACGCCGAAGATCAGGCGGAAGATGTAGAAGCCCGTCAAAATCGCCGTGAACAGCCCGACGGCATAGAGCACATACCAGCCCGTGCCGCCGCCTGTCTGCGCGCGCTCCAGCACGGCGCTGAGAATGCCATCTTTGCTCCAGAAGCCAGAGAGCGGGAAGATCGCGGCCAGCGCCAGCCCGCCCACGACAAAGAGCCAGAACGTCTGGGGCAGCTTGCCGCGCAGCCCGCCCATCTTGCGCATATCCTGCTCGCCCGCCAGCGCGTGAATCACCGCGCCCGCCGTCATGAAGAGCAGCGCCTTGAAGTAGGCATGGGTGGTCAGGTGGAAGATGCTGCCGGAGAAGCCGCCCGCCGCCTCGCCCATGAACATGTAGCCAAGCTGGCTCATCGTCGAATAGGCCAGCACGCGCTTGATATCGGTCTTCACGCAGGCGATGGTCGCCGCGAAGAGAGCGGTCGCCCCGCCGACGATGCCGACGACCGCCAGCGCGGTCGGCGACGCGCTGAAGATGACCGCGCAGCGCGCCACCAGATAGACGCCCGCCGTCACCATCGTCGCCGCGTGGATCAGCGCGCTCACCGGCGTCGGGCCTTCCATCGCGTCGGGCAGCCAGACGTGCAGCGGCAACTGCGCCGACTTCGCCGCCGCCGCCACGAACAGCAGCAGCGCGATGGCGGTCATCGTGGCAGCATCGGTGAGATAGATCGTGTGATGCCAAGAACGGCGGACTAATCTGGCCTGATGGAGTGACGGCAAGGTTGTTCCCGCGAAGCAGGTCGCTATAGGCCAGCGTGCCGAATGTCTTGACGATGCAGGAAGATGGCGAGCATCAGGCCGAAGTCGCCGATGATGTTGACCACGAAGGCTTTGCGCGCGGCGGCCACCGCCGAGGGGCGCGTATACCAGAAGCCGATGAGCAGGAACGACGCCAGGCCAACGTTGGCCCAGCCGATCAGCAGGAAGAGGAAGTTATCCGCCGCGACCAGCAGCGCCATCGCGAAGACGAAGAAATTGAGGAAGGCGAAGAAGCGCCAGTAGCCGGGGTCATCTTCCATGTAGCCGACGGAATAGACATGGATGAGGAAGCCGACGCCGGTCACGATCAGCAGCATCACCGCCGAGAGCGGGTCGGAGAGCAGGCCGAACGGAATCGTCAGGCTGCCGGAGACGACCCACGTCCACGGCTGCACGGTGGAGAAACGCGCATCGGGCGCCACGCCGAGCATTGAGATGAAATCAATGACGGCCAGCACGAACGCCACCAGCACCACCCCGCAGCCAACCAGCGAGATGACTCTACGCGGCAGCGCGCGCCCGAAGAGTCCGAGCGCGGCGAAGCCCACCAGCGGCAAGAGCAGGATGTACGGCGTCAGGTTCAGCATATCAGCCCTTCAGCGTATTGAGTTCGTCAACGTCGATCTCGTGGCGCGAGCGGAAGATCGAGACAATGATTGCAAGTCCCACCACCACCTCGGCGGCGGCCACCACCAGCACCAGAAAGACAAACATCCAGCCATCCACCGAGTTCAGAAAGTGCGCGAAGGCCATGAACGAGAGATTGACGGCGTTGAGCATCAGTTCGATGGACATGAACATCACCAGCGGATTGCGGCGCACGAGCACCCCAATCGCGCCGATGGTAAAGAGCAGCGCGCTGACGATGAGATAGGCGGACACCGACATGACAACCACTCCCTATTCGCGCGTGAAGCGCCGACTCAACACCACCGCCCCCAGCACCGCGATCACCAGCAGCACACCCGTCAGCTCGAAGGGAAACGAGAAGCCGTGAGCGAGCGCCTGACCAAACGCCTGTGTATTGCCAAAGCGCGCCACCGCCTGGGAAAGTCCCGCCATGCCCGCGACCTTCGCGCCCTCGGCAATCGAGCCATTGAGTATGGCGATGATAAGCCCGCCTGC
The DNA here is from genome assembly GCA_963702665.1 of uncultured Chloroflexia bacterium. Classification (GTDB taxonomy): domain Bacteria; phylum Chloroflexota; class Ktedonobacteria; order Ktedonobacterales; family JADMIN01; genus DAHUXT01. The sequence goes on from CAVPDP010000010.1 coordinate 60,667, forward strand.
CAGGATGATGCCCAGACCCAGGCCCGCGCCCCATTGCCAGCGCAGGCGATCCGGCCCGGTGATGCCGCCACCCTCCGGCGTCAGCATCGTCACGACGAACAGGAACAGCACCATCACCGCTCCGGCGTAGATGAGCACCTGGATCGTGGCGACGAAGATAGCTTCCAGCATCAGGAAAAAGAATGCCAGACTCAGCAGGTTCAGAATCAGGCTGAGCATGCTGTAGATCGGGTTACGAAATGTCACCACGCCCAGCGCCGAGGCCACCGCGACGGTAGCCAGCACAAAGAAGGCGATCACACCAGCGGTCATGCGCGCTTAGCCCTCTTTCTTTGGTGTTGACGACGAATCAGACGGATGGTATGCGGACGTCTGCGTGGCAGGCTCATCCTCGCCATCGAGCAGGACGCGCTGTTCTGCCGGCAGATTGGCCTGGCCCACCGCCGTCGCGGACGCCTCAAGCCCATCGAAGAAGCCCTGTCGGCTCGGAATGGGCGTCGTCGTCTCGGTCGGCGGGTCAGATGTCCACGCGGCGAGCGAGCCACTGGTAGACGAATCGGCGGGTTCGAGCAGTTGCTCTTTGTGATAGACCAGATCGTCTGGGCGCATGGTCGAGAGTTCGTAGATATTTTCGAGCGTGATGGCGCCAGTCGGACACGCCTGCTGGCAGTAGCCGCAGAAGATGCAGCGCAGCAGGTTCACATCGAAGACGCGGGCATAGCGCTCGCCGGGTGAGACACGATGCTCTTCGGTGTTTTCCTCGGCCTCGATGTAGATGGCGTCCGCTGGGCAGGCGCCTGCGCAGAGATAGCAGCCGACGCAGCGCTCCAGCCCATTCTCATAGCGGTGCAACACATGGCGCCCGCGAAAACGTGGCGGAAGGTCGCGCTTCTCCTCAGGATATGAGACGGTCGTTGGCTTCTTGCCCAACTCCTTGAGCGTCGTCGCCAGACCCTTGATGATTTCCATTCCCATTGGTGTACTCGCTATCTCCTGGACAGATTCCTCGGCCCCACTATCCTTTGAACGACGCCACTCACGGAGTGGCCACAGTGTCCGCTGGTTCTGGGGCGCTTGTCGGCATGACGGGTGGCCGCGTCGGATCGATATCGACCATGCGCACGCTCGCTGGCATCAGTTGATCGAGGCCCGCCGTCGCTGGCATGAACGGCACATTCGTGCGGCGGTTCGAGCGCAGTCGCAGGTAGTAGATCGAGCTGGCGATGAGCAGAATGGCCAGCCCAATCAGGCCGCTCACCCACCACGGCAGATCGAAGGCCACCACCACAGCGGTCATCAGCGCATTCAACACCGAGAGCGGCAGCAGCACCTGCCAGCCGAACCGCATCAACTGATCGTAGCGGATGCGCGGCAAGGTCGCGCGCAGCCAGATGAAGATGAACAGGAAGAATGCCACTTTGACGCCAAACCAGATGAACGGCGCGCCGCGCACGCCGCTGAGCGCGCCAAGCGTCCACCCGCCCAGGAACAGCGTCGCCAGCACCGAACTGGTGGTAATCATGTTGATGTATTCGGCCATCTGGAAGAGGCTCCAGCGCAGCCCGCTGAACTCCGTCAGATAGCCCGCGACCAGTTCCTGTTCCGCCTCTGGCAGATCGAACGGCGCGCGGTTCACCTCCGCAATCGCCGCGATGCCAAACAGGATGAAGCCGAGCGGCTGCGCCAGAATGAACCAGATGCCCTGATGCACCTGCGCGTGGACGATATCCACCATGTTGAGCGTGCCCGCGAACATCAGCACGCCCACCAGCGAGAGGCCGATGCTGACCTCATACGAGACCATCTGCGCCGCCGAGCGGAGCGCGCCGAGCAGTGAGTAGTGATTGCCCGATGACCAGCCCGCCAGCACGATGGCATAGACCGCCAGCGACGAGATGGCGAGGATATAGAGAATGCCCACGTTGATATCGCCGATGAACGGCGCCCAGGCGAGCGCGATGGGGGATGTGCCCCAGGTGGTGCGGTCGCCCAGCGGGATGACGGCGAAGGCTATCAGCGCGATAAAGACGGCGAGCGCCGGAGCCAGCAGAAAGGTGAATCGAAACGCCCGTGCTGGCATGAACTGCTCTTTGAAGGCCATCTTCAGCGCGTCGGCGACCGGCTGGAATACCCCAAAGGGGCCAGCGCGATTCGGCCCGACGCGCCGCTGGAAGCGCGCGAGTACGCGCCGCTCGATCAGCGTCATGTAGGCGAACGCGGTCAGCAGCGCGACGATGATGATGATGCTCTTGACGAGCGCCGCGACGACGCCCCACGCAAAATCAGACATCAGCTCTGCTCCCCATAGTCCACGCGGGGCCACTGGCTCACCGCTCTCGGCGCTGCCCGCGACACCGTGCTCCAGCATCTCCCAGGTGAGATACGGGCTACCCACCAGCGCTGGTTTGCCATTCGCGCCAACCGCGCCCGCGCTCAATGGCCAGCGCATGCCTTCCTGGCCCAGGCCACGACGCGAGACGCCCGCATACAGCGGCACGACGCGCCCGATCTCCGCCAGAATTTCCGCTGGTGAGCCGTAGCGCCAGTCCAGGCCAAGCGCGCTCGCCACCTGCGTGAGAATCTGCCAGTCGGGCCGCGCCCCCGGCAGTTCCATCATCGCGCGACGCACCACCTGCACGGCGCGTTCGGTGTTGGTGAAGGTGCCGTCCTTCTCGGTGTAGGCGACGGCTGGCAGCACCACCGAGGCGCGTTTCGCCGTCTCTGTCAGGCACAGATCCTGCACGACGAGGAAATCGAGCGCGTCGAGGTGCGCCAGTTGCTCTGGTGTGGCGTGGCGCGCGGGATCAGCCCCCATGACATACAACGCGCGAACCCCCCCGCCAAGCATCGCTTCATAGTCCATACCGGCTGTTTCTGGCATTTCGGCGCCCCACGCCGCCGCCAACGACGCGCCATCCGCCAGTGGCAGATAGCCGGGAAGCTGATCGGGCAGGAGACCCATATCACGCGCGCCGAGCGAGTTGTTGTCTTCCAGCAGTGGGCCAGCGCCCGCGCCGGGTCGGCCATAATTGTCGGTGAGCAGCGCCAGTTGCAATACGTCCTGCGCCAGCGTCGCGCCGGTTGGCTCGCGGGTCGCCATCTCATCGTAGAGCAGCACCGCGCCATCGGCCTGCGCGATCTCACGCGCCAGCGCCCGCAGCGCCTCGGCATCCGCGCCAGCGTCCCGCGCCAGCGTATCGGCGTCTGACTCCGCCAGCGACGCCCGCAGCGCCTCGACACTGGTGGCGCGTTTCGTCGCGAAGTCGCCGCGCGTCAACTGTTCGCTCAGGACGGTGTTCAGCAGCGCCCGCGCCACTGTGCCCGTCTGCCCGGCGGTGTAGCGGATCGCGCCCACCGCCAACCGGTCGAGTCGCGCTGGTTCGGGGGTGACGACGTAGACGCGCGTACCCTTACGAATGGCGCGGCGGATACGCAGATCGATAATCGGCTGGCGTGTGTAGGTATCCGTCCCCAGCAGCACGATGACGCTGGCTTTTTCCAGCCCGGCGATGGAGTCGGTCCAGACCCACGGCAGCCCGTTGCGCTCCACGGCGGGGAAGCGCCCATGATAATGATCGACGTTGTTCGTGCCGAGTCCCGCGCGCAGCAGCTTCTGGAAGAGATAGGCCTCTTCATTGGTGGTATGGGTTGAGCCGATGCCGCCGACCGCCGTCGCGCCGAACCGCTTGACCGCGTCGCGCAGGCGGTAGCCTATCGTCCGCAGCGCATCATCCCAGGTCGCGGGCCACAGCCGCCCATTCTTGCGAATCAGCGGTGTGCGCAGCCGTTCGGGGTTATTGCTCAACGACACATCCCAACGGCCACGGTCGCAGAGGAAGCCCTCTTCGATGCTGGTCATTGGCGCGGCTATACTGGCGCGTCAGCTTATTCACCCGCACATCGGCCAGCACATTGCAGCCAACGGAGCAGAGGCCACAGACGCTGGCGGTGCGCTTGAGTTCCCACGGGCGCGTTACGAAGCGAAAACTCTTGGCGGTCAGCGCGCCCACCGGGCACATCTCAACCACATTGCCAGAGAAGATCGAGTCGAACGGCGCATCCACCTCGACGCCGACCTCCGTCTTGAAGCCGCGCTCCAGCATCACCAGGCCGTTTTCCATCGCGACATCCTGGCAGAAGCGGACGCAGCGCTGGCACGAGATGCAGCGCTCGCGGTCGAGCAGAATCTGGTCGCTGACCGGCACCGGCTTGGGGAAGTGGCGCTTGCTGAGATCGAAGCGACTCGCGCCCGGCCCGTGGCGCAGGGTGAAATCCTGGAGGTCGCATTCGCCGCCTTTATCGCAGATGGGGCAGTCGAGCGGGTGATTGATGAGCAGGAATTCCAGGGTGCCACGCCGACTCTTCTTGACCATCGGCGAGTCGGTGGAGACGACCATGTCGGGCGCGACGACCGTTGTGCAGGCGGTCATGGGCTTCGGCATCCCCTTGACCTCGACAAAGCACATGCGACACGCGCCCAGCGGATCCATCTTCGGATGATAGCAATAGATGGGAATCTCGATGCCGAGCCTGCGGCCAGCCTCCCAGAGCAGCGTGCCCGGTGGGACGCTAATCTCTCGCCCATCTATCGTGATCGTGACCAGCTCTTGTTGCTCACCCATGATCTATTTTCTTCCCGCTTGCCACATGTCGCTCACGTCGCTCAGTCGCTCACGAATGCGCCCCGACGGCCACTCCGCGCGCACGCGGACCAACCAGGCAGCCATGCGCCGTGATATGGTGAAGGTATTCGTCATAGAACAGTTTGATGCTGCTGCTAATGCACATGGTCGCGGCATCGCCGAGCGGACAGAAGCAGCGGCCTAGCATATTGTCGCAGATGTCAGCCAGCAGCGGAATGTCGCTCTCTTTGCCGTGCCCTTCTTCAAGACGTTCCAGCAGTTGCACCAGCCAATAGGTCCCCTCGCGGCACGGTGTGCATTTGCCGCAGGACTCGTCGCGGTAGAACTCCGACATCCGCAGCACCGCGCCAACGATGCACGTCTGGTCATCCAGCACGACCACCCCGCCGGAGCCGAGCATCGAGCCTGCCGCCGCGACCGCTTCATAGTCCAGCGGCGTATCGAGCTGCGACGGCTTTAGAAATGGCGTGGATGAGCCGCCCGGTATGATCGCCTTGATCTGCCTGCCGCCGCGCACACCACCGCCGTAGTCTTCGATCAGCGCGCGTAGCGGCGTGCCTAGCGGTAGCTCATAGTTGCCGGGGCGCTCGACATGTCCGCTCAGGCAGTAGATGCGCGTGCCTTTGCTCTTCTCGGTTCCATACGCGGCGTAGACATCCGCGCCATGCTCCACAACAGCCGGAACGGTCGCTATCGTCTCGACGTTGTTGATGACCGTCGGACTGCTATAGAGGCCGACGACCGCCGGGAATGGCGGCTTGAGCCGGGGGTAGCCACGCTTGCCCTCCAGCGATTCGAGCAGCGCGCTCTCCTCGCCGCAGATGTAGGCGCCCGCGCCGCGATGGATGGTGATATCGAGGTCGAAGCCGCTGCCCAGGATATTCTTGCCCAGCAGCCCGGCGTCGTAGGCTTCTTGCACCGCGCGCACCATCTGCCGCTCCGCCAGGGGTAGCTCACCGCGCACATAGATGAAGGCGCGATGCACTTTGGTGGCGAAGGACGAGATGATCGTGCCCTCCACCAGCAGATGCGGGCAGACCTCCATAATCATGCGGTCTTTGAAGGTGCCTGGCTCGCTCTCGTCGGCGTTGACGCAGAGGTAGCGCGGCCTGGGGTTATCCTTCGGCAGGAAGCTCCATTTCATGCCCGTCGCGAAGCCAGCGCCGCCACGTCCGCGCAGACCCGACTTCTTCACCTCGTCAACCAGCGCATCAGGCTCGAATTGCGTGAGCGCCTTGGCGAGCGCCGCATAGCCGCCATTGGCGCGATAGACCGCGATACGGTCGATGCCGGGCACGCCGAACGTGCGCGTGACGAAGAGGGGCGTCGGGCCAAGCGGCAGGCTATGGTTTGTGGGCGTCGTTTCGGGTGTGTCGGTCATCGTTCGTGCGCCCCATTCTGTTCTACTTGATAACTTTGGAATCCACCGCAGGCATTCTGGGCGCCGTCGGGTCGTCGGCCTCGCCAATCGCGGAGACCGTCGCCATGCCACGGCCCTCGCTGATGGGCTGCCACGGGCTGGTGATCGACTCGATAGCGCCACCGTTTTCCAGAAACCCGATCAATGCGCTGGCGTCGGAGTCCGTCACGTTCTCGACGAAGCGGCCATTCACCTGCATCGCGGGCGCCATGCCGCACGCCGCCAGACACTCAGCCGACTCCAGCGTGAAGCGGCCATCGCTCGTCGTCTCGCCCCTGCGGATGCCCAGACGCTCTTCCAGGTAGGCCATCACGTCATCGCAGCCGCGCAGATAGCATGAGATGCTGGTGCAGACCTTGATGGTATAGCGCCCTCGCGGCTCCTGGGTATACATCGAATAGAAGGTGACGACCGACTCGACCTCGTCGGGTTTCACACCGATGGCCTCGGCCACCGCCAGAATGCCCTCAGGCGTGATGTAGCCGCTGCTCCTCCTGCGCGAGATGCAGGCAGGGCAACATGGCGGAGCGGACGTTGGGATAGCGCGCGACGATGTCACGCATTCGGGCCTGTAGCTCATCGCTGGTCATCAGCGGTCAACCTCCCCCAGCACGATGTCGATACTGCCGATAGCCGCCACCACGTCCGCGATCAGGCGCCCTTCGATCATCAGCGGCAGCGCCTGAAGATTGGCGAACGATGGCGCGCGTACATGCATGCGATAGGGCTTCGCGCTGCCATCGCTGACGATGTAGAAGCCAAGTTCACCCTTCGGCGACTCGGTGCGCACATAGACCTCACCAGCGGGCGGACGATAGCCCTCGGTATAGAGCTTGAAGTGGTGGATCAGCGCCTCCATATTCGAGGAGACTTCATATTTTTGCGGCGCGACAATCTTGGGATCATCCACCTGCCAGCGGCCTTCGGGCATGCCATCCATCGCCTGCTGAATGATCTTCAGACTCTCGCTCATCTCCAGCATGCGAATGAGATAGCGGTCGTAGACATCGCCATTGGCGCCGATGGGGATATCGAAGGCGAAGCGCTCGTAGCCGCTATACGGGAAAACCTTGCGCACGTCATAGGCGACGCCGCTGCCGCGCAACGTCGGGCCGCTGCACCCCAGGGCAATCGCCTGATCGGCTGGCAACACGCAGATGCCGTGCGTGCGGTCGATCCAGAGGCGGTTGTTGGTGAGCAGGTCGTGATATTCGCGCAGCCGCGCCGGGAATATCTTGAGGAAGCCGCGCACCAGTTGCTCGAAGTTTGGCGGCAAATCCGCCTGGAGGCCGCCGGGCATGATATAGCTGGTCATCATGCGCACGCCGGAGCACGCCTCGAAGATATCGAGAATCAGCTCGCGCTCGCGGAAGCAGTAGAGGAAGACGCTCTGCGCGCCCAGGTCGAGCGCGCTGGAACCGAGCCAGACGAGATGGCTGGCGATGCGTTGCAGTTCGGCCAGCGCCACCCGCGCGAACCGCGCCTTCTCTGGCACGTCGATGCCCAGGAGCTTTTCGACGGCGAGTGAATAGCCCAGGTTGTTGTTGAGCGGCGCGAGATAATCCATGCGGTCGGTCAACACCAGCGACTTGAAGTAGCTCTTGTTCTCGGCGGTCTTCTCGATGCCAGTATGCAGATAGCCAATGTCTGGCCGCGCCTTGAGAATCGTCTCGCCATCCAGGGTCAGCACCAGCCGCAGCACGCCATGCGTCGAGGGGTGCTGTGGGCCCATATTGATGGTCATGGTGTCGCGGCGCGTACTCTCGTCGAGTTGCTCGCTCTCGTCCACCTGAAGCGTTCTCGGTTCCTCTAGCTGCATGGTGTTCCTCGAATCTCAGCGAGCATTCTTCTTGGTGGGCGCGTCTGGTGGATTATCCGGCGTCGCATCTGGCGCTGTATCCGTCGGCTGGTCTGGCGCCAGGTTGTCAGACTGGGGCGTGCCTGTGCGGTCGGTCGTGCGCAGCGTCTGCCGCCCCATGCCCTCCGGCAGTGATTCATCCAGTAATACCTGGCCGCCCCAGTGGGGGTCTGGCAGATGAATGCCCGTGAGCGGATAGTCCTTGCGTAGCGGATGGCCCACCCAGTCTTGTGGCATCAGGATGCGCGTCTGGTTGGGATGCCCGTTGAAGCGAATGCCGAACAGGTCGTAGACCTCACGCTCGAACCAGTCCGCGCCCGGCCATACCGTTGTGACGGTGGGTATCTCCGGGTTGGGTGTCTCCTCGTCGCCGATGCGCGCTTTCAGCCGGACGACGGCATAGGTCGCCAGCGAGAGCAGGTGATAGACCACGTCATAGCGCGGCTCGCGTTCCAGCCAGTCTACGGCGGTGATGTCGGCGAGGTAGTTGTAGACGAGGGTTTTGTCGTCGCGTAACGCCAGACAGACCTCGGCGATGGCCTCGGGGCGCACCACAATGGTCATCTCACCGCGATATTCGGCGGCCTCCAGCACGCCATCGGGAAATCGATCACGCAGGAAGGCGACCGTCGCCTCGGCCAGCGGATTCGATGGCGTCGCCAGTTCTGGCGCCCCCATACGCTGTTCGTCAGCCATCGTTAATCCTCGCTGCCAATGTAGGTGATGCCAGCGGCCTTCAGTGGATCCACCGGGCTGGGAATGCGCTCGCGGATCTTCTCTTGCAGCAGATTCAGCCCATGCAGCAGCATGTCTGGCGTTGGCGGGCAGCCGGGCACATAGATATCGACCGGCACGATTTTATCGACGCCCTGAATGATGGCGTAGTTGTTGAAGACGCCGCCACACGACGCGCAGGCGCCCATCGCGATGACCCACTTGGGGTCGGGCATCTGGTCGTAGATATGCCGCAGCACGGGCGCCATCTTGACGGAGAGCCGCCCGGCCACGATCATCAAATCCGCCTGGCGGGGGCTGGCGCGAAAGACCTCGGCGCCGAATCGCGAGATGTCCCACCGCGATGCGCTGGCCGACATCATCTCAATCGCGCAGCAGGCCAGGCCAAAGGTGGCGGGCCAGAGCGAGTTGCTCCGTCCCCAGTCGATCACTTTATTCACCTGGGTCAGCAGAATGTTGCCGCTCTCGGCAGGCTCGACGTTGACGCGGCAGGCGCGGCGTCTGTGTGTTGGAGACGTATTGCACCGGCGCCCAGGGATTGACGCGTTCGGGTGTCTTTTCGCCGTCTATTCCCATGTAAAGGCCCCTTTGCGCCAGACGTAGAAAAACGGTACGATGAGCACCACCGCGAAGACGACCAGTTCGACCAGCCCCAGCACTTTGAGTTGGCGCATGAGGATGGCCAGCGGAATGACCGACGCGGCCTCGACATCGAAGATGATAAACAGCATGCCCGTGGTCAGATATTTCACTGGGAACCGCGAGCGCGGCGCCTCGACCTCCTGAATGCCAGACTCGTAGGGAGCCAGTTTTTCAGGTGTTGGATTCTTGGGGCCGAGGACGAAGGTGACGAGAATCACCAGCACCGCGAAGATAAACGCCAGTCCCATCAGGATCAGAACAGGCATAATTTCGGGCATACACGGAGCCTCCCAGCGGCTGATAGACGCTCTCTGCCGACGCGCCCGCAGCGAAGGGCTGCGTACCACGCCATAGGATATGGTAGCACGGGTAGCAAAGTGTGTCAAACATCTGATGGTGCACAAGACCGCTTAAACAGCGGATTTGTGGCATGGTGGTAAGGTGACATAGGTCTCACTGAATGGCCCAAATGGCCGCCCGGCTGACGCGCGCGCTGACCAATGATCGCGCCTTCGCTGTGCGGCGTATCTCGTGCTACATTTCGCGGTAGCGGTAATGGTGTGGTGAGAGGAGATTGCCTGGATGCGTTATCAATTGCGACGCAAACTATTTGCCTTTGGCGATGACTTTACGGTGAAGGATGAGACGGGCGCTGACCGTTACGTGGTGGATGGCAAGGTCTTCAGCATCGGCCACAAGGTGATTATCTATGATATGCAGGGCAACGAAGAGGCGACGATCCACCAGCACATCATCACTCTGTTGCCGACCTATGAAATTACACGCAACGGGCAGGAGCTGGCCGAGGTGCGCAAGAAGCTGACGTTTTTTCACGAAGAGTTTACCGTTGACATTCCTGGGCCGGACGATCTGGAGGTGCAGGGCGATCTGCTCGACCACGAGTACGAGTTCACCCGCGATGGGCAGATGGTCGCCACGGTCTCGAAGCAGTGGTTCGCGCTGATGGATTCGTACGGCGTGGAGGTGGCGCCCGGCGTCGACGATGTGCTGATTCTTGCCAGCGCTATCGTCATCGATCTGGTGAACGAGGATCACTGAGCGCGGCGCTCTGAGAACGCGATGACGGCCTGTACCGTTTTCCAGGTCGGGATGCTGCTCGCGATAGAGATACGCGGCTGCGTTGACGAGGATGGCGATATCTTCGCGGGCGCAGCCAATCATGGCGTTGCAGAGGTGGCACAGCAGTTCGCGCACTTTGCCCGTCTTGTGATTGTGGTCGACGACAAGCTTCTCCGCAGACGTGCCGCAGATGGCGCAATTGCCACCCTGCCGCGCGTGCATGGCTTTGTAATCGGCTGATGGTCATGCCGTATTTGGCTTTCAAGATCCATGTTCCTGACTCGTTCAGGGTATTTGGCGTCGCGCTCCTTGCGCCTCTGGAATTTGCACTGCTTTGCACACAGATTCCACACCATAGCGGCAAATCTTGTGCTTGTGAAATTCGGCGAGCGGTTTCCACTCGCTTGCAAACAGTGCAGGTCTTCCCAAGCGGCTTCTCATCCTCTGAGTGATCGCGCGGATCGCTGCTGCACAGCAGGCTATGCATCGGCCGCGTAACGCAATCCCATCTCTTTTGACACGCCAGAACTCAGTCTCATCTTTGAGTTACTCCGCATTGAGTGCATTGCCGCATCTACTCATACCTCCTCTACATTGCTTGCCGTTTATAGAAGAAGTGTCGCGGAGACAACAAAAAGCGGAAACACCATCGAAACAGTGTTTCCGCTCTATGTACTTGGGTGGAGATGAAGGGGCTCGAACCCTCGACCTCGTCAGTGCGAGTGACGCGCTCTCCCAGCTGAGCTACATCCCCAGGCGCAAAAAAGTATACCACGAGGGCCGGGGCTGCGCAAGGGTGAGCGGGCGGCGTTACGCCTCGTCCCACTCGGCGGCCCACCATTCCGCGTGGGGCATCCCGTTCGCGCGCGCCGCCTGCTTCAGCGTCGCCACAGCGAAGGGAACGCGGCGCAGATCGACGCCGAGGCTGCTCCCCGTGACGGACAGAATGGCGTACTCGCCCCACGGCGGGTTACGCACCGTGGCGCCGGGCGATGGCACGCGGTCGTAGGCGAGGCCGACGCTGCCGGGATTCAGCACGAACACGTCCTGGTAGCGCCGCAGCATCTGGATGTGGGTGTGTCCGCCCGCGAAGAGTTGGGCGCTGTAGCCCGCGAACATCTGTGATAGCTCATCGTCGCTCGTCGTGGCGTAGATACGATCCTTGAAAGAGCGCGGCGAGCCATGATAACAGAGCAGGGAGACGCCGTCGTCGATGTCGATGGCTAGCGTTGGCGCGAATCCGCCGATGTACGCGCGATCAGCGGGCGAGAGGCGCGCGGCTCCCCAGGCGTCGATCTCCTGTAAGCGGCGGAGCAGTTCGTCCGTCGCGGGCGCTTCCGGCGTCAAAAAAGTCGCGTCGGTGTCGCCCATCACCACCGGGCAGCCGATCTCGCGCAGCCGTGAGACAACCTCCGCTGGCTGCGGCCCGAAGGCGGCCACGTCGCCCAGGCAGACGATGCGATCCACCCGCTCCCGCGCGATGTCATCCAGCACGGCGTCAGGGCCACGAGATTGCCATGAATGTCTGAGATGATCGCGATGCGCATAGGTTATTTCCCCTTTTCTCCCTGCTCTCAATCCAGATTATCATGATCCAGTTACACCGATACGTCTCGGACATGCCTGATTCGTGTGTGGGATACCATCAGCCCGCGTGATAGACTCTCCCCAACGATCATAGCAACATCACGCAGGCGCTGTTGTTTCAGCGCGGAGGGAGAATAGCCACATGGCTCGCACCTATGGTAATCAGTCAATGGTGGCCCCATTGAAGCGTGTGCTGGTGAAGCGGCCCGCCGAGAGCGCCGAGGATGTCACGCGGTGGCAGGAGTTTGGCTACCACTTTCCGCCCGATGTGGCCGAGACACGCCGCCAGCACGATGGCCTGGTGAAGCTGCTGCGCGATGCGGGCGCCGAAGTCGTCATCGCCGAAGAGGCCCAGGCGGCGGCGCTGGACTCGATCTTCGTGACCGATCCCGGCTTCGTCACCGACGCGGGCGCCATCATCGGGCATATGGGCAAGCAGCTTCGCCGGGGCGAGGAATCGGCGCTGGCGCGCGAACTGACCCGGCTGGGCATCCCCATTCTCGGCGCGCTCGAAGGCGACGCGACACTCGAAGGCGGCGACGTGCTCTGGCTCGACCCCGAGACGCTCGTCATCGGGCGCAGCTATCGCACCAACGACGCGGGCTATCAGCGGGTGCGCGAACTGCTGGCGGGCACGGTCAAGAATATCCATCAGGTACATATGCCACACTGGCATGGCCGGGGCGAGGTGCTCCACCTGCTCTCGGTCATCAGCCCGGTGGCCGAAGACCTGGCGCTGGTCTACCCGCCGCTCGTCCCCGTGCCGCTGTATGAACTGCTGGAGGCGCGCAACATCCGCACGGTCGAGGTACCCGAGAGCGAGTTCGCCACCCATGCGCCGAATGCGCTGGCCGTTGCCCCTGGCCACGTCATCACCATGCAAGGCAACCCCATCACCGCCGGGCGACTGCGTGACCACGGCGTCACCGTCTGGGAGTACGAGGGTCGCGAACTGACGCTCAATCGTGACGGCGGGGCCACCTGCATGACCTGCTGCCTGCTCAGGGATTATTGAGAACGCGAGCTTCATAGAACCGGGCGCGCTGAATGCGCAGAGCTCTGGGCAGTCCCCGCCCTTTTAGGGGAGGGGCTGGGGGAGAGGGCCGTCCAACGAACCAGCTCAACGGACACGCTATGCAGTCGCCAGCCGTCTGATGATCGGGCTGGTCTGGTGGCCTGGCCTGGGGTGTTCGCGGGGGCGCGTCGAGCAGCCAGAGCGTAGCGAACGCTGGCCGCATCGTGTCTTCGACGGCGCTCAGCACGCCCTCGCTGTAACTGTTCGATATCGACGAGACTGGAAAGCTTCACCGCGAATGCCTCAATCGTCTGTGCGGCGTCATAGGCGCTACGGTAGAAGCGCTGGTTGATGCCGCGTTGAATCTTGCCCCGCAGCGGTTGAAACAGCGTCGCGATGAACAGCGTCGCGAGCGTAATCGCCACCTGTGATCCCTGGGTGGACTCGCGGCTGATGGCGCTGAAAAGCACGCCGAGCAGCACGACGGTGACGAAATAGACGAGCGCCAGCAGGACGGTCAGCGAGCCGTAGACCAGCGTCCGGTTGATGAGCGTGTCGACATTGAAGAGGCGGTAGCGTAAGAGCGCGATGCCGACGGTCAGCGGCACGAGCAACGCGGTGGCGCAGAGCAGGATCACGGCGACAAAGCGCAGGAATAGCGCCGTGCTGCCAGAGAGCAATCCCGTAAGCGACGCGACGTGATACAAGACCGTCACAAAGATGCCCAGCAGCATCCCCAGAAAGCCGAAGACGACCCACTTGGTCTGCTGGCGCTCTACCCACGTCGAGACCCGGATATAGCGGTAGTATTGCGCGCCCGCGCCCACCACGAACCAGAGCGCCCAGATCGCGAAGGCGCCGCCAATCGCCCAGGCGTGCGCCTGCGCAATGACCCCGGCGAAGAGGAAGAAGCCGATAACCCACGCCGCCCAGGGAACCACCAGCGGCAGCGTCCAGCGGGGCACGAATCGCCCATTGGGAAATACGAAGGCGAAGATGAGCAACATCATCCAGCCAAGGATTTGCAGAAAGCCATAGGGTTGTTCCCAGATGGGCTGATCGTTGAGGATGGCGTAGATCGTGCCTGGCAATCCCGCGCCAAACGCGACGAGCGCCAGCGCCACCGTGAGCGCGGCGGTGTCATGTGGCTTGCGCCAGGCGATCAGCGCCGCCATACCAACGTAGCTGGCGACTACGAGCGATTCGAGTGCGATATTATAGGCGGCGTGAAATACCGGGGAGATGCCCAGGCCAGCCAGTTCGGCGCGCAGGTCAGCGGCGGGATGCAGGAGCAGGTGATAGCGGGCGACCAGGCTCGCCCCGCAGAAACCGACACAGAGCAGCGTGAAGACGATCCACACGCCCAAGAGCAGCCCCGCGCGCGACCGCCGCCAATGATCCGCCAGCGTCGCCGGAGCATTGATCTGCTGGGCCATGTTTGCGCCTCACTTCCAGGATGTTGGCTTGTGTCTTCTACCAAGCCGACACTCTCCCCCAGCCCCTCCCCTAAAAGGGAGGGGAGCCAGAGCGCGCCTCTCACACGTGTCTTACCGTGGGCGTCAGTATAGCAGGCCAATACTCTGACCGCCAGATGGTATGGGTCTTTACGGCAAGCCCAGGCGGCGCAAATGGTTCTGGCGTGGCGAACGCGAGGAACCGGATAGGAGCTACCGACAGACAGCACCGATAGACTATCCGGTTCGCCAGAGGCAACGCTTGCGCTGGGGCTAGTGAGGGTGGTGCGGAACCGGAGGACAGGTCTGGCGTCGCCTGGTGCGAGGAGCAGACAATAATTGGCAGCGCTATCCTGGTCGATCCGACCTGTGGGGTCATGGATGCGGTCAGTCGTCCGTAGACTGCGAGCGTTGCCATGAGTAGCAATGCGAAGACGGCGGTAGCCATGAGTCGGCGTGGCTTCAGGAGAGCGGGCTGCATAAGGATTTGCCTTTCCTTCATGTGCGCGCGTCATGCGGTCGTAGGGATCGTCACTGACGCTCGAAGGTCAGCACCATTCAGGGGTGTGCTGTCCTGCTGTCCAGTCTGCCCGGAGGAGCATCGCCAGACCACCGACAACTCGGACAGCTACCCCGACAAGAACCCCGACAATCGCCTCGGAGTCCGCAATGAGGCAAGGTGAGGCAAGGTGATGAGGCAAGCTTGTGGATTTAGCTGGAACGGTGTTATCATGCAGCAACATCGCGTATCGATTGGAGTATGATGTAGGATTGAATCCTGTAGGTCGTAGCCACACGGTGTAGAGGGGAAACACTCCCTATGGCCTCAACATCATCTCTGACCTTCGCGGATCTGTTGCGGTATCACCGGACAGCCGCTGGACTCACACAGGAAGAGTTGGCGGAGCAGGCCCACCTCAGTGTTGACGCCATCAGCACGCTGGAGCGTGGGACGCGACGGACTCCACGCAAGGACACTGTGACGCTCCTCGCCGATGCGCTGGCGCTGGCGCCTGAAGATCGCACTGCGTTCGTCGCCGCCGCCCGTCGTTCGCCTGCTACATTAGCCGCCACCCCTGGCGCGGATCAGGCCCACGACGGCCAGGCAACGAGCGCCGCCACCGAACTCACACACGGTATAGTTACCTTCCTATTTGCCGATATTGAAGGTTCCTCGCTTCTGCTCCAACGGCTCGGTGATGACTATGCCGCGATGCTCGCCAAAGTGCAGGAGTTGCTGCATACCATCTATCTGGCGCACCATGGACATGAATTAGGCGCTCAGGGCGACCGCTTCTTTGCCGTCTTTGCACACCCTGATGATGCTGTCTCCGCGGCAGTGGCGGCGCAACGAGCTTTAGCGGGGCGCCAGTGGCCAGAAGGAACGGATGTGCGGCTGCGCATGGGCATCCACACTGGGAGCGCGCTGGTGACAGCGGGTCGCTACGTTGGGTTGGAGGTCGCACGGGCGGCGCATCTCGCTGCGGCTGGGCACGGTGGGCAGATACTCCTCTCGCACGAGGCGGTAGATGAAGTCGCCAAGCATGGGCAGGAATTTCCGCCTGACACAGAGTTGCGTTATCTCGGAACACACCGCCTCGGCGATCTCAGGACCCGCGAGTCTATTATCCAGCTCACGCTGCCCGATACGCCTGGTCTGCCTCCTCAGTTTCCGTCGCTGCGCACACTGGATCTCTGGCCAGTGGCGCGGGCGAATCTTGTGACCGTGGCGATGCTGACGCTGGTGTTGCTCACCCTGGCCGGGCTGGCGCTACCAGTGGTTGTTCCCACGTTTCCACGCGCGCTTGGCTGGGTTGCTGGCGCGGCAATCCTTGCGCTCTTCGGGCTGGCCATCCTTGCGCGTCCCGCGCGCGCCTCTCTGGCGCGGCAATGGCGAGAGATTCGCAGGCCATTCGCGACGATTATCAGTGTATTGCTCGCGCTGGTCGTAGTGCTGACAATGCTCTTCATCCACCAGGGCGCCAATTCTCATCGCATCACATGGACGGAGCGGGTACGATTTCACCTATCTGTATCACCGCTCCACACACATTGGCGGCGCTATTACTATCGGAGTCTCGTCCGGCATACCCACGCTTGCTCCAAATGGCCTGGGTGTTGGCAATCTGTCCTTTCTATTCTCCTATCTGGCAGGGATGTATCGTACAGCTTCCCGATCTGACGCTTGGGCTTGGCGGCTGGAAGGCCGACCAATGCGCCACGGTTCCCACCGTGGATAACGGTGGGGAGAGCGCCTGACGAGACGGTGACGACGTTTCGCATTGACTCGAGGGCCGTCTGGTCAGATGGCGCGCCGCTTACTCGCGGACGATTTTCTGTTTGGCTGGCGACTCGCCGCTGACCCTCATATCTTCGGCGGCTCTCCCTTCAATCAGATGACACTCACCGCGCTCGATCCACACACTGTCCGGATTCATTGGGCCAAACCCTATGCGGATTATCTTTCCGCGCTCTGGCAGATTACGCCTGTGCCACTGCACGCCTACGCCACTGGGCAGTTCGCGGGGGTATATAATCCAGGAACCGGAGCCTACAATTCGACAATCGCTGATCGGCTGAGGAAGACGCCCGCATTCAACACGACTATCCCCGTGGATAATGGCCCCTTTACTGTGCGCGACTTTGTGCCTGACCAGCACGTTACGCTCGTGAGAAACCCTCGTTTCTTCTCCAATTTCTTCCACGCGCCCGCATTGGATCAGATCACACTATTGTCCACGCTCGCGGACTTTCCGCAGCAGGCCAGGGCGAGTCTCAACCCGGTTCCTCAGATGCAGGCGGATGTCATCCAGCAGTATCGCCAGGGCAAGGCGGCGCTTGCGCTAGGATTGGAACCGCGCAATCTCAGCCAATTACATGGCGTTCCGAAGAATGAGGTCGTCACCAGCTCCGCCCCTGATACCGTCGAACTTGGATTCAATCAGCGCAGTGTGGCGCCCAATGCGCAGGTGAATGGCGGCGTGTCTATCTTCACCGAACGTGCGGTGCGTCAGGCGTTCGTCGAGTCGTTCGATCGCTGCGCGGCGGTACAGGCGACATTGGGCGCTGTCTCGTGTGGTGATCCGAACCTGTTTACCGATGAGTCAGACGCAGTGGCCCCAGACTCGGCGTATGATCCAGCGTTCAGGCTTCCTGCATACAACCCCTCCGATGCCGCGCGCCTGATGGAGGCGGCAGGCTACCATCTGGTGGACGGCGTCCGGCGTAACAAAGATGGCGTGACTCCGCTACAGATCAAGCTTTTTGTCTCACCGGGAGCCAGCGGCGATACTGACATTGCGAAGCGGGTACAGGCAGATTACGCCCGGAATCTGAGCATTAGCGTTACCGTCGTCAATGATCTCACGCTCTGGCGCCCCGATGCGAATCCGCTCCTGTCGGGAGACTTCGATCTGTTGTTCGTTGATGGGCAGTCTTCTCCAAATCCCATCGGGCGCCTGACATGGGATTTCGGGCCGTTTGATAGCGCTGATGTGATCAGCCCACAGAATCCATCTGGGTGGAACCCCTTTGGAATCATTGACGCGCAGGCAAACCAGCGCGACACATTGGCGTCCAACACTCCCTCCGATGAGCAGCGCATAGCGATTCTGCGTTCGCTCCAGCGCTATTTCTCGGAGCAATACTACGTCGAGCAGGTCTACGTACGGGCTAATATTTCGTTGGTCAAGCCGACGCTCTGCAACTTCAGACATGCGTCTGTCCCTGCCCTAGACCTCTGGAATATCGCGGATTGGTATGTCTCCCCCAGTTGCCCGTAGACGCGCTCAGGGGTGGTCGCCAGGGGCACGGAGCCAGAGCGAGAGGTTCGTCGGCTCCATCGTCTGCTGCACGACCACCGTCAGCAGGTGGTCGGTCATCTGACGCGAGGATACCACCCGCCCGTTACGAAATCGCTACAAAAGTCGCGCCGAGGCTACAGTTTCCCCAGCGTGTAGCTCCAGAGCGGGGCGCCGGTCGCGCGCGCATAGACGGCGATGGTGGGCAGGTCGGTGGCGCGTTCGGCGTTGAAGATCAGATCGCCCTCGATATCCATTGTCTGATGGGGGCGGCCATCGTAGGCATGTTTCCACAGCAGCTTGCCATCGCTTGCGTTGAAGACGGCTAGCGCGGATGTCACAGGTCCACTGGTCGCCTCGTCGTCCGCCAGATAGACCCCGACGGCGCCGTTGACCACCGTCGGCGCGAGGATTCCGTCGGCGGCCACTGGCGCGGCGGTGGCGGTCTTCCAGAGTTGCTTCCCATCCTGGCTGTTCAGCGCGAAGACCGTTCCCGACTTCATATCGCTGGCGCGCTGTGTCAGATAGAAGCTCTCGCCCGACGCTGAGCACCCCGAGACGATGCCCGGCATAGCCTTCACGCTCCAGCGCTGCGCGCCATCCGCGACCGCCAGCCCGAGGATGTCGCTCGTATCCTGCTCCGAGACGTAGTCGCTGAGGCAGATGGTGTCGCCGCTCTGGTTGACGGCGGGTGTCGCCGCGATGCCCTGGGTCTGACGCTGCCAGGCGACGTGACCGTTATCGGCGTCGAGCGCAACCAGCTTCAACTGTCCTGACCCATCGGCGGCGCGCTCCGTCGCCTCTACAAGAACCCGACCGCCGACCACCAGTGGGGCGCTCGAAGCGCTGTTCTCCGCGTCGCCGCCACGCGTCAGCGGCGCGTCGGAGGTGTAGTCCCACGCGATGGAGCCATCATTGGCGTTGAGCGCCAGCGCATGAGCCGCGAACTGCTCGCTCATGATGAGGTAGACGCGCCCAGCCGCACTGGCGACCATGCCCGGCGGCGCATCCAGCGCGCGCTGCCAGCGCACCGCGCCCGTCTGGGTGTCGAGCGCCGCGACCAGGCCGCTCTCGGTCGGCGCCTGCTGATTCTCGGTATGCAGAACCGACGCGCTGATGTAGACTGTGGCGCCATCCACCACAGGCGCCCCATTCAACTCGGTTCCCAGTTCGCGCCGCCAGCGCAGCGTGCCCGTCGCCGCGTCCAGCGCCTCGATCACCCCGTGGCGGACGGTGTTCTGCGTATCGACCGGGTGGTCATAGTAATAGCCCACGTAGACCGCGCCATTTTGGGAGACTGGTGGAAATCTGTAGCCGGGCGCGTCGCCCTCGCCCGAGGTCTGCACCGCGCTCTGCCAGGCCACGTGGCCATCGGTTGTGGCGAGCGCGACCAGCGTGATGCGCAGATCATAGCTGTTTTTCGCCGTGAGAAAGTTGCCGTCGAAGACAAAGGCCAAATTGGGGGTCTGCGTATGCTGCGCGGCGGGCGTGGTCGGCTGCGCGCACCCCAGCGCGACGAGCGGAATCATCAGCGCCAGCAGCAGGCGGCAGCGCGAGTCCCAGTCTGGCGCGCCCCCGTCGGGTCGCTTGATCTCCTGTCCGAGTCGTTCGCAGCATCGCAGTCCGTAGCATCGTCTCACCCTCTTTTTCTGGCGCCGCTCTCATTTGAAGCCGAAGAGGTGCGGCACGACCACACCGAGAAAGTAGCCACCCAGGGCAGAGGCCGTGCCGACGACGACGACCTCCAGCGCGCTCCGCACCAGATTGATGTTGGCGAGCCGCCCTTTGATGATGCCGACGATGACGAGCGCCAGCACGGTGAGCGCCAGCGAGACTGGTAGCGCGGTTCTGATGGGCAGGAAGAAATAGGCGATCAGCGGGAAGATTGAGCCGATAATATAGGAGACGCCCATCGTCAGCGCCTCGTTGATATGCACCGTATCGGGGTTGATCTGTAGCCCTAGCTCCTTCTCCACCATCGTTTTGTGATAGGCGTTGGGATATTTCACCAGCAGGTTCGCCATGGTTTTGGCGTCCTCGGCGCTCACGCCTTCGTGCCGGAAAAGATGCGCCATCTCGTCTAGCTCGAACTCCGGGTTGTCGCGAATCTCGCGCAGTTCCTTCGCGACCTCGGTTTTCTGCACCTGCGCCTCGGAGCGCCCAGAGATGAACTCGCCCGCGCCCATCGAGAGCGCGCCCGCGAACGCCTCGGCAAGTCCCGCGATGATGACCGCGCTGGTGTTATTCGTGCCGCCAGCGACCGCGCTCACCACGCCCACCGGCACCAGCAGCCCATCGAGCGTGCCAAAGACGACCTCGCGAATCCGGCTCAGCCGACCGATACGGGCCTTTTCGGCGTACAACTGCTCATCGGTGCTTTCCTGGCCCACCGGATTCTGTGGCTGTCTCTGTGGCTGACTACTCTCCAACGCCGCGCGCCAACTACGCGCTCGCATATCCCATACGCGCCAGGGGATATGTGCTAGGTATTGTAACGCTCGCGGGGAGAGCGGATAGCGCACAGGCGACGAGAATAGACGGCACATTAGCGCTTGAGGTGTTTTGGGGGGCGAACCTCACCCGGCCTATCGGCCACCCTCCCCTGCGAGGGGAGGGATCAGGCTACCCGCGTGGCCATCTGGCTACACGTGGTTCTGGCTCTGGCTCCCCTCCCTTTTAGGGGAGGGGCTGGGGGAGAGGGCGCTAGCCAGCGGTCGAGCAGGCGTAGAGCGCGCCGCCTGTTGTTGAGCCGCCATACGCGCTGGCCGCCACCTGCGTACAATTGGATTCAACCCACTGGAGCAGTTGATTGTTGCCGCCGCCCTGGCCGCCGGGGCCGCCACCCGCGCCATCCAGCAGGAAGTAGCGCAGATCGCCAGCGTTGACCAGCGCCTGAAGCTGGCTCAGCGTCAGAATCTGATCGTTGCCATTGAAGCCGCCGAGCGCGATCACTGGCTGGCCACTGGCGATGATATAGGGCGCCGCCGTCTGTGAGTTGGGCGTCGCGAGGAGATACCTGGCCGAGCCGCGATTCGCCTCCAGATAGGTGAGCAGTTGTTGATTCACCTGGAGGCTCTGCGCGCCAGCGCCGCCAGCGCCACCAGTCGCGCCGCTGCCTGACCCTAATGGCCCGTTTCCCTGGCCGCTGGTCGGTGGCGTGAATCCGCCGCCGGGGAAACCACCGCCAGCAAACCCGCGCCCGCCACCATTGCCACCGAAGCCCTGAGGCCCGCCGCCAAAGCCACCGTTGCCGCCGCTCTGGGCGAGCGTCGCCGTTGGCCCCGCCGTCGGCAGCGCGCCGACCGCGCCGCTGGTGAGCGAGACGCCCACCCAGGTCGCCGGGCCGATCAGCAGCAAGGCGACACCGAGCGCCGCCACCACCGCCACGGTCGCCGATGAGCGGCCCATGCGATCCACGAACGAATTGCGCGGCGGGGTATAGACGGGAGCAGGCAGCGATCCACCAGCGATGGCGGGCGCGGACGTGTATGCCGTATATGCCACATTCGCGGGCGCGTGTGCGAGTCGCCACCAGACCAGCAGCGCGGCGACGGTCAGCGATCCACCCACGATGAGCGGCGTCATCCAGGCGTTCCAGTTGGTATAGTCCGCGAGGATGATCCCCTGCACGATTGCCGTGACGACCAGCGCCACCGGGAGCAGCCAGCCGCGCCAGCCAGCCGCGTGAAGTCATGGTAGTTACGATAGTCGCGCCAGAGCAACACCAGGCCGATGCCAGCGAGTGCGGCGATACCCGGCGCGAGCATCGAGAGATAGTAGGTGTGAAAGAATCCGGCGATGCTGAAGAAGACGGCCATCGTCAGCGTCCAGCCGCCCCAGAGCGCCAGCGCCGACTGTTGCGGCGTCAGGTGCGCGTTGCGCCGCGCCTCCGCCGAATGGAGCCAGCCGCGCATGTGGGCGACGAGCGACTGCCCGTTCCAGCGGATGCCCCAGCCACTCGCGAGCAGACCGACCACACCGAGCGCCAGCAGCCAGCTGACCTGGCCGCCAAGCTGCGTGTTCAGCAGCCGGAAGAAGCCCGGCACGCCGTTTTCGGAGACGCCGCCCGGCCCACCGGTGGTCGCTCCGCTGGTGATGCCCGAGAGGATGGATGAGCCGCTGGTAGACCCGCCGCCGCGCCCGAAGACCATGCCCAGCAGCCGCTGGATGCCGTTGTAGCCGAGCGCCAGATCGAGTTCGGAGTTTGTGCCGCTCGACCCCACGTAGGGACGCGCCGAGGCGGGCGTCAGATCGACGGCGATCACCCAGCTCAGCGAGAGCGCGACCATCACGCCGCCAGCGAGCGCGAGGCGCCAGAGACGCGTGCGCCACAGGAGGGGCGCGCCGAGCAGATACACCACCAGGAAGGCGGGAACCACCAGATAGGCTTCGAGCATTTTGATATTGAAGCCAAGCCCCACCAGCACCGCCGCCAGCAGCAGCCAGCGCAGGCTCCCGCGCTCAACGGCGCGCGTGATGGCATACGCGCCGAGCAGCACGGTCAGCACGAGCAGGCTGTCAATCGTGTTGTTGCGGTTCGTCACGACGCTGATCGGGGTGATGGCGAGCAACAGCGCGGCCAGCAGACCCGCGCCCGCGCCGAAGATGCGCCGGACGATGAGATAGAGTACGGCCACCGAGAGCACGCCCGCGAGCGCCTCCGGCAGCAGGATGCTGAATCCGCTGTAGCCGAGCAGTTTGGCGCTGGCCGCCTGTATCCAGAAGCCGAGTGGCGGCTTATCGACGCTGACGAAGCCAGCGGGATCGAACGAGACGAAGAAGAAGTTGTGCCAGCTTTCCAGCATGCTGCGGATGGCCGCCGCGTAATAGAGATTGGCGTAGCCGTTGCGCTGGAGTTCGTAGAAGTTCGTGAAGGCCGCCAGCAACAGGATCAGCGCGAGCGCCTGCCGTCGTCGTGGCTCCCAGAACGCGCGCAGCCGGGCGAGCAGCGAGACAAAGGGAGACGTGGGTGGCGCGGCGCCGTCGTCGAGCGTGGGCGGCGCAATATCGGTAGCCATGCTATTCTCCTGGGGATCATACGTTACGACGCCGGGTCAGGCGTCCGATTCACTCGTCATGCGCCGAGCGGCGGCGCGATAGCTGTCTGTCTGCCACTGTACCGGCGTACATTCAAGTTATCTGTGATCTGGATGAGTGTTCTCACAGAAAGTGTCTGCGCCATCCACCGCCCTCTCCCCCTAACCCCCTCCCCTAAAAGGGAGGGGGAACCAGAAACGGACGCTGCTCCAGTTGATTACCGGCTGCGGCGCGCCGACGCGACACGCGATCTGCTGGCGGGCTGTGGCGTGGCTGGCCAGAAGATGCGGGCGAGGACGAGCGCCGTCACCACGCCGGAGACGCCAATATAGAGCAGTCGCATCCACGCCTCGGCGGAATCGCTGCCCGCGAAGATGCCGTGGAGTGTCACGAGCAGAAACGCGATGAAACTGGTGTAGTGCAGCGTTCGCCAGCTTGCATGGGTGATGCGCCGCTTTAGCCACGAACTCAGCCAGACCACCGCCAGCCCGTAGAGCGCCAGCACGCCCAGATCAACCGCCAGCGGACGATAGGGCTGATCGAACGGCAGCAGCAGATTGAGCAGCGAGAACGGGATGAGTGGATCGAAGACCAGCGAGAGCAGATGGAAGACCACCAACGCCAGCGTGAGCACCGCCAGATAGGGATGTAGCTCATCCAGCAGCCAGAGTACGCGCGAGTTGCGCAGGCGGGAAACGCGCGCCAGCGAGCGGAACAGCCCAATGATGACCGTGGCCGCGAGCGTGATATAGGCGGATGTCGCCGCCGCGCGGGTGACGTACCACAGGAACGGGTTGGCCGTCGCGCTGGTCGCCGCGAGCGTGATGGTCAGCGATGAGAGCGGGGCGAAGATGGTCATGAGCGCTGCTCCAGTCGGCGCATCTCCGCCAGGGTGAGCGGGGGAAGCGTTGAGCGCACCACCATTGGCAGCGGCGCGCCATCGGTACCCCAGGAGGCGAGATATGCGGCAATATTCTTCGAGAACATGACTTCGCCGCTGCCAAAGACCAGCGCCAGCGCAACCCCGGCGTCGCAATCGTTCGCTGGGCCGACCGCGCCGTAGCGTTCCCAGGCGGACTCCACGGCCGAGAGCGCGCCGGGATAGCCGCGCAGCAGCGCCACCTTGGCGGCCACCTCAGCCTGCGTCGCCGTCGGCGCGAATGCGGTCGCCGTCGCGATCAGCGATCCCGGCTCATCGCTGCCATCGATCCATAGTGTCATTGGCTGGCCGGTGCGCGGGTCGAGCAGATGGTGTTGGCGCTGGCCATCGCGCAGCCACCAGCGACGTACCGCGCCAGAGGTCGCCATCGCGCCCCGGCTGAGCGCGGCGGTCGCCAGATGGGTGGCCGGATCATCCAGGCCGGATAGCTCCAGGCGTGGATCGCGGATGCCCACCGACCAGAGTTCGCCCGGCTGTGGCCCGCCCTGCGCGCGCAGGTCGCCGCCGACGTTGATGAGCGCGCCAGGGAATGAGGCGCAGTAGCGGGCCAGCGCGACATCGGCTGACCAGCCTTTGGCGATGCCGCCGAGATCGAGTTGCGCAGCGGCGGGCAGCTTCACCCGTCTGCGCTGTGGGTCGAGGGCGATGTCACGCCAGGCGGCGCGCGCGCTGGGTGTCGCTTGCACTGGGGGAGGGGTTGGGGCCATCGACGGCCCTCTCCCCCTAACCCCCTCCCCTAAAAGGGAGGGGGAACCAGAGATGCGCGTGTTGCCACATTCTATTTTCCCTCTCTCAATGGGGGCGCTGACGGCGACCTCGCGTTGCGCGATAGAGGCGAAGTCGCGATCATAGCCCAGGTCGCACAACTGGCGCAACATCGTCGGGTCGAAGAGGCCGTTGCTGGCTTCAGCCGACGCCACCGCCAGCGCGACACACTCATAGAGCGCGTCGGAGGCGGCGAACCACTCGCCCGCCGCGTTATTCAGCCGACTCAGTTCGCTGGCGGGACGAAAGCGCGAGAGGCGCAGATCGACCTCAGCGAACCAGTCCATGCAGGCGTCGGCGGCGGCCACTGCCTCGACCCAGCGCGCTGGCTCCACGGCAATCTGTACGCTCACGTCGGTCGCCATCGGGCGCCCACTGCGCTGCACCAGCTCGCGTCGCTCGGTTGCGCGGTTATCGTGTCTATCGTCGTGATGTCGTCAGGGTCATGTAGCGGCACGGTGGTCAGCCCACCGAACGGTGTGAATGTTCGCATCTCAGGATGTCCCTGTGCTGGAGTTGGAGCCGCCAGCGCTCGGCTGTGTGGTGATCGAACCGGAGCTACTGGAACTGCCCGATCCGCTAGTGCTCGAACTGCTGGAGCCTGTGCCACTGGAGCCACTGGAACTGCTGGAATTGCTACTGGACGACGAGCCGCCGCTGACCGCTGTCGCCGTGGTGGTCGCGGCGTGTGTCAGCCCCCACGCGCCGAGGAAGACGCCAATCGTCGCCGCCGCAACGCCCGCCCGCAGACGCCGCCGGGCAGCGAGCCGCGCCGCCGGGAGACGACGCGCGCCGCCTGCGGAAATCGGCTGCGGGGAGGCAACCCGCCGTCCCGCCGTCGCCAGCGTGACATCGCCCTGTGGCTGCGCGACGCAGCTCAGCACGTAGCCCTGCGCGCGTTCGGCGGGGGTGAGCGCGTTGTTCTCGCCGCTATCGTGTACCGTGCCCGTAAGCACTTTCAGGCGACAGGTGGCGCAGGCGCCCGCCCGGCAACTGAAATCGGGACGGTAGCCGCTGCGTTCGAGCGTCTCTAGCAGCGTCTCGCCGGGTTGCGCGTTCAGCACCGCGCCGCTATCGGCCAGGCGAATGCGGGCCGCTTTCCCCGCTGGCGCATATGTGCCCGCCTGGCGTATGGCCGGACTCGCCGGGCTGGCGAAGACCTCGGCATGTAGATGCGTGGCGGGTACGCCGTGCCGGGTGGCCGCCGCCTCAAGCTCGTGGCGCAGTGTGGCGGGGCCGCAGACATACCACTGCGCCTGGGTGGCCTGTGACCCCATCACGGCGACGACCTGCGCGGCGTCGAGCCGCTGCCCCTGTGTCGTCACGTAGTGCTGCTGGGTCAGCCAGGCGCGCTGCGGGTCGAGCGCCAGCAGTTCGCGGCCAAAGATGGCGTCTGCGGGGCTGTGATAGGCGTAGTGCAGCGTGACGCGCGGGCGCTCCACCGCGGGCCATGCGTGCGATGGCGCGCAGCATCGCATAGACGGGCGTGACGCCGCTGCCAGCCGCGACGAAGACGAACGGGACGTCGGGATGGGGGCGCTCGGTCATCGTAAAGGCGCCCTGTGGCAGGCTGCATTCGAGCGCCATGCCGGGCTTGATGCGGTCGATCAGGTAGTTGGAGACTTTGCCGCCGCTGGTGCGCTTGACGGTGATCTGCCAGGGCGCATCGGCGCGGCCATCACCGCAGAGCGAATACGAGCGGCGGAGTGGCGCTCCGCTGGCGGCGGGAATCGTCAGCGTCACGAACTGGCCGGGACGATAGGGGCCAGGGGATTGTCGCGTGCCGGGCATCGCCAGGGTGAGGGTCACGGCGTTCCGCGCGGCGGGCGTCATGGCGATCACCTGTACCGTTATCGTTCTGGCCGTCGCCTGTGCGTTCTGTGCGCGCCTGGCCTCTGAGAGAGCAGTGGCCATTGAAAAACTCCTTCGCTATCAACCATTCCTCGTCAGCATCAGCCTGATGGCTGGAGGAAGTCTGGCGCGTCGTTGCGTCATGTTTACTCATGTACTGAAGAGTGTGGCAGGCGATGATGAAGGAAACATGGGAACACCATGTGAGAAGCATCATGATTCTTTGTTCATATTCGGGCGCGGCCCTCTCCCGGCCTTCGGCCACCCTCCCCTACGAGGGAAGGGATCAGGGCGACCAGCGTGTCATATTCGGGCACGGCCACTGGTTCTCCCCCACCCCTAAGAGGGGAAGGGGGCCAGAACTTCGCCGAAGGCGGCGCCATAACCATCAGGCGCTGGTCCCCCTTCGACGCGGAGACGGACAGCTCACCAGCCACAGTGCCCGACATGGGACCCTCCCAAGAGGGTCATCTCGTGCGAAGGGGGTCATATCTACAAGATGATCCCCTTGGGAGAGGATGGTTCCCTTCGGCGATGGGCAGTGCTGTCAGCCACGGACAGCCACCGCCACATGCCTACTGGAACCCTCCCAAGATGCTCATCATGCGCCAAGATGCTCATATCCTCACGATGAGCTTCTTGGGAGGACATGAGCATCTTGGGCGACGCGCGGACTACATCGTATCGGCTTCTTCTTCGCCTTCCTCGTCTGCCTCTGCCTCCCCCTCCCCTCTTTAGGGAGGGGCCGGGGGAGAGGGTCGTCAGCCCCAGCATGCGCCGCGCGATGGCGTCTATCGCATCGAGATAGCCCCGCGCCGCCTCGCGCGCCTTCTTGCGCGCCGCCACCACGCCGCCCTCGCTCAGATCGAGCGCCGCCACCGTCTCGTGCGCCTGCCTGCTCAGTTCCGCCAGCCGCTGGTGATCGGGGTCGTTCGCGTCAAAGGCGGGGATGGGGCAGACCTCGAATGGGCGGCGGTGAACATGGCGTGGGCCCATAAAGCCCACGTGTTTGAGCCAGCCTTGATGGCAGCGTCCACACACGGCGCGTTGAGCACTGCGTACACGTAATGAGCCTCCTCAAGCTGGTCGGTGCGATACCAGTAGGCCGTGTGGTCGAGTACGAAGCCTTTTGGCTGAGCGCCATTGATCGCTGGGAGAGTGTGGGTATCAACCAGGGCTGAGGCTATATTTGACCCAGCCGCGTTATAGACCACCAGATAGCCCGGCTCTGCGCTTTGCCCCGTAATCTTGCCCTGATAGTTGACCCACTCGCCAATGTCTCTTTGGTCGTCGGACGTCTTGTGCTTTCCCATATCTGTTCGGCCCTGGCGAACCAGTCATCGGCGCTGCGGCCATGGGTGATGCTGTCGCGCATCTCCGCCAGCGACATGGGGATGAAGCGCTTCTCTGGCGGCCCGAGCGGAGACATCGGCAAGCTGCTGCGGATAGCCGACGCGCACGGGCAGCGCCACCAGATGCAGCCGCCGTATCCCGAACGGCACGAGGTTCTTGCTGAGCAGCGTCGCATAGAGAAACTCGTCATCGATATGCCCCTGGAGCGCCAGACCCTTCCAGGGTACTTTGGCCTCGGCGTCCACGTCGGGGTCGGTCTTCATGATCGTCGTATGCGCCAGTTCCCCTGGCTTGATGCCCGGCTGCGCGCTGGTCACGAAGACCAGATTGCGCGGCATAGAGCGTCGCGCCATTAATCAAACGCGGGTAGTAATATGGCGAGGCGACTGTCTCTCCCGGCAGCGAAGTCTACCGTGCCAGCGCTCGCGACCAGCAGCGTGCCCGCCTCGCTCCAGCGGCACTCGTGCGCGGGGAGCCTGCCGCTATAGCGCGTGCTGGGGATCGCGCTGGTGAGCAGGTCGCCCGGCTGGCGCACCATCACGCACGTCTCCACATTGAAGAGCGGGGCGACGGCCTTCAGGTCCAGCACGCGCGAGAAGCCCTTCTGCTGGAATGCCCGGTGCTGCTTTGCCCCGGTCATCACGCTACGGGGCATCACGAAGGCGATGGTCCCCTTCGGCGTCAGATAGACCTTGGCGCAATGCTCGAAAAAGAGGGTGGATAGCTCCATCTGGGTATTGAGCTTCATGTCGCCCGTTTCCAGCAGCCCATACTCCCGCGTCAACTCCTTCACATCATTGCGATATGACGGGTCTTTGAGATAGCGATAGGCGATCCAGGGCGGGTTGCCCGCGATCACATCGAACTTGCGATGCTGCAAGATCTGCGGCTGGCTCGTGTTGCGCAGCACATAGACCCAGATGGAGTCGCGCCCTTTGGCGATCTGCTCGGCCAGATATTTGAGATTGGTGTCCCAGGCGCCCTTGATGTATTCCTGCTCACCCCATGCGCTCTTTGCGGGCAGTTGCTCCGCTGCATACTGGCCGAATTTGCCCGTCGAGATAGTGGGCCAGTTGGCCGCCTCGCTCTGCGCGCGGCGTCCCATCTCGTCCAGCACCTGGAGCAGTTCGCTGGGATGGCTGGCGGCGTCCTGGGGAATCTGGAACGCGCGCTGTTTCTCTCTATCGAATTGCACCTCAATGACGCCGACCGGGCCAGCCTTGCTCGTGCGCTGGAGCGAATTCGCCATGAAGATGGGGACGGGCCGCTGCCCGCGCTGCTGTGACTGGCGCAGGTGCGGCACGATGGCCAGCATATAGTTGATGCGCGCAATCGTCACCGCCAACGGATGCACATCCATGCCCATCACGTTCTCCAGCGCAAAGTCCACCAGTTCCTCCCCCGTCAGTCCCCTGCTCCGCCAGCAGGCGCAGCGCGGTAAAGAGGAATGTGCCCGAGCCGCAGGCGGGGTCCAGCAGGCTCTTGCCAGGGCCATATTCGATCTCGCGCAGCGTCAATTCTGCCAGCCAGTCGGGCGTATAGAACTCGCCCAGTTCGTGCCGTGTCTCTGGCTCGACAAGGTTCTGATAGAGCTGCTTGAGCAGATCCTCATTGATCTTGCCGAGGTCATAGACGGCGAGACTGGCCGGCAATCTGCGCGAAGGCGGCCAGCGTGCGGCTCTTCACCTCAGGCGCCAGCACCCACGCAAAGAAATCTTCCTCGCCGACGTTGCTGATGCCCAGCACCTCGAAGCCCTGCCCATTGAGAATATCTTCGATGTGGCTGGTCGCCTCTCCCGCTGAGAAGTAGGCGGCGTAGGCAAGAATCTTCGCGAACTGGCAGAGATAGGTGTGGCGGACGAACATCTCTTCGTTGCTGGCGTCGGCGCTGCCATAGACCCGCGCCAGATAAAACGCCCACTGCTGCCGCTTCACCTCCGCCGCGCCCGCCTCAGCCGTGTTGAAGACCACCAGCGCGTCGCGCAGCAGGTGGGCCGCCGTCGCGAAGGTCGGGCTGCGCAGGCCAAAACGCCGCACGATATCCGCCGACGTGGGCGAGACACTCTGTTGCCGCAAGAGATAGGCGTCGAGCCATGACTGCGCCACCGCTGGCGCTGTCTTCTCCAGATCGAGCGCATCCACCTCACGCAGCCCGCCCGGCTCGCCATCGTCCAGCACATACGCGGTAAACTTCAGGCCGTCGGTGAGCAAGCCGACACAGCGGTCGCCATCGGGGGTATTCGAGAGATAGTCCTGCAGTTCGCGCAGGCCCTCCGTTAACTCACGCTTCAGGTCGCGCTTGAACTCGAAGATCAGGTCGCGGAAGATGGCGTCAATCCAGCCCTTGCGGATCCGCGCCGTGCCCGCCATCTTCACCTGCTGCCCATGAAGCTGGATATACTGCTCGCGCTCCACCTGAGAGAGATCGATGCCAAACGCTTTGTCGAGGAAGGTCAGGAAGAGTTCGCGCCGCTGATCGTGATGGAGGTCGTTCTCGCGCGCCAACCGCGCCTCTGCCAGATAGCGTTCATACCGATAGGCAAAATCCGCGCCATTCATCCCGCGTTCCTTCCATGCTGTTTCTTGTAGAGTGGTTGTATGGTACCGCAGCGCCACAGCCACGTCAACGCACGGCATGTGATGCGAACGAACAAATCAGCCTCACCTCATCGTCCCAGCAGTCATCCCCCGAAGGGGACTCATCCTTCGCCAAGATGCTCATCTCAAATATATGAGCTTCTTGGGAGGACATGAGCGCCTTGGGCGACTGACACACCTCCATGCCCGGACAGCCACGGCCACATGCTCGCCATGCTCCTCCGAAGGGGGCCATCTTCTCCGAAGGGGTTCATCTTGTCGATGTGACCCCCTTCGCCCTCTTCGTGCTCTCCTTCGACGCGGAGATGACCAGCCACCGACAGCCGCTCTCAATCAGGCATATGCGCGCCAGTGTGCTACCATAGGCGCACAGAGAGGGCGGGACATCTATGCGTCAGCGGCGAGAGGTAGTCTGCTATGCCCATCGGGGCGCGCGCGGCCATGCGCCCGAAAATACCCTGCTGGCCTTCGATCTCGCCTTCGACCTCGGCGCCGACGCCATCGAGTGCGACGTGCAGCGCAGCCGTGACGGCGAACTGGTCATCATCCACGACGGCACGGTGAACCGCACGACCAACGGCGCCGGCGACGGTCGCGGCGCTTTCTCTCGCCGACCTGCGCGCGCTCGACGCCGGACGAGTCTGGCGCATCCCCCAGCGCATCCCGACCCTGGCGGAGACGCTCGAATTGGTACGGCGGCGCGGGGGCGCGCTCAACCTGGAGATCAAGGGCGAGTCGGTCGCAGAATCCGTCGGCACGGCGGAGGCGGTCGCGCCCGTGCTGCACGCGCTGGAGGAGCCACTACGCGCGCGGCTGCTGGTCTCGTCGTTCGAGCAACCCGCCGTCGCGCTGCTGAAGGAGCGGCTGCCGTGGCTGCGGGTGGCGGCGCTCTATAGCGGACGCGAGTGGCAGAGGCGGGACATGCTGGCCCCGGCGCTGGCGCTGGGCGCGGAGGCGATTCACCCCAGCGTCAGCCTCACCACCGCCGAACTGGTGACGCAGGCGCACGCCGCCGGGCTGCGCGTCAACGTCTGGACGGCCAACCGCATAGGCGCCATCCGCAAACTGATCGCCTGGGGCATAGACGGCCTCTTCAGCGACTACCCGGAGCGCGTCATCATCGCCCGTGCAACCAGCCCTCTCCCCCAGCCCCTCCCCTAAAAGGGAGGGGAGGCAGACGCAGGCGAGCGCATGGAATATCACAGGGGCCGCGTCATTGCACATTGTCGACGAGGAATGCAATCTCCTGGATATCGCGCTCCCAGTAGACGCCGCCCTGGGCGCCATTGAGCGCGGCGATGCGCGCTGGCTTACTGCTTTCCGCGCCCCCCGAGAGCAACGCAAAGACGACGCCCTGCTCCTCGGTGATCTGCACAACGATGTAGCCAGTAAATGTACTGCTCAATGTTGAGATGTCACCGGATGCGCTGAGAGCGATGATGCTGTCCTGGTGCGCGCCATAGATGGTCGTTGGGGTCTGGATGATGCCCTGCCACCCATCAAAGATAACGGGCACGTTCCAGAGAACATGCCCCGTCGCCGCATCGAGACTTGCGACATTCTGGGGGCCGCTGAGCAGCACGGCCTGGTCGTTCGCCCCGGCGATGTTGCCCGCAATCTCGGCGTGCCAAAGCTCCTTGCCCGTGCGCGCGGCATAGGCCAGCGCCTCATCGCTATCCGATGTATAGATCATCGTGTGATTGATGCCAATCGCGGGCACATAGGTGAGCTGCCAGAGCGGCTTGCCGTCATCCGCCTGATAGACCGCCAGATGCGCGCCCTGCCCCTGCGCGTCGGTGCGGGTCGCGATGGCGATGCCGTCCTTGACATAGAGCGGCTCGGTCGCCGGTTCATTCAGATGCCAGCGTAGCGCGCCGTTGGTGGCGTCGAGCGCGTAGAGTCCCTGCGATTTGGCCGCCACCAGCACCGTCACGCCGTCGGTGGCGATGCTGAAATCGCGGGTGGGCATCGGCGCCTGCCAGAGCGTGTGGCCGTCCGTGGCGCGAATCGCCATGAGGGCGCCCTGCGGCGGCTGCAAGGAGCCACCTTCCGTATAGATGACCCCGTTGACCATGATAGGCGCGAACTGCGCGCTCGGCTCACCGGTATCGGTATGCCAGGCGTCGCCGCCATCGCGCCCCTTGAGGCCGACCAGCCCAGCCGCCGTCGAGTTGCTGGCGCCGACGGAATACGGGATAGTGACATCCGACGCGAGCGGCGCGGCGGCGTTGAAGATGCTCGTCTGGCCACAGCCACTGAGCAGCCCCGCCAGTATGCTCAGTAGGACAATCAGGGCCAGTGGCGGCAGGCGGACAGAGATGAACCGCGTAGGAACGGATCTGCTGGCAACCATGACTCACCCCTCGATGCGTCTCTGCACGTGAGTAGCGAACAATCTATCACTGTAGAGACGGTTCCAGCAGCCGGAATTGTTTCAGCCAGCCAGCGAGTCAGGCGCGTCAGGATTGCGGCGCGGG
This sequence comes from uncultured Chloroflexia bacterium, assembly GCA_963702665.1. Lineage (GTDB taxonomy): Bacteria > Chloroflexota > Ktedonobacteria > Ktedonobacterales > JADMIN01 > DAHUXT01. The sequence continues at coordinate 93,922 of CAVPDP010000010.1, forward strand.
CGGCCAGACAAAGATCGAGGGGCGCACCGACTTCTGGAAGGTGTAGGCCGAGCGCAGCATCCCCACTTTGTCCTCGTAGAAGCGGTGGGCGTCGGCGCGTTGCAGCCCGGAGGCGAGCGCCACCGTATCGCAGCCGAGGTCACGCGCCAGCGTCTCTACCCGATCCATCAGCGCCTTGCCATAGCCGCGCGAGCGCTCGCTGGCGCTGGTAATCAGCTCATAGACCCAGATGTGGCGGCCATAATACAGATTCGTCAGTTCGCCGATGCCCGCCAGCGCCCGGATCACCCCAGCGTCGTCGCGCGCCGCCAGCAGCCGGTAGCCCTGCGGCGCCATCTCACGCATCAGGGCGAGAAACGTCGCCTCGTCGAGATGCGTGCGCAACTCGCGCATCACCGGGAACGCCTCGCGCCACTCAGCCTCGGTCGTCAATTCGTCAATCCGCATAATCCCTCCCTGGCCTAATGATCTTATAGAAATGACGACGGACAGCCGCCAGCCCCT